>JABACD010000049.1 GCA_014237855.1 Planctomycetota bacterium | reverse complement strand
TGGGTGCAGCCAAGCTTGCCGGAAGAACAGCAGGCCGATCCTTCCGCCCCTTTCCGTCCAGCTCACGGCCTACCAGCCAGGATCCCGGGCCCCCTTCACGACACGCCGAGGACGCCCAGCTCCGAGACCAGGTTCAGATAGGCCGCCTCTTCGGGAGATCCAACGGACATCAGCGGAACGAGATTCGAACTCTCCCACGGATCCGTCAGCAGGTCGTACAACTCGTCCGGTTCACCCGTCCGACGAATGAGCTTGTACCGAGAGTCCCGAATCGCTCGCTCGTGAGCGTCATATGGCAGCGCAACTTGGTGGTTCGGTGAAAAGGACTCCGCGAACACCGTGGTGCGCAGTGACAGCCCTGGATTCGTGAAGTAGGGCACGAGCGAAACGGAATCCTCGGCCGCGCTGCGCCGGCGGGCGAGCTGCGCGAAGGTCGCGAACAGATCAACAGCCGAGACCAAGGCCCCGCACTCGGCGCCAGCGATAACGCCGGGTCCCTTCACGATCAAGGGGACGTTGATTCCACCCTCATAGAGCGTGCCCTTGGCGTGCGCGGAGACGAAGGGCGGACGCGTGACGTTCTCGCCGGTGCCATTGTCTCCGAGAAAGACGACATAGGCATCCGGGTCCACCGCATTCAGCGCTGTCATGATCCTGCCGATCTCAAAGTCCATCGCCGAAACCATCGCCCGCGCCTGATGCCACCCCGGCGAGCGCGAGGTCACGCTTGCACAAGAGAAGTTACCGCACGAGGATGGACACAACGAGATATCGGGAGCATGCAGGGGCGAATGAGGCGCGTTGAAGTTGATCGACAGGAACCAGGGCGCCTGCATGCCGAGCAAGGCCGCGATCGCTTCGTCCGCTGTGTCCGTCGTCGCGTAGGTCGTCGACGTCGAGGATTGCCCGTCGACGACCTTCGTCCAGCTGTCGTAGTCGCTCAGGTTGGCCGGGCTCCCTGCAAACGCGTCGAATCCGGAGTCGTTTGGATGAGTGTCCGGCAAACTTCCGGCGAGATGCCACTTGCCAATGATGCGTGACTCGTAGCTCGCGAGCATCTCGGGAAGCGTGAGCTCCGCGAGCCCCAACCCAGGACCGACATTCGACACCGGCATGCCAAGTCCCGTCCGGAACCCGTAGCGTCCGGTCAGGATCTGAGCACGCGCGGGTGAGCAGAGCGGCGCGGCCCAGGCATTGCGAAACAACATGCCCGAAGCGGACAGGCCGTCGAGGGAGGGCGTGCACGGCTGATTCAAGCCTTCGCCATAGGAGGCCATCAGGTCGACGCCGAAGTCATCCGCAACGATGAGCACTATATTGGGCGCGATCCTGGGCTGCGCTGGCCGCAAGGGGAACGGCGGAGCTTGGGTCGTCGACATCGTCTGGAGCGCAATCAGGGCGAGAGCAAGCATCATGAAGTGAGGTTGAGAGGTGCCGAGTACTGTCTACCCGGGAGCATCACGAACGGGCGGTGGAATCCACCTGACAGTGGAATCCACCTGACGGCGCGGAGTTACCCCCAGTTCCATCCCAATGGCCAACGGTCCGCGACCTGTTGGGAACGGGCCCGACGAGGAGACAAGTCCAGGCACAAGCGCGGAGAGCTGCCCTGGAGATCACTCAGCTTCTCGAGAGCACACAGAGGATAAGCGCTCCAAACTACCTTTCCATCTCCCCTCCGTTCCACCTCAGACGCTTCACCCCCTGCAAGTAGTCCCCTCGCAACTGCTTCCCCCCCAGCTGGCTGCCTCCGAGCCAAGACCCCGGCCCTTCCACCTCACTCTTCTTCCTGCGACTGCAGTTCTCCCACGGGCATTCAATGTTTTGGGAATTGGACCGACATTTCAGGACCGAACACGGGCCGTACATGATGAGGGCGAACCCTCGCTCCCCACTCCCCTCCTCTGTCTGCGAAAGGCGAGCAGAGCGCGAGGAGGTGTCCTGGCTTTCCAAACTCCCTGAAACGCATCAGGTCTGGGCGGCATCACGTTACTAGATTCGAACTCAGGCATCTGAGGAGTCCCTAAAGCATTCGCCAAGACAACCACGCTCTCGAAGCCACCAACGCTCTCAAACGGCGGCCACATGCTCGCACTGCTCGTCTTGAACACAGCACTTCGATCAGGCGGCTACCCCGTAGGCCCCCGTCGACCTAGCACGGTGAAAGACTCGGGATTATCCGGGTGTGGGGAAGCCCCTTCCTGCTGTTCAGGATGTGAGCACAACAATCCACCAAGACCCCTCCGCTCTCCTTCCAAGGAAGGAGGGCTTATCTCCCACTTCATTTCCTTTCCAAGATCGTCAGTGTGCTGTGCACTTCTGACTCAACCCCAATTTTCCCATGAAAAGAACGCTATCTAGCGGTCTGCTTGCGAACCCGACGGCTCCGGCCACGGCGCCCCGCCGAGACGAGGTTCGAGCTGGCAGGAAGCCCATGCGAAACACTCTCTTCCTCATCTTGTCCTTGGTCGCGGCCTCCACCGCGTACGGACAGAGTGTCTACGTCGACATCGGCAGATCAAACCAATGCTTCGGAACGAATCTCGTACCGCCCTGTACCTTTGGCGCAGCCGCGCCAGCGGGTTGCTGGAACGCCGTTCTTCCACAGAATCCTGCTCCGCCAAACTTGTTTTCGTTCCCTTTGAACAGCGTAGCTGGACAGCCGACTCTGGTGACGGTGACTCCATCTCTCTACTGGTCTTCTTTGGTGAATTGTTTCAACAACAATTTGACGCCCGCCCCCGACCACGACCTGCTCGACGACTTCTATCATGTTACAGAGCAGCTGACGTGGACATTTGACAACCTGGCACCTGGTACGTACGAGGTGTTCACGTACGCCTGGGATGGTCAGACGCCGGGCGTATTGACGACGGTAGACGTGCCGCAGTCCGCCGCGGGACCGATCCAAGTGGGCGGCGCCGTCTGGACGGTGGCGGGCGGCTATGTCTCGGGGTCGCACTTCAGCCAGCATCAGGTAGTGCTGGGCACCGGCCAATCGACGATCGACGTCGTGTGCACTCCCCCGGCCTTCCCGGACTTCCTCGATGGGGGACGCTTGAACGGTATTCAGCTCGTGTTCACGCCGCCGTCCCCTCCGGGTCCGACCGGGCTGACGTTCTGCTCGTCCCTTCCTAACTCCGCCGGACAAACGGCGGCCATCGGCGCGACGGCGACGGTCTTACCCTCAGGAAGTATCGACGCCTTCGCCAACGACCTCACAGTGTTCGCTACCGACATGCCCGCCAATCAGCCCGGTATCTTCTTCTTCGGTACAAGTGCGATCGACTTTCCATTCGGGAATGGCATTCGCTGCGTGGGGGGTCAGGTGCTGCGCATTTGGCCTCCGTCGACGAGCACCGCCGGCGGCGGGCTCGTGCGCTCGATCGACTATTCGATCCTCGAGGCCGAGTACGGTCCGAGCTTCGGCTCGCTCAACGTTCAGTGCTGGTTCCGCGACCAGCCTGGAGGCGGCATTGGCTTCAACCTCTCAGACGGGCTCCAGTTGAGCTACTGACAAGTAGAGGTCTTGTTGACCACATCCGCGGACGCCTCAGCAAACCAACGCCGGGGCGTCCGCGACCGTATACAGCGGTAGTCGAGTCCCTCACTTCGACTGCTCTGAGCGAAGATCCGAGGGGACTGCAGTAGCTCATGTGAGGGTAGGCGCTCCAAGCAACCTTTCCATCCACCCTCCACCCCCACTCAGAAACTTCCCACGGAGTGCTGGTGCATCTGCGGGGAAGGCACCAGCGCAGCCAGGCGATCGATGAACACCAGCGGCTCGAACACGAGGTGCGTTGTTCCATTCCCACACCCCAGCAACGACCCCCTGGATGGTCAATGGCGCGTTCGAGTGCTCGAGCGATCACCCGCGGCGGGGTTGCTCAAGAGGAACTTCTTGACCTCGGTGGCAAACTTCTTCGGTTCCTGAAACAGGAAGGCGTGGCCGGCGTCCGGGTAACGCTTCAAGCTACCGTTCGGGACGTGCGCGGCCATCTTCACCGCATTTTCGATGGGCACAATGAGATCTTCATCGCCGCCGGAAAAGAGCATTCGCGAACGAGTCGTACCGAGCGGACCCCAGACACCCGGTCCATCCTTCCAGGATTTCACGGCAACCTTCTGCCGATTGACTGCTTGCTTCGTGACGGTTTCCTGGGGAATCAACAGCAGCCCCATCCCATATCGGAGAGCAGCCTCCGTCTGGTCACGAGGAAACAACACCGAGGCGATCTCTCGCTTTCGGGCAATGCCGGTCGCCTTCGAGTTCACCAGTGTCTCAAACGCCTCGCCTTGGGGAGGCACGAGCTGTGGCCCACCCGGATTACCTGCTGCTACGACGATTGCATCCACCTCGCTGCCGTGCAACGCGCCGATGGCCGTGGCAATCTCTCCGCCCATCGACCAACCCAGAATGTTCGGGCGCTCGAGCCCGAGATCGCGCGCGAGTGCCACCGTACCCGCGGCCATCCCCTCGATGGTCAGCGGCGTGTTGGAGTGGTCGATCGATTCCCCGATGCCGGGATTATCGAAGATAACGACCTCGAATGAATCCTTGAGTTCTCGAAGAAGTTCGAAGTCCCACTGCGCCATGGTCATGGTGATTCCGCAAATCAAGATCAGGGGCGGCCCGGATCCGAAGCGGAAATATGCGTAGTCGACGTCCCCTACGCGGGCGTATTGCAGAGGGCCGGCAGTTTCCTTCCAGACGTACTTCGCCGCCGGCCCACGCCCGCTGCATCCGAGGGTGCAGAAAGACGTCACCACCAGTGTTGAAAATAAAATGGCTGTCGCCGCTCGCACGTCAAACTTCATTTTTTTCAGTCCAGGAATGCAACACTCAATGGGTAGGTGAAGAGAACCGGGGTACACAACTCACGCCAACCTGTGGGAGCCCATTCACCAAAGATGACGAGCCTGGTTAGCCTGTCCGCCCACGCAGGATGACGCAGGAGCGAATGCCTTGCCCGGATCCCGGATGGATCATAACTTTTCTCGCTCGCCGGGCCACGGATCGCTGCCGAAGGTCGACCTGCCCATTGTGGGTACCTTGCGGCGTCCGGTGGCCGCGGCCCCCAATGCCATGCGGATCACCCCCCTTCCCGTCAGCAGCCAGGTGCTCTTGACGGGATTCGACAGGAACTCCGCCCAATTAGAGAAGGTGCTCCGGCAGCTCAGCCGACAGCGCAGGGTGCCAAGCTGAAGATCAAACTGGTCGAATGACGGAGTCGGACGAGCGCATTGAGAAAGAACAACTGGTTGCGCGTATCAAGCCGCGGTCCCTCGCCTTGCTGGATGGCTCGAACCTCGCGGGCAAGGTCTTCCACGAACTGCGTGCACCCACGTAGCCGCAGGCAGACTGGAAAGGTGTGCCGAGCTCTCCGTCGGCTGCTAAGCTGAAGGAATCCTCACGAACGGAGTCCCGACATGTATCGACTTGTTCTCGGCGTATTGATTCTCCTCTCGGCATCGCCAGTTCGCGCAGCCGCGCAGGACTCACGTCCAAACGTTCTCTTGATCTTGGCCGACGATCTCGGCTATGGCGACCTGTCATGCTTTGGCGCGAAGGACTTGAACACACCAAACGTTGACCGTATCGCTCGAGAGGGAACAAAATGGACGGAGTTCTACGCGAATTCGAGTGTTTGCTCACCGACCCGTGCGGCCTTGCTTTCGGGGCGCTACCAGGAACTCGTGGGCGTCCCCGGAGTCATACGCACGCGCGCATCAGATAGCTGGGGATATCTTCACCCCGACGCCAAGCTCGCGCCCGCCTATTTGCGAGCCGAGGGTTACCACACGGCGCTCGTCGGTAAGTGGCACCTCGGACTCAAGGCGCCGAATCGTCCGAACGACCGGGGTTTCCACCACTTTCACGGATTCCTCGGCGACATGATGGACGACTACTACAAGCACCGTCGCCACGGAATCAACTACATGCGCCTCGACACAGAGGAGGTCGATCCGCCAGGACACGCGACGGACATCTTCTCTGAGTGGGCAGTGGACTACCTCGAGTCACGCCGCGGCCTCAACGCTCCGTTTTTTCTTTACCTCCCCTACAACGCTCCTCACACGCCGATCCAGCCTCCGAAGGACTGGCTCGCGAAAGTGCGCGCCAGACATCCCGACATGCCGCTCAAACGAGCCAACCTCGTCGCGTTGATCGAGCACATGGATCACGGGATCGGCAAGGTCTTGAAGGCGCTTGAGGAGTTCGGCCACGCCGACAACACACTGGTGATCTTCACGTCGGACAATGGAGGACAGGTCAACGTCGGAGGACTCAACGGTCCGCTTCGTGATGGAAAGCAGAGCATGTACGAAGGTGGACTCAAGGTGCCACTTGTCGCTAGCTGGCCGGGCAAGATCGCCAAGGGATCCACGAGTCAACGCCGCGGCATCACGATGGACCTGCTCCCCACGGTCCTCGAAGCCGCGGGAGCCGAGCTACCGTCAGGCCTGGACGGGATCAGTCAGCTCTCCGCACTTCGTGGAACGACCGCGAAACCACTGACGCGCGACCTCTTCTTCGGGAGACGTGAGGGAAACCCTCGATACGGCGGCCTGACGACTTTCGCATTGCGCCGGGGAGACTGGAAACTCGTCCGCAACACCCCTTGGACCGGCCTCGAGCTGTTCAATCTCGCGACCGATCCGAAGGAGTCAACGAACCTCGCAAACTCCGAACTCGAGATCTTCCGTGAACTTCAAGCCGCCATGAGACTCCAAGTCCAGCGCTATGGTGCGGTTCCATGGCAGCCCTAGAGAAGTGGCCTCCTCTGATCGACACATGGCCACCAGACTCCCCATTCTGCAAAGCCCCTTCTCGCGTGCACGCTCGAGCTGACAACGAGCGCATGATCCCTCCTGCCGGCGGTCCGACTGTGCGGGGGGGCAGGCACCTGGCTCTAGCCTTCCAACCCGGTCCAGGTGGAGAAGCCGCCCGTTCGCCCCCTCACCCCTGCACCTGCAGCTCCCCAACGAGCGGGACCTTTTCCGGCCCCACCCTCAGCTTCATTCAACGGCCCTCGAACCAAAGCTCCAGCTGTGGGGGC
>JABACD010000048.1 GCA_014237855.1 Planctomycetota bacterium | reverse complement strand
GGAATCGTCATCCTGATAGTTCCAGAGGGCACCGATCGTCACGCGCTCGGGCCTCGATGAGACCTCAGCCTTCCTCGACGCGAATTCCCTCCGTTGCGCTCACGACAGTTCCGCCCTCGAGGATGAACTCGGCGGGAGTCTCAATGATGTATTGCGTCCCTGCTGGCAGGTCAAGTTCTGTGACGTGGCCGCCGGTAGGCATGGCGAGTACCGCGCGGTTCTCGTCGTTGTCGTGATCTTGCTTGAGCCGGATCAGGACCAAGGGACTCATGCCATCGTCACCGTTGGCCATCTGTTGGAGGTGTTCTGCGCAGTGACTGCAGTCCCAGCGCCAGAAGATGTAGCGGCCATCGGTGGGTAGCTCGAAGATCCTGTCTGCAAAGAGCGTGGCGAAGTCCGTGTCGTAGATGGCCTGGTCCTTCCAGGACTCGACATCGATCTCCAGCCAGCGGAGCTCCGCGACGTCCGGAGCTGCGCCCTCTTCTGTGGCCTGCAGGCTCTGCTCGCCAATGTAAGGAAAGGGCAGCACCAGCGATGCCACGACCAGGACGGGAACGAGCAGGGCGGGCCCGATTCCCTTGGCCTCGGACTTCCAGGGGCGGCTCAGAAGGACAGCGAGCAGGAGAACACTGTCGATGGTCATCATCACCCAGGGTGCGATCGTGACCGACGAGCCGAAGCACCCACAGGATTCGGCGCCGGAGTTCATCACCAGGGCGAGGATCACGTCAAAGACCGCGAAGAGAGCGACAATCGGTAGCCAGCCGATGGTCGGACGCAGCAAGGCAATCCAGACGATGGCGAGCTCGATACCGATGGCCAGCTTGAAGAAGAGGGCGCCCTCCAGGGGGAGCTCGTGCAGGACCGCAGGCAGATCGGCGGGGCTGCCCGCCAGGAGCTTGAACAGTGCTCCGGCGGCGACCCAGATTGCGGCCAGGCGAACGGTGAAGGGAGTCAGGTCGAGTCTATTTTCTTTGGACATGAGAGCTTGCCTGTTGATTAGGGCCTGAGTGTCCAGCCTACGCAGGCACAAATCCAGAGTTGGGTGTCCTCGAGGAGAATCAATCGCGACCAGCTCTCATCAAGGGCGGGCTCCTCCATGATGAGAGGCGGCTGAGGCTCTGCCGGATCCTGAGGGAGTCGATCCTGGCTTTCTTGCAGGCTTGGTCGATCCTGAGCCTGCTGGGGGATTCCCCTTCGGGCCTTCCTGCCGCATCATGTCCCTCATGAGTCTCGATGAAGCCACGACAGTCCTGACCCGGGGCAAGCTGGATGCGCTGAAGGAGCTGCAGCGGCTACTTCAGAAGCGCGGCATATCATCCGAGATCCGGAGGCCCGATCAGGCGGGGTGTGGGACGGGCTGAGGCATCACCCTGGAGCTCGCGGTCGCGAGCGTGGACCTGGCGGATGGGGCAGAGTTGATCCACGATCAGTGGAAGAGCGGTCTCTCTCCTGAAGAGGCAGCGGCTGCCGAGCAGATCGTCGATTTTGACGCGGATGAGACGACCTGTCCCGCCTGTCAGACGATCTTCAGGCCCGATATTCCCATGTGCCCGGGATGTGGCCTGAGATTTGGCTGAGAGCGCCTGCAGAGCCCCAAGGCTAATTGGCGGCCTGTTCTGTGAGGGGTGGACGTAGGGCTTCGAGCGCACCTCTCAGTTACCTCGAGAGCTGCCCCGCTTGAGCTCCGGCAGAGAAATCACGGCAGCCAATCGGATGCTGCCGGTGCGCTGTGGATCCTCCGCAGATTGGTCCCTAGACTGCTGCCCCCCAATTCGAGAGAGGCCCTCCGTCTTGAAGGCCTGGCGTGCCCGAACGCGCGCACACATCAGCTCTCACTTCCCCCTCCATCGATTCCCACACAACCCATGATCTCCAGCACACTGCTCCCTTTCTTCCTGGCCGCTGCCGGTGCGAGCGATGCACCGATGCCCGTTGAACCCAAGGCCGCGGAGCCGACCCCCCAGACCTCAGAAGCGGAAGAGGACACTGGTTGGACGGGCAACGTCACCGCTGGCGCAACGCTTGCCACGGGTAACAGCGACAACAGAACCGCCACCCTCACAGGCAATGCCGTGTGGAACAGCAAGCCCGAGCGCGTGACGATCGGTGCCCTCTGGAACTATCAGGATGACGATTCCGGAGTCACCCAGAGGAAGGTCTACGGCAGCGCACAATATGATCACTTCCTGTCCGAACCGACCTTCTACTACGTGAACACCTCGGCGGATCATGACCTGAACGCAGCTCTCGACCTGCGACTCACCGGTGGCGTCGGGATGGGGCATCAGTTCGTCCAGGACGATACCTGGAACCTCAATGGTGAGGTGGGCCTCTCCTATATCGACGAGAACTACGGCGTGACCGCGGATGACCCCACAGGTGAGGCCGCCGATTCCGATTACTTCGCGGCTCGTCTTGCCTACACTGTCGACTACCTCGCTAGTGATCACTGGGAGCTGAGCCACAATGGCCAGATCTACCCCAGCGTCGAGGACTCCGACGATGTCTACGCTCGCTGGGATACGCGGGTCAAGACCAACCTCACTGAGGCCATGTTTGCTCAGCTGCAGTGGATCTGGGACTACGACAACACCCCGGCTCCGGGTGCCAAGCGGAATGACAACCTCTTCACGCTGACCGTGGGCTGGAGCTTCTAGTCGGGACTTCCCCCGGATCCCAAGGATCGCACGGCGGTCCTCGTTTCGCATAGGATGGGGCGCCTACCGGCGCCCCATCCTCGTACTTATCCTGCCGTCCAGCTCCTCACATGTCTTCAGCACGAGATCTCTTCAAGAAACCCGGGACACCCATCGGGATGCTCCACTTGAGCGGGCTGCCTGGGACCCCACATGGTGGTGTTGCGTTGCAGGAGATCATGGACCGGACCTGCGGGGAGGCCGAGACTCTCGTCAGCGCTGGCTTTGAGATGTTGATGGTGGAGAACATGGGGGACCGGCCCTACCTCCTGGGCGGAGTGGGACCGGAGATCGTGAGCTGCATGACGGCTGTCTGCTGTGAGGTGCGACGCTCGTTCCCGCAAGTCCCTCTCGGGGTTCAGGTGCTGGCCGGCGCCAATGAAGCTGCGCTGGCGGTGGCCCAGGGCTCTGGCGCTGGTTTCATCCGGGCAGAGGGGTTCGTGTTCTCCAGCGTCGCTGATGAAGGGCTGATGGGCGAGGCAGCTGCTGGTCCACTCCTTCGTTACCGGCGGAGAATCGGTGCTGAGCACATCGCGGTCCTGTGCGACATCAAGAAGAAGCACTCTTCCCATGCGATCACCGCTGACCTGTCCATAGCGGAGACCGCCAGGGCTGCACTCTTCTGCGGTGCGGATGGGATCATCGTCACGGGTGCTGCCACCGGTGAGGCTGCTTCGACCCGGGACATCGCCGAGGCTGCAGGAGCCGTGGACTTGCCCCTGTTGATTGGCAGTGGGGTGACGCCCGAGCTGGTGCCCGAGTACATGGAGTACGCCGCCGGCCTGATCGTGGGTTCCTATCTGAAGGAGACTGGCGACTGGAGTGGTGCCCTTGATGGAGCCCGAGCTCGGGCCCTGGTGGACAGCGTGCGCTCAGCACGAGGCTGACCTCGACCGCGGGTGGGTCCTCAGCGGGGCTTGGCGGCGTGGCGCTGCAGGTCCTCGAGACGACAGATCTCCAGGGCGCGCTCATGGGTCGCCTCCAGCACGACCTCGGGAGCCTTGCCCGCCAGCAGGGCTTCCTGCCAGCGTGCCGCGCAGAGGCACCACTGATCCCCGGGCTTGAGGCCCGGGAAACCATACTGGGGGAGAGGAGTGGAGATGTCGTTTCCCCGGGCTCTGGAGAAGCGCAGGAACTCCTCAGTGGCCTTGATGCAGACGGTGTGGGAGCCCTCGTCCTCCTCATTGCTGCGGCAACAGCCGTCGCGGAAGAAGCCGGTCAGCGGATCCGTGGAGCAGTCAGTCAGGGCGCCTCCCAGGACGTTGCGTTGGGCAATTTGGATCATGGCTGCATTTCTTGGCTCGGAGGGGGAGTCAGCGCGCTGGTGTCCGCAGGAATGCGAAGGTCACGCCAGTGGACTGACCCTCAGGGGCAGGGGCTGATGGCTCGCCCTCAAGGCAAGAAGCCCTTCTTGTTCTTCAGCTTGCGGGGAAGGTAATCGTCGATGACAAAGTTCAAGCCCCACTTGGCGAGGGCCTGCTGCTCTGCACGCACCCCCATCTTGAGCAGCTGATTGATCGCTTTCGTCCAGGGCTTGTGGGCCTTGAAGAAGGGGTCGTTCTTCAAGGCGTCCTTGGCGCGCTTGATGTCGACCTTCTGAAGCTCGTGGGTCGCGTCCTGCAGCTTGAAGTCGAGGATGTCCTGCGGAGTTACCCCCAGGTACTTGGCCTGCGGCACGCAAAAGAACTTGTTGATGTGAGCTGCATTTCCTGAACCAACCTTCAGGGTCCTGTAGATGTTCGCGATTCCGTAAGGATCGCAGTCGACGAAGCAATAGACCGGGATCTTCTTGGAGTCGGCCAGGCGCCGGATGAACCGTCGCGTGGCCCGGGTCGGCACGCCGCCCATCTCAACGAGGATGCACTTGCCGGTCTTCCAGAACTTGTGGTTGTTGAGGCGCTGAAACATACCGCCGGTCTCGATGGCGATGATGAACTTCGCATCGGTCTCAAACTCAAGATGCTCAACTGAATGGGGGATTGAGTAGGAGCCAGTGCCGAAGGCCGTGCAGTCGATGCGGATCTTCTTGCCGGTCTCCGTGTCCCTATCAATGACCGTCAGATTTCCTGCAACCGAGCCGCCGTGCTCCTCGGGAAAGTAGCGGAGTTGCTCGCGGGACAGGCCGTCCAGGCTTGCGAGGGCCTCAATGTCGTCCATGGCCGAGTCGGACTCGGTCTGCTCATTGAACTTGCACTCGCCCCAGTTCTTGGAGACGTAGTAGGCCTCTCGCTTCGTGGCGAAGTCGTTGTTGGCGATCATCTCCTTTGAGATGGACATCAGCCGTAGCGTCTGCGCAAAGCCCTTGACTGTATTGACAGAGAGGGCCCGTGCCTTGCGACCCTTGCCCAGTTCGAAGTATCCCACCTTCTTGTCGTAGGAGACATTTGCCAGCGAACGGACCGGAAACTTGAGCTCGGGAAGTACACGCTTGAAGATGGACTTCTGTACCCGCTCGGCGGTGCTATCGATCAGCTTGATCGTCTTCTTGTCGAGGCTGTCCAGCTTGGCCGCGGCTCGCTTTCCCTTGGTACCGGTGGCGCTGACCTTCTCTGGAGTCACAGCAGTCGGAGCCTTCTTGCGGCTCGACTTTTTTGCAGCCGACTTCTTCGAGACGGTCTTCTTGGCTCGCGCGCCAGAGGTGCCGCGGCTCTTGAGGACCGCCTTCTTCGCGACCTTCTTCTTGCGAAGGACCTTTTTCTTTTTCTTGGCCATGGGAGGGGACTAGAACTTGCGGCTCTTGTGCAGGACGTCTTCGAGGGTCTCGACGGTGTCGTCGCGCTGCTTGTCACTGATCTCGAGGATCTCCTGGAGGGCGATGCCGATGTGAGGGATGTACTTCTCGATGTAGTTGCGCTTCTCGTACTCACGCTTGAGTCGCTTGCCCTTGCGTATGTAGATCCCAAGCTTGCGGCCACACTCCTGTAGCCCGAGCTTGATCTCCTTCATGATCTCCTCGTAGGAGGCGATGGCCTCCTTGGACTCCGAGGTGAAGGGCACCCAGACGCTGGCAATATGGACCATGACCGCCATCGCCCCGAGCGGCAGAGCGCCGCGGGGCTGGGTCAGGCCGTAGCCTCGCCAGTTGGTCTGGGTGACGGCCTTTGTGATCGCACATCCCGAGCCCTGGTGCAGGAGCGGGACTCGATTGGCGAAGCGCATCACGCGAATGGGCTCGTCCATCTGGCCGACGAGGTCCTCGGTGGCAGCCTTGGCCTTGTCCTTCTTGCGAATACGGCCCTCGTCGGTCAGCTCGAGCCCAACTCCTCCCGGCTTGCCATAGGCCAGTCCTACTTCGATCTGGAAGGGGTTTCCCCGGTAGACGGAGGCGGGTCGGGTGGCGGTCACATAGAAGTCGGCCTCCAGCTCCTTCTTGAGCCCCTGTAGCATCAGCTCGTCACCGATCGGTGCGATGCAGTCAGTCGAGGGCGACGAGATCTTGGTGGTCTCGATGGCCTTGTGGAGGGCCGCAGCCTCCTCACGTGCAATCCGTGTGGGGTAGGACTTGGCGGTCAGACCCTTGCCGGCTACTGTGATGATCTTCTTGGCCACGGTCGCGCCGACACGCGAGAACTCCTCCTGCAAGAAACCCGAGAGCGAGCGGCAGTCGGTCTCCTTGAGCATGGAGATCAGTCGACCGAGCTCGACTCCGTGGGGGTGAGGCTTGATCTCAATCGTCTCGGGCGGGAGCTTCTTGCTAGATCGCTCGTAGGTGACCGTCTCGCCCGCCGGATCGGTGAAGTGCAGGGTCAGGTGCGGATTGGCGATCGCGGTCTGCTTGAGATACATGTCGACCGAACGCAGACCCTTCTGGTAGCGGGCCTCCATCTCGATCTCGACGCGCGTCCCGTGGTCCTTGTCCCAGTCAGTGATCTTCGAGTCGTGGATCTCCGGCTTGTTGCGAACCGTGTCGATCGTCAGCAGGAACTCGTGGGAGTCCTTGCGCTTCCCCGTCCGGCTGCGGATCAGAACCGGTTTTCCTGTGGTCAGCTGACCATACATTCCAGCGGCCGAGATGCCGATGCCTTGCTGCCCACGAGTCTGGGACAGCTTGTGGAACTTGGAACCGTAGAGCAGCTTGCCGAAGACCTTGCCGATCTGTGTGTCGATGATGCCTGGACCATTGTCCTCGACCGCACAGCGATAGGTCTTGTCGCCAGTCTGTGAGATCTCGACCGCAATTTCAGGCAGGATGCCGGCCTCCTCACAGGCATCGAGTGAGTTGTCGACGGCCTCCTTGACCGTGGTCAGGAGCGCCTTCAGGGGCGAGTCGAAGCCCAGCAGGTGCCGGTTCTTGGTGAAGAACTCGGAGACCGAGATGTCGCGCTGCTTGGCCGCCATGTCGGCTGCGCTGGCACGTCTCCCGCCCTTGGCGGTGGTCTTCTTGGAGCCCTTGGCCCCCTTGGTCCTTGATGACTGCTTGGGAGTCACGATTGCGTCTGAGGGAGCATCATCGAACAGAGTAGGGGCCTGAAGTACGGCTTCTTTGGTTCGAGCCAAAGTGGGTCCTCGCGTGGGGTGTCCTGAAGCGGAATGACACTTCTTGTGCCATCCGGCTCCCATATGTAGAGCGCCCGGGGGGGCGATGCAACGCCCTGCCGCAAGGGTGCTCCATGACGGAACTTAGGATTGATTGATTGTCAGCAGAGGTGCGCCAGAAAGGCGTCCACAGGGCGAGGCTCGTACTCGCCCTCGCAGAGCCCGAGCACAGCAGCCTTGTCCCGAAAGCGTAAGAGGGCAGCGGACATCTCTTCACCTGGTTCGTAGAGACACTCCTCTGCGAGGTAGGTCAGGCAGAAGGCCGAGGGCAGCCCCCATTGCCGGGCAGCCCTGGCGGCCAGCTCTTCAATGGCCCGTGCGCCCCGGAGACGGGCCCTGGCGAAGGCTGCCAGATGAGGTTCGACATCCACCCCTGGAGCGACGATCCACGGGGCAAAAACGAAGGGTAGACCCGTGCGCTCGGTCCAGGCCCTGGAGAGATTGAAGACCTTGGGTGCATCGGGAGCGTGGAGCTCCCTGAGGGCGGGGTCACCAATGCGCAGCCAGGCGTCGCAACCGGCCTCGCGTGGATCATCGCCCTCGGCGACCTCGAGGAGCTCCGGCATCACGGAGGGCTGCTCCGCCAGGAGAACCCGGAGCAGTGCTGCTGCCGTTCGGCTGGCAGGGTCCAGGGCGATCGACCTGACCTCGCTGACGGGCTTGCGGAGGAACAGCTGCACGCTGGAGACTGCTCCCCGGCCGGCGACGGCGATCTCGGGGATGTAGCGATACCCGGGCCGACGAAAGAGCTCGATCGAGCTGACCAGGGCCACGTCGATCTCTCCGCTTCTCAGGTCAGCGACGAGCTGCGCGGGCACGCGATGGACGAGCTCGATGCCTGGCTCTTCGGCGAGGCCGAGGTCCAGGGGGCGTCCAACCAGGTAGGGGACGCTGCCGACGCGCAGGGTGGAGGAGGTCATGGGCTGGGAGTATAGCTCCTGGTACGGAGGAGGC
>JABACD010000047.1:6960-8935 GCA_014237855.1 Planctomycetota bacterium | reverse complement strand
CCGAAGCCTGGAGGATCTGTTCGACAATGTGACGACACAGAACCCCGTCCAGCCGGTACCGGTCTATCCGGGCGGCGCCTTGCTGCCCAGCAAGAAGGAGTCCGCAACCATGCAGCGAGAGTCAGCTGCTCACGCATTCCTGGGTGGACAATCAAGGCACGCGCCCTCGTGGAGTTCTAGCTGCTGAGCACCTGGGGTGAGTGAAGCCGAGCACCTGCCCTGAACTACTCGAGAGGCACGAAGCAGTCGAAATTGAAGTTCACCCGGAGGATTGTGCCAATCCTTTCGTCAACGCCTTTGCCCAGCCGAACCAGGAGCTCCCGCAGAGGTCCATCTTGAATCGAGTCACAGATCCGGCCTCTCACTCGTCCATTTCCCCTGTCAAGACTGACTGGTAGTAATGCCAGCTCCCATACCCCGAACCCATTTACATATGACTTCAGCCCTCCTTGAACGCCTGTCCTCGATCGCCTTGTTCACCGCAACCCTGTGGGGCTCAAGTCCGGCTCTCGCATCGGCATCGCCCCAGGTTAGAACTGTTCACCTGGGAGAAGTCCTGCAGACCTCAGGCAAGGTCCTTTGGGTCGAGCACCACCCAGCTACTACCCCTGCCGCCAACTCACAAGTCCACCTGGCGCAGGTCCACCCCACAGAAGTAGAAGGCGATCTCCTGGCACTCGCTCCAGGTAGCGTGCACCGACAAGCCGAAAGCGGTCTTGGCGTGGACGCCACACGTGGAACAGACCAGCACATGAAAATCGGTGTTGAACATGTCAGCGATGCACAAGAGGACGAACGCTGGAGAGAGGAAGCCCTGGGCGCCGGGGCACCCTGCCCGTGCGGCGATGACCCGCTCTTCTACGACCCGTTCTCGCAAACCGAGACACTCGAGATCAGTGGTAAGGTCGACGCCTACGCGACTGCGGAATCCATGGACTCCTGCAACCTCACCCAACTCCCCTCGCAGAGCGACCTGTGGGGAGCGAGTCGCAGATTCGACATTGGCGCATCCGGCGACGCATCATCGGCCTGTTCGGCTTTCTTGAACAACATCCTCCTCGAGAACCCTTCGGACTCGGAAACAAGCACATGCGGCGGAACGGCTGACGCCGATGTCAGCTTCTACGGCAACTATGAAGCGATCGGATTGGGCCAATCCGCGATAGTCTCCTTGGTGCACGGAGCATTTCACATCCCGCAACTGGATGGCGGCTTCAGCAGGGACTGCTGTGATACGGCGAATCCCTGTGCGTTTGCCTACACGGGAAGCCAGACGATTGAGCCGATCACGGGCTCGATCGAGTTCAGCATATGCAGGCCCACGAAGGTCGTCGTCGACGTGGACCTCGTGATTCTCGATTGTGACAGCAACACCTTCGACTACTTTGCGGCCTGGTTCTCGCTGACAGGCGTAGGTACGGTCCCTCTGGAACAGTGCATCGACGGTTATCGGAAGTACCTATGGCTCCAGCCTGGAACTTACACGCTCGAGGCCGCCTTCGACTACGTGATCACGACTGGAAGGTACAGGGACTGCACGAGAGAGATAGGCGAGGAAACCAGCAAGCCGTTGATTCTGCTCGACGCCAGCGTCCGAGCCATGCCGGCCCTGCCGCAGCCCGGAGTTGGGAAGTAACGGTTATTCGGGAGTCACCAAGAGCCCTCATTCGGGAGGCTTGCGGTGACTCCTGATCTGCCTGGCGAGGAGAGCGAGCACACCTGCTCTCTTCGACACCGGCAACTCCCGCTGACCTCACTCCTCCACGCCCAGCGTGCAGGTCTCGCAGATGCTGAGCCGGCGCTCGAGGAAGGCTTGCAGGACCTCTTGGTGTCGCGGACCACGCCAGATCTCGCGAAACGTTTGCTGCTTCAACTCGCCGTACTCAGTCATGCCGATCCCGTCCATGCAGCAAGCAACGACACGACCGTCGGAGAGTACGTTGGCCTTCTCCAGTTGAGGGCAGAGGCGTTGATT
>JABACD010000047.1:0-6732 GCA_014237855.1 Planctomycetota bacterium | reverse complement strand
GTCTTCCCGCTCTTCGTTGTAGGTGAACATGATTGTCTGCACCTGAATGAAGGGCTTCTCCACTCCGCGCCGCAGCTTCTCCGCGATCAAGGCACGCGTGTTCTCCACAACACGATTGAAGTCCCCTCGCCGCCTGTACTTTCCATAGTCCTCTGCATTCACACCATCGATGTCAATGGAGATAACATCGAGACCGGCCTCGAAGATGTCATCAAGGTGACGATCGAGATGCATTCCATTCGTCCCGAACCAGGACTTGACACCGGCCTCCGTACAGCGTCGCACGAATTCGAACAGCTCAGGATGAACCGTCGGCTCACCCTGAATGTGAAAACACACGGTCTCGAGGGCTCTACCTGACGAGTCGATCACATTCTGCACCTCATCCGTCGTCAAGAAACGTGAGTGGCGTGGCACGTAGTGAGTCGGGCAAAGCGGACACTCCAGATTGCAGGCTGTCGTCGCTTCGAGGATGGCAATCCGCGGCATCCTGCGCCGCACGAGCCAATTCAGCAGCGACCTCGGAGCGAAGCGATAGAGGGCGCGCTTCATCGTTCGCGCAATTCGTCTCATCTTCCCCGAGAGCATGATCCCCCAAGGATAGCTGCAATCCCCTGAATAGACCTCGGGATAAGGTGAGCGGCCTCGATGAAGTCAGCGTCGGAGGCCCGCATGGCAGGTTGAGAGCCCCAGGCCCTGGGGCCTTCCGCCCAGCTGTGCTCATCACGGCGGTGAGAAACAGCCCCTCCGCGGAGCCCCACAATGTCTCACCGCCGTCATGCGTGAGCCGCTCGAGCCTGCAAGAACTTCGTATCCGGCTCAGGGTGTGTAGGTGGCCACCCAGCTCCTGATCGCCGGCCCCTTTGGACCTCCGACATAGTCACTACCCACACTTGGTGAGTACCACCCGGACATGACACCGGTCACGTAGTGTGAGCCACAACACCCGCTCGGGTAGTAATAGAAGGGTCCTCCGCTGTGACCGGTCGCGGTGTCGATCCTGGTCTTGATCTTGTTGGAGGTCAGCTTGAAGACATCACCACAGCTCCAGTAGCCGGCCCCTGAGGGCTCACCCGAGTTGATGGCGGTTACCGAGGTCGAAGCACAGCCTGGGCCGTAGCTCGGGTAACCGACGTTGTAGCCGTCAGCGTTCTTGATCGTGGAGTTACTCGCCTGCGAGATCGCCATCCAGCCGACGCCTGGCTTGCTCGTAAGGTGCACGACAGCGTAGTCGTCGTTGATGTCTCCATCGCCGCTGTAGCTGCCGGGCATGATGGCGATGTCGGCGTTGAAGGCCTGCGCACCCGTCTGGTAATTGCCGAGGGTACATATTTGGTACGTGCTCGGATTGTAGAAGGTCCCTCCTGACGTCGTGATCACGTGCGCGGCGGTGAGTAGCCACTCGTCATCGACCATCACGCCGGATCCAGTTCCGCCTGGGCAGCTGATGATCACGACCTTTTTCTGGCGAGTCGACATCGGGTTTGACACGAGGGTCCGGCCGTCGCTGTCCCAGCGCATGATCTCGTCCGCAGGGTCGGTATCACAGTCCCTGAAGTACCACGTAGAGGGGCTGAACATGGCCCAGCCACCTTTCTCGAGCTCCCCGGTCGATTCGGATGTCGGAGCTTCCAGGCCGAACTTGCGACTGACCTCATCGTCATAAGTGGCGATGCGGTCTGCGACGACGCGCTGATCAAAGCCAGCCAGGGTCCAGAGGCGTCCGTAGGAGTCAATCGCCTTTGAACCATGTAACCGATCGCTCAGCGGGAGCTCCCTCTCCTCTTCGAGCCAGACCAACCGTGAGCCCGAGTCATCAGCTAGATCAGTGAAGGTCTCCTGCCCCTCGTAGATCCAGAAGAGCCCATTCTCTTCCTTCAGGTCCGGCATCTCCAGGTCGGCGGGAGGAAGCAACTCATAGGTGTCAGGTCCTCTTGAAACGCGTTCGACACCCAGCGCTTTCTCCTGCTCCAGAGCGGCGGCATGCCATGCCTTATCCGTTGTGGTGCGGTCCTGTGCAGTGACCGCAGCCGGCGTGAGCCCAAGCACGAGGGCTGCCCACAGCAGTGATCTGCAAGCGAGGGTTGATTGGTGACCGATGCCATGATTGTTCCAGTTCTGATACATGAGGATGTGTCTTGGATGACGAAGTCCGTCTGAATGAGCGCACTCGGGCCTTTCGTTCACAAGATTGAGCTGCTCGTCAGGTTGGGATTGAGTGGTGCGGGCCCATGCACCGAGCAAGGACCTCACACTCAAACTGAATCTCGAGCACCGGTCTGGACAGGAAAGGCATGAATTGAGTCCCCCATCACTCAAGGCGCAGCCGAGCCGAGAGCGACTCGACTCACTCGTTTGTAGGTGTAGACCATGGAACTCTTGCTGCGGATCATACGGGTCCTTCGGATGTCCTCTGTGCCATCGATGGTGATGGGGAGGTCATCGGCAGTGATCGTGGCCTTGCCGGTCGACATGCTGCCCGGCATGTGCTCGGGATCGGTGTAGTTGGTGTAGCCCACCAGTCGGCGCTCGAGGGTCGTGCCATTGCGTCGGTACCTACAACGGGCCTTGCCGATCTCTGTCGCCTCCCAGGCCATCCACCCCTTGGCATCCGAGTCATTGCTGCTGACCTGCCAGCGTCCCAGGATCTGTTTCCAGAGCTGGATGGCCGCGGGGCTGGCACCCTCGGCAACCGCCAGGTCCTTGAGTGCGCCGTTCCGGTCCAAGCCAAAGGTGACCGATGCACCCGACACCTCGGTAGTAAGAGCGGAAAGGTCTGCCTCACTGTCATGCAGGGTCAGGCCCCGAACGCTGGCTTCCATGGTCCTCTCTTCTTCGTCTCTGTGATCGAGAAGGAGGACCAGGGTTCCCGAACTCTCGAGGACCCCCCGGGCCGATTCTTCTCTGAACGTGAACGAGTAGAGCAGGCGCTCTCGGGACTCAGGCGCGGTGGCCGGTTCAGGAGCTCCGGTGGGGACAGGCTCGGGAGCGGTCATGCTGACTCTCTCCGCGGCTCCATCCAGAGCGGGCACGAGGGGGTCGGTACTCGTGACTGCCTGGGGGGTCAACTCTTGGGGTGCCATCGTCAGGTCCATGCCCAGCGGCTCCAGGGGTGAAGATTCTCGCTGCAGAGCCGCAACGCCGCAGGCGATGAGAGCGAGGAGCAACATCAGGACCCTGGAGGAGTGATTCTGCGTGTACTTGGTGGGGTAGGACATGCTGAGGATCGGGGGGGGCTGGAGTGGCTCAGGTTTGAAGGGCCTGCACTGGTGGGCGCAAGCGCCTGAATGTGGCAGGAGTGTGTTCGTGGGCTTCTTGCCCACACCCCTTCCAGCACCAGCTCCCGGCCATGCGGACTCGGGATCGGAACAAAAAAGACGGCCGGACCCGCCATGGGCCCGACCGTCTGCGCTTCCGAAGGTCCGGGGCTACTGTTCCTTCAGGTCCTGGGACCAGGTGATCTGGCGGTTGCTCGAGACATCGAAGACCTGGACGAACCCCGACGTGTACGTCGCACTGCCGACGACCTCACGGGGAACCCCCACGCTGAGCTCCGCGCGGCCGTCGCCGTCGAAGTCACCCGCGCTCAGGCTGGCCGAGAAGAAGTCACCCGGTTCGCACTGGCCCGGAACCCCGGGCGTGTCCTGGTGAAGGGCGCGGATGTCGTAAAGAAAGCCGGAGCCCCCGTACAGGACCGTCGCCATGCCAGCGTCCTTGTCAGAGCCGATGTCCTCCCCAAGTGTCCCAATGATGATGTCGTCAGCGTCGTCGCCATCCAGATCACCGACACAGAGAGATCTGCCCCAATAGTCATCCTCCTCACACACACCCGGCACGAACGCCGAATCCTGGGTCAGGAACAGCTCCGCTTGAACCGAGAACGAACTGGACGGTCGCATCAGGAAGATGTTGATTGCACCGACGAAGCCCAAGTCTCCCGACTTCTTGGACTCATAGGGGGAGCCAATGACCACGTCGTCCACGCCGTCTCCGTCGAAGTCGCCACACGCTACCGCGAAGCCGAACAACTCGAATTCGCTGGCGTAGGCGTCATTCACCTCCCAGGGCCAGATAGACGTCTTCTGGCTCAGGACACTTGGGGTGGGCTGGAGGTCGGAGGCGGACCCCTTGAACAGGTGAGCGATTCCCGAACCTTGGAAGAAGTAGCCCCGATCCTCACCAACTGAGGTGACGACCAGGTCGTCGTAGGAATCTCCATTGAGATCGCCCGTGGCGAGCGCAAAGCCGAAGGCGTCGTTCTTGTCACAGCCGCCGGGGACACCTGGTGAGTCCTGGGTGAAGGAGCGGTCGGAGGCAGACAGGCCCTCGGTGTGGCCATGGAGGATGTGAACCATACCCGCCCCCTTGATTTGACCAAAGATGGAGCCAGGAATGCTCTCATTGGGAGTTCCGATGGCCAGGTCATCGATTTCGTCTCCATTAAAGTCGCCGGCCGCCAGTGAAGCGCCAAACCGGTCACCGGCCTCGCAGGCATCGGAGATGCCCGGCTTGTTCTGGTGGTAGGAGTGGGATCCTGTACTGCGCAGTCCCACCTCTGATCCGTACAGGATCACGACGGCGCCGGCCTCCTCGATGGAGCCGATGGCCTCGCCGGGGGAGCCGATGGCCAGGTCGTCGAAGCCATCACCGTTGAAGTCGCCCGCCGCGAGGGCTCTGCCGAAATCGTCACGGTCTTCGTTGATGCCGGGGATGCCGGGGCTGTCCTGGTGCCAGTACTGGTTGAGCCACGCGCCGATCCCGTCCTCGCTGCCATAGGTGACATGGACGGCGCCGGCGCGCTTGATGACATCTATTCCACCGAAGATGGTCAGCGTTGTCACGTCCGTAGCCGCGTGGGCAACGGTAGTGGGGACGCCGATGGCCTGGTCCATGTAGCCATCACCATTGAAGTCGCCGACGGCAAAAACCCACCCGATCTCCTTGTCGATTTCGTTGTCCTTGTGGAGTTGGGCCGAGCCAGGCGCGGAGAGGGTGATGATCATCGGGAGGAGGAGGGGAAAAAAAAGGTTCTTCATCGGATCGAGTAGGTAGTTGTGTCTTGATGGTTGTTCCGTGAGCTTCCTTGCCCACACTCCTGCAAGCACCGGCCCCCGGAGAACTGGAGCCCAGAAACCCGACAATGCGCCAATTCCTCAGGGAACCACCCTCCAGGCTCGTTGAGATAGACCCGGTCACACCCTCCGTCCTCTCCGCAGGGCCCATGGCACCAAGCGAGTGCATGGCAGTTGTTGAGTCCCTTGCGCGGACCTGGGAGCTCAGCCTGGGAATCCAAGAACGGCCGGGCACCCCATTGGCCCGACCGCCTGCGCTTCCGATTGTCGGAAGTTACTCCTCCTTCAGGTTCTGGGACCAGGTGATCTGGCGGTTGCTCGAGACATCGAAGACCTGGACGAAGCCCGCTTGCAGGGTCCCGATGACCTCGCCGGGAACGCCCACGCTCAGCTCCGCGCGGCCGTCTCCGTTGAAGTCACCAGCACTCAAGCCCCCTGAGAACTCATCGCCAGCTTCACAGACTCCCGGGACTCCGGGCGTGTCCTGGTGCAGAACGCGAATGTCGTAGAGGAAGCCGGCACCTCCGAACAGGACCGTCGCCATGCCCGCGTCCGAGATGGTGCCGATGTCCTCCCCGCGCGCTCCGACGATGATGTCATCTGCACCATCGCCGTCCAGATCGCCGACGCAGAGGGAATCGCTCCAGGAGTCGTAATCTTCACATCCGCCCGGAACGAATGGTGAATTCTGGGTCAGGAAGAAGTCCGCTTGGGTGGAGAACGTGCTGGACGGTTTCATCAAGAAGATGTTGATGGCACCCACGGTGTGGATCCACGGAGTCCAAGCATCTTCTCCCCCTCTTGTTTCACCGGGGCTACCAATGACCACATCGTCAACCCCATCTCCATTGAAGTCTCCGCATGCTACCGATGACCCGAATAGGTCCCAGCTAGCAGCATAGGAATCGTCATTGACCCAACCTGAGAAGATCGAGTCCTTCTGACTCAGGGTCTTGAGTGTGGGTTCGAGGCCGCCGCCCGAGCCCTTGAACAGGTTCGCCATGCCCGCACGTACGCTCATATAAGCAAGCATTCTTTCACCTGGCGAGGTGACTACCAGATCGGTGTAGGCGTCTCCATTGAGCTTGCCGGCAGCAAGTCCCCATCCGAACCAGTTGTCTGGGCCACTGTAACCAGCGACACCGCACGAACTCTGGGTGTAGGCCGAGGAGCCGTAGGCCCACAGTCCCAACAGGTGACCGTTCAGGATGTGGATTGCACCAGCATCTTTCTTGGTGGTAAGGAAGGACGAATCAACATCATCGAACTGATCACAATTCTGCATTGTGAGATTTTCGAATGGGACTCCGATCGCTAGCTCGTCACGACCGTCAGCATTGAAGTCTCCAGCTGCCAGCGAGTAACCGAATCTGTCACCTATCTCGGGGGTTCCAAGCACACCTTGCTTGCCTTGATGATAGGAGTGGGCTCCAGCACTGCTCAGACCAAGCCATGATCCGTACAGGATCACGACGGCACCGGCATTCTGGATGGAGCCAATGTCCTCGCCGGGAGAACCGATGGCCAGGTCGTGGTAGCCATCGCCGTTGAAGTCGCCAGCTGCGAGAGAGAATCCAAACTCGTCACCATCTTCATTGACGCCGGGGATGCCGGAACTGTCTTGGTGCCAGTACTGGTTGAGCCACGTGCCAAGCCCCTG
>JABACD010000046.1 GCA_014237855.1 Planctomycetota bacterium | reverse complement strand
TCACCTTCATTCAACGGCCCTCGAACCAAAGCTCCAGCTGTGGGGGCGCTCGCGGCGGAGCTGGCGACGGGGGCACGATCCGTAAGGCGAGGTGGTCACGGCGCAAGACACTTCCCAATCGAGGGTGTATCCTGGCGGGATGTTCACCTCGCTCGCTGCTCAATTCCTCGTCCTCTCAGCACACTCGATCCCTGTGCCCATCGCGAGTCCCGTGCCTCGCCCTTGGCAAGAGTCAGATACGGCTCTCGAGGCGCGAGCGCGCGCCATCTTCGGCCAGGTCGTCGAGAAGCCCACTGTCGAGAAGGAGTGGTTTATGCCAGCGTTCCTGGAGGTAGTCTCCGCGTCGCGCATGCGCAGCATCTTGCGGCGCACCTTCAAGAAGAGTGGCGTCATCATCGACTTCCAGCGTATCGACGCGCCTGAAGCCTTTTCGGGGCGGTTCCGCGCGAGCGGTGAGGAGGGTTACGAGTTCACACTCAACCTTGGAGTCGACCCTCAAGCTCCGTACGCGATCAGGTTGCTCTTCATCTCGGCGCTGACACTCTCCGACTACACGCAAGTCGAGAAGAAGCTCGTCGACTTGCCGGGCGAGGTCTCCTTTGGGGTCTACGGCCTCGGCGAAGAGAGCCTGAGCCGCGTCTACACGCTCAACCCCGAAGCAAGATTGGGTGTCGGATCAGCGTTCAAGCTCTACGTTCTCGGGGCGCTCGCGCAAGAGATCAGCGAGGGCAAGCGCGCTTGGGAAGACAGCATTCGATTGCGCGAAGAGTACAAGTCCCTGCCGTCCGGCTTCCTGCAAGCCTGGCCTGCAGAAGCCCCCATCACGCTGCACACACTCGCGGCGTTGATGATTTCGCAGAGCGACAACACGGCGACGGATCACCTCTTGTTCACCCTGGGACGTAAGCGAGTCGAGTCGCAGTTGTTTGAGATGGGCAATCGCCACGTCCTTCAGAACTCGCCTTTCCTCTCCACGGCCGAGCTCTTCCGATTGAAAGCCAGCGATAGCGGAACTCGTGCACGGGCCTACCTTGAGCTGAGCGTTGAAGATCGTTACGCCTACCTGCGAGATGAGATCGCCCCCGTTCCGGTGTCATCTGTCGACATGTCCACACTACTCATGCCGAACTTCATCGACACTATCGAGTGGTTCGCCTCCACCGATGATCTTGCGCGCACGTTCAACTGGTTGCGGCGCGCCATCGTCGCGGGCGATGAGACAACCGCCGGAATCCTGTCCATCAACTCGGGAGCCGTCCTTCCTCCCGGCATGTTCCGTTACATTGCCTTCAAAGGCGGGTCGGAGGGGGGCGTGCTCAACCTCTCATATCTTGTGCAAACGCACGACGAGCGCTGGTGGGTCATCGTTGCCAACTGGAACAACAGCCAAGCGCCGGTGACGACGAACACGCTGCTCGAAATTTGCACGAGTGCCCTGACTATCTGCGCGAAGGAAGCGGAGCTCGCGTTGCCGCGTTAGTCGCTCGTGAGCAGCAAACCGCGAGAATTCACGCCACCTTTCGCCTTCGCCAGCTCGCTGCAGTCCACAGGGTGCACTCGCAGGCCGAGCGATTCCAACTTGGCTCCCGTCGCTGGATAGCAGTCGGGAAAGACCACGTCATTGCCAAGACTCTCGACGTCGGCCTGCTCCGTCTGTTCCTGGGAAGGCGGTGGCGGGCAGCTCGGATCGACCCCCGGACCGGGGAGCCCAACGGTTCCTCCAAGCTGCCGCTGCTCGGAATGGGCCTCGAGGTGTGGCTCGACCTGCACGGGACGAAGAGGTTTGGGGGAGCGCTTGGCCTGACCCTTCAATACCACCGGACCCCGCTTCTTCTCGCCCCAGCTGACAGCCTTCGAGAGTGCCGGACGGGCCACGTAGCGGCCCCGGGACGTGTGTCGCCAAACCGGCCGACCAGGCGAGGCTCCTGGGGGCGGAGGACAGCCGCCCCGACATGGAGATCCTGGGGCGCTCGCGGCGGAGCTGGAGTCGGGGGCACACTCGGCAAGGCGAGGTGGCAGCTTCAGCGACCGTCAGCTTGAGTTCATCGGGCTCTCGCATGACCCACTCTCTCGCAAGAAAATCGGAGTCAGTTTGGAAATCGCGAGGTCGGCTCTGTCCATGGCTAATCGCGGGAACAGTCCAGGGACTGTCTAGAACTCATGCGAAAGTCCGAGGGGTGCTGGTGCGAAGGGGGACCAATGTGGCTGGCGGAGACCCTTAGTGTCATTTATCCTCTGCCATGCACTTGATCATCAACACCACCAACCAAGAGTGAACGACACCCAGTCCCATTCCGAATCGACCGCCTGGTTCTCTTCCGTTCGTCGGACCCCTGGCTGGTTCGTCGCCTTGATGATCCTGGTCTTCACTTCAATGGCCACGTTCAGCAACCTGGTGGTCAGTATGGGCGACATCCTGAGGACGTTCTGCCGCACGACCGGCAACCTCCTCCACCCGACGTTGCTCAACTACGTGCCCTACTTTGTCGTGCTCGCGCTCATGTGGTGGAAGGTGGGTCGAATTGGGCCGCGTGACCTGGGCCTCGATCGATCCAGGCTGCCCGCGGCGATACGATGGGTGCTGGGCTTTTGGGTCGCAGCGCAGCTGGGCTTCGCCGCCATCCACCTGGGTCACGTCTCGATCAACCCGGTCTGGGACTGGGGACTCGAGGCGAGCACGACCATCGGATATCTGCTCGGGCAGCTCTTCGGCAACGCCATGTGCGAGGAACTCTTCTGGCGAGCTTTCGTGATGACTCAGCTGGCGGCCCTCTTGCATCACCGGGGGTGGAGACCCAACAGAGCGCTCATTGCGGCGGTCTTCCTCTCGAGCATCCTGTTCGCCCTCTCCCACATACCCTCCGACCTGGCCCTTGACCGGTCTCTGTCTGAGATCCTTGTCCATCAGGCGGCGGCATTGGGAGGTGGTCTGGTCCTGTCATGGCTCTATGCGCTCAGCGGAAACCTCTTTCTCGTCGTGGGCATCCACTCCTTGATCAACAACCCCGTGTCTCTCTTCGACGGCTACGACACGCCCTGGGGAAAGGCGTTCTTTGCCTTTGGCCCCCCGGTGCTGCTGACCTTGCTCGCGCTCCGCAAACGTAGATCGTGACCTCGCCCCCCCTTCGATCGCTCGGTTCGGCTCTTCCTCAGCCTGAAGGCGTCAATCGCTTATCCTCCAGTCCCGCTGATTGAGTTCCATCGCAACGCCAACCACACGATCGTAGAGCAGATTTCGAGTCCCCCGGTAGCGGTTGAGGACTCCGAGCTCGCCGCGGAGAACGCTCGTCCAAGAGAACGCGTCACCGAACTCGAAGTGGAGCGGGGCTGAGGGCGCCCCTCAAGAGGAATTCGCCGCCCGATCCAGGAGAGCTACTGAGGCGGCATGGCTGCAGACGGCACAGTCTTGTTGCGGTGTCGGTAGCGCTAGCGGATCCTCGGTCGAGGGCGTGGTAGGCCAGCTGATGCTGGCGCTGGAATCATCGGGGATATCTGCCGCAAACCCCGCCCATCGACGGTGAGTCCCCAGCTATCCATACATCCTCGGTATTTTGGGCGACGAGTTTGACTGCCAAGCTCAGAGTGGCAAAGTAGCCGGAATTGGTCACCCGTGGAGTCATTGAAGCCCATACCATCATTCCCATGAGCCAGCATCTGTCACCACTTGCGTTCAGATCTCGAGTCCTCCTTCTGGCCTTTGCCCTGTCGGTCGGGGCTTGCAGCTCTGCGCCGAAGCAAGAGCTAGATCCCGTCGACGAGTTGCCACAGATTCAGCGGATCAATGTCAAAGCTGAGAGAATTCAGCTAAGCGTCTCCCTCGACGGCTCCATGGATGACAGCGCCCTTCCCGAGGGGCTCATGGCTTCCAGCATCGGACGCCGGACCGAAGGGGAGGAGAGTGATCGACAGGTCGACAGGCTGTTGACCGCGTTCATCGTTGCTCTCGGCCAGACCGGGCATTTCACGGTCGTGCAGGATTCGGAAGCCGACTTTCACTTTGCCTTGGCGCTGAGGAGTGTAGAGACAGAAGCCGAGAGTGACCTGAGCACGATAGACTCCATGAAGTTCAAGTTCATGGGACTCGCCCTCAAGACGAAAGCTCGGCTAGCAGGAGTCCTCTACGATTCGGACGGTGAGCAGATCGGAGCCATTCTTGAACAGCGTGGAAGCTATGAGAGACCGGAGGGCGTCGAGTATGATGATGAAGAAGATGAGTTCCTCAACCTGCTGGGTATGGGGAGTTACTTCTCAAAAACGGCTCCTCCGGGCCCGGCCAACGCGATTCAAAAAGCGATCGTCAAGCTCATCGCCGACCTTGCTGATGTCACTGCGCTGAATACTCCGAGTGACTCGGGGCAGGAGTGACACGACACACGGCGGCAGTCACTTTCCTCCGCATTCTGACACCCGAATAGCCCGGCCCGCTGCCGCACCTGCCTGAGGCCCCCGCACCGCTTGGTGACAGCCACGCGCACTCGGCAGCCAAAAGGCGCACATAGGGCCAAGTACATCACAAGCCGTGGCCGTTCTCCTTGGGGAGCGGCCACGGCTTTCTTATTGCTCTTGATCCTGGCAAAGGGCGTTGGTGCATGAACAAGAGGATAAGCGCTCCAAGCTACCTTGACATTCACCCTCCCCCCCTCAGACGCTTCACTCCCAGCAAAGCGGGGCTCTCGCCGCTTCTTCTCGCCCCAACCGACGGCCTCCGAGCCAGGACCCCGGGCCTCTTCCCCCTCACCCTTCCCCCTGGGCACGCCTGCCATGCCACTGCGGCCCAGGACCCGAGTCCCCCCCAAGAGGTGGTGTCCCGTGCCCTGGGCTGCACGACGGTCAGGGCTGGCGCTCGTCGGCCCCCAGGTCCATCCAGGGTATTGCGCCGGTGCCGGTGTCCGCGACGCCAGGATCGTCGATCGCACGTTGCTCAAGATCGATGTCTAGCGGAGTCAGCTCGATGGTGTTTCCATCACTGTCGAGGTCGCCGAGGTCGGCGGGAAGGAATGCGTAGTTCGCGGCGTCGATACACGGTGAACCGGCTCCAATCCGGTAGTCGTGTGTATCGACGAACAGTGGATCAGCATCGATGTTGTTGCTGTAGCCGTAGGTCCCAGGGAGTTCGAACAAGATGCTCGACTGTCCACCCTGGATGTTGCAGGTGTCGAAGCTGACGATCCCGCTGGCAGAAACCGCCGCGGCCGCAAACACGATTGGTGGGCCAGTACTCGACGTGTTGCCCCAGATAATCGAGTTGGTGACGGACACGTAGCGTTCGCCCTGTATCGTCGACGAATTCGATTGACCGGAGAACAGCCCTCCACCCTCTCCGGGTGAATGGTTTCCCACGATAGTGCAGCTAGTAATCGAGACATAGGACCCGCCGCGAACGATGATTCCACCTCCGTCATTCCCTCCGTGGGGTTGACTGTTGTTGGCGATCAAGCATCCTGTGATCTCAGCCGGCAAGTCAGTGGCACCGATGCTGATACCAGCCCACGTATTTCCCCGAATGGTGCAATTCAAGATGCGGACGGGAGGCTGAGGCTGTTCACTCATTGCATAAATCCCACACCCGTTGTTGTTCTCGATCAGAGTGTTCGCTACGACGCTACCAGGCCTTAATTTCACAATTCCATTTCCGGGCGACACGTTGTTGCGAATCACGGAATCAAGCACCGACCCGTTTTTCCCGTAGACCCCCATGTGTACGGCAGCCCCCTCAATCGCAGAGCAGTCTTCAATGATGCAGCCAACGATGGTTGCCGAAGAACGCTGCGCCAGACTGTCCCCACCGAGGAGGATCGCCCCTCCTCGTCCAGGCACCAGTCCCGATGTACCGGCAGCTCCGTTACCGCGGCGAATCGTGAAGCCCTTGATTTGTGTCTGCCTCGGCTCGTTCCTGTACAGCTCGAAGGCTCGCCCGAGGCCTTCGCAGTCGATGATGCAATTCGTCGGGCCATTCATGCTGCACACCATCACGGGAATCGAGGGATGCGGGAAGCTGAGATTGCGGTTGTTGACGCCAACGTAGAGGCCGTCCGCCACCAGAATCGTGTCATTCGCGCTGACCTGCGCCATGGCTAGCGCGATCGATTGAAACGGCGCGCCCGGTGATCCATTGCCGCCAGCTGCAGCGTTCACGTCGACATACCAATCCGACCCGCTGTGCTCGCAGGCGTCTGGTACCAGGTTCGAGTTGGCGTCGAGAGCCGTGCCTTCGATAATCTCGGCGTAGTCCTGAATCCCGTTCCCGTTGCAGTCGGGGGTCGCGTCGCGGTTGAGAAGGTAGACGTTTAGCGAATCTCCTAGCCGTGGATCGAACGGGTGAGCAATCGACAGGCCCTGTCCGTTGAGGGTCCGACCCGCCTGCGTAGGAGGCAACGCGGGCAAATCGACATTGAAGGACACACTGCCCGCTCCAGGGATGACGACAGGCATCAGGTTCAACGGAAGGTAGTTCGGGCGTGGAATGAGCCACATGCCGAGCAGCCTGGGCTCGTACTCGAAGTCAGTGCCCTGCGACCACATTACCTGCACTCGGTCACGGGGATCACCGCTTGCCGTCACGGAGAGTGCGCTATTCGTGGTGGCTATCAGCGGCGTAGAGTACTCGCGCGCGCTTCCAGGCAAGCTCACGAGTGTCACTGTGGAGTCGACAGGCGAGCCAAGCGGCCAGCCCGCTCTGAACACGTTGTCCAAGGAACGCAGCGTATTTGAAGTTCCTACCCAGGGTCCCACGACCCCGTGACCGCCGAGTCCATGATTGCCGAACAGTCCCTCGCCGCCGTCCCCTCCGGTCAACATCGAACCGCTGACGAAGGCCACAGAGTCCACAATGCTCATACCGCTGCCGCCCTCGCCGCCGTTCCGTATTCCATCCCCACCGCTGCCGCCGGTGAGCGTGCTCGAACTGATTGCGGCGGAGGACTGAAACAGAAAGAGGCCGCTCCCACCCTGGCCCCCATCAGAATAGCTGGACCCTGGGTTGGAACTGCCAATAGCGGTGCACGAGTCCAGCACAAAGGAAGCCGTCGAAGCGACATTGATCCCTGGAGACCAGGAGGTGAAACCTGGATGTGTTTGGAAGATGCACGAGTAGAACCGCACGTCGTCGCAGCCAACGACTGCGCAGGGATCGACTGCGGGCGTTGCCCCGGCTGTCACCTCGAGCCCTGAGAGCACGACGCTCCCTCCTGCGACATTCTCGATCCGGATATTGCCCCCCACACTGACGCTCGCTCCGGCAGGTGCGGCGATGAGCGAGAGTGGTTTGTCGATCGTGAATCCGGAGTAGGTTCCGGCACCGATCAGCAAGACGTCTCCTGCATTCGCGTCGTTGACTGCAGCTTGGATGCTCGCGTAGTTGCGATCGCCGTTGACGTCGACGATGCGAACACCCCGCGCGTGCGAGGGCGCGAGTTGGGCGAAAGTGGCGATCGCGGCGGTCAGCCCGAACGTCAATGGACTCCTAGTGCGAGAAATCATGGAGGCTCCCTTGGTTCAAATTTCGAGTAGTCTGCTCAACGCTACACGAAGCGGCTGACAACAGGACGCGTTCTCCAGGAATCTCGCCGACCACCAAGAACTGTCCCTTATCGGGCTCATGCCGATCATGGCCACGAAACCGCAGCAAATCGGCACGCCACGGGGCCGAGACACACTTCCCTTCGCGTTCTCCTCGCCACGGCCACACAGAGGATAAGCGCTCCAAGCTACCTTGGCATTCACCCTCTCCCCCTAGGACGCCTCACTCCCAGCAAGCGGGCCTCTCGCCGCTTGCTCTCCCCAGCTGAAAGCCTCCGGAAGGCCCGGGCCTACGGACAGAACGTCACCTCAAGCCCGTCCGAGAAGTTGAAGCCCGCCGGCCCACCCAGCGGGTCCCGATACCAGAACTGGAAGTACCAGGTGGAAAACGGGGTGATCGCGAAAGGGCCGCTTGATAAGGGAGGTACGGTCATATCAATCACCAAAGAGGCGTTGCCTTGCTGGTCGGTGAACACGACTGGGTTGAGTCTCTGGACGCTCGGGCCAGCGCACAACAGACCCTCCCCAATCGGAACTGTCGTCTCCGTGGCGCCGTAGAAGAACAGGCCTGGTTTTTGTGGCGGAGCCCCCCCAACCGTCAGCATGAGGTTGTTGTCAGAGAGCGCTAACAAGCCCTGCCACCCCATGGTCGCCACCGTCCCCGCTGAATTTGGAGTGGGGAAGCAGTAGTTCGTCGCCAGGCATTCGCAAGCGTCGATAATTCCGTTGCTGTTTAGATCCAGGGCAGGGTCCGAGGTGATTTCACAGGTGTCGAGGGTGCCGCTACCGTCACAGTCCAGGCCAGGGTCCCTTGCAATATCGCACTCATCAGGCACGCCATTGAGGTCGCAGTCGAGGCTGGTGCCGGTGGCCATGTCCTGGGAGTCCGGGATTCCGTTTGCGTTGCAGTCGGGGTCATAGAGGGCCAGGGAGGTCTCACCACCTCCTGCCACCTGGGTGAAACCTGGTCCGGTGGGTGTGTTCGAGACCTGGCCGTAGTCCCACTGACTTCCATCAGAAATACCCCACGCCACGATGGAGCCGTCGGAGAGCAGGGCCAGGGAGTGGTCGATACCTCCCGCGATCTGGATGAAGCCGGTTCCAGCGGGTGTGTTCGAGACCTGGCCGTAGCCGTCATATCCCCACGCCACGATGGAGCCGTCGGAGTGCAGGGCCAGGGAGTGTACCCAACCTACCGTGATCTGGGTGAAGCCGGCTCCGGCTGGTGCGTGCGAGAGCTGGTTGTAGGTGTCATCTCCCCACGCCCAGATTGAGCCGTTGGAGTGCAGGGCCAGGGAGTGTTGGAGACCTCCCGCGATCTGTGTGAAGCCTGTTCCGGTGGGTGTGTTCGAGACCTGGCTTTGGCCGTCATATCCCCACGCCACGATGGAGCCATCGGAGCGCAGGGCCAGGGAGTGTCCCCCACCTGCTGCGATCTGTGTGAAGCCTGTTCCTGTGGGTGTGTTCGAGACCTGGTTCTCAAGGTCCCTTCCCCACGACACGAGGGAGCCGTCGGGGCGCAGTGCCAGACTGTGGCGGCTACCTACCGTTATCTGGATGAAGCCTGTTTCGGTGGGTGTGTTCGAGACCTGGCCGTCGGCGTCATATCCCCACGATACGAGGGAACCCTGACCCAATGCCGAGGGCGGCAACAGACCGAATACAACGAGCCCGAGTCTTGGAAGAATACGTAAAACAGCAGCGGCAGGCAT
>JABACD010000045.1 GCA_014237855.1 Planctomycetota bacterium | reverse complement strand
CAGGGGGAAGGGTGAGGGGGAAGAGGGCCGGGGTCCTGGCTCGGAGGCCGTCCGTGGGGGCGAGAAGAAGCGGCGAGGGGACCGCTTGCTGGGGGTGAGGCGTCAGAGGGGGGTGAGATGTAAAGGTAGCTTGGATCGCCTATCCTCTTAATTGATGCCGGTACTTGGACCAAGGACTGCTTGGAGCCCCTTCATCTAGCTACAACCAGCTCTGAAGGAAATGTCGCTAATCAATGTCAGCGATGATGGGGAGGTGATCGCTAAGAGACTTGGAAAATACGCGTTGTTGATCACCAACATTGCATGACTTCAAGCGAGCGGAGATGGAGGGAGTAGCAAACAGGTGGTCCATCTGATGGATGATCTGGCCTCCTCGTGGATTGCAGAAGGTTGGCGTGACGTGTCCCTGGTGGTGGCGCAAGAGCTCGAGCAGCCCCAATGTTTCCATTTGCTCTAGGAACTCTAGGTTGCCCCTGGGTTCGGTTCCCCAAAGGTGGTCGAAGGTGATCGATGAGTTCAGGTCACCACCCAAAATCCAATCTTCTCCCTCTAGGTCCACCCCGCGAAGCGCTGACAAGAGCAAGTCCATGACCCAAAGATCACCTTTGCTGTACTTCCCTCTCACTCCAGATACATCAGCGTCCTGGAGCAGATCTGCAGGAATGGGCCAGGCTGGTGAGTAAATTGACAACACATTTAGTTTCTTGTTCGCCCCGCAATCAACTGTGAGCCCGACAAGGTTGCCGTGGAAGTGATCAAGGACTTGATTACACCAAGGCCAATCGGTGGAGAGTGTGAGGGGAGCAATGATGTCTCCGCGCAAGAGTATCGCGGTGCCGAACTTCTGCTCTTGCCCATGCTTCGTTCGTGCGGGTAACAGGTAAGACTCATACTGCTCTTCAATTGCAGGGCTGAGCGAGTTCACTTCCTGAAGTAGCGCAATGTCAGGATCGATCTCTGCTAGGTACTCCCATGTCTCCAGGCTTGTCCTGGAAGCTCGCCGAGTGTTCCAACAGCAGATTTTCATTGCCCTGAATTCTAGCGCGGGATTGGGAGGGGAGGATAGTGGTTGTGACTACTGGAGGCGTCAGACCAAGAACTGCTTGGAGTCCCTTCATCTAGCTACAACCAGCTCTGAAGGAGTCCCATCAACGCGAAGTTTTCCGCTGAAGTTAGAAGTTAGTAGAATGAACCGATAGCTATGTGGTCACTGCGGTCAGCGAATCGAGGGTATCCGCTGCGAGGAATGCCTGGCTCTCAGTCCCCAGGGAGCACGTAAGTGCCGCTGGTGTGGAACCCGCCTACAAGTCACGGCCGACCGCGACATGCGGCCATTCAAGGTGAGCGCCAGCCGCCTGGGGTCGTTCCTTCTCCGATGGAGCCTGTTCCCCCAGGAGGCCAGGTTCTCCCCCGAGAAGATCGTCATCCGCACCTACGGCTTCCTCGCTCTGACATCGAGCGAGGAGGAGATCCTATGGGAGAAGGTGGCCGGGTTCTCGCACCGCAACGGGGTCTTCTGGGATCAGGTATCGATCGAGACCCGTGGGCAGACTCAAGCGGTGATCTCCTGCCTCGGAAAGTCGGCCAGCAGACGCATCAAGGATGTGCTGCAGGGCCTCGAGAAGTGAGACCCTCAAGGCCTACGGCTACGCCGCTCGCCCATCTCCATAGGGGTTGTTCGCCTTCGACATGCGCTCGGCGAGCTCATCACCCACCCGGATCTCCTCGATACTGCTCAGGATTCGCTGAGGGTCCGTACCGACGAGTCTCACGGTTCCGGCCTCGACGGCTTCCGGCCGCTCGGTCACATCACGCGTGGCGAGGACCCCCTGCGGCTGCAGCGGCTGGTCGCGCCTGTAGACCTTGACGGGCTCGTGATCGAGGGGGACCTGGGCGCGCAGCTTGCCGAGTGGGTGCTTCGCTCGGCGAGGGCCTAGGCTGCCCTGGGGGAAGCGTCTGAAGGGGTAGAGGGTGGCTGGAAAGGCAGCTTGGAGCGCCTATCCTCTGTTACCTACTTGATAATAGGGGGGCGGCGTGGTCTCGGTCCGGCGGACCACCCCTGTTCTCGGCTACCATTGCGCACGGTAACCGACAAATGTCACGCAGCCCGAAGGCAAACATGATCTTAGAGGAACTACTGAGCAGAGATGACTTGCCGGCACCGGTGCGGGCGCTGATCAGAGTCGAGATCGAACGAGCATCAAGTGCTGCCGCTCGTTACGAGCAGACCGAGAAGGCGTTGGCCGCGAGCGAAATACTGTACCGGGACCTGTTCAACAGCATTGCGGATCCGATCTTTATCTTTGACGCGGCGACGTATCACTTCCTCGACGTCAACGTGGCTGCGCTCGATCGTTACGGCTACTCGCTTGACGAGTTGAAACGCATGGTTCCTCAGCAGCTCCATCCGGCGAAGGAGCTGCAACTGGTGAAATCCAGGCTGTCGGATGAGGACGAACTGCCGCACGACTACACCCACGTGACGAAGGGTGGCGAGGCCTTCCCGGTCGAGATTCACACCGGGGACGTCATCTACGAGGGCAAGGAGTCGTTCATCAGCATCGTCCGCGACGTCTCGGAACGGCTGAAGCTCGAAGAGCAGCGTCTGGGGATCGCGGCCTTGCAGGGCCAGAAATTGGAGAGCCTGGGAGTTCTGGCCAGTGGCCTGGCCCACGACCTCAACAACCTGCTCGCAGGCATCCTGGGTCATAACGATCTGGCTCTGAGTCAGTTGGCGCCCAACCATCCCGCCTGTAACAACATCGAGCGCGCCATGCAGGGGGCCGAAGGTGCCGCCGACCTCGCCAGGCAGATGCTGGCTTATTCGGGACGGGGGCAATTGAACGTCATGGCCACTGACCTGAGTGTGCTCGTCAAGAAAAACGTCTCCCTACTGCAGGCGGGTCTTTCCAAGCAAGTGCAACTGAGCACGGTACTCTCCGAGCAGCCGACTTTTGTCGACGCCGACGCTGGTCAGATGCAACGCCTGATCATGAACCTCGCTATCAACGGTGCCGAGGCCATCGGCGACAGGATTGGGCAGGTGACGATTTCCACCGGATTCGAAAGGGTGATCGCTGGGGATGACCGCTACTCACGCTTTACTGCAACGGACTTGTCGGCGGGCCCCCACGTCTTCCTGGAGGTTCGTGACGACGGCGACGGAATGGACGAAGCGACTCTTGCCAAGGTCTTCGATCCATTCTTCACGACCAAGCTCGAAGGGCGAGGATTGGGGCTTGCTGCCCTGTTGGGCATCGTTCGCGGCCACGCGGGCGGGATCGACGTGCAGAGCAAGCGCGGGGCGGGGACCACCTTCCGACTGGTGTTCCCATTGGCGGAAGAGGCTTCGCAAGAGACGCTGAGCGTCGAGCCCCAGGGCAGTCTGGAGGGAACGATCCTGGTCATCGACGATGAGAAACACGTGCTCGATATGGTCGAGCAGATGCTCTCGATGGAGGGACTGAAGGTCCTGACTGCCGCGAGTGGAGCCGACGGGCTGGCCATCTACAGGGAGAGACATGCCGAGGTCCGGCTGATAGTGCTGGACTATTCCATGCCTGGCATGGACGGCAAGGAGACTCTGAGGGAGCTCCGCAGGATCACTTCTGACATCCCTATCGTGCTGTGCTCAGGGCTTGGTGTCGATGAGGTCACCGCCCGAGTCGATGGGCTGGGCGTGACGGGTTTCGTCCAGAAGCCGTACCGGCTCGCTACGCTGATCGCACAAGTCCGTAACTGCTTGGGAGTATAGGCGCTCCAAGCGGGTCGTGCCGCGCGAGAGTGGGTGGTCCGGTTAGCCTAGCTCATGGCGAACGTCGACTCTTGGCACCGCAGTCAACAGCTTCGCGTCTACATCAACGAGGCGTTCCGGCTGGTGGAAGACACGCACGGCTCGCCCGTGCTGTCCGGAAACTGAGCCGCGGCGTAAGTCCACTCGTCCGCGGCACTTCAGGCTGATGATCGGGGCCGATTGCGGCCGGCATGATCACCTTCGGCACGAGTCTCGGCTCGAGACGGACCACCGCCATCGCAAGTCCTCCTGGCCGTGTGTCCTCGACTGACTACGCCGCGCGGCGGTAGCACTTGAGCAGACCACCGAGGCGCTCGGTGCAATGCACTGGCGCATGTTCGACCAAGCCCTCCCCCAGCGAGCCGCCACGCTCTATCCGCTCGTTCCCGATCACGCCGGCTCCCCCGCGAGCGCCCCCACAGCTGGAGCTTTGGTTCGAGGGCTGTTGACTGAAGGTGGTGGTGCGGCCTGAGAAGGTCTCGCTCATGGGGGAGCTCTGGGCGCAGGGTGAGGGGGAAGAGGGCCGGGGTCCTGGCTCGGAGGCCGTCCGTTGGGGCGAGAGGAAGCGGCGAGAGCCCCGCTTGCTGGGAGTGAGGCGTCTGAGAGGGGGGGGGGATGTAAAGGTAGCTTGGATCGCTTATCCTCAGGTGAGAGCACCGTTCTTGCGGCACTCCGACAGGCCAAGGGATCCCCCCATGCCGGAGTCCGTGTCCACCCAGCACTCGAACTCCGATGATGTACTCAAGCTCTTCCTCCACCCGGTCACGCCGCGCCGCCTCGCTCCTCCTCGCGTTCGCTGGCTTGCTGTCCTCCTCTGCCCAGGGCCAGAACTCCATCGTGTCGTGGGGAGACGATCCTTGGGGTCCGTTACAGAGCTCACCCACCGGAACCGACTTCATTCAGCTGGCGGGAGGTGCTCAGCACTCCCTGGCCCTGCGCTTTGACGGCTCCATCGTGTCGGGGGGAAGAGACCTCGAGAACCAGGTCTCCGGCACACCCACGGGAGTGGGCTTCACTCGCGTTGCGGCCGGGTACTACCACTCCCTGGCCCTGCGCTCCGACAGCTCCATCGCGTCCTGGGGATGGGACATCGAGAGCCAGGTCTCGAACACCCCAACCGGAACGGGCTTCACTCGAGTTGCGGGAGGTTATGCTCACTCCCTGGCCCTGCACTCCGACGGCTCCATCGTGTCGTGGGGAAACGACCTGTTCGGCCAGGTCTCGAATACACCCAACGGATCGGACTTCGCCCAGGTGGCGGGGGGCGGTGGATTCTCTCTGGCCCTGAACCACGACGGCTTGATCGTGGCGTGGGGAAACGACTCGTTCGGCCAGGTCTCGAACGCACCCACTGGAGTGGTCTTCATCCAGATCGATGGGGGCAACTCCCACTGTCTGGCCCTGCGGTCCGACGGATCGATCGTGTCGTGGGGAGCTGACAACCACGGCCAGGTCTCGAACACACCCACCGGAACGGGGTTCATTCAGGTTGCGGCAGGTGGTGGGCACTCCCTGGCCCTGCGCCCCGACGGCTCCATCGTGGCCTGGGGATGGGACGACGGGGGCCAGGTCTTGAACACACCAGCAGGAACGGGGTTCACTCAGGTTGCGGGAGGTGAGCACCACTCCCTGGCCCTGCACGCAGATCTGAACATGGGCAGCGCCTACTGCTTCGGCGACGGGACAGGAGCTGTCTGCCCCTGCTCCAACCACGGCAACCCCGGCGAAGGCTGTGCCAACACCAGCGGAGTCGGGGGAGCGAGACTCACTGGAGACGGCAACGCCTCCATCGCCAACGACAGCTTCCAGCTGATCATCGAGGGCGTCCCCGGCAACAAGCCCGGCCTGATTCTGCGAGGCGCGAATCAGCTCAATGGGGGCCTTGGGAACCTGGTGGGCGACGGCTTGCTGTGCACCTCGGGGCAGACAGCCCGCTCCCAGGTCCAATTCACCTCGGCGGGCAGCACCACCTTCAGCAACTTCCAGGGCAGCCCATTCGGCGCGTCCAGTTACCCGGGCGGGGTTCCGACGAACTACCAGTTCTGGTATCGCGATATGACCAACACGTGCTCGGGCCTGGGATTCAATTTTTCGAATGCCTGGACGGTGACCTGGTTGCCGTGATATGAAAACGACTCCTGCACGGAGCCACGCCTTCTGATGTCGCCAATGATGCGGCTCTGGACTGCGACCTCGTCGGTGTCCTGGACAGTTGCCAGCTCCGCTCGGACCCCTCCCCCGACTGTGATGGCGATGGAGTCCTCGACTCCTGCGAGGTAGCCGGTGACTCGAGTCTCGACCTCGATCAGTAACGACGTTCTCGTTAGCTGCCAGTGTGACTCATCGAACGACTGCTTTTCGACTTGCATCGAATGTCAGGCGGCCCGAGCCAGGTAACAGCTCTCTCCTGTGGCCCTTTCAATTCGGGGCAGGAATCCGACGTGTCGGCCCGCTTGCTGGGGGTGAAGCGTCTGAGGGGGGTGGAGGGTGGATGTAAAGGTAGCTTGGAACGCATCCTCCAGGGAGAGGGCGAACATGGGCGTGCAGGATAGCGGGCGTACGGCCCTCTTCCTCAGCGCCACCTGGGTCGGAGTCGATCGGGCTTTTCGTGAGAATTCTTCCCGGTCGTGAGAGCTCGCCGGGTGGGCGAATGGCCCAGGTCCTCGTTCCTCGAAGAGACAAATCTCCCGGGTTCCTGTCCTGGGGAGTCGCCGGGCGCTTCTTGGTTGTTGGCCACGAAGATAGTCCTGCCTGGCCATTCACCCACGCGAAACCACAGCAGAGGAGTATCGATGTTTCACCGCGCCATCCAACTGGGAGCCACCGTTCTGTTCACCCTCGGAGGACTCGGTGGTCTCGTGCACGCACAAGACCCCGGCAGCCTGCTCGTCTATCCGATGTTCGACAACCGCCCCGGCCAATTCACCTTGTTCGCCGTGACGAACGCGACCGACGGCCTCGTCAATGGGCAAGCGACCTCGGTGACCGCCAACTTCGTGTTCGTGGACGAGGACTGCTCGAAGACCTACGCGACCGAGGACCTCACACCGAACGACACCTACTCGGGCTTCGTCCGGGCGATCAACGAGACCCCGAACTCACGCGGGTACTTCTTCGTCTACGCCTCGGCGTTGGACGATCCCGACACACCCGTAGTCAGCAACTCGCTCATCGGCACGGTGATCCACATCGATGCGTTCAACAACGCGAGCTACGAGTTGCTCCCGACCTCCTACCTCGGGATGGGCGAGGCGCTCGAGCCGACCGACGTCAACGGGGACGGTCAGTTCGGCCTGGATGGCACCGAGTACTCGATGTCGCCCTCCTCGCTCATGTTCCCGATGTTCCTCGGGCAGAGCACCTTCGGATCCAGCACGGAGCTCGTCGTCTTGAGCCTCGGCGCGACCAGCGGCAGCACGACCGTGATCGACCTCGACATCTACAACGACAACGAAGAGGTCTACTCCGCCCAGCACCAGGTGTCGAACTGCTGGTCCCGGACGCGCCTCAACCTGATCAGCGGCATTTTCACGGCCCAGTTCCTGCGCAACTTCACCAATGACGACCCGGGGGAGTTCGTCGGCTTCCCGTTCATCGAGGCCGGCTGGACGCAGCTCCACGGGCAATTCCTCGTGGACGCCAACGGCGGCAACGTGGGTTCGCCGGCCATCCTCGGAGCGCTCATCCGCCGCGACAGCGCCTGGAGCATGCGGCCCTTCGGGCTGCGCGAGAACCCGAACGGCCTCCTGCAACGCTGATCCGTGTCCGTGCGGACGAGAGGGCCGTCGACGCGCCGCCCTCGAACGACGACCCCGTCTCGGAGCGACAATCCGGGGCGGGGCGCCAGCGTTCCTTGCGACTCTGCTACGCTCCCCGCGTTCTTCGACTCGCGGGTCGAGTCGCTCCCATGGGCTGGAACATCCAAGGCGAACGCGTCGTCGTGACCGGCGGCAACTGCGGGATCGGGACGCCGTTCTCAACCTGGAACTTCCAGTTCTGGTATCGGGACCCGCTGGGCGGCCCGGCGGGCTTCAACTTCTCGGCTGGGCTCGAAGTGACGTCCTGTCCGTAGGCCCGGGCCTTCCGGAGGCCGTCCGTTGGGGCGAGAAGAAGCGGCGAGGGGACCGCTTGCCGGGGGTGAAGCGTCTGAGGGGGGTGGAGGGTAAATGGAAAGGTAGCTTGGATCGCTTTTCCTCTCAGCGAGCGCACCAGCTTCAGGGCGACTCGTCTGTTCGGCGAGGCTTGCCGCGCTTCGTAGACGATTCCCATGCCGCCGGCACCGACTTGGCGAACGAGACGGTAGGGCCCTACGCAGTCGGGCAGGGCGCCGCCTAGATCCGTGTAGGCAAAGGCGCCGACCAGAGGTTCAGCACGCAGGACCTCGATCGCACACGCCGCCAAACTCGCTACGCCGGTCCTTTATTGGCACCGAGCAGCTCGCACAGGTCGTGTTCGAGATCCAGGTCTTCGGTGTCGAGGTTCGCCAAGAACGTGGTCCGCTGTTCCTCTGCGAGACCCAAGGCCTCGTGAAACAGCACTTCCAGTCGTTCGTAGCGATCCGCGTTCATGAGCTCGGTGCGAGCTCCTCGGGGCCACTCACCGAAGAGCGGCCTTAGTAGCGCCGGATCAACGAGCTACGGAGCGCACGATCACGGCGTCCAGTTCACTTTGTAGGCATTCGACAAGTTGAAGCCTTGCCCGCACACGGTGGCGGGGTCGCGGTACCAGTATTGGTAGCAACCAATGTCGCCGGCGGCTTGCCCACTCGTCGATGCGATGCCGACCGTGGAACAGCCCGCTCCGCTAGCATCCGAGAAGATCAGCTCGATGCGACGAACATTGCCACCGCAGCAGCGGACGCCGTCACCAAAAGGCGCGGCCAGACGAATCGTTCCGCAGTACAGGATGCCCGGGACGTTCGGGAGGGCATCGTCGAAACACAAGACGAGGTCGTCAGCACCGACGCTATTGGTCCCACCGCCGGCGTCGAGGTTGCAACCAGCCAAGGTCGAACCGTTGGCACACCCAGCCTCGTTGCCCCGTGTTCCACTCGAGTTGTTGTTGTTGAGACACGGACAGATGTTGTCGACTCCATCACCAAAGCACTGCTTCGTGCCTTGTGCACTCGCCAGAGACGCGAGGAAAAGCGACAGGATGAGTGCGAATATGGACTTCTTCATTGGCCTTTGTAGTTCAAAGAGGTAGTCAGGAGTTTCAATCCATTTCCTAGATGACACCGAGATGCCCAACCCGGATATATTTTTGGCCCTTTGCGAGTCGTCCGATGTGATCGAGGGCCCGGCAAGGCAGATCGATCCAAACTCGCGCTAGAGCTGGATCGAACATTCGGAGGCGCCAGAGCGGCGAGAATTCGGCAATCGCTGAATCAATCAGGACGTCGAGCCAGCACTGGAGTGTTGCGCGCCACTCATCCGAACGAAGCCAAGGATCGATCCCGAAGATCCGCGGAGAGGATAGGCGATCCAAGCTACCTTTACATCCACCCTCCACTTCATCGAGCGCCTGGCTGCGCTGGTGCCGCCGCCGCGGATGCACCAGCTGACCT
>JABACD010000044.1 GCA_014237855.1 Planctomycetota bacterium | reverse complement strand
GCATCCCTTTCTCTTCCAACCAGGCCACCGCCGCCGGCAGGTCGTCCACCCAGAGGCCAATGTGGTTGAGAGCTGGCTGGCTGACGTCTGGCCTGCCCTCAGGATCGAGGGGCTGCATGAGATCGACCTCAATCTGCCCCGCCCCTGACCCGAGGACTGCGATGTCCTCATCCACGTTCTCCTTTTCTGAACGAAACTCCCCCTGAATGGAGAGCCCAAGGAGACCCACCCAGAGGTGGCGCAGGCGCTGCTTGTCCGGGGCGCCGATGGCGATCTGCTGCAATCCAAGGATTTGAAAGGGACGCTCCAAGAGGTACCTCCAGAGGTGGCTGAGGGGGTCGGAACGGGCAGATGTTACCCTCCCCCATTCCCACCCGACACCGAATCCATGGCCAGAGCGACAGGACCTACCACCCACCTTGGGGCTTCGAAGAGCCTCCACCAGTGGCGCAGCACAGTTGAAGCCGGACTGACCGGCGCCTCATTCGATGATCGCCTCGTGGCGACGACACCAGAGGGGCTCCGGATCGAGCCTCTCCACCCCGATCAGCAGGTCCCTGCCACGAACCCTCCTGCTCGCCCTGGAGCAACCTGGGAGCGCCATGAGGAGCTCGACCTCTCCAGCGTTCAGGATCTCGACAGGCGACTTGATTCCGCCTCTCGGCGCGGAATCGACGGCCTTCGCCTGCATGGAGTCAGCGGGGAGAACCTGACGACTCTCGACAAGATCAGCAGGGAACGAGGGATCGGGCTGCATCCCACCAGAGGCGCAGCCTGGGATCCAAACACAGTTCAGGTCTCGACAGCCCTGGCCCAGTGCCGAGGGGCCGGGGAACCTCTCCAGGTCGCGCTCGCCATGGCCGGCGGACTGGACGCCCTACGCTCAGCAGAGTCCGACGGGATCTCGATCTCCTGCTCCCGACTCGAGTTCGAGTTTGGGCTGGGTACGGATCTGTTCCTGTCGATCGCCAGTCTCAGAGCACTGCGCCTGGGGTGGGCGCGCCTCGTCGCTGCCTGTGGAGGCTCCGACTCGGACCAGGTCGCCCGGATTCACGCAGTCACCTCAGAGCGCTACTGGACAGTACGAGATCCCTGGATAAACCTTCTCCGCGGGACGACAGCCAGCTTTGCGGCAGCCGTCGGGGGAGCCGACTCGATCCTGACCCTGCCTTTCGACCAGGTAGTCGGGAGCTCCGACGAGAGCTCACGTCGCCTGGCCTCCAACTCCCAGGCCTTACTCGAAGAGGAAGCTCATCTGGCAGCAGTTCTCGATCCGGCCGCGGGAAGCGGGTACCTGGAGCAGCTGACCAGTGACATCGCAATCGAAGCCTGGGGAAGGCTGCAGGTCATCGAGAGCCTGGGAGGCCTTCGCACCCAGGCAGCTCAAGACAGAACCGAAGAGTGGATAGAGGAACGCCGCTCCGTCGAAGAAAAACTCGTCGCGACCAGGCGCCGCCCCATCGTCGGGGTGAGTGAATTCCCCAGCCTCACCCCCGAGCCCCAGGAAAGCGGGGCTCCCCAGACGAAGCAGGAGATTCGCCGAATCGCCCATCCCTTTGAAGAGCTCTACAGGCGGTGCGAGGCGCTGAGAGTCGCGGGCGGCCTGCGCCTTCGAGCCTTCATGGCCAACCTCGGCACCCCTGCACAGTTCCGCCCGCGAGCAGCCTTTGCGGCGAACTTCCTGGCGGTAGCAGGTATCGAGTCCATTGAGAACGATGGCTTCAAGGACGTGACAAGCGCGTGTGAGGCCTTCACCAGCTCGACAGCTCGGCTCGTGGTGATCTCCTCAAGTGACGAGGTGTATCTGGAGTCCGCCAAGGAGCTCGCGGTGAGCTTGCATGCAGCGGGGGCAATCCTGTTGCTCGCTGGTAGACCCGGAGAGAATCTCGATGAGTGGCGCTCTGCCGGCGTGGCTGACTTCATCTATTCGGGCTGCGACGCCCTCGCCATCCTGACCAGGTTGCTCGAGACCCTGGAGGTACCCGCGTGAGCTCGATACCCGACTTCGCGAACCTCGCCTGGGATGACCTGCCGCCGACGGGAGTACCAGCCGCCCACGAAGCAGCCGCACAGACGACCCCCGAGGGAATCGATCTCATGCGCCGCTACTCACCTCGTGACCTCGAGGCCACCAAGCACCTGGGTGGGGTCCCGGGCTCCGCGCCCTTCGTGCGCGGCCCCTACCCGACCATGTATGTCGAGCGGCCCTGGACAATTCGCCAGTACGCGGGCTTCTCCACTGCCGAGGAGAGCAACGCCTTCTACCGCCGCAATCTGGCAGCCGGCCAGAAAGGCCTGTCGATTGCCTTCGACCTCGCCACCCACAGAGGCTACGACTCGGACAACCCACGAGTGATGGGTGACGTCGGCATGGCAGGTGTCGCCATCGACTCCATCCTCGACATGCGCATTCTGTTCGATCGCATCCCCCTCGATCGAATGAGCGTCTCGATGACCATGAACGGAGCTGTCCTACCGATCATGGCCCTCTACATCGTTGCGGCTGAAGAACAGGGCGTCGCTCCCGAGAAGCTCACCGGGACCATTCAGAACGACATCCTCAAGGAGTTCATGGTCCGCAACACCTACATCTATCCGCCCGCGGCTTCGATGCGCATCATCGGCGACATCTTCGAGTACACCTCTCGAAGAATGCCGCGATTCAACAGCATCTCGGTCTCCGGCTACCACATGCAGGAGGCTGGAGCCTCTGCTGATATAGAGCTGGCCTACACTCTTGCGGATGGGCTCGAATACCTTCACACCGGCGTGAAGGCTGGGCTGGACATCGACTCGTTTGCTCCACGGCTCTCGTTCTTCTTCGGCATCGGCATGAACTACTTCATGGAGGTGGCCAAGTTGAGAGCGGCACGCCTCCTGTGGACCGAGCTTGTCTCGGGCTTTGAGCCGAAGAACCCCAGGTCCAGCTCACTGCGCACACACTGCCAGACCTCGGGCTGGAGCCTGACCGCTCAGGACCCGCTCAATAATGTGATGCGAACCTGTGTCGAGGCGATGGCCGCCACTCAGGGGCAAACCCAGTCACTGCACACCAACTCCTTCGACGAGGCGCTCGCCCTCCCCACCGACTTCAGCGCACGTATCGCCCGCAACACCCAGCTGTACCTGCAGATGGAGACGGGCATATGCCGGGTAATCGACCCCTGGGGCGGTAGCTACTACGTCGAGAGGCTGACCAGTGATCTGGCCGATCGCGCCCGGGAGCACCTCTCCGAGATCGCAGAGCTCGGTGGGATGGCAAGAGCAATCGAGACTGGCCTGCCGAAGATGCGTATCGAGGAGTCCGCCGCCAGGACCCAGGCACGAATCGACTCTGGAACCCAGACGATCGTCGGGCTGAACCGGTACTCGCTGGACGAGGAGCCCCAGATCGCGACCCGCAGGGTCGGCACGGGCGAGGTACGAGAGTCCCAGATCGCCCGGCTAGAGCAGCTGCGCTCGGAACGGGACGAGCCCATGACCCGGCGTTGCCTCGAGGCCCTGACCCTGGCCGCCGATCAGGGCGAGGGAAATCTCCTGGAGCTAGCCGTGGATGCCGCCCGCGCAGGTGCCAGCGTGGGCGAGATCTCCGATGCCCTCGAGAAGAGCTTTGGTCGTCACGAGGCTAGGGTGCAGTCCATCAGCGGGGTGTATAGTGCCGCCGTGGGAGACGAGAACGATGACCTGAAGCTAGTGCAGGCCCAGGCGCAGGCCTTTGCCGAGGCGGAGGGCCGACGCCCGAGGCTACTCGTGGCAAAGATGGGTCAGGATGGCCACGACCGAGGTGCCAAGGTCATCGCGACCGCCTTTGCGGACATGGGCTTCGACGTGGACGTCGGTCCGCTCTTCCAGACTCCTACGGAGACCGCCCGTCAGGCCGTCGAGAATGACGTGCATGTGGTCGGGGCCTCCACATTGGCCGCGGGACACCTGACCTTGATCCCCGCCCTCCGTGAGGAGCTCGAGGCGCTCGGCCGCGGAGACATCATGATCGTCGCCGGAGGGGTCATACCGCCCCAGGACCATGATGAGGTCCATGCCGCCGGAGCAGCCTGCATCTTTGGTCCCGGTACCAAGCTGTTCAGCGCTGCCCGCGAACTCCTCGAACAGCTCGGGCGAAGACTCGGGCATGGAGACGGCGCACGATGAACTCAGCCACCCCGCCCTCCCTCGACATGAGCCAGCTCCTCAACGGAGTCCTGACCCGTGATCGTGCGGTCCTGGGTCGAGCGATCACCCTGATCGAGAGCGAGGCTCCCGAGAAGCGCGCCCAGGCAGAGCAGCTATTGCAGGCTCTGCTCGATCACCCGGGCAAGGCGGACCGCGTGGGGATCACCGGGGTACCGGGAGTCGGGAAGAGCACCTTCATCGACGCTCTAGGCACACACCTGACCGCAAGGGGGCACCAGGTCGCGGTGCTCGCTGTCGACCCGACGAGCCCACTGACTGGTGGCTCGATCCTCGGAGACAAGACACGTATGTCGCGGCTCTCCCAGGACCCCAATGCCTTCATTCGTCCCTCCCCCTCCTCCGGAACCCTGGGGGGGGTTGCTGCTCGCACGCGCGAGACCATGCTGCTGTGTGAGGCGGCCGGCTTCGACGTCGTCCTGGTCGAAACAGTAGGAGTAGGGCAGTCCGAGATCGTGGCCTCTGAGATGGTCGACTTCTTTCTCGTGCTGATGCTGGCAGGAGCGGGAGACGAGCTCCAGGGAATCAAGCGTGGCATCTTCGAGATCGCAGACATGATCGCGATCAACAAGGCCGACGGTGAGAATCGCGCCGAGGCCGAGCGAGCCTGTGCGGAGTACGCTGGAGCCTTGCAGCTGCTCCGGCCCAAGAGTTCAGCCTGGACCCCCCCGGCCGTCTGCGTCAGCGCCCTCGAAGGCTTCGGACTCGAGGAACTCTGGGACTCGGTCATGGACCATCAACGCAAGCTACGCGAGAACGGCGAGCTCGAGTCCGTACGTGCGGAGCAGCTCGCAAGATGGATGTGGCAGCAGGTAGAAGATGGTCTCCGCCGATCAATAGAGAGCGATCGGTCGACCCAGGCGCTCGCCCGAGAGCTCGAGCAAGAGGTTCGCTCCGGAGACCGGTTGGCGGGCAGCGCAGCCAGAGAGGTCCTCGACGCCTTTCTGGGGCGCAGGTGACAAGGGCAGTGCATCGAGAAGATGTTCGTCTCCAGGATAGCCATTGCCCTACTCACGCTGGGCTTGCATGTCAGCACTCCTCCGGAGGATTGGGGCACTGACCCAATCCCTGCGAGCGGGCGCGCCGACCCTCGTCTGACGATTTTCGACGAGATGATGCGGGGCTTCCTGCGAGAGAATTCCGTCGCTGGCGGCGTACTCGCACTCAGCCTTGATGGACGATTGATCTACGCACGCGGCTTCGGCTACGCGGACCTCGAGACCGAGGAGCTCATGCAGCCGGGCTCCCTCTTCCGTATCGCAAGCCTCTCCAAGCCAATTACTGCCGCGACAATCATGCTTCTGGTCGAGCGAGACCAGATATCCCTCGACGACTGCGTCCTGCAATACCTGGACCCCACCCTGTATCGGGGCCGTATTCCTGGGGACGCCCGCTGGGCGGATGTGACGATACGACACCTGCTTCAGCACACCGGCGGCTTTGATCGAGAGCTCTCCGGTGACCCGATGTTTCGGCCAATGCGAATCGCCAAGGCTCTCAACTCGAGGACTCCAGTGGGAGTCAACGAGGTCATTGTCTACATGCTCGGTCAGGAGCTGGACTTCGATCCCGGCAAACGCTTTGCCTACTCCAATTTTGGCTACAGCCTGCTGGGCCGCGTGATCGAGCGCGTCACGAACGAGCCGTACGAGACGGCCGTGCGCAGGAGCCTGCTCGATCCCCTGGGAATCAGCTCACTTCGGCTTGGACGCTCTCTCGAGTCCGATCGCTTCGAGGGAGAGGTTCGCTACCACGTGGACACCGAGCGGCGATCCATCTTCGGAGGCGAGAAGCGCCTCCTGGTTTCTCTGCCCTATGGCACCTGGAATCACGAAGCTCTGGACTCGCACGGGGGCTGGGTTGGCTCTGCTCCCGATCTGCTTCGATTCGCTCGAGTCTACTCGCTTGACGGTGACCAGAACCTCCTCAGCGTCGAGTCGATTCTCGAGAGCTTCTCTTACCCCACCTTCAATGAAGTCGAGAGCAAGCGGCGAGCGTACTGGTATGGGCTGGGGTGGTTTGTTCGGCCCCTCGGTGGTGGGCGCCAGAACACCTGGCATCGCGGCTTCCTTCCAGGTGCCGAATCTCTACTCGTGCGCCGGCACGACGGGTTGAGCTGGGCTCTGTTCTTCAACTCACGAAAGGACGCCATGAGTCTGGCAGAAGAGATCGACCCGCTCGTGCACGAGGCGGCCAAGCTGGTCATGTCCTGGCCGGACATCGATCTCTTCCTGGCACCTGCAGAGCGGGGGCAGCCACCGCTCAATCGCTAGAGGCCGAATCGACCTGTCGAGGTCAGGAGCTCTGATGCACGGGGCGTCGCGTCGCGCTCAGGAGCTCCATTCGGAAGATCTCGGCCCCACCCTCCTCGATCGTGCACAGCACAGGGGGTCCTGGTCGATTCGTTGCGAACCAGAAACGGTCGATCTTTCCATCCGGCTTGCGCACGGTGTAGAGCGTGCACCTGAAGCTACCCGCTGGGACCTTCACGGACTCATCGCTGCGGGTCGTGTCCTGGCGAGAATAGGTGGCATGATCGCGTAGCTCTTCCCAGCTCGGGCGTGAGACCTGAGTCTCTCCAATCGACTGACCATCGAGGTCGGTCACTCGCCCACCCAGGTCAACGAACGAGCCATCAGTGTCCCCGAACTCGAAGATCTGAAGCACAGGGGGCTGCTCGGGCTGTGAGATCCGGAACACGAGGGTTGTCCCGGGGGTATTGGTCTCGCGAATCTGCTCGGTGGTGTAGGGCCGCGTCAGGAGGTCGGCGCCGGTGCCTGCGCAGCCGGTCAGCGCTCCCAGCAGGGCGGTCGCGAGCAATGAACCGACTCGCACGACTCTCAGGGAAGCCAGGTGACCTCGATCGCGTTCGTCAGGTTGAACCCCGAGCTACAGGGCCCCGGAGCCCCATCTCGGTACCAGAGCTGATAGCACTTGGTATCTCCTGGCGCGATCGGGTTGCCATGAACCGCAGTCAGATCGACGCTGGTCTCGACCGTCCCGGCCAGGCTCGTCATGACCACCTCAAGGCGCCGGACGTTGACTCCAGCGCAGCGTAGGCCGTCACCGAGGACGTAGCCCGAGCCGTTGTTGAGCGCGAGGTCTCCCTGGAAGAAGACTCCCTCCCACCCTGGCACCAGGTCGACGCCGTGGAGCTTCAGGGAGCTAGCACTCATGCTCGCAAAACCGGATCCATGGAGACGCGCCCCCGAGGCGGAGAAGCTATTACCACAGCCGTGCCCGGCCGAACCAAAGTTCCCGCAAGGTGCAGAGCTCTGGCTGCCGTCACAGGAGCAGATGACCGTTCCGACCTCACCAGGCACCAGGTCGGCCTCGAGGTCATCCAGCATCATGTAGCCACCGGAGCTGTAGTTCGACTGTATCCAGATCGACTTCACGAGAACTCCGCCGAAGTCCCAGCCATTCCAGGTCCAGGTGCAGTCGTTCGGAGCAGTGATCAGATCCGAGTGCAGCAGGGTCCCAGCTTCGTCGTAGAAGGAGATCGCTCCATCGCCGACGGTCGGGTTATTCGTACCGAAGTAACCGCCAAAGCTCATTGCAGAGGAATCGAAGGTGAACACCGCCGCTCCGCCAGTCGTACCGAAGAGGCGTGCTCCGCCGTGCTCTTGGATGCCGCAGCCAAATTGCCACCCACTTGTGATGTGTGCGCCAGCCGTCGACGAGCAGAGATCCGCATCCCCATTGAAGGCGCGGTCCTCAACGCAGGTCGGGAATGGATTGCTCGAGGTGTCCTGCGTCTCGAAGCCCTCCTGATGAGAGCCCGCGAACGGACCCACCTGTGTGAATTGAGCCCAGGAAATCCCGCCCAGTGCCGGGAAGACCGCAGCGAGCAGAACTGCAATGGTGAAAGGAGATCTGATGTATGTCATGTCGTCTATCAAGGTCCTGGGTCAGGAAGCCGTATCCCCGTATTCCCCGGCAAGTCGGCGAATCGCGGGAGCCTTATCCTGACTCGTCCAGTGGGCCCACTGGCCAATTACCAGGGTATGCCCCCAAGCTCGAGCCCACCACCCCAGGGGACCTGAAGGTCCAAGAAACGGGGTTCTTCGAGTCTTCAGGAGGGACTCCGAAGCATCTCCTCAAGGCGGGTCAATCCACCCAGCATGTTTTCCATGGGCGGCCCAAATGAGAAACGCATCCACTGCCGGTAGGGCGATTCGCCCTGGCGGCGCTTCCCGGGGTTCACATCGAAGAACTCGCCCGGAACGGTCAGCACCCGGTGCTCAAGCGCCCGACGGAAGAACTCCATCCCATCGTTGAAGGGAGCCGGCAGGTCCTCCAGAGAACCCCAGCAGTAGAAAGTGGAGTGCGAAGGCCTGGGAAAGCGCACCCCCAGGGCAGTCAGACGCTCGATCATCACGTTTCGCTTGGCGCAGAAAACCTCTCGCAAGGCATTCGTCTCCTGATCCGCGCGAGCGGGCTCCAGGACTTCCAAGGCTGCACGCTGAGCAAGCCGCGAGGGACCTCCGTCGATGGCACTCGCCGTTCGAGCCGTGGTCTCAACCATGTCAGCAGGCCCCACGACCCAGCCGATGCGCCAGCCGGGATAGCGGTAGTTCTTGGTGAGCCCGTCAAAGATCAGCACAGGATCCTGCTCGACGTCCTCGACAAAAGCTGCAGAGCTGATGGGACCGCTACCTGCGCTGAAAGATCCGTCGCTCGCCTGCTCGTAGATGAAGTGGCTGTAGAACTCGTCGGCAAGGAGTGCCATCCCCGTCGAACGCGCCAGGCTCACGTAGCGCTGGAGCTCATCACCCTGAACAACCGTTCCCGTCGGGTTGCAGGGGTTGGAGAATATGAAGGCTCCCAGCTCGTGCTCTCGGATTGCCGTGGCAAGGTCTTCTGCCGTCACCGCAAAGCCATCCTCTGCGCGGCCCCACAAGGTGACTGGGTTCAAGCGACTCAGGTGGTAGTCGAACATGTCCTCGTAGGCCGTGTAGTCCGGCACCTGGTGCCCGACATTGATCGACCCTAGCGCGGCGGCGGCACGGGTGAGCGCCAGACGACCTCCACTCGCGACACTCACGTTGGCCGCTGTGTACTGGGACGACTTGCCCTGCCTGTAGAGCCTGTTGTAGTGGGCAGCTACCACCTCGCGTAGCTCGTCGATCCCCTCCAGGGGCCCGTAGGCTGCATCCTCGGGCAAGAGATCCACCGATTGGATTCGTTCGGGAGCTCCGGCCATCTCACCGACCTCGGGCTGCCCCTGTCCCAGATTACTCCAATCGGGATGACCGTTTCGGAAGCCGAGCTTCATTGCTTCGGCGACAACGTAGATCACGCCCATGTAGGGAACATCTCGTAGAGCAGCGGGAGTTACGGGCATCGGTCTCGGGGGCTGAGGTAGAGTGGTGCGCGGGGCGCACCATAGTTCCATCCTTTGACGAAAGCCTCCAGTGCTTCCCCCCGGATCCGGGCTCAGCTCAACCGACCGGCGACGACTGCGTAGCCCTCGCTGTCCAGCTCTCGGCCCTCCAGGATGCCCCCCAGGCGCCCCTCGAGCTCCAGCTCCTCCAGCGCACACCCCAGCGCCGTCTTGCTCCAAGGCCAGGGCCGAAGAGAGGGCCCGAACTCCTCCAGGAGCGATTGGGCAATCCTCCTGACCTCCTCGGCTCCTTCCCCTCCCTTGGCCTCGATCTCGATTTCGTGGTGGTCGATGCTCCGTCCTCCAGCCTGGTAGAGCACCTGATCCAGAACGAGCTCGGCCCGGGCCCGGTCTCCCTGCACGAGCTGGGTCGCAAGGCGGGTCGTCGAGCGCTCCTGAACTTGCTTGAAACCAAGCTCACCAAGCGCTCGATCCACTGATGCCCCGGGGGCCGGAAGGAGCTCCGGAGCCAGCCGGATCCCCTGCTCCGCCAGTTGCTCGAGGACCTGGACGAGGAGCTCGTGTGTCGGCTCGCCTTCCAGCTCGAGGCGTTGAACTCCCAGCTCCGATACGTGGACAGCTGGCCCCTTGAAGGTCAGCAATACCCTCCGAGCAGTCTCCTCTCGGACCTCCCGAACGCGTATCGCGCAGTCCAGCTTGGCCAGCTCGGGCTGCGCCAGGTCGAAGTAGCGATCGAACAGTTCGAGCCTCACGAACCCGCTCGACTTCAAGCCGGCAAAACCATCCCTCTCAAGGAGCTCCGTGAAGAAGAGCTGGCGATCTGGCGCCAACACCAGCAAGGTGGCCTCAAGCTCGACAGCGCCTCCACTATTCATCAGCTCAGAGCGCCCGTAGAGCTTTGATCCGGTCAAGAACAGGCGGATGTGAGTGGTGCAGCCGTACGTAGAAGGGGTGTGGCGTGAGGTTGGTGAGGTTTTCTCCGGATAGCTTCTTCAATGCCGTCACCAGATCTTCCGGTCGGCCAGTCGTCTTTGCCGAGAAGAAGTCGGCCTCGAACTCATTCTTGCGAGCGAAGGACGACATGGCGAACGAGAGCAGCATTTCAAATGGCGTGGAGAGAAGCCCGAAGAAGACCAAACCCGCATACACCGGCGTCTGTGCAACACCAAATGCATTGAACAGCTCCTCACTCTTGAGGAAATAGGACAGGAGATAGAAGAGCACACCAAAGTGCAGGATCCCCAGGAGGAGGCTCTTCAGGATGTGCTTCCGCTTGTAGTGCCCAATCTCGTGAGCGACGATCGCTACCAGCTCGTCGGTCGACTGACCATCAATCAGGGTGTCATAGAGCGCGATTCTCTTGCTCTTTCCAAAGCCCGTGAAGAATGCATTGGCCTTGGAAGAACGGCGTGAGCCATCAATGACGAACAGGCCCTCTAGCGGGAAGTCAACACGCTCGGCAAGGCCGAGAATCTCGTCCCTGAGCTCACCCTCATCAAGCTTGGTGAACTTGTTGAAGAGGGGCATGATCCAGGTTGGCGCGGCGAACATGACGATCAGGGAGAAGGCTGTCGTGGTCGCCCAGCACCAGAGCCAGGCGGCGCTACCGGTCTTCTCGAAGAAGAACAAGATAGCCGCCATGAGCAGGCCGCCGAGGACTCCACCGAGCACGATCGACTTGAACTGATCCATCCAGAAGGTGC
>JABACD010000043.1 GCA_014237855.1 Planctomycetota bacterium | reverse complement strand
GAGTGCTGGCGCCTGGCTCGAGCTGGCGCAGCGAGCTCGTGCCGAGCACGGCGAGAGGACCACTTGCTGGGGTGAGGCGTCTGAGAGGGGGTGGAGGGTGGATGGAAAGGTAGCTTGGGGCCCCTCTCCTCTAGTACCCGTCGTCGTAGCCGTCGTCGTCATCGCCGTACCCGTCATCCTCACCGTGGCCGCCGTCGTCGTCGCATGAAGGACCGGTGAACGGGTCGATCATGCAGGCATCCCCGGGGAAAGAGTCACCGACCCAGAGCACGAGGTCCGGGGTGATGATCGTCTCGAAGTTGACACCGTCGCCTTCAAGCGGCATTGCGACGCCAAACGGGGCGCCGAACACGTCGGGGTTGTTGTAAATGTCCACGCGCGCAATTGCCGTGGCCGCTCCTGCGGAGCCCGCAACATCCGTTTCTCCAGGGCCTGCGGTTGCCTGCGAGAAGACATCGACAAAGTTGAGGACCTCTGCGGTCGCACCGCAGCTGGTGTACTCGGCGTAGTTGAAGCTCTCGCCCTGGGCTCCCAGGGTGAACTGGACCAGGTACCGCTGGGCTCCGGTCGCGTCGATGAAGGCCCGCACGCTCGTCGTTCCATTGTCATCTACGCAGATGGACGATGTACCGGCCTTGGCATATCCATACCCGCGTCCCGTCTCGTCGGGCATGACGTTCACGTAGAGCGAACCCTCCAGCAGGATGAATGCGTCTGCGGACGTCTCCGGGGGGCAGCTTACCTCGTAGATGGCCCAGGTGTTGCCGGTCGTCTCTGCGCAAGCGTTAGCGAAGTTGATCGCTGTGGTGGTGGCGATGGATGCGACACAATGGTTCGCCTGGGTGACGGCGGGCGCCGCGCCGATACGGATCGCCTCGGTCGAGGCTGCCCCCGTCGCAAGGGAGGGGAGGGGAGGGTTCGAGTCATCCTCCTCCTCCTCATCATCACCCCCGCCATAGTAGTCGTCATCTTCAGGGTCACCATCCCCGCCGTAGTCGTCGTCGTAGTCCTCTTCCCCGTTATCTTCCTCTGGAGTGCACGTGATGGTGTTTCCCGAGGCGCTGTACGCGATCGACTCGTCCATGTCCCAATTGAAGTGGAGGGTTCCCTCGGGCTCGATACACCAGCTGCACCCGTATCCGGACTCGGTCCCCTCGTCACCATCCGGTTCTGGTGAGCAGGCATCCGTCAGGACGGTGGCACTCCACGAGTAGGCGTGCCTAAAGGTGAGTTCGGTGTCGGGTAGCTCGGCCAGGGACCCGGAGTTGTTCTGGGCACCCGCGACGGTAGCGAGAATGAGTAGGGAGAGGCCCCGGATAGAGATCGAGGCCAACGTGGACGGTTGAGTTGCTTTCATCGTGGGGAGTGAGTTGAGTTCTTGCTGGGGAGGACCAAAGGGCACCGGTTTGACCAAGACGCCGACCGGTCAATGATCGGAAGAGACATCTGCTCATGTGCCCGTTGAGTCGTTGCTGGCCATGTACAGCCAAAGCTCTGTCCTCTGGGGGAGAGCCACACTTGGGGGTGGCGAGCGCAGGGAATAGGCGAATTTTCATCGGACCAGGTCAGGGAGGGAGCTCGAGCATCTCTGTCGCCACGTGTCCCGCCCGGCACTCTCGAGCAAGCGGCTCTCCTTCTCGCCCACGGGCAAGGTGATCCACGAGCTGCACGCGTCCTTCCGAGATGGAACAACTCGCTCTGCGAGAACGGGGCCCGCTACGAGGAATTCCGCGGCCAGTTACCGGAGTTCGACACGAACTGATCGGTGCCACGGGCATCGGCGACGAGTCAGGTGCTTCCCAGGCGGCGGAACAGCTGCGGGTATAAGGCGATCCAACGGGTCTGTTCTCTCCAACACCTTCGCAGGAGGGACGCCCAGCCGCGCGGCCTTCGCACCCACTCAGCGACCAATGCTGCATGGCCCCGAGTCGAGCTCGACACAGCTACTCGGGAGTTTCAACCTCGCCGAACAGAGCGTGCACGACCGCTTCGATCGTATCCAACTTCAGGAACTTCCCCTTGGGCACGACGCGAATCTCTGGTCGTTCCGACTTGTAACCATCGGCGTTCCCTCTCGAAAAGGGTCTCCTCGTGCCTGCTGCGGAACTGGAGGGCCAGGCGCCGGCTCCCCTTCAGGAGCCCCCGTCATGTGGCCTCCTCCTCGATGAGTCCGCGAGCAAGACGGCTCCTACCTGCGTCTCGAACTACCTGCAATAGAGCTGCGTCCGCTGGGGAACTCAGGAGAGTGGGAATGGACCTCCCATGCCCTGGGGAGCCGTGCAACACCATTTACATACGGCATCCCTACCGGGCAAGCGCTGCCCATGTCACGCTCCATCCATGATCAAGTCCCTTGTAGCTCTCATCGCGATGACCGCCGTTCTTGCGCTTCCCGCCCAGGCGACCGTGCAGCAGGTACACATCCCACCCGTGCCCCTGCCGTTCAAAGTCGTGAGTGTCGATCCACCACTGAACGCGCTGAACGTCTCGCGCACGACGTCGATCACCATGCGATTCACACTCCCCGTGGATCCGCTGAGCTTCAGTACGCCCGACTTCCACGTCTTCGGTAGATGGAGCACGATGACGCTCGGATCCCTCACGTTCCGCGAGGGGGGCCGCACGGTAGTGTTCACGCCCGACTCACCTTTCGCGGCAGGCGAGAACGTCCTGGTCTCCCTGTCGCGTCATGTCCGCACTCGCGGAGGGTTGACCCTGGGAAAGGGGTTCAGCTGGAGCTTCTGGAGCGCCTCGCAGCCCGGCAATGGGACCTACAACCTGAGTCAAACCCTGGTCCCCGGTGATGTGCCCTATGGCGCCTGGGGCGGAGACCTCGACCTCGACGGTGACCTCGACCTGAGCGTGCCGAACGAACATAGCGCGGATGTCTCGGTCTTCCTGAACGACGGCACCGGGACTTTCTCGGCGCCGCAGAGCTTCGGGGTCGGAGTAAACTGCAGTCCGAACGAAGCAGCTGACTTCGACTTCGACGGCAAGGTCGACCTTGCCGTGGCCAATATCGTCGACGGCGACGTGTCTGTCTTGTTCGGGAACGGTGACGGGACGTTTCAATCCCAGCAACGGTACGACGTCGGCGATCAGCCCCGCGGCCTGACACTGCTCGACGCCGACGGCGACGGGTACATGGACATCGTGACAGCCAATCGCAATACAAGCGATCTCAGCCTGCTCATGAACAACGGCAACGGCACCTTCGCGCCGGAGGTACGCTTTCCGGGTGGGGTGCAGAACGAGACCGGTGTGGTCGCGGGCGACATGGACGGGGATGGGATCTTGGATCTGGTCACGATCGGCTACGTTAATGACCGGGTGAGCGTGCGGCGAGGCGACGGCAATGGAGGCTTCAGCTATCTGTACACCCGATTCATCGGCAACGGTCCCTGGATGGTGGTCGTTGGCGATCTCAACGGTGATGGCCACAACGACGTGGGCGCGGCGCTCTCGGCCGATGGCCGTGCCGGCATGTGCTTGAATGCTGGAGACGGGACTCTCCTGCCCCCCACAACGGTCTCGGTCACGACCTTTCCGCTGGCAATCGATTTCGGTGACCTGAATGGCGACGGCTCACTCGATCTCTCGGTGTCCACCTACGCAGGCGGCAACTTCCACTTCTTCTACAACGATGGCACGGGCGCGATGACGAACGCCTTCACCTTCCCGGCCTGGACTGCGGGAAGCTGCACGGTCCTGCACGACATCGACGGGGATGGGGATGTGGACATCACGGCGACCGACGAGCTCGCTGACCGGGTCTTCATCTACAAGCAGAACCCCTGAAGCGTCCCCCCATCAGGGGCTCTCCACAGGCGGAGCCTTGGGGCATCCCTGGCGGGTTCGAAGGCTCTCCTTCGCTCGGAGACCTGGGTAGAGTCCCTGGCGTTTCACGCACGAGGACCGAGAGCGCCTGGCCTCCGCATGGGGTGGGATGGGCGACGGCATGTCAGGCGTGGGTCTCGGGTAGCTACCCGAACGTGGGGGTCTCCGTGAATCCGGCTCGGCTTGGGCCTACACGGGCAGGGCCAGGCCAGGCGCGTGCTCTCGACTCGAGCACCTCTGCCGCGCACAAGCCGTGATCCATTCGCGACTTGCTGCGAGGGGAATTGGAAGGGGCTCTGGGATTTGTTTCACACTCCACTCTCAGAGCAGTTCGGGCACGGTGGCGACTGACAGGCAACGGTTGAGCTGGTGCCCGAATTCCAGGTGGGTAGAGCCTGCTTGGACCCTTCGACGCAGCCGGTTCTGGCCAATCACTCCTCGAGTCGCTTCAACGCGGCTTCAAGCACAGTATCGCGACCCGCGAGTACGTCTGCGCGCGTTCGGAGAACTGGCAAGCCGGGCGCGACCCCGACGCCCTCGATCAGCTCTCCATCCGGGGAGTAGACACGCATGGTACAGAATGTGACCCGGGTCTTGGTCCGGGGCAGGATGAACGAGCGAGGTGCGCCGGTGCCACCCCCGGTATTCTCGCCCACGAAGGTGATGGTCGGATGCAAGTCATCCAAGCAGGCAGCCACGTTGTCGGCCACACTGAATGTGCCCGCGTCGATCAGGCAAATGAGCTTGCCATGAAAGGCGCCATCAGGTTCTTCTTCGCCAATGGCTTCTTCGCCAATGAGAATGGGCGGCATCAGCTTCCATCCGCTTCGCCACAGACTTCCCAGTCTGTAGTAAGTCTGATCCACCTCCACCAGGTGTGAGACCAACGCCCGTCCCAAGAGGTCCGTGCCGCCTGGATTGCCGCGCAGGTCGAGGATCCAGGCGCGCGCCATGGCGAAGTCGAGGAAGGTGCGGTGGATCTTGTCGTAAGATCCACTCAAGACCTCGTCACGCTCCGCCCGGGACAATTCGGAGAAGCCACTATCTGCAGGTGGCGCGAAGTCCCCGGGGCGAAAGTACGCGATCCGCCCGGGGAGCCAGCGTGCCTCGCGCTCGGAGGGGAGAACACCCGGTCTCGCGACCTTCATCGGGAGGTGCAGCGGACAGGGTACGCTCACCTCTCGCACGCTGCCGTCGAGTCCCTCGAGCCTCAGCTCCAGCTCCTCCGTTCGGGACCAATGGGAGATCCACTTCAGTGCCTTCCGCTTGCGCGCAAGATCCGTCGAAGCGTAGATTTCCAGAGCGACCTCTGCCAGGCAACCTCCGATGTCCTGACCATTCACGGACAACACGAGATCTCCGCGCTGGAGGATCTCGGCAACGTCTGGGTGCACACCGTCGACCATTACACCTTCCGCAACCAGGAGCGCTGTGAACGGCCAGTGTCGGTTGGAAGGCAACCGGTTCTCGGCGAAGCTGACAAACGCATGACCATCGTGGAGTCCTGCGACGTAGCGTTTCACTGCACGCTGGAAGGTGAGCTCGTCGTCATCCGCACGCAGCTCCGCGAGTGCGGCTGCTTCGAGCCTCTCGATGTCGAGGCCATCGAGCTTCCGTCTATGCTCGAGGTAGGAGAAGCGTTCCTGGATCAGCTGCGTCAGCGCACGGATGTCCGCGGCGAATGGGTTGGGTTCGGCGAGGATGCTCTCGTCAAACTCGACCGGTTCGACGGGCAGCCATGCTTGACTGCTGCGGAGTGTTTCGGCCTCGGACCAGGTACGTTCCAAGAAAATACCTACCGAGACGGCAAGCACAAGAAGAGCGAGCCCGAGCCAGTCTCTCCTCACGGTCCTGCGGATGCTCGGCTTGTGATCTGGTCTCGACTTCATGCTCAAGATCGTACGGTACCGAAGGTTGGTGTGAGGTCTGAGCCGTTTCCCTCACCTGATGCACCGAGCCCTCGAGCGCGAGCGCACAGGCTTGGATGCTCCCGCTTGCTGGGGGTGAGGCGTCTGAGGGGGTTGAATGGAGAGGGGGTTTGTGTCGCCTATCTTCCTGAGGGGGGGGTGAAGGGTGAATGTAGAGGTGGCTTGGATCGCTCGCAGGGGCACCGAGAGGGCCCGGGGCACCCCACCATTCTTGTATGACGGCAGAATTGCTCGTCACCACAGGGGCACCGGTGACAGGGGCACCGGTGTCCGGGGCACCGGTGTCCGAGGCACCCCGGAGTGATAGTCAGAACGCCAGGACCAGCTAAAATGAAAGGTAGTGTCTTCGTCGGCTTCTCGCTACCAGCGTCTTCTTGACTACCATCATCCGCTTCACTTCCTGTGTTTATCTCCGGATCACACGGCTCTGGGTATTCAAAGTCCTCGGGAACCTCGGGCTCGTATTCGGGATAAGGGCCGTCCTCTTGGACGAATGGCCCGTAGACCTGTGGTTGCTCGCGAAGCGGGCCATAGCGGGGAGTTAGCGGTCCGAAGACTTCCTCCAGGCTAGGTCCATCCCAAGGGCGCATATTCCATCCATCCCCGCCGAAGGCTCCATAGCCGTTGCCCTGTCCACCACTCCAGTTCCCGGCGGCGCCATTGGTGATGTACTCTCCAGTCTGCGGTGAGTAGTAGCGGTCGCCGTGCCAGTACAGTCCGTTCAGTTCAGAACCGATCTGGGTCTCGGAGTCGTAGCGCCGGCCCTGGAACATGTAAGAGTTGCCAAAGAAGGACTGTGGCAGGGTGACCTTCAGGTTCGCGATGATCCGTGGACGTCCGAGCCAGCTGTATTCGTAGTACTCGACCGGGGTGCCTGTGGGATCCGTCAGCGCGCCAACCGATCCTTGGGAGTTGCTGTGATAGAACAGCGGCACAGCCAGGGGCGGAGCTACCGTGCTGTGGTCAAGGAGCTGGATGTGCTCACTTGGAACTCGACCGTCCACATACTGGCGTAGCAGCGTGTTCGAGCTATCGCGCTCCTCGATGACTCCGCGACCAGCGTACAGGTAGCGAGTCGTGCCCGGGTTGCTTCCGCTGCCGACTGCGCGCAGCACACGCCTCCCGTCGGCGGTGTACACGTAGCGCGCCCGCAAGATGATGGACCCGTTACTAACCGCGACCAGCCGGTTCTGGGAGTCATACACGTAGAAGTAAGCGCTATCGCTTTTCAGGGATCCAGAGTCCTCGTAGGTGCGTGGGCTCCCGTCGAACGAGACGTACTGGTTCATTCCCGGCGTCACATCGAGCACCGGCGCCTGCGCCGTTCCTTCGTCGATGAAGCTGGTCATCTTGTCCGTCCCGTCAAGGTTCCTGGTGCTCGAGATCCCTCCATCTCGCAGGAAGGCCGTCATGCGGTAGGCCGAGTCGAACGTGTAGGAGTCAGTGTTGTTGAAGATATGCTCACGCACCTCCTCGACTCGGCGGCTGGTCCCTACGCCCAGCACGCCGTTGTAGCTGTTGAGGTAGGACGTGATCGTCGTACCAGATCCGTCCTTCCACTCGTGACGCACGTGGCGACCGTTCTTGTCATAGCCCGCGTTCGGTCCCGTCTGGGTCTGGTTCACGTTCGGGTCTCGCTTGTCGAGCACCGTGCCGTTTCCGTAGGTCGTGAGCAGGTCTCGCCCGGGGCCGACGTACTGGAAGCTCGCGATCAGGCCGGAGCCCTGGCCCTCCCGGATCTCGAACAGCCGGTCGAGGCTATCGTAGGAGCGATCCACCTCCCGGCCATCGGGATAGGTGTGCGACACCAGGCGGGAGCTGCCCTGCCACCCGGTGTCCACGTTGAGGGGCGCCATCCCGGAAATTGTCTGCGTCTCACGAATGACACGCGAGAGCGAGTCGTAGAGGTAGTCGCAGGTGACGTCCTCTCCGAAGCCGTTGTTGTCAAAAGTCTGGATCGCACGGTCGAGGCCATCGTAGGTCCAGGTCTTCAAGGTCGATCCAGCCACAGTCGTGCTGGCGGCGGAGTTGTTGATCGCCATCGTGGTTGCGTTGCCGTTGGCGTCCCGGGTATAGGTCTCCACCGAGCCGTTCGCCGTGACGTGAGTCAACAGCTCGCTGTCGGCGTTGAAGTCCCAGGTCTCCGAGGTGCCGTCTGCGTACTGGGTCTCGATGCGCCGGCTGAGGTCGTCGTACACATAGGTCGTCGTGTTGCCCTTGTCGTCGGTCCGGACCACCGCTCGCCAGAGGGAGTCCCAGGCCGTGGAGGTCGAGATGAAGGGGGCGGATCCCGCGGCCGAGGCGCCAAGTCCACTCGGTGACAGGTAGGTGCGCTTCTCCAGCATGCGGTCCAGGCGGTCGTAGCTGTACTCCACCTCGTTCAGCAGGGCATCCACCCTCTTGATCGGGTTGTCGCGCGAATCGTACGAAATCGTTGTGGTCTGCCCGATGGGCTCGGTCCACTCAATCAGCCGGTTGAGGGCGTCGTAGGTCATCGAGTCGATGAAGATCTCGTCGAGCGTCACGGATACAGGAACCGCCTCGCTCTCCACGCGAGTCATCTCGATCAGGTTGCTGCTCTTGTCGTAGATGTACTCCACCCGATTACCCGCTGCGTCGATGGTGCATACCCGGCGGTGCAGACCGTCGTAGTGATGTATCGTCACATCGGCGTCCGCGTCCACCACACCTACCAGCCGGCTCTTCTCGTCGTGGATGTTGACCGTCGAGACTCTTCCGTCCAGCGGGTTGCCCAGAGCTCCGGCGTCTAGGACGCCCACAGGCTGGGTGTGGAACAGGGAGCGATCTTCTTGCACGGGACGGTTGCGCTCGTCGTAGCTACGTTCGCTGATCGCCAGGGCCAGACTGGTCGCGTCGCTTCGAACGACCTGGATCATGTTCGAGGCGCTGTCGTACTGCAGTTCTGTCGTGTTGCCACGGCGATCGACGAGCGTCTTCGGTCGGTTGTAGCCGTCGATCGAGATCGAACTCACGTGGGCCCCGTCGGCGTCGATCATCCCCACCAGGTTGCCGGCATCGTCCACAAGCGTCGTCGTAGTCGAGGCTTCCGGACTCCCCGCACCGCGGGTATGCGTCACCACGATGTCGCGCTCGTCGTAGGTCCACTCCTCGATCACCTGCTCGGGCTTGTTCGCGGCTCGTACCACCGAGACCAGGTTCTGGCTCTCGTCGTAGGTGTAGATGTTCGGGATCGCCTCGTGGCCGAAGTCCAGCACTTCCGCGATGCGCTGGTCGAGCAGGTCGATCTGGTAGAGGTTTACGATGAAGTCATCCACAGCCGGTACGAGCGTGTCCTTGTTCTGCACCCGTGTCTCGACCACGTTGTTGTTCGCGTCGTAGCGGTTGATCGACAGGTAGGCCTGAACCGCGAGACCCCCGGCCAGCGGCCACTCCGCTGCACGAATCCGTATGACGACCTGATCGAGCTCGTTGACCAGGCGCGTGTGCTTGACCTGGCGCGGGTCGATGATCGCCGTTGGGATGCCGCGCGGGTTGGCGGGCAGGGACGAGATGCCTAGCTGGGGGACGCCCGGCTGGACTCCGTACTCGAAGCTCGTCACCTGGTTCACCGAGACAGGGTCGGCGGTGCAGATCGGCGCAATCTCGAAGGTGCCCACGTCGCGCAACACACGGCGTATGTAGCCGCCGCCTCCGCTGGTAAACGCCGGCCCGTCGGGGTCGGCCGCGTCGAAGTACTCGAGTATGTCCACCTGCCCGAGGGCGTCGGTTTGCTGGATCAACTGGCCGAAGTCGTTGTAGACGAAGCCCTCGACCGCCAGCTGGGGCTGGGAAGCATCCACCCCGACCAGGGATGCTTCGGCGGGCAAGGTCGTGGGGGGGCTGCGCAGCTCGATCAGGTTGCCGCCCTGCTGATCGGTCAGACCGTCACCATTGAGGTCCACCGACGCCGGGAACAGGGCAGTGATGCCCGCATCGTCAAACAGAGTCTGCAGCTCGGCCTGGCTCAGGCCCAGGCGCGGTGCGAAGTCGATCTTCGCCTGGGCTAGATCCTCCATGTAGTCGTAGATGTAGGTCGTCGTGAAGTTCTCCGGCAAGTTTCCCGGCTCGAAGCCACGCGCCGCGATTATTCGGAAAGGCAGATTGAAGACCGGCTCGTAGACCACCTCTTGCTTGAGGAACGGCTGGTCGCCGCCCTGGATGCCGACCAAATCGCTGCACACCTCCTGGTTGCCGTGGGAGAGTCGTGGCTGCAAGTTCGAGTTGGATTGCTCCCGAATCGAGAGCGCTCCGAAAGGGTCGAGCGATTGCAGCAGGTCCCCATCACTGTTGTAGCCGTGTCGCCAGCGGAAGGAGGAGCTCAGCGGGAAGCCGCTGGGCTGGCTCGGGCGCAAGCCCTGAGTCTCGATCTCCTCCTGTAGCACCTGACCCAGACGGTTGAGCGACAGGTTGGTCGTCGTGCCTCGCCGATCCACAACCTCGACCTTCTTCCTGGGGTGGAACCCGTAGGTGTATGTGTACGTCCCACCAGTCCCGCCACCGGGGGTTCCCAGCGTGAAGTTCTCCACGTAACCGAACTCCGGCGAGGATGGCGGTCCGGTGCGATAGCGCCAGGTGATGCGCGGGACCTGCGCCGGGGTTGCCTCCTGATTGGGAGCCACGACCGAGTCCAGGGCGTTCTTCAGGCGCGGGTCGGAGTGGTTGACATAGCGGTAGAGGGTCGTCTTGCCCCCCGCGAAGTCGTTGAGTCCAAAGGTGCTCGTGACCGTGGGTGAGCGCATGCTCAAGAGCTGTCCGTCCGTGTTGTAGTCGTAGAGCACCTCTCGTCCCGAGAAGGTCTCGACTATCCGGCTCACACCGTCGCCGAAGTCGGGGTCGGTGTACTCAAGCAGCAGCTGGCGACCGTAGGACTCGGTGATGGCGACGATCCGCCGCGCGAGCAGTTCCGGCTCGGCGCTGGCCGGCTCGTAGCCGATCACGATGAAGTTCTGGGTGTTGGGGGAGACGATGCGCGTCACGTGGCCGACCAGGCTTCCAGAAGGCAGCTGTTCCACGGTGAACTCCCACTCGCTGCCCCCCGGGCGGCGCAGGATCAGGGTGTTTGCGTCAACGACGAAGAGATGGCCGAAGCGCCCCGCTGTACCCAGCCAGCTGGTTCCCCCAGGCTGGACATTGAACCGGTCCGTGCGACCGAAGCCCGACAGGTCCACGTCGCCTAGCGAGGTCTCCTGCAGGGTAATCTGGTAGTTGAAGGCCCAGGCCGGCCCGAAGATCGAGTGTTCGTGGTTGATACGCGTCAGGTGTCGCCGGGAGATCATCAGGTCGGTGGAGGAGTCTCGACCCGACAAGAACAGATCGGTGGAGTCGAGCACCGCCTGACCGCTGTGAGGAAGCACGTACCCGGCTCCGATTCGGTTGTACGAATGGACCACGTCGTCGGCCTGCCGTGCGGGAAGTTGATCTCTGCGCTCGACGCCAAGGGAGTGTCGATCCAAGGGCGAGTTCAGCATCGGAGGCTGCTCAATCAGCTCTCGTGGCTGCGGAGGCAGATGCTGAAAGTTCTGAGCAAAGCTGCTCGTGCTGAGCACGAGGCAGATGAGCGAGGTGGATTGCGAAAGAGTGCTCATGATTGCTAGTCCCGTGAGGAAGAAGTCGCAGCTTCAATACAGGCCCAGCCCAGACAGCTTGAGCTGGCCGTGGCGAGCCCCGAGAAGTCGGAAGCGTGCTCATATCAGGCTAGCACAACTCCTGGAGAACATGAGATCGTTGAGCATTGTCCCCACGCTTGCACATTGGAGCGTGCTCAGCTGGGGAGAAAAGAATCGCCGAGAGGTCTGCTTGATGGGAGTGAGGCGTCTGAGGGGGGCAGAGGGTGGATGTAAAGGTAGCTTGGAGCGCTTATCCTCATGAGCCGGTGGTCTTCTTGGCGATCCTCAGCCCGGCGGTGTTCGACGGCCCGGCGCTGATCGACGTTTGCCGGGACGAGCCTTGGCGTTCCCTGAAGGCACCGATCGCGTATCCGGAACCCGAGTAGCGAGGCGAGCAAGCCGCAGCGGGAAGCCAGCCATCCCCGCTGCGACCGGCCTCTCTCCATTAGAAGTAGGTGTGGCTCGCCACCTGAGTCGT
>JABACD010000042.1 GCA_014237855.1 Planctomycetota bacterium | reverse complement strand
AAGCAGGCGGTAAGCAGGCGGCCGGCAAGAACAGCGCGGGCAAGCAAGCAGGCGGTAAGCAGGCGGCCGGCAAGAACAGCGCGGGCAAGCAAGCAGGCGGCAAGAAGTCGGGCAACAAGAACAAGAAGGGAAAACAGAAGGCACCCAAGTAGAGCTCGAGAAAGCGGGAGAGACACGCTGAGAGTTCAGTGACCTCGACGTCACCCAGTCGTCTTGAAGGGTGTGAGTCCACCTTCCTCAATCCTCCACCTGGAGAGCCGCAGTCCATCCTTCCCTCGAGCTCTGAACGAGATCGAGGGGCCTCCGGCGGACATCTGGGTCCGCGGGCGAGCCGAACTTGCCTCCCCAACCCGACTCCGAATCGCGATCGTGGGGACCAGGGCTCCGACCCCCTACGGTGAGGCACAGGCCCATCGATTCGGTCGGGAACTCGCTCGATCAGGCATTGTGATCGTCAGCGGCCTTGCGCGAGGAGTCGACCAGGCCGCCCATCGCGGAGCCCTCGATGAAGACGGCGACACCATCGCCGTCCTCGGTAGTGGACTCGAGCGCCCCTGGCCCGCGGTACCACTCGTAGAAGAGATCGCGAGTCGTGGCCTCCTGATGAGCGAGCACGCACCTCAAGTCCCTCCACGGCGGCATCACTTTCCACTACGCAATCGAATCATCTCTGGACTCGCCGATGGACTTCTCGTCGTCGAGGCCGCCGCGGCCTCGGGATCCCTGATCACTGCACAATGGGCCCTCGACCAGGGACGTGAGGTGTTCGCCCTTCCGGGTCGGGTGGATCAGCCGATGAGCTCAGGCTGTCACAGGCTCCTCAGAGAGGGAGCCGGCCTGGTGGAGAGCCCTGCAGAACTCCTCGAGCTACTCTACGGCTGTTCCCCATCCACCTCTCGGGTGCCTCCAGAATCCAATTCCCGCTCACGGATCGAGTGCGCCTTGGAGGGAGAAACCCTGGGGACCGACGAGCTAGCCCAACGCCTCGATCTGTCTGTCCGAGAAATCCTGATTCGAATCGTCGACCTGGAACTCCGTGGGCTCGTCACGAGGGCGCCCGGTGGCCTCTACCGGCTTACCTGAATCGACCTTGATTCAAGATCGCCGACGACCTCGAGGGGATCACGCCACCGAAGCCAGGGTATGTTCGAAGAACAGGAGAACCCCGGTCAGGATTCCACAGCCGACGATGAAGACGAACAAGCGCCGAGGGAAGGACTTCAGCGCCGCGCGATCACTTGACTCGCTGAAGAACGCACTCATCAGGACGATCACCGCCGAGAGTGCCAGGAATAATGCCAGGTGTGTCCAGATGTCGTTCATGCAGAGGCCTCGACGCTCTTGGGACTGGTGGCTTCTCCATCACCTTCTGAAGGTGACGCCTCGTCCTCGCCAAACCAGGCTCTCTCAGACCAACCAAAGACATCCAGCATCACCAGGATGTTCAGCAGGCCAGCCACCGAAGCAATGACCAGGCCCGCCTCGGCATAGGGAATCGCTTGGGTCACCTGCTTCGATCCCCAGAGCCACTGAAGTCCGATGGCGGGCAAGCCACCCATCAACTGGCCCCCCCAGTAGTAGTAATGACGCTCCCGACTCAGGTTGGAGGAATCCGCAAGCATGGATCCCAAGATGAGCAGACCAACCAGGCAGACAAAGATCAGTACCCCACGCAGCCGCCGCCCCTGAAATATGTGGCCGAGCCCGGGCACCAGCCAGGTCAGGAGCACCGGCAGCGCAGGACTCTTCATCCCCGAACTGACCCCCTTGGAGAGTCGCGCCTCGAAGTGCACGTGGCACATCAGGCAGATGTTGAGGACTCCAGAGACCGCAGTAAGCATCGAGCCCAAGATGACCGTATCGGGGTAGGGACGCGGAAAACCCGGACCAAAACCAAAGCTGCGGATCTGGTAGATCAGACCCCCCAGGTTCCCCAGCTCGGGAGCAAGAGCGGGGGCCAGCAGCCCACGCAGTTCTTCCTGGAGAAATTCGAAGCCCATGCCGTCTGAGAGCCGGAGCCCGAGCAGAAACAGGCCCTCGACAATGACGAAGGCCAGCAGCCCAAACCCGGCACGGCCGATGTAGAGATGGCCAGCACCAGGGACGAACCAGGTCAGGAAAGTCGCGACAGTGGGGTCACCGCTCGGCTGGGAGGGAACCCTTCGGCTAGGAAAGCTACTCATGGGGCCGAATAGTGTACTGACGAGGGGCTCCATTGGAGCAGCGGCTAGCCCGTGCCCCGGTGATTTCTCTGCGATGACCAAGGCTGAGCCCCCCGGAGAACGGTCCACTGCGGGAGAATCCGGATCAGGAGTGCCTGGGGGAGTTCGCGGAGAACAGGGTGATTGGAGCAATCCAGCCGAGATGTGGCCATGGACCGGGGCTAGACTCTTCTCGATGATAGCCGTGCCCCATTGCCTGAAGCTCCAGGTCCGCTACGGAGAGACGGACCAGATGGGAGTGGTCCACCATGCCAATTACCTCGCCTACTTCGAGGAGGGCCGCACTCGCATGATGGCCGATCTAGGCTGCTCGTACGGCAGCCTGGAACGTGCCGGCATCGGCCTCCCCGTTCGGAGCATTGAGCTCCGCTACCGGGCCCCCGCTTATTACGAGGACGAGCTTGTCGTCCAGACGCAGGTGCTCGGATTGCGGGCAGCCTCCGTCTCCTTTGGGTACGAGATCCGGCGTCTTGCAGATGGTGAGCTGATCGTCACGGGCAAGAGCGAACTCGCCTGCATCACGCTGGGAGAGAATCGACGCGTCGTTCCCCTACCGGACTCCCTACGCAGCCTGCTCGAACCCTTCCTGGCCAGCGACCCCACCTAGAGGCCTTGCGGGCCCCTCAGGCAGGCTCGTCTTCCAGGTTATCCCCTGTCAGGTACTGTCCTGGCCCCTTGCTGGCCTGCAGTTGGACCACGGCCTGGGCAGAGTCATGCTCTTCATCCACCTCGGCGTCCTCGAAGTCCTCGGTGCAGCCGGGCGAGGACTCCGCGTCCTCGTAGTACTCCTCCAGGGAACCTCCCTCACCAGGCAAGCAGGGCGGAAGGGACTCAAGGAGTCGATCCCGACAGGTCGGGCAGACCTGGCCCCCAGGGAGGCAATTCAGCCGAGGAGTCTCTCCAGAGGGCTGCCCACAGGTGAAGCACACCGTGTCCTGTGATTCCGTCATGCTTCTTCTTTTCGGCGTTCCAGCTGAGCCGCTTGAGGCCTGCTGCCTCCTGATGGAGTCAGATTGCCTTCAGCCGGGAACCCCTGACGCCCGAGAACCTTACGTGGACTGGAGATTTCTCGACTGACGGGTGGCCGTAGGCCCTCCTGAGGGCTATTCTAGAGGCTGCGGAAGGACCTGAGAAGGTCTTGAAGCACCCCCCCGTGGGCCTGCGTGTTTGGCCCTTTATTCATGAATCCAATTAGCACCTTTTTGGTGCTACTTGACCCCGGAGACGATGCTCCAACTCACGAAGCGCACCGAGTACGGCCTGATCGCCCTCGTTCACATGGTGGACCGAGGCGGTGAGTTCGTGAGTGCACGTGAGATCTCCGACACCTACACGATCCCCAAGCGCCTACTGGCGGAGGTCCTCAAGGATCTGTCTCGAACGGGCATGGTGGAGTCCCATCGAGGTGCTACTGGAGGCTACGCGCTCGCGCGCAGCGCAGAATCCATCACCGTGGGAGCCGTCGTCGCTGCGCTGGAAGGAGCCCCCACTCTCGCGAGCTGCGGGAATGACCTGATCCAGAAGGCGAGCTCCGCGAACGGCCAGCAACCCTCCAGGTCCTGCGAGGTCGAGCCAGTCTGTCCGATTCGCTCGCCCTTGCAACGCATCCGCGAGGGCATCTGGAATCAAATGGAACACACCTCGCTACGGTCACTGGTCAACCCTGGCCCGATCTCCGTCTCGGCTTCCGCCAGCCCGTCGAACGAGGACACCGCAAACCCCTTGCAAGACATCGGCGCAGTTGCCGATGACACCGAAACGACCAAGAGTTCACGATGAAACTCCCGATCTACCTCGACTTTCAGGCCACCAACCCTGTCGACCAGCGCGTGCTGGACTCGATGCTACCTTACTTCAAGGAGCACTACGGTAACGCAGCCAGCCGCAGCCACGCCTATGGCTGGGCCGGCGAAGAGGCCGTGACGAAGGCACGCAAGCAGATCGCCAAGCTCATTGGTGCAACCCCCAAGGAGATCATCTTCACCTCGGGGTCCACGGAGGCAATCAATCTGGTCCTCAAGGGCGCGGTGGAAATGTACCCGACCCGAGGTAAGCACATCATCACCAGCCTTGTTGAGCACAAGGCAGTTCTTGATGTTTGCAAGCACCTCGAGAAGGAGGGCTGCGAGGTCACCTACCTCAAGCCCGACAAGACCGGACGAGTGAGCGTCGAGCAAGTACGCGATGCCATCCGCGAGGACACCCTCATGGTGGCGCTCCTGTGGGCCAGCAACGAGATTGGCACGATCAACCCCATCCGCGAGATCGGCGCCCTTTGTCACGAGAGGAAGGTCCTGTTCTTCACCGATGGCACCCAGGCCGTCGGCAAGATCCCCGTGGACGTGGAGAAGGACAACATCGATCTGATGTGCCTCTCAGGCCACAAGATCTACGGCCCCAAGGGGATCGGTTGCCTCTACGTGCGACGAAAGAATCCGCGGGTCAGGCTGAGCGCACAGATGGACGGTGGCGGACACGAGCGTGGTATGCGCTCCGGCACCCTGAACGTGCCCGGGATTGTGGGACTCGGGGAGGCCTGTGAAATCTGCCGCATCGACTTCGAAAAAGACCTCGAGCACGGCCGCGCCCTGCGTGATCGCTTCGAGAAGCAGATCTTCGACAAGCTCGAGTATGTCTACATCAACGGCAACAAGGAGCATCGCCTGCCCCACGCATCGAATATCTCCTTCGCCTATGTCGAGGGTGAGTCGCTGATCATGGGCATCAAGGATCTGGCCGTCTCCTCCGGCTCCGCATGCACCTCGGCAAGCCTCGAGCCTAGCCATGTGCTGCGTGCCTGTGACGTCGGTGACGAACTAGCCCACTCATCGATCCGCTTCAGCTTTGGGCGCGAAACAACGGAGGAAGAGGTCGACTTCGCCGCTAACCAGGTGATCGAAGCCGTCGAGAGACTCCGAGAGCTATCTCCACTCTATGAGATGGCCCAGGAAGGGATCGACATCAGCTCAATCGACTGGAGCGGCCACTAGCCCTCAGAGTAATCCAGGGAGCGATCCGGGTTCGAATCGCTTCGCCACGAACAACCACCAACAACCTGCTAGCACTACCCCGTCATCAACAATGGCTTACAGCGACAAGGTCCTCGACCACTACAATCAACCACGCAATGTCGGCTCCATGGACAAGTCCGACGAGGACGTTGGCACCGGCGTCGTCGGGGCCCCCGAGTGCGGAGACGTCATGAAGCTCCAGATCAAGGTGGAAGGCGACACAATCGTCGACGCCAAGTTCAAGACCTTCGGATGTGGATCCGCAATCGCCAGCTCCTCGCTCGCCACCGAGTGGGTCAAGGGAAAGACCCTCGATGAGGCGATGAGCATCCAGAACACCGAGATCGTCGAGGAGCTCTCGCTCCCGCCGGTCAAGATCCACTGTTCCGTCCTCGCTGAAGACGCCATCAAGTCCGCAGTCGCTGACTTCAAGGCAAAGCGGGGCAACGACAACCAAAAAGACAAGTCATGATCTCCATCACCGAACGTGCGCGAGAAGAAGTCCGTCGCATCATCGAAGAGCAATCGCTGGCGGAGGGCACAGCCCTCCGCGTCGGCGTCAAGGGCGGGGGCTGCTCCGGTTTTAGCTACACCCTCGGCTTCGATGACCAGATCAGCAACATGGATCAGATCAACAAGATCGAAGACGTCAGCGTCGTCTGCGATCCCAAGAGCTTCCTCTACCTGAACGGTACCGAGATCGATTTTGAGGACAACCTCATGGGGCGTGGCTTCAAGTTCGGCAACCCCAACGCTTCGAACAGCTGTGGCTGTGGCGAGTCCTTCTCGGTCTGAGCTCTGATCAAGCAGTTGACCCAGCCCATGCCTTCCTGTCCCTCTTGTCAGGCCCCCCTGGCGACCCCTCTGGTTTGCACGAACTGCAACGCACTGCAGGACTGCGAAGGCGAGCTGGGCCCCTACGAGGCAATGGGACTCGAGCCCGACTGGGTCGTTGAACCCAAGCAACTGAAACGCACCCTGCTCCAGCTCTCTCGCTTTGTACATCCTGACTACTTCGCCACAGCCGAAGAGGAGACTCTCGCTCGAGCCGAACGTGCGAGTGCAGCTCTCAACTCGGCCTACGAGATCCTCGACGACGACCTTGCTCGTGCGGACTACCTCGTGAATCGCCTTGGGGGGCCCAAGGAGAACGAAGAGCGACAGATGCCTCAGCCCTTCCTCATACAAGTGATGGAGTGGAACGAGATCCTTGAGGATGCCCAGGGCGCCCAGGAAGGCTCCGACGAATGGAACGCCATGAAGGAGCTTGGCACATCCCTGACATCTGAGAGGGCAGAGCGAATCCAGATGATCGGAGACTTGCTCACCCCACTCCCCGATCGGGAGTCAGAAGTCCTCACAAACGCTCGACGCGAGATCAATGCAATCCGCTACATCGATCGCGCCCAGCGAGAGCTCAAGAACCTGCAACTGAACGCCGCCCTCGGCGGCAGCCACTGATCCCCCACCCGCCTCTGAACCGAGGCCCTGATCCCGTCCCATGGGGTACATCGAACTCAACGTCCTCAACAACGACCAATCACCCCAGGTGATGGGTATCGACCTCGGTACGACCAACTCCCTGGCTGCGACCTGGAAGGATGGGCACCCGGTAGTCATCAAACCAGAGCACTCCAATAGTGGCTCGGTTCCCTCGGTGATTCACATCTCCGAGGATGGAAATGTGATCGTCGGACAAAAGGCACTGGATCAGGCAACCGTCGATCCGCGCCACACGATCTTCTCCATCAAGCGCATGATGGGTCGTGGCTTGGCCGATATTCAGGACGACCTGGAGGCCTTCCCTTTTCCGATCTCCGAGGACGAGAATGGTCTCCTCAACATCGATGTACACGGTCGTCAGTACACACCGCAGGAGCTCTCCTCGCTGATCTTGCTACGCGTGCACGATCTGGGCTGCAGAGCGATGGGAGGAGCTGAGATTCAGCGCGCCGTGATCACGGTCCCGGCCTACTTTGACGACACCCAACGCCAGGCCACACGAGATTCCGCACGCCTGGCAGGTATCGATGTGATGCGCATCATCAATGAGCCAACGGCGGCCAGCCTCGCCTATGGCCTTGACCAGTCGGCCAGCGGCAATGTCGCGGTCTACGACCTTGGTGGCGGCACATTCGATATCTCGATTCTCTCGATCGAGGATGGCGTCTTTCACGTGCTATCGACCAATGGCGACACCCACCTCGGCGGCGACGACTTTGACCGCGCACTGGCCAAGCTTGTCCTCGACCAACTCGAGGGCAAGCTCTCCTCCGATGAACTGGCAGACCCTGCCCTCCAGCAAGCCGCCCGACTCGCAGCAGAGAAGTGCAAGGTCAAGCTCTCCGAGCAGCCTGAAGCTGAACTGCACCTGGTGCTGCCCGACAGCGGTATCAACGTCCGAAGAAACGTCACGCGTGAGGAGTTCGAGGCACTCGTCTCGCCCCTCGTCCAACGCACTCTGGACTGCTGTCTTCAGGCGCTCGCCGATGCCAACCTTGAGGTCGGTGAGGTGGCAGAGGTGGTCATGGTCGGCGGATCAACCCGCATGCCCGTTGTCCGTGAGGGGGTAGAGGGCTTCTTCAAGCGCCTCCCGCACACCGAGCTCAACCCCGACGAGGTCGTGGCCATCGGAGCAGCTATCCAGGCACACATCCTCTCAGGCGGCAGCCGAGACCTCCTGCTCATGGATGTCACTCCGCTCTCTCTGGGGCTCGAGACGGTCGGTGGTGCCGTATCGAAGATCATCGCTCGCAACTCGACGATTCCCTGCCAGGCAACCGAAGGCTTCACCACCTACGCGGATAACCAAACAGGCATCGACTTCAATATCCTTCAGGGAGAGCGAGAACTCGCGCAGGACTGCCGCAGCCTGGGACGCTTCAAGCTGACTGGAATCCCTCCGATGCCCGCCGGACTGGCCCGCATTGCAGTCCGCTTTCACGTGGATGCGGATGGACTGCTGACGGTTACTGCCCGTGAGGAATCAACCGGTGTCAAGTCCAGCATCGAGGTCAAGCCCAAGCACGGACTCACCGACAGTGCCGTCGAGCAGATGCTCGAGGACTCCCTCACCAATGCACGCGCGGACTTCGAGGCAGGCCGTAACGCCGGCCTGGTGACCGAACTGGGCACGATGATTCACGCTACAGAGAAGTCTCTTCCAAACGTCATCGATCAACTCGACCCTGAGCAGCTCGCCGACATTCGCGAGGCGATCGACGCCGCGCGAGAGGCCAGTGATGCGAAAGAGAAGGATGGCAAGAGTCTTCAATCGGCACGCGACGCGCTCGAGCAAGCGACCATGCCGCTGGCCGCTGTGCTGATGGACAGTGTTGCGAAGGCCGCCCTATCCGGGAAGAGCCTCAGCGACGTCTGATCATCGCGTGACCGCTGATTCGAATGCCACACTGCACTGGCCAGTGTTTGGCGTGGGCCCACACCATGGCACCAAATCAGAGGCCGAGAGTTCGAATCCCCCCGAAGCCTGCCGCGGTCTATTCGAAACTCTTGAACTCGCCGCCCGTTGCCTCGGCGATCTTCTCTAGCTGGTCCTGGTACCACTGGTTGTCCGAGTACGCGATCGTATGAAAGACCACCTTGTGAAACCTGTTGAGCTCCTTCAGCTGATAGGTAATGCGGTTCCAGTGGACATAGAGGCCGATGTCGGGCTCACCTGAAGAGAGCAGGTAGGCCGTGTCGAGATCCGGATCGTCGAGGACAGCCATCAGAACCGCCCAGATATCCTTGCGGCCCGAGATTGGAGACTTGCGGTGGTAGTCGAGACCCTTCCTCGCAGTGGTCTTCGTCAGCTTGACCGCGCCCTTCTCACTGTAGGGCCGAACCCGCATCTCATAGCAGAATATATTGAAGACCAAGCGCCCCTGCATGGAATCCAGGACCCCCTTCAACTCTTCGTGGGCCGCTTCGTCCTTGGACTTCCCACGTGAGGAGAGCCGCTCCGACATCTTCTCCGACTTGTCCATGAGGAAGGCAACGTGATCACTATCGAGCACGATCCCATTGAAGACTGATACCGTGGCATTCGGGTCTTCCCTCACGACGTCGGTACGTCCCTCGGGAAAGCTAAAGGTAGCCCGATTGTCAGTCCACCAGCGCGTCCACTGGTCCGGGCGTGTGTGCTTCTGATGGGTCAACAGCTGAAGACTCGTGATTGCGCGAACCCCAACGGCAGGACGACCATCATCCAGTGCGCTGATCAGGGCATCGACCGAGGTCTTCGTCTTGATCTGGGAGAGATTATCCAACCCCTGCATACGGGGTCGCCAGTCTTCATCTTCGAGGGCCTGAGTGGAGAGCGCCTCGGCCTTCTCCGGATAGGCCAGTGGAGCCACTCCATATAGCGCACAACGCACCCCAGCATCCTTGTCCGCAAGCCCCTTCATGTAGAGCTTCTCGTTGGCTTCTGGATCAATCAATGCCAACGCCTCGATGGCATTGGCCCGGAGCAGGAAGTACTTGCTCTTGCTGCGCTTGACGAGACCTTTCTGACCGCCGGGGTACTTCATGCGGCCCAGAGCTCGTGCTGCAGCAGCACGCACGTCGTCTGATTTGTCATTGAGCGCCTTGATCAATGATGGGCCGTAATCGGCGACTCCGTAGAGACCAAGGACTTCGGCACACCACTGCCGAACCAGCTCACTGTCCCTGTTATTGTTCAACTCCAGCTCGACTACCTTGCGAGCATATGGATCCGTAATTTCCAGCAGAGCCCCCCAGCACACATCCCTGTAGTGCGCCGCCGCCAGGCCACGATCAGTCATGAGGTTCAACACCTCCAGCAAGAGGGCAACCGACTCTGGCGAGTTCAGGTTGGTGCAGATCCCCGCACCCTTCCTTGTATCCAGCTCCTCATTCGCGGCCAAGAGCTTGCGGGCTTGAGCAAGTTGAGCCTCGTCCTTCGATACCATTGCCGGGGCCAGCTCACCCCTAGAGCTTGGAAAAAGAATTGCGAAGGCAAGGAGTAGCAAGCTATCGATTCTCATATCACAAGACTGTCAGAGTAGGGGCCAGTCAGGGTCTACGTGGCTCAAGATGATACGGTAGGCGTCAGAGCAGCGACACCCCGCTCATTTCCTTGGGCTTCTCGATCCCCGCCATTTCCAGCAAGGTAGGGGCCACGTCCCCGAGGACGCCGACCTCTCGGGGCTTCACCCCAATCAGCTCCTCCCCGCAAAACAGTATCGGGACGGGGTTTGTGGTATGGGCAGTGTGTGGCTGGTTCGTCGTGGGGTCCCAGAGCTGCTCTGCATTACCATGATCGGCGGTGATCGTGACAATACCGCCGCGCTTGGTAACCGCTGGCACGATACGGGACAGGAGCTCGTCAACAGTACGTATTGAGCTCAGCGCTGCCTCCCACTTGCCCGTGTGGCCAACCATGTCCGCATTGGCAAAGTTGATGATGTAGAAGTCGGTCTCATCCTTTTCGAGTGCTGCAAGAATCTCACTCGTGATCTGAGGAGCACTCATCTCCGGCTGAAGGTCATAGGTCCTGACCTTTGGGCTCGGCACCAGAATTCGCTCTTCACCCTCTACAGGCACCTCGTTCCCGCCGGAGAAGAAGTAGGTAACGTGAGCGTACTTCTCTGTCTCAGCAATACGCTTCTGGGTGAGTCCAGCAGAGGCAATCACTTCCGATAAGACTCCGTGTAGCTCGATCGGTGGATAGGCAACGGCGAAGGGAAACTCCCCCTGGTACTGCGTCATGGTCACGAGCTCGAGCTTGGCAACTCTTGAACGCTCAAAACCGTCGAACTTATCCAGACCAAGCGCCATACAGATCTCGCGCATTCGGTCTGCACGATAGTTAAAGCAAAGAACGCCATCGCCATCCCTCATGCGTCCCTCATCTGGCGTACCGACAACGGTCGGCTCTACGAATTCATCCCCAACTTCATCTGCATAGGAGCGCTGGATCGCAGCGGATGAGGACTCAGCACGCTCCCCCACCCCGGAGATGAAGAGGTCGTAAGCACGCTCGACCCTCTCCCAGCGCTTGTCGCGGTCCATTGCATAGAAGCGACCAACGACCGAGACCACTCGCCCAACCCCCGCTGCTTCGATGTCCTTTTCGAGTTGCAACAGAAATCGGTCACCTGAGCGAGGCGGTGTATCACGACCATCGAGGATTGCGTGCACGGCGACCTGATCCCGAGTAAATCCAGCTGCTGCAGCTAGCTTCAGGAGCTCCCGCAGGTGACGGTCGCTGGCGTGCACACCGCCGTCGGAGACCAGTCCAATCAAGTGCAGGGTCTTGCCCTCGCGAAGGAGGCGCTCGAAGAGATTTTGAAAGGCTCCGATGCTCGCGAACTCACCGTCAGCGATTGACCTGTCGATGCGTGTCACATCCTGGTAGACGGTGCGGCCCGCTCCCAGGTTCAGGTGTCCGACCTCGCTATTGCCCATCAGGCCGAGAGGCAACCCGACCTCCTTCCCGGAGGCCGAAAGGAGGGTGTGCGGGTACCGCCCCATCAGCTCCGAGAAGTGCCTGGCGCCTTGCTGAATGGCGTTGAACTCGGAAGCACTACGGTGCCCCCAACCGTCGAGGACAATGAGCAATATGGGTCTGTGCTTCAAGGTGACGTGAATGTTGGATCTGTGCCTCCGAGAGACGTCATACTGGGGCCACATCAGATACGTGGACCTGAGCCCCGCCAATCCGAAGTGCTCTGAGATGCACTCGCCAAGAAGTGCTGAGAAAATGATGACGAGTTCGACCTGGATCGTGGACGCCTATTCAAGGCTTATGAAGACAATGAGAAGAGTCTATCGCCTCGCCGTTTCGGGCCCCAGCATCTGTACATCGTGGCTTAGCTGGATCGGCTTGTCTGCGGCACTGATGGTGGCCTCATGCCAGAATCTCAATACCTATAGCGTGAATGATGACATCCAGCTTGGCACCCAGGCCTATGGAGAAGTCACCAAGAATCAGCCCATCCTGACCTCCGGCCCGGAATACGAGCGGGTCCAGCGGGTCACCAAGCGGCTGACCGCGTCGGTGCTCGAGCTGAAGCCTGAGATTGCCCCCCGATTCGAATGGGAAGTCATCGTCATCGATGACATCAACACCGTCAATGCCTTCTGCCTACCCGGGGGCAAGATGGCCGTCTACACCGGCATTCTGGGCCCAGCGCAGGACGACACAGGCCTGGCCGTTGTCATGGGCCACGAGATCGCTCATGCGACTGAGAGGCACGGAACCGAGCGGCTGACTCGTAACGGCCTGATGGGCTCCGCAGTCGCCATCCTGGTCGAGGATGAGGACTACCAGGAAGTCGCCTCGGTGATCGCGAACCTGGGTGTGGGTATGCCCTGGGGTCGCAACGATGAACTCGAGGCCGACTTCGAGGGCCTGTTCATCATGGCCAATGCAGGTTATGACCCCCGCGATGCTCCCCGGTTCTGGGAGCGAATGTCCGCCGTTAGCGGCAGTGGAAGCGGAGCTGGCAACACGATCCTGGCAGCGGACTCCCTGGAGGAGTTCCTCTCGACGCACCCCTCGAACCAGCGCAGGATCGATCAGCTGACGGCTGCCATACCAGCTGCCATGCCACTCTACGAAGCGGCCCAGTCCCGAAATCAGGAGAGATGAGGTGCCATAAACCTCATCGATAAAAGGACTTACACTAGCCAGCGCCCACTGCGGTGCGGGAATAATGGCGGGATTCGGATAGGTTGTTGCACCTAATTGGAAACGATTCTGCGCCCAGACTCGGATGGACCCTTATCCAAGGGAGAGTCTCACTGACTCCGAAACTGGCGCTCCCTCCGGACTCGTAGCCGTTTGAAGATTGCTTTCGTAACCCCGGAGTTTCAGTCCCTGATTCGTCGTACGAACCTGGCTGAAATCTCCGAAGCCCTGCCCTGCACGCTCGCTCGTGACGGTCACGATGTTCGTGTCTTCATACCCCACTGCAAGGACATCAATCTCGGCGCCCTGGAGGATCTGAAGGACGTCGGCAAGGTCATTGTCAAGGATACGAAGGGCAACACCACGATGGGGCTCCTCGAGGGCACTTTCCGGGGTCTGACCGTGATCCTGATCAATCACGAGTTGTTCGCCGGCCGCCATCCCTATGGTGACGAGGATGGCCCCTATACGGACAATTGGAGGCGCTACGCACTCTTTGCCAGAGCAGCTCTGGAGGCACTGGGGATCACAAGCTTCAAGGCCGATATCCTCCACTGCTACGACTGGACGACTGGACTCATACCGGTCTTCCGGGAGCTTGAGTATCTCAATCAGCAGCCCAATCACCCTGCATCCCGGGCTGGGGTCTACTTCGCAATTCACAACCTCGCGATGCAGGGAGCCTTCGAGCGCGAGATCTTGCCCAAGATCGGCATCCCGCTCGACCTGTTCCAAGACGTACGGGGAGTGGCGCTAGACGGAAGGGTCAACTTCCTCAAGGCCGGCGCCGAGTTCGCGACAATCGTCGGAACTCACTCCGCCGCTCAAGCAAACCGTATTCAGCAATTGGACCGCGGCTACGGTCTCGAAGGGACGTTCTCCAGGCGTAAGAAGGAGATGGTTGGCATCCCCAACGGAATTGACTACTCCGCCTGGGACCCTGAGACCGACAGCCTCATCACCTCGACCTATTCGGGCGCGTCGGAGAGCCACCTCTCGGGCAAGAAGAGGTGCAAGGCGGCCCTTCAGCAGTCATTGAATCTGGACAAGGGCCCCCGCACCCCAGTTGTCAGCGTCATCGGGCGCTTTGATACCGAGAGTGGCTTTGGAATCGTGGCCGAGATCATGACCCACATGCTCGAGCGCAATTTCGAGGTAGTCATGATGGGTACCGGACAGACCGAGATCATCGAGCGCGTTCGCGCCATCGAGGGCACCTTTCCGGGACGCTGCCG
>JABACD010000041.1 GCA_014237855.1 Planctomycetota bacterium | reverse complement strand
GGCGTCTGAGGGGGGCAGAGGGTGAATGTAAAGGTAGCTTGGAGCGCTTATCCTCGGCGGAACTTCGACACTCCGTGCTGCTGTCGAGCAATGACTCGACGGCGGCGAGCAGCGCGTTCCTCCGGTTTCCTGGAACGGAATCGTGCTCCGCGGCAACTCTCCATTGAAAACGCTCGTGGTGCGCGAAATCCCCCCATCGGCTCTCGCGCGCTCAGCAACCGAGGAAGCTGACTCGGGTTCCGTCCGGCTCACTACCGGCTCAGCTCGTCACCGGAGGTTAAAATGCTATCGATTCGTCTTCGCGTTCTCGCGCTCTCGTTCTGTTGCTCGTTCTCGCTGTTCTCGAGTGACCACGCATTCGGACAGAATCACTACGTCAAGGCCTCGAACACGGACTCTTATGACCTGTTCGGTTCCTCGGTTGCCATCTCGGGCGACACGATGGTGGTCGGCGCGAAGGGTGAAGGCAGCCAGGCCGTGGGCGTGAATGGTCCTCAAGGGGACAACGGCGCCGACGCGTCCGGCGCCGTCTACGTGTTCGTTCACGATGGGGTCGGCTGGATCCAGGAAGCCTACCTCAAGGCTTCCAACACCGGCGCGGCGGACTCCTTCGGACACTCCGTGGCCGTATCGGGTGACACGATCGTCGTCGGTGCGGTTCACGAGGACAGTTCGGCGACGGGAGTGGGCGGAGTCCAGACCGACAACAGCGCCGACGACTCCGGCGCCGCTTATGTCTTCGTGCGCAACGGAACGAACTGGAGCCAGCAGGCCTACCTCAAGGCCTCCAACACCGACGCCGGCGATCTCTTCGGATGGTCGCTCGCGATGGAGGGCGACACGATCGTTGTCGGGGCCTACGAGGAGCGCAGCAACGAGTCGGGTGTGAACGGAGCCCAGAGTGACAACAGCATGAACGAGGCCGGGGCGGCCTACGTCTTTGTGCGCAACGGGACGAGCTGGAGTCAGCAGGCTTACCTCAAGGCCTCCAACCCGGGCGCGGGAGACCAGTTCGGCTACTCCATGGCGTTGAGCGGCGAGACGCTCGCGATCGGTGCTCGCTTCGAGGCCAGCAATGCCACGGGAGTGAACGGTGACCAGAGCGACGACAGCGCGGACAGGGCGGGCGGGGCCTACGTGTTCACCCGCAGCGGCATCGACTGGAGCCAGACCGCTTATCTGAAGCCCTCCAACACCGATCAAGGCGACTGGTTCGGGGCCTCCGTGGCGCTCACCACCGACCTGCTCGTGGTCGGGGCTACCTATGAGGACAGCGGCGACCCGACCGTGAACGGCGACCAGAACGACAATGGCTGCCCGAGCGCCGGCGCGGCCTACGTATTCGCCTGGAACGGCGTGAGCTGGAACCAGGAGGCGTACCTCAAGGCGTCCAACGCCCAGCCGCGGGATCACTTCGGTCAATCCGTGGCCGTGGTCGGTGACACGGTGGTCGTCGGCGTCTCCGACGAGGACAGCAATGCCTCGGGCCTCAACGGCGATCAGAGCGACGACAGTCTCCTGTCGGCCGGCGCGGCCTATCTCTACCTGCGCAACGGCACGAGCTGGACGCAGAGCGCCTACCTGAAGTCCCCCGCCAGCGGAGAGTTCGACTACTTCGGCTACTCGGTCGTCGCGGAGGGTGATGCCCTGCTCGTCGGTACCTGGGGCGAGGACAGCTCCGCCACCGGGCTCGGTGGGCATCACGGGGACAACAGAGCTCCCTTCTCGGGTGCCGCCTACACCTTCGACCTGGGCGTGTTCGCGGACGCCGGCACGCCCTTCTGCTTCGGCGACGGTTCGGGAGCCCCTTGCCCCTGCGACAACACCGGGGCGAGTGGCGGCGGTTGCGCCAACTCCGCGACCAGCGGGGCCGTCTTGTTGGGTGCCGGAAGCTCGTCGGTCACGAACGACTCGCTGGTTCTGCACGTGACCAATTCGCTGCCCAACACACCGGGCCTTCTGCTACGCGGTGCGGTGGCGCTCGGAGGCGGCGCGGGAAATCCGGTGGGCAACGGTCGCCTGTGCGTCAATCCGCAGAAGCGCTGGAACACCCAGTTCGCCGACTCCGCGGGCGCCGTGTCCTATGGTCCCGGACTCCTGAGCACGGACCTCGCCGCGGTTCCCGGCGCCACCTTGCTGTACCAGTGGTGGTATCGCGACGTGGCCGACCCCTGCGACGGCGGTTTCAACTTCTCCAACGGGTTGAGTGTCAGCTGGCACTAGCTGGTGATTGCTCGAGCTGAGCCTGTAGGAGCCCGCACCGATCCCGGATAGAGGAGTGGGAGGCGGACGGCGGGTTGTTTTGCATACACAGTCCTCACAGGCCCTGGAGCCCGCCGTAGAACCTTCTCGGAGTGAGTCCGCAAGGCCTCACCACGGAACGCGAGGAAGTCCCCGGTCCTGGAGTTCGAGAATGAGCGCAGTCAACCGAATGCTCACGGCCCTGATCGCAATCGCGGTGCTGGTCCTGGGGATCTGGATGATCGCCGAGGAGCCGGAATCCAAACTGCATTCGGAGCTCTCGCCCAATTTCCTCGATTCCGCCGTGGCCAGAAACGTCGACGTCGATCTACCCGATCTCCCGACGGTGTCTTCCATCGACTTCAGCTCTCCCGAGAGTTCGGACCGGCGCGCGCTCGCCGTCCTGGATCCGGCCGCTGAGAAGGGGAGCCTTCGAGGTCGCGTGCTGAATCGCCTCGTACCGGCGCGCAATGCGCTCGTCACGCTGAAGCGCGTTGCCAGGCAGGACTCCGGCCGTGGCCTCCAGGTCATAGAAAGGATCGGTTCGAAGCGTGCGGGCATCGGCGGTGGTTTCGCATTCGGCGAACTCCGAGCAGGTGACTACTTGCTCGAGGTCGATGGCGGGCCGCTCATGCAGCCCGAGTCCCTCCTCGTGCAGTTGGGAGAGGGAGAACATCGACGCCTGCACGACGTGCTCCTGAAGAGGAACACGGACGGCAAGCGGCTCGCCCGCGAACAGGCGAGGCCCACCCCCGCTGTCTTGCGCATCCTCACCGATCACCCCGGGCTCGAGATCGAACTACTCGCGAACAACGGGAGCTACCACGACTCAAGAGCCGGTCGCACGGACGAGTTCGGTGAAGCGATCGTGAACTGGGACAGGGGCGGAGCGGTTCGAATCGATGTCAAGGGCTCGACGGGCACGCTCCTGGGCACCACCGAGGTGTTCCAGACCTACCCCGCCGGAGTCGAGACCGTGATCCGCATCCCCTCCTCACCGGGACGCCTGAAGCTCCAGTTGCCGCGCGGCGCGGAGGTGGGTCCTGGCGAGGCCTTGCAGTACATCCTGAGGAGCGACGAAGGCGGTGACTCCGGCCCCCTCTCCGAGACGGTTCGCGGCGACTCACCCGTCGGGAAGAGCCGGGGAATCCAGTCCACCGCGGACAGCCTCGAGTTCGATGAGTTGCGCGCCACGCGCTATGGCATCGAGGCTCTCCGACTGGTCAAGCGACCCAACGGCCGCTGGGTCCCGGCCGGAGAGAGATGGCACGGTGTCGCCCAGGTGCTGCCGGGCGAGATCACCGTCTGCCAGCTCAACTGATCTCAGGGAGTGAAGATCACGCTCACCGAGTCCGAGAGGTTCGATCCGTTGCCGCAGGGGCCCGCGGATGCACCAGCTGACCTACCACGGAGTGCTGGCGCCTGGCTGGAGCTGGCGCAGCGAGCTCGTGCCGAGCACGGCGAGGGAGAGGCGCCGCTCATGCGGTGCTGCGGGGGGTCGTGTCCAGCCCCGCCATCGTTACTCGTGGGCGGAGCTGATGAAGCGGGTGTTTGGCCAGGACGTCTTGACCTGCCCCAGGTGCGGTTCTCGGCGTCGCTGGATCGCAGCGATCACGGATGCAGCGGCAATCGTCGAATCTCACCGGGCGCTTTACTCCTCCTCGATGATCCTCACCCGGATCGGCGGTTCATCGTCATCGGGGTGGACTCCCAGCATGAGCCGCCCGACGGAGCTCCAGGTCTTGAGGGGCTGGTCCGGGTCTCCGGGAGGTTCGCCGATCCGTCCCAGCAGGAGGCCGTCGATCAGGTAGGGGATCATCTGCGCGTCGACGGAATCGTCCGTCGCGGTGTACTGCTCCGGATCACGGTTGACCTCGGCGTTCACCAGGGTCGCGCCATTCTCGGCCGGGCGGAAGTGGGCCACGTACACGCAGTAACCCGTCCAGCTGCGGAGAAAGAACAGCCTGTCGTCTGCGAAGTACAGGAACCACTTGTCCTCCATCTGCTGGGGAATGGAGCCCAGGCGGATCGAGGCCATCTCCTGCTCGCTGTACGACAGATCGAGGGCGATCGTTGTCCGCTTGCGGGGCAGAGGATGCTCTTTCCAGTCCATGGGACCCCCATCCCACTCTGCGGGGTTGGCTGTCTGTCGAGGTTTCATGGTGAGAGGCACGGAGGTTCACGTGCGACCCCCATTCTAGCACGCCCGGAACGGCCTCATGCGTGCGCCGGGAGGACCTTGGAGGGGAACTTCTTGCCGTCCGGCCCCGGTTTGGTTCTCCTCCTGTGCATGGGATCGCACTACCTGTTCAACTGTCCGGGCTGCGGCTATTCCGCCGAGGTCAGCGGCGGCCCCGACGGCGGCTTCTCTTCGCAGACAGAGACAAGGGTCTGCACCGCCTGCCGCGAGGTCGTGGACGTGTTGGTGGGGTTCCGCGAACCAGCTCTGATCCAGCCCGAGGACCTGAACCGCTGTCCAGAATGCGAGGGGCGTGACCTCCTTCCCTGGGGCGAATCCAGGCCCTGCCCTCGTTGCAATGGCGCAATGGGGGATCCGATCGGACCGACAAGGCTCTGGGATTGAGGTCGGTGCGAGGCGCGGCCACGCCGGCGATTCCAGGCTCACGGTGGGAACCTCCAGATCACGAGCGATCCGTCCAGGCAGCGCCGGTGCCGGAGGAGTGATCCCGCGGCAAGCTCCTGGCGCCACGATGAGCAGATGAACGCAGGCAATGGTTCGGGACTTGCCCTTGGGGTGGTGCTCGGTGTCGGCGTGGAGGTGCCCATGGACAACCTCGGCGTTGGCGTGGCACCTGGGCTCACGGTCTTCAACCAGATTGGCAGTGGCGGCGCCAAGGCTGCGGACCAGGATGAGGAAGAACCCGCGAGCGAGTAGAGTTGCTGACCAGACCTCGAGCTGCCTCCGCAGCCACGGGAATCTTCGGAGGGTTTCAGGCCTGGCGAGAGAGAAGAGGGCCGCCCTTGGCCGTGAGCATTCCGTTCGCCCCAGGCGCAGGGGGAAGAGTGAGGCGGAAGGGGCCCGGGGTCCTGGCTCGCAGACCGTCACACTGGACAATTCAGCTCCGCAAGAGAATCCCCCCGATACCAGAGGTCGCTCGGCCGAAGTTGGAAACCGGCCCCCGCACTGCTGAATGAAGTACCGGAACTAGCCCAGGAAGGACCGCACGTAGCCGGGAACGATCAGCGGGTCGACCGCCCAGTCGAGCGCCACGTGCAGCAGGTAAGGCCACAGCAGCCAGCGCGTCTTCCAGGTGAGGAAGGCGAAGGGGAAGGCGAAGAAGAAGAAGCCGATCGACTCCCATCCGGTGTACTGACCGTGGTGCCACATGAAGATGGCCGTGACCACGAACATCGAGTACCACGGACGCTGGGTCCACTTGAGCAACATCCCAAACATGAAGCCGCGGAAGGCAAGCTCCTCGTAGCCGTTGCTGATGAGGTTGCCCGCCTGAATTCCCCAGTGCCACTCGAAATTGACCTTGTCCCGCCACAGGTACAGGATCATCGCGGACTCCACGGCCGCGACTACTCCGACGAAGAGGAGCGACTTACGAATCGTCCAGGACGACTCGCCGGGTAGGAGAAAGACCTCGCGCAAGGAACAGCGGTACAACAGGAGTGCACCGACGCCGAAGACGAGAAGCATCACCCAGTGCCAAGCTCCCAGGCTGTGCTCGGAGACGAACAGCCCCAGCTCGGTCCTGCCAGCCAGACGTTGCACGTGAGGGTCGACGACCGGCACAACGAACTCGTTGATCTTGCGAACCAGGAGGTCGAGAACGACCACGGCACTGGTTACACCGACGATGTCCGGCAGCGACGACTTTTCGTTCTTGGGCATCCAGGAATACTACAAACACCAACGCCGATCACAATTGGATGATCGTAGGGCGGCCAAGTTCCTTGACGACGTCTCTCGAATCGCCTTGGCGACCGAGGTCGGCCAAGGTGGGGGGTAGGAGGCCGTCAGCTGGGGAGAGAAGGAGCGGTCCTCTCGCCGCTGCTCTTATTTCTCCCCAGCTGAGGGTCTCCGGAAGGCCCAAGCCTACGGACGGAACGTCACCTCAAGGCCGACAATCATGGCGCCGCTTGACCTTTCTGGGGAGCAGGCACCGGTCCTCGAACTGCAGTACCACATCACCAGCGACTACCTGGCAGACTTGCTGTCCAGAGAGTGACCTGAGGAACAGGCCCCATTCCCACCGGTTAGGCGAAAGCACACTACTCACCACCCTCCCGCTCGAGCAGTCGGTCCACCACACCTGTCGACTCCAGGTCTGCCAGCAGGCGCTGCATCGCCATGCGATGTTGAATCCGGGAGGGATGCAGGTTCTGCCCGCTGACCACGAGTTCGGAGGCCTTGTACTTCTCCACGGTGAATCCGCTGCCGGTCTTCTCCTCGAAGTAAGCCTCCAGGTCTGGCATGAGCGAGCTGACATGAAAGCCCCTCTGGCGTCCCTCTTCGAGCATCCCCGGAACCAGGTCATGCTCGATAAAAGCAAAGATGACCACCTCGAAGTCGTGCTCACGTCCCAGCTCTTCTAGCTTGTCGAGTGCCGCACGAAATGGCTTCCAACCGAGCAGGTCCTGGTACTCCTCGGGAATCTTCTCCGGATCGGTCTTGATCAAAGGGTTCCACTCGATCTTCTTACGGTCGACCCAGGCCATCTCGGCCATTCGCTCCTCATGAATCCTCTTGCGACCACTCCAGTCACTGAAGAAGTCCAGCAGGAAGGATCGATCCCCGGCCAACGGATCCTCATGCTTGCGCACGTACTCGGGCAGGTCGAGGTTGTTGCCGGCGATGTTCAGAAGTACCAGGTCTGGCTTGAACGCGAGCCCCTTGTCGACCAGGGTCTCGACCTTCATCACCACGTTGTGCGAGGGCACGGCAGTGTTGATGAAGCGCCACTTGGAATGCGGGTACTTCTGGTTGAGCGCCTGCTCCAGTATGGGTGCATAGAGTTCTTCGTCCGACAATCCATGGCCGAACATCATCGATGCACCAATCCCCACGATCGTCAGCTCTCCGTCCTCTGCCTGGTGGGCACGCTCCGGGCTGCGGAGTCCATGGCTGTTGGTGTGCAGAGCCTGCCCCTTGAAGGTCGTGTTCAGGTCTGGACGAAGCTCGTAGATGATATTGTCGTTGATATGCGGTTGAATGATATCGATGAAGCGCGTGCGGCCATTCTCCTCCTGTATGGCGGGAACCTCGAGAGCCTCAGCTAGCGTGCGTCTGTTGCGCTGATGGACGCGAATTCGAAATCCGACCTCGAGGATCAGGAGGCCCAGCACTGGGGCGAGCAGGACAATCTTCAGCTTGGATGAGTTCGAGCGCTGGCTGGTAGGTTGAGTCATGATCGAATCCAGTCACGAACTAGCTGCAGATCCCTTCGATGACTCCAGCTGGATGCACGGTGGTCAGCTTGCGATCCAAGCCACCGTGCCGATATCGAAGTTTATTGTGATCCAGCCCAAGCATGTGCAGGATCGTGGCGTGGAGGTCCCGGATGTGGTGTGCGTCGACAGCAGCCTCGGCGCCCAGTTCATCAGTCTCCCCATAACTTCCCGGTAGGACCCCCGCACCCGCCAGCCACATCGTGAGAGCCTTCGGGTTGTGATCGCGACCGTTTGGATTGGCCGACTGATCATCCCCCCCTAACTGGGTCACGGGCTGGCGCCCGAATTCGCCTCCCCAGACAACCAGTGTCTCGTCCAGCAGCCCTGTGCGTTCCAGATCTGTCAGCAGCCCTGCGATAGGACGGTCAATTTCCGGGCAGTGTATTGAGAGGTTTTCGTGCACGCCTTGGTGCGCGTCCCAGCTCTGCTGCTGGTGGCCACCGCCGTGATAGATCTGCACGAAGCGAACACCACGCTCGACCAGACGCCGAGCAATAATGCATTGGCGGCCGAAGACGGCCGGCTTCAAGGCCAGAGGGTGATCCGCGCCCGAGTCCTCGAATCCATACATCTCAAGGGTTCGCGGATCTTCCTGCCCGAGATCAAGCGCCTCCCGCGCAGATCGCTGCATGCTGTGGGCCAATCGATAACACGACTCGCGAGCAGCAAGCTCCGGGTCCCCACCCCGTCGCTCCAGGTGCCGCGCATTCAGCGCAACCAGGGCCTCGATCTGATCGCGCTGCATCGCCTGCGTCATGCCATACCGGAACGACCGTGGGCTGGGCTCCAGATCAAGGAGCGCCTGACCTGTCGAGCGAAAGAGAGTCCCCTGGTACTTCGAAGGCATGTAGCCGCTGTTCCAGTTGGCTGGACCTGAAATCGGTCCGCCACGTGGATCATGCATGACGACGAAACCCGGCAGTTCATCGTTCTTGGTGCCCAGTCCGTAGTTGACCCACGCCCCCAGGGCCGGGTGACCCTGGAAAATCTGACCACTGTTGAGCTGTAGCAGCGCAGAGCCGTGCGCAAATGAGTCCGTGTGCAAGCTCTTCACAACAGCGAGCTTGTCCATGTGCTTGGGCAAGTGCTGGAAGGCCGACGAGCACCACTGACCTGTCTCACCGTACTGACGAAAAGTGTGGGTGGGGCCGAGCAGAACCGACTCCCGCATCTGTCGTGTACGGCGCTCGTGAACAATCGATTGCCCCGACCTACGCTGCAACTCCGGCTTGAAGTCGAAGAGATCCAATTGAGAAGGCCCACCAAACATGGACAAGAAGATCACGTTCTTGGCCCTGGCCGGGCGGCTCGTGGTGAGCACACGAATGCTCTCTCGCGAGGGCGAGGCACTCAGGGCCGCCAGGCTGAATAGACTCGCGCCAAGTTGGAGGACAGCTCTTCTGTCAGGCCGTTGCTGGTTCATTGCATGGGTGCGCATTACTCGACGTAGAGGAATTCGTTGAGGCTGAAGAGCGTGGAACACAAGAGGGCCAGAGCCCGCAGTTCTGGGTTGACCACAGCTCCCAAGCCAATGTCGTGCCGCTCTCCAGCGCTCTGCAAGGTGAGGCCTCGTAGGTGGACCGCGCCGCCAACGACGCGGACTCCGAAGTGACCGGCAACTTCCGAAAGAGCCACATCATCGAGGGCGATCACACACTGGTGGTCGACCCAAACCCGCAACTCGTTTAGATAGAACTCAACTCCAACCTCTCGATCAACCAATGCAGGAAGCTCGCAGCTGGCTCTTGCAAGGATCATCGTCTCCTCGTGGGCCTTGAGCTGTAGCAGCCTCACCTCTTGCTGCACAGCATCGAACTCAATCTGCAAGCCGAGGAGCTCGTTCCCAGCCTCTTCTGCACGCACGAGGAAGGAGGCTCGCTCACAGCCTTCGCTGAGGTTCATCGCGAACTGTACCCGACCATTCGCAAGCCTGGGTGTGTCCAGTAGGAGAGCGGGTCCACGCTCAGCGTCCGCCTCCATGGTCATGTTGTAACCATTCCCCCAGACTCCGCGATGGCAGTGCCAGCCCTCCTCCGGCCCGTCGAGAAGCGCCTTGTCCGGGAGCCCTCGAAGGTAGCCGTTGTCGACTCGACGGGGCACGGCCTGACCAATGGTCAGGACCAGCGGAAGGGCCTCAAAAGAAGCCGCTTGCCGCACAAGAAAATCCAGGCAGAACTCCAACTCACTCTCGGTAGGCTCCCGGAGCAAGACGTCCCTGTAGACCTCCCTGACTGTACCCTCACGATCTGTCTGCCACTCAGCACGGATTGAACTGGCCATGGCAAACGCGAGGCGATTTGCGAATTCTCCGTTCAATAATGTCAAGGCCTGGCTCACCACGGTGGTCGCGTTGCGCTTGCCCTGGGAGGTCGCAGGATCAGCGAAGTCGAAGATGCTCCAGAAGGGCACAAGCAATCCACGCTTGACGAAGGCGTAGACTGATCTCCGATTGCGCTCGGCCTCAGGCGAGAGCTCCCAGCCCATCCCCGGACGAGATGCCCCGGCCAGGGCCTCGCGCTCCAGGGCAGGGAAAAACCCACGACCTCCAGTCTTGGAGTTGAGCTCTCCGCTCGCCTTCAGCATGGAGTCGCGCAGTGACTCCGCATCCAGCCGCCGCAGGTCATGCTTCCAGAGCAGTAGATTCTCAGGATCCACACGCTCCGCTCTCGGATCCTGGAAGTTGGAGGATTCACGGTAGACGGCCGACTCAAGAATCATGCGATGCAAGGCCTTGACGCTCCATCCTCCCTCGACAAACTCTGCCGCCAGCCAGTCGAGCAATTCAGGATGAGAGGGTTTGCTGCCATTCACGCCGAAGTCGTTGGGCGTCCTTACCAATCCATGACCGAAGTGCCCTTGCCAGAGACGATTGACGAATACCCTCGCCGTGGTTGGGTGGGTTGGACTGCTGATCCAACGGGCGAGTGCCAGCCTACGCCCCGTGGATTCGATGCCCCGGGGAGTGATCACGGGCAGCGCAGCCTCATCACTGGTGCACATCACCAGCGGGAACTGAGGCTCCACCTGTTTCCCGGGTGATCTGGTGATCCCTCGACGATGAACTTGAGTCAAAGGAGCCTCCGCTCCGACCTCAGAAACACAAATGCCCCAGTTCAGGTCCCCTGTAAATGAGGTCTTGATCTTTTCGCACTCATTTTCGATGAGGAATAACTCCAGACGATCCTCGATCGAGAGGGATCTACGCATGAGAGAGTCCAGCTCACGAGCCTTCTCACGGCCTGGTGCCGAAGTGGCCTCTGATAAGTCCGATGGCGGCGTGCTCCCCAATGACGCTGCTCCGCTCTCAGTGGAGAGGTAGCTTGACATCAACCACGAATAGAGCCTCTCTCGCTCCTGCTCCAGTTCAGTTGCACGCTTCTGCCGTTGCTCTTCCCAAAAACGGCGCAGGAACGCCGAGTCTCCGAGAAGGCGGTGCATCTTGGACTCCAGGTTGAACTCCGGGTTCCGGTAGGGCTCGACGCCTCGCAGGAACGAGAGAAGCGAGTAATAGTCCTCTTGACGAAACGGATCCGTCCGGTGGTCGTGGCAGCGAGCACAGCCAATGGTCACCCCAAGTAGGCCTTCACTCACGGTGCGGAGAACATCGTCATAGCCGTCGAAGAGCGCTTGCTCCCGATCATTTGGCTCGCTGTCCCAGCTCCCCAGGTGGTAGAAGCCCGTCGCAATCAGGCTGTCGTTCGTCGTGTTGTCCAGCTCATCACCAGCAAGTTGCTCTTGTAGGAACTGGTCATAAGGCATGTCCTGGTTGAAGGCTTCGATGACGTAATCTCGATAACGCCAGAGGTACGGCTTCTCGTGGTCACGCTCATAGCCATTGGTCTGAGCAAATCGCACCACGTCGAGCCAGTGCCGCCCCCAGCGTTCGCCGTATCTTGGGCTGGCCAGCAGTTCGTCGATCTTGCGCGTCCACTTGTCCGCTCGCTGGTCGGTCAGGTAGTCCTGGACCTCGCGAAAACTGGGCTGCACTCCGGTCAGATCGATATAGAGCCTGCGCAGGAGCCGTCGCTCCTCTTCCCGTGGAGCTGCTGGTAGACCTTCTTGATCCAGTCTCGCGTAGACGAATCGATCCACGTCATTGCATACTAGACTCGCCAGGACCCGGTCCTTGACCACGGGAGGAGTGGGACGCTCGACCGGTCGAAAAGCCCACCACTCGCGGCCCCTGCTGATGTCGACGTCTCGTCGATCCGGTGTCACCGTCGAACCCCCCGGCCACTCTGCGCCCTGCTCAACCCAGCGAACTAGCACATCGACAGCCACTTCAGAGAGGGGGTCGTCAGGCGGCATGGCGAGCTCCTCGTGCTCACCGCGCACGAGCTCTATCAATAGACTCTTCTCTGGATCTCCCAGCACGAGTGACGGTCCTCGATCACCACCTGTCAAGAGGGCCCCCAGTCCGTCCATCATCAATCCGCCACGAAACGGTTCAGCATCCGGGCCGTGACATTCGAAGCATGAGTCCTCGAGTATCGGGCGCACATCACGCTCGAAGGAGACCAGGTCTTCGGCATGATCAGGACTTCTAGCCCCGACCGCTGCGGCCAAGCCACAGGCCATCAATAGAGTCCAGGCGAGGACAACAGTTTCGCGACTGGCGATCTGTGTCTCGTGGGGTACTGAGATTTCAACAATCCTTGTCACGGGTTAGTGCGGAGGAAAGGTGTTCTGAGAGACTCACACCTCAAATAAGGAGCAGTAAAGCGCGGGCAGCGCATCTCTTAGGGTACGCCAGACGCCCTAGGCAAGGGTCTACTGGAGCTCATCAACTTCATCAGATGCCTGAAATGGCAGTTAGTAACTTGATGCTCCGAAGATGGATTTCGTTTCAAGAAGCCTCAGATTTTCAGGATCTCCCTCGCGCTTTGCTGGCCTTCCCCAGGCACAGCAAGAGAGCCTGGAGTGCACAACTGGCCATTGCCGACTCAACGAACCTCGACCTACAGCCCCTAGCAAGGTCTCAGAATCAGCGGGAAGGGACACCGGAGATTCGTGGAGAGGGAGGATGGGCGATCCAAGCTGCCTTACCATCCAGCACCACCTCCCTCGGACGCCTCACTCCCAGCATGCGGTCCTCTCGCCGCTCCTTTTCTCCCCAGCTGACGGCCTCCGAGCCAGGATCTCGGGCCTCGGACCTGTCCGTTCACCACTTGGTGCCGGCACACGTGGCCCATGATTCAGGGCTGAACGACCACGCGTAGGCCCGCGGACAGGCCGATGGGGTCGACGGCGAGGTGCGGATCGCGGTGCCACCACTGGGCGTAGAACACCGAGCCAGGCCCGAGGCCGTTGGCGGCCAAGTAGGAGGAGCCGAGATCCCGCTGCAAGAAGCCCGAGCAGTTTGGTCCGGGCACACCGCCCGAGTTCACGATGGGTGTTCGAACGAACGGAGCCGAGAGGCAGAGCCGTCCACCGGAGAACGGCACATCGTTTGGTTGGTGACTCCAGAACAGCAAGCCGGGAGTCGCACCTGTGACCTGCGAGCAAGTGAGTGTGATGCCCCAGGAGGCAGAAGGAGCGCCTTGCCATCCGATCTGGGGCAGGCAATTGCCCGAGTTCAGTTTGGCCGAGCAGTACCCCTCCGGGTCCGGGAAGGGTAGATAAGGCCTGATGCCATGGTGTCGCTGCAAGCCAAACAAATGTGCCTCCGCTGCAGCTTGACGCATGGCGGGATTCGCCAGCACAGCCGCATCGATCGGGCTCGTCACGAAGCCTCCTTCGGATAGGATCGCGGGCATCGTGGTCTCGCGCAGCACGAAGAAGTTTGCCGTCTTCGGACCACGATCAGCGAGCCCCAAGCTCGCGACAAGTTCTTCCTGGACCTTGTCGCGCAGGTCGGCGGAGAACGTGCCTTCGGCGAAGGAGTAGGTCTCCGTCCCGTTGGCGGCGGGCGAGCTGAAGGCGTTGTGGTGAATCGAGAGGAAGCGATCCGCGGGCCAGTTGTTGGCGATGTCGACGCGGGCTTGAAGCGACAGGTCGACATCGCTAGTGCGAGTCATCACGACTTCCCATGACCCGCCGCCGTTCGGATCCTCGTCGTCGGCCACGAGCAGGTCTCGCAAGCGCACGGCCACGTCGAGGTTGAGGTCCTTCTCGACCAACCCATTGCCCATCGCACCTGGGTCGCTACCGCCATGGCCGGGATCGATCACGATCCGGGTCCCTCCCAGGCCGAACGAGGCGCAGAGAACAAGCGTGACGTGGAAGCTGATCATTGGCTCATGATACGCAAAACGGAGCGGCACGCCTTGTTGCCGAGCGGCAACGAGGCGTGCGCCACTGTGGAGCACAGATTCCACGATTGCCCTGCCCTCATCGAGCAGATTCTCCGCAGGGCCGGTGTGAGGGGAGTTCGGCGCCCCAAGGGCGACTCGCACTGCGTTCAGGAGGAGACCCTGTGAAAGCCCAAGATGACAATTCAAGCGTCCTCCCGCGTTTCGACAGACCGGCGCTCTTCGGGCTCTTGCTCCTGGGCAGCCTGGCTGGCTTCGCCTGTGACACTGAAGTCGGTGCCAGCTACCCGAATGTGCTGCTGATCATTGACGACCAGCACTCGCGCCGAGCTCTAGGGGTTAGCGGGAACCCGATTGTCCGTACTCCTCGCCTTGATCAGCTGGCTGCTGAAGGTGCGTGGTTTTCTCAGGCTTACTGCAACGATCCAATTTGCGGACCCTCTCGGTTCTCCATGTTCTCGAGTCTCTACCCGTCTGAGACCGGCGCCATCCGGAACGGCGTTCCACTGGTCGAGGGCATCAAGCTCTTGCCCGAGTACCTCTCCGAGCTCGGGTTCTTCACGGGCTCTGCTGGCAAGAATCACTTCGCTGACAAGGAAGACACACACGGGTTCCAGGAACTGCACCCTCATACGTTCTATGGGACCCCCAGCGACTCGCCATTCACGGCATGGTTCGAGGATCGCTTTGGAGAGCGTGGCTGCGAGGGTGAACCCTATTTCTGGAAGGTCAGGAGAGGGTGGATGGACCGGTTGGACGGCAAGTCGGGTCTCTGCACGATCAATCCCCATCCAGCAGACCTGTGCATGGAGCACTGGACGACCGAGCGCGCCCTCGACCTGATGCGGCAGGCCAAGGAGGAGGACCGCCCGTTCTTCGTTCAGGCCTCCTACCTTGCACCTCATCATCCCTACGGCCCACTCCAGGAGT
>JABACD010000040.1 GCA_014237855.1 Planctomycetota bacterium | reverse complement strand
GTTGGGGATCGCAATATGGAACTGCATCGTGTTGTGCGGTCCCGCCGTTGTTGGCAGCGCAATCGCTTCGCTGGATTGCCAGATGTAGCAGCCAGGCGCGCCGAACCCGGCCAGCGACAACGGCATCAAGATCTTCTCGCAGCGTGGTGAGAAGCTCTCAGACGAGGAAGAGACCGCCATCGAGGAGCTCCTCCGCAATGAGCCCGAAGCTGAAACCAGCGAGGTGGCACTGCGCGTCGACCCGGGACTGGAAACCCGCTACATCGACTACCTGATCGACCACGCCTCAAAAGGCCTCGAGCTGAGAGGAATGAAGGTCGTCATCGATTGCGCCCACGGTTCTGGTAGCCACTATGCCCCACTGGTCTTGCGCCAGCTCGGCGCTGAGGTGGAGGCCCTGAACTGCGAACCCGACGGACAGAACATCAACAAGGGCTGCGGTTCGACCCACCCCGAACAACTCCAGGAGCATGTGGTCGCCAGTGGGGCGATCCTCGGCATCGCCCTCGACGGTGACGCCGACCGCTGCATCCTGGTCAACGAGCGCGGTGACCTCGTCGATGGTGACGGCATCCTGACCATCGTCGCTCACGACGCCATGAAGCGCTCCCTGTGGCCCGACCCACGACTGGTGGCCACCGTCATGAGTAATCGTGGCCTGCATCGAGCTCTGAAGCAGGTCGATGTGAGCGTGGTCGAGTGTGCCGTGGGCGACCGATCCGTGGTGGAGGCTCTTCGGCGTGACCAGCTCCCCGTAGGTGGCGAACAATCTGGTCACATCATCTTCGGCGATGACATCCACTACGTCGGTGATGGGCTCTACACGGCCCTGCGAGTGCTGGCAGTGCTACGCCGCACCGGAAAGTCTCTTTCCGAGGCCACCTCACCGTTCTCAGCCTTTCCCCAGGTGCTCCTCAATGTGCCGGTGAAGAACAAGCCCGCCCTCTCGAGCCTGCAAGAGGTCGGTGCGCTGGTTGGCCGCATCGAGAAGGACCTGGCCGGCAATGGCCGCGTGCTGCTGCGCTACTCGGGCACGGAATCCCTGGCGCGGGTCATGGTCGAGGGCCCGGACGAGCAGGACATCAAGTTCATGGCCGAGGAGATCGCGACTCTCCTGAAGACAGAGATCGCCGCCTTCTCCTGAGATGCTTAGCCTGGCCCTCGAGACGAGCCACCGAGAGGCATCGGTGGCACTCGACCTCGACGGACACCGTGTCGAGCGCCACCTGGATCCCGAACTCAAGCACGCCAGCGACTGCCTCGCACTCCTGGCCGAGTTGATATCCGCAGAGGGCGCTCAGCCCATGGACATTGATCGAATCGTGGTCGGGATCGGACCAGGCTCCTACACCGGCCTGCGAATTGGCATTGCAACAGCCCTTGGACTCGCGCGGGGCGCCGAAGCCGAGCTACGCGGCGTGCCGTCTGGAGAGGCACTCATCTGGCGCGAGCTCGAGCCTGGCGACGAAGCTGTCTACCTCCTCGATGCGCGACAGGAGCAACTCTACTACGCCCACTACAAGCGAAGCCTCGACGAGGTTGAAGTGCTGGCCGCGCCCACAGTCCTTGGACTCACGGAGCTCTCCAAGCGACTTCCCTCCAGCGCAAGAATCCTCGGAGATCAAAAGGCCATCGAGCTGGCTCAGCTGACGACCGCAGCAAGAGAGCGCTTTGTCACAACTGCCCCCCCTGCTGCTGGAGCACTTCTCGATCTCGGAACAAGACGCCTCGATCTACTTGGTGGCCAGCGCCTGGAAGAAGTCGAGCCCCTCTACCTTCGTCCATTTCAGGCCAAGACCCGCCGACGCTAGCCAGAGTGCTCACTCTCTCGTGGCACGAAAAAACCGGCCGAACGAGCGAATCGTCCGACCAGTCGTGCGATTGACCCCTGACGTCGTGTAGACGAGGGATCAGTCAGTCCGTCGCCATGCCTACAGGTCGTGCGGGCGAAGGGTGCGGCGGTTGTTGCTTTCAGCTCGCGCTTCAGCAGCCGAGATCATGCCTCGGACAGCCTCGTCAAGGGCCGTGTAGAAGTCACCAGAGACGTTGATTCCAGCTGCGGCCTTGGTGCGGCTCTTGCTGATGATCAGGTCGACGGACTTCTTCTTGGTCGTACGACGACCGCGAGTCGCCTTCTTGCGCGTGGCTTTCTTGGCTGCCTTTTTGCGCGTTGCTTTCTTCTTAGCCATGTTGAGTCGTTGATTACCCGAAGGGTGGGTCGTTCTCGAGGGATTCAATAAAACCTCCGAGATCCATTACGCAAGTAAGAGAATGGCTGGCAAGCAGAGGCGTGTCAACAACTCGAACCTCACGAATCACAGGTTTTCTACCGAAATTCGGGAGCTATCCGGGTGCCCTGAATTGAGCACCTGGGTGCAAGTAGGGCCCTGTGAAGGTCTCCGGAAGGCCAGTTCACGGATGGATCGTTACCCCATCACGGAGTAGTCTGAGCCCTCGTGAGCCACCACCGAGCCTGGGCACAGATCGATCTCGATGCGATCGCACACAACATCGCAGTCATTCGTCGGCGAGCGGGTGCGAGAGTGCGCATCATGCTCGTGGTCAAGGCTGACGCCTACGGGCACGGCGCAGTCGCCATTGCGCACCACGCCGTCCGCTGCGGGGTGGGAGCGCTGGGCGTTGGGACTTCTGCGGAGGCCCTGGAACTACGTGAGAGCGGCCTTCGGGCCCCAATTCTGGTCCTGGGAACCATCGTGGACGAGGAGGCCGCACCGGCCCTTCGACACGGGGTGGAGATTGGAATTCACTCGAGCGATCGTGTTCAGATGCTCGCCAAGGTCGCCAAACAACTGGGCTGTGTCGCTCGAGTTCATCTGAACATCGACACCGGAATGGGGCGCCTGGGAGTCCTTCCCGAGCGCGCCATCAGCCTCCTGGAGGAAATTCGCGAGGCCACAAACCTCGATCTCCGCGGAGTCATGACCCACGTCAGCTCGGCCAAGGGGGCCCTTGACCCTGAGTCGAGCCGGCAGGTGCAAGCATTCGAGGCCGTGCTGGCTGCGGCACGGAGACGTGACCTCCTGCAGGGCTGGATACACGTGGCCAACTCCGCGGCGATCTTCACCGGGCTCGCGGCGGGCTACGACACCGTTCGCCCAGGAATCAGCGCCTACGGAATCCTGCCCGGAGGCCTGCCGGGCGCACAGGAACTCAAGACCGCCATGACCCTCTGCAGCCAGATAGTCTTCCTCAAGGACGTCCCCGCTGGCGCGAATGTCGGCTACGACTCCACCTGGACGGCCAGCGCAGGAACCCGAATCGCCACGCTCCCGCTCGGATACAACGATGGGGTCTCATGGCGCCTGGGCAATCGTGGAGAGGTCCTCGTGCGTGGACAACGTGCACCGGTGATCGGCCGGGTCTCGATGGACTACACGACCATCGACGTCGGGCACATCCGAGACGTCAAGGTCGGTGATCAGGCAGTCCTCTTCGGATCAGCTGGCACGCAGGATCTCTCCCTGGAAGAGGTCGCAAGAAAGGCAGGCACCATCCCCTACGAGATCACCTGCTCGGTTGGGAAGCGAGTTCCACGAGTCTACGTTGGCGGTGAGGATATGGTCTTACCCGGCCAATCCCCCTCGATCGGAGCACGCCCACCCCTGGATGCTGCTCTGAAGCCGCACACCCCTTCGCGCTGAGCTCACCACCCGATGAATTCCTCCGCTCCAGTTACGAGGGCGCGCCGCCCTCTGCTCCTCTCACTGGTCCGTGCGGTCGGGTGGTTGGTGCTCATTATCGGCCTGGTAGGGAGTGCCGCCGAGTGGAGCGATGTGGCAGAGAGACAGATCGAGCGGGAGCTGACCAGCCGTGTGGAGGCTCTCGGGAGCAAGGTCAACATAGGCCGAGTCCACATCGACTGGCTGGGGCCGGGGCTGATGCTCGAGGACCTTCGCATCAAGCAGGATGGGCGGGTGCAGCTCGAGGTGCAGAGCCTCTACGTCGCCGCCAAGCTTCCCTGGAGGGAGGGGTCTCCTGTAAAGCAGATCCAGATCGATGGTGGCCAGGCCGTGGTCAGCGAGGCCTTCATCGAGAACGTCCGGGCCCTCTTGGAGACCACCGAGCAGACCGGTGTGGGAAGCGGTGAAGGGCTGTTCTTACCTTCGGTACAGGTCCGCAACTTCCAGGTCCACTTCGAGGTGCCCGGCAACGAGGAATCCCATCTTGGCAGGATCGACCTGTCCATGCCGGCCCTCGAGACCACCGCGGTCAAGATTGCTGGGCGGGTAGTCCTGCCGGGGACAAGGGACAGCGACAGCCCCGTCGAGGTCTTCCTGTCCGGATTGGTAGAGCCAAGCGGTGGACTCGAACTGCATGCCCTCGCGGACGAACTGGACGTCGAGGCCTGGGACATCTCAGCCCTCGTGCCATGGATTCCACTGGAGAGTCTCGGGGCAAAGGGCAAGCTCAGCCTCCATACCACTGGCAAGCTCTCTCTCACTGGAAGCCTTGACCTGACGGGAGATGTCAGGGTTCGAGTAGCCGACGGAGCGCTCCTCGTTCCGGGCACAGGTCGCGCAGCTGAGGACATTGCCTTCAACCTCTACAGCCGCTTCGAACCCGAGGATGATGAGGATTTCTGGGTGCCCGAGGCCTGGATCGGAAGCGGCAGCCTGAAGGCCCGCTGGGACGGCCAGCAGCTGAACGCAGGGATCCGCCTCGGAGAGTCTGCCCGCCCGGGCGCCGCCTTCGAGAGCTGGGTAAATGCGCCAGACTTCGACCTGCAGACCGCCGGTGTGACCTCTCTTGAGTCCCCGGAGTTGGTGCCGACCATCTACGACGCCTTCGCTCCTCGTGGCCGGGTGAACGCCACGGTGGGGATCACCTGTGCGGACACCATCCGCCCCGGGGAAGCCATCTGGCACGCACTCGAGCTCACCGCTCGAGTGGTCGGGCGCGGCGAACTCCAGGCCGCCTACCACGGCTGGCGCGAGTCCCCGGACATGATCCCGCTGTCCTTCTCCATGGAGACCAGGGTGCCGGATGTCCAGGTGGTCTACGCCCACACCAAGCGCTTCCCACGGCACAACCTGATCGACGTTCGATTCGAGGGTCGCCACGCCAGCGGACCTGTAAGAGGCTCCTACCAGCAGTGGTCCAACCCGATCGACATGCCGCCCTTTGCCCCGGGCTATGGCTTCGAGGAGGCGGACCTCTTCATCACCGTCCCGGGTATCTCCATTGACGAGGTCCTCGACGAGAAGCTGGCCGAATTGTGGGAGATACCGGAACTCGTGACGCTCTTCGACGACTACGGCCTGGGAGGAGGAAACGCAAAGGCCGAGCTGCGGCTGTGCTCTCGCTCCGAGATGCCTGAGTCCGCAGTCCTGGTAGAAGTCGACGCACACGGTGCCCAGGCGGCACTTGCCGAGTTCCCGGTGCCGGTCGACAACATGAAGGCACGGATCGTGGTGATCGTCGATGGCCTGACCTCGACTGGCGTGTCGTTTGAAGCCACCGGAGATCTCGACTCAGCCCGTTCCCTGCGGGTGTCCGGGCGTGTCCGCTCTGAGAGCCTCCAGACCGAAACGCCCCCCCTTCACGGCGGGTTCGACTTCGTCGATGTGAGGGTCAATGAGGTCGACCTTCAGGGTTCCGACCTGTCCGTGGCGAAGACGATGGTTCCCGAGGCCATCGAAGCCGTTGAACAGTTCTCTCCCCGCGGAACTGCAGACGTCCACTACGTCCGCAGCTCATTGGCAGGAGAGAATGTCCGGAACTGGGCCGAGGTGACTCCGGGAGACCAGGGTCTGACACTTCGACCACAGGTCTTCCCGATGCTCTCTGAGGACGTGCGTGGCCGCGTACTGGTCGACGTCTCCTCTCCACCGGTTGCAGAGACTGCTGGAGAACCACTGGAGAGTCTTCGGACCTCCACCCGGATCGCACCCCTGATAGCTACCTGGAGGGGCTCGATTCCGGTGGCCTTCCATGGTGAGTTCACCGACGGCGAGGACGCTACTGGAAAGGTGATCGGCGCCGGCCTGTCCCCCGCGGACAAGGACCTACTCCACGACCTCGTCCAGGCAATGGAGAGCGATCCAGACGTCATCCTGGCTCAGTTCGAGGCCTTCGAGTTCAGCGGCTCTGTGGACTTCGACTACAGCTTTCGGCTGCAGGAGGACGCAGAGGAACCGGAGGACCTCTTCCACTTCCGACTGCGTGGCAATGACTGTCTGCAGGAGAACGGGCTGGATATAGAGCACCTCCAAGGAACCCTGGAGCTCCACAATGACGAGCTCAGGTCGCCTGAGCTGACGGCCCTCATCGCAGGCTCGGAGGTGGACCTGGAGCACTTCTCGCTGATGCTTGGTGAGCAAGCCTTGATGGCAAGGGCCGACCTGAGCGCGGACTCACTGGAGATCGAGGCCGAGCTACTGAGCCAGTTCCTCGAGGAGGAGACGGTCAGCGAGCTGACCAAGGAGTTCGGTCTTCGCGGTACATTGGATCTGGACCACTGCAGCCTGACCCTGCTGATTGACGACGACGAAGATCCTCGACTGACGCTCTCCGGAGAGGCGACGCTCAGTGATGCTTATGCTGCGATCAAGGTGCCAATCTCGATCCGTTCCGCACGCCTCGATCTACAGCAACTCACCATCCAGGGATCAGATGTACGAGGCTGGGGGCGAGTCGAGGACCTCTACGGGCAGGTCGCCGAGCGAGATCTGGCGCAGGTTGGTCTTACCCTCTCGAACCACGGTTCCCAGTTCACCATCAGCTCCATTGATGGTCTCCTCTGTCGGGGCAGGCTTGGTGGACTCCTGGGTGGAGAGCCGGAGGTTCTCACTGAGCCCGTGCTATCGATCGACCTCCTCTCACCCTTTCGCTTTCAGACAGCAGTAGCCATTCAGGACCTGGACGTTGGCCTCTTGCTCGACAACGTCTTCAGCTCCGAGATTGCCGATCAAGGGCTGCTCACTGGCCAGGTGCGCTTGCGGGGAGAGTTTGACGATCTCTTCGGGGTCAGTGGATCTGGATATGGAAAGGTGACCAGGACCGCTCTCTGGTCCGTACCTGTCGCGAGGGATCTGTTTGGACAGCTCGGCTTCGACGACTCAGCCGTCTTCGATGAGATGGAGAGCGAATTCCGGGTGGCCAACGGGGAGATTGTCATGGAAGGAATGCGGGTTCACAGCCCACTCCTCAATCTCCGCGGCGCTGGCACCCTGGGGTTTGACGGAACGCTCAATCACAATCTCGAGATCACCTACAGCCTGGTGGACAAGACCGGCCCCTTCCGAGCCCTGATCTACTGGCTCCAGAATAACCTGCTGGCAATCTCAATCCGTGGTGACATGTCCCGGCCAAAGATCATTCCTCTCGGGCTCTTCAGCAGCCCTTTCGTCTCGGAGAACGACCCCTGGAGAGCCCTGCCCTCTCCAGGATTCAGCAAGTTGCCCAGGCGCTTCTAGCATGCCGACCGGGATTCCAGGCTCTCCCTGGCGTTAGACTGTACCCATGGTGAAGGAAGAGCTCTGGGCCGTCGTCATGGCGGGAGGTTCGGGAACGCGTTTCTGGCCGGCGAGTCGTCGCGCGCGCCCCAAGCAATTCCTACCAATCGCGGGCGACCTGAGCATGATTGGCGCCACGGTGCAGCGGTTGGAAGGTCTGATTGGAGCGGACCGAATTCTCGTGGTGACTTCGGGAGATCTTGCGCCCCTCGTCAGCGAGTGCCTCCCCATGCTCTGTAGCGAGAATGTCCTGGTCGAACCGGTGGGACGGAATACAGCGCCGTGCGTCGCCCTTGCGGCCCTCGAGATCGAGCGGCGCGCACCCGACAGTGTGCATGTGGTGCTTCCTGCAGATCACGTCATCGCTCCCCCTGCCAGCTTCCAGGCCAGCCTGGTAGCGGCAGCCGAAGAGGCTCGCCGGGCAAGGCACCTCTGCACGCTTGGTATACGGCCAACGTTCCCGGCCACGGGCTATGGCTACATAGAGGCTGGGGACGAGCTGGCGTGTCACGGTGAGTTCAGTGCACACCACGTCGAGCGCTTTGTGGAGAAGCCGGACCACGCACGTGCCGAGGAGTTTCTCACCACAGGGCGATACCTCTGGAACGCGGGCATCTTCGTCTGGGAGACTCGTACCGTGATCGAGGCCATCAGAGACCATGCTCCCGAGATTCTCGAGCCGCTCGAGGTTGCCGGAAGCTCCACCGGGCTCGAAGAGGTCTACCCTCAGCTCCCGGCTCTCCCGATCGACACGGCCGTCATGGAACAGGCCACCAACAGGAGCGTCTTACCAATTTCCTACGCATGGAGTGATGTGGGGGCCTGGAACAGTCTCGAGGACGTCGCGCCTCGTGATGACCAAGGCAACTCCTATGCAGGCGGCACTCAGGTCGTCAGCCTGGACTCGAGCGACAATCTGATCTACGCCGATGCGGGGGAGCTGGTTGCCTTGATCGGGGTGAAGGACCTGATTGTTGTTCGCTCCGGTGATGCCCTGCTCGTTTGCCCCAAGGACCGCGCACAGGACGTCAAGGACATCGTCGAGCGACTCAAGAAAGAGGGGCCTGAGTTCCTCTGATTCCCAGCTGTGGGAGACCCACCAATGAAGTCCGCTGTCATCGCAGTCGACCACGGCACAAGACGTACTGGCTTTGCCTCCAGCGACCCTCTCAGAATTGCCACGCGCCCACTGGATGTCTGGCACGGAGAAGGGGCAGCAGATGAATTACTCGATGTGATCGCAGATCTGGTGGAGGACCATGGAGCCGGAACCGTCCTGATAGGGCTGCCCTACAACATGGACGGTAGCGTGGGGCCCCGGGGAGCCGATGTCCTGCGGTTCATGAGCCGTCTCAAGGAACGACTGGGGCGGATTCGGATCCTGCCCCATGACGAGCGACTCTCCACCCGCGAAGCCGAGAGCTTGCTCCGGGAGGCCGGGCACCACGGCCAGGCTCGAAAGGCCCGCAGGGACTCCTGGAGCGCGCTTGTGCTCCTCCGGGACTGGATCGAGCAGGGTGAGCCCGAGCGCGAGTGGCCACAGCCCGACTAGCCCCGAGCCCACTCGAAAGCTCTGGTAAAGACAAGCGCGTACTCCCCCTACCGGTCCCCTTCGCTACACTCCATGTGGCGTGAGAAAGCTTGACGGTCGCTCTTCATCCCCGTGATGAAGGGAGGAAAGTCCGGGCTCCACGGGTCAGGGTGGTTGTTAACGACAACCGATCGTGAGATCAGGGAAAGTGCCACAGAAAGTAAACCGCCGCTTGTTTCGGCAATCGGTAAGGGTGAAAGGGTGCGGTAAGAGCGCACCGCGATTCTGGTGACAGGATCGGCAGGGTAAACCCCACCCGGAGAAAGACCAAATAGGGAAGGTTGGTGATGACCCGCGCCGCTAAGCCTTCCGGGTAGGTCGTTCGAGGCTGGCCGCGAGGTCGGTCCCAGAGAAATGATCGTCGTCCCCACAGGGAATACAGAATCCGGCTTACGTGCTTTCTCACGCCACTCTTCAACCTCTTTGAATCTGATCGCTACTTGGAGCTAGATCAATCAGGAGCTGGCCCGGCATCCATCTGGAAGAGCGAATCTCGATAGCATTTCGCAGAGTCTGTCAATCGGGGATTCACCCAAATGTTTCCGAATACTTCCTCACACTCTCCAACTCGATCGTGAGTGATCAAGTGATTGGTAAAGGCAGGTGAGAGACCATCTTGACGGTTTTCGAGGTTGCAGGTAGAGTCCTTGAAAGCTTGTGGGAGCAGGGTCAAGGGCCACTCCTCAAACTGCGTAACCAATACCGTGAGAGCCGGTAGTCGGGAACGTACTCCGCAGATCTGTCCGCCTGCTTTTCGCAGTCCCGCAAGTAGTCCAAACCGCCGCCATGGAATTTGTCTTCGTCGTTCCCAGGGAAGAGATCTTTCCTGACTTCTACCCCCACGGGCTCCTGCCCTTCGGAGGTGGTATAGAACGCGAGTCTTTTGAGAAGACCGCGCTCGAGCGAGGCTTCTTCGTGGAACGTGACCATGCGGAACGGTCACCGGGTCTGCAGCAGATCATTCCTTACGGAGTTGTGAGCTGCGGAGAGGAGATCCTGGTCGTCAAGCGCCTCAAGAAAGGAGGAGAAGCTCGGCTCCATGACAAGCTATCCATCGGAATCGGAGGGCACATCAACCCGATAGATGCCGAAAAGGATGACCTGGACCTATTTACAGCAGCAACTCTTCGAGAACTTGAGGAGGAGCTGTTCATTGACGGCACTTACACGACGAAAGCCGTGGGGGTGCTGAACGACGATTCGAATCCGGTTGGCGCAGTGCATGTTGGCCTGGTTCAGATCGTTCAAGTCCGAGGTGCAGTCCGCATCCGGGAACAAGACCAGCTCGAAGGAAGCTTCCATACGACTGCCCAGCTGACAGAGACGCTTGAAGCTGGCGGCAACTTCGAAACCTGGTCTCAACTACTCATCGACCGCCTCGGCGAGTTGCACCCCCACCCAGTAACCACACTCACATAGTTCAGGGTCGGGCCATCGGAGGCCTACTCTCTAGCCACCTTTAACGATAGGCCCCAGGGCGAGTCCCCCGCTAGTCCACTGGGATCAAGAAAGGTAGACGAGGAAAAAATGACTACAAGAAAGAGTCGTGAGATGGTGCCTGAGCGCATCTACGACATCCTGCTAAACGCACGCACCGCAGACAAAGTAACCATGCGTTTCAAGGATGGACGCATCGTGAACGGAGCATTGATCTTCAACCCATTCAAGGGAACTGGTCGGCTGATCAACATCGAGCGGGAGATCAGCTGCGATTTCGCAGTGGACGACATTCGCGACCTGAAGCTTACCCCCGGAGTAAGCAGTGCCAGCAGCAAGCCCCAGGCCAACATGAGTGAGAAGAGCAAGGAAGAGACCTCTGCTGCCGAGGAAGCCGCAACGACTTGAGCGCGGTGGGCTCAAGTCAAGCCCTCACCAGGGACTCGTCTCCTGACCCCAATCCTGATGCCCTGCCCGCAACTCGCTGGTGGGGCATCAAGCATTTTGGCGCAATGTGCGCACAGCCCTCATCCCAGTAAGGCACAGATACACGCCCCTCACCATGATCACCAGCCTGTTCCTCATGCTCACCGCTCCCGGCGTACAGCAGCCGGCCCTCTACATACAGGGAGAGGACCACATCGAGTGGGTCAGCGCACTTCAACCAGGAGAGAACTGGGTCCTCCTCCCCCAGGCGGCTCATGGTGATCGGCGCCCCCGTGCCATTCCGGGCCCCAGGGGCATCGAAGTGCTGATCAGCGCCCCCGAAGGCTGCCAGGTGGACATCTCGAGCTTACGGGCCAGTGCAATCTCCCACAGCCCTGATGAACGGGTCCTGCTGACGGGGGAAGAACTTCGTATCGCCTCTGAGATCAGCCTTCCAGCGAGCGCTCGGAGATTGGACGACGGGCGTGACAGGCTGCCCCAGCTGGCGCGCTTGGACCTGGAGGGCTGCACGGACGAGACCCTTCGAATCGCCAAGGGGCCGCCCTCCCATGATCTGATCCTGATCCCGGTCGAGTCGCCAGCCACGGGGACCTGGAGTCTCGGTGCCCGCAGTGGAACTGGCGAGCCTGGCAAGCTGACCGGATCGCGTGGCCATGGATACGCTCTACGCCTGGATGGCTCTCTCGAGTGGGAGCTCTCCGTCGATCGAGATGGTCTCGATCGCGTATTCCACGCCCACACCCGTCCACTCACTGCCGACCTGAGGGACACGCTCGAGCTCCTCGAGATCAACCGCCAGGCTCAGTCCTCCTGGGAGTGGCGAGCACGCGGTGAGCGCGGCCCCCTGCATCCCCACCCCAGGTCGGTACCACAGGATCTCACGGAGCTCTCGCTCAATACCTGGCCCCTTGAGCTGACATCAGGCCAGTTGCTGCACCTTCGCTACCCTGCCCCAGTCTCACAGGAAGACGAACAGACCCACACTCTCATCCTACGAATCGAAGTAGGCATCGAACGGACGGCTCGTGAAGCCTCTACCCTCTCGCCCTCCCACTCCACGCCTGGTTTTCGAGATGTGACCGCACCTGCTGGTCTGGCGGATGTTCACTTCGAAGGGCCCGAAGAGCAGCTGGATATTCGGCCGACGATGGGCCCTGGTGCCGCCTGGGGAGACTTCGACGGAGATGGCCTGGTCGATCTCTACGTGGTCCAAGGCGGAGGCCGAGAGGGCTGCACACCGCCGCTGAACAGGCTCATGCGAAACCTCGGAGATGGCCGCTTTGAGGTATTCCCTGGTGCAGAGGACTCCGGCAACGGCATGGGGGCACTCTTCTTCGACCTCGAAGGCGACGGTGACCTGGACCTCTATGTCGCCAACTATGGCCCAGATGCTCTCTACCGCAATGACGGCGAGGAGGGCTTTGTCGCCGTGAGCGCTGACCATGACCTGGCTGGCGATGGCTGGAGCGCGGGAGTCTGTGCCGCCGATTACGACGGAGATGGCGACCTTGACCTCTACGTCACTACCTACCTCCTCTACGACACCGAGCTCATGCCAGAGGTGCCGGAGTATCCCGGCTATGCTCGCGAGGATCCGGTGGAGATGCTGCCCTTCGCCTTCCCAGGCGGAAGAAACACCTTCCTGGAGAACAACGACGGGCACCTCACTGATCGGACCGAGGAGCTTGGCCTGGCTGACGTGGCGGGTCGCGGAATGCAGCCCATCTTCTGGGACTTCGACCTCGATGGCGACCAGGACCTCTACATCGCCAACGATGTCTCGATGAACGTCTTGTTCCGAAACGAAGGAAACGGAAAGTTCGAAGACATCTCCTTCCAGACCGGTATGGACGACCCCAGGGGTGGAATGGGTGTCGCTACAGGTGATGTCGACCTGGACGGTGACCAGGACCTATTCCTGACGAACTGGCAGCTCGAGGCAAATGCCCTCTACCGCAACAACTTGATTGTTGGCTCACGCCGCCGCAGCCGAACCGGCACATTTCAGGACGTGACCGTACACGCTCGGCTCGGACGTCACGGGGTAGGATTCACCTCCTGGGGATGCGTCTTCTTCGACGCTGACAACGACATGGACCTGGATCTATTCGTTCCCAATGGGTACACGAGCCCGGACTATGAGAGCACCGACATCTGCGTGGGGCAATCCAATCAGTTCTTCCTCAACGATGGAAGAGGACGCTTTGTCGAGGCCAACGAGATTGCCGGTCCTGCAGTCAGAGCCGCCCTGGCCTCGCGCGCCGCTGCGGTTTGTGACTTTGATCGAGATGGTCGCCTTGACCTCTTCGTGACCAACAACAATGGTCCCTACCAGCTCCTGCGCAACGAACTTCCCAGCAAGGGTCACTGGCTCGGGCTGCAACTTTCGGGGAGTGGTGCCAACACCCAGGCCTTGGGCGCAAGAGTCGAGCTGGAGGTCGACGGACTTGTCCTGACTCGTGAGGTCTCCGCCGGCAGCGGGTACCTCGCGGGTCACGATCCTGGCGTGCACTTTGGCCTAGGGCCTTCGAACGAAGTGGACTCCCTGCGAGTCCACTGGCCCTCTGGTCGCACGACTCGGCATGAGGTCAGTGAGGTCGATTGCTGGATCTCACTCGAGGAACCCTCGGGGCCCGAGGAGAACCAACCCAAACGTCAGGGATAGGCGGTCATCTCGGGCTCCAGATCCACGTGGACTGCATCGGCGACCCGATTGATGTAGTTGAAGTACGAGATGACCTGAGTCGCGTCGTGGATCTGCAGGTCATCGAATCCCACCCCACGCAAGGTCTCGACATCTTGCTCTCGCATCTTCCCCGGCGTGCGGGTCAGTCGCTCTGCGAACTCGCAGAGAGCCCGGTCTGCTGCTCCCAGGTCGTGGAGCCGCCAGTTCTTCTGCACGGCCATGACCAGTTGCTCACGTTCATCTTCGGCCAGGTGTGAGAGCTCAGCACGGAGATCCCAGGCATGCGCCTGCGTTCAGTAGTGACATTCGTTGATCTGGCTGACAACCGTGGCCAGCAGCTCTCTCTGATAGCGCTCAAGCCCATCTCTCGCGAACATCACCTTCTGATAGAGCCCCATCGAAGCGTCGAGAATCGGGGGTGCGAGACTCATCGCCCTCACGATGCCGAAGACACGACCGGCACGAGCAATTGCCGCAGCGTAGGTCCTCCCCAGGCGACCGGTCGCTTCTCCAGGCTTGATCGTCTTGATCCAGGTCATCAGTCCTCTTTCCTGTGTTTGTTTCCCGGATGAGTCCTGCTCCTCAGCGAACAGGCACTCCAAGGCTCTTCAAGGCGGTCTCGATCTTGCGTCGCTCCGGCGAATAAGGGCTCGACTGAAGCTCTTGATTCAAGCGCGCAATCACAGCGGGGTCCTTGAAGTTCGCCAGCGCATCGATGACCCCGCCCCGTAGGCGATAGTCATCCGTCTCAAGGAGCTGAATCAGCAACTCACGAGCCTCTGGGCTCTCACTCCCGCGGATGCCAAGTCCAGCAACCGCAGCCTGGCGTACCGCGCTGGTCTGATCCTCTCGATCTGCCAGCAGGAGCAAGTCTCCAAGGACCCGTTCATCCTCCAGAGCTGACAGCACACCGATCAGGCCGGCACGAAGCTTCCCGTGCGGCGAAGGGATGTCGGTCCGCTCCAGGATCCATTCGTAGGCCCCAGCTGGGTTGGAAGCTGCCCGGAGCATGGCTGCAGCAATGAGTACATCCCAGGAGTAGCCGGCATCGAAGGACTCCTGTGCAAGCTCCGCGAGCTCCGGATCCACACCGTAGGGTGCCAGGCTCTTCAGGGTAGCTTCGCGGACCGCCGCTGACTCATCCTCAATGGCCGCTCTCATCAGGAACCCACGGCTCTCCGGACTCTTCACGCGTCCAAAGGCCTCCACTGCCTCCAATCTGACAGCTTCGTGCTCGTCATCGCGCAACCTTCGCAGGATCGCCGTTCGATAAACGGCAGCCTTTTCCGGATCTTCCTCCGTGGCGAACAACCGGCCGAGGGCATCCACAGCGTCACGGCGTCCATTGACATCGTCATCCTCCGCCGCAATGGCAATCCATTCGGAGCCTTTCTTCTTTGAGAGAACTCGAGCCGGCAGCCAGGAGTACTTGTCGAAGCGTACCCAGACCGGCAGCGACTCTGACGCAAGAGTGAAGTTCTCTTCGCGCTCATTGACTTCAAGTCGATGAATACTTCGGCCTGCCGCATTCCGCAGCTCAACGTCAACGGCGAATGAGAAGACCTTCGGGGTTCCACGATCCGTGTCCTGGATTTGCTCTACCTCCAGATCGACCTGGCCTAGCGCCTCGTCCCAGGACCAGCTGACCAGCAGCTCGGGGTAGCCTGAGCCATAGAGCCACTGGTCAAAGAAAGCCTCCAGGTCACGTCCGGAGGCCGTCTCCATGGCGTCCCTGAGGTCTTCAGTAGATACCGACCGGCCTTCGTTATCTGAAACGTAGAGCTGGATCCCACGGAAGAAGGCCTCATCCCCGAGCTCGAATCGCAGCAGGTGCAACCTGCTTGCACCGCCCGCATAGGCCTTTCCATCAAAGAAGAGATCGAAGGGGTCCTTGTAGAAGTCATGCACCGTTGGTCGGCGCTGGCTCCCCACATCAGCAGCGGTGTAGGACAGCTGGGCATCTCTCATGCGAATGCGGAACTCGTCAGCACCTCGAGTCCTCTCGTAGTAGAGGTTCGTCAGGTAGGTAGCGAAGCCCTCGTTGAGCCAGATCTCGGCCCAATCATTGCAGGTGATGAGATCGCCGAACCACTGGTGAGCCGCCTCGTGGGCTACCAGCCCCACGGAAGTACCATCGCGCTGGCTGAGCTCATCCCCCAGGGTTCCCTCTGTCATGGTGGTGGCCGAGATGTTCTCCATCCCACCAAAGGGGAAGTTCCCCACGCAGACTTGGGCGTACTTGGGATAAGGATAGCGCTTGCCCGTCAGCTCGCTGAAGTACCCGAGTATCTCTCCCGTCTCCGAAAAGGAGGCCGGCATCCACTCGACATATCTCGGATCCGAGAGGTAGAGGAGCGGGATCCCATCCCAGTCATCTTCCTGCTGCTCGAACACTCCCGCACACAAGGTCGTCAGATACACCGGATGAGGCGTATTCATGCGCCAGTGCTCGATGCGCTGATCACTGCCCTCAACCAGATCGATCCGCTGCCCTGCTGCCACCGCGACCCAGTCGCTTGGCATGTGAACACGAATCTCGCTCGTTGCGCGATCAGAGGGATAGTCGAGGCACGGGAACCACCAATGGGCGTCAACACATTCTCCCTGGGTGAACACATGACGAACGTCACTCCGTGCCGCGCCAAGATCATTTACGAACCAGAGCCCCTTGGCAGGTGATCCCCCATAGCTGACAACAACCTCACCGAGCTGTCCCACGCTGATCGAGTCCTCGAGCGTAATCTCAATGACCCCTTCATCATGTTCAAAGGCCAGGGGTCTTCCATCTCCGTCGGTCACCGCGGTCACCGACAGGCCCTCGAGTTGCAACTCGACCTCGTCGACGGAACCCCAGGCCACGGAGAATCGGAGGTGGCAAGTACCCTCGATCCGTCGTTCCTCTGGGCGAAGCCAGAGCTCGAGAGAGTAGTGCTCGGCATCCACGGCCTCCACTCGGGGCTCGTGGCGACTTGCAATGCGGCTCGAGCGAGCCACCATGGTCGCTCCACAGGAGAGCATCACGCCTGAAGAGGTCAGGACGACTCCCAGAAGAAGCGCAAGCAGTGTTCGACGTCTCATCGCAATACGGTACTTGAATCCGGGGCTCGGGTCGCCGTTTCGCAGTGGGTTCGAGCCACAGCCGAGAGCTGATAGAATCCCGAAATGGAGTTTCTGCTCGAGTGCATCGGATTCGCCCCCCAGACCGACCTGGACTGGCTCCAAGGGCGAGTGATTGAACTGGGCGAACCTGTGCCCTGGCGCGGCCCCGGAGGAGAGCACCTCAAGCTCCGGTTAGCGGACGGAGTCGAGCTGAGATTCGATAGGGAGCAAGGCCAGAGCGCTGTCAGCCTCCTGCCCTACTACGCAGAGCCATCACGACTACGAATTGGAGTCGGCAGCCTGCGCGCCATCGACGACTCCCCCTTTGACGCGCTGCTGACTGGCTGGGTTGCCCCTCCACCCGCAGGAGAGCACCACCCAATAGGCCCGCAGGGGGCCTATCACCTGGCCGCCTGGCTCACGGATGCACGTCGACTCCCACGTCGACTGAAGACTGGACACGTACTTGCCATCTCGGTTGCGGGCTTCGGATTGGACGTGAGCTACATCGGCCCCAATGACGCCGGCAATCGTCAGGATTTCCGAGAGCTACCTCGAGGCGCCTTCATTGATGTCCTTGGAGGCCCCGACGCCCCGGGAGGCTGCG
>JABACD010000003.1 GCA_014237855.1 Planctomycetota bacterium | reverse complement strand
GAGGGGTTGTTTTCCTGATCGACAAGCTGGTGGAGACGGCTGTCACCCAGAGCGTCGGCTACACAACCCAGCAGGACACCACGCTGGAGTCCGCCAGCCTCGGAATCCTCTCAGGGAACATGTCCCTGGAGGAACTGAAGATCTCCAATCCGCCTGGCTTTCAGGAAACACCGCTATTGAGGATGGGCCGCTTCGAGACAGAGGCGAACCTGTCCAACTTCTCCGGCGATGAGCTGGAGCTCGACCTGGTCAGGCTTCAGGGGCTCGAACTCGCCCTGGAGATCAAGGGCAGTGAGACCAATATCACCCAGCTCCTCAAGCGCCTCCGCGAGCTTCAGGAGCAGCTGAACCAGGACGGAGGTGGTGGATCTGAAGACGGTCCCACGGGCAAGGATAGCCCCGGCAAGCCGCAGCCCGATGATCCCGGCCCCGTGGTGAAGATCAACCGAATCCACATCACAGGCGTCACGGCCAGCATGACCATCAGCGAGGTACCCTTGATCGACGGAGTCTATGCCTTCGAGGTGCCGGAGATGACCCTCGACGACTTCAGCAGCGACATGGACCGCGCAACCATGGTCGAGTGGACCGCGCACATCCTCGAGGAGCTACTGGTCGCCTCTCTGGCGGCCGCCGATCTGGAGCTCCCCGGTGAAGTCAGCGCCCTCCTCGACAATGATCTACTCCGGAGTGGACTCGGTGAGGGGCTGCTCGAGGGTGACTTCGATCAGCTTGAAGACGCGGCGAGGAAGGGTCTCAAGGACTTGCTGGAGGATGCCAAGAACGACCCCGGTGGATCCTTGGAGAAGGCGAAGAACGACCTCGACAAGCTGTTCGGCAACGGCTGATGAGTGCCTTGGGTACCGCGTCTAGTGCCCGTGGCCGTCTCCAACCGACTCCTCCTCGACCTCGTCCCCAACGTAGCCCAGGTTCCGCAGGCGTCGGAGCACATCTGCCATCTGAGCCTTGTTGAAGTGCGACTCGCGGGGGTCGAGCTGCGCGAGCCACTGCTTGAACTCCGCTCGCATCCGCTTGAGTATCAGGGCGCTCTCCTGCGTCGGCTCGGAGAGCACAGCCAGCCCGGAGCTGGGACCAAAGCGCTCGTTGTCCAGCAGGTTGTGGCGCTCCTCCGGGTCCGTTTCCAGGTCGAAGAGCTCTTCGAATCGCATGTACGGGGCCTGGACGTACTTCCACTTGCCCAGCCGCAAGCCTTGAGGCTTCAGCTGGTTCGGCCACTTGAAGCGGTCTTCGATCTTGCGGTCGCCGAGGATCAGCTTCGTGGGCTGAGTGGCGCCCGTGAAGATCGGCCGCGGGTCAATCCCTGCACCATCGATAGCCTGAACGACAGAGACTCCGGCCACTGGCTCAGGTAGAGGAATCTCCAGCAGCTCGAGCAGGGTTGGGAAGATGTCGACTCCGGAGACGGGTTGGGCAACCCGCTCTCCTGCTCCCCGCCCGTCGGGCAGGTGCACGATGAAGGGTACGTGGACATTCGTCTGGTAGACCCAGGCACCATGATGCCAGAAGTCTCCATGCTCCCAGAAGGTCTCGCCATGGTCACCGGTGATGATCACGATGCAGTCCTTCAGGAAGCCTCGCTCATCCAGCCCATCCAGCAAGCGCCCGATCTGCTGGTCTGTGAAGGCCAGCTCCCCGTCATACAAGGCACGCATGGCCTCATCGCCCGGCAGCATCTGACCATCCACTGACTCGACAAGTGGTCGATTCAGACCGATGTCATAGATCGGTCGCGGCTTCCCCTGAACCTTCACCTGGTGCTTGCTGACTTGCTTCTCGACATCGCTGAAGTCAGAGACCTTGGGTTGCCCCGGAAGCGCATACTCCGAGGCATAGGGCTCGGGGGGCGCATAGGGTGCATGAACGTCGAAGTAATGAGCGAAGAGGAACAGTCGCTCCGAGCCATCAAGCTGATCGACAAGAGCGAGAGCGGCGTCGGTCACATGGTCGCCCCTGCGCTGGTTCTGGTCAGCCGTACGCGGATCGAACTCTATGTCGAACTCCTGGTCCCACACGTCGAAGCCCTGGTTGATCTCGAACATCTCGTCGAGAGCGAAGGAGCCAATCACTCCCGCGGTGTGAAACCCGTTCGCGGCGAGCACCTCGGCCAGCATCACGTTCTCCTGGTTGACCATGAAGCCGTTCCGCGCCACCCCGTGACGGCGAGGGTACAGGCCTGTCAGGATCGAGGTGTGAGAGGAGAGTGTGCTGGTCGCCGCCGCGGTCATGTCCTCGAAGAGCACGCCCCCCGCGGCCAGGGAATCGATCCTGGGCGTCTTGGCGACGGGTCCGCCGTAACACCCGATTCGATCGGCTCGAGTCGTGTCGAGCGAGATCAAAAGGACGTGCTTGTAGGGACCCTCGAATTCCGGGCTCTCGGAGCTGCAGGAGAGAGCGCTCAGGGCCAGGAGGGAAAAAATCGTCCAATTCTGCCAGCTGAGGGCCTGGCCAGCCGGGACGCGGGAAAGTCGTGCACTTGCGATCGTCAAGGGAGCCTCTGGGGGGTCGGCGGAGCCAGGAGAATAGCGCCCACTGCGCAGGGGGCAACGGATGCCTCGAATCAGGCTGCCCGGTCAACCCGAGTCGGTCCCCCTGGGGCGGTATCGCACGTATTACGTACAGAAAGAGGCCGGGTGAGAACAACTTTTGGCCCTCCAGGCCCCATTGATTGCAAATCCGGGCCTATTCTTGGGGAACAGGACCCGTCTGAGGCGGGTCTTTTGCATACGCCCTCGGCCCCCCCTCTCTCAGATCAGCTTCAGCCTCAGCCGATGAACTGGAATAAATTCGCCCTCACTGGTGCCTCCGTGCTTTCAGCCCTGTCCCTCAGCGCCCCCATTGCCGGTGCTCAGCTTCAGGTCACTGAGATCGTCTCAGGCCTTAACGCTCCCCTATTCCTCTGCTCTCCCCCCGGTGACACCGCACGGTTGTTCATCCTCGAGCAGAACTCGGGACTCATCAAGATCATCAAGAACGGCTCCTTGCTGGGAACACCATTCTTGGACATCGGCTCGATCAGTAGCAGCGGCGGTGAGCGAGGGCTTCTGGGTCTCGCCTTCCACCCGAACTACTTTGGCCCGGGAACGGGTGAGGGCAATTTCTATGTGAATTACACGAACAACTCTGGCAACACCGTTGTGCGCCAGTACAGCGTCAGCGGAGGTAATCCCGACGTTGCCAATGCCGGTTCATTCACGAACATCGTGACGATCAACCAGCCTTTCTCCAACCACAACGGTGGCTGCATTCAGTTCGGCCCTGATGGAATGCTGTACGTTGGCACTGGTGATGGTGGCAGCGCCAACGATCCTGGAAACCGTTCCCAGGACATCACGGGACAGCTGCTTGGCAAGATGCTCCGCTTCGACGTGGACATCGCCGCCCCCTTCATCCCCAACAGCAACCCCTTCGTTGGCAGCACAGGTGACGACGAGATCTGGTCCTACGGCCTCCGTAACCCGTGGCGATTCAGCTTCGACCGCGTGACCGGCGACATGTGGATCGGCGACGTGGGTCAAGGCTCTCGTGAAGAGGTCAACTTCGAGCCGGCCGGCATCTCTGGCGGACTCAACTACGGCTGGCGATGCATGGAAGGCACCAACTGCACCGGCCTCAGCGGATGCACCTGCAACTCGGGTCTCGTGCTTCCCGTCGATGAGTACAGCCACGGAGGCGGCAACTGCTCGATCACCGGTGGCTATCGCTACCGTGGAAGCCTCATGCCGAACTTCTACGGCCGCTATTTCTTCGCTGACTTCTGCAGCGACAACATCTGGTCGGTGGACTTCAACGGAACGACAGCTTTCGACAGGGTGAACCACGAGACCGATCTCGCCATCCCGGGCAGCGTCTCCGTCTCCTCCTTCGGCGAGGATGCCAACGGAGAGCTCTACATCGTCGACTCCAGTGGTGGCCAGATCTACCTCGTCTCCGAGGAGTGCGCCAGCGGTACCACCAACTACTGCACCGGTGCCGTGAACTCCAGCGGTGGTGGAGCAGGGATCGCAACTTTCGGTTCTCTCTCCGTCTCGGCCAACAACTTCAACCTGAGCGTGGCTGGCTGCCCCAGCGGCGTCCCTGGCCTGTTCTTCTTCGGACCCAACGCAGTCAGCGCTCCCTTCGGGAACGGATTCCTCTGCGCTGGAGGCGGAATCACCCGCATCCCGCCGCCCGTCACCACGGACTTCCTCGGAACGGCTCAGCGCTTCTTGGACCTGACCAGCGCCCCCGGCAACATGATCACCGGCGGCTCGGACTGGAATTTCCAGTACTGGTTCCGCGATGTTCCCGGCGGCGGAGCCATGTTCAACACCTCCGATGGTGTGAACGTCCAGTTCTGCCCGTGATCTCAGGCGGGTTCCAGCCCGCGTGACCGCATTCAAGAGGCGGCGCCGCTATGAAGCGGCGCCGCCTCTTGCTTGGATCGGGGGTGAAGTCCGTGCTAGCTTTCGCCTCCCCCCCCACGTAGGACAGCGTTCGATGCCCCACCCTTCCCGCAGCTCACGTGCTCTCGCCCGCCTGGCCCTTGGCCTGGCCATTGGCCCCTGCCTCTCAGGCTGTGGCGCCGGTGATGAGGACGAACGCCTGAACGTGTTGATGGTGGTCATCGACACCGCCCGAGCAGACAAGTTCGGCAGCTATGGTCACTCGGGCGGTCTGACGCCACGCATGGACGAGCTGGCAGCGCAGGGTGCGACCTTCGAGAGGGCAGTCGCTCACGCTCCCTGGACCCTGCCATCGACTGCCTCCTTGCTGTCCTCTCTGCATCCCCAGGAGCACGGTGCCGGTGGCTTCCTCGACCTCGAGAAGCTAGAGCGCGGGGACTCCTCAGGGATCGGGTTTCGCCCGCTGCCCGATTCGGTTCAGACAGTCACCGAGTCCTTCCGGGCATCCGGATGGCGCACCGGCGCAATCGTCAACGTGGACTTTCTCGATGAGGGCTTCGGCCTGACCCAGGGGATCGATGACCTCGATGCTCGCTGGTACGAGTCCAACCAGGAGGTCCGCTCTGCAACCCAGACCACGGACAAGGCCCTCGACTGGTTGGATGATCACGCTGACGAACCGTTCTTCCTGCTCACCCACTACTTCGATGCCCACGCCGTCTACTCGCCACCCGAGGAGTACCGGCAGAGATTCGCAGCCCCCCAGGATCAGACCGACTCGAACTTCGTGTTCGGGACCCGGGCGCACATGCTCATGCTGCGTGCGGGCAAGCTTGCCCTGGACCCTGACCTGATCCGTCGGGCCGAGCTGCTCTACGAGGCCGAGCTGGCGTATGTCGATGCTGAGGTCGGGCGCCTGCTAGACGGAGTGGCAGAGCGAGGCCTGAGCGATGACACGCTGGTCGTGCTGACAGCGGATCACGGGGAGGAGTTCCTCGACCATGGGGGCTTCGAGCACGGCCATAGCCTCTACGACGAGTTGATCAGCGTGCCCCTGATCTTTCGCCTCCCTGGCCTCGTGCGGCCCGGCGTACGTCCAGCTGGAACAGCCGCTCTGGTCGACGTGGCCCCCACCCTCTGCGAACTCGCCGGGGTTCCCACACCGGAGGCCTTCGTTGGCAGGAGCCTGACCTCAGCCCTTCGCGGAGAGCAGCTGGCTGAGCGCCCCGTCCTGGCGCACGGGAACTTCTGGGGACAACCGCTGGCGAGCTGGGAGTCTGCTGGCTTCAAGCTCATCCTGAGTCCTGGTGGTGATGGACAGGAGCTCGTCGAGCTCTTTGACATGCAGCAGGACCCGGGTGAGGAGAGGAATCTCGCCGGCGAGCGTCCCGAGCTGCTGAAGAAACTGCGGGACGAGTACGAAGCCGTCAGGGAGCACCTGGCCAGACGTGCTGAGAGTGGCGAGGTCCAGCTCTCCGACGAGCTACGCGACCGGCTCCAGGCCCTCGGGTACCTGGGTGGAGCACCTGTCGGCGAAGAGGACGAAGAGTGAGCACTCACGAGCACCTGCAGCCGCGCCAGAAGGTCATCGTCGGCGGAATCGTCCTGCTGGCCTTCTTGCTGCGACTCGTCTACCTGCTCGAGGCACAGGCCAGCCCCTACTTCGAGTCCCCCATCATGGACCCGCTCTACCACCTCGAGTGGGCCCGGGCCATTGCGGGGGGCCAGACCTTTCAAGAGGGCCCCTTCTTCCGTGCCCCCCTCTACCCCTGGTTTCTTGGCACGCTGCTGCGGTTCTTCGGTGAGGGGCTCCTTCTTCCCCGTGTCTTTCAGGCGGGGCTCGGAGCTCTCACCACGCTGTTCACCTTTCTCATTGCACGGCGCGCCTTCGAGTTTCGAGTGGGTGTCCTCGCTGCCCTCCTGGTCGCCACAAACTGGGTCCTGATCTACTTCGACGGGGAGCTGCTGATCCCCACCCTCTCCATCCCGATCAATCTTGGAGCCCTGTGGCTCACGATGCGTCTGGCCAGGGAGCCCAGCGCTCGCAATGCGGGGGCTGCTGGCCTGACATGGGGGCTCGCTGCCCTTGCACGGCCGAACGTCCTGCTCTTCATGCCGCTCCTGTTCGGGTGGCTGCTGTGGCGTGCCCGTCCCCGCCTGAGGTCCGGCTTACTGCCTGCCCTGGCCCTCACAGGGGGTGTGCTGGCCATGATCCTGCCGATCACCTTCTACAACTCGATCGTCGGTGGCGACACGGTCCTGATCTCCTCTCAGGCCGGAGTCAACCTCTGGATCGGCAACAACCCCGCCTCCGATGGCAGCACCGCCATCGTTCCCGGAACTCGCCCTGGCTGGTGGGAAGGCTTCCATGACTCGATCGCCCTCGCAGAGCAGGCCGAGGGCCGCGAGCTGGCCCCGTCCGAGGTCTCCTCTCACTACACGGGACGAGCACTCGACTTCATCACGGGCGACCCCAGCGCAGCAGCCGGCCACTTCCTCTGGAAGCTACGCCTGTTCTGGATGGACTGGGAGCTGGGCAACAACGCTGACGTTCAGTTCTTCGCCTTTCACTTCTCGCGGCTCTTGCGGTATCTCCCACCAAGCCTGGGACTGCTTGGCCCCCTGGCACTGCTGGGCCTGTGGATGTGCCGCCGGCGGGCTGGAGAGCTCTTCCCCCTCTGGGCCTTCACGCTGGTCTACATGCTCAGCGTGGTGCTCTTCTTCGTCTGCTCTCGCTACCGAGCGCCGGTCCTCCCGCTCTACGCCGTTCTATCCTCCTTCGCTCTCTTCTCCCTCTACGATCAGGTCCGTGCGAGACAGTGGATGCCCGTCGGAGTCTCGGCGGTGTGCCTGAGTGCGCTGGCAGTCATGATGCAGCAGCTTCCCTCGAAGCTGGACACGACCGAAGCCAAGGGACTCTGGGCCCTGGGAATCCACGAACTGGCTCAGGATCGCCCCCGAGAGGCTGCACGCTACTTCCAGGAATGCCTGGCGGTGAATCCGGGGTACTGGATCGCGCACAAGGATCTGGGTCTGGCCCAGCAGGCGGCCGGCGACCTGATCGACGCCAAGCAGAGTTATGAGCGCGCTCTTCAGATCAAGCCGGGAGACCTGCAGGTCAGCAGCCTGATGGTCGATCTATGCATTGCCCGCGAGGATCTGGTCACCGCCGAGGAGGTGGCGGCGCGAAGCCTCCAGGTGAACTCGGCCTTCTCTCTCGCCTACGACAGCATGTCTCGGGTTCAGATCGCCAGGAAGAACTGGGACGCTGCCAGAGCGATCCTTGGAGAGGGCCTCAAGCGCTCGCCAGCCGACTTCATGCTGAACTTTCGCCTGGGTGCCATCGAGCTTCAGAACGACCAGCCCTGCAGGGCTGTCGAGGCATTCGGTCGTGCGGTCGCCTCTCCCCAGCCGCCCAGCCAGGCACTGCTGCAGGCCGCTCATGGCGCCTGGAAGCAGGCGAAGAGCGCCTGCCGGCCCTGAAGCTCATTGTTGAGCGAGACCTCCAAGACCAGGCCTTCATGAAATGGAGCCGGCCGCGTATCGGCGCGGCCGGCTCCTGATTCAAGTTCCGACGTGGACCATCAGGGGCGCATCGCCACCACCTTCCTGGCCCGAGCCGCAACCTTGGTACCGGCATACTTGTCCGAGAGCTTCTCGACCTTGTCGAATAGCTTCTCCTCCCGACCGTCCTCGAAGAGCTTCGCCAGGGCCTTCCCAAGGACCTCGCTTGCCTCGAGTTCTAGCTCCATGCCCTCTTCTGTGAAGCGCTGTTCGATCTCCTGAGCCGAGGTGTACATCCCGTCTGCTCCCTTGAGAGACTTCAGGAGGTCCTTGAGCTCACCCTTGGCTTCAAATGCGTAGCCATTGTCGATCGACCAGCTGATCGCATCCAGACGGGACTGGATTCGCGCTTCGAACTCCTCGACAACGGCCGTGGCCTCCGCAGCCAGCTCGGGCTTCTTGGCGCCAACCTTCTCGGCTCCCTCGATAGCCTTGGCGATCTTGCCCTTCGAGAAGTCCTTCCAGGCTGACTTGAAGGCCTTGTTTGAATCAGCAGGAGCGCCCTTGGAGGCCTTGATCTCATCCGCGATCAGGTCCTTGTCCCGGCTGGTCAGGCCCCCGGTTCCCTTCGCAAGGACCTTTCCGTCACTCGAGATGAGGGCGAAGTTCGGCAGACCTCGCGAGCCAGTGTCGAAGGGACGCTCGTTGGTCCACATGGTGCTCGCGCCCATCCAACGCCTGTCGAGAATGAAGCTCGCGGTCTTCTCCACGCTGGTCCCCTGGGACTCGACGAAGATCACGGCGAGATCATCACCATACTCTTCCTGTAACTTGATGGCGGCCGGCACGGACCCCCCAATGCAGCCAGGTCAGCGAGTGCCCCAGAACTCGACCAGGATCGGCTTGCCCTTCAGGTCAGCCAGCTCGTCGATGCCCATTCCGTTCAGTACTTCCGAACGAAACGTGAAGGAGACCGAATCGCCCACCGAGATCTGAGCAGGTGCAGGGACGGCCGTGCTGAGCAGGACGCCAACGGCCGTTGTCACTGCAGCCGCTTGTATCCAGTGCTTCATCTTCATGGTTGTCTTGCTTGGTCTTGAAGGTGTTGTGCTCACGCGAGACTAGCGACGCTCGCATGAATCGCTGCCCACGCTTGAGATGGTCAACACCACTAGCGTATAGGAAAAGGGCTGATTCGCAAACCAGCGCTGAACCTCCACCCCCTGGGCTTTGGACACGACCGGCACACCATCCCCGGCAATTACACAAGCCTTTCGTAAGCCTCGCCAGGAACACCGATGGGAATCAGCTGCACCTCACCGGTCCAGGCGAGAGCCGAGTCATCGGTGTAGGCCGGCTTGTTCGCCGCGAAGGTGAGCGTGTGTGTGGCTCGCAAGGAATCTGGCGCAGCTTCTCCAGTGTCAACATCCAGGCCCGATGGCGCATCGAGCGCTATCACCATGGCTCCCTGATCCTCAACCCAGCTGGAGATCACACGCAGGAGCTCTGCCGAAGCGGTCCGCAGCTCGCCTCGAAATCCCGTCCCCAGCAAGGCATCCACGAGGAGACCTCCGGCCTCGCGACCAGCCAACGCAGCAGAGAGGCTCCTTGCATCGGGGGTGAACTGCTGGCGAATTCCCATGGCAGTAGCCACCCGCCGGAACACCGCCGCGTCCGGAGAGAGCCGCTCAGGTACTGCAGTCTCCAGCAGGGTGACGTCGAGTCCAGCATCGTGCAGGTGACGCGCCACGACATACCCATCGCCCCCGTTGTTGCCTGGACCGCAGAGGATCAGAGCATCTGTCGCTGAGCCGCTCGAGGGCGGCAGCTCACGAGCAATGCTGAGGATTGCCTCGCTGGCACCGCGGCCGGCATTCTCCATCAAGACGACCCCGGGAATCCCAAGCTCCTCGATGGCAATTCGATCGAGTTCACGGACAGAGTCACGAGAGAGGGTTGGAAGGTCTTGCAGGCGCATCAATGACTCCTTCGGGCACATGAGAAGAGGCGGGGCAGCCGAATCGACCGTCCACCGCCTCTTCATGTTCCGTCGCCGGACTCGTGCTGTCCAGCGGCGCCTCGGCTCCGTTACATGTGGTGACGGCTCAGGAATGCCTGGGCACGCTCACCGGACTTGGTCTCCGGGTACTTCTTGGCGATGGCCGCGTACAGCTTGCCGGCCTTCTCGAAGTCTCCCTCGAACTGGGTCTCATCGGCCTTGACCATCTTCTTCCAGGCCGCAATCTCGTCCTTGGCCGCAGGGTTCTTCTCCACCGCCTTGGCGTCCGCCTTGGCCAGCTTTGCGGCCTCGTGTCCCTTGAAGAGCTTCTCGATCTGCGAGTAGGTATCGAGAGCCACACCAAAGTCCTGGCCCTCGACCGCTGCATTCGCTGCTCCCTGCATCTTCTCGAGCAGAGCCTCGATCGATACCTGGGCCCCCTGGAGGGTCTCGTCCGCCGAGTCCTTCTGCAGGCCCTTCAGCACCTCAGCGTGAGCCTTGCCGTACTCCCGACTGACGATCAGCTTGTCGACCTTCTTGTAGGCCTTGCCCTCGAGTCGCGGCAAGAAAGCCGTGCCCTCGAGCGCCTTCTCGATTTCTCCACGGGGCACGGACGAAGGGTGGCCACTCCAGATAACACGACCAGAGGCGTCGACCAGGGCAGCAGAGGGGAAGCCCTTCACGCCATAGATGCGGTCAGCGCTCTCGCCCTTGACCTTGGCGATCGGGTAGGCGATGCCCATCTTCTCGATATGCCTCTCCAGTAGACCACTGGCTTCGTTGGACACGCCAACGATGGTGAATCCACGCTCGCCGAACTCCTCCTGGAGCTCATTGAGATGCGGGATCCCCCGGTTGCAGGGGCCTCACCAGGTGCGCCAGAAATCGAGCAGAATCACCCGACCGCGCACCTCCTCCAGCGAGCTGGCATCCGAGAGGTACCACTCCCCGTAGATTTCGGGAGCAAGATCTCCCACTTCCACCTTGGCCGCCCGCGGTCCAGAGAGGACAGCGCCGAGAGCCAAGGCCAATCCAAGTAATTTCATGTTCTTAGGTCCTGAGTTGAGTCGTTGGGGAGCGAGTAGCAGCAGGAATGCCAGACAGGCTCCGATTTGACCCACGAGATTGGGTTCCAGCCTAACGCCAATTCGCGCTCATGGAAAAGCTCGATTCGAAGGCCACGGTGGGGGTTAGACTCCATGTGCCTCCCATTTCGTTCCGGAGACTGATTTCTTCTCCATGCACTGGCTCCTTTTTTCCCTCATTTTCATGATCCAGGCCTCTCAGCAGGCGGAAATGCTGTGGAGGTCTGGTGAACGTGTGAAATCCCTCGAGCTGATGGCGGTTGAACTAGCCAGGACTCCGGATGACGAGCGCCTTCGCACACGCATCGTCCTGGGCGAGCTGGAGATCGGACGTTTTCAGTCCGCACTCAACTTTTGCAATGGACTCCCCGAGGAACAGCGCGGCCTGCAAGGCCGTGCACTCTACTTCCTCTCCAGATACGACGAGGCCCTGAACTTCCTCGGAACCATGGAGGCCGCCGAGCTACTGATGCGGGCCGAAGCACTGCGCAGCCTGGGACGCTTTGCGGAGCTCGAAGGCCACCTCGACGTCATGCGCGAGGTCCTCGGACGTGACAACACCGATGTCCGCTTGCTGGAAGCTCAGGAGCTGCTCAGAACTGGCAGTGATGAGCGCGCCGTGCCGCTCCTGCGAGAGGTGCTTGCGGCACGTCCCCTCGAGCCCCAGGCACTCTTCGGACTCGGACGTGCGCTCCTTCGACTCGGAGAGCGTGAAGAGGGACTCGAGATCCTCGAGCACCATCGCAAGCTCCTGCCCCTGCTCGACCAGCTGGACTTCGCCCGACGGGGAGTGGCGCTCGCTCCGCTGGGAGGACCCAATCAGGTGGCGTTGGCCGATGCCCTGCGTGCCTTGCTGCCTTACGACCAGGGGCTACTGAATCAATCGAGAGCCGCCTACGACCTGGGGTTTCAACTGGCCACCCCAGGGGAGGTCCCGCCCGTAGCGCTGCGCTGTGCTCGTTTTCAGTGGGAGACCCTGGGCGACCGCGAGGCCGCCACGGAGCTGCTCTCCGCCGCAATCGACCGCCGAGACGACGTTCGACTGCGCGTTCGTCTGGCCGACTACTTCGATCAGCTCGGGCGCAAGCAGCTGGCGCTAGACCAGCTCTTGATGGCAGCCAACGCTCGTCCGAACGATGCCGCCATCAAGGCACGGATCGCCAGGCTCCGGGAGGAGAAGTGAGGCCTCGACTCGCGTTCTTGGCTCTCTGTTTCTGGGGCTGCTCGAGTGACACGGTCCCTCCGCGGTCCGATCCCAGGCCTGCTGAGCAAGCCCCCCCCATCGTGTTCAGCGACATCACTGACCAGCTGGGCATCGACTTCGTGCATCAGGCGGGCCTCTCCGATGAGAAGCAGCTACCCGAGACCATGGGAGCTGGAGCAGCCCTCTGTGATCTCGACGGTGATGGGTTTCTCGACCTCTACCTGGTCCAGAGCGGCCCTCTGCCGGTCGGTGGAGCCCGCAATCGAGTTGCACCCAACCAGCTCTGGCTCGGCGACGGGCAGGGTGGCTTTCGCGACGTGACCGCCACGAGTGGCGATGCCGCCCATCGGGGCTACGGGATGGGTGTCGCCTGCGCCGACGTCAATGGCGATGAGCACCTGGACCTCTACGTCACCAACCTGGGACCCGATGTCCTGCTCCTCGGCGATGGCACCGGCTCATTTCAGGATGCGACCGAGTCAGCAGGCATCGCCGACTCACGCTGGACCGCTGGCGCCAGCTTCTTCGATGCAGATGCTGATGGCGATCAGGACCTCTACGTCACGGCCTACCTGGACTACGACCTGGAGGATCCCGCGTACTGCGGTGAGCGCAAGCCTGGCTGGCGTAGCTACTGTCACCCCGATCGCTACAGCGGCATCCAGGATCGCTTCTGGCGAAACCTCGGGGATGGGACCTTCGAGGACGCGACGATCTCGGCTGGACTCGCCGACAGTCACGGGAAGGGACTGGGAGTCTGCGCCTCGGACTTCGACGGCGACGGAGACCTTGACCTCTACGTTGCCAACGACTCGGTCGAGAACCGACTGTGGATCAACTCTGGCGAAGGAACCTTCACGGACGGAACCCTCCTGGCCGGCACGGGCGTCAACGGGATGGGACTCACCGAAGCCGGCATGGGGCTCGCCACTGGAGACCTGGATGGAGACGGACGTATCGATATCTACGTCACGAACTTCGATGATGAGTCCAACACGCTCTACCACAATGACGGTGACGGGATGTTCACCGATATCACTGCCTCGGCGGGACTCGAAGCTCCCTCTCGCTTGCCCGTCGGATTCGGGGTGATCGCGGCCGATCTCGACGGTGACCTCGACCTGGACCTGGCGGTGGCCAACGGGCACATCATCGACAACATCCAGCTCTACAACGACGGCAAGAGCTGGGCCCAAGAGGCTCTGCTCTTCCAGAACGACGGGCGTGGGCACTTCCGCGATGTCAGCTCCGAATCAGGGGCTCTGGCGCAGACGCCACGGGTAGGCCGTGGCCTCTACGCCGGTGATCTGGACATGGACGGTGACCTGGATCTGGTCACGACGGAGAACAATGGACGCCTACGGGTGCTGCGCAACGACGGACCAGGAGAGAATCCTGTCGTCCTCCACGGGCTGCCCCCGCAGTCACTCGTCCGCTTTCATCTTGCAAGCGGTCAGGTGCTCACTCGCGAGGTCGGGCCGCAGGTCAGCTATCTGGGAGCCACCTCCGCCATCGCCCGCTGCAATTCAAGCGAGGTGAACAAGATCGAGATCACGACGCCGGGAGGTCTGACCTCCGTGCACCCGACGCCTGTCAGTCCAGGGCGCTACCGTGCCGGGCTCAAGGCTGGAGTACTGAGCCTGCAGTCCATTCCGTGAAGTTCATTCCGGTCAGGCAAAGCTATCGCTGGCGGCACGCGCAACGTCCTCCTCATAGGACTCGGGTACCGGGTCGAACAGCAGCGAGCCCGGCTCGATGAAGTCGAAGATCTCCTCGTAGCTCTTCACCTCGGTGACGCTCACGCGGCGCATGATGCTGGCTGGGCAGAGATCATTGGGATCGGAGATCCCTGCAGCGCCAAGTAACTCCAGGAAGCTCTTGAGGGTCGCCTCGTGAAAGCGGGCGACCCGCTCCAGCTTGTCCTCAACATGGAGCCCCTTGACCAGCTCTGGGCGCTGGGTTGCCACTCCGACAGGACAGTCATTGGCATGACAGCGCCTGGCCTGGATGCACCCCAAGGCCATCATCATCCCGCGCGCCGAGTAGCAGAGGTCGGCCCCAAGTGCAAAGACCTTGGCCATGTCAAAGCCCGTGATGATCTTGCCAGAGGCGATCAGGCGAATATCGTCGCGAAGACGGTAGCCAGTCAGGGCGTTGTGGACGAAGGCCAGCCCCTCGCGAAGTGGCATCCCCACCGAATTACTGAACTCGATTGGTGCTGCTCCAGTCCCGCCCTCAGAGCCATCGACAGAGATGAAGTCCGGGTGCTTGCCCGACTCGGCCATGGCCTTGCAGATGGCGATGAACTCCGACCGCACTCCCACGCAGAGCTTGATTCCTACTGGCTTACCACCTGAGAGTTCGCGCAGCTCGACGATGAAGTCCAGCAGCTCGAGGGGCGTTGAGAATGCGCTGTGAGCCGGAGGTGAGAGCACATCAGCCCCCATCGGTACGGAGCGGATCTCGGAGATCTCGGCAGTCAGCTTCGCTCGTGGCAGGATCCCACCATGCCCAGGCTTGGCTCCTTGAGACAGCTTGAGCTCGATCATCTTGACCTGCTCCCGTCTGGCCTTCTCCTGGAACAGCTCTCGATGAAACCCCCCATCCTCGCGACGGCAGCCGAAGTAGCCGGTGCCCACCTGCCAGATGAGATCAGCGCCACCTTCCAGGTGGTAGGGACTGATACCACCCTCACCGGTGTTGTGAGCAAACCCTCCCTGCCTGGCTCCACGATTCAAGGCACGGATCGCGTTGCGACTGAGAGCCCCATAGCTCATGGCGGAGATGTTCAGGAGGGAGGCCTCGTAGGGACGAGCGCAGGTGGTTGCGCCGATCATCACCCGCGGAGCCACCTCGGGCGCGTGCCGGGCAAGCAGGGAGTGAGGAATCCACTCGTAGCCAACGCGATAGACATCGCGCTGTGTTCCAAAGGGCGTGGTGTCCAGGACTCCCTTCGCACGCTGGTAGACCACAGAGCGATGATCCCTGCTGAAGGGCATTCCGTCGGTATCCGACTCGATGAAGTACTGGTTGATCTCCGGACGAACCATCTCCAGCAGGTAGCGTCCATGGCCAAGAACTGGGAAGTTCGCCAGGACAGCTCGCCTGCCCTGCAGTATGTCATGGATGCCCAGGACCATCAGGGGGCCGAGCAGAGCGTAGGCCCACAACCCCACGGGCCAGACCCACCAGAGCACCGGTGCCAGAAGTAGCAGGAGGGCTGAGGCCGCGTAGAATTCCTTTCTCATACCAGTTCGAGTGACCTGGACCGCCCTTGATCAAGGCGATCAGCGGACCTGACTCAGGCCAGTTCGAGGAACAGCTGCAGACGTAAGAAGTCCACATCCTTGAGAACCACGGAAATTGGATACCCCTCACTGAAGGAGCGGTGACCACGGCCGACCTGCACGGTCAACGTTGCCCCCTTGACCGAGCCGCGCTGGCCAATGGAGCGGGTTGGAAGAAAGGCCGTCACGTTGTAGTCGACGAGCAGCACCTCCATGCCAGGAGGCATGACCCGGATGACCTGCGCCTCGAGCGTCTCCCCTCGATGAGGGTCCATGTACTGACAGATCTTGAGGTCTCCGACAGCCCGCTCGGCCATCTCCGCGATGTCTGCCCTCAGAGATGCGTGCTGTGCAACCTCGTTCAGGTCCTCGAGGAACTCCTCCGTCTTGATCTTGCTCTCGGCGCCCTCAGCGCCGCTCGTGATCATGTGCAGCCAGCGGTGCACCACCAGGTCCGGGTAGCGACGAATTGGAGAGGTGAAGTGCAGGTACGCCTCGCGTGCAAGCCCGAAGTGGGTGGCGACATCCTCGTGGTCATGGACCTCGTAGACTGCTCGTTCGATCAGCCCCATGATGCGCTGGATCAAAGCATCAGCATTTGGCTTGCGGCGAGCCGCGCGGATCAGCCGGGCAATATCCCGACCCGTGAGTCGATCCTTATCTGGTACTCGCAAGCCGTGCTCCTCCAGCTGCCGGGCTACCGCCTCGACCTCTTCAGGATCCTTTTCCGGATGAACTCGATAGATCGTCGGCAGGCCTCGCTCTCGAAAGAAGTCTCCCACTGCCTGGTTGGCCGCCAGGGCCGTCTCCTCGATCAGGGTCTGTGAGAAGTACCTCGGCGCATCAACGATCTCCTTCACCTCGTGCTTCTCATCGAAGAGGATCTTTCGCTCCTTGCTCTGCATGCGCAGGGATCCCCTTGCATCGCGGCGCTCTTGCTGCTTGCGCGTCCACTTCGCGAAGAGCTCCAGGGGCTCTCTCAAGAACTCGATATCCCGCGCGTCCGGCGTATCCTCTCCGTCCAGCAGCTCCTGCACGGCTCGATAGGTGTTCCGCTTCTTGCTCCGAATCACGGTCTTGTGGACGGAATAGTCCTGACGCTCCCCCTTGGCGTCAAAGCGCATGATGACAGAGAAGGCCAGGCGATCGCGATCCGCAACCAAAGAGCAGAGGTGGTTGGAGATCTCCTCAGGAAGCATGGGGACAACCTGGTCTGGAAGATAGACGCTCGTTGCCCGTGCGAGGGCCTCGTCGTCCAGCGCCGTACCAGGAGTGACGTAGTGCGCGACATCAGCGATGTGCACACCGAACTCGACGGCTCCATTCTCAAGCTCGCGAATGTGAATCGCATCGTCGTAGTCCCTGGCATCTGCACCGTCGATCGTGAAGATCGTCTGATCGCGTAGGTCAAGCCGGCCCTCATAGTCAGCGGGGTCCGGATCTCTCGGGAGCGCCTTCATCTCCGCGAGCACATCCGCAGGGAACTGGGTCCTGACCTTGAAGGAGGACACCAGCTCCATCTCCTCGGAGTTCTCATCGGCGTAGGGTGGCGGACCATGGTCCATGGGACCGAAGGCCGGCGGGCGATCGTCGATGCGGCTGCGAGAGGTTGGCTCCTGATTCTCGAGCCGCTCGATGGACTTCGGCGAGGCTTCCTCGTCCCCGTACTCCAAGGTCCAGCCCTTGTCGTCCGTCTCCTTCTCTTCGGGTACATCCCCGCCCTTCGAGCGAAACATGTCCTTGAAGCTGCCAAAGGTCTCGTCCCCGCTGGATTGCGTCATGTCTTGAGCTTAGCAGCGAGCTGGGGCTGGGCGCGACTCTAGTCTCAACCGAGGCCGGCCAGGCCCCGGCCCGTGGACCTAAAGAGCCCCCTCGGCTCGGCCACTGGACGCCTACCTGTGGTGGCACGGGGTGGAAGAGAAGGAGGGAGGTCGACAGTCGACCTCCCTCCAGTTCGTCAGCGTGAAACCAACTTCTCGGTTGTTTCGTTGCTTCAGTTCTTGAAGCTCTCGGGGAATTCACCCGGAGCGCCAATCACATCGTCACCCCAGTAGGCGATGGTATTGAAGACCACCTGGTCACCGAGATAGAAGAGGCCATAGACCGGAATGATGTTCAGACCCCAGTAGATCACCTCGTTCAGCCAGTTGTAGCTCGTGGCCGTGGCGTTCCAGTTTCGCAGGCTGTCGTGTGCGTTGTTGGGGCCGAGGCATCCGGGTGCGAGAAGGCCAATCGTGATAGCACCGGCGAGAATCGATTTCTTGATCATGTCAGTCGTCTTTGATGTGCGTTGCAGGGGGGCTGTTAGGATCCGCGAGCGCTAAACCTTGGCACTCGCGGCGGAGCACGCTAGTCCTGAGGCCGCTCTAAAATCAACAAGTTCTTGCAAGCAAGTTGCAAGGCCTTCCCGCTTAGCCGCGACTTTCCTCCCGGTAAGCATCACGAAAACTCTGACCTTCGCTGGCCTTCTCCAGGGCTCTGCGGGTCACCTGCAAGGAGGGATCCTCGCATGCTCTCTCCAGGGCCTCGCGATCGAATTCGAGCCCCCGTAAGAGGCGCCCGGTGATTCCCAAGCAGGCCTGCACTCGGTCATGAGCCCTGAAGAGCGGCGGCTTGATCAACTGAAAGTCCCGGTGATAACCCGAGGGCAGGCCGGCGATCACGGCCCGTAACGAGTCGCGGTCCGCGCTAACCTGACGACAGTGTCCGCGAACGAGTTCGATCAGGTCGGGGTTGCGCTTGTGAGGCATCAGGGACGACCCGGTAGTCAGCTCCACTGGCAGGATCACAAATCCAAATTCCTCCGAGGAGAAGAGCCACAGGTCAGCGGCCAGCTTCTCAAGATCCAGAGCCAGGCTCTCCAGAGCATTCAAGTAGGACAGCTCAGCGCGGCCCCGGAAGAGCTGAGTGGCTGTGACCGGGGTCTCAGGCTCACGGAAGCCCAGCAGCTGGGCCACGTGCTCACGCTCCAAGGGCAACGGGATTCCGTAGCCCGCGCCGCTTCCCAGCGGGCAGCTCGAGATGCGCTCCTCGACAGGACCAAACTCGAGCAGGCTCGTCTCGAAAGCAGAGAGATGAGCACCGATCCAGTCCCCCAGGCTCGAGGGCATTCCACGTCTCAGGTGGGTGTAGCCAGGAATCGGCACCGAGCCGGTCTCCTTGGCCACCCCCAGGGCTGCAGCACAAACCTCCCCCACGGCAACCTGGGTGGTTCTTGTTGCTGCACGCAGCCAGAGCCGCATGTCGACCGCCACCTGATCGTTTCGGCTCCTTCCAGTATGCAGGCGTTCACCTGCCTCGCCCACCAGCTCCGTCAGGCGTCGCTCGACAGCCGAGTGCACATCTTCATCACCAGGCTCGACGTTCCACTCGCCTGCGCTCCAGCTCGCGAGCAGGGTCTCCAGGCCGGCAGCAAGAACCTGATGGTCCTCCGGACTTATCAGCTCCGCCTTCAAGAGTCCGTCCACGTGAGCCATGGAACCGCGTAGATCCCACTCCACCAATCGCTGGTCCATCAACCAGTCGTCGCCGATGGTGAAGCGCATCATCTCTGCGTCGATCGACTCGCCGCGGTCCCAAACCGGGCTATGAAAACTGGAATCAGAAGGTGTCTCTTCTCTTGTCATCTCACGAACTCCGTCCACCTAGGGTTTCACTGGCCGAAGAAGCCAGCGCGTCGGGGACCAGCTGGGTGTAGAAGACGGCCGCTTCATGCAGCTCGTCGCGGGTCAGGAACTCGTTGGCCGTGTGAGAGCGCACGGTCTCTCCAGGCCCACACTTGATGGCCGGAATGCCGGGCAGCAAGGCCATGTCACTGAGGGTGTTCGAGCCGATCGGTGCAGGCTTGTTCGAGTGCTTCAGTGCACTGACCACGAGCGGATGATCCGCCGGAGTCTCGACTGCCGCCAGGCGTCGCGAGCGTACCCATAGTTCAGCACCGGGGAGATAGGTCCTGAGGATCGCGAGGCACTCGTCGACATCATGGGGCGCGGCCAGGCGAGCATCGAAGGTCACCTCGGCCAGATCCGGAACGGAGTTGTGCCTCTCCCCGGCTCGCATGACCGTTGGAGTCAGTGTGCTCGGCCCCAAGAGCTCGTGCTCACCCGCGAGCACGTGAGGCTTCGGCAAGGCAGCCAGCTCCCTGGCTGCTGACAGCAGCGCGTTCTCGTGCTCCACCCGACTGACATGGGCCGCATGACAGGAGTGTCCCTTCCAGGAAGCCACGATCACGCCCAGGCCTGCCTGCGCCCGAACCACCTGGAGCCCGGTCGGCTCCCCGGTGACGGCCAGGTCGACCTGACCGATCCTGGGCAGGATGGCCTCCATGCCCCGGTTGGTGGTTTCTTCCTCGTGATTCAGCGCCAGCACGAGCTCGCCTTCGAAGGACCTGTCGGTGGCCAGAGTTGCCGCGGCATACATCATCGCCGCCACGCAACCCTTGGCGTCGTTGGCGCCAAGGCCGACCAACCGGTCGTCTTCCCAGCGCCCATGCCAGGGATCGTCCAGCCAGTCCTCTCCGGCGGGAACTGTATCGATGTGCGTGTTGAGCAGGATTCGTGGACCCGGGCCACCAGTCACACGGGCCAGCACCGACCGATCCACGATCTCGACGTCGAGTCCGCGATCCAGCAGCCACTGGGCACAGAACTCCGCGCAGGCCGCCTCCTCTCCAGAGGGACTGCGAATCGCGACCAGCTGCGCGAGAAGATCCTCGGCGACGCTGCGCTCTGCCGTGCCTAGCTTCATGGCGACTTGGTCAGGTCCACCAGGTTGGCAGTACCGCCGGGCGCGCTCTGCTTGGCAAGGGTGACCAGGGTACCCGTCCCCTGCGTCGTGTAGAGCTCACCCAGCAAGGCCTCAGGAGAGAGCCCGCTGACCACGTGCACCCGCGGCACGCCCCCCTCGATGGCCTGGCGAATCGCAGCTGCTTTCACCGACATCCCACCCTGCAACGACCCTGCCGCAGACAGCTCCTCCAGCTCAACCAGGCTCAACGCCGAGAGAACACTGTGGCGATCATCGGGGTCACGCATGATTCCGGGCGTGTCGCTCAAGAGCACCAACTTGTCGGCTCCCAGAGCAATGGCCAGCTCAGAGGCCAGGCTGTCAGCGTTGACATTGAGGAATCCGCCCTCACCGTCGTAGGCCGGCGGGCCGAGCACCGGGACCATGCCGGCATCAAGCAGCGCATTGATCGCCTCGGGGTGAACCTCGCTCACATCACCCACCAGGCCAAAGTCAACACGACCTTCGCTGGTCTCCATCGGGGGACGACGTGTAGCGGTCACGATTCCTGCCGACGCACAGCAGAGCCCAACAGCAGGCGCTCCTTCCGCCGTCAAGCAGGCGCTGAACGCGCTGTTCAGATCACCGATGGTCGCCAGTCGCAGCGCTCGAAGACCCGTTGCGCTGGTCACCCGACGGCCATCAACCTTTTGGGGAGTCTCCCCCAGGAGCTCCTGCAGGGCGGCGGTCTGCATTCCGCCACCATGCACGACCACGGGGCGAACTCCGAAGGCAGCAATCACCGAGATTTGACGCGCGAGGGACTTCAGGTGGGAGGGCTTGTCCAGGCAAGCGCCCCCGACCTTGAAGACCATCACCTTGCCCTGATGGAGGCGGGCATATTCTGAAGCACGGTAGAGATCGATCATTTTCGTTCCTAGGCGGAAGCGAGGCCAGGTGAGTTCGAGTGATGGAAAATCAGTAACCGAGTCCAGAGCGGGAGAGCCCACTGGTCTCGTCGAGTCCGAGCATCAGGTTCATGCACTGCAAGGCCTGACCGGAGCCGCCCTTGATCGTGTTGTCGAGAGCCAACAAGACCGTGAGCAAACCGTCGCGCACGTGAAGCCCCAGCGAAACACGATTCGAGCCGACCACCGAACGAAGCTCGGGGATGCCTCCAATTGGAAGCACCTCGATGAAGGGCTCGCCAGCATAGTGTGCCGAGTAGATGGCGTGCAGCTCTTCAGTGCGCGCCTCCTCGCGTAGAGGAAGCGCAGCACTGAGGTGTATCCCGCGGGACCAGGGACCCGAGTGGGGCAGGAAGTGCAGCGGCGCCTCGAGGTGCCACTCTGCAAGAGCCTGCTTCAGCTCGGCCTCATGACGATGGCCGCCGGGCGAGTAAGCCTTGTAGCTTCCGTGCCTGAATGGGTGGTGAGTCGTCGCCTTGGCAGCCACGCCGCTCCCGCTCGACCCTGTCACGGCGGGGAGGAACCAGGGGCTCTGGTCGTCCAGCATTCCTGCGATAGCTGCCGGTAACACGGCGAGCTGAAGCGCGGTGGCGAAGCATCCCGGAGCCGCGACGCGTCTGCTCTCGACGATTCGGCTGCGCCAGAACTCCGGCAGACCATAGACGAATCCCTGGCTTCCGTCGGGATCAGGATGCTCCATGCCGTAGTTCTCCTCGAAGAGCCCCACGTCTCCAATCCGGAAGTCTGCGGACAGATCGACCACGGCCACTCGAGCGGCGAGATCGCCGAGGGCCTCGGCGATCTCAAACCATGCTCTGGCTGAATGCCCATGGGGCAGCCCCAGGAAGAGTGCAACGGCCGGCTCATCACCTGGCGCCATTGCTCCGAGCTGGTCCTTGAGGGACTCAGCAGCCGAAGCGAGGTCAACTGTCTCGAGCATCGAGCAGAGCTGCGGATGCATCTCACGGAGCGCACGCCCTGCCTCTCTGGAGACTGCGCCGGTCAGCTGCATGCCGCCGTGCCCCTCGATCAGTCGCGCCAGCTCTCCGGCCAGGAGACCGCTCGAGCCAACGATCCAGGCCGGGACCGCGCGGGTGTTGAGGCCGTTCACGAGACCACCCCGGTCGGTAGCAGCTTGGCCACCAGCTGGTTGACCTCTTCAGGACCGTCGATCAATGCATTCCAGGCAGGCACTGCGAGCTTCTCCTCGCAGTAGCGCCGCCCCACAGGAGTGTCTGTCACCCGACCGGACACGAGGCTCGCCTGCAACCCGTAGCGATCCTTGAGCAGCTGCACTCCGCCCCAGGCTCCCACGGGATCCTGGGCGCAGAGCACGATGCCGCTCAGCGCTCCACGCACCTGCTTGTCATTCAGCAAGGCGTTGACCCCATAGGTCCCTAGCAGACCATCCCCCATCTCGAGCACGATCAGATCCGGATCCTGTTCTTCAAGGTGAGCAATCAAGGAGTGTGTTGCGGCCACGGCGTTCTCCTCGGTGGTCGTGACAACTCCGAAGTCGGTGAAGACGGCAACGGGAGATGCCCCGCAGTCCTCCATGGCCAGAATGTCACGCCTCATGGAGACACCGGTCAGCTTGCCAGCCGCCACCTTCAGGCCACTACGCGTCATTTCGGCAATCATGACAGCCGCAGCCGTGGTCTTACCGCTATCCATGCAGGTACCGATCAGCGCCAGAACGGGTGGCGTCCGAGCAGGCATGCAGGCCGGGGGAAGCGCAGCTCTTTGAACGCTGGCCGGAACCCCCACGCGATGATCCAGATGGGGAAACTCGAGCAGGGAGCCGAGGATCTCGAGCCGGAAGGGCTCTCCAATGCCGGGCGCTGCTTCTGCGCCCGCCCCGATGACCCCGCCGAGATTCAGCAGGCAGAGCTCGTCTCCCACGGAGACAGTCTCCGGCACATGGCCGGAGTAACCATAGAGGGCGTCTCGGCTCCCCAGGGCTCCGGCGATCACATCGCCGGGGTGGATCGTGACAAAGCGACCGTGAACATCCTCTAGGGTGTTGTAGGAGGTCTTCGAGTTCAGGACTCGAGCCGCCACGAGGGTGCCCGATTCGGCCGGGATCTCCTCTCCGATCACCGCATGCCGCGAGAGCTCCAGCCGCTTGGTGACCGACGCAATCTTGTCTATTTGAACCCGCCTCATCTTGCACTTCCTCTTGTAGTCGCCGACGCCCGCTCCTTTGCCACCGAGGCGAGCCTCGCCGGCTCGGCCAGAATTCGCCCCAGGAAGGCTGCCGCCCGCGGATCACTCCCGCGAGCTGCGCGCTCCCCATAGGCCGCATCCGAGGCTGCCAGCATGGAATGACCTGATTCAACTCCGGTGACAACGACCGACCCGCCCTTGAGATGCAGGTGCACGGCTCCCTCGACCGTGCTCTGCGAGGAGGCAAAGAAGGCCTCGACGTCACGCATGAAGGGGTCGTGAAGCAGTCCCTGATGTAGCCTGCGTCCATACACCTCGCCCAGGTGATCCTTCCAGAATCTCTGATCCTCGGTCAGCACCAGCTTCTCCAGCTCGCGGTGAGAGGTGATCAGGATCTCCGCAGCAGGAGCCTCGAAGGCGATGCGCCCCTTGATTCCCAGCACGGTGTCTCCGAGGTGGTACCCACGCCCCACGCCGTACTCCCCTCCGATCTCATTGAGATTCTCGATGAGGCTCACCGGATCGGCCGCTTGGCCGTCGATGGCAGTCAGCCGGCCGCTCTCGAAGGTCAGGCTGAGATGAAGCTCACCCCCACCCCCCTTGGTCCAGACCCAGGCGTCTTCGGGCAGCGGCTCGTGGGTATCGAGCATCTCTCCCCCTCCGATGGTCAGGCCCCAGAGGCCGGCGTTGATCGAGTAGCGCCCTCCTGCGGGCGGAACGGGAAGACCTTGCTCCTCGAGCCAGGCTACCTGCTCCTCTCGCGAGAGCCCCAGGTCACGCACCGGAGCCAGGACCTCGAGCTTGGGAGAGAGGACCGCAAGGGCCGCCTCGAAGCGCACCTGGTCGTTCCCGGCTGCCGTGCAGCCATGAGCCAGTGCGTCGAAGCGTTCCTTCTCTGCGAGGAGCGCGAGCTCCTGTGCCTGAATGCCGCGCTCGGCCCCTACGGAGAGCGGGTAGACCTCACCGCGCTTCACGTTCCCCGCGACGAGCCACTGAAGGACCTGTTCGTGCAAGAGCATGCGCCCGTCGAGGATGCGGAAGTCCTTGGCGCCCAACGCCAGGGCGCGGCTGCGGATCTCCGCCTTCTCGGCAGCAGAGAGGCCACCACAATCAACGGTGACCGCCGTGACCTCGAAACCCTCGTGACGGCTGAGCCAGGCAGCCAGAAACGAGGTGTCAAGGCCACCTGAGTAGGCCAGAAGAACGCGTTTCATAGTTCTGCTCCGAGGATCTCATCGACCCGGTCCACGACCCGTCCACCTGCCACCTTGGACTCGACGGCCACGAAGATGGAGTCGTCTCCAGCCACCGTGCCGAGAACCCCACGCATGCCCTCTGCCTCCAGAGCGCGTGCCACCGCGCTGGCTGCCCCTGGCTCGCACTGAACCACGGCCAGGTTGGGACCGGCCAGCTGAGCATTCCTCAGTAGGCTGGACAGGTGCTCCAATGGGGTGATCCGTTCCGGACTGTAGAGCTGATAGGCTCCGTCCCTCTTCGCCACCCTGAGGCTACGAAGGTCGCGGCTCAGCATGGGTTGGGTGGTCTCGATTCCCCTGGCCGCCAGGATCTCCGCGAGCTGACTCTGGCTCCGGACATCCTGATCCACAAGAATCTGCTCGATCACTGCACGACGGTCTTCTGCTTGCATGGAACTTATATAAATACATTCGTGCGAAATGTATAGATATAATTATGCAATTCTGGCAAAAAGTCCCTCCTGATCGAGAATTCGGCCCAATCTGCCCAATCAGGCTCCAGCTGATGGTCCTGAGCTGGACCCTGGTGGAAGCCCTGGCAGCCACAGAAGTTTATTTCCATGCAGTTGAGGCAGTCCGGCCCTGCGTCCTGGATTTTCGCTTCCCAGAGACTAGCTTGGGTACATGCACCAACTGAAATCCGCCGCGAGGCCCCTGTTCCTCTGCACAGCTCTCGTCTCTCTCGCCGCCTGCCAGGCCGCCGGCCCGCCCAGCGAGGACAGAGTTCACGCCCAGCGCCCCTTCATCTCACGGGACACGCACACCACCGAGGAGAAGGTCGTCTCTGCAGAGCTCGGTGCCAGTATCTGGGCCAACCATCAGACCGAGGTCCCCGTCCTCCTCAAGTACGGCCTGGGTCCCAAGACCGAGTTCTTCCTGGGCACCTCCCCCTACTTGAAAGTCGAAGAGAATGATCTCGGACCGACGGGCACTGGGTGGGGTGATACGAACATCGGCATGCGGCACCGCCTCCGCGATGCGGACATGTACGCCCCGGCCTACGCCTTTCAGATCAATACCAAGCTGCCCACCGGTCGTCCCAAGGATGGCCTGGGAACGGGCGCAACAGATTGGTTTGGTGCCTTGATGGCCTACCAGAGCTACTACGGGTTCCGGACCACGGGCTTCTATCAACTCGGCATCCTCGGCGAGAGCGAGGAGGTCGGGCGCCCCGACTCCAATCACGAGCACACCTTTGCCGTACAGACCCGCAAGGACGTGGACAGCAGCATCACGGCCTTCGGGGAACTGGCGCTCGTTTGGGAGCCCGAGATCGACCGTGAGGAGGCCACCATCCTGGCGGGTGCCTCCTTCTCCCTGGACTCCCTGACTGCGGTGGATGTTGGCGTGCGCCTGGGCATCGGAAATGACGCACCTTCCTTCCAGGTCGAGATCGGCATCGCGCGAGCCTTGGGGATGGTGTTCTTCCCCGAACCCGACAGGCGCGCCGTGATTCGAAACTGACGGCCCCCCCGGGTCAATCTGGGCAGCAAGACAGCGCATACATTGTAAGCGCTGCGAGAACTCGCGCTCTGCGCGTGGTGGAGGGCCTCAACCAATCGATTTCTTGCTCCCCCTGCGGACTCCACGGGGCCTTCAAGGCCGCGCCAATCTGCGACAGGTGACCGAGTTCTTCACCAGGAATCGAGTGGCTTCTCTCCCGCTGGAGAACTAATCTCAAGCCCCAGGCGCAAGGCGTCCCAGACCAGGACGCCCGAGGCCTCAACAGGCCCAACCGTTCCGGATCAAACGATCCTGGTAACGGCTTTGAGGCCCCCTGCTCCGCAGACACGCCACGATTCCACTGCCACCATGCGAACGCTCCTGAGTCAGTTTTGTGAAGAGTTCGACACCGCCGTACGTCCACTGCTCGAACCCCTGAGGAGAGCTGCCGACACGCTGGCCGAGGACCCGGAGAGTCGTTACTCACGAGCGATTCTTCCTTGCCTGCTCGACGTGACCGATCAGTTCACCGTGCTGGCCGACAAGGTCGCAGAGCAACAGGCCTACGTCCTGATCTTTGGACCGCTCAAGAGCGGAAAGTCGACGCTGATGAACGCCATGAGCGCGGCCTATGTCAGTGAGGTCACGAGCCTGCCCGCTTACCCGTGCATGGTGTACGTCTCGGACTCTGATAAGCGCAAGTTCACTGTCAGTCGATACAACGGGGACACGGAGGTCTTCCAGGATCCCGCTGCACTCCGCATGCAGGTCGCTCGTGCACACACTGAACTGGCGGATCGTATTCGCAAGATTGAAGCTGACGGTCAGGAGTTCGACCCGCTCCAGCACTTCGACGAGGCGATCCGTCGCGTCGACGTCAAGGTACCGGCTGGGGATCTGGCTCACTCCGGCTCCGTCCTCGTTGACACCCCCGGACTCTACAGCCGAATGAAGTTCGGCTACGACCGGATGACCAAGGAGTTCCGCAATGCAGCTGCCTGCGCCATCTTCGTGGTCAAGACGGACAACCTGTTCCTCGAGCAGGTGTTCGACGAGTTCAACAAGCTGCTGACTCTGTTCAGCCGGATCTTCCTGGTGGTCAATCTCGATAGCACGAAGAAGGACGTGATGCCCGACGGGAGCCTCGTTCCGAGCCTGGAGAGCGACGATCCCATCCGGGTCGTCGAGGCCTTCGAGAACCTGGCGATGAGCCAGCCCCTCAAGACGGCTGCCGACGAGGGTCGCCTGAGGATCTATCCGGTCGACCTGATCAATGCCGCCTCCAGACGCCTGACCAGCGAGAACGCCCCGGGCGCGCAGGAGAACCAGGGTGGCATCGCTCCCGGAGGACAGGCCGACTTCGACCAGTTCATGAACGATCTCTCGGACTATCTCAATAGCACCGACTATCTGGTGGCCTTCCTGGGCGACAGCATCCGCCGAGCCCTGACCTTGCTTGACGAGGCGGACCAGGCCTCGAGCCACGAGGCCGTGCAGGCTCTCACCGCTCACACCGAGACACTCGAGCAGCGCCAGAACGAATGCCAGCTCAAGCTGCACGCGCTGGATCGACTGGGGCAGTACGACTGGGGCACCGCCCTGGAGGGTCTCGAGAGTGAGCTTCGAGCTGTCGGCAACAGCGAGGCCCAGGAGGTTTCTGCGAAGAGTGCCCAGGACATCTCGCAGGCCCTCGACACCTGGTTCCAGAGCGATTCAAGCCTGAAGACCCTGGTCAAGGGCGAGCTCCAGCCGCTGATTGCCTCATCACAGCGCCAGCTGGCCCTGACGGTCCATCGTCAGCTGACCGAGGATGTGGCCAGCGGTACATCCGGTGTCAGCCTGCCCCACGAAGTTGCGCGCGACCTCTTCGTGCTGGGCGTGCAGTTCAACGAGTTCGGCCGCGGCGGTCTCGACCATGTCGACCCGATTGCAGGAATCGACACCAAGGGCGCACCACTGCAGAGCACAGACATCCCGGTCAGGAAGTCCATCTGGGATTGGCTACTGTTCCGCTCGGCAACCAAGGTCCAGGAGCGGCTCTTTGGCCCGGTTGGCTCCCCAGCTCTTCGCATTCCTCGCGACCTCAAGGCCAAGCGTCTTGGCAATGAGGCCAGGAAGCTGATGCAGGGGAGACTCGGCGATTACCAGGAGCGGCGCCTACCCGAGATCCTCGACGGCCTGACTCAGAGAATCTTCAACGACTACTCCAAGGCCGTGGTCGATGCACTCAACGCGCGCCTCGTGCTACGGCGTGAGGAACTCGAGGCCGACCGGAATGAGATCGCCTCGGAATTGAGGCAGATCCGCAAGGTGCTCAACCGGCTGGACGAGATGGGCATTGCCTCGGCACGCGCGCGGAGCGCGGTCGAAAAGCTCGCCATCTGCTACCAGGAGGCTGATCCCGACCTCCTTGTGCAGCCCGTCGCAAGCTCTGGGGGGAGTGGCGAGAAGCCCCTGGCCAGTATCGAGGAGGCCTATGTCGAGGAACGACTCGATGACGTGCGGGAGCCCGAGCATTCCAGAGAATCCGAGCCAAGCGAGAACGAGGCGATCGACGAGATCGAACTCTAGGGCCCGGTCCCACTGGAGACCAAGCAGGGAGGCTGTTCATCCGGGCGGCCTCCCGCGGATTTGTGATGGCTGATTCGGGAGACTCTGGGACGTCGCCGCTCAAGCTCTCGCCATCCGGCGCCCCTCCTCGACGCGCACGAAGCAGAGCAGAACCGCACCGACAACGATCAGGCCCATGATCGGCAGCACCGAGTCTCGCACGTTTCCTGTCCAGGCCTGTATCTGGAAGAAGAGCAGGGGCCCGAGGATCCCTGCGAAGCGATCGAAGACAGCGAAGAAGCCAAAGAACTCACCGGACCTTCGCGCGGGGATCATGCTTGCGAAGAGTGACCGTGAGAGCGCCTGAGTTCCACCCTGAACAAGGGCGATCAACGCCGCCATGGCGAAGAAGCCCCGTGCGGTCTGCAGATCACGCGCCAGGACTCCCACCCCGATGTACACCACGAGTCCGAGCAGTACCGAGCGCTTGGCTCCGATACGGGTAGCCAGTCCACCGAACAGGAAGGAACACGGGACCCCCACGAACTGAACCATCAGGATGGCAATCATCATCTGGCTGCCATCCAGGCCGATCTCGTCCCCGTAGCTGGTCGCCATCCTGATGATGGTCAGGATGCCGTCGTTGTAGAAAAGGAAGGCCAGCAGCATCAAGGCTGCCTGCTTGTACTGCAGGAGATTCCGAAGCGTCTGCCGCAAGCCCACGACTGTCTGCACCAGCGCCGATCCGAATCCCAGTCGAGCCGAGCCCTGGCTCGATGGCGGTTCGGGCACATGGCGCAGCAGCGGAATACTGAAGACCATCCACCAGACCGCCACGGACAGGAAGGACAGGCGGGCGGGCAATGAGGCCTCTCGAGGAGAGAGCCCTTCTCCACTGGGCAGACCGAACCACTCGGGCCTCTGGATCCAGAGCAGGTTGGCCGCCAGCAGGAGCCCCCCGCCGAGGTAGCCAAGTGCGAAGGCTGAGGTTGAGAGCTGATCGACCTCGTCGGACTTGGCCACGTGTGGTAGCAGGGAGTCGTAGAAGACAAAGCTCCCCGTTGCGCCGATGTTGGCGAGGATGAAGAGAGAGGCAGCCAGGCGCCACTCCCCCTGATCAACAAGGAACATGCCCGCACAGGCAGCAGCACCGATCGCTGCAAAGATAGCTAGCAGCCGCTTCTTGCACCCCGTGCGATCCGCCACCACTCCAAGTAAGGGAGCGATCAGGGCAATACTCGCCAGGGAGATGGTCGTAGCGCGCGCATGAACCTCATTCGCCGTGAGTCCAAGTGAGTCGTCGTAGGCAACCCGCGCGAAGAAGATCGGATAGATCGCCGTGACGACGATGGTCATCATCGCCGAATTTGCCCAATCGTACATTGCCCACGCGCGCATCGCAGGGCGCTGGAGACCAAGGCGTTCGAGCCATGGACGTGAAGTTGAACTCATCCCAGCAAGCGCCCCAGAACCGCCGCAGCGCTCCAAAGCCGGTTGGTTGCCTGAAGTGCAACGGCACACGAGGGAGAATCAAGCACCTCATCGGTCGCAATCACGTTACGACGTATCGGGAGGCAGTGCATGAATCTTGCAGCATTGGTGAGCGCCATCTTCTCGGCGTTCACGATCCAGTCCTGGCGTAGCTCGTCCGCCGGGCGCGTGCGCTCGGGGGGTTGTCCGTAGGCATCAAGCCGCCCCCAGCTCTTGGCGCAGATGATGCGTGCCCCCGAGATGGCGTCCTCCTGATCACTCGACTCCTCCAAGCAGCCGCCAGCCGACTCCGCTCGTTCACGCGCCTGCTCCACGACCTCCGGTGCAAGGCTGTAGCCCTCCGGACGTAACAAGGTGATGCGCATTCCCGAATCAGCGGCTGCGAGTAGCTGTGAGTGAGGTGTTGCCACCGGCAATGCCTTCGGGTGCCAGGCCCAGGTCAGCACATACTTCTCTCCTCGTGGCTCCCCCAGGAGCTCCCGAAGAGTCGCCATATCCGCCAGCCCCTGGCAGGGGTGGAAGGCATTCGATTCCAGGTTGATGACGGGTACCTCACTGTGCCGCGCAAAGGCATTCAGGAAGCTATCCGAGGAGAGCTCTTCCCAGCTTGCCCCAGCTGCTTCGGAACTCCCACCGCCGCTCATCATCTCAGCCTTGCGTATCCCGACCGCATCGCAGAGGCCCGAGAGCACGGGAGCCAGTTCTCGTACGTGCTCCTGGGTGTTCCCGTCCATGACGACTCCGTCTCGCTCCTCGAAGCGCCAGGTGTCCGTTCCCGCAGCCAGGGCAGTTGCGCTCCCACCAAGTCGAGCCATGGCTGACTCACAGGAGACGCGCGTACGAACCGAGGGATTGAAGAACAGCAGCCCAAGCACCTGCCCGGCCAGGTCGGGTGCCTCGTGCAAGCGACCCCGCCCCTGGGCCTTGTAGTTCAATGCTGTGACTGCCAGGTCTGCCAGTTCTTCGCTCGACCAGTCGAGGGAGGAGAGAAAGTGTCGGGGCTTCATGCGCCCACTATTAGCCCCTGGAAGCACCAGAACCACGAAGAAGCGGAAAACCGGTGCTCACCGATCTTCCGCAGTCTCCCGTTCGGGAGAATTTCGCCGCCCTGCGATCGATCAGACGCCCTCAGTCGCTGGAGCTGAACAGGCCCATCATGCTGTCCACGTCGAGCGGATTGGGCACCCTGGGGTCGTTCGAGTTCAGCACGACCTCCTTCAAGTCGGTGGCCCTGGCTGCCTGGAGAGCCAGGAACTGATCGCCACCAGCACCTGAGAGGATCTCGGCACGCAGGTGATGATCGAGATCCTTGGCACCCCTGAGTGCATTTTCCCCGGCCCCCACCAGGAGCTCGTACTCGCGGTCAGCGTCTGCCCTCAGATCACTGTCGAACTTCTCCACTGACCGTACACGCTCGACGGCGAGCGCCTGCCCCTCCCCCCGAACACCCTCGATCTCCAGATCCAGTTCGATGCGCCGCTTGAGTAGCTCCTGATCGATCTCGTGACGACGGCGAAGAATTGTCTGCTGCTCCTGATCCTCAAGCTGGCGTGCCTCGAGCACGCGCCCTCGCTGGCGTTCCCGCTGAGTCTCGACCAGCTTCTTCTCATAGCCCTCCGAGAATCGCAGCTCGTCGATCAGGATCTCCTCGGCAACCACGTGAATCTCCTCGAGAGACTCGTTCAGCAGGGCCAGGGAGTCATCGAGCAGCTCCCGGCGCAACTTGCTACTGGAGAATTGCTCGGTGTTGAGGCGGCCGAATTCGTTGATCAGCACCTGCTCTGCCTTGGCCAGTGCCTGTTGCCGATAGGTGTTCCTGTGCCCCTCCGAGACGATTGAATGGGCCTCTCCCCGCACGATGCGATAGGGCACCGTCAGGTTGAGTGAGATCGATGTTCCGTCCAGCGTCCGGACGTCGAGCTGACTGCCCGATTCCCCTCCTGCTCCAGCACGCCAGGTCAGAAGCTCGGTGCCCACAGGCAAGAAATACCAGCTGTGCACTCCAGGCAGGCTGAGATGCAGACCAGGCCCAAAGTCCTCCGCGATCACCCCCTCTCCGTCCCACTTCGAGAAGCGCACGCCAACCTCTCCCGGATCCACGCTGCGCAGCGTGAAGCGTCCCAGCAGGAAGGTCCCCAGCCCCACAGCGACCATCAGCACCGCAGCCCGCAGACCAAAGTGAGCGATCCGTCTTGCCAGAGGTGCACGAGAACGCAGCTGCGCAGTGATGGCCCCCATCACCACCCGCAGGCGGAGGCGTGATCGCTGGCTACTCTCGTGAGACCAGGCGCGGACCGTCAGTCCACGCAGCCCTCTCACGCAACTCCTGAGAATCGCCCAGCACCGCCCGGCAACCTGTTGCAGATAGCCTACGAGCACCTGAAGCCGTCCACCCTCGCGGGGCTCGGACTCTCTCTGCACTTCCTGTTCCTTGTCTTGGTCTTGCTGGTCCATGGTCAGCGCCTCACTTGATTGCCAGAGTGGTCTCGAGCACCTCGATTCCAGCTGGCTCCGGATCGTGGCTGAAGGGCTGAATTCGAAAGGAGATCTGGGCCAGACGCTCCGTCCAGGCCTCGCGTAGCAGAGCAGCGCCGGTACCCTCGAGCCGCTCGACCTCCTGGCGCAGGAGCTCTGCACGTGCGGTTACCTGCTCGGTCATCGACAGGGCCTGCTGCTCCAGCTTGTACTTGTAGTTCTGAGCATCAGCGACACGGCCGGAGTGGTATTGCTGGGCCTTGAGTCGCTTGTCGCGTCCGTCCCTATCGATCATGGCGAGGTACTCGTTGATCTCCAGGCGACTCTTGTTGAGCTCGATCAGCTTCTCCTTCTCCAGAGCTGCCAGACGCTGATCCCGCTCGGCCTCCAGCTGGCGAAACTCGGCCTTGAGGCGCTCAACCTCCTGATTGGCCAGCTTCCGATCCTCCACCGACTTCTCGTAGGCACTATCGAAGCGCAGCTTCGGCGTGGAGAGCTCGAGCACCTCAATGCCGTGGAGAGCCAGGGCCTCGTCCAGTCGGTTCTGAGTGATCACGTTCGCTGCGTTCTGGTTATCACGCAGGAGGATCTCCTCGGCGGAGTAGCGCCCGTACTCGTCCCGAACGATCGATCGTGTGTGAGCCTCGATCAGCGCAGCAGCCAGCTCATCATCTCCATGCGTATCTTCCAGTGCCAGCTCGGCCTCGTCCGGTCGCAGGGTGTATTGAACGGCCAGGGATTCGAAACGGACCAGAGTGCCATCAGATGCGCGCAATCGGATCTCCGGTACGAGGCCTGCCGGTTCGCGCTCAGCCCCCTGTAGCAAGAGCTGCTTGGGGCTTCTGCGTTGCAGGTGAATGCGCTCCACAAAGGGCAAGAACAGCTCGTTCCCCGGCGAGTCGATCTGACGGGTGGAGCCACTCAATCGGTTGTAGACAACGGCCACCTCGTCATCGCCGATCTCGATCAAGCCCGAATCACCCGAGAGCTTCTGTAGCGACCACAGGACGGCAAAAAGACACAGCGCAATGGCCGATACAAAACGAAGAAGACCGAAGGTGAACTGACGCATGAGATCGATGAGCCCTGGGTTCAGGAAAGCATCCGCCGCGAGCCCCGCGGTGAATTCCAGCTCCCAACCCAATGCTGTCCCTACGGTTTCGAGGTAGATCCGAATTGCTACTGCCCCGCGGGTGATCAAACCCTGGTGGCGGCTCCCGCCGGAAGCAGCCTGGCCCGCTCAGCAGAGCGACTGGAAAGCTCCTCCCACCTCTCGAAGAACTCCTGCCGGGAGGCGTTCACGAGGAGAATTCAGGAGTTCCGGCCCTTTCTAACTTGGACATGAGGCAGTTCAGGGATAGAAATAAGGCAGTCATGGATCAAATCTCCCCCTCTGCGATTTCCTGCTGCGCGCCTCTCCCGGAGGCGCGATGGTGGTGGCGCTCCAGGCCCTCCTGGGGTTCGATTGGCGCCGTCCACCACGACAGCTGACTCGATCCACACCAGAGCTCAGGGCCTTCGAAGTTCACTTCGAAGGCCCTTTTTGTTTGTCTGAAGCTCCTCACCCCACCCCAACCCCACCATCCCGTGAGCTTTCCTCTCGATCAATCCTCCTCTGCGGACGCCGAACGCCACCTCCTGGCCTGGGCGAGATTCCCTGCGGATCTGACCTCGCCCGTGGCCGCCTACCTTGCTCTGCGGGCTGCAGGGCGAAAGGTCTGCCTCCTCGAATCGGTGGAGAAGGGAGCCCGGCTGACACGCTTCTCCTTCCTGGGAGTCGACCCCGTGGCGAGCTTCCGAGGTGGCCCTCAGGGCTGCGAGCTTCGTCGTGGAGAGGAGCTGGAGACCCTCGAGGGTCCCAGCCATGAGGCGCTGCGCAGGGCCGCCGAGCGCTACTCCGTCCCCACTCCCCCCGAGGGGCTTCCACCGTTCATCGGTGGCTGGGTTGGGTACTTCACCTATGAGTGGGCGAGCACGCTCGAGCCACGAATTCCCGTGGCCAAGGAGGATCCCTGGCAACTACCCGAGGCCACCTTCGACCTCTACCGAGAGGTGATCGCCTTCGACCATGCCGCTCAGGTTCTCTTCGTGATCAGCGGCTGCCCTGGCGGCGATTCGGACTACGAGGGGGCCAGCAAGCGCATCAGCTCCATCGCCGAAAACCTGTTCTCAACCGCTGGCCAGAGCGGAAGCTTTCAAAGGGTCGGGGAGGATGTCAGGTCCCGGACCGAGAAGGCAGACTTCGAGGAGGCTGTGAGGAGCATCAAGCAGAACATCACGGAGGGAGAGATCTTTCAGGCTGTGCTCTCGCATCGCTTCGTCCAGCGCTTCAAGGGTGACCCATTTACCCTCTACCGCGTCTTGCGGCTGACCAACCCTTCACCGCACATGTTCTTCTTCGAGGCCGATGGCGTCACGCTCGTAGGATCCTCTCCAGAGCGTCTCGTCCAGGTCACCGGCGGCGTGGTTCACACGGTTCCCATCGCAGGCACCCGCCCACGAGGACGGACTCCCAGTGAGGATGACGCACTTGGTGCCGAGCTCCTGGCGGATGTCAAGGAGCGGGCGGAGCACGACATGCTCGTCGACCTCGCTCGAAATGACCTGGGCCGGGTTGGACGCATCGGTTCGGTCGGGGTCAAGGAGTACGCCTCCCTGGAACGCTTCAGCCAGGTGCAACACATGGTCAGCCGTGTGGAGTGCGAACTGGCCGTGGGAAAAGATGCCCTCGATGCGCTGGTGGCCTGCTTCCCTGCCGGCACGGTCTCAGGGGCCCCAAAGATCCGCGCCATGGAGCTGTTGGCCGAACTGGAAGGCCAGACTCGCGGTCCATACGCCGGCTGCTTCGGCTACCTCGATGGCTCCGGCAATCTGGACATGGCCATCACGATCCGGACCCTTGCGGTGCGCGGCGAGGAGGTCCATCTGCAGGTGGGCGCAGGGGTCGTCTTCGACTCCAATCCCGAAGCTGAGCATGCCGAGACCTTGCACAAGGCTCGCGCACTCTTCGACTCGATTCACATGGCTGACTCCGAGGCCTTCAGGCCCAAGGGCTCGGACAACAGCACCGGGGAGATCGTGCGATGATCCTGCTGATCGACAACTACGACTCCTTCACCTTCAACCTGTATCAGCTCGTGGCCGGATTCGGCGCCGAGGTCTGCGTGTTGCGGAACGATGCCAAGAGCGTGCCCGAGCTGCTTGCCCTGCAGGCCAGCGGTGTCCTGCTCTCGCCAGGCCCCGGGCGCCCGAGTGTAGCCGGCGTGATGCCCGAACTACTGAAGGCCCTGCCTGCTGAGACAGCCCTCCTGGGCGTTTGCCTCGGACACCAGGCGCTCGTCGAGAGCCATGGTGGCTCACTCGGTATCGAAGAAATACCCACCCATGGCAAGAGCTCCCTCGTGCATCACGAGGGCAGTCGCATCCTCAATGACCTCCCCAACCCCTTTCCGGCTGCGCGCTATCACTCCCTCCGCGCCGAGCGCGATGAGCTGCCCGAAGAGCTCAGGCTTACCGCCTGGACAGAGGATGGCGTGGTGATGGCAGTGGAGCACACCTCTCTTCCACGCTTCGGCGTTCAGTTTCATCCCGAGTCGATCCTGACTCCCCTGGGCGAGCGCGTCATCGGGAACTTCCTCTCGATTGCTGGCGAGGCTGTGAGCATTCGATGAATCCTCAGGAAGCATTGCGACTGGTCCTCTCCGGACAACCGCTGTCTGCAGATCAGACTCGCGAGCTCGTCTCCAGCCTTCTGGCTGGCGAGACCGAACCGCTCTGCTTTGCCGGACTGCTGGTGGCCTTGGCCCAGCGCGGCGAGACTCGCGAGGAGATCACTGGCGCGGCCCTGGCCATGCGGTCAGCCATGGTTCCCTTCGAGCATGAATTCCCCGAGGCCATCGACACCTGCGGAACGGGCGGCTCGGGGCTCGACACCTTCAACGTATCCACAGCCTCTGCAATCGTTGCAGCGGCCGGGGGAGCCAGGGTGATCAAGCATGGAAACAGGAGCGCTTCCTCCAGGTGCGGCAGCGCTGACCTGCTGGAGAAACTCGGGGTTCCGCTGGAGCTCTCACCCCCTGCGGCCCGCGTCGTGCTGGAAGAGGTTGGCATCACCTTCCTCTTCGCTCCCACCTACCACCCAGCGGTGCGCCATGCCGGTCCCATCCGGCGGGCGCTGGGCGTGCGGACGATCTTCAACCTGCTGGGGCCACTGTGTAACCCGGGCGGGGTCACTCGCCAGCTCCTCGGTGTCTTCGATCCCTCGAGAGTCGAGGACCTGGCCACGGTCCTCGCGGAGCTCGGGTGCAACCGCGCGCTTGTCGTCCATGGCGGAGGCGGTGCCGACGAGCTGACCCTCGCAGGACAGAACCTGGTCACCGCGGTTGGTGACCTCAGTGCGAGCGGCTTCGATCCTGCCGACCTGTCCCTGCCAATCCAGAGAGTGGAGGCCAGCTCCGGTGGTGACGTCGATGAGAATGTGGCCACCCTGCACCAGCTCTTCGAGGGGGCAGAGCTGCCCGCCAGGAATCTGGTGCTCCTCAACAGCGCCGCGGCCCTGGTCGTCGCCGGCATCGCTAGCGATAGCAAGGAGGGCTACGAACGGGCTCGCGAGGCCATCGACTCGGGAAGAGCACGCGAGATCTTGCACCGCTGGGTCAGCGTGGCTGCGGCCCAGGGAGGTGCAACCCGATGACCGTGGCGAAGAGGTTGGAACCGATCCTGGCTGCCGTGGCGGTCAGAGCAGCCGAGCGACGTGCACGATTCAGTCTCGCTGATCTGCGAGCCGGCCTGGAAGTGGATAGCTCCCGCCGTGAAAGCTTCACGGCAAGCCTGAGCACTCCTGGCTTGGCTTTCATCACCGAGTGCAAGCGACGGGCACCATCCGCGGGTGCACTCAGCTCGGAGGCCAAGCTCGATGAGCGCATCAGGTCCTACGCAGCCGGCGGGGCGGCAGCCCTCTCCATCCTCACTGAACAGGACCACTTCGACGGCAACCTCGACGATCTGAAGGCAGCACCGGAGATCCAACTCCCGCGACTGCGAAAGGACTTCATCCTCGACGAGGCCATGGTCCTCGAGGCCCAGCTCGGAGGGGCAAGTGCAGTGCTTCTGATCGCCGCCTGCCTCGAGGATTCTGAAATGCGTGAGCTTCGCGAGGTTGCTCGCGAGGCCGGCCTGGGAGTCCTGATCGAGGTTCACGACGAGGCCGAACTCGAACGAGCGGTGCCCCTCGCGCCTGAAGCTCTTGGAGTGAACGCGCGAAACCTGACGACCTTTGAAATCGATCTCGAGGTGAGCCTCAGGATCCTGCCAAGGATGCCCAGCTCCTGCGTTCGGGTGGCGGAGAGTGGGCTGCACGGTCCGGAGGATCTCCTGCGTGTCCGCTCAGCTGGAGCCGACGCAGCACTGATTGGCACGGCACTCATGCGTAGCGACGACCCAACCGCGACCTTGATCGACTGGAGGCGTTCCCTCGGTGCCTGAACTCTCTCGAATCCCGCGCGTGAAGGTCTGTGGACTGACCAGCGCAGCTGACGCACTTCAGGCGCTTGACGTCGGAGCGCAGGCTCTGGGTTTCGTCTTCCACCCCAGCTCACCGCGCTGTGCAGATCCTGGACAGGTGGCCGCGCTGGTCACCCACCTACCGCAGGGCATTCTGAGCGTTGCTGTGACCGTCAACGCAACCCCCGACGAGGCGAGGGAACTGCTCGACACCACGGGTCTGAGCGCAGTTCAGCTCTGCGGTGATCAGGTAGCGCCGGACTGGAAGGAATTCCGGGCTCCGATCCTTCGTCGTGTAGGGGTGGATGAATCCGCCCCGGAAGAGATCAAGCGCTGGCGAGGAATTGCCTCTGTCTTCCTGCTCGACCACCCATCCAGTCCCGGCGGTTCCGGGAAGGATGTCGACCTCGCACTCGCAAGCCAGCTCTGTGCTGATTATCCCTGCCTGCTGGCCGGCGGTCTCGATGCCGACTGCGTCAGTGGGGCCATCCGCCGCGTACGCCCTCGTGGTGTCGACGCATCCTCTCGACTCGAAGTCACTCCAGGCCACAAGGACCACATGGCAGTAAAGGCCTTCGTCTCAACGGCCCTGGGTACCTTCGCTGAACTTCAAACATGACCACCGACACCTTCAAGACCGCCACGCGCTTCGGCTCGTTCGGGGGCGCCTTCGCCCCGGAGACGCTGATGGCCGCTCTACTCGAACTGGAGCAGGCCTGGCTCGCGTCTCGTGAGGATCGGGGCTTCTCTGCCGAGCTAGCCCAGCTGCTCGAGCACTACGCCGGACGCCGAACCCCGCTGTACCACGCTCGAGGGCTCTCGACGGAGCTCGGTGTCGATGTGTGGTTCAAGCGCGAGGACCTCCTGCACACGGGAGCGCACAAGCTCAACAACAGCCTCGGTCAGGCACTGCTCGCCAAGCGCATGGGCAAGCAACGCATCCTGGCCGAGACAGGTGCAGGACAGCACGGAGTCGCCACGGCAACCGCCTGTGCACTCCTCGACCTCGAGTGCGTCATCTACATGGGCGCGGTCGACGCAGCACGCCAGCGTCCCAACCTGCTGCGCATGGAGCTGCTCGGGGCACGTGTCGAGGTCGTCGAGCAGGGTCAGGCCACCCTGAAGGACGCCATCAACGAGGCCATGCGGGCCTGGGTCGGCGATCCAACCGCGCACTACCTGCTCGGCAGCGCGCTGGGGCCTCACCCCTTCCCCTCCATCGTGGCTCACTACCAGTCGATCATCGGCTGTGAGGCACGGGCCCAGTGGCAGGAGCAGGCCGAGGGGCTTCCCGATGCGCTGATCGCCTGCGTGGGCGGGGGCAGCAATGCCATCGGACTCTTCCGCGGTTTTCTCGATGACCCAGCCGTCAGGCTCATTGGGGTCGAGGCCGGCGGCCATGGAGTCGAGACCGGCAAGCATGCCGCAAGATTCTCGGGAGGATCACCGGGGATTCTGCACGGCTGCTACACCTACCTGTTGCAGGATGATGATGGTCAGGTCCTGCCGACCCACAGTGTCAGTGCAGGTCTGGATTATCCCGCCGTAGGCCCCGAGCACGCGGCCCTCGCTGCCTTGCATCGTGCCGAGTACACCTCTTGCAGCGACACGGAGGCTCTGCTCGGCTTCGAGCGTCTCGCACGCAGCGAGGGCATCTTGCCGGCCCTCGAGAGCAGTCACGCGATCGGCTGGCTGATCAGCAATGCGAGTGCGCTCGAGGGACAGCGCGTGATCGTCAACCTCTCCGGACGGGGCGACAAGGACATCGACACCATTGCCAGGATCAGGGAGCAGGGCTCGTGATGAAGAATCGACTCGTGACTCAAATGACCTCGCTTCGCTCCGCTGGACAGGCGGGTGTCGCGCCCTACGTCACCGCGGGTGACGGCGGACTGGAGACAACGCTGGAGGTTCTTCGCGCCCTCGACAGTGGCGGTGCCGCCTGTGTCGAGCTGGGCATTCCCTTCAGTGACCCGATTGCGGACGGTCCGATCCTGCAGGCAGCCGCGCAGCGCTCGCTCGACGGAGGTACGAAGCTCGGAGGTATCCTGGAGATGGTCAAGGAGTTCCGCCAGGGTGGCAGTGAGATGCCCATTGCCCTGTTTTCCTACGCCAATCCCCTGCTGCACCTGGGCTGGGAGGGCGCTGCTCGGGCCTCCGCCGAGGCCGGTGTCGACGCCTGGCTGATTCCTGACATGATCCCTGAGGAAGGCGACGAGATGAGCGCCGCGGCACAGGCGCACGGAATCGCTCCAATCTTCTTCGTGGCCCCCACCAGTTCCGACGAGCGCATCGCCCGTGCGGCAAATGCCAGCCGCGGGTTCCTCTATGCGATCGGGCGTGTGGGAGTCACCGGCAACGCCACCACTCTCGACGAGTCGACACTGAGCTTTCTCGCGCGCATCCGTGCGGGCTGCGAGCTACCGCTGGCCGTCGGCTTCGGGCTACGAGACGCGACCCAGATTTCTGCGGTCACCAGGCACGCCGATCTCGCCATTGTTGGAAGTGCCTTCGTCCAGCGAATCCACGAGGCCTTCATGGCCGGCAACCAAGCACCCCACGCGGCGGCGAACGAAGCCGCCCTCTACCTCTCCGAGCTCATGCAGGGCCTCAAGCGATGAACTCTTCCAGACGACACCATCTGACGCAACTCGATCGCACCATCGTGCAGCTCTTCAACGAGCGTGCACGCCTCCTGTGCGCCAGCACCGAGCTGGAGGAAACGGTGACCGCCCATGTGGATGACCTGCTCCAGCGCAGTACCGGCCCCTTTCCTGCCGAAGCTCTTCGACAGGCCTTCGAGGCCATCGACCGCGGCTGCCAGGAGGCGGGCCAATGATCCTTCGACTCAAACGTGGTGGCGGTCCCGCCGAGATTCAAGCCCTTCGGAGCCGCATCGAGAGTGAGGGTCTTCGCGTCTATCAGTCGCCCGAGTGCTTGAGACCGATCCTCGCCATCGTCGACAAGGTCCCCGAGGCCCTCGCTGCTGACTTGCTCCAGAGCCCCCAGATCGAAGAGACCACCCAGCCCAAGACTGCCTGGCGCCTTGTCGCGCGAGAGTTCCGTGACAGTCGCACCCAGATCGATCTGGGTGGTGTTCGGATTGGAGACGACACCGTGGTCGTCATCGCTGGCCCCTGCAGCGTCGAGGGCCGTGACCTGATCGAGGAGACCGCCCGTAGCGTTGCCGATTCCGGTGCACACATCCTGCGTGGTGGCGCATTCAAGCCTCGCACCAGCCCCTACGCGTTCCAGGGCTTTGGAGTCGAGGGGCTACGCCAGCTCAAGGACGCCGGTGAGAAGTTCGGGATGCCGGTTGTGACCGAGATCATGGATGCAGCGGACGTACCGGCTTTCGTTGACCATGACATCGACTGCCTTCAGATCGGTGCGCGCAACATGCAGAACTTCCGCTTGCTCAAGGCGGTCGCAGTGGCTGGTCGACCAGTCCTTCTCAAGCGCGGACTGTCCTCTACCGTTGAGGAGTGGCTCTACGCCGCGGAGTATCTGGCCGCAGGTGGCTGCCACGACATCATCCTGTGCGAGCGAGGCATTCGTACCTTCGAGACCGCCACGCGCAACACGCTCGACCTGACCGTGCTGCCGCTGCTGGCAGAGCTGACCCACTTACCGGTCATCGTCGATCCCTCTCACGCCGCAGGTATCGCTCGACTGGTCGCGCCCCTCTCTCGGGCTTCGATCGCAGCGGGAGCGGCAGGCGTCGCGGTCGAGGTCCATCCCCGGCCGCACGAGGCCAGAAGTGACGGCCCCCAGGCGCTCTTGCCCGGAGAACTCACCGGGGTGGTCGCCGACGCGCGTATCCAGGCAGCGATCAGCGGACGACAGCTAGCCTGAGGCCTCCAGCGTTCAATTCACCCTCTCGATCAGCTGGGCTCTGTATGCCCTGACCCTCTTGGGAGCCGGTCTGTTGAGGAAGATCACCGGTCTGCGTCATGTCAGCCTCTTCCTCCTGCTCGTCACACTGACAAAGGTCTTCCTACACGACCTCGGCGATGTCGATGGCCTCTACCGCGTGGGCTCCCTCACGGGTCTGGCGGTGTCTCTCTTGCTGGTCTCCCTGCTCTACCAGCGCTTCGTGTTTCCGCGATCTCTGGAGAGCGTGACCTAGCTTGCGATGCCTCGGGGCTGCGGCTCTACCGACAGCAGTGCTCCATACTGGCATCCGAATAGCCGCTCCTGTCATCATGGCTGGCTCCGAGACCGCCGCTTCACACGCGGTTCGGGACAACCGACCGCGAACCTTCAGCAAGACTGAATCTCCATGACCGATTTCAATCAAGAGAACAATCGGGCCGTCTGGTTCGACATACCCGTTGCTGACTTGGACCGGGCCAATACCTTCTATGCGGGCGTACTGGACATCAAGGTCGAGCCGATCAACGCAGAAGGCATCAGATTCTCCGTACTGGAGCACAAGGATGGCAATGGTGGATGCCTGATCCCAAGGCCCGAGGAGATCACGGCCGACAAGGGCCCCCTGCTCTACCTGAATGTGGAGGGGCGCATTCACGATGCGATGGCCCGTACCACGGAGCTCGGTGGCCGAGTCCTCGAAGGAGTCCAGGCCATCGGTCCTCACGGCTACCGTGCCGTCATTGTCGATAGCGAGGGCAATCGCATGGTCTTGCACTCGATGACGGACGCCTGAGACGCCGGTTCACAGCTCCTTTCCGTAGGCGGGCTCTGATTGAATCCGGGTGTCCTCCACGGGACCGCCGACGGTGAAGTGATAGAGACTCTGGAAGCTCGTATCACGGAGGCCAAGACTCTGATGCACGGGGTCGTCGAGGAAGCATCCGATTCCTGTACCACGCAGGCCAAGAGCCTCACTCTCGAGATAGAGAGCCTGCCCGATGGCGCCCGCTTCCCAGAACAACCGCGGGTAGAACCAGGCGCCCTGCTCCTCGATGGCCTGGTCGAATTCGGCGAGCATTCCGAGGCTGAAGGCTCCTGCGCCCGCGATGGCCTGGTCGCAGGAGACCGAGGTGGCCATGGAGCGCAGGTCTGCTTCCCGCAGCCGGTAGAGGGGCAGGCCCTCGGGGCAGCCTCGTGGCGACTCCCAGAGGAACTCGGACGAGAGGGCATCACGCAGTCGTCTTCCACCCACTGGTTCACGGAGCAGGGCATAGGCTCCGGGCTCCAGACCCTCGACTCGATGCACGAAGCACAGCAGGTGAACACGGGGTCTCCATGAGAGCGCCGCAAAGGGCACCCGACCCGGTCGCGGAAGGACACGCTCCAGCAGCTTGTAGAAGCTCGTCGCGCTCATGGTGGTGCGGCCGTCCAGGGCCACCGCGCTGCGTCGACCCGCGATGACAGTCCATGCCGCACGAGAACTTGAGGACGGAGCATCGAGCGAGTCCATCGACCAGGCTGTGTAGAGCTCCGTGCGAGGCTTTTCGCAGGCGATGGCGCAAGCCTGCACGGCGTCCCAATGAAGATGATCACCGCTCAGCTGATTGGGAGTTCCCTTCCAGTCCAGTCCGCTGAAGCCTTCGATGGCCTCGGGGTCAAGGGTGGTCGTTTCACCTGCGCTCGTCGCCGGGAAGACTGCCAGCAGCGTATCGGGTTCCTCTGGCTCCGCATCCTGCCCGCCTCCGAGTCCAAGGACTTGAGCCACCTGCGCCGAGGAGAGCTGGTCACAGACCCGTGTCCGCCATCCGAGACAGCTCGCCGAATAAGCCAGGGCAGCGATCGCGTGCCCAACGTCGTGCTGGCAGTAACGGTAGGCGCGCTCACCATACTTCCACTCTTCACGCCAGAGGATCGAAGAGAGCCCTAGAACGAGGGCGCCATCTGGGAGACCCGCAACAAGTCGATCCCAGAGAGAGCTGTCGATACGTGCCCGGACTTCCAGGGCATGTAGCTCTGGCGCGTAGTGAGCGACCACTCCCGTGCTCGATAGCCCTTCGATCGGGCCGCTGACCAGATAGCCTTCTGTCGGATGCAGGTTTCCGCTCGAGGGGTTGACCCGTAGAGACCAGCGGCTCTCGCCATAGACCTTCCAAGCCGACAGGCCCAACGCATATCGAAACAGCGCGGAGATCGTCACCCGGTTGAGCTCAGCACTCGCCACTCCGCCCTCCTGCACCACCGAGTCGAGGCTCGGCGATGCGGACTCGTCAGGCTGGTCCAGCTGAATGACCTCGCACCCCGCATAGCGACGAAACGGATTGGGCTGAGTGTCCCAGTTCAGGTCGTGCGGCCCACGGGCGTAGCGCCCAATGTGGTGTTTTGTAGCGCGGTGATAGCCGCGGACCAGTTCCCGGGCATCGGGTGCTGGTACTTCATCGGGGCCTGGAGGTGAGGCTCCGCGGTCAAAGAAACGGTCTAGGAATCCCATGGAGGAAGCGCGGGGGTTGGAGACGAAGAGATCCTAAGAAATCATCCCAAGCAGGCCGAGAGGGACCTGCCCATACTCATGCCGGGGCTCTCCCCCACCTCGGATCCGTCTGGAGACGGGTCGGAGCAGCGCTCGAAGGGCCTGCCCGCACAGCAGCATTGTGGAGGCTTGCGGGGCAAAGGCCCATGAAGACCGTTAGTCGTTCGTACAAGACGCCACGGGCGTGTAGGCTCTTGCGCCAGAAATCGTCTCAGATCCTTCTCCGCCCCCACTCCAAGAACCAAACATGCTTCTCATTTGCGCCGGTAGCAACGGCAAGAACCTGGCCCTGACCAATCGCTTGGCCGAGTTCTGCACCGAACTGGACATCGAGCACGAGCTCCTCGACATCGTCGCCATGGACTGGCCCCTCTACACCCCCGATGAGCAGAAGAAGGGCACGCCGAAGGACTTCGACTCGATCGCCGCGCTGTTCCACCGGGCCAAGTCCTATCTGCTTTGCGCACCTGAATACAATGGCTCGATTCCTCCCACTCTGACCAGCCTGATCGCCTGGCTCTCGGTGGCCGACGAGGACTTCCGGACGCTCTTCAATGGCAAGAAGACCGGGATCGCCAGCTTCAGTGGCGGCGCAGGCCAGAAGGTCATGGTCGCGATGCGCCTGCAGATGGCTCACCTGGGTGCTGACGTTCTCGGCCGCGAGCTGTTGTGCAACTATCAGAAGGAGCTCAACGAGGATGCTGCCCGAGAGGTCCTGCAGCGACTTGCCACGGACTGACCCACCTCTTATCCGTGTTGATGGCCAGGCTCATCACGAGCACCGGACTCTTGCTCTTCTGCGCATGCGTCGCGGCACCACCGGAGATACCGCCAGGTGAGAATCCCCTTCGATGGCAGGGCGATATCGAGGCCTTCGAGAGGACGGCCGCCGTCGAGCCGCCTCCCGCTGATGCCGTTCTCTTCGTGGGGAGTTCCAGCATTCGACGGTGGAAGACCCTACACGCGGACATGCAGCCTCTACCCGTCATTCAGCGCGGTTTTGGGGGCTCGAGGTTGTTCGACTCCATTTACTGGGCAGATCGCCTGATTCTCGCGTATGCCCCGGCTGTGATCGTGATGTTCAGCGGGACCAACGACATCGCGGGGAAGGAGCCCAAGTCCCCTGCAGCGGTCGGAAGCCTCTTCGAGCAGTTCGTCACAAGGATTCGGAGCAGCCTGCCGCACACCCCGATCGTCTACATCGCCATCAACCCCACCAGGGCGAGAATCCAGCACCTGGACCTGGTCCTCGAGACCAACGCCCTGATTGCTTCTCTCTGCGACCAGGACCGGACGCTCTACTTCGTGGACACGGCCTCCTCGCTCCTCGACAGCGATGGGCGACCCGATCAGCAGTGGTTTGTGAACGATCAGCTCCATCTGAACGAGCGTGGCTACGCTAGCTGGACAGAGCAACTCAAGCCACTGATCACGAGGTTGCAAGCGGAGGCCGTGGCTCGCTGATCGGGCATGCCTCGGGCAAGGGTCGGCTGAACCATGGTCACCAGCCTCGCATCATTGCCGTAGAGGGGTATGCTCCTGCAGCGATGACGCTCCCCAAGAATCAAACCGGGCAGGACTGGTTTGTCTACGTCCTGGTATCCGAGGCTGGCGATCGAACCTACGTGGGCATCGCAATCGACACCTCGCGACGGCTCTCCCAGCACAACGGAGAGCTCCCCGGGGGTGCGCGGTCAACCAGAGGCGGCAGACCCTGGAGTCTCGCGGTGACCTACGGCCCCTTCGCGAGTCGTTCTCTCGCCCAGCGAGTGGAGCACGAGGTCAAGCGTCGCTCCGGAACGGCCCGACTCGAATGGGACGGCCACTTCCAGGCCTAGTCGGGAAGAGGCCCGGCAGCCTCAGTGCTCCGGAAAACTGACTCGCCAGCCCAGGGTGTAGCGGCCGTTGACCTCACTACACGGCTGAAGATGCAGGCCCCCATCTGCATCTCTCCAGCGGAAGGCGTCCACACCGAAGGGACCAAAGTAGCCGATCTGGGCAAGGCGCTCCCCTACCAGACGGGCCGCGTCCAAGAGCGCCTCTTGCTCCTCGAATCCCATCTCTCCCTCCCGGGCCTTGCGCGTGTCGATCCAGGCACCCTGGGCGTCACAGACAAGCACACAGGGAGGGCGTAGCTCGCAACCGCCATCCCGATCCAGCCATCCGTGGGAGGCGAACTCCAGCTCAAGATCCACGAGGGGCTCGACCTGCAGCCCGCCCAGTCGGAGCGAGGCGGCCAGCCAGGCTCGCTGGGACTCTCCGAGCTCCGTGCCCCGCAAGCGCAGCTTGCCTCGGCCGGAGACACCATGAGCTCTCTTGCAGATCCAGGCCCCGCTGATCGACGGTTCCAGCAGCCGGCTCTCCAGCTCCAGCGCGTCCGTGGTGAAGAAGCCCCCCGGTAGGTGCTGGCCCAGCTCCGAGCTGAAGGCACGGTCATTGGCCCGGCGGAGCGTCTCCATCGTTGGCGCGGGAGGAACCTCCAGCCCCAGGCCCCGCAGCCTGGCAAGCGCCGTCACCGTCGGACACCAGGCACATCCCTCGAAGCCCTCCCAGGAGGTCTCGAGAGCAGCTGCTCGGGGCCCATCTACCTCGATCAATCGGTCCCCTTTCCCGAGCACCCGGTGGGCATGCTCGCTCCGCAGCCTCGCGAGGCGTGAGCCCAGCTTCCGGTTGGGAGTGAAGGCACCGGGCCGAGCCATCTCGAACTCGGCCTCGAAGTTCAGCAGCCAGGCTCGGCGCGGTCCCACGCTTCCAGCTCCCCCAAGAAGGCCTCGTCGAGTCCGGCCTGCTTCCGGGCTTCCCGATTGATCGGATTCCCCCGCAGGACCGTTGGAGTCAGCGGGGCGGGCAGAGCCCGCCGCCAGCTATCGAAGTCCAGCTGACCATGGAAGGCCCTGAACCAGGTCGCGGCGAAGGCCACGTGCTCGACCTCGTCCACCTCGATGAGCTCCTGACAGCGAGCTCCTTGCTCGTCCCCCGCGGCCCGAAAGCGCTCCGCCCAGGTGCTGCAGTGGTCCAGGTTACCAGCCTCGAAGCCCAGGCCCATCAGGGCGACGAACTCCAGGGGCGTCTGGCAGCTCGCGAAGCGCTCCCAGAACCAGTCACGCACGGGAAAGGCCCCGAGCGAGGACCCCAGTCGTTCGATCTCCACCCGATAGGCGCGTGCATGGCGCAGCTCATCCAGGGTCAGCCGGACCAGCCCTCGCCGAAACTCCTCGGGAGTCTGCGGAAAGGCCAGCAGTGCCCAGCAGAAGATCTCGGCAGCCTGCAGCTCATGGTGCAGGAAGACATGCAGAAGTCGTGCCCTCACCTCGGGACGCACCAGAGCCCCTGGACGGGGCGTCTTGGCCGCTCGAGCACTCACGCTCAGAGGAGCAGGCCTCGAGGGAAGGCAAGTCCGACGCTCGATAGCAACCTCCTCGAATTTCCCTGGTGGCGCCGGAGGCGCCAGCTTGCGCTCCAGATCCTGATCATGAATGACATCCCAGGCCCAGGCTTCGAGGGTGCCTCGAGGAGGTGTCTGGAGCACACGCGTCGCCACCTTCAATTCCCCCGTACGACTGGGGAATGTCCGCGAGCCTCGAACCACTCGGCGACGCGGTCGACGAGCTTGCCCTGCACCAGAACATCTCCATCCTGGACTCGCGCACCGGTCCCCATCGCCTTGCGCAGTTCTCTGGCGAGGCTCTCGAGTTCATCGCTGCCACGCTCCAGACCGCTCACCCGGGTGACCGTCTTGCCACCGTGGCCCTTGGCCTCGAAACGCACGACGAGCTTGCCCCGAGCAGCGGCATCAGCGGGGCTGGAATTCGCCTCGCCGGCAGGTGGCGGTGCCCCGGCAGGAGTGCCACCACCAAGAGCCGCGAACGGATTGTTGACCAGCTCCCCACCCAGATTCTCGATCTCGATCCTCTCACGCTTCTTCGCCATGGGAAGATTCTCTCCCATTCGGCCCCGTCCGTCGATCCTGGAGCTTGATCGCTCGTACATGGAATCCGAAGCTCTCTGTGTGAACCGCCCCGAACCCGACTGCACCAGCTGCAAGCACCACTTCGTGACCTACGAGTCCCAGTGGCCCCATGGCTGCCGCGCCTTCGAGTTCAAGTCCAAGCAGCTGCCCCGGATCACCGTCAGGCAGAGCTCGGGACAGGAGTGCGGACTCTGGGAACCACGGACGCCCCCGGGAAAGCCCCCTGCCACACCGAGGACGTGAGCCGCCCGGACCTCCCGCGACGGCTGGCCGAGCTGCGGCGCTGCTCCAGCGCCGGAGGACGTGCAGAGCTCTCGGCCTTCTCCATCGAGGGGACCCGCCTGGTGGAGCGCGCCCTGCGAGCGGGCGCAGGCCTGCGAGCCGTCGTCCTCGGGAGACGCTTCGCGTCGAGCGCAGACGCCCGCGAGGCCCGGCTCCTGGACGAGCTGAGAGGCCATCGTGAAGTCGAGCTGCATGTGGCACCCGATGAGACCCTACGCGAGTTCATCGGCACACGCAGCTTCGGTGACATCCTGGGCCTCGTCGAGGCGCCGAAAGAGCTGGGGCTGACCGAGTGCTTGAGCCGCCCCCAGGCCCCCTTCCGCTCGGGCCTCGTCTGCGTGGTCGATGGGACCGACCCTGGCAACGTCGGGGCCCTCGTGAGGACCTCTCTCGCTGCGGGTGCGCAGGGGTTCATCGCGGTCGGAGTCACCGATCCCTTCCACCCCAAGGCAGTGCGAACATCGATGGGCAGCATCTTTCGCCTACCGATCCTGCGCTACCCGTCCGCGGAGAAGCTGCTCGCCAGGCTCCGGGTCGAGGGCGTTCGCTCGCTGGGCGCTGTCGCCACGGGAGGAACAGCACTCGACCACCAACGCCAGGAGCCGAGCCCACTGGCCCTCTTCCTGGGTAGCGAGGCGTTCGGTCTCCCCGAACCGCTTGTCAGGAAGATGGATGGCTGCGTGACAATCCCCATGCGTGGGGACGTTGACTCTCTCTCGATCAACGCAGCCGCTGCGGTCTGCCTCTACGAGCTACTCGGACGCAGCACCCAAGAAGACACCCCTGACAAGTAGCCAGGGGTGTGAGTTGTTGCATCCCCATCGGGACGGTGAGCTCCTGCTTCTCTAGCCCTCGAAGGCCTTCTCGTTGCGGTGCTCTTTCTTGTCCTCGACCTCTTTCCAGTCGTCGGCGTCATCCAGAGGGTCTTTCTGCTCCGAGATCTCGGGCCAGTCCTCGGACATCTTCGTGTTGTAATCGATGTAGTCCTGCCACTTCTCGGGCAGGTCTTCCTCGGCGAAGATCGCTTCAGTCGGGCACTCAGGAACGCAGGCGCCGCAGTCGATGCACTCGTCGGGATCGATCACGAGGGTGTTCTCTCCCTCGCGGAAGCAGTCCACGGGGCAGACGTCGACACAGTCGGTGTACTTACACTTGACGCAGGGTTCGGCGACGATGTGGGTCATCTCTTGTTATCTCCTTGGAGGGCGGGGCTGAGGAGCCCCTACGGACGGGCCGAGAAGAGTAGGGCACCGAGGCCCCTTGGCCAACCCAAATTCGTCCCTGAATGGGCGACTCTGGACCCCAAATCCAACATCCAGGTATCAGAACCCGCCTGGACTAGAGGCTGAGCGAGTCGGCCTGCAGCCCATTGAGCATCCTCACGACCAACCGGGACACCCTGGCGATCTTGTCGTAGTCGATCTTGTCCGGGGTGTCGGTGACCTTGTGGTAATCCTCGTGGATATCCGAAAACAGGAAGGCCACTGGGATCTGCAGGTTCTTGGAGAAGTTGGCGTGGTCTGAGCGGCTCCAGTAGGCATCCGCGCTGCCAAGCTTGTCGAAGCCCTCCTCAGCCCGGTAGGACTCGGCCATTCGAGTGAGGCCGTTGTAGGCGTCGTGGTCCTGGGTCGGTGTGACAAGGAGTGAGCGGGCATCGTTGCGACCGATCATGTCGATGTTGATGTTCGCCACGGGCTTCAGGCCCCCCGGTAGGTGCGGATCCTTGGTCCAGGCCGCCGAGCCCAGGAGCCCCTTCTCCTCGCCGGAGACCCAGATCAACATGATGGAGCGCCGCATGGGGCCATAGGCCTTCAGCGCCTCAGCCACGCTGAGCAGTCCGACCGTACCGGAGCCATTGTCATCGGCTCCATTGAAGACTGTACCATCGCTATTCGCACCCACATGATCGTAGTGGGCAGAGAGGATGATCAGCTCGCTGGCAAGCTCTGGGTCACTGCCGGGCCAGATGCCAATCACGTTCTCGAGGCCGGCTGTGGACTCGGCCAGCATCACACGCTTCTCGGTGAGGGCCACGTCAAGTCCGTCACCGAGCTCCGGCACCCCTGAACCGGCGAGCTTGAATAGCTTCTGTGCACCAGCCTCCGTCATGTAGACATAGGGGCGCGCCTTGGAATTCCCACGCCCCCTGTTGAGACGGCCCTCGGTAACCTGCTTCCCCCAGGTCTGGACCCTCTGCTCCATTTCAGTGGCAGTCATGCCCTCTCCGGGCAAGACGATGACCCCAACCGCCCCTGCCTTGCGAGCGTTGCTCGAGACCTTCGTGTAGCGCAGTTCCGAGTGGCGGCAGAGTGTCCAGCGCCCTTCGAGATCAAGTCCCTCGAGCTCCTCCTTGGTACCAGTGCCCACGAACACGAGCCCCTTGCCAGAGACATCGAGCTCACTCAGAGAATTGGGATAGAAAGCGTAGTCCACGCCGAGTCCGAGCTCGACGGACTCTCCGGCCTTGGTGGCGTCCATGCTCGACTCGCTGCCATCGATGGCCACCGTGGGGAGCTCGTAGTCCCAGAGGTACCCATCCTTACCTCCAGGCTCCCAGCCCAGCCGCTGGAGCCGGGCTGCAATGAACCTGGCTGCGATGCGCTGCTCCTGGGAGGGCGTATCGCGGCCGCGCATCTCGTCCGATGCCAGAAAGTGAAGGTCGGCCTGAATGCGCTTGGGTTGGATCGAGTCGAGAGCCCGGGTCAGGGGCCGCTCCAACTCCTTCGCGATCGTAGCGTCGACATCATCCTGGCCAGAAGCGAGGGTGAAGCTCGAGAGTGGCAGGACCAGGGTGGAGAGGCCGAGAGTGACGAGGTACTTGTTCATCGAATCGCTATGGGGGGACCGGGACCAGCCTCACACTCTAATCCCGACAGCCGACAGTGTCTGCCCGGGTGACCGGAATCAAACCTGAGGGTTACGCCCCATTGTCTCAGCCCTGGGAGCAGCCGATGGGGCTGCCCGGCGGCAGCGCACTGGGAAGGGGGGCCGGCTCCTCGCGATCGTGGGGTCGAGCGCTGAATCGCTCGATCACGGGCAACAGGTGCCTGGCGGCGGCCCCCTCGCGACCCCGGTCCTGCCGCCAGTGCTCTCTCAGCATCCAAAGAGCCTCCTCGGAGGCACCTCGAACGCGCCCGGAAGCCCTGGGAGTGCGCGCCAACGAGATCAGCTCTCCAACCAGAACCCTCGCCAGCGCGTCCCTCGAGGGGGTGGTGGAGAGGAGTGCGTCTACCTTGACCTCCTCGACAAGCTCTCCGAAGAGCTCGGAGAGCCCGAGCTGAGAGGGGTCGCGGTCGTGCTGCTGCGCCACGCGCTCGAGCCGCTCGGGCTGAAGGATCGCGAGCAGGGTGAAACGCATGGAGGCTTCCCCCATGGCGACCGGATCGAACATCGGACTGGCGCGCCCCACGAAGGCCTCCCGCCGGCGCCCCGCGACAATGGTCTGAGGGACGAGGAGTGCCGTCACGTGGCTGGGAACCTCGCTGGTGGTCGCCAGACTCTCCAGCAAGAGCTGCAGGGCCAGGCGCTGTCGTGTGGCGGGCACCACTTCAGGGGCCGCACGACCATCTCCAACCAGCGAATGCTCGTACCAGCGGCCGCCAATCATCTTTGCGACAGCCTCTACCTGGTAGCGGTGCATGAAGAACAAGGGGATCAAGACATCCTGGTAGAGCGATGTCGGCTGACCTTCGGCGAGTCGATCTGGACCGAAGTTACTCAGACCAATACGGCGCACATCGAGCACGCGAGTCAGCTCTCTCAAGGGATCGCTGCCGTTGTCCCAGAGATTTCCTCTGGGGTCAGCAGCGCCCGCAGGCCGTGCGTCACGGTCGCTGAGGTAGACCATCTCCTCTGACTCCGCCTGGGCGATCAAGCTATCCAGCCGGCTGGCAAGGAGCTCCTCTGACTCCTCGTGAGCGTAGAGATGCGAGATCGCCAGGCGGTCCCAGGTGCCAATTCCCACGCCATAAGCAGCCGACACATCCAGGCTGTCCGGCTCTCTTCCAGCTCGCACCAGAGGAGCGGGGTAGTCCATCACCGAGGCACGACCATCGTAGGTGCTCGCCGCGAAATTGTGTGCCAGTCCCAGGGTGTGGCCCACCTCATGGGCCGAGAGCTGGCGGATGCGGGCCAGGGCAAGCTGGACGGGATCGTCGACCCGACCACTGCCCGATTGCCCTGTACCCAGCAGGCCTTCGAAGATCAGGCGATCCTGACGAACTCGCAGGGAACCCAGCACCACGTGTCCCTTGATCATCTCTCCCGTCCGTGGGTCCTGGACGCCACCGCCATAGGACCAGCCACGGCTCGAGCGGTGCACCCACTGGATCACGTTGTAGCGAACGTCGAGAGGGTGCGCCCCCTCAGGCAGCAGCTCCACCCGAAAGGCGTCGCGATACCCCGCAGCCTCGAAGGCCTCGTTCCACCAGGAGGCGCCCTCGACCAGAGCGGATCGGATCGGCTCGGGTGCGCCCCGATCAACATGGTAGATGATCGCTTCCACGGGTTCGGAGAGAGCTGCGCCCGGGTCTTGCTTCTCCAGACGAAAACGCACGGCCAGGCGGTTCACGTTGGGCTCTCCGGGATGCGCAGCCACGTTCACGTGAGAGGTGGCAAAGCTACCAGCGCGTGGGTCAAAGACTCTCGGCGCGTATCGGTCGTCAGGCAGCCGCACGAAGGAGTGATGCTGGACCAGCGTGACGCTGCTGGGGTCCGGAGCAACCTCACGAACCTCGCGACCGGCTCTCTTTCCCGCAAAGGTGAGCAGCGCCTCCAACTCGATGTTGTCAGGGAAGACCAGCAAGCCATCTGTCTGAAGGAAGGAGCGTTGCTGGTCGAGGCTCCAGCTACCGCCATCTTCCTGGAGTGTAGAGGCCGTACCGTGGGCATCACGTACCACGAATGAGGTCAGATCCACCAGCACGCGACCACTCGGCTCACTGGCAGCAATCTCGCCAGACCACAGGATAGAGGTCGCAAAGGACTCGCGAGCCGCACGACCCTCATCAGCATCTCCGGAGGCTGCCAGGAAGTTCGAGTTCTGAGCCTCGATGAGGAGGCGGTCCCCCATGCGGCGAAAGACCACATGACGCGTCGGCCCGATCTGGCCGCGATCGAGCCCAACGTCGTTGGAACCCAGTCCGGTGGCCAGACCTTCCACGTACAGACACTCTGCCAGGCCCCCCGTCGGCAGGGACCCGTCCACCTCATCCCCACCCACACCCAGCCAGACCCGCCCATGCTCCTGATCGAGCCAGACCTCGAAGAGCCCGGCCCTGTGCTCCAGACCGCGGGTGAACTCAGCGATGGATTCCGAGCTGATGTCCGGGCTCGAATCGTCATGGCTGCCAGCGCTGTGGCAGGCAACCGAGGAAAGGCATGAGAGGGTGAGGATCAGGAGGCGCTGCATGGGTCGTCCAGGATGAGTCTCGAAAGGGGCGCCTGTAAGTGTGGGAAAGGGGCCGCCAGAAGCAAATCCTGTCCATGGGGGTGATCCTTTCCGCGCCCCGCCCTTCCGAATCAGGCCACTGAGGCACTAAAGTCCCCCCCATGAGTGCAGCCGATTCCGGCGTCGCCCGCGACATGCTCGCGTACATCGACGCCTCTCCATCCCCTTATCACGCCTGCGAGGTCGCTGCCGGTACCCTCGAGGGTCACGGCTTCAAGCGTCTCTCCGAGGTAGACGCCTGGAACAATGCAGCGGGACGCTTCTATGTCGTCCGCGGCGGAAGCTTGATGGCCTGGATGGTCGGCGAGCATCACGCCCCCGCCACCGGTTTTCGCATCCTCGGCGCTCACACTGACAGCCCCAACCTGCGGATCAAGCCACGCCCCGACACCGGACGGGCCGGCTATCGCCAGCTGGGAGTGGAGGTCTACGGCGGCGTCCTGCTCAACTCCTGGCTGGATCGCGACCTCGGTCTCAGCGGACGGGTCCAGCTCGAGTCAGCCGGCGGCACTGAAGAACGGCTGTTCCTCATCTCCCGAGCTGTGATGAAGCTCCCACAGCTTGCCATCCACCTCGATCGCGAGATCAATACCAAGGGGCTCCTGCTCAACAAGCAGACACACATGCAACCGGTCTGGGGCCTGGGCACGACCGGAGAGCGGGGGTTCCGGGACTGGCTCGGCGAGGAGCTCGACGTGGCTCCCGACTCCATCCTGAGCTGGGAGGCCATGTGTCACGACGTGAACCCCTCCTCGATCTTCGGCGCCGATCAGGAGCTGGTCAGCGCCCCACGCCTGGACAACCTCTGCTCCAGCTTCTGCGCCCTGCGGGCTCTGGTCGAGGCTGCCGAATCAGAAGGTAGCAGCAATCTTATCCCGGTCATCACCCTCTTCGATCACGAAGAGGTCGGCAGCGGCTCCGCCACCGGAGCAGCCAGCCCGATGCTCGCTGACCTGCTCGAGCGCACGGTCCTGGCCCGTGGGGGCACCCGCGATGACTACCACCGCTCGATCGCCGACTCACTGTGCGTCTCCCTGGACATGGCCCATGCAACGCACCCCAACTATCCAGAGCGCCACGACCCGGACCACAGCCTGTTCCTCAACGGAGGACCGGTGATCAAGATCAATGCCAACCTGCGCTACGCCACCGAGAGCTCCACCGAGGCTGCCTTCGAGCTGGCCTGCAAGGAGTCGGAGGTCCCCTACCAGAAATGGGTCATGCGCACCGACATGGCCTGCGGCTCCACCATCGGGCCGATCACGGCAGGACGCCTGGGAGTTCGCTGCGTCGATGTCGGCAACCCACAACTGGGGATGCACTCCGCCCGCGAGACCTGCGGAGTAGATGACCCGGACCACCTGGTGAAGGCTCTGGACAGGATCCTGATCTAGATCCGCAGAGCTGCGCAGCTAGACATCCCTTTCGTTGTTCGCGCGGACGTCGAGCTCATCCTTCGGCACGCCACCAACCGCGTAGTGGGAACGAGGAACCTCGCGGATCACCACACGGATGGAGTGCCGCGGAATCTGCAGCGTGCTCTCTGCTAGATCCGTGAGCTCACGCATGAAGCGTCGCTTGGTGGCGTCGTCGCGTCCGTCCAGGAGAGTGACGTCGATAATGGGCATCCGAGCAGCCTAGGGGTCTGCACCAGCAATGACCATTGGTAGGATGCAGTCTCCAGACTCAGGTCGCACCTCGCGCTACATTCGAGCACACCCCTTCCGACTCCGGGACTTGCCTGGGAAACTTACCCCGGTAGACTCTCCCCCCCCAGCCAGCCGATCACCCCGTGTTCGAGGCTGCGACTCGGTGAAAGCAATACCATGAAGAACGGACACTCCGACGTCACCACAAATGGCATTCGTGTGCGCGTCGGCGCCCAATTCCTGCCCGAGCAGTCCTCTCCTGACAGCAATAGGTACGCCTTCGCCTACAAGGTCCAGATTGACAATGACGGTGATCTGGCCGCCCGACTCCTCTCGCGCAAGTGGGTCATCCTGGATGCCAACAACGAGGAGCGGGTCGTCCAGGGAGAGGGCGTCGTCGGCGAAACTCCTCATCTGGAGCCCGGAGGGAGTTTCGAGTATGTCAGCGGTTGTACCCTGACCACCGACTGGGGCACCATGGAGGGCAGCTTTCACTTCGTCCGCGAGAATGACAGCGCCTTCGATGCCACAGTCGGGCGCTTCTTTCTCGCTCCCAGCGTAGCGCCCCTCTCCCCATCTGATTGATCCCGGACGGGTCCTTTGACCCGCACCCTGCCAGGAGCTCAAGTGAGGACGAGTGGATAGACCAAATCGTCAATGCTTCATTCACTCCTGCTACTCGTTGTACTTCAATCCGCTCAACTGGCATCTCCTCAGCCCCTGGCGCGGCTGGAAGAGAACAGTGACAACGTCAATCTCGAGCTGGCTCTCGCAGCGATCAGGCCCACCAGCCTGAGAGCAGACCTCGGGTTCCTGGCCAGTGACGAGATGCGCGGACGGGACACCCCCAGTCCGGAGCTGGAACTGGCCGCACTCTACCTGCGCTCGCGGATTCAGCGATTGGGCTTCCAGCCGGGAGCCAAGGATGGCTGGTTCCACGAGTACCCGCTCTTCCGCTCGTACCTCGACGGATCGGAGAGCTTCATCGAGATCTCCTCGGCGAAGGGCAGCGGTAGACTTATCTTCGGGCAGGACTACTTCTTCATCCTCTCCTCACACGCAGTCGATTCCAGCTTGCGGGCCGGCGTGGTATGTGTTGGAGGCGGTTCCAAGGACGAGGTGGCAGCCGCCGATCTCGAGGGGCGCTGGGCACTGGTGCTGGACACCGGGCGAGTCCTTCGCAAGGCGATCGAGCGTTGTCAGGAGGCCGGAGCACTCGGTGTCATCGCGACTCCAGGCCCCAAGTACAAGCGAGACAGCTATGACGAGAAATTCGCCAAGCGCGCGAGTCAGATGCTGGAGGGCTCAAAGCCCAGCATCAAGGCACGTAAGTCCGTGGAGCTTCTGCCACAGGTGATGCTGACCCGCGAGGCAGCAACCCAGCTCTTCGAGCTGTCTACCAGCCCCTGGGAAGGTGAGTTCCCTCCGCTCGGCCACGACCTGGGTCTCGAGATCACCGAGGAGCGTGACGCCGTGGATGAAGAGATCATGGTGAGCAATGTCTGTGCCTTCTGGCCGGGGTCCGACCCAGAACTATCGAAGGAGGTCATGATCATCTCAGCTCACTACGATCATGTGGGCGAGCGCCGAGGACAGATCTACAACGGTGCAGACGACAACGCCTCAGGGACCACCGGGCTCCTCGGGGTTGCTGATGCGCTGAGAGCCTACGGACCCATGAAGCGCTCCGTGCTACTGCTGTGGGTCTCCGGTGAGGAGAAGGGGCTCTGGGGCTCTCGGGCCTGGACGAAAGATCCCTGGCTCCCGGAGGGCTGCACCCCGGTCCTGGACATCAACATCGACATGATCGGTCGAACGGAGACCGATGAGCTCTACATCACGCCGAGCCGGGAACACGACGCCTTCAACTCCCTGGCCGGCGCCGCCTACAGCCTGGCCGAGGTCGAGGGCTTCGCCGAGCTGCAGAGTCAGGACCAGTACTGGCGCCGCTCCGATCACATGAACTTCCACGACAACCTGGAGATTCCCGTGACCTTTCTCTCGACCGGAGAACACCCCGACTATCACAGGCCGACTGATACTTACGAGAAGATCGACTACGAGAAGATGAGCCGTATCGTTCGTCTGGTGGTTCGCCTCCTGGACAATGTCCAGGCAGCCGAGCTGACACGCTAGTCATCCTCCCATGGAGGAGAGTTACCTGACCCTGGCGGACGAATTCAGCCACCAGATCGAGAAGGTGAAGGGTTCACGCTTCCTGGCCACCGTCGCTCCGGCCTCAAGCGACGAGCAGGCCCAGGAGCTGCTCGCGAAGGTGCGGCGCGAGTTTCATGACGCACGTCACCACTGCTCAGCCTGGCGTCTCGGCCGGGATGGGAAGCGCTTTCGCTATTCGGATGATGGAGAGCCTTCGGGCTCTGGTGGCAAGCCGATCCTGCAAGCCATTGACGGGCGCGAATTGGTGGACGTGGCGGTAGTTGTCACCAGATGGTTCGGCGGCACGAAGCTCGGAGTAGGTGGACTTGTGCGTGCCTACGGCGGAGCCGCTGCCGAGGCTCTGGATCTGGCGGGGCCCGTGGAGGTGATCCTCAAGCGTCGCTTCGAATTCGAGTATTCATACGAATGCTCCGGCCCCATTCAGGGCCTGGTAAACGAGTTCGGCTTCGATCCAGAGGGGATGGAGTATGGGGCTGAGGTGCGGCTCACGCTCGAGATTCCCCTGAGCAAGTGCGATGCCTTCCTGCGCGAATTCACCGAGCGCACTGCGGGAAAGGGGGTGATCAGTGAAGGCTCGTAGCACCCACAAGGCTACCACCTCTCCACGTCCTTTCGGGTGGCCCCAAGCGGAGGGCATGTCCGGCTCGCTCGAGACCCCTCTGCCCACTCGCTGACCATGTTGAGCGCAATCATCATCGCTGTCGCACTCGTCGTCAGCGCTTACTTGCTGACATCAAAGCAACTGTCCAGCTCGTCGAGCTGGAGGGCGACAGTGACGCCCCTGGCTTCGATCATGGGGAGTGGCTTCCTGGTGAGCGCGCCCTTGCTTGCCGGCATCGTCGGCAACCTGGCCGTCGTCAGCATGGGCCTCCTGTTGGTGGTAGCCTACGGTGTCGGTAGTGCGATTCGATTCAATATCCGGCACTTCGAGCCCATCGAGAACCAGCTGCACGGACATGTCCAGCGTCTGGCATTCCTCTCGAGGCTGGTACTGGCCGTGGCCTACTTCATCTCGGTCACCTACTACCTCCAACTGCTCTCCGCCTTCGTGCTCAACGCCCTCGGGGTCGAGAGTGAGCTGGCCTCCAACCTGATCACTTCAGTGCTGCTCATCTCGATCGGCGTGGTCGGAATTTGGCGCGGACTCGAGCGTCTCGAGACCATCGAGAAGTACGCGGTCAGTCTCAACCTCGGAATGATCGCCGCCCTGCTCGTGGGGCTAGCTGCCTACAACGCGCAGCTGGCACTCTCGGGGGAATGGGCCCTGCCAGCAGTCTCTTCCTCGATGGACCTGCACGACTTACGAGTGCTCCTGGGTCTGCTCATCGTGGTGCAGGGCTTTGAGACCTCGCGCTACCTCGGTAGCCACCACAGCGCCGACGAGCGCATCACCACGATGCGCCGGGCGCAGCTGATCTCCGCACTGATCTACCTGCTGTTCATTTCCCTGGCCACGGTGCTCTTCCGCGACGGGCTCCAAGCTGATGTGACTGCGATCATCGAGATGACCGCCCCCGTTGCAGTTGCTCTCCCCCTGCTTATCTCACTGGCTGCCGTCGGGAGCCAGTTCAGCGCGGCGGTCGCCGACAACTCCGGAGCCGGAGGCCTCCTGGAGGAGAGCACACAGGGCAAGCTCCCCGTGCGATACGGCTACCTGCTGATCCTGCTGACCACCCTGGCATTGACCTGGGAGACAAACGTCAACTCAATCATCGCCTACGCATCCCGGGCCTTTGCGCTGTATTACATGCTGCAGTGCTTGGTTGCCCTTGCAGTCTCCCGTGACCAAGGGCCTCAGCATCGAGCACCCCTCAGGCAGCTGATGTTCTGCTTACTGGCAGTGATCTGCGGCCTCGTCTTTGCTGTTGGCCTCCCCTCCGAGTGAGATCGCACGGGGACCAAGCTGTCAGCAGGCCCCTGGGGAACCTATCCTGCTGGTCAAACCGATCCCGGAGCCCCCGGCGAGTCAACCAGACCGGTCGATCTAAGAGCTTTTCAGGTAGCTGAGCCGGACGTGTGCTGATGCTCGCAGACTCCTTTTCTGGTCCAGGGTCGTGTCCACGCCTCCCTGAGGGACCCTCCGGAGCAGAAAAACACCGCTTGCGTGCCAATAGATCACCAATCTGTAGCGTTGGCACCAATGAGGACCTACCTCACTGTCCATGAACCCGAGGAGCTACTCACCGTTCAGCCAAGAACATGATGCCCACACGAGTCAAAATGCGTCTCTTCAAGCTATTACTCTCCAGCCTCCTGCTCGCCCCTATCGCACTCCCTCAGGGACAAGAGATCGGCTTCGTGGAGGAGTACGCACTGGCCCTTGACCGTGGCAAGGCGCTTGAAAACCTGTCCCCCGGCACACGCGACTACTACTTCTATCAGTGCCTACACCTGCAGAATGCGGGCGAGCTCCAGGGGGTTCCCGCTCTCCTGAACACCTGGATCGAAAGACACGGCCGAGACCAGCTCGTTGAGAGCATCGAGAACCGGCAGGCACTCTTGAGCTTCTTGGAGCAGCCCCAGCGGACCTTCCAGTACCTGATCAGATGGCTTGGATTGAAGTTCGATCACAAGCGAGAGGTACCCGGCGAGGCCTCCCCCCTCCCCGGTCATCTGGATCCTGCACTCCTGAGCCTTGAATCGATGACGGCTCGTGCCTTCGAGATGCACCCGAACTCCCTGAACGGATTCGAGGACTCCATGCTCGACAGGCTCGCAGGTCGGGAGCTCACAGATCTCCAGCTCCTTCTGCTACTGAAGCGAGTTCAGCGGCCCGACACGCCCCACCTCGTGGATCTGATCCTTCGACAGCTGGACATGCGCACCAGTGGTGGCTTTGGCTCCCTCAGGGTTCACTCATCCCTGCTGCTGGAACAACTCGAGGCCTGTGTAGAGAAGCGGCCATCACTCCTCAATGAAAGCGCCTTCATCAAGATCTATCTGAGACGGCTCATTCCCAATGACGATGTGGCATGGCGGCAGGACCCCGAACAACGCCTTGCCTACCTGGAGCGACTCTCGTCCTTCGTCAAGCGGCTCACCCCCGCCTACAACACTCTCAAGGCACACGTACTTCAGCATCGACTGATGCACGACCTGGCTGCTGGATCACCGGATCGAGCTCGATTCACGGAGTTCCTCAGTCTCCCCCGTCGGAGTCCGTACGTGTCCCAGGCCTGGCTCGAGAAGCGTGGAAGCCGGGAGCTCGTTGTCGACAGCGGAGAGCAGCTGACTCCCCTCGGAGATCCGGGGAGCGCACAGACCCTGGTACGTGCCTACCTGGAGCACTTCTTTCGCACCGACTCGGACTGGAGCTCATTCTCCAAGTACGTCAGCGAGAGCTACCTGAATCCGGTCTTTGCGGAGACCAAGATTCTCTACGGAGCTGCAGGAATCGAGCGCTGGTACTCGATGCTCGATGACAACGAGGCCTTCGAGGAGCTCAAGGCCCGCGTGGAGATCGAGTTCGCCAGCACTCAGACCACTTACTTCGAAGAAGACGAACCGGTTGCACTTGAAGTCAACACGAAGAATGTGAGCACGCTTCTGGTAAAGGTGTTTGAAATCGACTCCTTGGCCTACGCTCTTGCACATGGAAAGGAGGTGGATGCTTCCATCGATCTTGACGGTCTGGTGGCCGCCGATGAACGAACCTACACCTACACCGATCACCCTCTGCTAAGGATAAGTCGCCGCTTCGACTTTCCGCAGCTTTCGCGCCCTGGTGTCTACGTCGTGGACTTCATCGCCGGAGGTCTGTCCAGTCGCGCTGTGATCCACAAGGGCAGTCTCCAGCTCCGGGAGCGCCTGGGCTCCGCAGGCCATGTATTCGAGGTTACATCTGAGTCCGGCGAGCGCCTTGCCGGCTCCGACATCTATCTCGGCGGTCGCCGCTTCGCGGCCGATGAGGGCGAGATCTTGGTGCCCTACAGCACCGAGCCGGGGACCAAGTCCATCATTCTGACCAGCGGATCGCTGGTCTCCGTCACCAGCTTTGTCCATCGGAGTGAAGAGTACAAGCTACGTGCCGGTGCCTACGTGGACCGCGAGTCCTTGATCTCGGGTGCGGTAGCGCCGCTCCTGCTGCGGACCAGCCTGGAGATCAATGGTGCTCCGGCAGACCTCTCCTTGCTTGAGAATCCAGAGCTGACCATCACCGGGGTGACCTTGGACGGCACACGCACATCCATCGATGTACGCGACCTGAAGCTCCGCGGAGGCGAGGACCTCATCCACGAGTTCTCAGTTCCGCCGGATCTCCAGACGCTGGAGGTGGTTCTCAGTGGAACGGTCGAGAACCTCAGCCTTGGAAAATCGCAGCGAATCAGGAGTCAAAAGAGCACCTTCTCTCTGAGCCGCATCGACACCACCACGCTGGTTCACAGCCCCATCCTGGGGCGAGATGCCTCGGGATACTTCGTCAATGTGCTTGGGAAGAATGGTGAGCCTGTCCCCGGTAAGCTGTTGAGCCTGGAGCTGAATCTCCGCGGATTCAGAGATCCGCTTCAGGTTGACCTGGAGACAAGCGCGACTGGCCGAGTCCTTCTGGGTGAACTCCCTGCTGTCGAGACCGTGCGGATACTGCAAATGCCGCAAGACTTTGGTCCCTGGCAACTGGCCACAACACGTGCCAGCCATCGCCACACGATCAATGGGCGTGTGGGTCAAGTCCTCCGCATTCCTCATGATGTCACCACCGATTCGCCTGACAGCAACCTGGTGTCCCTGCTGGAAATGCGGGGCTCCAACTACTACGCGGACCGCAGCAAGAACGTCACATTCGCAGGTGGTTTTGCAGAGCTCCGTGGACTACCGGCAGGTGACTACGACCTGCTCTTCAAGGGGACCGGCCAGCGGGTCGCAGTGCACATCACCAGTGGTGAGAGGCGCGGAAACTGGTTCGTTGGCAAGTCTCGTGCTCTCGAGCGCACACCCGCGAGTGTCCAGCTGGTTCGAGCGGAATTCTCGGATGAAGGGCTCGAGCTCGAGCTGTCCAATTCGGGCCCGAGGACGCGTGTCCACCTGATCGATCGCCACTTCAACCCGGCCTATGAGGCATTCTCTGCCCTGAATACCAAGGAGCCTCGACAACTGGGTGAGCAGGAGCTCAAGTTCGCCCACTCGAGCTTCAACTCCGGTCGAGAGATCGGTGAAGAGTACCGCTACATCCTCGCGAGGCGGTTCGCAGAGAAGTTTCCGGGGAACATGCTCTCCAGACCGGGGCTCCTCCTGAATCCCTGGGCCCACGAGGGGAGTCGGACACTCGTTGGTATCGGAGGAGGTGCAGGTGGACAGTTCGGTGGTCGACAAGGCAAGAGGGCCGAGGGAATGGGCGGCGCCAGCCCTCCCCCCCCCAGCCCATATCGCCATGCACCGGGAACACTTGCCAACCTTGACTTTCTCGCCTCACCCTCGGTCGTTCTGGCAAACCTTCGGCCAAGGAAGGACGGAACCCTCAGGATTCCATTCGATCATCTCGGTGACGGCAGTCAGCTGCAGGTGATCGTGGTGGACGATGAGAGACTCATCTCGACAAGCGTGGAGCGAGCTGCAACTCCTCTGGTCATCAGAGACCGCAGGCTGGTGAATGCACTGACTCCAGATGAGCACTTCAGCGAGCAACGACGCATCCAATTCGTCGCCAAGGGAGAGCGAACCACAATCCGTTCCACCACTGGAACACGGTTCGAGACCTATGAGACCCTGGCCGATGTATTTCAGCTCTATCGCACACTGAACCCCACGGCGGAGCTGGACAGATTCTCCTTCCTTCCTCGCTGGGACAAGCTCGATGACCTGGAGAAGCGTCAGCGCTACTCCGAGTTTGCCTGTCACGAGCTCCACCTCTTCCTGTACCAGAAAGACCGTGAGTTCTTCGATGGGATCGTTGCCCCATACCTAGCGAATAAGGCGGACAAGACCTTTCTCGACCACTGGATGCTCGGGAACAACCTCTCCCGCTATCTTGACCCCTGGTCATTCCAGCGCCTGAACACGCTCGAGAAAATCCTCCTTGCACGCCGGCTGCCGGGGCAGCGCAAGAGCGCGTTGCGACACCTCCAGGACCTCTTTGAGCTGCAGCCTGCCCTAACAACAGTCGAAAAGAGGCTCTTCAAGTTTGCTCTGGAGGGCTCAGCCCTGGATTCCAGGCGGAGTGAGTCCGAGACGGATCCTTTTGACATGGACCTTCCCAGCGGTGGCGGTCCGTCAACGCCAGGGCCCAGCGGTCCTGGAGCACTGGCCGAATCTCTCAAGGCACTTGGATACGTCGGAGATGAAGAAGACCAGGAAGAGCTGCGAACTGGAAGTGACGACTTCTTCCTTGGGCAAGAGATAGAGAAAAATCGAAGTCGACGAAAGAACGTACGAGCACTGGCTGCCGGCGTCGAACCAACTCGGATCTATCTCGAGCAGAACTACTGGAACCGCCCAATCACAAGCCAGGGACCAGAGCTAATCGGCATCAACTCTTTCTGGCTCGACTTCGCCAAGAGCGATCCGAGCCAGCCCTTCCACTCCACCCACTTTGCGGAGGCCTCTCGAAATCTGGCCGAGATGCTGACGGCCTTGGCCTTGATGGACCTGCCGTTCGAAGCCTCGGACCATGAGTTCTCCAGGAAGGACGAGACAGGCATCTTGCTCGCCGGAGGTCCACTCTTCCTCGTCCTCAAGGAGTTTGCTCCCGTCTCAGCCAGTAGCGAAGACACTGCTCTGCTAGTAGGTCAGGAGATCTTTGCCTTGAACGATCGGCAGCACCCGGGAGGTGGTGAATCCGAGGAGAGGCAGGTTCAAGACGAGTTTCTCCGAGGAGTACCCTACGGATGCCGCGTGGTTGTCACCAACCCCGCGGCAGAGCCTGTCGAGATGGATCTCATGCTGCAAATCCCCCAGGGCGCTCTGCCCATCGATTCCAGCTTCGAGACGATTGGGAGAAACCTTCAGCTAGGCGCTTACGCCACCAAGAAGATCGAGTACGCCTTCTACTTCCCGCAAGCCGGCACCTTCACTCATTACCCCGCGCACGCCAACCAGAATGGAGAGCTGCTGGCCAGTGCCATCGCCGCGACCATGAAGGTGGTGGCCGTTCCCACGACCGTTGATACGGAGTCATGGGAGTTCATCTCCCAACGCTCCAATCTCGAAGCTCTCAAGCAGTTCCTTGTTCAGGCAAATATCGAGAGCCTGGACCTCGATCGTCTTGCATGGCGGATGAGTCAGCGTGAGGCCTTCGACGCGGTGACCACACTCCTGCGCGATCGTCACACCTTCAGCGAGACCCTCTGGTCTTATGGTCTCAAGCACCAGGACCCGGGGACGGTGCGAGAATTCCTGCGCCACAAGAGTGGCCTTGTGAACAGCTGCGGCCCCTGGCTCGAGACCCCCCTCTTGTCGATCAATCCCATCGAGCGGCGCTCCTGGCAGCGAATGGAGTTTCGCCCGCTCTTCAACCCTCGTGCCCACCCGCTGGGAGCCAAGCACGAGATCCTCAATACTGAGCTCGCGATTCAGTACAACGAGCTGTTGCTCATTCTCGCGTACAAGCCCCAACTCGCCGATGAGGATTGGATGAGTGTGACCTATCACTTGCTACTTCAGGGGCGCATTGCTGAGGCCATGACCAGCTTCAATCGCATCGACCGAGGCAACCTCCCCATGCAAATCCAGTACGACTACATGGATGCTTACATGGACTTCTTCACTGAGGACGTCTCGCGAGCAGCTTCGATTGCAGCGCGCTACGTGGACCACCCCGTTCCTCGCTGGAGAGAACGATTCGCTGAGGTACGAGCTCAACTGGCGGAAGCTGCAGGAGAATCCGATCCCACGGCAGGCACCAGCGAGAGCGCGGGCGGTAACGATACACTCGTTGCTGACGAGCCCACGCTCGAGTTCGAGCTGAAAGCAGGACGTATCGAGGTTCGGCACGCCCACCTCTCCGATTGCGAACTGCGTTACTACGTCATGGATGTCGAGTTTCTCTTCTCGACCAGCCCCTTCGTGCAGCAGGGGACGGCCGCCTTTGGCTATGTCAAGCCCAGCCGTATGGATCGGGTCTCACTGCCCACAGATGGCAGTGCTCTTGTTCAGGCCATTCCTGAGGAGTTCCGTTCCACGAATGTGCTGATAGAGGTTCGCGCAGCCGGTCTGGTAAGGCGCCAGACACACTTCGCGAACACACTTCAGGTACAGACGATGGACAACTACGGCCAACTCAGGGTCACAGACGCCGGATCCGGCAAGCCCCTCTCCAGTGTCTACGTCAAGGTGTTCTCCGAAGAGAAAGGCATCGTGAAGTTCCACAAGGATGGCTACACGGACCTTCGAGGTCGATTCGATTACACTTCTGTCTCTGGGGTCCCCGTCAGCGACATGGATCGCCTGGCAATCCTGGTTCTGGACAGCGAGAGAGGCGCGGTGATCCGGGAGGTCAAACCTCCCGCTCAGTAGGAGGTGCCCTGACACCGAGCAAGGAGTCCGGTGTCAGGACCAACCGTTCATGCCCAGGTAGGATTGGCCGAGGCCACGATCTCCCTGACGGTTCGAGGCAAGGAGGTAAGCCGGTCTCACCCCGTGGTAGAGTCGTCTCATGGCCGAAATCCCCCGGGGGGGGGCCGGACTGGAGCTGGCGCGGGTGTGATGTGGGGGCTGAAATCTGATAACGAGATCAGCATCACATTTCGATCGTGGCGGCTGGGCACCCGGACATCTATCCTTCGTGCACAGTATTCCAGAAGGCCGGGGGCCTCTCCCGCAAACATCTCCTCCATGCGAATCATCTCCGCTCTCCTCCTGCTGATTACCACCAGCTGTGCCTCCAGTTCCAAGGCCATTTCCCCGGCGCTCCGAGGAGCGCCGGCCCTGGAAGCCTCGTACACGGAGGTCGAAAGCAATCCAGTGGCTGGCGAAGTCCAGGAGAGCCTCTACCGGTCTCACACGAGCTCAGCCCCGCAGACCTATGAGCAGTACCGGCAGAAGAGCCAGGCTCTTCAAGAGTGGCGACCTGGTCAACCAGTCCTGCAGGGCTATATCGGTGCGGCAAGACTCGACCAGGTTGAACTCAGTGGCGGAAGCAGCTCTGTAGATGGCCGTTCGAGTGGAGTCAATCAGTATCCGGTCATCGGTGGAGGTGCCCAGTGGAAGGTGGCCGGGAAACGCCTCGACTTTGGCATCGAGGGCATGATCGGCTTCGGCTGGCGCAGTGGCGGCAGTGCTTTTGTTTCTGATGGCGGGGGGCTGACAGTCGCGGTCAAGGTCGACCTCCTGATGATCGATCTCTACGGTGGGCCCTTCCTCAGTATTCCGCTGGGAGACCGTGCACGTGTCTATGGCGGGGCCGGACCAGTCATCACCTTTGCCGACTACAACCAGAAATCGGAGGAGACGATCGAGTCCGAGAGTGGCAGCGGCTTCGGCACCGGCGTCTACGGTCGTTTCGGTTTTGAGTTCGCAGTATGGACCGGTGCCTTCGTCGGATTGGGAGCGCGCTGGCAAGATTCAACGATCAGCCTCAGTGGTGGAGCCGGCGACCTGGAGGCCCAAGGCTGGCAGTACTTTCTCTCGGTCACCCAGGGATTCTGAGTCCGGAGCTGACGCGCCGGGGTAACACATCCTGAACCGTCGCCAGGTGAGTACGGCTCCCCTTGGCGGGAAGTTGCGGCAGAACTCTCTAGCCCCGGGGACGAGGAGTGCGTGGATCCCCAGCCTCCTTCCCGCCGGCCCCCGAAGCCTCCCTGCTTGCCCAGCAGGCCTTCGCCTCTGCCTGGCTCCAGGGATAGTCTCGCTGCAGCTCCTCGAGCAGGCTCGCCATCTCCGCGGCACTGGATGGACGATCTTCTGGAAGCTTGGCCATGGCCGCCTGAATCAGCTCGTCGAGCACCGATGGCACCTGCACCCCCTCGATCTCAGAGACACGCGGTGCCGCCAGGTTCTGCACCTTGAGCAGCAGCTCCATCCGCGTGGGTGCATCGAAGGGCACCTGACCGGTCAGCAGCTGGTAGGCAATCGTGCCCACCGAGTAGAGATCCGAGCGTGGGTCGAGCTCTCCCTCTCCCAAGAACCGCTCTGGAGCGATGTAGAGCGGCGTACCGCTGACCATTCCATCACTCGTCAGGTCCAGGTCATCCCCATGAGCCTCCTTGGCCAGACCAAAATCGAGCACCTTGACCAGATCGTACTCACCGCCCATGTGATTGATCATCACGTTGAGCGGCTTGACATCGCGGTGGACCATACCGATCCCGTGAGCTTCCGCCAGAGAGCTCAGCAGCTGACGCAGGATGTAGATCGCTCGGCCAACAGGTAGAGGCGCCTCGGCCTTGATCAACTCAGCCAGAGTAACCCCAGGCAGGTACTCCATCGCGTAGTAGAAGGTACCCGACTCACTTCGACCATAGTCGTAGACAACCAACGTGTTGGGATGAGAGAGCTCACAGGTGAGCTGTACCTCGCGTTCGAATCGCAGCACAGTCTCCTCATTGAGCAGCTCGTGCTTGATCAGCTTGACCGCAGCCAGGCGACGTAGGCGAGAGTGGCGCGCCAGGAAGACCCGACCTAGCCCCCCCTCGCCGATCTCGCGGAGCAGCCTGTACTGTCCAAGTTCCATTCCGGCCTCCGCCTTGCTGAATAGTCGTTCAGCCGCAAGCGAGGAGTAGAGGGCCGCAAGAGCTAGCAGCAGGAGCATCAAGAGCAACAGGGCCGCGATTCGCTCGGTGGATCTGACGTGGGTCAGTGCCAGCTTGCGCTCTGCCTCAACCACCACCCCGATGTCGAGGCTGTCAATCCACTCCCAGGCTCCGATAGAGTCCAAGCCGCGATAGCTTCGATAACCATCCAGCTCAACTCCGCTGAATGGCCCCTCGCTCTCGGCCGATGCCCGGGCCCTTCGAACGATCTCGGTGAGGGGCCATCTACCCTGCTCCTCGAGACCCGGTACCGAGCCCTTCGTCAGCAGCTGGCCTGGATCTCGCAGTGTGAGGTTGAGAGCGGACCCCTTCAGCCCGCCCAGCAGAGCCGCGACCTCTGCGGTGTCCTCGTAGCGACTGCGAGAGATCATCACTCCACGATCATTGAACGCATAGACGTCTGCATCGATCGCATCGACCCGGGCCGCGGCACCCTCCCAGAATCTGTCGCTGATCGGCTCACAGATGATCATCATCGCCGAAGCAACCGCGGCCTCGCGATCCAGCTCGGTCATGCTCTGCTCCACCGGGTAGAGTCGGTCCGCATAACCCACGACTTCTGGTACGGGCACATCCGCGGGCCACACTCGAATCAAGTCGTCCAGGCGAAACGGCGGCAGGATCGCAGGCCCCTCGCGTGTCTCCTCGATCAGCTCGGCTCCCCTTGGTGAGTATCGCCCGCCTACCAGGAACTCGCGCTGCTTTGAGGCGGCAAGGACCTGCCCGTCCATCGAGACCAGCAGGTACTGAGTTCCTGCGCCATCGGGTGCCAGCGCAGCGACGACCTGCCGAAGCTTGGCGCCTTGCTCACTCTTCTTCCCAGAAACTGAGTCGCCACCTTCTCGGTGGGCTGCCACCAGTGCATCCACTTCTGCTCTCAGCTCGTGGGCTTTAACCCAGCTCAGCTTGCGCTCCTTCGAGATCGCCCAGCGCTCAAGTAGCTCGGCATTCAGCCCCACGATCTCCTGAAGGGCATTGTGGAGGGACTGCTCGTAGCGCTCCGTGATCACCAGGAGCTGACGAACCCCCAGACCAAACAGGGAGAGCGTCAGTACAAGAATTGCCATCGAGACCAATCGGTGCCGTCGAACTCCCAGTCGATACTCGCTTCCGCTATCGCCCTTGCCCCTGGGGAAGGTGAAGCGTGTCCGAGGGCGTGGTTCCACTCCTGGAAGGTCCAGGACCGTCTCGTCACGATGGTGCCGTAACAACTCCTGCACCTGCCCCCGCAGGGCGCTGTCCTTGCCACACTCTCGCTCGAGGTAGGTATCCCACTCAGACGGGTCCATCTTGACGACCGCCTGAAAGAGCTCCTTGACGCGCGCGTACCTGGCGGTTGTCAAGTTCTTGGGGCTCGGTCTTCGCCGAGTTCATTGCGGAGCCAGGCTCGAACCATGGTCCAGTCGCTCTCCACGGTTCGTAGCGAGACCCCCAGGGCCTCGGCTACCTCGTTCATTCCAAGGCCTCCGAAGAAGCGTAGCTCCACCAGCTTGGCCTGCCGTTCGTCGAGTGCACTGAGCTTCTCGATTGCCTCGTCAACCGCAAGCACGTCCTCATACCGACCGGGGGACAGGGCCAGATCCTCTCGAAGCTCGATGCGCTCCATCCCACCGCCGCGCTTGGCACGACCTTTCGAGCGCGCGTGGTCAACCAGCACGCGCCGCATGGCCTTGGCACCGATGGCCATGAAATGGGACTTGCTACGCCAGTCCGCTTCACGCTGGTCCACGAGGCGCAGATAGGCCTCGTTCACGAGGGCGGTCGGCTCGATCGTGTGATCCACTCTCTCACGAGACATGAACTTCCGGGCGAGTGCCAGGAACTCGTCGTGCAACATCGGAAAGAGAGCGTCGGCGGCCTTCTGGTCGCCCCGAGAGATCTTCTTCAGGAGCTCACTGACGTGCTTGTGCTTGGACTCGGTCATGGCGATACATGGTCGAGTATCAACACCCGGCCTCCGAGGTGCAAGTCATGCCCAACCGGACCAGTGCAGGCCTGCCCGGAACGGGCCAGGTACTCGAGCCAACCCCTGCTCTGAGCTGCAGGAACTCCAAGCGGCTTCCCCCGGCCGGCCGGGGAAATGGGTGACCTTTCGGCCCCCCGCGAGCGGCATGAAGGCCCTGGAGTCCACCTGGAACCGCCAAAAAGAATCCCAGGGATTCCCTGCGGGCTTCTCCAGGAAAGAGCGCGCATTGATTGCACCAGGAGGCAGGACATCAAACCTGGTGCTCTGCCGACCACCGGGTTGGTGGGATCCGCAGCAGCTCTTTCTCTCTCTGAGGCAACAAAAGGCAGCGGCCTTTACTCCCCCGATTCGCTCCGGGCGCGATCACCTGAGCCATGCTCTCTCTCCTGGCCTGGGCTCACAGGTCACGCCCATCCCCCAGGACGAATCTGGCTGGAAGATTGATCCTCTTCCAGCCTCTGGCCATGCCCATGATGTTGCACCAGAGCGAAGCGGGACTAGTCCCGAGCTGCAAGGGCCACTTCGAAGTCACATTCGGAGTGGCCCTTCTTCCTGTTCTGCTGGCCTGTGCCCAAGACCAGGGAGCGGCGTGCTCACAAGGTGCTCATGCGGGGCTCGACCGGGCTACTGCGCACCTGAAGCAGACGGCACAGCCCAACTCCCCGAAGATCACCTAGAGCTCAGCTCGGGGCTCGAGATGATCCTCAGCCGACGTCAGGCGGAGGCAGAACAGAAATGAGACAACCACGAACAACAGCGAAGCGGCAAGGCACAGATTCAGCCCTGCCTGTCCCTGGCCAGCCATCTGATAGAGGACTCCAGAGAGCAGGGTTCCGATGAGTCTCCCGGCTGCGTTGCTCATGTAATAGAAGCCCACGCTCAGGGCTACCCGATCGGCATCCGCATAAGCCACGATGAGATAGCTGTGGATAGCGCTATTGGTGGCGAACACGGCACCAAACAACACCAGGCCGGAGACCAAGGTGACCACGACTGGCGCCCCCAGGAGCAGCCCACCGATCATCCCACCCAGCGGAATCACCAGGGCCAAGGTCCACCCTCCAAGCTCTCCTGCACGAGAAGAATCGCCAGAGTCTCCAGCACTGCTCGTGCCGACGTGCAGCGGTGCCAGGGCCTGGACCAGACCGTACCCGATCACCCAGAGAGCCAGCGCCCCACCAACCTCTGCGTGGCTCCAGCCCAAGCTGCTCGAGAGAAAGACGGGGAGGGCAAGTACGAACCAGACGTCGCGTGCACCGAACAAGAACAGGCGGGCCGCCGAGAGCCAGTTGATGCGAGCATCTCGCGAGATCAGGTGCTTCAGGTTGATCTTGCGCTTGGTTCGTCCAACAGCGGGAGGCAGGGTCAAGGCCGCCATCGAGAGAGCCAGCAAGAGTGCCGCGGCCATGGCCAGACAGGTCACGCGGAACCCAAGCAGGGTCAATAGCCAGCCCCCCAGAAAGAAGCCCAGCCCCTTGAGCGTGTTCTTGGACCCCGTAAGTAACGCCACCAGCCGCATCAATCCTCGCTGGTCTCCATCGGGCACGACCAGCTTGACGTAGCTCTTGGAGCTCATCTTCGTCAGGTCTTTCGCCGTACCGCTCAGCGCCTGGGCCACGAGTACCAGCGGCACGCTCAGGCTCGATGAGTTCGCCGCCAACAATCCCAGGGAGATGACCTGCAAGCCGAGGCCGACCGTCAGGGTGGGCTTCAAGCCAATCCTGGCCCCAATCCAACCGCCAAGCAGATTGGTGACAACCCCGAAGAACTCGTAGAAGAGAAACAACGAGGCTATCTCGAAGGGCGAGTAGCCAATGTCATGCAGGTGCAACAGCACCAGCATCCGCAAGGCACCGTCGGTCAGCGTGAACGCCCAGTAGGCGCCCGTGACGATTCCGTAGTCGCGCAGGTTCTTCATCAGGCTCTGCCGAAGATGGGCGCAGAATGCTCGCTATCAGCCATCACTACGAGGTTCTATATCCCGCAACTCCGCTCGATTCAAGCTGAAGCACTGAACCGAGGTTCGATCGTACAGATCCTGGTGGATGCTCAAGAACCCGACCCCACCCAGAAGGCGGGGCTCGACCGGTGCAAGAGAAAGGACTACGGCTGAATCACGAACTGATAGCCATCGCTGAGACCGGCAGTCCCGACCACATCCCGAAACCAGTACTGAGAGTAGACAGTTGCACCTGGTACGAGACCACCATCTATTCCGCTCTGAATCCTGGCGTTGAAGTCAAGGGAGAAGGAGCCCAGACAGGGCAATGGACCGCTACCAGAATTCTGAATCGTGGTGCGAGTCAACGGAGCCTTGATACAAAGGCGCCCATTGTAGAACGGAACGTTGTTTGGCGTGTAGCCATAGAACAGGAGCCCGAACTTGTCATTGGGCGCACCGCTGGCATCCAGGAAGTACGGCGTGGGATCGGTCACACTGGGCACTCCAGTTGCACTCATCTGCACCGCACACCCCTCCGAGGTTGGCGATGCCACACAATAGGCGCCAGTAAAGGAGTCACTCAGAAAGGTCCAGTGGTCCCCCACCGACCCGTTCGTCCGCAGGAAGGTTGCATCCAGCCGACCACCGTTGATATCGAGAACAACCGAGCCCAGCACATTCAGCGAGGTGAACATGGCCGGGTGATTCAGCAAGCCACCGCCGGTCTTGCCAGAGCTGCCCGCAACGGTGTAGACCGCCCCACGATTGCCTCCGCTGGACTTGTTGTAGGCACCATCGTTTTCCTCCTGCCCGCTACCTCCATCGAGAACCATGTCAGCGGTCAGAGTTCCACCCAGGCCATAGTGCCCATCCAGCAGGAAGGATCTCTCGTATGAGTGACTGTGACCGCAAAGCACCAGATCAACTCCCCCAGCCTCCAGGATCGGCAGGAAGTTCTGGCGCATGGTGATGAGGGTCGACTCCGTGTTCGAGTTGTGCGAGCCCTTGGTGTAGGGCGGGTGGTGCCAGAAGGCGATCACCCAGTCCTGATTGGTAGCTGCCAGGTCTGCCTGCAACCAGGTCGCCATGGCCCCCCCGGTGGAGAGGTTACTTCCCTGAGAATCGAGACAGATGAAGTGGACATTGGCGTAATCAAACGAGTAGTAGGCCTCACTCCCCGAGGGCAAACCACCAGCTTCTCCTCCCGTGGTCATGCTGAAGATCCCGTAGTAGGTGGAGGAGCTAGTCTCGTGATTACCTCGAGTTGGCCAGAGCACGCTCTTACGAAGCATCTCCGGGTACATATCGAAGACTGCAGCCTCATACTCGTCATCGGTTCCCGAGGTATAGGCATTATCGCCGAGCATGAGCCACAGGTTCGTGTGCGTTGTCCCGGTGTAGCTGGTGTAGGCGTTTCGAACAGCCCGTGCACTGCTGTCTGCAGTGCCAGAGTCCCCAAGCACCCAGACACGGAGAGGCTGAACCGTGCCAGGAATGGGGCTCGTCACGAAGAAGTGCTCGGCGTCATCACCCACCGTGGGCACTCCCCCCTCCCCTATCGCGTAGTAGTAGGTTGTTCCTGGTGCCAGGCCCGAGATTTCAATCTCGTGGTCGGAGACCAGCGCTGGATCGGAGATCACGGATGAGAGGTTTCCGATCGAGGTGCCGTACCACACCCAGGAGTCGCTGGCTGGGTAGGTCCGCCAGCGCACAGTCACGCTCGTGTCTGTTCCCTTCTGCAGGTAGGGCCCCCGACTCAGAATAGGCTCCTGGTGAGCAATCAGCTCCGCATTGAAGCTGATGTCAGAGCTCGTATTCGTGCGCTGGTGAATCTCCACAGCAAGCACGTTGGTCCCGGACAAGAGCCCACTGGCAATGTCGTCCTTGGGGTAGTAGGTGTCCTCCTGAGATCCCGATACCGTCGAGAGCGCAACAGTGTCGAAGTTGAACCCGCCGGAGGTCATGTTGCTCCGCACCAGTTCCACTCCGTTCAGGTAGGCCACGGCCCCATCATCTCGTAGCAACCTCAGGGTCAGTGCCTGATAGACGGACGCATCCGGCACCACGAAGCTGTGCCGAAAGTAAGTGGTGATGTGCTTGTCGGAGGAATTTGAACCAAAGCTGACCACGGTGTTCTCGTCCCCATCCCCATAGCCCAGCTGTGAGGGCCCCTGCGCCCAGGAGCTGTCATCAAACGAGCTCGCACGCCATCCGGTTCCCTGGTTACTTCCATCGTCCAGGTACTTCCAGACTGCGCCTGGAGCCACGAGCTGGTCAGACTGTGCTGTCACAGGTACCGCAAGGAGAGATAGCGCGCAGCCAGCTCCTAGGAGAGCCATGACAGCTCTGGGCAAGCTGGGTATCGAGAAGGTCTTCATCACTTTTGCTGGTGGAGGGGAGGTGAATTAGGGACCGGACCCTCAGCAGGAGGGGCCAGGATATCGAGCTTGTTCAGCAGGGCTCGCTCTAGTGCTCGAATCTCAGGGGTCATGCGGTGCTTGGGCCTCAACCGCCGGATCGCCACGAGAGACTCCTCATAGGACTGCTTGGCCTCGACAGTTCGACCAGCCTCCGACAGAAGGTTGCCACGCAAGTGCAACCAGGTCTCCTGTCTTGCACTGCTGACTCGAATCGTCTCGAGCCGGTCGAGCGCAAGGTCGAATCTCTCGCGCCCTCTCTCTAGCTCGATCGCGGTCAGCTGAAGGGATGCCAGGAGCCCGAGCTCGACGATGCCTTCGTCGAGCCCATGCAAGGCAACCTCCGCTGCACGCTCCCCCAACTCGGGGCAGGCAGCAGCTATTCGCGCGCGGGCGACATAGTGGTCTGGTTCGGGGTGGGCCAAGCGCGGGATCGCCAGGTTCAGATCATCCAACGCGGCCAGGAGCAGCCCACGCTGCTCAAGGATCTCCGAGCGGAGGACCCGTATCCCTGCGTCATCTGGATCCCTCTTGAGATAGCTATCGAGGAGCACCTGCCCAGCCCGTAGGCATCCCAGGTCTCGGAACAGAAGAGTTCTGGCGACCACGAACGCCTGACTCTCGCGTTGCTCTTGAACTTGCGCCTGATCCCGGAATGCCTCGTTCCACTGGCCATGCCTCCGGTAGAGATCACTCCGCCGAATCAAGAGAGCCTCGTTACCCGGCGACTGACGGAGCTCATCAGTTGCCGTGGCAATCTGCTTGTCGAGCCCATCATGAGGGGTCGGCATTGCCGACGCCAAGGGCAGCAACAGGGTGACCAGCGCAGGCCATGGTGACTTCACCCCCCCGCTCACGCTGTTGCCCTCGAGTCGGGGACAGCCGATATCCGAGCACCGCCACGGATGGGCAGCGACCCTAATTCAAGGGCAGTGGCTGCCTGGTGAGTCGGGGAACTCACAAGTCGAGAGGTCACGCAATCCAACGCTCGCCTCGTGGCCACCTGGGGGATCGAAAGCTGCAAGATCTGCCGAATCTAGCACGACTCTCCAATCCTGCCCGGGAAAGTATCGGCAGGCGTCTTGACTGGGCCACTGCGAGGGCCCTACTGCTTCCCGGAGGATCCTGCTCCCCGCCTTGGCTCAGGGCAGCAGTGCGATCTCCACGCCATTGGTCCCATTGAAGCGCATCCCGCAGGGGCTCATTGCAGAGCTATCCCGATAGAGAACCTGGAAGAACTGAGAAGTCCCAGACTGCAGGCCACCAGAGCTCAGCAATCCAGCCCCCCAGCTTGCTTCGCCCCCCATCCCTGTAATCTGCACACCAAGCTTCACCGTCGAGCCTCCCGCGCAAAGAAAGCCATCACCGAAGCTCGCCCCCAGGCCACCGTTCGCGTGGGTTGTCCCGGTGATCAGGAGTGCAGGACGACTGGACGGCATCCCGAGAGCCGTAAAGCTCAGGTTGTCCAGAGCCACGGAGGCAGAGCCACCTGGTAGCAAGACGCCACCGCGGCCAAGACTGTTCTGACATCCCTCTTCGCCCACACCCATATTCCCACACGGGCAGATGCTACCGCTTCCATCACCGAAGCAATAAGCAAGCCCGGGGGTACTGTAGTAGTAGATCGTCCCGTTCCAGACTCGTGGGCTGAATACTGTTCCAAAGGGATAAGACAGACCAATACCCTGAGGAAGAGTCATGTCTTGATTCTGGGCAGCCGGCTCAGTTCCAGATCCGTTCGTGTAGTTGATCGCCGTAGCAGTGGTCGTGACGTAGAACCCCATGATCTGCCCTGCGCTGACCTCGATATCCAAGGCAAAGGGAAGCGGAGTCACAACATCCGTACCGTTACCTGTCACCGGTCCACTTCCGACGAGGGTCCAGGCCCCCGGGTTGTTCTCCTGGCCCTGGAAGCCACCGGAAATTATGTAGACCTCGACTGTTTGAGCCCCCGTATCCAGGTTCCCATCCAAGGCAATGACCCTGACGTCCCTTGTCGCTTTCAGGTCGAACATGTTCCCTGCCTGACCATTGTTGGAAGCGAACTGCGTGGTGATGCTCTGAAGCGTGCCACCCTGGCCGTGCGCCGGCAGGCTCACAGCAAGGGCCATGCTCGATGTCTGCAACAATGCTCGTATCACGCGCCATGCGGTGGCTCGGGTAGGAGTGTCGCTCGAAGCAAGGGGCGCGATGATTGAGTCCTTAAATCGCATGTGGCTCGCCGGGGAAGTGAATTGTGAGTGAGCGTGTCGAGGTCAGCCGACACCATGAACCAGACCGCAGAATGATCTGCCAGGCACGGTCCCTGCAACCCCATCGCTCGAGGAGCGAATCAAGCCGGCAGGGGGAGTCCCCGAATGAGATCGTTCGAGATCTGTATTGACTACTCCGAAGCTAAGGGCAGATCCGGTGCCATGCAATTGGGTAATCTGCCCCAGGACAGCCTCCCATCAGGGCCCCCAGGGCCAGGAGAGGCCAAAAAGCCCAATCTGAGCACTCGAAGCGATCTTCAGGGCCCCTGGTGCACGGACTCGCATCGCTCCCGGAAGAGGATAATTCTTGGACTTCGAGCCCCTGCCTCAGCCTTGCCCAGACTCGCCCCCCGCCTCCTGGGTGCACTCCATCGGCGGAATAGGGCTCGATGGACAGCGGTCTCGACGGAGTGATCAGGGACGCACGGATGGGAATCCGGCTTCCTCAAGCCTCAGGACAATCCCAAAGCTGTCGAAAGCGGTTCAGAGAGTCCCCACACCCACGAGGCACCCGTGATCAAGAACCAAACCAACCAGTGCTCGCCCCAACAGGCCATCGAGAGCCCCCGGTCAGATCAACAGACCCTGACAGTACTCCATGTCGGCTGCGGCTCGAAGGCCGCAAGCGGCCTTCACAAGAGCTTTCAGGTCCCCGGATGGACAGAGGTCCGACTGGATCTGGATCCATCAGTCGAGCCGGACATTGTTGCCTCCATCACGGACATGGCGATGGTTGAGTCCTCCTCCATCGACGCGGTCTTCTCATCCCACAACCTCGAGCATCTCGAGGCTCACGAGGTCCCGCTGGCTCTCGCGGAGTTCTTCCGGGTTCTACGACCGGGGGGCATGCTGCTGGCCACCATGCCTGACCTCCAGTCAGTCGCCAAGCTGATCGCCGATGACAAGCTGGAGGAAACGGCCTACACCTCGCCCGCCGGCCCCGTCACACCGCTCGACATCCTCTACGGGTATCGACCGTTCCTGGCAAAAGGAGCCTCTGCCATGGCCCATCGCACAGGCTTCACGATGCGCAGCCTCGGGATGGCTCTGCGCAACGCAGGCTTTCAAGAAGGTCAGCTCTGGACTCAGGAACTCGACCTCTGGGCAATGGCGACTCGCCCGGAGGAGACCTCCTACCAGAACACGGGCACCATCGCGATGCAGGAAAAAGCTGGATAACCAGTGATGGTCGCCTTGGCATGACCGATGGCGAATTCAGATTCGGCCGGTTCATGAATTGCGGGCGGGACGTCTGGCCTGACTCCCTGGCACCCTTCGGAAACAACTCTGACGCTCTGCAGGTTCGACTCTCTCATCGCCTCGGCAACCGCACCACCGACAAGGTTTCCCAGTTCCATCATCGCCCCCTTTGCCGCTTCATCCAGCTCGCTCATCTGGCGAGCGCGATCCGTCTCATCCTCAGGTAGCATCATCAGGCAAGCGGCGAGCGTCGATGCCTCGGGCAAGGGAAAGAGTATGCACCCGTGACGGACCACACCGTCGACTTCAAATCCGAGCTTGAAGGAGATGTGGATCTGTTCCCCGCCACACTTTCGCTCAGCTGATCTCTCAGATTTGATCTTCTCGACTTCGATCTCACGATCGACGATCAGGCCCAGGTTGCCCGCGACGTGGAAGAAGATGCTCTGCATCAATGCGCCGTCCAGAGTCGTCTTCGTCATGATCAGTCCTTGCAGTCGGAAATGAACTGCACCTGTAAGAGGGATGGGAAACTGGGAAGTCGGGCTTGGCTCGCCTTCAGGTGAGCATCACGCCTGGTCGCGGAAACAGGCCACTCCGAGACCCTCCAGGAAGCTGGTGGGCCAAAGGACCATTGGCTCTCAATCGGCAGCTGCGGGTCGGGTTCTTTGGTCAATCCGGGCCTCTGGGCCCACATCCACGACCCGGAATCGAGATATACGCCTCCGTGCCCCAGTGAGGTGGCTCCGGGGCCCCTGGAGGCGGCCTCCGGATCCAGGAATCGTCACCGAGGTCAGCGAGACTCCCCCCCTTGGGCCCCCCGCATGTGCACGGTCCACTGCCCGCAGCCGCCCCGCAGGCAGTCGCCTGAAGATCGCAGCTGGATACGGTAAGAACGAGGAAGACCAGGGGCACAAGAGTCCTCACAGCCGCACAATCGGTCTTGGCCCATCACAACAGCCCTGGTCCCGGCCCAGTCCCCGTAGCCCCAACCCTCATGCAGACCTCACTGCCCCAGCTCGCGCTCACGTGGCTTGCTGCCACCCTCGGTGGCCAGCAATCGCTTGAATCCGACACTGGTCATCTACGGCTGCTGACTCGAGAGGGAACTCAAGAAATACGTAGCAAGGACGGAGACCTGATCCGCAGGACGAAACTTGAGGTACGTCAGCTGCGAGTGATCGAATTCCCTCGTGGCGATGGTCTTGTCGGTCTCTGGAAAGAGGGCACACCTGGAACACAGCACTACGTGGTCCAGCGTGCAGCGACCGGCTTCCAGAGGTCACGGGAAGCGGACTACCGAATTCACCTCAAGGGCGGTCGCTTTGACCCCCTCGACGAAGTACCTGATTGCAAGCGTCCGGACTTGACTGAGTCTGGGAACCTGCACCTCGTACAGTTCGTCTGCCCACCACTGGCAGAATTCAGGGCCGAACTCGAGCAGCTTGGCGCCAAGGTGTACCAGTTCATTCCAGCGCACACCCGAATCGTCAGGATGGATGAAGAGACAGCGATTCAGGTGAAAGCCCTGCCATTCGTCCGGTGGATCGGGCCGTACCAGGCCAATTACCGCCTTGAACGAGAGCTTCTGAGCGGATTGAAGTCGAGCTCTGTGGACTCACCGATCCACTGTAGCGTCCAGGTCTTCGAGTCAGGGCCCGCGCAGAAGGAACGTGTAGCTCTGAAGATCAAGCGACTCGGGGGCCGGATCGTCACGCAGTTCTCTGAGGGCTATCAGCTGCAAGCTCTACTCGATCGCAGTCAGTTGCTGCAGGTCGTTGCGCTCGACGAGGTCATGTTCATCGATCGAGTCGCACCTCGAGAAGCGGCCATGAACAAGGTCCGCATCGCCGGAGGAGCCAATGATCTGGAGTCCCTCGAGGGATTCACCGGGCAAGGTGTACGAGGCGAGGTACTCGACACAAATGTGCGGCAGACACATGCAGCCTTCCAGCATCACCCATTGATCATTCATGGGACGGTCCAGGGATCGAGCGATCACGGTACCAAGACCACGGGGATCATCTTCGGTGACGGAACAGGAGAGCCAAGCGCCCGGGGGCTGCTGCCGGAAGGTCAGGGGATCTTCGCTGACTTTGCCTTCCTTGCCAATCGCTACGCCCATACCGCCGAGCTCCTGCAGGCTCCCTACAACGCGGTCTTTCAATCAAACAGCTGGGGCAGTTCCCAGACCACGATCTACAACAGCACGTCGAATCAGCTGGACAACATCCTGTTCGACATGGACATCACCGTCATCCAGGCTCAGGGGAATTTCGGTAGCCAGGCATCGCTCTCTCAGGCTTGGTCGAAGAACGTCATCTCTGTTGGCGCCTTGTACCACAACAATACCACCCAACTCGATGACGACAGCTGGAGCGGTGGTGCGAGTACTGGCCCTGCTGCTGACGGACGCATCAAGCCCGACCTCTGCTTCTGGTACGACTCGATCTGGACAACCGACAACGAGAACGACACCGACTACGATGGATCATTCTGCTGCACGAGTGCCGCAACAGCGTGCGTCGCCGGATATGTAGGCCTGGTTCAACAGATGTGGTCAGAGGGCATCTTCGGGAACTTCCCTGTGGGAACAACTGTCTTCGAGCGGCGCGCCAGAGCATCCACGGTGCGCGCTCTCCTGATCAACTCAGCAACCCAGTACCCATTCAATGGAATGAATCACGACCGCTCTCGAACCCACCAGGGTTGGGGCATCCCGGACGTGAAGACACTCCATGACAACCGCGACTCGATGCTCATCGTCGATGAGAGCGAACTCCTCTCCGAAGGAGGAGCTGCGAGCTATCAGGTTTCCGTGCTCCCAGGTCAATCCGCCCTCAAGGCCACGATGGTCTTCCTCGACCCTCCCGGCACGACCTCTGCCTCGCAGCACCGGATCAACGACCTGAGCCTCAAGCTCACCGCACCCGACTCCACCGAGTACTGGGGAAACAAGGGCCTGCTCTCGGGTAACTGGTCAACCTCGGGGGGGGTCTCGAACACCATCGACGTGATCGAGAACGTCTTCGTCCAGAACGCCCAGGCAGGAACCTGGCTGGTGGAGGTCTTCGCAGACGAGATCAACCAGGACGGACACGTCCCGACCCCGGCCCTCGACGCCAGCTTCGCCCTGGTGGTCAGTGGCATCGATCCAGCCCTCCCATGCCCGACACCAGAGCCCTACTGCACGGCCAAACTGACCTCGACCGGGAGCATGCCGGCCATCGGCTCGACCGGCGTGGCGCTGATCTCATCCACAGGCTTCACCGTGACCGTGTCGCAGGCGGTACCGCAGAAGACCGCGCTCCTCTTCTGGGGCTCAGACACGGCCTCGATCCCCTTTCAGGGCGGAACACTCTGTGTCCAGGCCCCGCTGACGCGGGGCGCGCCGCTTACCACCGACCCCCTGGGAGCCGCCGCCTGGGCCCTCGACCTCTCGGCCAGGACCCCTGGCGACCAGGAGTCCTATCAGGTCTGGTTCAGGGACCCCGGTGATCTCGCAGGCTTCGGCACCGGGCTCTCGAACGGTTTGACCGTCACCTATTGCGACTAGGCCACGTCGAGGAAAGAGGCACCATCAGAAGTAACGAGAGATGACAGCCTGGGCTGCCGCCAAGCGAGCAATGGGTACCCGGTAGGGTGAGCAAGAGACATAGTCCAGTCCGAGGTCATGACAGATACGAATGGACTCGGGATCGCCTCCGTGCTCGCCACAGATTCCGAGCTTGAGGCCACGGTGTGCGCGACGCCCATCGGCACAGGCGATCTCCATCAGACGCCCGACACCCGACTCGTCGAGAGTTGCAAACGGGTCGCTCTCGTAGATTCCGCTCTCGATGTACTCGGGAATGAAGCTTCCACCATCGTCTCGGCTGATGCCAAATGACGTCTGGGTCAGGTCGTTGGTACCAAAGGAGAAGAACTCAGCATGACGTGCAATCTCTCCAGCGGTCAGGGCTGCCCGTGGAAGCTCAATCATCGTCCCCACCAAGTAACGAATCGATAGCTGCTTTTCCTTGAACACCTCTGCTGCCACCTCGTGAACGATCGCTGCCTGAGACTCGAGCTCCTTGGCCGTTCCGACAAGTGGAATCATGACCTCCGGATGTGGTGTGACTCCAGAACGCTTGGCCACATTGCAGGCTGCCTCGAACAACGCCCGCACCTGGGTTCGAGTAATCTCGGGAAAGGTGATACCAAGCCGGCAGCCTCGATGACCGAGCATCGGATTGGCCTCCTGCAAGCTCTCGATCTTGAGCGACAGGGACTTGCGCGTTACCCCGAATTGCTTGGCCAGCTGAGCGACCATGGCTGCGTCATGCGGCAGGAATTCGTGTAGCGGAGGGTCCAGGGTCCGGATCGTCACTGGCCGGTCCCCCATGGCCGTGAAGATCCCTTCGAAGTCCTTGCGCTGCAGTGGGAGAAGCTTCTCGAGAGCGGCCTCTCTTCCCTGCTCGTCAGCTGCGAGGATCATCTCACGCACCGAATCAATCTTGCTGCCCTCGAAGAACATGTGCTCGGTGCGAGTCAGCCCCACGCCCTCGGCGCCAAAGGCGATTGCGGTCCTGCACTGATCAGGCTGGTCAGCGTTGGTGCGCACCCCCAGGGTCCTGTACTTGTCCGCCCAGGCCATGATCTTGTGGTAGGCCTGAACAATCGGGCCAGACGACTTCTTGGTAGCCGCCTTGTCTCCACCAAGGATCGCTCGCAGGATCTCTGCAGGACGGGTCTGGACTGAGCCAAGATAGACCTCGCCTGTGCTTCCATCGATGCTGATCTCATCACCCTCTCCCAGCGTCACATCTCCCACCGTGAGAGTGCATGCCTTGTAATCGATGACGCATTCACCCGCTCCTGCGACGCACACCTTTCCCATCTGTCGTGCAACCAGGGCTGCATGACTGGTCATGCCTCCCCGTGCCGTCAGGATGCCCTTGGCCGCCTGCATACCGCGAATGTCGTCGGGAGAGGTCTCCTCTCGTACCAGGATCACATCGTGCCCGGCCTTCTTCCAGCTGACCGCGTCCGCAGCATGGAACACCACCTTTCCATTGGCAGCGCCAGGTCCTGCATTCAGTCCACGAGTCAGCAGCCGACCTTCCTCATGCGCCTGGCTCAGCTCCTCGGCATCAAAGATCGGCTGGAGGAGCTGATTGAGTGCCTCGGGCTCCACTCGCATCAGTGCTTCCTCCTCTGAGATCAGGCGCTCCTTGACCATGTCGACGGCAATCCGAACGGACGCAAAGCCAGTGCGCTTCCCGGCCCGACACTGCAGCATGAACAAGCGTCCACTCTCGATGGTGAACTCAAGGTCCTGCATATCGCGGTAGTGCCGCTCGAGCTTCTTCTGGATACGAAGTAGCTGGCGGTAGGCCTTGGGGGCCAGCTCCTCCAGCTTCTCAATGGGCTCGGGGGTGCGCAGACCCGCGACGACATCCTCCCCCTGCGCGTTCATCAGGAACTCCCCGTAGAAGCGCTTCTCCCCATTCGATGGGTCACGGGTGAAAGCCACACCGGTGCCACTGTCTCCTCCCAGGTTCCCGAACACCATCGCCATCACATTGACAGCCGTCCCCCATTCACCCGGGATGTTACTCATCTGGCGATAGGCAACAGCCCGGTCATTGTTCCAGGACCCGAACACGGCCCCAATCGCCGCCCAGAGCTGCTTGACCGGATCTGCAGGGAAGTCCTCCCCCGTGCGCCGGGCAACGATGTCCTTGAAGATGGCGACGAGCTCCTGCAGGTCATCGGCAGTGAGGTTCATCGCCCGCTCGACTCCACGGTCCTTCTTCATCGCTGCCAGCTCTCGAGCGAAAGGACTGATGTGTTCACCCGGTGCCGGACCAATCCCCAGCACAACGTCACTGAACATCTGGATGAAACGCCGGTAGCTGTCCCAGGCGAATCGTGCATTGCCAGATCGTCTTGCGAGCCCCTCGACCGTCTCATCATTGAGCCCGAGGTTCAGCACCGTATCCATCATTCCGGGCATCGACACTCGCGCGCCTGAGCGCACGGAGACCAGGAGAGGATTTTCAGGATCCCCGAATCGCTTGCCGAGAGCAGCCTGCATGCGCTCGGCGACATCGATCATCTCCTTGCGTAGGCCCCTGGGAAACTGTCCGCCAGTCTGAGAGAAGTGCGTGCAGACCTCGGTCGAGATCGTGAAGCCCGGAGGCACGGGCATGCCAAGCGAGCACATTTCCGCGAGGTTGGCCCCCTTGCCCCCCAGCACATCTCGCATGTCTCGGTTGCCGTCAGCGCCTTTCTCATCGAAGTAGTAGATGTAGCGGTGACCGGATCTGGTCTTCGAGGGAGCTTGGCGCATTTCGACTGGGGGCTGGGAGTTGATCCAGAGTATAGCCAGCGCTGCGACCCGAATCCTCCCTCGCAAGCTGGTGGAGGACTCTAATTTGAACCTATTCGGCGACACCGACCCGGGTCGTCAAGGCGCTCAGCGCAGCACCCTGTTCCAGACCTCCTTCATCGAGATCGTCACCTCCACAAAGCCCCTTACCCCGAAGACCTGGGAGCGAGTAGCCACCGTCGTGGTAGAGGTCTCCCGATCCAACTCAAGAGCAGCGGCTCCAATCCAGGTCCTGATCCAGCAGGCGCAAGCTGGAGGGCCGCTCTCTACATCGCTACTCCGCTCGCACGATCACGTGATTGGGCACCTCGTTGGGATTCTCGCCCTCGGCAGGAAAGTGCCGGGTAAGCACGTCCGTACAGCGCTCAATGGCCTTGTGCAGCCCGCCCTTGAGATCGCCGCCGAGAATCCCTTCGAGGACCGCGGCATCCGTCTCCTCCCAGTGAGAGGCATCCAACACCGCATCAATTCCCTCGTCTCCAAGGACAATGACCCGGCGCTCGAACAGCGAGACGAAGATCAGCACACCGGTTTGTTCCTTCGTGCGGTGCAGCCGATAGCGATAGAACTCCTGGAAGGCCTGCTCCTCGGCAGTCTCACTGGCACGCTCCTCGGTTACGAAGTGTCGCCGGAACCCGGGAATGAGCAGCGCCGCGAGGGCGCCGATGCAGCCCCAGGCAAGTTGCAAGGCGAAGAAGAGAACTGGCTGGTCCCAGGGCATCCAGGGCGCAGAGGCTGCGGTACCCAGAAGCAAGGTCATGACTCCTGCGACCCAGTGGGCTGCCGGATGTCGGTCGGAGCGCTCGAGCACGACGATGATGATCTCACCCGTGGTTCGGCTCTCGGCCTGTTCCAGTTCATCCTCCAGCTCGCGCTGCTCGCTCTCGCCCAGCACACCGGTGGCACGGTAGCGGCCAGACTGTGAGATCGCCCTCAAGATCGTGGCAGCGAAGATGACCCCAAGCAGACTCGCGCCTAGCTCGGGCAGCCAGTCCACGATCCACGCGAGGCCTCCCTCTTCGTCCACCCAACCGTCAAGCGGCCCTACCAACAGCAAGCTCATGACTCTTGAATTCTGGAGCAAGTTCATTCCTACCATCCTCCCGAGGCCCCTCCACCTGAGAATCCTCCGCCACCACCAAAACCGCTGAATCCACCACCGAGCCCGCCACCACCACCAGTTCCAGCGTGGAACGAGCGGCTACGACCGCCACTGACTCCCGACAGCAAGAGCCAGGGCAGGATCGACATGCCTCCACCGCGTCCACCGCGTCCCCTGGAGAGAGCGATCAGCAGGAGGAGGGCGATCAATCCGACCAACCTCCCACCATGACGACGTCGGTAGGAGCGGCCTCCTCGGCTCTCTTCGAGCGGCGCATAGTCGCCACCGATGGCCGCATGCATCGCCTGGACTCCCGCAAGGATTCCTCCGGGGAAGTCCCCGTTCCGGAATGCCGGAGTCATCACATCCCGAATGATGCGCCCCGAGATTGCGTCCGTCAGTCCGCCCTCGAGTCCACGGCCGACCTCGATGCGCATCTTTCGGTCACCCTTTGAGATGACCAGCAGAGCACCGTTGTTCTTGCCCTCTTCCCCAATCCCCCACGACCGACCGACCTCGAGGGCATAACGCTCGATTGGCTGGCCATCCAGGTCGGGGACGGTCAGGAGCGCGATCTCGTGGCTGGAGCCCTGCTTGTAGGACTCCATCAGGGCCTCAAGTTGCTGCTCCTCCTGATCGCTGAGCAGGGCACCCAGGTCCGTGACCCAACCGTCATTCTTGGGAACTTCGACCTGTGCCGAGACGGGCAGGGCGAGGAAACCGATCAGGATCAGGCAGAGCTTGGACAGCACCATCAGCCTCCGAAATCGATGGCCGGCACCGCACGCTCGGAACTGGTCGTCGACTGGAGCTGAGGCATCTTCTCGAAACCAACGATGCTGGCGACCAGGTTCCCGGGGAACTGACGAATACTGGTGTTGTAGCTCTTGACCGCTCGGATGTAATCATCTCGAGCCACTGCGATGCGATTCTCCGTCCCCTCGATCTGCGACTGCAGGTCCCGGAAGGCGGCCGTGGCCTGGAGCTCGGGATACCGCTCCACCGACACCAGCAATCGACTGAGCGCCGAGCCGAGCCCCTGCTGGGCATTCAAGTACTCACCCAGGGCCTCTGGGTTGGCCGAGGCCGACTCAGGCAATTGCACGCTTCCCACGGAGGCTCGCGCCTCGGTCACCTCCGTCAGAACTCCCTTCTCGTACTCGGCAGCGCCCTTGACAGTGGTCACCAGCTGAGGGATCAGGTCCGAGCGACGCTTGTACTGATTGTCGATCTGGCTGAACGCCTGGTCGACGACCTCCTGACCGGAGATCATCTCGTTGTAGCGCCCTGCAGCGCAGCCGCCTCCAGCCAGGACTAGCAACAGCAAGGCGCCCAGCACTACCAGGCCAGCTCGAATTGCTCCTCGTCTGCGGGATTGCTTCATCTCGGGTCTCTCATCATCTCTTGGTTGCGGGGTGGGCAGCCCATCCGGGCTCGCGAGGGTGGACTGGAAGTATGCCGTAGCACGAGCAGTATTCACTCAATAAGGGATCTTCCTGACCGGCCCAGGCCACGTCCCGGCCCCAGAGGCTACACTCCCCCTCCCCGCCCCCTGAGAGCAGATTGAAGAAGGAATTTTCCATGCCCGAAACCAGCACCCTGCCCGAGAACCCGCTTCTGGCCCCGACCGGTATTGCCCGCTTTCCTGACTTCCGTGCAGAGCACGTGGAGCCGGGTGTTTCGGCCATGCTGGAAGAGCTCGAGACCTCCTTCCAGGAACTGGAAGAGAAGGCCCCCGCCACCTGGGAAGGCACCGTCGATCCCCTCGAGCGGATCGGCGATCGCATGAACTTCGTCTGGGGGCTCGTGGCCCATCTCATGGGGGTCCAGAACACTCCCGCCCTGCGTGAGGTGTACGAGAAGATGCAACCGTCCATCGTCGAGTTCTCCATGAAGCTCGGCCAGAGCAGGCAGATCTTCGACAAGCTGGAGATGATCCGAAATGGCGAAGAATGGTCGACTCTCTCTCCGGGACAGCAGCGCGGACTCGACTCCCTGTTGCATGACGCGAGGCTCAGCGGTGTCGGCCTCGATGGAGAGGCCAAGGCGCGCTTCAATCAGCTCAAGCAGGAGCTCGCCGAGATCAGCACACGCTTCTCGAACAACGTGCTCGACTCGACCAAGGCCTTTGGACTTGAACTCACGGACAAGGATCAGGTGGAGGGATTGCCTCCCAGCCTGCTAGCCTTCGCAGCCCAGGCTTCCGAGAGCTCCGATGCCACACCCGAGTCCGGCCCCTGGAGGATCACCCTCGACTTTCCCTGCTTCCGTCCGTTCATGCAGCACTCCAGGCGGAGGGACCTTCGCGAGCAGGTCTACAAGGCCTTCATCACCCGGGCGAGCGCAGGAGAGCAGGACAACAGCGAACTCATACTCCAGACCTTGCAGAAACGCAGGGAGCTGGCCGCCATCCTCGGCTACAAGAACTGGGCTGAGGTCAGTCTCTCAAGCAAGATGGCTCCGGATGTGAACGCCGTCCACCAGCTGCTCGAGGAGCTGAGAGTTGTGGGCTTCCCCGCAGCGCAACGGGACCTGCAGGAGATGATCGATCATGCCCGTACCCAGGGCGCGCTCGACGCCGAAGACATGCAGCCCTGGGACAGCCCGTTCTGGGCAGAGCGCCTTCGAGAGTCACGCTTCGACTTCACTCAAGAAGACCTGAGGCCCTACTTCCCGATGGAGAAGGTCCTTGATGGTCTGTTCAATCTGACGAAGAAGCTCTTCGGGACCAGCGTGGAGGACGTCACGGGAACAGTGCCTGGTTGGAACGAGGACGTCTCCTACTTTGTCCTTCGAGACGCCAAGGGCGACCAGATTGCATCCCTGTTCCTGGATCCCTACGCCCGATCTGCTGACAAGCGCGGCGGCGCCTGGATGAACGATGGGCTGGGCAAGAACAGCCTCTTTCCCCAGGAGAACGGTCAACCGCGCCTGCCGGTCGCCTACATAGTCTGTAACTTCACGCCGCCGCTTGGAGGCAAGCCAGCGCTGCTGACCTTCGAAGAGGTCGAGACCATGTTCCACGAGTTCGGCCATGCCTTGCAGCACATGCTGACTCAGGTCGATTGTGGGTTGGTCTCTGGGATCGAGAATGTGGAGTGGGACGCTGTCGAGCTCCCGAGCCAGTTCATGGAGAACTGGTGCTATCACGAGCCGACGCTCATGGGCATGACGGCCCACCACGAGACTGGTGCTCCGCTGCCCAAGGAGCTCTTCGACAAGATCGTCGCAGCACGTACATTTCACTCCGGAACGGCCACCTGCAGGCAGCTCAACTTTGCCCTACTCGACCTGGAGCTTCACAGCAGCTTCGACCCAGACAGCGAGGAGAGCCCCATCAACGTCCAAGAGCGGGTTGCCCAGAAGACGCTGGTCGGGAATCGTTACACGGAAGCCCGCCCGCTCAACTCCTTCGGACACATCTTCGCGGGCGGCTATGCTGCCGGCTACTACTCCTACAAGTGGGCCGAGGTCCTCTCTGCTGACGCCTTCGCCGCCTTCGAGGAGGCCGGTCTGGAGGACGAGGCAGCCATCGTCAACACCGGCAAGCGCTTCGCAGAGACCGTGCTGGGCCTCGGCGGCAGCCGCAAGCCCATGGATGTCTTCAAGGACTTCCGAGGGCGTGAGCCGAAGACCGACGCACTCCTGAGGCACTCAGGGCTCGCCTAGTCCCCATGCTGGTGGTCACGAGCCAGGACCCGCGCTACCTCTCCAACTCCTATCTCGTTGCTGACGAGCAGAGCCGTGCGGCCGTCCTGGTGGACGGCGGCACCCCCACGGGTCCGATCCATGCAGCCATCGAGGCACACGACCTCGTCCCACAGCGTCTGTTCGTCACTCATCGCCACCCGGACCACATTGCGCATCTGAGCGAGTACGCCGATCGCTACTCCATCCCGATCTGTGGACACCGCGAAGAGGCCCAGGCCTGCGGCGGCTTTGACCTGGAACTCGGAGGCGGTGAGGACTTCGAGTGCGGGGGCCTGAGGCTCCAGGTGCTGCACATCCCCGGCCACACGGCTGGACACCTGGCGCTCTTCGTATCAGGTGCCAGTGGACTGGCAGTCTTCACGGGCGACACCCTCTTTCGAGGCTCCGTTGGCGGCACGCGCGGTAGCGGCCACACCTGCTTCGAGGACCTGCGCCACTCCATCCTCAAGGTCCTGCTGGCCCTGCCGCCGGAGACGGTGATCTACCCCGGACACACGGTGCCCTCCACCGTCGCCGAGGAGCTCACGAAGAACCTCTTCGTGCGCAGCTGGATCGGGGAGGACAGCCTTCGGGAGGAGCCTGCGCTCTTCGGCCAGGAGCCAGTAACGCTCTTGCTGCGGGCCCCAGACTACGATGGCGGGACGAAGTGCTGGATCCGTAGCGAGGCGGGTCAGCTCGATGTCGTGGCCGGATCTCGAGTCCAGGAACTCACCTGACGCAGGCCCCAGGACCTCAGCGGGACGTCGGTGAAGCTGCTCGAAGGGTAAGAAGGGGGAGGCGAGGAGCCCCCCCCGGGATCCCCGCCTCCTAATGAATTGGGAACGCGCGTCCCCATGCTTGGCGAAAGAGAGCGCTGATAGGTGTCGCTCTCCTGGCCCCTCGCAGCGAGGCCAATCACTAGCACCAAGTTGGATGGCCGGTCCTGAGCCCAAGTTCGCCTCAATTGCTATTTTCCCTGGAATCTTCCCCTCGCCGGTTGGCCTCGCTCCTCCTGGGGTGCAAGACTGGCAATTTGTGACACCCGACAGCCCCGGCCCCCCCTCCAATCAGAACCTGGCTCACCAGCGAATCCTGGCGACCGTCGATTCAATCCCATCCGGGAGAATCGCCAGCTATGGGCAGGTGGCACGGGAAGCTGGCCTGTCAGGACGCGCCCGCCTGGTGGGCAGAATCCTGCGTGACCTGCCCGAGAGCACCAGGCTTCCCTGGCATCGGGTACTCAACTCTGCAGGACGCTCGAGCCTCGACCCCAACAGTCCCCAGGGACGCCGTCAGCTCCGTCGGCTCGCGGACGAAGGTGTCGAGTTCGAACAGGGTCAACGGGTGGATTTGACTCGATTCGGGTGGATCCCCGAACGGGCCTGACGCGAAGAGTCTCTCCGGCTGAACTCATTCACCACAGCAGCCCTTCGCCTCGAAGCATGACTTTGGGACACTGCCCAGCTACCCATGCTCGAAACGCTCCGACCCCTATGGCCCCTGCTGCGACGGTACCGCTGGTCGTACCTGGTGGGGCTACTGTGCATCATCATCAGCATCTGGCTGAAGCTGCGAATCCCTCGCTACTTCTGGTCAACGCTGGATGAGCTTCGGGAGCTGGAACTCTCAGAAACGACAGCAGAGCTCAGTCAGTACAGCGATCTGATTCTCCACGCTTCGCTGCTGATCTTGGTCTCAGCTGCGGTGATCGCCCCTACCAGGACAGTCAGTCGGCTGCTGATCCTGGGCACCAGCCGCAAGATCTCTCGAGATCTCCTGGCTCAGGTCTTCGCCCACATGCTGAAGCTTGCACCATCTTTCTACGGGCGTAACCCCGCTGGACAGCTGATGTCGCGGTGCATCAACGACCGCGAGTATGTGCGGTCGCTTGGTGGGGCCGTCTTCATGTACCTGGCTGAGACAATCACCCTCTACGCGATCACGATCCCGTTGATGCTTGCCATCGACTTTCAGCTGGCTCTGATCGCGATCATCCCATACCCAGCCTTTCTGTACCTGGCGAACAGACTGGCGGGCAAGATTCAAACCACTGCACGGGCTGCGCAGAACGCACTCGGTGAGATCTCCGAGAAGGTAGACGAGAGCCTCTCCGGCCAGCTGGTGATCAAGACCCTGGTGCTCGAGAGTCAGGACCTCGAGCGCTTCACCAGGCGCTGCGAGGAATTCCGACGATTGAACCTACAAGTCACCAGGCTTCGCGCCCTGCTGTTCTCATCCATGATGGGGCTGGCCGGCCTGTCCCTGCTACTCGTGATGGGAATTGGCGGAGAGCGTGTGGCAGCCGGGCAGATGTCATTTGGTGAGTTCGGGGTGATGATCACCTACCTGGCCTGGCTGGCTGCTCCGACCCGAATCCTCGGCTTTATCATCAGCTCGGCTCGCCGTGGAACGGCCGCCTACGGAAGAGTCAGGGAGATCCTCGATAGCGAGATCGAGCTGCGGCAGGAGCTCACCAGTCCTCTCGAAGTTCCCCGCATGGAGCATGGTGCCATACGCATCGAGGACCTCTCGATCGTCTACCCACCGCTGTCCCAGCAGCCGCATCTCAGCGGAAGCCTGGACGACCGCCATGTCGGAAGTGAGGCCGATGTGAAACGCAAGGTGCTCGACTCCATCGACCTCGAGATCCCTGCGGGCACAACCCTGGGGATCGTGGGTCACACCGGCTCTGGAAAGACAACCTTGGCCAGAGTGCTCGCACGCCAGCTGGCTGTAGCTCCTGGCAAGGTCTTCATAGATGGACACGACATCACCAGCTTCCCGCTGAACGAGCTGCGTGCAGAGACCGGCTATGTCCCCCAGGAGGCCTTCCTCTTCAACGAGTCCCTGACGGAGAATGTGGCTATTGGCGCAGAGCACTCCACAGAAGAGCAGGTCCTCAAAGCACTCAACAATGCTCAGCTAGGAAAGGACCTGGATCAGCTCCCGGACGGTCTCGACACGCTCATCGGGGAGCGCGGCGTCAACCTCAGTGGAGGCCAGCGTCAGCGAACGGCGCTGGCCCGAGTGCTCCTGCTCACGCCGAGGCTGTTGATCCTCGATGACACCCTTTCTGCTGTCGACACTCACACCGCCGACGCCATCCTTGACCACCTTCGGCCGTTCGCCGCTCAACGCACCACGGTACTGGTCGCTCATCGCCTCTCCAGCTTGAGCCATGCAGATCAGATAATCGTGCTCGAGGAGGGCAGGATCGTGGAGCGGGGCACCCACGAGGAGCTGCTCTCTCTCGGTGGACAGTACAGGTCCACCTGGGACCTTCAGGAACAATCCGAGAGCGCCGCCGCCATCGCGGAGAAGCTACGTGCTGAGCTCGAGCAGGAGGCCCAGCAGTGAGCGAGCATCGAGAGGGAGTGATCTACGACGCGCGGCTGATTCGACGGCTGTGGGCATTCGTAGCTCCCTACCAGCTCTGGCTATGGCTCTCCCTTGCCCTCTTGCTCCTGACCTCGGCCTTTGGTCTGGCAAGGCCATGGCTGCTCAAGCTTGCCATCGACGGCTACATCGGACCCAACCAGATGAGCGGCTTCGGTTGGCTCCTGGGAGGGGTTGCGCTCGCGATCATCGGCGAGCTCATCTGCCGTGCCCTGCAGACCTACACCCTCGAGCTGGCCGGACAGAATGCGCTGATCGAGCTCCGCAAGGCTGTCTTCAAGCATCTGCAAGGGCTGTCAGCCTCCTTCTTCGATCGCACACCGATCGGGCGCCTGATCGGACGTGTCACTACGGACATCGAGTCACTGCACGAGATGTTCGCCTCTGGCGTTGTGACCATCCTGGGTGACCTGATCAATCTCGCTGGGATCCTGGTGATCCTCTTCTGGATGAACTGGAAGCTCACCATGGTGACCCTGGTCGTGGTCCCAGTCCTGCTGTCAATCACACTCTGGATCCGTATCCGAGTGCGAGAGGCTTACAGCTCCATGGTCACCAAGCGATCAGTTCTGAACGCCTACATCCACGAGCAATCCACCGGAATGCCACTGGTGCAGGCATTTCGCCGCGAAAAACGCACCCGCGATAGGTTCGACGAGATCAATGACGAGCTCTGTGATTCGCAACTCGAGAGCGTCACCTGGGAGTCGGTACTCTCCGCAGTGACAGATCTCTTGAGCTCGATCACAATCGGGCTGATCCTCTGGTATGGCGGAGGCCTGGCACTCGAGGGGCTTGGAATCGACCCCGGAGAGGATCACTTCAGCACAGGAGTCACCCTTGGAACCCTGGTGGCCTTTCTTCAGTACATGGACAACTTCTTCGGTCCACTGAACGATCTGAGTCTCAAGTACACGGTCATGCAAAATGCCATGACAGCGAGCGATCGTATCTTCAAGCTGATGGATACGGAGGAGCACATACCTGAGACCAAGAATCCGCAAGCTCCCGATCAGACTCGCGGCGTGATCTCCTTCAAGAACGTCAGCTTTGGCTACGGGGACGACCTGCCCGTGATTCGCAACCTCTCCTTCGATGTAGCTGCCGGTGAGCGTGTGGCCTTCGTCGGTGCGACGGGTGCAGGCAAGACGACCATCCTCAAGCTTCTGACGAGGCTCTACGACATCCAAGAAGGGAGCATCGAGCTGGACGGCATTGATGTACGCCAGTACGCCCTTGATGATCTGCGTCGGAGGGTAGGCATCGTGCCTCAAGATGTCTTCCTGTTCGCCGGTGACATCCTCGACAACATCCGGCTGGGACACCCCCAAATCAGCGTGGAGAGTGCAGCCCGGGCAGCCGATGAGCTGCACCTGGACAGGGTGACGCGCCGCATGCCAGGTGGATACCACGAGCCAGTCAGAGAACGGGGGGCCAACCTGTCCTCCGGGGAGCGCCAGCTGATCGCGATCGCTCGGGTCCTGGCTGTGGCCCCCAAGGTGCTGGCCCTCGACGAGGCCACCTCCAATGTGGACTCCGAGATGGAGCACCTCCTGCAGGGGGCCGTGACGCGGGTCATGGAGAATCGCACCTCCCTGATCATTGCTCACAGGCTCTCCACGATCCGGGACGTTGATCGCATCCTGGTGATGCACAAGGGCAGACTCGTGGAGGAAGGCAGCCACGAGGAGCTGCTAGCAAGAAAGGGAACCTACTGGAAGTTGCACCGCTTGCAGTACAGTGATGCCGCACCGACGCCAACCGCGGAGACCGAATGATGCTGAACAACTGTAAACTCACCATCCTGGGACTGGGAACCATGGGGCGCGCCCTCGCAGACGGACTCCTCGAGGCAGGCGCCATCCAGCCCTCCTCCTTGCGAGCCACTGTCCGCCACGACGAGAGTGCGGAGCGCCTCTCCGCGGACTCGACCTACCCGGTCAGTACCGACAACATCGAGGCGGCGCGGGAGGCCGACGTGATCTTGTTATGTGTCAAGCCGAGGTCTGCCTGCAAGGTTGTCCGTGAGCTGGCCGAGGGGGGAGCTCTCGAACAGGGACCGCTCCTGCTCTCCATCTGCGCCGGGGTCACCACGGCTCAGCTGGAGGAGGCTGCTGGGTGCAGCCTGCGCGTGGCCCGCGCCATGCCCAATACCCCCTGCCTGGTACAGAAGGGGATGACCGTCGTGTCACCCGGAGCCCATGCCAGTCCCGATGACGTGAAGACAGCCCTGTCCATCATGGAGCCCCTGGGCCGGGCCCTATCACTCGACGAGGAACACATGGACGCTGTGACGGGACTCTCGGCTTCAGGGCCAGCCTTCGTCTACGTGATCATCGATGCTCTCGCCGAGGGAGGAGTGATGGTCGGACTTCCGCGTAAGACAGCAACCGAGCTTGCAGCACAGATGGTCCTCGGCGCATCAACCATGGTGCTCGAGACCGGGAAGCACCCGGCTGAACTGAAGGACCAGGTCACGACCCCCGCCGGCTGTACCATCTCAGCACTCATGGCCCTGGAGGACGGCAAGCTGCGAAGCGTACTCGCTCGGGGTGTCCAGGAAGCCGCACGAGCAGCAGCAGCCTTGGGATAGGTGTGGGACGGGTCAAGGAGTTCCAGCCAGCCAAGCCCTGGCAGCAATTCCTCTTCGCCCCCGTGGATATCGCCTCGATGGCGGTCCTCCGCATCGGCTTTGGAGCCATTCTCTTCTGGGAGGTCTGGCGCAACTTCGAGAATGGCTGGATTCGCTCGCACTACATCACCCGCAACATCCACTTCAAGCACTTCGGCTTCGAGTGAGTAGAGGCCTGGCCAGGGGATTGGATGTTTGGGCACCGCGCCCGCTCTCTCGACGCTTGTAGGAATCCGGCGGTCCGATCGAGCGTCCTACCTTCCTGGCCCCTGTGGCTACTGAGATTCAAGATCTGCCTGATGTACTCCCACGGCGGGGATCGCAAGGCTGAATGCAGACTGGCTTCAGGGAGCCCCTCTCAACGAGTGGCTTGCTGACCGTAGCGACATCCCCCTGATTGGAAGCCTACTCAGGAGCGGTACGGCACTCATCTCCTTTGGCTACGGAGGACCCACTGGACCGAGGAGGGGAATCACCTTGCATGGCACATGAAGCTGAGAGACAAGGACACCAGAAAGGTCAGCTTCTGGATCACCAACGCCAGAAATGGCAGGCGCTTGACCATCGACCTACACGAGTACCTGTCCTCGAAACAACGGAGCCGTATGGGCAGCCGCCCCGACATGGCCCTGCAATTTGCTCACGACCTCTCCGAGAGACTCGAACGCCAGGAGAAGGGTCCGGTCGAGGTTCGGATCGAGTCACTGAGCTCACTGAACCGAAGGGAGCCACAACCCCTCTTCGATGCCAGGGATTACCCGCTGGTCTACTCTCGTATCTCCAGCTTTCGAACCTCCACTACCGACCCCTGGTGGTGCTGCTGAAGGGCAATGTGCCCAGCCTTGTACGTCTCAGCTCTATCAAGGTAATCGTTGACGAGCACATCGTTGATCCAGATTCGAACACGGGTGCCCGCGGCGTTCGTGCGACAGGAGATGCGGTAATCGAACCAGGTGTCCTGAGAGACCAGGTGAACCAGGAGTGGACTCAAGTTGTAGAGGCTTCCGCTCTTCTGGGGGTCAGCGAAGTTTGAGTTGATCTGGGCCTCGTAGCCCGCAGGCCAGCCAGGCCCTTGCGCCACTCGGAAGTAGAGCCCGGAGTTACCGCCATCGTTGATCTTGATCTCTGCCCGTAGATCGAAGTCGGTGTAGTCTCCACGTGGGCTGAAGAGATGAGATCGCTCACCGCTGCCGACCATGACGCCGTCTTCGACAGTCCATGCGTCATCTCCGATGGTCGTCCATCCCTCCAGGTCTCCATCAAAGAGCGGCACCCATCCCTTGTCAGCACCTGGCTCTCGCTCCGACTCAAGTGTCTTGACCTGCACATTTCCGATGGCAATGTGAGACCCCGTGCTCTGAATTCGCAAGGGCGCAAGTGCAGTCTCGCCCTTCCAGCCACCAAGTGTCGGCCCCGGCAGTTCCACATTCTCCTGCACGACGACATCGTCAATGCTGACCCTCTCGAAGCGAGCGTTGGCGATTTTTCTCCCCTGCAAGTCGAATCGAGGGGCCCTGAAGAAGACCTCGAGGTCATGCCAGACGCCTGCAGCACTGTATCCATCACGCTCAGGAGGAACCCCGTCGAAGTCGTCGCCGCCCGACAGGGCCCCGCAGTCGGTCGAAAGGGCCTCACTCCTGTCGGGAGTATCCGAGAGCTGCAACTCGTAGCGTCCCTGGAAGAAGACTCCCGAGTCGGAGCCTTCCGGCAGCATGAAGGCCATGCGCAGCTGCACATCACCCAGCTCGACCTTGGAGACGAAGTCCGAGGGCACCTCGTCACCGGTATTGCACAGGGCGCTGTTTCCGGGCGAGGTCGTGAAGCGCGTTTGATCACTCGGATCGATCTCGGCATGGACCAGCTCCCATCCGGAGCTCTCCCACAGGTCCGTGGCATCGCCCCAGGTCAACCGCAGCCATCCAGCTTCCTCGGACTCGCGAGCCGGAGGTGGAGGTACGACCTTGACCACTTGCTTCTCACTCAGGGGCCCTTCGGGTAGCTGGTTGATGGTGTAGGCGAACTCCTCGTGGAGCAGAGGCGTGCCATCGGCGGCTACAACTCCAGACAACCGGGCTCTGACGACGCGTCCCGGCGCCAGCTCCCCCACCGTCATCGTCAGGACCAGGCCATCCTCCGAGAGTGACAGCGACTCCACGGGGATATCGAAGTGATCGCGCTCCGGTGACCCATACTCCCACCAGTAGTCATAGTCATAATCGAAGACCTTCTGATCCTCCGGGGCAGGCAATCTTTCCGGATCGAGCGGCTGGGTGAAGGTCACCTCGAAGCCGCGCTGCAGCAGGTGGACCTCCTTCATCTCCAGGGGAGTCTTCCCCGTCCAACGAACCCTTGCGACTCCATCCGCGGGGTTCATGCCACCCCAGCCACGATTGGTGAGGCCAGCAAACAGCGTCCCGTCCTCGGCGAAGGCCACGCGACAGGTGGAGCCCACCTGCCTGCGTACGATGAAGCAAGCCCCCTGGTACTCGCCACGCACCTTCTCGAGCTGAGCGCGCAGAATCAGGCCATTGGTCACCTCACCCAGGATCATCTGACCCTCGAAGGGACCGAATTTCCCTCCGGTCTCATCCATCACCAGGTTTCCGGTCGACCGCGACCAGTCGTAGGGAATCCAGCATGCAGCGTTCTGGCGACGACGAGCCGGAGGCACCTTGTCCGAAGCGAGGGTCTGGCTCTCGAGGTACTGCTCTGTCCAGTCGAGCGAAGCAGGATGGCCGTAGAAGGCATCCTTCTTGACGTGGAAGATCGGGCAGACCGGCATCCAGTCGCCCTGGTTGTCCGTGTAGAAGAGATCCCCCTCGCTGTTGAGACCCAGGCCGCAGGGAGAACGAACACCGGACGCGAAGGGCTCCATCTGCCCATCCGGGCGGATCTTCAACACCCATCCACGATAGGACACAGGAGACTTCCCGTGCCACCACTCCGGGCTGAAGAAGGAAACGTTCAACGAGACATAGAAGTTTCCTTCGTCATCGATGGGCAACCCAAAGGCAAATTCATGGTAGTTGCCGGACACTCCCCAGTCGTTGCAGATGGTCTCGATCTCGTCGCAGATGTCGTCACCATCGATGTCGACCAAACGAGAGAGCTCTGTTCGCTGTAGCACGAAGATCTCGCCATCGTGCACGTTCAGCCCCAGGCCCTCCCAGAGCCCCTCGGCGAAGAGCGTGAAGCCGGCATCGGCTGGATCCTCCGCCAAGGGATCGTCGATGATCCAGACCTGGCCCCTGCGCGTCGAGACAATCAGCCGACCATCAGGCAAGAAGTCAATCCCTCCTACCTCCAATACCTCTCCGGATGGAGGTGTGAGGTAGTCGACTGTCCAGTAGTCGGCTTCGGACTGAAGCGCCACGACCGGTTGCACTCCGCACGCGAGAGCAACGAGAGCAAGTAGTTCCTCTCTCATGACTTGAAGGCCTCCTTGAGCTCACGACCGATTCGGTCCTCTCCAAACTCCCTCAAGTCCTGCTCAGTCACCTGAATAACCCAGACACTGAGCTCAGCGTGCTCATGGCGCTTGAGGAAGATGCCACTCTTCCCGTTCTGCTCCCAGCTCCACTCAGCTCCTGAGGGGCTGCCCCGGCGAACAACAACCGTGTACTCCACGCCGATCCCGGAGAGCTTCCGGCGCATGACCTCAAGGCCGTCTGCTTCACCCCCAAGGAAGGTGAGGTCTGCCTGATCAGGGCCGTTCAATTTCAGCTGCAGTGAGTCGGCGAGAGCCGTGATGTACCACTCCCGCTTGTAGCCTGCACCGATGCCAAGCGTGACCGGAGAAGCCCTCTCCACCAGACGAGCGACAACTTCACCCGTCGGCGCGGAGAGGTGGCAAACAATCTCCGGCTGATACACCCTGGCGCCAGTCCCAGGGCCAGCAATCCGGGTCTTCACCAGTTCAGCTCTCAGAGGCGTAGCCGTGCCCTCGTCAACCCGAGAGAAGGAGGCTCCAGGATCTCCACCCCCCACCAGCGCAACCACCTTGCCTAGGGGCTTGAGTGCTGTCCCACCGCGTCCGATCCAGTCCGTCCGATCCACGAATCGCCCCTGCCGGACCCCAAGGAGTCGGACATCATCTGCACGGTACTCGAAGCTGAAGCCATCGGGCCGGCCGATCAGCAGCCCCCGCGGATGGGCCAGCGCTCCCTCGGCAATCGGCGGCAGCATTCCACGGACGACCAGCGGACGCTCCCCGACCACCAGTTCCGTGTTGTTGGGCTCTGGCGGAAGGCCGGGCCCCAGCTCGAGGACATACATGGCGAGGTCGGCGATTTGCTTCTCCTTCAATGCCCCGCCGAAGCCAGGCATGGGGGTCCCTGGGATCCCACTCGAGATGGTGCGCCGCAGAGTCCCCGGAGTGTTGCCGTAGGAGAATCCTCCCTCCTTGAAGCTCCGCGCCTTCCTGTCCAGGTCCGTCACGCCCTCCCCGTCTCCCCGCTCCCCATGACAGCTGGCGCAGTTGACCAGAAATAGTTCACGAGCCGCCGTCGACCTTGGACGTTCGTGAGGGTCTTCGCTCTGCGCAAATGTGGCCTGCTGCAGGGCAATAACCAGCGCCAGCACGCGCATGGATCCGAGATACGTCATTCAGTTCCTGAGTTCGTCGGGGTCCAGGGAAGAGAGGTGAGGGCACCTCGAATGGGTGGGATTCTATCCCCCGCGCTGTACGCCGGGCGACCCTACAAGGTGTATCCTCACGCTGTAATGCGAATCCTCTTCCTCAATGACCTCTGCGACCCGCGGATAGGTTCCTCGATCCGGCTGATGTACCAGGAGGCCGAGGAACTGCGCTCGCGAGGCCACGAGACCACCGTGATCTCCACCACGGTGGACCGGCGGGAGGCCGGAATGGCCGAAATGGGCGGTAGCGAGGTCTACCGCATCCACTCGAGCTACCCGCCGAGATTTCGCTCGTGGGTCTCACTCAACAATCGTGGCGTCGTGGCCCAGGTCCAGCGGCGGCTCCAGGAGTGGAAACCTGATGTGGTTCACTCCCATCTGATTCATTCCAACCTCTCCTACGCCTCTCTGACCGCGGCGAGGGAGCAAGGCGCGGGCGTGGTCTTCACCTCGCACGACTCCATGACCTATTGCTACCAGAAGCTCGACTGCTTCCACGGTGGCAAGGAACACGACTGGGCCCGCAAGGACTACGCTGCTGACTGGCGCAAGTGCATCCCCTGCCAGCGATTCCGCTTCAGGCCGGGACGTAACGCTGCCATTCGCAAGGTGCTTGAAAACGATGTACACCGCTTCACCGTCGTCTCGGACGAGCTAGGAAAGGCGGTGCAAGCCAATGGCATCCGAGTCGACCGCACGATCCACAATGCCATTCGGCTCCAGCCCAGACTACCGAGCAACGCACAGGTCGAGGCCTTTCGCACGCGCCTCGGGCTCGAGGGCAAGCAGGTCATAGCAATGGGCGGTCGCCTCCACGAGCTCAAGGGCATCAAGCAGCTCTTCGAGATGCTCGCTCACCTTCGTGGTGACTTCCCAAACCTACGCCTGTTGGTCCTGGGAAGGGAGGATGCTTATCGAGGATTCGAGCCTCACGCCAGAGCGCTCGGTGTCGAGGACCTGGTCGTACCCACCGGCTGGCTGGAGGGCGATGAGCTGCTCTGCGCCTACGGAGTACTGGACGTCATGGTCTCACCCTCGATCTGCTTCGAGACCTTCGGGATGCTCAGCCTGGAGGCCATGGAGTTCGAGAAGCCAGTGGTCGTCACATCCTTTGGGGGATGCCCTGAAGTCGTGGGGCATGGCGAGTGGGGACTCGTTGCCAATCCGTACCACATTGAGAAATTCGCAAGCTGTATCGCGGACCTTCTGCGTGATCGCGAGCTGCGCAGCCGACTTGGCAAGCTGGGAAGAGCAAGGCTGGAAGAGCACTTTTCCATAGCTCGTATGACCGACGAGTATCTGGAAGAGTACGAGAGAGCACACAGACTGGCGGGGAACTGAACGCAGCCGTGCGAGATTCGACTGGAGACCGTAAGCTTGTGAGCGGTCGATACCACAAGACTGTCGAAGGTCTGGAGATTGGCCGCAACTGCCCCCACCTCTAGCTCATGAATGTGCTCGGCATCTTTGGGTTCGGCATGAATCCTGCCGCTTGCCTCCTTCGGGACGGCGAGCTAGTTGCCTTCTGTGAAGAGGAGCGCTTCTCGAGGGTCAAGACCTCTCCCGATCAGTTCCCCGGACGGGCCGTTCAATTCTGCCTCTCGCACGCCGAGCTCGACCTCGGGGATGTCGATCGAATTGCCTTCGCCTGGGATACGCACAAGTATCCGTTCTTGATGCTCAAGAAGCTCGCGGGCCAGTATGCGCGCCATCGCTCTCGAGCACAGTCGGGTGGTGGCCGCTCCTTGAACCACTCCTCCACTCTCTCCAGCGCCCTGCTGAACGTACTCAAGTACACGCCGGGCCGTCTCGAGCGAGAGATTCAGCTCGGGTTGCGAGAGAGAGGAATCAAGGGAGCCATGCCAAAGATCGAGTTCGTGCCACACCACCTGTGCCACGCCTACTCGACCTTCTTCGCCTCACCCTTCGACGAGGCCCTGATCCTGACCCTGGACGGCTCCGGCGAGGACATCTGCACTCAGATTGCAGTTGGACGCGCGGGCAAGGTCGAGATCATGGAGAGCACGCCCATCCCTCACTCACTGGGCTGGTACTACGCTGCCTTCACAGCCTACTTTGGCTTCCTCCCCTATCGGCACGAGGGCAAGCTGATGGGCCTCGCGGGCCTGGGCCACGCGAGGGCTGACGGGAATCCCTGGGTCGAACGACTGGAACCCGTCTTGACCCTCGACGATAGCGGCTATCGGGTTGATCCAACCTTCACTCGTTTTGGGGTACACAGCCATGCCGAGCGCTTCACCGACAAGCTGGTCAAGCTGATCACTAGCCATGATCCCAAGCTGACCCCGGTCTCGGCCCTGGAGGACAGCCAGAACGCAGAAGGCCCTCCCCCAAGATACCTGGATCCCGCCTACGTGGATCTCGCCTGGGGCGTTCAGGCCAGGCTGGAACACGTCGTCAGGGAACTGGCCAAGCGTGCCGCTCACAAGCACGGCGGCCATCGCAACCTGTGCATCGCTGGCGGTGTCGGACTGAACTGCAAGCTCAACGGTGCCCTGCTGAGCACGGACGAGTTCGACGGGGTCTTCGTGCAGCCCGCCTCGAACGACGCAGGGAGTGCCCTGGGGGCAGCCATGGCCGTGGCCGAAGCCGCCGGAGACAAGATCCAACGCCCACTCGAACACGTCAATTACGGTCCGGAGTTTGGCAACGCTGAATTGCGTGACTTCTTCCAGCACTGCAAGGTTCCTGCGTACGAGTCGAGCGACATCACCACGAGTGTTGCGGAGGAACTGGCCAGAGGAAAACTGGTGGGATGGTTTCAGGGCAGAGCTGAGTTCGGTCCCAGAGCCCTGGGCTCACGATCCATCCTGGCCTCACCCTATCTCGAGAACGTGTCGGACAGGCTCAACCTGGCCGTCAAGGGTCGTGAACCCTGGCGTCCATTCTGCCCCTCGATTCTGGCCGAGGATGCTCCAGACTACTTCGAAGGCTGCACCAAGGCTCCCTTCATGACCACTGCGTTTCAGGTCAAGGAGGAGAAACGCAAGGACCTCGCCGCGGCCACTCACGTGGATGGCAGTGCACGACCACAGACCGTGTCGGAGTCAGCCACCCCGCTCTTCCACCAGCTGCTGTGTGAGTTCCGTGATCGCACAGGCCTACCCGCCCTGATCAACACCTCCTTCAACTTTGCAGGAGAACCGATCGTCAGCTCCCCACGGGATGCCCTCAGGGTCTTCTACTCCACCGGCCTTGATGTACTTGCCATCGGCGACTTCATCTTGCGCAAGCCACCTCTCGACTAGCTCGAGTTGGCGGAGGCTGCTACGCGCAGCTCATGGACAACCCCGGGCAACCAGGACTGGTGCCTGCTCTCCATCAGCTCGAGCCCACCAAGCTCCTCGACGAGGTCTCGTACACGGCGTGTGCTCACGTGCTGCTCGTTGAGCCCCACCAGCGCGCAGGCGCCCTCGCCCCGTCCGCGCAGGGCAGCCAGGAACTCCCGCAAGACAGCGGTGCCATCGGGACCTCCGTCCCACTGCCGACGATGCAGGTCAGAGAGTCCGCGGGCCAAGCCCAGCGCCCGCGGCAAGTAAGGTGGATTGAAGATCACCAGATCGGTCGACTCCTCCAGGCTCGCGAAGAGTGATCCCTCATGGACCTCGATATCCAGGCCCTCCAGCTCGACACAGGCCCTTGCACGCCCTGCTGTGGTGGCATCGATCTCCGTACAGCAGACCCGTGCGTCGAGCTCTCGACACATCCAACGCGCAAGGATCGCAAAGCTCCCGGTGCCAATCTCGAGCACCCTGGAGCCAGCAGCAACGCGCTCCCGAACTCGCTGTCGGAGAGCCAGGGTCGTGACATCAAAGTAACGATCCCCGGCACCCAGCGCCGGCAGCGGCCCACCGAACAAGAGACGGGCCACGAGACGTGAGCGGTACAGACCAAGAGCCAAGCGCGAGGAGATCTTCATGGCACCTTCAGCCTCTCGAGGATCCAGCCACGAGTGCTCCAAGCGAACGGCGGATCCGCGACTCGAAACGAGACAGCCTGGTCTCGTCCAGCTTATCGACCCCGTAGAGAGCGAGCCGAGTGACCTTCTGGATTCCGAGGGGCAAGCCCACGACCCGCTTCCAGAAGAAGCTCGTTACACCGAGGAAGCTGACCCTATCGATGGCTCGCCCCGTCAGGAAGGTCTGGATGACAAGCATCTTCTTGCCACCAAAGAGCCCGATGGGAGGGCCGTCGGGCTGCTGCTGCAGGGCCACCTGATGGACCAGGACCCGATCAATCCACCCCTTGAGAATCGCTGGGGGTGCAAACCACCAGACTGGATGGACAAAGACCAGGCTCTCGGACCAGATCGCGTCCTCCTGGTAACGAGCCGTGAGCGCATCACTTGCTGGATCGCAGGGCAGGGCGTGGGCTTGTCCATCCTCCAGACGCAGGACGGGGTCAAACCCATCGGCAAGCAGGTCATGAACCCGCACCTCGCAGTCGAGGCTCGAGAGCTCGTCTCGCGCAAGGTCAAGGAGGCGCTGACCGAGCCCGCCCCTGCGGGCCCCGCCTAGCACCACAAGCACTCGGGCTCGACGGCCCGAGCTCTCAGTCGGCATCTCCAACCGCAATCATCAGATCACTCAACAGTCTCGAGAAGCGCGCAGGGTCGGGCACGCTGGACCCCTCTGCCAGCAGGACCTGACCATGGAGCAAGTCCGCATAGTCATCAAGCTGTGCACGATCTGCACCTGCAGCGTGCATCTTCATCATTCGAGCGATCAAGGGATGGGTTGGATTGATCTCCAGGATCCTGCTGGTCGCACCCTCCTGGCCGTGCATCTCCTTCATCATGCGCTCCATGTGAGGGCGCGGAGCACCAGCCTCGCTGACGAGCACACCCGGAGAATCCGTCAGGCGGCCCGTCAAGCGCGCCTCAGAAATGCCATCACCCAGGTGATCGGCCAGGGTCTTCAAGAATTCCTCGTAGTCCTCCTTGGTCCCCGCGAGATCATCCTCCTCGGTCTCGAAGCCGACATCCGCCGCGTGCACTGAGCGGAGTTTCTTTCCGTCATACTCGGTCAGGGAGTCAATCAACCATTCATCAATGGGATCCGTGAGGAACAACACCTCGTAGTTGCGTTTCTTGAACGCCTCCAGGTGCGGAGTCGCGGCAAGCGATTCATGGTCACTTCCGAGGACATAGTAGATCGCGTCCTGACCCTCCGGGCATCGAGCCACATAGGCATCGAGAGTGCTCCAGCCGTCGATCGTGTCCGTACGGAACAGACACAGCTTGGAGAGGCGGTCTTCCTCATTGCCTCCCGAGCAGACCCCCTCCTTGAGAACTGCGCCAAAGGACTCCCAGAAGCCCTCGTACTTCTCGCGCTCATCCTTCAGGAGGCCCTCAAGAGTGCTGACCACCTTCTTGGTGAGTCGTTTCTGGATCGCACGCACGTGGGGATTCGATTGCAGGATCTCCCGGCTCACATTGAGCGGCAGATCTGAGGCCTCCACAACCCCGCGCACGAAGCGCAGCCAGGTAGGCAAGAGGTCCTCGCACTCGTCACTCACCTGCACGCGCTTGACGTACAGGGAAATCTGCGACTTGTGCTTCTGCTCTCCTCCGAAGAGATCAAACGGACGCTGCGAGGGAAGATAGAGCAGGGCGGTGTATTCGAGCGTCCCTTCCGCCTTGAAGTGGATCGTCTCAAGCGGAGGCGCAAAGTCCCTCGAGAGGTGCCGATAGAACTCGGCGTGTTCTTCCTCGGTGACCTCTGACTTGGGACGTGTCCAAATCGGCTTCATCGAGTTGAGCGTGTCGTCCCCCAGCTTGATCGGGTACTCGACAAAGTCGGAGTACTTCTTCACCAGCTGGCGCAGCTTTGCGTCATTCGTGAAGTCAGCGCCGTCCTCTCCGGCTTCCTTGAGGTGCAGCGCGATCCGGGTTCCACGCTCGAGCCCCTCGACCTCTTCGATCGTGTAGGTTCCATCTGCCTCCGAACTCCAACGCCAGCCAGCCTCCTCGCCAGCCTTGCGCGTCTCCACGACCATTCGTTCGGCGACCATGAACCCCGAGTAGAAGCCGACACCAAACTGGCCAATCAGCTCGGGCGATCCCTCGTCGCCCCGCTCGCGAATCTCCTTCAAGAAGCGGCGGGTTCCAGAACTGGCGATGGTGCCGAGCCCATTCACAAGATCGTCCTGGTTCATTCCGATCCCGTTGTCGATGACACACAGGACACGCTCCGACTCGTCGGCCTCCAGGCGAATACAGAGCTCCTCGCTCTCGTCATAGAGACCGGCATCCGTGAGAGCCTCGAAGCGCAGCTTGTCCAGAGCATCGCTGGCGTTGGAGACGAGCTCACGCAGGAAGATCTCCTCGTGCGTGTAGAGGGAGTGGATCATCAGGTCCAGGAGTTCCTGGACCTCGGCCTGGAATTGCTTCGATTCGGGTGCGGCGTTCATCATTCGGACGGTGCTAGGGCCAGTTCGGCCACAGATCTGAGACAGGCCCGGGGATCCCTCCGCGGCGAGGAATGGGCCAGATGCGGGGGGAAAGATTTTCCTTCCCCGCCCTCCCTGCGGCAACCCCCCTTCGAGGTCTCCGTGCGAGACCTTGCTCGCAGGAGAAATCCCCGACAAGCGGCCAATCTTGGGCTAGGATTCGATAGTTGCCCCCGAAATGGGGCCAACGCCCCCGAGTCCGCCCCTCGGGAACCAACCTCACCGCCTCCAACATGAGATTTCGCAGCTTCTTGGCTCCCAGCGTCGCCCTCGCGGGTGGGGCCCTCCTGTGCACTTCGGGCTCCGGCAAGGCCTACAACTTCCTGGGAGGCATGCTCGACCTCGGCCAGCGCGATTTCCGGGTCCACAACAACTTCAACGACCCCGAGGCGAACGACAACACGACCCCGAGCCTGGCCTTCCCCGGCCAGACGGGCGCCGTGCGAGCCATCTGGGCAGCCGTCGCAGAATGGGGCAGCGAGCCCCGTAGAGATGGCGGAGGAGACCAGCATCAGCCGGGCGACCTCGGCTCGGGCGGTGCCAACTTCGACTCCACCTTCCAGGGTCTTGCTCCAGACCCCGGCGGCACCGACGACAACGTCTTCTCCGAGATCACGGGCAACAGTGGTGGCGTTCTGGCATTCACCGAGCTGCCCATCAATGACGGCTGGCGAATCCGCTTCTACCGCGCCCCCACCATCTGGCACGACGGCCCGGGCGCCCCGCCCGGTGGTAGCGACCACAAGGACCTGCAGGGCGTCGCGACCCATGAGTACGGTCATGCACTGGGCCTGGACCACAGCACGAACAGCCTCGACAACACGATGTTCCCTGGTAGCAGCGGGAACTTCTACGACAAGCGCAGTCTGGCGGCGGACGACATCGCCGGAGTTCAGGCGCTCTACGGCGTGCGTTCGCCCGCCAAGCCACACATCTCCGCTTTCGATGTGCTTGGAGGACAGCTCACGATTCACGGGACAAACTTCGCCGCTTCTGGCAATCAAGTCTGGTTCACCCCAGCGGGACAAGGAGACGGCACCCCGGTGATGGTCCAGAACCTCACCTCCACCCAGTCTGGAACTCGCCTCGATCTATCGATTCCGCCTGGAGCGGGCAGTGGCGACCTCCTCGTCCGCACTCCAGGAGACACGGGTGACCGCCTATCCAACGCCTATCCAGCCGACCTGCTCCTCGGTGAGTGTCCGCTGGTCGAGTCCTACGGCACGGCCAAGGTCAACTCCCTGGGCACCTCTTCTCTGCTGGAGTTCAGCGGGTCCCCTAGCCTGGCCATCGACAACTTCTCGCTCTTCGTCACTCTTGGCGGATATGGCAGCTCGAGCGGAATCCTCTTTCATGGCCAAACCGAAGCAGCCACACCCTTCATGGGTGGCACGCTCTACTCCAAGGGGCCGTTCGTCCGAGACCAGACCTTTGTCTTCGGATTCTTCGGGGACGTTCAGCTACCCCTGCCGATCAGCCCAGCCATGGTTGGCCAGACCCACCACTACCAGCTCTGGTACGTGGATCCGGGCGATAGCTTTGGAGTGGGACTCTCGAACGCGGTCAAGGTGAGCTTCTGCCCGTGATCGGCACGCGCGCCGCCGCAGGCAATCGCCCTGCGACTACTCCTCGGCGACCGACACCGAGTGCATCAAGAAGCCGCTCATGACGAGCTCCTGAGATTCGAGCTGAGGCCCTTCCTCCCCCTCACGAGCCTTGACCAACGTGACACTGATGCGCTCGTCAGCACGCAGATCCGTGATGTCAAGGAGGTGCTTGCCCGTCAGGTCCCAGCGCACCATCCCCGAGCCCTTTAGCTCGAGCTTGGCCTGTGCCTTGTCAATCTCGACCCCCAGCACGCTCTCGGTCAGTGCCAGGCTCCGAGAAGCGAACTCAAGCATGTTGCGCTCCAAGACCACATCAAACTCGAGCTTGATCAGCGCGAGGCTCCTCCCGTCCTCACTCTCCTCGAGACCGACCAGCTGACCGGTCACCTCTCCCGACTCCTGCTCGCCAAAGATCTGAGAGATCCTCAGACCCACTCCGATGCGCATCAGACGGTAGGTCACTGCGCCAACATTGTTGGCCAGCTCCATGTCCGTTTGACCACCTTGGGCAAGGACATCACGCAACGCCGAGGGCTCGAGCTTCCACTTGTCTCCCAGTTCGACCGGTGTTGCAGGCAGCAGGGACTGCATGCAGAGATCCACCGTCAGGTTCGGCAGCAGCTCCTCGGCCCCCTCCCTTGCGTCGTAGTATCGCCCGTAGCCATCGTCCTCCGGCACCCAGGTGAAGACAACACTGGAGTCCGCAAGTGCCGAAGCCCCCTTCAGCTTGCGAATAATGGGACTGTTGTTGCCCCTGGAGACTGTACTGAACGCCTCGAAATCCGCCGTCGTGTAATGACGCCGCAGCTTGGTCACGCGCTCCGGATCACACTCGATCATGGTGTCGGTCACTTTCAGATTCTGGGTCGTCTTGAGCTCGAACCCACGCTGCGAGATCATTCGTTCGCCTTGCTGGGTGATACTCTGAAGCTCTGCGACGAGAAAGTGCTTGGTCTCGATCACCCGACTCAGCTTGAGCTCGGGCGCAGGGGACCAGACAAGCTCCTGCTTGGCAGCGCCGGGCAGGATCAAGGGTAGAACGATGAGATGGGAGAGGAGTGTCATGTCTGTAAGCGAGATGTGCTGAGGCTTGTAGCTATATCGAGGGAGTAGGGTTTCTGGGAGTCTCGCTCGACCTAGTTGTTGCTTTGCTGCTCCTCTTTCTCAGGAGCGTCTCCGATCCGAATCTGAGGCTTGGGACGTGCCTTTTCGCCGCCCAGTAGCTCCGGTCCGGCTTCCTTGTCATCGTCACCAGGTTTCTTGCCGTTGACGTAGGTACCACTGCGCTTGTCATCCACGGTTCCATCCGGCGTCCAGAAGGTCACCTCTCCCGTGAGCTTTCCATTCACCACGGTGGTATCAACGCACTTCTGGCCATTCTTGTGCCACTGTCGGTAGATCCCATTGCGCTTGCCACTGGAGTACTGACACTCGTACTTCTTCTGGCCCGTATCGAAGAAGCCTACCCAGGTACCGACCAGAGTGCCCCGCGCATAGGACCCCTTGCCGTCCAGCTCTCCGCCCTCGAACCAGTAGCTCCAGTCTCCGTCTTCCTTGTCCCTGTAGAAGCTGCCTTTCCAGTAGACATCCCCGTTGGCATGGTAGCGCGTCCAATCACCATGCTTCTTGCCGCGCAGATAGGAGCCCTCGGCCAGCTTGTTGCCGTCTGGCGAGTAGGAGACCCAGCTGCCGCTACGGTTACCCAGCGCAAAGGATCCACTGGAGCGGGGAGAGCCATCCTCGAACCAGAACTCCCACTCGCCGTTGCGTTCGCCAAGATAGAACTCGCCCTGCTCCTTCAGCGGACCGCCGTTCTTCCACCAGCTTCGCCAGAAGCCGTGACGCTTCCCCACGAGCCAGGAGCCTTCCGAGCGGCGGAAGCCATCCTGACGCCAGTACTTCCAGACCCCAACACGACGGTAGCTGTCGACATGCCCCTCGTAGAGAGGCTTGCCATTGTCGTGCCAGGCCTTCCAGACTCCGTCACGACGCCCCTTGTAGATGTGCCCCTCGCGGGACTTGGTCCCGTTGGAGTGGAAGATGGTCATCAGCTCTCCCCGGGATCCCTCAGCTGACTCTTCCTGAGCCAAGCTCGAGCCCTCACCATCGACAGAGCTCGTCTGGGGAGAGCGGCACAGCAGCACGCCAAGAGGCGTCAATCCGAGGAGGAGCGCCGCGAGCAAGCTCGCCTGGCTGCCCGGGAGGGGGAGTGTAAGCATGGTGAACAGGGATCGTTGGTAAGTCTTGGCCGAGCCGGGCGCACAGCATACGCCAAGCCAGACGCGGAGTTAGCGGCCTCCTCTCATTCGTCAGTCATCCGGCCCGTCTGGAGGTCCGTTCTGATTCCAAGGCCGAGCTGGGGTCCAAGGGTCCAATAATTGGCCCACCCCTGCCTCTACCTGCTGCCCTGGTCTGACGAGACTTCGGTCCGCTGGAGGGGAACCGGCTCCATCCCTGCACCCACCGACCAGACTCTCGCCGGACCTCCCGGTAACAGGATCGCCTGGATCCAGCTCCTTGGGATGCCCTGCAGGTCCAGGATCGAAGGCCGCACCTGGCCTCCCGGGTGGGAATGGTAGCAACCGATCACCTCGATGCCGCCTGCAAGCGCTCTACGCTCGGCCTGCAGCTGCACCACGGGATCAAGACGGAATCGCCCCCCCCTACCCGGCTGCGCTGGCGGAGCAAGATTCCTCGAGGGCACCTGGGCTCTGATCTCCCAGAGACCGCTGGACCGGGTGCCGAGAAGCAACCCGCAGGTCTCCCCTGGCAGCGCCTCCTGGAGCCTACTCTGGAGCTTTACTTCGAGCCTCCGGGGCAGACTGAATCGCAAGCTCAGTCCTCGCTCTTCGGCAGCAGCGTGCCCTCGGAGTAGAGTCCACTCCAACCCTCGAGCACCGCTCCCTCCACACTCCACAGTGTCCAGGGGCCCTCACGTTTCCCGGCCTTCATCTCCCCCTCACTGGCCATCTTTCCGTTCGGGTGCCAGGTCTTCATCGGTCCATTCGGGATCCCATCCACAAGGTTCTTCAGCTCCTTGGGATTCCCCCCGGTGTACCAGGTGCGCTGCAAGCCGTGCTCAACTCCTTCCCTGTAGTTGCCCTCGAAGACCTGGAGGTTGTCGCCTGTCCAGACCTTTCGCACGCCGTCGAATTCTCCTGCCTTGTAGTTCTCGATCAGCAGCAAGACGCCATCGGCTGACCAGGAGCGCCACTCGCCTGCGCGCCTGTCGTCCTCGCTCTGACCCGCCAGGCGAGGTTGGCCATTCGGAAACCACTCCTGCATGAGTCCCTGCCGCTTGCCGTCCTTGAAATCGATGATGCTCGCTATCTGGCCCTTGGGGTGCCACTGCCGGCGTTGTCCTTCACGGCGTCCATTCTCCCAGCCGAATTCGCTCAACGGGAATCCGCGCTTGCTCCAGCTCCGCTCGATCCCGTGCTTCTTCCCATCCTTCCACTCGACCCTGGTCTCGACTCTCTCCTTTCCGTGAAGCGTCCAGTGGACCCCCACCGCCTTACCCCGGTCCCAGGTCTCCATGGACTTGAGCTTGCCCTTGGAATTCCAGCGTAGCCAGGGTCCGTGGGCCTGATCCTCGAGGAATTCGCCCTCGGCCTTCGGGATCCCAGACTCGAACCAAACCTGATAGGGCCCGGTCGCACTACCTTGCTCGTAGACTCGTCGTAGCTGGAGCTGCCCGTTATCAAACCACCTCCACTCCGGACCATGGGAAATCCAGAGCCCCCCACTCCCCATGCTCCTATGACCTTGCAGTCGCGGCTGGCCGTCCGGCCATAACTCCTCGTAGAACTCAACCTCAACACCGTTCCAGGTTTCGAGCGGGTCCAGGCGCTCCAACGAGAGGTCGGGAAGCCCCTCCTGGGCGGGAGTCATGCGTTCCATGGCCACCCCATCGAACTCCGGCTGATCCACAACCCTTGGGGCCATCACTCCGCCCCCCGAGATCTCCTGCTGCGTGCTGTTCGACAGGCGTGCCGGAACGCCAGGCGGCTGCAACTCGATGTCGCCAGGGATCGCCGAGTCCGACGACTCGGTCGCACCTCCGACCGGATCCTGGTCATCTCCAGCCGGCGTGCACCCGAGGAGGGCTCCTGCGGCCCCCAAGCTGAGGATCATTGCACCGAAAGAGCGACTGGAAGTACTTGTCATGAGTTCCCGCATGGGTCGAAGGCTACTTCGCGTTGGTCCACGTCACCTTGATCGAGGTCCCTACGTGGCAGGCCGATGGCCGTTGGCCGGTTCCCGTTCCCGTCGCGCTCAGGCTCCAGAAGGGGTGGAGGCTTCCCGAGGACCGACCATTTCCGCAGGGACCACGGCGCTATCGAACTCCTCTCCCTTGAGAAATCCCATCGAGATCACCGCCTCACGGAGCGTGATGTTGTCCGTGTAGGCCTTCTTGGCCACCTTCGCGGCGTTGTCATAGCCGATGTGACGGTTCAAGGCTGTCACGAGCATCAGCGACTCTTTCATCAGGGCATCTACCCGGGAAGCATCGAGCTCCAGGCCATCAATGCACTTCTCCCGCAAGGAGTCACAGGCATCGGCGAGGATGCGTGTCGACTCGAGAACGTTGTGGATCATGACCGGCTTGAAGACGTTCAGCTCGAAGTTGCCCTGGCTGCCTGCAACACCAACCGTCACATCGTTGCCCATGACCTGAGTGCAGACCATCGTCATCGCCTCGCACTGGGTCGGGTTGACCTTTCCTGGCATGATCGACGAGCCAGGCTCGTTTGCAGGAAGCTTGAGTTCACCCAGACCACACCGTGGGCCCGAACCCAGCCATCTGATGTCATTGGCAATCTTCATCAGGGCCGCCGCGGCCACCCTGAAGGTGCCATGCAAGAACACGAGCGCATCGTGCCCTGCGAGCGCCGAGAACTTGTTGGGTGCAGTGACGAAGGCCAGGCCGGTCTCCTCCGCAATCTTCTTGGCCACCAGTTCGGAGAAGCGCGGGTCGGTGTTCAGTCCGGTCCCCACGGCGGTGCCGCCCTGGGCCAGCTCGAAGACCGCGGGCAGCGCGCTCTTGATTGCACGCCGTGCATCCCGCAGCTGCTGAGCGTAGCCCGAGAACTCCTGCCCCACGGTGATCGGGGTCGCATCCTGAAGATGGGTTCGCCCGATCTTCACGGTTTCGTTCCACGCCTCGGACTTGGCTTCCAGCGACTTTTGCAGCGCACTCAAGGCCGGCAGCAATCGATTGACAGTCTCTTCCGCTGCGGCGATGTGCATGGCAGTCGGAAAGGTATCGTTCGAGGACTGAGCACGGTTGCAGTGATCATTGGGGTGGACCGGTACCTTGCTTCCCAACTCGCCACCCAGGATCTGAATCGCACGATTGGAAATCACCTCGTTCGCGTTCATGTTCGACTGGGTACCCGAGCCTGTCTGCCAGACGACCAGGGGAAAGTGATCATCGAGCTCCCCCTGGATGACCTCATCCGCAGCTGAGAGGAGCGCCTCCTGCTGGGGAGCTTCAAGCACCTCCAGCTCTCCCAGCTCGATGTTCGCCATGGCCGCACACTTCTTGACGATGCCCAGCGCACGGATCATGGGGCGCGTGAAGGTCTGCCCGCCTATCTTGAAATTCTCGCGTGATCGCTGGGTCTGTGCGCCGTAGAGGGCCGACTCCGGAACCTCAATCGGGCCCATGGAATCACTTTCGGTACGGGTGGTCATCAGTCTTGCAGGGGCTGGAGGGAGTTGGATGCACTGGTTCCATCCCTGTGCATACAGCCGCGTACTTTACTCCGCTCACCATCTCCAGTCATATCCAACCCGCCCTGGGCAGGAGAAAACCCCCCAGATGGATTCCTATCTGGGGTCCTGACCGGCGCTCAAATCTCCCGGGCAGGTCCCCGGGAGTCCGAGATTTCCAGGCCTTGCGCTAGAGGTCGCCGAGGAACTGGGACCTGGCCTTCTCCCACCAGCTGCTCCAGGCCTTGATTCGCTTGGCCCGCTCGGAGGCCTTCCCGTTGGGGTCGAAGCCGAAGTCTCGCCCCGTGATGATGCGCAGGGCAACCATGGCGGCCTCCCGAACGACGGGCTCCTCGTCTCCCAGGCTGACGATCAGCGGCTCCACGGCGAGCGGCGACGCCAGGTCTCCACAGACTCGTGCGACGGCCATTCGAACGAACACATCACTGTCGTTCAGCAGTGGCAAGATCTCCGGCACGACCTCCGGGTCACCGGTCTCCCCGAGGGATTGCACCGCATTCCAGCGAGTCCCTGCCGTATCGCTTCTCAGGTCAGCAAACTGCGAGGCGTAGCGAGAGGAGCTGGCAGGATGGACCTGCGGTGACGAGACCGGTACTGCAGCCAGCTGAGCCTCCTCGTTCTCCTTCACACGCATCGCCAGGCTGTCCAGGGCCTTCCGGGACTTGAGCGACTGGGCCAGGAGATCGTCCAGACGTCGACCACCCTCGATCTCACTTTCTCGCTGGACCTTGGCCAGTCGGGTCAGCTCGCCGTCGATTGTCTGCTGGTGCTCGCGGGCCAGCTTCAGCTCGTCGCGTAGCCCCTGTAGATCCGACTCCAGTTCGGAGTGTCGGGCGCCAAACCCTGAACTCAGCCTGGCCTCCAGCTCACTCTCGCGCTGCTGAGCACGCAGGCTGATGGCATCGAGATCGGTCCCGAGCGATTGGAGCTCCGAATCGAAGCTGGCCTCCAGCTCCCCGCGAAGCTCCTCTGCGGAATTGAGTTCTCCCACGAAGTACCAGGTGCTCCCTACGGCGAAGAGCAGGGCGACAACCGCAACCCACCCTGGAAGGGAGCTCTCCGTCCTTGTGCCCGCAGCCAGAGCCGGTGGCCTTGGGGCAGCCTGCATGGAAGAACCGAAAGCCGGGGGCCTTGCAAGCAGTTCGGGCCTGACGTCTTCCGAGGTCATCGCAGCCTCGCAGGTGACACAGATCACCCGCCCCTGGCGCAGGAAGGCCTTCCCCTTCGAGAGATGCGACTCGGGGACTGACTCGTTGCAGAGATCACAAAAGTTGATTTTCATGGGCGTGGTCGACTCGGAGCTTCCGGTGGTCATGGGCCGGACTTCATGGCGAGCGAGAATCCTTGGGTATCTACATAGTCGATCTTGGACTCCAACCGCACGAAAGATCTTGATCGAGTATAACTATTGGTCTCGGGGCACCCATTGGGGCCTGGAGGCCAATGGAAGTCTCGCAAGATCTGCGCCAAACACTCGACGAGCTCGGAGGGCACTTCCTCCAGGAGTTTCTGGAGGTGGAACTCTCCCGACACCCGGAGAATGTGAGCGCTCTGGCCGAACTGGGCCAGATCTACACGATCCGCGGACTCTGGGATCGAGGTCTTGAGGTGGACAGGAGGCTTGTAAAGCTCCTACCAACCGATTCAACGGCCCACTACAACCTCGCCTGCTCCTTGTCCCTCCTCGGCCGCATCGAGGCGGCTCTGGAAAGCCTCGAGCTGGCTGTGCGGCTGGGCTACGAGGATGCGGACTTCATGGAGAGTGACGAGGATCTCTCCTCCCTCCGAGGAGAGATGCGATTCCGCGCACTTCTGGAGCACATTCGCACTCAGAGCGCCCACTCGGGCCCGGAAAAGGACTAGCGCAAGGGATCCTGCCGGCGCCGCTCCCACCACTGCCACCAGAGCTCCATGGAGGCCTCGCGCTCCACGATCGGGGCATTGGCGTCGAATCCAAAGCGTTCGTGGGTGGCCTCGAAGAGAGCCTGGCCACACAGCGCCCGGATCATGACCCGCTCGTCACCGAGACCCTCGATCAGATGAGGCAGCATGGACCAGTCCCCCAGGCGCAGCAAGGTTCTCGCTCGCTCGAGAGCCAGGTCAGGCTGGTCGATCTCTGGCCAGGGTAGCTTTCGAAGGGGCTCGACGAGCCGAGCGTCCCTGGTCGCACCCAGAGCCGCCAGAGCCGCTCCGGCCACATCCGAGCGGGGATCCAGAACCATCTCGAGCATGGCGGGATAGGCCGGTTCGCCGACCTCGGCAAACCACTGGATGATCTCGATTCGCTCGATTCCATGGGACCAGGGCAGTCGCTGGACCTGCTGCTCGATCTTCAGCTGCAGCTGAGGCGAAGCCTCAACCCAGGGGCCCAGATTGGCCTCATGGGTGGGTCTCTCACCTCCCACGGTCACGCAGGAGGTCAGGGGTAGCAGCAACAGGGCGGTGATCAGGGTTCGACTCATGAAGTGGGTCCAGGTCCGGGCCTCGCGCTGAAGAGCCTGCGCGGGGCTGGGGGTGAGCGGAGATACCTCCGTCATCGACCTCACTCAGGCCTTCCTTGATGCTCCAGAGTCGAATTGGAGCCTCGAGGACCACTTGCGCCACTGCTCAACGCCCCGGTCAGGGCAGCGCTCACCAGGGCGCAGAGCCCCCCCACGATCCATGCCCAGGCGTGAGGGTCGGGCACCCGGGCACTTCTCGGCCCAGCAGCAGGGCTCTGATCACCCCTGGTGGGAATCTCCAGCAGCTTTCCGCCGCCTGGCTCGAGCTCAGCGGGGCAGGGCAGGTTCAGCCCCACCTGCCCCAAGATCTTCCCCGCGCCCCCCCCTCGAAGTAGGACGTGCAGAGGTACTCCAGGAACGCCTCGCTCGAGGCCCACGGGCAAGCGCCCCTGCCGATGGCCTCGAGGATCTCCACCGGGTACCTGCGCCCGGGGCCAGAGCACTGCCTCACCGAGCAACTCGTCGGCCAAGGGCTCAGCAGGAGTCTGCCCCCACACCTGGGCATGGAGTTCGGCCTGGACCCGAGCCGGCCAATCCTGCGGCACTCCCGAGAGCACGAGCTCTCCGTCTTCGACCTCCATGCGTAGTTCGGGCAGCCCCTCCTTCCTCTCCGCCTGAAGCCTCCAGAGCGGGGCGAAGAGTGCATCGGCGAGGCTCATGGCGGGCGCCCACTCGGGCAGGGTGCAGCTCGCCCAGGCGGCGACCGATCCGGTTCCTTCGCGTCTCCAGGCCAGGAGGGGTTCTCCCTCTTCGACCGAACGAAGCAGGACATCCGCATCAGGCCGAGCGGTGCAGCGCAGGTAGCGCCGGTGCAACGGCCAGGCACCGGGACTGTCGTTCCAGGACTCCAGCAGCTCGGTCGTCGGCTCCAGCTGCCCGCCACTCGATGGCGTGAGCTCCAGCTCCCCTTCGCGGACGCGCCCACGAAACACCTCGCGCTGGAAGAGCTCGTCCAGCTCCCCCATGTTGCCCGCCTCGAGCAGGACCTCCCCGGGCGAGAGCAAGGCCTCCAGGACAGCACGATCAGGATCATCCCCGGCGGCGACCACCAGCCAACGAGACTCCCCCTGGGAGAGACCCTCGGCAATGGCCTCTGCGCGGACGGCCACATCGTGGGAGACATCGTCTCGCCCATCGCTCAACAGGAAGATCAAGCTGGGCCGATCCGCGTCAGCTCGTTCCGCCACCAGTTGATCCAGCGAGTAGAGAATCGCTGTCGGCCCTCCCGGAACTCGCAGGGAGAACAAATCCTGCAGGGCCTCCGAGGGACCCTGCGAGCCAGCTCTCAGATCGAGGGCCTCCATGAGGGAGCCCGTGAAGAATCGAATCCACAAGCCATCCTCAGGTGCCACCGAGAGCACAAGCCGTGCAAGCGCCTGCTGCACCCCCCTGAATGCAGGGCCAGCCATCGAGCCCGAGCCATCGACCAGGAAGATCACATCCCGGGGCGAGCGGCCTTCAGGCTCGGGGATCAGGGGCAGGAGGCTTGCCAGTGAATCGGCGGAGCTCTCGGAGGATGAGGACCCCCAGCCCGGAAGTGAGCCCCAGCCACCGCAAGCAAACCAGCCCCCTCCGGAGCGCACGAACTCCGACACCAGCTCGCTCGGAAGCTCCAGGGGCGAGAGGTCGAAGGTCAGGAGCAAGTCCAGGGTTCCCAGATGCTCGACCAGCTCGGAGGGCGTGAGAAACTGAAACTGGAACCCAGGCCAGCGCCGTGGATCCGAGCCTATCCAGGCCCGCAGATCATCCAGGCGCTCGGGCGCAGCGACCGCCGCCACGATCAAGGTCGAGCCAGCTCGACACTCTGCTGAGCGCTGGTTGTTCTCGGGGATCGGATCGCCCTCCACCCCATCGCTCCGCCGGCGGACTTGGGCTGCGGCTGCAACTCGATTGACCCCCGGTGAGGCCGGTCCGAGATCGACCCGGGTACTCCAACGCACGTACCCCTCACGCCTGTCGATATCAGTCGGAAGCTGCAAGGGCACGCGCCTCTCGAGCAAGTCGCCGTCACCCTGGATGAGTAGCACCAGCTCGAACTCCAGGGAGTCCTGGAGCTCCTGGCGTGATCGTCCACCCGGTGCGAGGGCCAGCTGAAATCGTCCCACCAGCGGAGCACCGGGTTCGGGCTGCAAGGGCAGGTCGATTCCCTCGATTCCCAGGTCGACCAGCGCCGACTCGCCCAGCGGCTTCCAGTCGATGCGAACCCCGGCCTCTTGCAGGAGCGCGAGTCGTGGATGCGGGTCGGCACCGCTGTAGTCACGCTGGCCGTAGACGGTCAGTCGCGCGCCCACGCGGTCTTGTCGCAGGAGCTCTTCCTCGAAGAGAGCCAGGCCCGCGTCGAGCTCTGAACCAAGACTGGAGCTCCCGTGTGTCCCCAGGGCAAGGGTCTCACCAGCGCGCCCCTCGAGCCGATCGAGCCAGTTCTTGGCCGGCTCGAGGCCCAGGCGCCTCACGTCGGCGGCGTAGAGGCCCAGACCCAGGTCCTCGCCTGCCTCCTCCGCCTTCAGCGCCTCCTCCCTCAGCCGCCGACGGGCCCAGATTCCGTGGGCCGGTCGCAGCCGCGTCGTGCCGGCAGAGACATCGAAGAGCACCACACTCAATCCGGGAGCCGCAGGAACATTGCGCTCCTCGGCTGGAAAAGAACGCCAGGCCCCGATGCCGAGAGCCAGGAAGCCACTCACCGTCAGGGCTCCACGAATCCAGGACAGGTGACGAGAGCTCATCAACCTCGAGCGCGATCCCCCGGTACACCCGCCCCAGCTACCCGCCGGGTACTCGAGATCCAGCCACCGCCGAGGAGCTGGTCCCCCTCGTAGAAGGCCGCGCCCTGCCCCGAGGTCACTGCAAGCTGTGGCTCATCAAAGTGCACTCGCGCCTCGGCCCCCAGGACCTCGATCGTCGCCGGTGCCGGGGTGCAGTGGTAGCGGTGCTGAACATCGGCGCGCAGCTCGTCACCAGCGGAGACGTCAATTCCGATCCAATTCAGCTGTGCCACACTCATCGAGTCAAACTGCGCCTCGTTGCGCTCCCCCAGAACGACCGTGCCTTCCTCGGGGTTCAATTCAACCACGTAGAGGACCTTGCCTCCGCCGATACCGTGGCCACGTCGCTGGCCAATGGTGAAGTGTTCAGTGCCCTTGTGGGTGCCGATCACGCGGCCGGCAGTATCAACGAACCTTCCCGGGTGCAGCTCGCGCCCCTCCTTGTCCAGGAGTTCCCTGTAGTCGTTCGAGGGTACGAAGCAGATCTCCTGGCTATCCGCCTTGGAGGCAGTGCGCAGCCCGACCTCTCCGGCCATCGCCCGCACCTCGGACTTCTGCAATCCTCCGAGGGGCAAGCGTGTGCGCATGAGGTTCTCTTCGGCCACGCAGAACAGCTGGTAGGACTGGTCCTTACTGCGATCAACGCCACGTCGGATCTGAACGCGGCCATCGATGATGCTATGCCGGGCATAGTGGCCGGTTGCGATTCCCTCGGCACCCAGCTCATCTGCAAATCGTAGAAGCTCGTCGAACTTCAGGTCTCGGTTGCAGACTGCGCAGGGGTTGGGAGTCCGTCCCTTTGCGTACTCGTCCAGAAAGTAGGTGATGATGTCCCTGAATTCCTTGCCCAGGTCGATCGAGTGAAAGGCCAGCCCCAGCTTTGAGGCGACCATCCGAGCATCGCGGGCATCTGAGGTGGAGCAACACGACTTCTTGCGCGACTCGCTCTCCTCCACCTTGACCCCGTTACGCATGAACAGGCCCACGACCTCATACCCCTCCTCTCCCATCATCCAGGCTGCGACGGAGGAATCGACTCCGCCGCTCATGGCGACGACGAAGCGCGGGCGTGGTTCGGCTCTGGATTCGGTCATGATTGAGGTCCCTTGGATCCTTCCGGATTGTAGCCTCCAAGCCGATGGACGAATAATGATGATGGCAAGAGGTCTTATCCGAGCCGGGTTCGTACTATGCTCAGCGCCCCGAAGGACAGCGCAACCACTTCCACCATGAACCTCCTCAGTCTCAGCCTCCTCCTCCTCCCCATCACCAGCTCTCTCGAGGAAGAAGCTCCCCCCGTAGATCAGCCGAGCTTCATCTGGCCGATGCTCGGAATCGCGGCGATCTTCTACTTCGTGATGATTGCACCCGAGCGCAAGCGGCGGAAGCAACGCAACTCGATGGTCGAGGCACTCAAGAAGGGCGACAAGGTCATGACCACCAGCGGGATGTACGGCTCCATTACCCAGGTTCAAGGCGAGGTGATCACTCTCCAGATCGCCGATGGGGTTCGAGTCAAGTTCGCCGTCGCCGCGATCCAGGGCAAGGTCGATGAGGACGAGGGCAAGAAGAATGCACCTGATAAGAACGACAAGACCCTGGTGCCCCAGCAAGCTGAGAGCCAAAAAGACAGCTCTGACTCTTCCAGCGAGGCTGTCAAGAACTCGAAGTAGCCAGCGAACCGCGCAACCGGGACTCCACTCATCTGTCCCGGCGTACGGCGATTGACTTCTTCCCCGGGCCCTGCCCGTGACCGTTTGTTCCCATCTCGGTCTGTCCTGCGTGGGAGTTCTATCCTCCGCGATTCGAAGCTGGAGCTTTCGGCACCTGCCCCACTTGGCCCTGCGCCTGTGGATCGCCAGCCGTGCCGAGCTCGGCCTGGCCGGGGAGCAGCTGGCAGCTCGAGCCCTGCAACGGGAGGGCTGGCGGCTGCGCGGGCGACGAGTTCGCACCAGCGCAGGGGAGGTCGACATCTGGGCGACGACCTCTCGTGCTTCACTGGTCGTCGAGGTCAAGACCGCGCGCCTGAGCTGGACGCCGCCAGACCCCCCCAGAGGGCTGGCGCCCCGCTGGGACCTCCGCTGGCGCCCTGGGCTCTCCCTGTCCGATTCACAGAAACGCCGTCTTTTTCGGGCCGCACGACTCCTCGCGGGCCGTCGAAACCTGAGGCCAGAAGTCAGGTTGATCGAGGTCCTCGTCGCCCGTGATGGACAGCGGATCGAGGTCCTCCCGGCCACCCGAGTGTTGGAGCCTGGTGCCCCAGCGTATACTCGTGCACTGCCATGATGACCCTACTCTTGATCACCATCGCCTCCCTCGCCCCCTTCCTGACCGGCCACGAACGGAAGACGGACTCCGACGAGACAATCCAGCCGGCGAGCCATGGAGCGGTGGCCGACCCCGCACTCCTGCCCCCCGGGGCTCCCTCCGTCCCCAACCCCTCTACCGACGAGGTCTGCCGCGCTCGAAGGGTAGCCCTGGCCAGTGAAATTGGAGATGGAATACTCCTGGTGCAAGCTGGTGAGGAGGCCAAGGGGCGCTTCGACCCGGACCCTGACTTCCAGTACCTGACTGGACTGAAGCGGGCGGACACGAAGTTGCTGCTGGTCATTCGCGATGGCGAGCTGAAGCGCGATGCGCTGTACATGCCCCAGCAGACCCCGATGCAAGAACTCTGGGAAGGTCCCAGACTCAACCCAGAGGACCTTGATGAGGACTCCAGCTTCGGCGAGGTCCATGAACTGGAGGTCTTCACCTACGAGACCCTGGCCGATCTCGCTGGCGACGACGGAGTCCACGCCCTCGACGATCTGACCATCGAAGAGCTTGTCGAGAACGGGATCGAGGTCAAGAAGGCTCGTAAGGCACTCAACGCGCTCCAGGCCGTCAAGACCCCCGCTGAACAGGCCGCCGTCGAGACTGCCGTGGAGATCACCCTGGCAGCGATCGCAGATGCCATCCTGGTTGCCAGACCCGGTGCCTGGGAGTACACGGCGGAGGCCGCCATCGAGGGTGGCTTTCGTCGACGCGGTGCGGAGTTCCTGGCCTTCCCGTCAATCTGTGGCTCGGGACCGAACGGCTGCTACCTGCACTATCGGGCCAACAACCGCCAGCTGAAGGACGGCGAGCTGCTGCTCATGGATGTGGGCGCCAAGTACCATGGCTACAGCGCAGACGTGACCCGGACAATTCCGATCAATGGGCGCTTCACGCCTCGGCAACGCGAGATCTACACGCTCGTGTGGGAGGCACAGCAGCTGGCCGTCGCCTCCCTGAAGCCCGGGGTAAGCATGCGTGAGCTGCACAACCTGGTGGTCGAATACTTCGAGGAGAAGGGCCACCGGCAGCACTTCAAGCACGGCCTGGGTCACCAGCTAGGCGTGCGAGTGCACGACGTACCCGGCTTTCGAGGCCAGCTCAAGGCAGGCATGATCGTCACCATCGAGCCCGGTCTCTACATCGCCGAGGAGGAGCTGGGGATTCGGATTGAGGACGACTACCTCGTCACGACCGAGGGATCACGCAAGCTCTCAGCAGCTCTGCCGAGCGCCCCAGACAAGCTCGAGGCCTACATTGCTCGCCTCCGCGGGCACTGAGCCCCTTTCCCGGCACTTTTCAGCGAGTCAGGTCCGCAGACCCTTCAACCAGAACCGCTCCGTGGTCGATGGAGTTCCCTACCCTCCATGCTTCGCGTCCTCAGTCACTACCTCCCCGTCCGCAAGGCTCTGCTCATCCTGAGCGAGATGCTGATCCTGTGGGCCGTCTTTGCCCTGGCGGGAGGCCACCACCTCTGGGAACCATCGCGGGAGGTGCATCGTGCCCTGGCTCGAGCGCGGATCTCGATGAGTACCGAGACGGCCCTTTGGCACTGCTACATCTCGGCCTTCTTGCTCGCGGTCCTGGTGCAGTTCACCATCTCCTTCAATGAGCTCTACGAGTTCAGGGTCTCGCTCTCCCGTTACGACAGGGCGCGACGCTTCGTCAGCTCGATGGGTTCGGCACTCTTCGTGTCGCTCTTCGTGGTCGTCCTCGCTCACGTTTGGAAGCTGGGTAATGCATTCGACTTCCCAGGACTCTCCCTGCCACAGAAGGTGCGGACACTGGTATTCGCCATGCTGGTTGGCTTCCCGCTGCTCTTCACCTGGCGGACCTTCTTCCATGGCCTGCTGCACAAGGCTCGATTCTACGAGCGAGTTCTCATCCTCGGCTCAAGTAAGGCGGCCCACAGCCTCGCCAATGAAATGCGCGAGCACGCAGCTTCGGGCTACGAGATCGCGGGCATCATCTCGGAACAGCAGGCCCAGCCCGGAACAGCATTCGATCCCGGGCAGACCGAGACAAGAGACCTCGTCCTGCAGGAGGTTCACATCAGCGAGGCAGGCCTGGCCATCAAGGACTCAGTAGCTGAGCAGGGAGCTCTGATCGAGCTGGTGGGCAAGCTTGAGATCAACGAGATAGTCGTGGCGCTGGCAGATCGACGGGGCAAGCTACCGACCGACGAGTTGCTACGTTGCCGACTGGCCGGCATCCCCGTGCGCGACTACGACAGTGTCTTCGAGAACGTCACGGGGAAGATATCCGTGGAGTCCCTGCGCCCCTCCTATCTGATCTTCAATGAGGGCTTTGCGCGCCACCCTTGGGCCGACCTGCTCAAGACCCTGATGGACGGCACACTCTCGCTGATCATGCTCTTCGTGCTGTGGCCGGTGATGATCATCTCCGCCATCGCGGTCAGACTCTCCTCCCCGGGACCTGCACTCTTCTCTCAGGAGCGCGTGGGCCGGGATGGACGCCCCTTCACGCTGATCAAGTTTCGCTCGATGTACGTGGATGCCGAGAGTCGTACTGGGCCGGTCTGGGCCACGGAGGACGACCCTCGGATCACACCAGTGGGCCGCTTCATGCGCAAGACTCGCCTGGATGAGCTACCTCAGCTCTTCAATGTTCTGGCCGGCAGCATGTCCCTGATCGGTCCCCGCCCTGAGCGGCAGGTCTTCGTGGACGAGTTGGCCCAGAAGATCCCCTACTTCCGTCAGCGCCACATCTTGAAGCCTGGGTTGACCGGTTGGGCGCAGATCAACTATCCCTACGGCAATACCGTCGAGGACGCCCTCCAGAAGCTCCAGTACGACCTGTTCTACATCAAGTACCAGTCCTTCCTCTTCGACCTCTCGATCCTGTTCAACACGATCAAGATCATCCTTCTCAGGCGCGGAACCTGAGGGACAGGCAGACGGCCTCCAGCTCTCGGCCGTGCTACAAGCGGGTATTCAGCGGCCGCGAATCGGGACACTCTCGACACGGCGACTGAAGCGCAGCTTGCCCCCAACGGAGCGCACTCGCCGGAAACCGAGCAGGTGGAAGACCTCCACGACCCACCAGCGCGCAACCGCCGGGTCCACCTCGAGTGTCTCCACCTCGCCGTCAACCTGGTGAACACCAGGCATCAGGTGAATCAAGGCTCCCAGTCGGAGGACGCGAAGACAGCTCGAGACCCGGAGCCAGAAGCGGCGTACCTCCCGTCCGATGAAGAACCCATCCTGACCCTGGCCCTGGTAGAGCGGAAGGAGCATCAGCCCGTCCTCCCGACTGTAGATCGGACCAGAGATGTCCTTCGCTAGCAGATCACCCTCGGAGACGGGATCAAAATTCGAGAACCCCTCGCGCATCACGAATTCGTCCTCGGCCTCCACGTGATGTCGGTACCGCAGTTCGATGACGCCGGGATTGCCTCGCCCCGCTGCGCGCAGGAGGTTGTAGGCGGCAATCGCCTCCGGGGTCTTTGAGCGGGCCAAGGAGCCACCGCTGACAAGGCTCAGCCAGATCGCAGCAACGTGGTTCCTGATCGTTGCGGGGTCATCGTGCTGGCCACCCTCGAACCCAACAGCCACATGTCCGCGCTCACCAAAGAACCCCAGCAAGGCTCCGTCAACTGACTCCTCCAACCCGAGGATCACTGGAACGGGCATGGCCATCGCAATGCGACGATTCTGACGGGTATCACCAATGATGGAGAAGGGTGACCCGCCAGCCGAGGTCGAGTGAAGGTCCACGAGGATCACAGGCCCGCTGACGCCAGCTATCTCGATCTCGATGAGCTTCTCCATTTCCTCGCGTACACGGGCCTCGTGCAGATCAGCGAGCTCTTCTGGACGGGTATCACCATGGGCCCAGACGCGATTGAGATCTCTCTCGATGTAGCGCTGCCCCTGGCGCAGGGCCTCCAGGTTGCCCGCGAGGCAAACGAGTCGCCCCCGCAGCGGCCGTGACCTTGCCCGCAGGTCCTCCAGGACCTCTTGCAGCGCCAGAACTCCCGCGGGCTCATTGCCATGCACTCCGCCCACAAAGATGATCAGGGGCCCAGGCCGCCCCGTGCTGTACTCCCCGATCAGGTGAGAGTCGAGGTTGGGCCGTTCCAGCCCATCGCCGGCCGCAGGCCCTTCCTGACCAGGAGGATCAGGATGATCGGGGTCTGTCGTCGTTCGAAGGGGGCTCATCTGTGCTTGGTTGGCCAACAGCGTCAGCGTGAGAGCCCGGCTCAGGACTCTCTCAGCTTCTCTTCGAGCAGAGAAGCCGCGATACTGATGAAATCGTGCTCAGTAACAATGCCGAGTAACTTGCCTGCACTCACAACAGGCAAGCAGGCCACTCCCTTCTCCCTCATGAGAAGGATGGCATCCAGGCTACGGGTCTGGGGGGTCACGGTGAAGGGGTCTGCGTGCATGACCTCGCCCACGGAGACGGCCTCCGGCTTGCCACTGGCTCCACCTCGCGCCACCAGCCGCAGAATGGCCCGGTGGGACAGTAGCCCCACGAACTCCCCCTTGCTGTCCTCCACAGGAACGTGCCGCAGGTGCTCCCAGTCCATCACGCTGGCGGCCAGATCGACCAGGTCATCGGGGTGCACCGTGAAGAGATCCGTGCTCATCACCTGCTCAACAGTCCTGTAATCCGCTCTCCAGTCATGGTCCTCTCGCAAGCTGGCTGGTTCCCACTCATGGACGGGGCGCCCGGTCCACTGCTGCTCGTGGAGAGAGCTGCAGATGGCACGCATCCGACTGCCGATCGTGCCCTGACCTTCCATGCCATTGAGTGAGTCGAGGGCCCACTGAGCACCGGTCCTGCCGGCGCTGACCCGCTCCTCGATCACGCCGAGATAGCGGTCTCGATCCTCGCTCTCGATGCCCTGGCGCTCGAGTCCCGAGTGCGCTAGCGGCAAGAGCTGGTCCAGAATCAGCTCGTCCGCTCGGTAGACCTTTCCCTCGATCCAGTGCAAGTTGGCCTTGAGACCGTAGCGTGAAGCCGCCATGAAGTTGCCGCTGGCGTCATCGAAGGCCATGCACTCGTGGATGGGACCGTACTCCTCACCCAGCGAACTCATCAGTCCAAAGAAGAAGGCTGAGTTTGCCACCTCATCGAGGATTGTCGGACCAGCAGGGAGCACACGGTTCTCGATGCGAAGATGGGCCACGTTGTCCTTGACGCCATAGCAAGGGCGGTTCCAGCGGTAGACCGTGCCGTTGTGCAAGCAGAGCGCCGCAAGCTTGGGCATCTCTCCACGATCCAGCAACTCCAGTGGCGACTCCTGCTCCAGCCCTCGAATCAAGGAGCGAAAGCGCGCGATGTCCTCGCGGTAGATCTCAAGCACGGAGTCCTTCACCCAGCGATCACCGAAGCTCACGCGTTGAGCTCCTCCACGCTCCTTCTGAGCGCGGGAACGGGAATCGAGAGATTGCTGAAACAAGGCCACTCGGGTCTCGTGCCAGAGCCTGTGCCGCAAGAGCAGCGGTGAATTGACCGCGGCGGCCAGGACAGGTCCAGTAGCAGCCTGTGCAATGTTGTAGAGCGGAGCAAACTCCTCCGCGCTGACCTGGAAGTGAATCTGGAAGCTCGTGTTGCAGGCCTCCAGCATCACATTGTCATGGGTCAGCTTGAGCTCATCGAGGCCCTTGATAAGCGTGTTGAACTCACCGTGGCAGAGTTCACTCATGGCCCGGTTGAGTTCGAAGTAGCGAGGGTTGGGCGTCATGTAATCCAGGCCCAGATGCTCGCGCATGAGGGTGGGAAGAATGCCGATCATCAAGACCCGGGCATCGCACTCTCCCGCGGCGTGCCTGACCCGATCAAGGCACTCCAACAGCTCACTCTCCATGTCAGAGAGGCAGCTCCCCCCCATCACCGAAGGTAGAAGGTTGGCCTCGAGATTGAACTGGGCCAGCTCGGTGGTGAATGCTCCATCATCAAGGACCTCGAGCACGCGCTCCGAGACACGCATGGGACGCATCGCCGAGTCGACCAGGAAGAGCTCCTGCTCCGCCCCAATGCGGCGAATCCCACTCTCTATCAGGCCATCTTCAATGATCCGTTCCAGGGCCTGGACGTCCGCGAGCAAGGCACGTACGAACCCACGCTGGGCCTCGGGGTTGTGATGGTCGGCAATGTCGTGCTCACCCATGTTTCTCCTGGACTTTGGGCAGACTGAGAGCATTCGCGGTGCGCGGTGGCGATCCACGAGTCAGGTCAGGATCGCCGAAGTGTACCACCCGCCCCGAAGATCCCTGAACACCAACGAACCCGGGAGAGTGCAGCTTCTCTCCCTCTGCTGGCACACGGGCTTGAGATCAGCATCGCGTTCAGGCCCTTCGGGCGCTGGTCGCCTGGGCCTCCATGCACGAGCCGGCCTCCGATTCACCCCGCCGGCCCAAAGTCGGGGATCCGGCTCACGCCCCGAACACGAGCCAGCCGATGGCACACACATGGAACTCTCCGTCCAGGCCCCGACACCTCCCGGGGCTGAGGCCACACGAAGGTCGGTCGCCAAGGGCCTGGTGCTCGGAGCCCTCGGGGTATTTTCCGTTGCCCTGGCAGGACTTGGCGGGGGAGTCGAACCCTTCAGCAGCTGGTTCTTCGTCTTTGCCTGGTGGAGTTACATCTTCGCGCTGGACGGACTGACTTACTTGCGTCGTGGCAGCTCGATCTTGCTGACTCGCCCACGGGCCTTCTTCCTGCTCCTGCCCTGGTCCACGGCCTTCTGGCTGTTCTTCGAGCTGATCAACCTCCGACTCGAGAACTGGTACTACGTGGGCCTGCCCGAGGCTCCACTGAGCCGCTACCTCGGCATCTTCGTCTCCTTCGCAACCGTGCTACCAGGGATCTTCGAGACCGCCGACTTCATCGGGACCTTTGGGACCAAAGACAGGCTGAGGTGCAAGCCTGAGATCTGGCGCGTGACCGCTCGGCGTCGGCAGGTCATGACTGGTATCGGGGTCCTCTTCCTCGTCCTGCCACTGGTATTCCCACGTTATTGCTACCCGCTGATCTGGGGAGCCACGTTCTTTCTGCTCGAACCCTGGCTGGCGCAACGCAACCAGACCTCGATCTGGTCCCACCTTGCAGAAGGGCGACCAGGATTACCCCTGCGAATCTTCCTGGCCGGCGCCATCTGTGGCCTCTGCTGGGAGACGTGGAACTTCTGGGCAAGTGCCAAGTGGATCTACACGGTGCCCTTCTTCGAGGAGCTCAAGCTCTTTGAAATGCCCGTGCTGGGATTTCTCGGATTCCCTCCCTTTGCCCTCGAGTGCTACACCTTCTCTCGCTTCCTGGTGGCCCTTGGTTGGATTCCCGAGTGGGAGCCCGAGATGGCGCGAAGATGCGTCTCACGCCGACGCCAGCACAGCTGGGCAATCATGGCAGTACTGGTGAGCCTCCCGGCCATCCTGGCCGTCGATCAGCTTCTGGTGCGCTCGACCAAGGCAAATCGCGAGGACTTCTCGGAGGTGGAGAGCTTCCAGCTGGCCAGGGTGGCCTTGATGGGCGAGCGCGGCGTCGCCTGGCTCTCTTCGATCCACGTGAACACCATCGCCCAACTGGCCGCCATGGACTCGAACACCGTCGAGAACGAGCTGAGCCGCAGCGGCCGCGGCCCTGGTGTCGCGCCCAGACCAGCGGAGATTCGCTACTGGCTGCGCAGCGCGAGACAGACCCAGGCGAGCCTCAGCAACTAGCCGAGCAGATGATCCGAGTCTGGATAGAATCTTGCCAGGACCTCACGGGCACAACCTGAGAGCATCGCCACCAGGCCAGCTCGCTGGCCTGGCTGTTCTGCAGCGCTCAGACGAATCTCCTTCCACAGTCCGTTCAGGTACACGCGACGGCTGGCGATGGACTCACCGACACTCTTCTTCCAGAAGTTGGGCACCTCTCGCTCGCGCCAGATCCCCCGGCCGCGGCCAAAGTGCGAGACCGACAGGTAGCGCAGGAGCATGTTCTCGGCCGTGCGGGTCAGGACCTCCTCGGACCAGCGCACGCTGGCCCCATCGCCACGACGCACGGTGTTGACGGCCCTCGCCCCACCAGCAATCCCGAGCCCGCCGAGGATCGCACCCAGGACCATGCCAGAGCCAAAGGAGAGACCACCACTGGCGATATCGGCCCACAGTCCACCCAGGAGACCGCTGGCAGCGCCGCCGATGACACCCAGCTTCTTGGGAGCCAGCTTCTCCGCACTGGTGGCGAAGTCTGCCGGCACCGTCCTGAGATCTATCGTGGCACGACCATCCAGACCGTGCAGCGAAATCAGGCGATCGACCACCCCAGCCACACCTTCCTCGAGGCGAGCTGCCAGGGCACGTGTGGCCTGCTTCTTGTCATTGCCCCAGGCACCCTCCACCAGCGCCTCCTCGTCCCTTGCCGCTCTTGTCAGCTCGACGGCGAAGAGCTCCATGGCCTGGCGCAGGGTCTCCTGGCAACGAGCATTCCAGGTGGTGACAAACAGCTGGGCGAGCTCTCGCAGCTCGCCGTCCAGCACGTCACGCACCTCCTCGTAGAGCAAGCCCTCCTCGACCCAGCAGCGGGTGTAAGCATCCAGGCCGATGACCTTCCTGACGATCGGCCAGCTGGCGAGGTGCTCCCGCCAGCGGACAACGTCTGCGCCGGCGTCACCCTCGCGAGGAGGCCCCGTCTGGTTGAGAAGGACCAGGACTGGCTTCTGGATCCAGCTGAGGATCTTCATCTCGGCGGGTACATAGCCAGCGTCCTGCGGATACTCCGAGGCATTGACGAGGTACAAGACCACGTCACAGTTCTCGCTGACGCTCTTCACAGCCTGGAAGGAAGACCAGCGTGCACGATCGAGATTTCTGTCGAGCTCGGACTCTCCGATCCAGTTCAGAGGATCTTCGGCGGCCTCCATCTCACGCAGCAGTCGTACCGAATCTCCAAAGCCAGGCGTATCCCACAGGGTCAGACGGTCCCCTGTGGAGGTCTCGAGCAATGTGTGGGCTGTGGCCTCCCAGGTCACGTGAGCCTGATCCAGAACCTCCCCCACATCCCGTTGCAGGAGAGTTCTGGCCAGCGTCGTCTTGCCGACATTGGTGTGCGACAGGATCGAGAGCGAGAGGCTTCGAGAGACGTCACTCATGCGCTCTCACCCGATCTCGCGAAGTGACGCGTGACCTGCCGTGCGCGCTCGAGGCCAGCCGGATCTGCCAGTCCGTCAAGTGATACCACTACCCCCTCCAGGCCCACCTCCTTGAGCACCCGCGACCAGCTGCGTTCTCGTTCGGCAAGTCGTGCGCTGCCCTCTTCATCCCGGGGCAGCCGCTCGAGGAACGGACCCTTGTCCAGCACAACCAGCAGGCTGTGCTCCCCAGTTGTGGACTCCAGCTCCTCGACCAGGGAAGCCAGGTACTCGCCATGCACCTCGTGCTCCGGTGACTGAGCCATGGTGAACACCACCACCCGACAGAGCTCTGCACCGCTTATATCCTCCGGCAGCTCTCTCGGAGGATCACCATATTCACTCGGCTCGAGCCGCTCGATTCCCGTGCGACCTCCCAGAACATCAAGCAGCAGGGTCGTCAGTCCCTCGGACGAGCGAGCACTCGGGTGATAGCTGTAGGCCTGGACCAGGGCCCGGCTCCCCAGGCCCCTGTCCACCGCCAGCAGCCTGAGAAAGTAGGCATCTCCCTCCAGGTCGAATGGCAGGGCCCGCCCGAGTCGGCGGGACTGCCGCCAGCTGAGTGCAGCGAGGAGTCCTCGTGGCAGGATCACGAGGAGGGCCCCGGTGACCGCATAGAAATGAATCCAAAGCGCTGCCGGCCCGGAGCCCTTTGGAGCACGCATGTTCGCGATCTCTTCGACTCCCGGTACGGGGTCCCCGAGCAAGAAAGCCGCGGGCGCAAACAGGAAGGCAAGGATCGAGTGGGTGGCCTCCGCAGTCAGAAAGGTGCTACCCCAGCTCGCCTCGAAGTGCAGCACCAGACCGCGGAGATAGAGTCCGCCGATCGCACCGATCATGACTCCCGCGGCTGCAGTGTGCAGAAGGCGCGAGCCCCGGGCGAGGTGCAGGGGTGCCCCGACGCGATACCAGTCGCGGAGAAATCGCTGGAGACAGATCGCCACCTCTCCCCCGGCCTCCTTGCTTGCTCGCGCACCTCGCCAGACACGCTCCGGAGATGACCACCACAGGATTCCCCGGGCCACCAGGCCCTCAGCCGCCGCACGGCTGGCCTGACCCTCGCCGCTAGATTGCGTGGGGGTGCCTCTCAGGTCCGAGATGAACAGCATCAGGTAGACCAGCAGGTTCCAGGACAGCAACCCGAGTATCGGAAAGGAAAGCAGATCGATCGAGCCTGTTGCCCCCAGGCGATCGATCCCCAACCCGAGAAGAATGGAGGCGACCAGGACGATCCAGATCGACACCCCTCGCCGGGAGGAGGCGACCATGACGCCAGCCGCCGCCGGAAAGGAGCGCTCGATGCGGGCGCGTAGCCTGGAGGCGCGAAGAGTGAGAAACTCGACCGGATCCAAGGGGGCATCGGTGCGCTTGAGCTCGGCACGAGTCTCTCGACTCGCAACGTCCCGTTCTCGCGGGCTCAAGAGCTCGCCCTGGGTATCACCCTGCTCAAAGGCCCTCACCAGGAGGACATCACGCAGTTCACTCTCACCGAGTGCCGACATTCAAGTACCGCTGTTGATTCGCGAGTCTGGAGAGAGTGTGGAGAGACCGTCGAGGATCATGGCCGTGAGCCTCGCCAGAGCCGAGGCCAAGGTCAAGCCTGTCCCAGAAGTCGCTGGCCAAACCGCGCCGGCAGCCCTCATTCCTCAGCCGGTTCGCATCGGACATCCGATTGCCTTGCGGCGTCCCCCTTGAAGCATTTCTCGATTGCCACCCCCGAGCACCAGAAAGCCCCGGGTAAGCCGACTCAGGGTAGAAAGATCGCGCTGAGCGCGTCAGATAGGTTGAAGCCGGACCCCGCGGCCAGGGGGTCGCGATACCAGAACTGGAAATTCCAGGTCGAGCCTGCGTTGATCTGGCCGGCTGGCTGCGGAGGATCGGTCAGGTCGAGCCACTGCTCGGCAAAGCCAAAGTTGCCATCGGAAAAAATGGGCCCCAGGCGATAGATGCCTCCTCCGACACAACGCACACCATCGCCAAAGGGCTGGCTGACCTGGTTCTGCCCGTAGAAGAAGACCCCCGGAGTACCCAGCGAGGACGAGACGACCTGAAGCTGAAGGTCGTTGGCCACAACACTCGTCGAACCAGTCCAGCCCATGACCGCGCCCAGCCCCGTCGAGTTCGGTGAGGTCGTGCAGTAGCTGGTAACTGGAGAGCTGCCGACATCGAAGGAACGCCCCCCCGTCATCCACTCACTGCGAGCAGACTCGTCGCGGACCCAGGTGGTGCTGTCAACCACCTCGACCCGCACCTCATGCGATCCAAGGACAGACAGAGTCGAGAGATCCAGCTGAGGGCCTGTTGCCCCGATGATCGGCACATCGTCGAGGAACCACTGAATCTCCAGCGAGTTCGCACTGCCAACTGGGTCCATCGCTGTGACGAAGAGCACCTCATCGCCCTGATACTGAAGCGCCTCACTCGAGGAGTCGTCGATAGGGTCCACCCGCTTGTAGATCTCGATCAGAAGCGACTCGACCGAGGGCATGTTGAAGGGACGATTCAGGTTTCTCATACAGGAATTGTTCGACGGTCGATAGACCCCGAGCTGACTGTAGGAGGAACCCTCGAAGGTCGAGACAAGCCCGTCAAAGCTCGGAAAGCTCTCCCCCAGCCAGGTCGCCCACTTCTGACCCGTGCTGGCCATCATCGTCGCGTCTTGCTTGGAAGAGTTGGGCGCATTCGGCTCGGGGCCGCTGTAGACCTGGGGTCCACCGTAGGTGTACTCATCTGCCAGGTTTCCCATTGCATGTCCCAGCTCGTGGATCAGTACCTGACTGGCTGAAGAGTTCCCCCCCGCCACCGTACCCAGGTTATTCGTGGGGTATCCAGCTCCTCCATACTTGCTCGAGTTGGCAACGGCCACGACGTAGTCCACGTCAGGCGCCTGGTTGGCAAAGCTGTAGGCCTTGCCGACATTCACGCACAGCAGACGCTCGATGTTGCTGCACCAAAAGGCCATGTCGAGTGCAGTGTCTCGAGTGATCCCCTGGGTCGGGTCGTTGTCAACGCCAGAGTCATTCGAGATCACATCAACTCGGTGCACGTTGAAGTAGGACTCATACCGCTTGAAGGGCTCCATCTGGAAGAAGGCGGCTGACTGCGAGTCGACGTGGTTCTGAAAACTACCTAGCTCGGAGGCCGTGTAACCATCCCCAACGAACACGAGGTCCACACGGTTTTCGCTCGGACCTCCGCTCGAGAGGGCCAGCGTACTTACCTGGCTAGCAGGAACAGGGGGCAGTCCATTCATCGCACCCGTGGTCACCCAGGTGTGGCCGCCGCGCAGGACCCCGAGCTCATCGACCCAGTCGTAGTAGACGAGACTGTCCGAGCCCTGAGCCCCCAGCAGAGGGGCCAGCAAGGGGAATAGAGCGGCAGCGTTGAGGGTCAGGTGGCGCATTGGAGCAGGAGAGTGGTGATTCGGGAATCGAGGGGCCCACTTAGTTCTATCCCATGGTGGCCAAACCTGCCAATCCCACTGGGTTCAGCGCGGTTCTCAGCTTGCAGGGAGTGGCTTCCCGTTGAGAAAGAGCTCAGGCGCAGCGCTCAGCTTGTAGTGCCCCTGCAGCTCGGCACTGAGCTGACTCGTCAAGGGCACGCACTCCTGCTCGGTGCGACCAAACTCACGGACGTGCACCAGCTCCTCAAGCCCACCATCCATGTCCTCGAAGAAGGCAACTGGAAAGCCCATCTTCGTACAGATGGAAACGCAGTAGGTGCTCTCCCCGGTATGAGTGTGATAGTTGAGCACAATTGGCGCTCCCTGCATCACGGCTCGCGACATCGCGGGGCCGTAGGTCGCGTGGCTCTCAATCATCTCGATCAGGCGTTCGAACATCAGCTTGGGTTCCTCGGAAGCTCCCTCTGGTGATCGGGTCTCAGGAATGGTCGGCCCGGTAGCGCTCGTCATCCTCGCCCAACGTGCGGTCCAGAAAAAAGGTACCGAAGGGAATCAGTGAGGCAATGCCGATACGCACCCCCCAGCTGAAGGGCTTTCCACGGCCCTTCATCTCGAGCAGGGTGGCCCAGGCCAACCAGATGAACAGGAAGCCGTGTAGTGATCCGGTGATACGGACAGCCTGCGGCTGCTCCGCCAGGTACTTCAGGGGCATCGCCACGAACAGGAGGACCACGTAGGAGAGTCCTTCGAGGAAGGCCACGGAGCGGAGTCGGGCGGTCGGTGTGTCGAAGCGCAGGGAAGTCACGGATATCTCAGGAGGCAGGAGGGGGTGGGACCGCAAGATTCAAGCTCCTGAACTGACGGCTACAAGACCCCCCTCGGAACAATCATCACCAGGGGTCCCCCGCATGGGAGTCCCAGCCTGGACGTCCTGGGAGAGGACGAGATTGAACTCTCTCCCTTTGCCAAGTGCCAGGTGCACCATCGACAATCGTGAACCAGGCCTGCAACATCTCCGATATGCCGTTTGATCCCCTGCTCCTGCCTCCCCCCAGGGACATCCACCGGACCCAGGACAGCTGGGAGCCCAGCCGCCAGGTCGGAGTCTACCTGCAGGGAGCAATCTCAGGCCGAACCCCTGCCCTCGAGCGAGTTCAGCGTGCCCTGGCGTCACTCGAGGCTGAACTCTCGATCGTCGAGGACCGGAGCCTGGCCGAGATCAGATTGCTCCCTGAAGAGAGTCTTGCGGCTGAGGCTTATTCACTTCGGGTCGATCCATCAGGAGTCGTGCTCCGTGCGGCAACCGCAGCAGGCTTCGATCATGGGCTGAGCACCCTGGCGCAGTGGCTACGCGCGGTCGACTGGAGTAGGGAAGACGACTCCGTTCCCGGGGTCCAGATCAACGACGCTCCGGACCTGCCCGAGCGTGGGGTGTCCATTGACGTTGCTCGCGACAAGCGCCCGACTCTCGCGACCCTGTTCGAACTGATCGAGCGCCTGGCCAGCTGGAAACTGAACAGGCTCCAGCTCTACATGGAAGCTGACTTCGCCTACTCCTTTGCCGGACAGGTCCTCGCGAACCGCAGCCCCTACACCGCGCAGGAGATCGGTGAGCTCGACGCCTTCTGCCGGGCCAGGCACGTGGAGCTGGTTCCAAACCAGCAGAGCTTCGGTCACCTTCACGCCTGGATGCGGCACGAGCCCTGGCGAGAACTGGCCGAGGTGCCCGAGGGCGTCGAGCACCCGTTCAGCCGCACTCCAGAGCCTTTCAGCCTGGCCGCCTGCGACCCGAAGGCACTCGCCTTCCTCGACAGACTCTACGGAGAATTGCTGCCGTGCTTCTCCTCCACAACGATCAACGTGGGGCTGGACGAGACCTTTGATCTGGGCGAGGGTCGCAGCGCGGCGGCCTGCTCGAGCCGCGGCAAGCATCGCGTGTACCTCGAGCACCTCCTTGCTGTCCACCAGCTAGCGGCGACCCACGGTCGGCGTGTTCAGTTTTGGGGCGACATCGTCTTGGAGAAGCCGGAGGTCATCGCAGATCTGCCCTCGGACGCCACAGCCATGGTCTGGGGCTACGAGGCTGACTTTCCGTTCGAACAGCGCCTGCCGGCCTTCGCAGAGAGCGGACTGAGCTTCCACGTCTGCCCGGGGACCAGCGCCTGGAACTCCTTTGGTGGCCGGGTGACCAACGCCCTTGGCAATCTCAAGGCGGCTGCGGTCCAGGCTCGCGCCCACGGCGCGCAGGGCCTTCTGGTCACCGACTGGGGCGACCGAGGGCATCTCCAACCCCTTCCCACCACCTTCTTGGGCTACCTGTGCGGGGCCGCCTTCAGCTGGAACGTGGATTCGACCGGAGAGATCGACATGGAACGGGCTAGAAGGCTGCTGGATCGCCATGCCTTCGAGGACCGAGCTGGGATCATGGGACGCACCTGGATCGAGCTTGGGCGTGTCACCGACCTCCTCGAGGACGACTGCGAGAATGGTCATGCCCTCTTCTTCGCCACGACCTTCGCTGACAGCCCCTTCCCCCATCCGCGCGTTGTCGGATTGACGCGAACAGGTCTCGACGCGGCCAGGGCCCACCTCGAGGCAGTGCTACAAGAGCTCCCTGACGCCCGCTCCGACCGCCCCGATGCGGACATCCTCACCGCGGAGGCCCAGCTGGCCCGGGATATGCTGGCCCTGGCGGAGTCCTTGGCCCGAGAGCGCATCGAACTGCCGGTGGGTCACGGGCTCGCCGAGCTGCCCCCCCATGCGCGCGAGCGATTGCGCCGCGATCTCGACCGACTCAGGGATCATCATTCGGCTCTGTGGGTCTCCCGCAACCGTCCCGGCGGCCTGGCGGAGTCCCTCCGATGGTTGGACTTCCTGGGCGACTGTTAGTCTTCATTGCGATTCATTGCGAGAGGAAGATCCCTCTCACGCAAGGAGCTAGAATTCGCAGCCTTCCGCCATCTCATTCTTGCACTCCCCCAGCCAGTCCCCGGCCCCCAAGGCCCCCTCGCGCCGATGGCGCAAGGTCCGTCGAAGTCTGGTCGTGCTGTTGCTCCTCGCTGCGGCACTGCTGGGCACACTGCCCTACTGGCTGCCGTCATTTCTGGAGCTCGCTGCGCCACCAATCGTCGCGAGATTCACGCAGTTCGAGCTTGGAATCACAAGGGTCCAGCGTGCGGACTGGAGTGCTCTACACCTGCAGGGCTTCAGCCTCCGGGACGCGAGCCCCACGGCAACTCTGAATAACCTCTCCGCTGAAGAGCTGAGAGTCGACTTTTCCGGGAAGCTACTCGCTGGAGACCTCTCCGGACTGGAACTGGTTGAAGGAAGTGCCATCGAGGTAGAGCTCGACCTGCACACCAGCGTCGATGCACCGGATACGGAGCCCGACGCCCCACTGATGCTCGAACTCCCCAGCTCCCTTCCGGTCGTGAACCTGGATGAGGTGCAGGTCAGGGTTCACCGGGATGATCAGGAGACGATCGAGGTGACACATGGCTCGCTGGTCCTGGACGAGACGGGCAGGTTGCAGGCCTCCGCAGATCATCAGGATCGCAAGGTCGAACTCAACGGCTCTTGGAGCGCCCGGAGTATCCGGGACCTGGAGATCCTGGTTGATCAAAGACCTCTTGTCAGGGAGTCGACCCTGGACCTCTCCCGGCTTGGGGTCGGTGAGCTGGACGCTCGCCTGCAATTGCTGGTCGGCCGCACTCAGGGACAGGTTCAGCTCGAGTTACAGGATGGCAGTCTCACATGGGACCTGGAGCTACCCGAGCTGGAGCTGCAGGAGCTCGCCGCTCAGCTGCCCATCGATCTCGAGATGGAGCCACGGGGCGGGGTCAGTCTCAGCTCCAGTGGAGCCCTGGATCTGAACGACCCTCTCGACAGCACCGCGCTGCTGCAATTCGAGATGGAGGGTGTCGAAGCCGGCGGGTGGCGAATCGACAGCTCCCGTGGAAACATTCGAATGGGAAGCTCGACCCTGTTCGTCGAGACACTCTTCCTGGAGCAGAGCGAGGAGAACCAGCTCTGGCTCGAGGACGCCAACCTGCCGCTCCGTGGAACCGGGGCCAGCAACTGGCTCGAGCGATCTCGTGGAAAGCTGCGAGTGGAGATCCAGGACATCACGCAGCTTCTGGAGCCTCTAGGTGCACTTCAACAGGAACCCGCCCAGACCATCCCGCACCGAATCGCTCTCGCGGCGGAGCTGGAAGACGCCTACCTCAACCTGATCGAGGGGCAGATCACCAGCAGTGCCGGAGAGATCATGCTGGACTCCGGTAGAGCCTGGATCGAGCCAGGACCCGAGTCCTTGCCCAGCCTCGAGCTGAAGGGTCAGGCCAACGTCACCTCACTGGAGTCCTTTGGCGATCTCTTCGGTCGATCCGACTGGTCAGGCGTCATGGATGGTCGAATCGACTTCCGCGGGACCTGGCCAGAACTCAATGGTCAGGTGACCCTGAACGGCACTGGGCTCGTCATCGAAGGAGTCCAGCTTGGGGAACTCAAGCTGGACCTGAGATCCTCTGACGATAGCGGGGACTTCGAGGTGCGCCGGCTCCAGAGTTCATCACGGCTTGGAGACATCGATGCGCGTATGAGCATCCGTCTGGCTGAAGACGAGATGGCCATTGATCTCCAGGAGCTCAAGCTCACCCGTCGTGGACGCGGCCTGTACCTCCAGCAACCAGCCGCAATCCTGGTGGCAGCCAGCTCAGGCGAGATCTCCCCCCTCTCTCTCACCGGTGAAGCCGGCGCTCTCTTCTTGGAGGGAAGCTGGAATGAGAACGTGATCGAGGTCGAGCTTGATGTTCAGGCAATGCATCCCGAGGTGCTCGATCAACAGACCGAGGAGGACTGGCCACGGATCGAGACAGGCGCCTTCGAGGCTCATGCGCGACTCGAAGGTCAGCAACTGAGCTTTGAGACAAGGGGAACCGTGAGCAAGCTGGCCCTGCCGGGGACTGGCGGCCTGGACCTGGAGTGGGATGTCAGCTACGACGGTGAGATCCTTCAGGTGACCTCAGCCAGGGTCTTGAACCATGAGGAGATCAATGCAGTCGTCAGTGGAAGCCTGCCTCTGCAGCTCTATCCCGGCCTCGGGTTTGGCGAGGCTCCCCTTGAGATGGAGCTCGACCTCTCCGCCCCTATCTCCCTCGCAGACGATCAGTACGAGGGTCAGATCACGACCAAGGGGAGGCTCTTCGGCAGCTGGCGAGCACTGCAGGGGAGAATAGAGCTGGAAGGAGAGGAGCTCCGACTACCGAAGCTCTACCACCCGGCTGACATCGACCACGGTCGAGTCTGGGGCTCCATCTCCCTCGACAAGGGTCTTGAATGCGAGGGTCTACAGATCGCGTTTGGAGAGCTCTTGGAGATGGACCTGACTGGTCAGCTCATTGCTCCACTGGATCTACCTGGATGGCTCGAAGCACCCCAGCAGCTAGGTGAACAGGCCAGCGTCAGTGCGCTCTTGCGGCTCGGATCCCTCGACTTCGAGAAGATCACCCCCCTGCTGGAGCGATACGTTGCCTCAGCCAGAAGCCTGAGACGTGGTCAGGTGTCTGGCACCGTGCGCATCGACGGGCCTCTGACGGATCCGGAGCTGAAGGGTGAGCTAGAGGTAGCAGACACTCGCGTTCGGCTAGACGGTGGACTCCCTACAATCGAAGCGCTACAGGGCAAGCTGGCCTTTGAGGGCGGTGAGGTTCGCGTCGCAAATCTCACAGGGACTCTTGGTGCAGCCCCATTCGAGGTGAGTGGAGGCGCGAGCTTCAATGGGGATTCAACCCTCGTCGACCTTGAGATCAGCGGGGACAACCTGCTGCTCTTCAGAGACCCCAAGACAAGCGTTCGTGCCGACACTCAGCTCAACGTCAGTGGATCTGCCGATGACCTCTTGCTTTCGGGGCGAGTCGCGCTGACCAAGGGACACTACTCACCAAGTACGCAGTTCCTCGACCTGAGGCCAGGACCAACGGCCAGTGGCGTACGCGGTTTTCAGCTCTTCGCACTGCGAGAGTCCCCGCTGAAAGACATGAGGTTCGATGTAGAGCTCTCTTCGAGGTTTCCCTTCGATGTCCGTAACTCGGTCGTCAGCGGGAGCATGCGCCCACACCTCCGGCTGGGCGGGACGGGCCTCGTCCCAGTGCTGACCGGATCTGTCTTCCTCGACCAGACCTTTCTGAAGCTTCCAGCCACACGGCTCGAGCTCACAGGCGGAACAGTTCGCTTCAACGAGGAGAACCCGTTCGTACCAACTGTCGAGATCGTCTGCCGAACTCGAATGCTCGGCTATGACATTCGCGGAACGATCAGTGGCGACTACGACGACGCCGATGTTCTCTTCACGTCAACACCTTCACTCTCCCAGGAAGACCTGTTCTTACTGGTTCTCACGGGTAGATTGCCAGAGGACGCAGATCGTAACGACGCCCTCAATACTGCCAACACCGTGGCCATTTACCTTGCCTGGGACACGGTCTCACGCTGGTTCGCCGATGACGGTCCAATCAACGAGGACAACCTCCTCGAGCGTGTCGAGTTCAGCTACGGCACCGATGTCAGCAAGAACGGAGTCGAAACAGTGGACCTGGCCTTTCGGCTGACGGACAAGGCAGGTCTACCCCGCGAGGTGCGCAACAAGCAGCATCTGTTCCTCGCAGGAGAACGCGATGTCTATGAGGACTACAACTTCGGCGTACGCCTCGTCTTCCGGTTTCGCTGATGAGTCGTCAGAACCGAATCGCGCGACTCTTGCTGCTTGCAGGGCTCCTCTGCCTGATGGGCTGCCGCTCGACCGATGAGTTCAAGGGTCTGAAGACTCAACTGATGAAGACTCCGAAGAACTACCGCCTCGTGTTTGAGGGCGTGAGCTCCTTCTCTAGAGGTCTCCTCCAAATTGCAGCAAAGGAGGACCTCTCGGACTTCGAGGCTGCTGGCTTCCAGATCTCCTTCATAGACGACGCGGCCTACTCCATCGAGAACTTCTATCGTGGGCGTGGCTTCCCGTTTACCGAGGTCGCCTACGAGCTCTCGACCACAGCAGGCGAACTCCCCCTGGTTAGCTTCCGCATCAATGAGGGACCACGCTGCACTGTGGCGGACGTGCGCCTGACCGGCAATGAGAGGATCTCCAATCGAGATCTCAGGAGCCTGCTCGGTGGCCCAACCACCCGCCTCTTTGGCCTTGGGGAACTCTACTACGTGGCGGACGAGGCCAGCTCAGCCCGCTCCTCCATGGAGAGGCTGTACTACCAGCGGGGCTACATCAAAGTCCAGATAGATGGCCCCGAGGTCTCCTTCAGCGAGAGCAGAAGAGAGGCCTTCCTCGAGTATCACATCACCGAGGGACCACGCTTTGCCATCGAGGCCGTCGACCTCGTCTCTCAGACCGGACACGAGGACACAGCGATGGTTGAGCGCCTTGCATCCTTCGTTGGCAGGCCCTACTTCCCCCGGCTCAACTACGAAGTGTGTGCGGCGGCAGCCAGTATCCTGATCGACCAGGGATACGCCGACGCCTACGCCACAGCGAAGGATGGTGTTGACGATCAAACTGGCGAGGTACGGATGGAAATCAGCCTGCACCCTGGCGAGCAGGTGCGTCTTGCCGAGATCATCATCGAGGGCAATGAAAAGACCAGGGACTCATTCATCCTGGACGTGATGGATATTGAGATCGGAGCTCTGGTCCGGCGGGCTGACGAGCGCAGGGCCTTCCGGGACCTGTACGCATCCGGGCTGTTCGACTCCGTCAGCATCGACCTTGAGGGTAGTGGTCCTGAACGCACCCTGCGCGTCCGCGTTGAAGAGGCCGAGACCCTCAGCTTCATGGTCGAGGGAGGCTATGGCTCCTTCGAACGCATGCGGCTCCTCGTAGGTGTCACCGAACACGATCTCTTTGGAACAGGTCGCTCCCTGACCTTCCGCGGAAAGCTAGCGGTCAAGGCCCGAGGTGTATCACTCTTCTACAAGGACCCTTACACCATCAACAAGGAGAACGTCCTGGGTATGAACACCTTCTTCGAGGAGCGCCAACTGGTCAGCTTCGATCAGACAGAGTATGGGGCCGGCTTCAACCTCACCCGACTGCTGACCGAGAGCTACCGAAACATCTACGGCTACGAGTATCGAATCTCTGAGGCCAGCTCTGTTCAGATTGACATCCCTGATGAGGATCCGCTGAATCAGAGCGACGTTGGCATCTCCACTGTCTATCTGACGAATGTCTACGACAGCCGAGACAGCAGCTTTCTCCCGACCAAGGGCACCTGGTTCCGCCTCAGGAATGAGATCGCCCCCGCCGCTCTCGCGTCTGAGCTGACCTTCTTCAAGCTCGATGGACGAATCGTGTACTACCAGCCCTTGGACGAGGACAACTATCTCGCCGGAACGATCAGGGGTGGAGTCATTGCTCCCATGGGAGACACGAGTGGCATTCCAATTCAGGAGCGCTTCTTCAATGGCGGGCAGAATACCGTGCGCTCCTTCAGAGATGACGAGCTCGGACCAAAGGACTCCAACAACGTTCCCATTGGTGGCGAGGCCTACAGCGTTTTCTCCATCGAGTACAGGCGACAGCTTCCCGGGAGCTTCTCTGCCGCAGTGTTCGTGGATGCTGGCAACGTGTCGCTCGACTACGAGGATGCCCTGCGTTTTGATGACATGCGCTACGGGGTTGGCCCCGGACTGCGCTGGCTGCTTCCCATCGGCCCCCTGAGGCTTGACTGGGGAATCAACCCCAGCCCGCGCCCAAACGAGGAGGACTGGGTCCTGCAGTTCAGCCTGGGTATTGCCTTCTAGTACGCCAAACCCAGCGGAGCTCAGTCACGACCACGGGCCGCACGCTTCGACTTGCGACGGCCGTTGCCCTTCTTCCGAGTCGCCTTCCGTGCTGTAGCTGCAGTCCGCTTCTTCTTGACCTGCCGGGTATTCTTCTTGACCCGGCGCTTGCCATCGGACGAGCACTCGAAGCCAGGAGGAGTCAGCGCCAGCTCCAGAACCTGATCGACGTGCTCGACAAAGTGGAACTCGAGCTGATCGCGAGCGCTCTCAGGAATATCGATCAGATCGACCTCGTTACGCTTGGGGAGAATGACCTCCTCGATACCAGCAGCCAGCGCCCCGAGCACCTTCTCCTTGATCCCCCCAACAGGGAGCACCAGTCCACGCAAGCTGATCTCACCGGTCATCGCCACCTCCGAACGGACCAGCCGCTCGGTGTAGAGCGAGACGAGTGCCGTGTACAGCGCAACGCCAGCACTCGGCCCATCCTTGGGGATCGCTCCGGCCGGCATGTGCAAGTGGATATCGAACTTGTCAAAGCGTTCACTTGGGATCCCAAGCTGCTTCGCATGACTACGCACCAGGCTCATCGCAGCGGTAGCACTCTCTTTCATCACGTCGCCGAGCTGTCCGGTCTTGATCACTCGACCCTTGCCCGGCATGGCCATGGCCTCCACGAACAAGATCTCGCCGCCGACTCGTGTCCAGGCCAATCCCGTGGCCACCCCCGGAGTGCTACAGCGCATGGCAGCCTCACGCTCGAAGCGCGGAGGGCCCAGGATCTCCTTGACCTGGGCTGGCCGAACCTTCATCGATCGACGGCTCTTCTCCACAATTCGTGTTGCCACATGACGACAGATTGCACCTATCTGTCTCTCCAGCTCGCGCACTCCAGCTTCCCGAGTGTAGCTTTCGATCAGGAGATCGATGGCCTCTGGAGTGAACGAGCACTGCCTTGACGACAGGCCTGTGCTGTCGAGTCGGCGATCCACAAGGTAGCGAGTGGCAATCTGATGCTTCTCTTCACGCGTATAACCCGGAAGACGAATCACCTCGAATCGATCGCGGAGAGGTCCGGGAATCGACGTCAGAATATTTGCAGTGCTGACGAAGAGAACTCGCTGGAGATCGAAGGGAACCCCAAGGTAGTTGTCTCGAAAGGTGTGGTTCTGCTCGGGGTCGAGCACCTCCAGTAGCGCTGATGAAGGGTCGCCATGAACTCCACGGCCGAGCTTGTCCATTTCATCGAGCATGAACACGGGATTGCGCGTCCCGGCTCTTCGCAGGCCCTGAATCACGTTTCCGGGCAGGGCACCAACATAGGTTCGCCGATGTCCACGCACCTCCGCCTCATCGTGCACGCCTCCGAGGCTCGTACGAACGAACTCTCGCCCCATGGCTCTCGCGATGCTCTTACCCAACGAGGTCTTGCCAACTCCGGGAGGGCCGACGAGGCAAAGGCTCTGGCTCTTGCCCTCGGGCTTGAGCTGACGCACGGCGAGGAATTCGATGATCCGATCCTTGACCTTCTCGAGGCCATAGTGGTCCTCGTCCAGGATCTCTCGGGCACGGCTGATGTCGAGACGGTCCTCGCTGATCTTTGACCAGGGCAACTCCGTCATCACCTCCAAGAAGGTACGCACGATTGATGCCTCAGCCGCCCCTTCCGGCATCCGCGACAGTCGCCCGAGCTCCTTGCGCGATTCCTTCTCACCCTCCTCGCTCATGCCCGCTGCCGTGATCTTCTCGTCGAGATCGGCCAACTCGCTGGACTTGTCGTCACCCTCCCCGAGCTCACGCTGAATGGCGCGTAGCTGTTCTCGGAGGTAGTACTCACGCTGAGCATCTTCGAGAGTGCCTTGCGTCTCTTCTCGGATCTTCTTCGAGAGTCGCAGCACTTCGGCGACGTGGCCGAGCTTGATTGCCACCAATTCGAGACGGTCACGAAGCTCGAAGGTCTCCAGAACTTCCTGGCGTTCCTCCACAGGAACGTCCATGAAGGTCGCGATCATGTCGGCCAGCATCGAAGGTGAGCCAATATTCGCCACCGCGTTCGATAGGTCTTCGGGGCTGCCAGGCGCCAGCTCCAGGACCTCATGCGCCTGCTCCTTCAGCGCGTGGAACCGAGCCTCAATGTCGGTATCTTCCGATTCAGGCTCCACTTCTTCGATGACCTCGATCCTGGCTATCGGGAGCGGGTCGAAGCTCACAAACTCCAGGATCCGGAAGCGCTTCTCACCCTGACAGATCGCGTGGTGGCGACCGTCGTCTGCACTGATGTAACGCACGACCTCCGAGAGGGTGCCGACTCGGTAGAGATCGTCCTCGGTGGGCTCCTCGACCGCCTCATCCTTCTGCAACAGCAGAGCCACCCTGGAGTCGGCTTGAATCGCCTTACGGATGGCCTCAACGGATCGCAGGCGGCCGATCATCAGGGGCAAGACCACGCCGGGAAAGAGAACCATGTTTCGCACCGGAACCACGTAGTAGTGATCCGGCGGCAACTCCGACTCCTTGGACATGGCCTGCAAGTCAGCAGTGGCCGGGGTCTCTTCGGGAAGGGATCCCGGCTCTTCAGGAGCTGTCGGCACGTTGATCTCGTTCAAGTCTGTTCCTCAGGGTGAAGCGTCAGCACCCAGTATGACGCCCCGAATGCCCCGTTCCAACCATTCTGGCAGGTGAGCGCCGCATGAAGAGCCGTCCACACCCCACCTAACTTGGGCGTACGGAGTATGATCACCGGAATGTGGCTGTGACCCTACCCACCATACCAGCGATCTTACAACCTGATCTAGCACACCATGAATCTCCCTCTCAAGGTCCTCTTCACTGTGGTCTCTCTTATTGGTGTGCTCCTGCCCGCCGCTCACTCCGAGCGCAATGACCCTGGGAGCCTGCTGATCTTCCCAGAATTCGACTCGCGGCCGGGTTCATATACCTTTCTGACCGTCACGAATGTCAACCCAGACGAGGGAATCAGGGTCCACTTCAACTGGGTAGACGAAGAGAGCTGCCTGAAGACTGATGCCTGGCAAACCCTGACGCCTCTGGACACGATCACCTTCCTGAGTTCGAGCGCCTCACCAAACGAGAACCGCGGCTATTGCTTCGCTTACGCACGCGGCATGGCCTCACCCTCAGCAACGGACTTTGACTATCTCATCGGAACGGAGCTGACCTTTGACGGCTGGACCTCGAGCGAGTATCAGGTCAACGCACTGGTCTATGAAGGCCAAACTGGCGAGGGAAACCCCACCGATTTGAATGGCGATGGTAACGCCGACCTTGATGGTGTCGAGTACGGCACGACCCCCGATCTCATTGCCATCCCTCGCTTCTTTGGTCAAATCCCTGGTCAGGGCATGCCGAGGGCTGAGCTGATATTCATCGGCCTGACGGGTACCAAGTTCAACACCAGCGCCAACTTCCTGATTTACAACGACAACGAGGAGGTGTTCAGCGCACAGCACTCTTTTGATTGCTGGGAGCGAGTCAGCCTGCTCGACATCTCAGGTGTCTTCAGCCAGTCGTTCCTCTACAACTCCACCAATCACGATCCGAACGAGGTCCAGGGCTTTCCGCTGATGGAGACGGGCTGGTTCCAGATTGACGGCTCGGTTGCCTCATCCACAACAACGTCGATCACGAATCCGGCGATGCTGGCAATCATGGTCGAGGTTGGCCGCTTGAGTTCAGCCTCGCTGCCCTTCACGATTGGGGAGCAGTTCAATGGCAGCCTCTTGCCCAAGACCCTCTCCGGTAACTAGACAGCAGGGCACAAGTCCTGCCCACGAGTAATCCCGGGCCGGGCCCGCTCGCTGCCGGGCCCGGACATTCAGCTCAATGGACTCGTGGTACGGCGCTGGTCAGTCGCTGTAGGAGCAGAAACAGCTGCGCCCCTTTTGACACTCCCTCGGATCACTGGGCTCTCCGTCCTCCCCAACGACCTCCTGAGTCTGCTGACACCAGGTGTGGCCGCTCCCATCGAGGATGTCCTCGTCACTCACAGGAGGACGGGGCTGGAAGACCAGCTTCTTGCTCTTCAAATGCACGCAGTAGGGGCTGAGCTGGATTCTCTCGAAGGAACTCACTTGGCACCTCCATCGGTCAGCGACTTGAAGGCCTTCTGAATCAGCCCCTGAGCCAGGGGCACCTTGAAGGCATTGTCCGCGAGCGGCTCTGCTTCCTCCATGGCCAGCTCTCCCGCCTTCTCCCAGACCTCGGGAGTGCTCTGCTTACCGGCCAGGAATTCCTCAGCAGCCCTGGCGCGCCACGGGATCGGCGCGACCGCGCCCAGGACCAGACGTGCGTCTTCGATCTTGCCTCCCTCGAGCTTGGCGGAGAGCGCCACCGCACAGAGCGCGAAGTCATAGGAGGCGCGCTCCTTGAACTTGAGATAGGTGCTCTTCCAGCCCTCGGGTAGGGCCGGCACCTCGATCTTGAGGAGCAGCTCATCAGCCTTGAGCACGTTCTCTCGCATGACGCTGCCCTCCGAGGGCAGCGTGAAGAACTCCTCGAGTGGTTGAGTCCTCTCGCCTCGCTTGGTGCTACGGGTTACCTCGGCATCGAGGCAGACCAGGGCGGTCGCACAATCAGAGGGGTGCACGATGTAGGAGGGCCCACCCCCCAGGATCGCGTTGTACTTGGAGAGCCCACTCTCGGCAAAGCACTCAGAGCCACCCTTCTTGATACAGACAGCATCCTCGTGCCGGAAGTACCAGCATCGAGGTCGCTGGCAGAGGTTTCCGCCCAGCGTTGCCTGAGTGCGGATCTGTGGACTCGCCACGGATGCTGCAGCCTCAGCCAGGGCGGTCCAGCGCGCTCCAATCTCGGTGTCAGATGCAATCCTTGCCAGCGTGGTCAGAGCGCCGAGTCGCAGGGAAGCCCCCACCTCGTACTCCTCGAGTTCGGCAACCGCACCGAGATCGACGACTGACTCGGGCTGAACCAGGTAGGACTTCATCTCAGTCAGGAGATCCTGACCACCGGCCATGGGCCGCGCCTCGTCGATCTCGGCCGGACCCCGACGCGAGGGTAAGAGCCCGGTGGCCTGCTCGACCGTCTTGGGACGATGGATCTTGAACGTCTTCATCTAACTTTGAGAGGCGATGGCCGAAAGGATTTTATCTGGAGTGAGGGGCAATGAGGTGATTCGTACATCGCACGCATTTTGCAGCGCATTGGCGATGGCGCCGACACCGGGTATGACAGGTGGCTCCCCCACACCGATCACTGCCTGACGCGTATCTTCTTCATCGATGATCGCAACCAGCTCAGGGATCTCGAGCGAGCCGGGAATCTTGTAGTCTCCGAAGTTCGGGTTGATCTGAAGGCCGAGGTCAGGATCCATACAACGCTCCTCGAGGAGTGCCTGGCCCAGGGCCTGGATCATCGCGCCGTTCACCTGGCTGCGCCAGGTGAGTGGATTGAGCACCAGACCGCTGTCCTGAATCGCAACCATCTTGAGCACGGTCAGTTGCCCGGTCTTCAGGTCGACACGGACACGTGCCGCCTGCGCACCATGCACCCCACTGGCCTGGAGGTCGTCAACGAACTCACCATTGGCCGTGAGGCCCTCGGTTGGAAGTGCAGCGCAGGCGTCCTGCCAGGAGAGTCCGCGATCGGGAGAAGCCCTGTCGAAGACCTTGCCGTCAGCGAAGGTCACATTCCCTGGCTCGCAGCTCAGGATCGGTGCCAGATGCTCCGCAAAGGCAAGGCGTGCGTTCCATGCAGCGGACTTCACCACGGGGGAGACTGAGCCGGTGGTCACGCTTCCGCCTGAACTGACACCCTGCGGTAGATGGGAGTCGCCGATGCGCGCATCGACGTCCTCAACCGTCAGGCCGAATTCCTCCGCCGGAATCATAGCCACGAGGGTGCGCACCCCCGTTCCCAGGTCCTGTACGCCGATGGAGGAGATCACACCGCCATCGCGCTCGATGCGAACATTCGCACCGCAGCCCGCGTAGCCGCCGCCTCCCCAGATCGTCACCCCGAAACCGATGCCTTCGGCCGTCCAGCCATCGCCGGTTCCCGGAGCGGACTTGTGCGGATGATCGGCCCAGCCGATCTCCCTGGCCACTCGATCAAGCTGTCGGTGGTAGACCGGGTCAGAGAGATTCAACTTGCGAAACTCGACCAGATCGATCCCGGCCTCGTAGGCCAGCTGGTCAATGGTGGATTCCATCGCAAAGGACACCTGCGGATGACCGGGGGCACGCATCGCGCGACTGGCATCCGTGTTGGTGTGGATCGAGTGCTCCCGAGTGAAAGACTCGGCCACATCGTAGATGTAGGGCTGGCGTGTACCGGGCCCCGGGCCCAGACCACCGAGCTTCTCCATCTCCGAGTGCATCGCGACCAGCTTGCCTTCTTCGTCCACGCCCGCCTGGATCCGCTGAGTCGAGCCCGAGCGGTTTCCTGAGGTCTGAAATTCCTGCTCACGGTCATTGAAGACGTAGACCGGTCTGCCCGTCTCCTTCGCAAGAGCACAGGCAGCCTTGCCCGCAACGTCCATGGAGAACTTCGAGCCAAAGCCGCCCCCCATGTGCTCCACCACACAGCGGACGTTCTTCCTGCTGAGGTCCATCTCCCTGGCTGCGCTCCCCGGGATGCCGAAGACCGACTGCGTCGAGGCGTAGATCGTCGCCTCCTCACCACCGTCATAGTCCGCCACGACTCCATGGGTCTCGAGACTGCAGTGATGCTGAACTGGAACGTGGTACTCGGACTCCACCCGGTAGGCCGCCCCCTCGAGGGCCAGCATGGTCTCCTCCTCGTCTCCTGTCGTTCCGTCACCACGCCCCCGCGGCCCGTAGTTGGGCCGACGCCCAAGAACCTGAGGGGCGCGCTCGGCCATTGCCTGCTCGGCTGTTACCGCCCAGGGCAGGGGCTTGATCTCCAGCTTTACCGCTCGGGCCGCATCCTCAGCCAGCTCCGGTGTTCGTGCTGCAACAGCGGCTACCGCCTGGCCATTGTAGAGAGTCTTATCTTTCCTCAAGACAATGGCTCCCTCCACTCCATCCATGGCGAGGGCCGGTTCGAGGTCCAGGGTGAACTCCGCGGTGGCCACAGGAACACAGACCAGGCGACCAAACAGCATGCCCTCCGGGCGCTGATCCATGCTGTACAGTGCCTCACCACTCACCTTTGCTCCCGCACTCAAGCGCCGCGTGTCCGTGTTGAGGACCGAGAGCCGATCACGCTCACCCCAGGTCGGCTGTCCGTCCTTGGTGTTCTTCTTGGGCTGGAGACTCATCGCCCACCCCCTGCGGAGCCGCTGCCTGAGTTACTGCTGGCGACCATCTTGCGACCAGCGTCCAGAGCTGCCTGAAATACATGTGGGTAGGTGCCACAGCGACAGAGGTTGCCCGAACATGCCTGGCGCACTTCGGCCTCGTCGGCTCGTGGGTTCTTCTCGAGACAGGCCGTCACTGACATCACAAGCCCAGGTGTGCAGAAGCCGCACATCATGCCATCACGATCTACCATGGCGGCCTGTACCGGACTCAGCTCTCCCCCCTCGGCCAGACCACCAGCAGTCCGCACCTCACGACCGTCAGCTTTCACCGCCAGAGTCAGGCAAGAGTAGACGGGCTCGTCGTCGAGCAAGACAGTGCAGGCGCCGCAGTTTCCCTGCTCGCAGACTGACTTGGCCGCGGTATGGCCGATGCGATCGCGCATGGCGCTCAACAAGGTTGTGCGAGGTTCAACTGTTACCGCGATGCTCTCACCGTTCAGATGGAACGTGACCTCCACATCTCCCTCGAGTGTCTCTTCGGAAGAAAGGCATCTGGTGGGCTCAACCGGCTTCGCTCCAGTAGCGAGTTCACCGACGAACACGCCGCTAGCAGCTGCGCCACCTGCGCCCTTGAGAAATGAGCGTCGGCTGAGGCTCTTGGGCTCGGGGTCTGAAGAGTGGTCTCTGGTCATCGAATTGGAGGGAGACGGGCTTGGGAATCCTGGACCTGCTGGTGCAGCACCAAGTGAGTCATACGCCCATCTTAGGTGCTCAGGGCCGCTCATAACAGCATGTGGGGTGCTGACGGCTGTTCGATCAATGTCAGCGGTGCTGCTCCTGCATGTTGGATCGTGTGAAGCTGCCCGACTAGAATCCCACCCTCATTGCCCAAGAAGGCCTCAACAGAGCCCTCCATCCCCTGTCCAGCAGAACCCAATCGATGACGAACAAGACCATCCGGGCCTTGTGCTTGCCGCTACTCGCGCTCCTGGCCGCCGCATGCACTTCCGATGTACGGGGTGGTGACGCCACCATCCGGTTTACCGCCATTCCTGGCGAAAACACGACCGAGATGATCGAGAAGTTCGGTGCCGTTGCCGACTACCTCTCGGCCGAGCTAGGCGTCCCCTTCGAGTACGTCCATGTTGCTGACTATGGTGCTTCGGTTGAGGCCTTCAAGAACGGTGACGTGCATCTCTCCTGGTTCGGTGGTCTGACTGGCGTACGCGCACGCGCAGCAGTCCCTGGAGCTCGGGCAATCGCCCAGGGCAAGATCGATCCCAAGTACAAGTCCTACTTCATCGCCAATGCAGATAGCGGCCTTGAAGCAAGTGAGTCATTTCCCGAGGGCCTGAACAAGCATAGCTTCACCTTTGGCTCAGACTCTTCCACCTCTGGCCGCTTGATGCCCGAGTACTTCATTCGCAAGGCGACTGGAAAGACTCCAGCCGAGTACTTTGGTTCGGAGATGAATTTTTCCGGCAGTCACGACCAGACCTGGCAGCTAGTCCAGAGTGGAAGCTTTGACGCAGGCGTACTCAGCTACAAGACCTACGAGACCCGAGTCAAGGAGGGAAAGATCGACCCGGAGGTCTGCCGCATCATCTGGATCACACCTCCCTACCCGGACTACTCCTGGAACTCGCACCCGGCCCTTGATATCCGGTACGGCAAGGGCTTCACGGACAGGGTCCAGAAGACCCTTACCAAAATGGGTGACCCCGTCCTGCTCGGAGCGATGATGAGGGAGGAGGGCTTGATCGACGCCAGCAACGAGGAGTTCAAGCCCCTGGAAGACCTCGCCCGTCAGCTTGGTCTGGTTCGCTGAGGGAAGTGAATCATTCCGCGCTCTCCTTCTCACTCACAGAGGTGAGCCTCGACTTCGATGGACCGGCGGTCCTCGAGGGGCTCAGCTTCAGGATTGAACCGGGAGAGATCGTGGCACTTGTTGGCCCCAGTGGGGCCGGCAAGACGAGTGTCCTGAGGATGCTGAACGGCTCCCTGCCCAGCGCGGAGGGCAGCGTCCTGGTGCAGGATCAGGACCTGAAGACCCTGCCGACCGCAGGTCTTCGGGAGCTTCGTAGCCAGATCGGATTCGTCCCACAGAGCTTCGGCCTGATTCCAAATCTGCGTGTCATCCAGAACGTGATTGCCGGGCGCATCGCCAGGATGGGGACTCTCGGAGCGCTGAGAGCCATGCTTCATCAACGTGCTGCAGAACTGGACGAGGTGCATGAGCTGCTCGAGAGCCTTGGCATCGAGGAGAAGCTCTTTCAACGGGTGGATTCTCTCTCCGGCGGAGAGCAGCAACGAGTCGCCATCGCGCGAGCCTTGTACCAGTCACCAGGCGCACTGCTTGCGGATGAACCGCTCTCTGCGCTTGATCCGGCTCGAGCCAGGGAGACCCTTCTCATCCTCGTCCAGCTTGCAAGAAGCCAAGGACTGACCCTTGTGCTCAGCCTGCACGACATCGGCCTGGCCCGTGAGATGATTCCGCGGCTGATAGGTCTGCGTGATGGCCGCATCCAGTTCGATCGAGTCACCTCTGAGATTGAGGACCACGAGATAGAAGCTCTCTACGGTCTCAAGCCAAGCCTGGGGCTTCATGAAGAATGAGGCCCGGCTGTCTGACGTCCACCCCCTACGAATCCTCTCGGGGCGTCGACGCTGGTGGATGCTTGGAATTGTCTGCGCAGCCATCTGGGCTGCCCTGGGCCTGGGCACCAGCCCCGCCCAACTGATCCCCAGCGGAAACGGCATCGAGATTCTCGAGGAGTTCCTCGCCGCTGGCCTGACTCCAGCTCTCGACTATGAGAGCCAGGTTCCCGCCGGAACAGCACCCCTGTGGGCAAAGGTGCTCGACGCCCTGAGACGCACCCTGATCTTCGCTGCCACGGGAATGAGTCTGGCCCTGGCCATCGGACTCCCCCTCGGAGTTCTGACTTCCACCGCCTGGTGGCGAGAGTCGAGCCCCGCTTCTTCCTGGAGCCGACGCTGGATTGGGCGTCTGGGGCGCTCAGGGGCCTTCGTCTTCCTGAGAGCCTTGATCGCGTTCATGCGCTCCATCCATGAACTACTCTGGGCCGTGCTCTTGCTGGCAGCGCTAGGCCTGAACTCATTCAGCGCCGTGTGGGCCATTGCAATCCCCTACGGCGGCACCCTGGCGAAGGTGTTCTCGGAGATGCTCGATGAGGCTCCCCGTGACAGCGCGGCGCAGTTGCATGACACCGGGGCCACAAGCCTGCAGGTCTTCCTATTTGGCCTGATGCCGCGAGCTCTTCCCGACATGGCGGCCTACACCTTCTATCGTCTGGAGTGCGCGGTGCGCTCCTCTGCCGTGTTGGGTTTCTTCGGATTCCCGACCCTCGGCTACTTCGTGAAGCTGGCCTTCGTCAACCAGCACTATCACGAGGTCTGGAGCTACCTCTACGCCTTGATCTTCGTGGTCGTCGTCCTTGAGTTCGTCAGCAGTCTCTTGAGAGAGCGCGTCGTGATTCGATGAACAGCTCAAGTCGCCGAACCCAAGTCGAGGCCCTCAGGCGTGCTCGCCCACGGAGCCGACTGCTGCGCGGAACCGTGATGGCTCTCGCCTCCTGGACACTCTACGCCTGGGCCAGTCCGGAGATTGCACTGGGAGACTCCCTTACCGAGCGTCGCCTCACGAACTTCCAGAACTTCATCCGTGAAGAGCTATGGCCTCATGCCCTGCGATCCGAGCCCTTCACCTTCTCCGGACTCTGGGCATGGGGCCATGGAATCTGGAATGAGGTGGGGGCCAGCAGCACCCTGGCCACCTTGCAGATCTCCATCCTGGCGATCGCCTTGTCCGCTGTGCTCGCCTGGCCGCTCTCCATCCTGGCCGCCAGTAACTTCGCCACCTCGGCCCCCTTCTCACCCGAGGTCAGGGACAGCTCCAGGGGCAAGCAGCTGGTCTGGACCGCAGCAAGACGGGCCTCTCGGGGCCTCGCCATCCTGATGCGAGCCGTGCCTGAGTACATCCTCGCCTTTCTATTGCTCGCCGTGCTGGGGCCGCGCACAGCCTGGCCGGCAGTCCTCGCGCTCGCCATCCACAATGGTGGAATCCTGGCGCGCCTCGGTGGTGAGGTCGTTGAGAACCTCGAGCCTGCCCCAGTACGCTCCCTGACCGCAATAGGCGGGCGACACGGTGGTCTGGTGGTCTTCGCGCTCATTCCGCTGACGATGGGCCGCAATCTGCTCTACTTCTTCTATCGCTTCGAGACATGTGTGCGCGAGGCGACAGTACTCGGCATGCTCGGCGTCGTCTCTCTGGGCTACTGGATCCAGGACGCACGCTCCAAGCAGTACTACGACGAGATGTTGCTGCTGGTTCTCTTTGGATCCGGTCTGGTGATCCTGGCAGACCTGACCTCAGCACTGGCACGACGCTCGGTCCGCCGTGGTTAGCTCGAAGCTCTGGTGTAGCTCGTTCTCCAGACGGGTACCCATTCGAGATCAGCATTGAGTGCCCACTGCTCGAGGGAGAAGTGATCATCATCTGCAATCTTGAGAACAGTACGCGAGCGCATGATGGACTGGGTCTCGGGGTCAACATCCCCCCAGTCCAGCTGAATTCCCCCGCGACGTGCATCTCCGCGACCCCGCGCCAGACGTTGGGCACTCGAGAGCTCTGACACCCAGAGAAGTTCATAGACCTCCAGGCGCCGATCGAAGCCCAGCCTGCCGCGTGAGGCGATGGTCTCCCCCTCGCTCTCGAGGGTCGTCATCCAGCACAGGAAGCGACCATTCAGATCGGGTGAGATCGTGGCTGTTCCGTGGGCCACCGTTCGGGCTCGGTCCTCGCCCTGTGTAACGTGCTCCAGGGTCACGACCCAGACTCCAACCAGATTTCCAACCTCGGTGAGTTCCACCGCAGGAGCCGACTCCAGCTTACGCGCCTGGACATCGGGCACGGAGGTCACGGGCTCGACGAGGTCAGCCTCGACGGTGTCGGAGCTGGACATGCAACCGACGAGCAGAAAGCAGGGGGCAAGGCGCAGGAGATGGTGCGTCATGACGAGCACCTTAGCGACTGCCCTCGATGACCGCGAGCGTGGTCAGTACGTCCTCCAGATGGGGCATCTTCAAGGCTAGCTGCTTCCCTGCAAGAGCCGCCGGCGACTCCCCGATACCCGCCAAGCTACTAGAAAAAAAGGACTTATGCACACCCCGGCGCTCTTGGCACGGCTTCTGCTCCTCGCTGCTCAGCGGCCACCGCCGGCTGCGTCCCACAGCCGCCCCGTAAATCGAGGTCTCAGGAGTTGTTCCCATGAAGAAACTGATCCAAGCCCCCCTCCTCACCCTGGCACTCGCCCTCTCGATCGTGAGCTCCACCGCCCAATCAACTCCGATGAGCTCACCCCAGGAAAGCACCTGGACCGGCTATGGACGCCCTTCCGTTCCCAGCAACTCCTACCGGCGATCATTGAACCAGTACCGGCGAGTTCGCTCCTCGGTGCACTCAGGGACGATTCCCATTGCCAATCGCCGCTGCGACTCGCAGCCCCGCAGGGTCTGGATTCCTGGACGGTGGGTTGTGCGATCCGAGAAGGTCTGGGTACCCGCTCGAGTCGAGAGCAGCTGGCAACCGCCCCTCGTTGAGACTCGCTTACTGGCTTGTGGCAAGCCCTTCCAGTTCCAGATCAATGTTGGCTTCTACCGAACCATAAGACACCCCGGCTACTGGGATCAGAAGGAGAGGCGGGTGTGGGAACCCGCCCATTGGAAGCTGGTGGGCTGACACCACCCCACGAATTCCGGGCTGGTTGCGTCTGATGGGGATCGGCCTGGTCAGCTCCCGCGGTGTGTGCCGCGGGAGTGCCTGATAAGAGAGCGAGGGGTGTCTCAGAACACCCCTCGCTCTCTCTGCAAGACTCGCGACAGACCAGAAGCGACTAGAAGTCGATCTGGAAGCGCACCTGGAAGATGTCTGCGGTGCCGACACTATCCTTGTCTGCGTTGATGTAGTTGAACATCAATCGTGAGAAGGAGGACAGGTACCAGTTGATACCGAAGGTAATGTCGCTCAGCTCTCCGCCTTCAACCCCATCATTGTTCAGGTCAGTGCTGGAGTAACGCAGCGCGAACTCGAGCGCCCCCCAGCCACCATCGCCCCAGGGCGAGGAGGGCGTGACGCGGCCAAAGGTGCCGGTCTTGTTGAGGTAGGTCTTCGAGTCGTTGGTCGCAAACCAGCTAGCCTGACCGTAGTAGGTGCTGAATGAGGGACTCGGCCCCGCATCCTTGCCATCAATATCGGTGTAGACGTACTCCGCCTGGGTGTAGAAGGGCCCATTGATCGACGCCCACTCCAGACCAATGATGTCCTGGGAATCTGCGGCGATGTCCCCCGTATCCAGGAACCTGGGTGCCAGATGTGACTCCGGACGGGGGTCGTAGCTGACGGGCAGGTCCTTCTTCTGGCGGTGACTGACACCGATCCCCAGGTGGATCAAGCTTGTTTGATCATCATTGACCACGGGCAGTCCGGTGACCCTGGCGGTGAATGCATAGCCATTGTCCTCTCCAGCCAGCCCGAACTTGTTGCTGTCCCGGAAGACACCGGCAGCATACGTCATGCGCTTGGTGTCCTGGGTACCGAAGACCATCACCCCCGTGTTGCGACTGGGCTCGCTGCCTCCCGTGAGAGAGCGCTCCATGAAGGTGATGTACTTGGAGCTGGTCAGGACGTCGAGTCCGATCGGTTCCTTGAAGTGCCCGACCTGGATATTCTGGATGGTTGGTAGCTTCTTGAGCCCCATGAACACGTCCTTGAAGCCAGGGCCGCCATCACCAGGCCTGGTCGCGCCAAAGTCGTAGTTGGCCTTGAAGAAGTAGCGCTCGTCGATGGTGCCCTTCATGTAGATCCGCGCACTGCGCATCTCGGTACCATTCACGAACGGCCCGACATCATCCTTGAGATCCTTATCTGCAGAGAACCACGCCCAGTCGTTGTAGATTCTCCCCCCGATTTGAATCTTCGTGTCGCCGTCATTTCCGATGAACTGGAGACCATTCTTCCAGTAAACATCGAAGTTGACCTTGTCGTCCGCGGTCACCTCAGGCAGGGAGTCTGGCAACGCAGTGATTGGCATGCCCCCCTCACCACCATTCGCAAGGGAAGTGCTCGTAGGGACCGTTAGCAGCGCCAGGGTCAGGTAGAACTTGTTCATGAGAAAATTTGGGGATTCGAGGGTCAGTGATTAGGGTTCTCCAACCGGTTACTCAGCCCTGAATAACACTTCTAGACTGCCGCCTGGGAGATTGGTTCTCATCCCGCACCTTGCCTGTGCGGCTGGTGTGAAGATCGGATGCAGATTTTCCCGTTCTTCGCGGCTGCTTCAATGAACGATCAGCATGAATTTGCTTCGTACTTGACTGCTCATCCCAATCCACCTATTAGTCTTCCCACGGGAGGGTGAACCAGCTAATTCGATGCGATTCTTGCTAATCATGATGTTGACTTATGTCAGCTCTCTAGCCAGCTGCATTGGGCCCACGCAAGACCATTCTCCCTCTGCACCCTCGCCTGTTCCGCAGCCGCCACTGCCGCAGTTTGCCCCAGTACCGCCGGTACAAGACGGTTCGGACTGGATTCAGCTCACGACAGGAGAATGGCTGAAGGGCGAGCTCCTCGACATCCGCGACAAGACGCTGGAGTTCGACAGCGAGAAGCTTGATGAACTCACCTTCGACATGGACGACATCGCCTTCGTTCGTAGCCCGCGCAGGCAGTCTGTCCAACTCGAGGGCGAGGAGATCCTCTACGGAACCCTCCTGATCAAGGATGGAACTGTCACGGTCGGCGGCCCAGGCGGAGGCGTCGCCCCACGAAGCAAGCTGATGTCAGCTGTGCCATCAGACGGAAGCCTCCTGAGCCATTGGAAGGGAAAGGTCACACTCGGCTACACAGCTCGTGAAGGCAACACCAGGCAGTTAGATCTGAGCACCTATATCTTTGCCCGGCGCCAGAGCGCGACCACACGTTGGGACACGGTGTACAACAGCGCATTTTCTCGGAGCCAGAGCGTGGAGACGGCCAACAACAATCGCCTGGCGAGCAACTTCGATGTCTTTCTGACCAAGCGCTTATTTCTTACCCCGGTGGCTGTCACCGCCTATCAGGACCAGTTCACCAACATCGACCTACGGCTGACGCCTTCTGCTCGGCTGGGATACAACATTGTGGACTCCAACACCCTGTCCTGGGAACTCGGTGGCGGGCCCGCCTGGGAGTACACGCAGTACGACCTGGCCCCGGCTGACCAATCAATCAAGAACTCAGCTTGGGCAGCCCTGGCAAACATGAACATCGATTGGGATGTCACTCCAGATGTGGAGTTCACGTTTGGTTACGAGATCACCATCCCTGTGAACAATCCAGATACCTACACCCATCACCTCTCAACCATGCTGTCGCTCGAGCTCACCGACTCCCTCGATATCGACCTGCAGCTGATCTGGGACAGGGTCAACAAGCCACTTGAGAACATCGATGGTGTGACCCCCAGGCCCGACGATCTGAAGATCTCCTTTGGGCTAGGGATCGAGTACTGATCTCTCAGCTCCCCAGGGAACACCAGTCAAGGGCGGCGGCTGGGTCGCTGGCCAGGAGTCGCTCGAGCTCGTCTGCAGGCGCCCGACCACGCTCCACGTACTCGTGATGAAAGGCTTGTGCGATGCGCAGGTCATCCGCGCGAAAGTAACCATCCGGTAGGCGGCTCGCGCCCTCGAGAGCGAGGCCCCAGATCTCCAGGGCCTGCTTGTGAAGGTCTGCGTCTCCGAATCCCTCTCGCGCCGAGACTACCCACTGAGTCTCGAGCAGCGAGATGCTGGGTTCGAGTAACTCGAGTACCCGCTGCCTGGAGACCTTGTCGTAGAGCAGCCCGGCCCAGAAAACGACCTGAGCACTCCTCAGGGAGAGTGGGATGGCATCGATGGAGCGGATCTCGAAGAACCCACGGAGACGCACCTCTGGAAAGAGAGTTGTCAGGTGGTAATCAATGTCATCGAGAGAGGGCTGTCCACGCTCCGGGTGACCATTCTCGATCCAGTGACGCAGGGTAAAGCCAGGAGTACCCGCGCTCGCCTCACCCTCCTTGCCCGCTCGGAAGAGCAGGATGTCGGCATCCAAGGCTAACTCCGAGTAGCAGCTTCCCGGGTCAACAACGGCTCCGGCCATCAGACAGCGCGGAAAACCCGTTCGGGTCGGGTCCAAGCCCTGCCAGGCACGGGCGCGACGGGACTTCCAGCCGCTTTCGGGGCTGCAGGCAAATGAGGCAGTTGCAATCGGGCTGAGCAAGTTGGAGAGCCGCCAGCGTTCTTCTGCAACACCCCTCTCACCGAGGTCGAGATTGATCTGAAAGCTCCCCGTATGACGCATCATGATCAGGCCGTGCTTGGATCGCCTGGAGAGGTAGGCATCCATGGCGTGATAGCGAGGAGCCCGCAGCTGCTGAGTCACCTTGGATCGATCTGTCCAGAGGTCCAGACCAGCCGAGGCGATACGTGCCCCCTCGGGCCTGAGAGCCTCCGCCAGGAAGCGCGCGAAGCTGTCTACATCCTCCATCGCCTCCGCAGCGGTGCGGTGAACCGCTGTCGAGTGCTCAACCTGGGCTCCCGGTTCGAAGGTGACCCGACCGCCATTGGCGAGCTCGTAGACTGGGGGAGGCCCGGGCACACCGAGCTGCAATTCAGTTCCATGGCCGACGCATCTCTCGAGGGCCCCCAGCACGCTGCTCTCCCCCTCCAGGGGGAGCCGCTCGGTGGGCCGCCCCGACTCATCCAGACGAAAGACCAGGTACTCCGGCTCGAGCCCAATACTTCCGACCTCTTCCCCTCCCAGCCTTTCTTCAAAGACTGTCCGGGCTATGTGAGCACGAGCTTCGTCCAGCCCGAAGGAGCCTGAGAGATCCATGGTCGACATTGGTTGGCGGCAGAGCCTATCAGAGAGGCGGGGAGCGGTCTATCCGGGCCTTGCTGTCCGGGGCTACGACCGGGAAGGAACATCGATTAGGCTTCGCCAGCCCTTTTCCCTCTTGATCCCCATGCTGCAAGACAAGCTACCCTGCTACGTGGCCGGCCGGCCGACAGAGACCGGCGAGTGGCTCGAAGTCCTCGACAAGTACAGCGGTGAGCCCGCGACGCTCGTCGCCCTCGCCGGCGCTGCCGAGATCGAGGCGGGGATCAGCGCAGCTGCCGCCGCAGCCGGCGAGCTGAGCCGCGTACCAGCGTTTGAGCGTCAGCGCTGGCTCGAGCACTGTGTGGCCCGCTTTCGAGAGCGGTTCGACGAGCTGGCCCAGACACTCTGCATCGAGGCCGGCAAGCCAATTCGTGACAGCCGGGGAGAGGTCAACCGCCTCATTGACACCTTCAAGTCCGCAGCTGGAGAGGCGGTCCGGATCTACGGCGAAGTCCTACCCCTGGATGTGACAGAGCGTGCCCGGGGCTACACCGGACGCTGGAAGCGCGTACCCGTGGGACCATGTTCATTCATCTCGCCCTTCAACTTCCCGCTCAATCTCGTCGCCCACAAGATCGCACCTGCACTTGCTGCTGGGTGTCCCTTCATCCTCAAGCCGGCCAGCTTCACGCCGGTGGGCGCCTTGCAGATCGGTGAGATCCTCGCCGAGCTCGACCTCCCCGCCGGGGCCTTCTCGATTCTTCCCTGTCATCGCACTGGGGCCGAGGCCTTCACCACGGACGAGCGCCTCAAGCTGCTCAGCTTCACGGGCTCTCCGGAGGTTGGCTGGAAACTCAAGGCCCGTGCAGGCAAGAAGAAGGTGGTGCTGGAGCTCGGAGGCAATGCTGCCGTGATCGTCGACGAGGATGCAGACGTGAAGGACGCCGTCGAACGAATACTGATCGGTGCCTTCTATCAATCCGGCCAGAGCTGTATCGGCGTGCAACGCATTCTCGTGCACGAGAGCCTCTATTCAGAGGTACGCGACCGGCTCGTTGCTGGTACGCGCGGTCTCAAGCTGGGCAATCCCCTGGAAGAAGACACCGTACTGGGCCCCTTGATCTCCGAGAAGGAGGCCCTGCGTCTCGAGGGTTGGATCACAGCTGCAGTCGCAGCAGGTGCCAGGCTGCTCTGTGGCGGCACTCGCCGGGGAGCAATGCTGGAGGGCACCCTACTGGAGGGTGTTCCGCGCGATGCACAGGTCTACGCAGAGGAGGCCTTCGGACCGGTTGCCTGTCTGTCCTCCTTCTCCGACTTCGGCAAGGCCCTGGCCGAGGTCAACGAGGGGTGCTTCGGCCTGCAAGCAGGCGTCTTCACCCGCGACATCTACAAGGCCGAGCGAGCCTTCGACGAGCTCGAGGTCGGCGGAGTGGTGATTGGCGATGCACCCTCCTGGCGCGTGGACCACATGCCCTACGGTGGAGTGAAGGACAGCGGTCTGGGACGTGAAGGAATTCGCTGGGCGATCGAGGACATGACCGAGGTCCGCCTGCTTGTCACACGCCAGCTAACGAACTGAGGACACCGGGCGACCTCGATTCCTCGAGTGGAATCGCAAGTGCATCCAACCATCCACGCACCTCCTCCGCGCTGCGGAGGCGGACGTGTCGCCTGGTCTTCAACATGTGGCTGTAGATCACGCGGCGCTTGTGCCGGGTTGACCAGGCATACAGCAGGATCGAGTGGCGACTGAAGAGTGCCTGCCTCAAGGTCTCTCGATTTCCGTTGCAGCACTCCTCTCGCAAGAGGGCTCGGCGTAGGCAGCGCTTCACAAGTCGCCAGAAGGTCACCCGGAGAGAAAGATCGATCCAGACAATCACATCGGCGCGATCTGCAATCTTCCAGAGCCGCACGGCGTCACGGCCCAGATTCCCCTCCATGACCCACTCGTCACCCGAGAGTCGTCCCTCGACCATTTCGAGCATCTGCTCGCGCTCTCGTAGCTGCCAGCCAGGTAGCCAGAGGTAGTCATCCAGGTGTACCGAGCTGACTCCAAAGAGATCCCCGATGCGGCGGGCCAGGGTTGTCTTGCCGCTCCCGCAACTCCCCACCACCCAGATACGACGAGCTCGCCACGGCAGTGGCTCTGGTAATCCTGTCCTGGGGTCCTCTGAGTCCATGATGTGCGCTTCCTCACCACCGGGAGTGTCGGTTCCGCACAGCAAATCTAACGATTGGGCGCCAGTCCCGATTCCACTACCGGCAGGGAACTTGCTTGAGGCTGCTCTCAGGAGAGGGCCAATCACGCTACGATTCCACCCCACCGGCCCCAGCCCCGCCCATGAACTACCGAATCACCCCCCTGCACCTTCTCGCTCCCCTGGCCCTGATCGCCGCCACCAGCGGATGCGGCCATGAGACGACGCAGGCTGCCCAGGAGGGCTCGGGGCTGGTCATTCAGAATCCGACGAACGAGCGGGACTACTTCGTGGACTTCGGGGAGGTCCCGAACGGGACCAAGGTGAAGCACACCTACCAGTTGCTGAACACCGACAGCGTCCCGGTCACCATCCAGGACATGACCCCTGCCTGCAGCTGCACGATCCCCTTGATCAGCTACCGTGACGAGAGCGGCGAGGTGGTACGAGGCAAGCGTCGTGGCACGCCAGTGATCACCTTGCCCCCGGGGGTCACCGCATCTCTCGAGGTTGAGATCGACACCAATCATGTCAAGGTCAAGAACGTGGACAAGCTATCCGCCGTTCTCGTCAGGTGCGACTCGCTCAACACGCCCTACCTGCGTTTCGAGATGCATCTGATCGCTAACGAGCACTTCCAGGTCACACCAACCACCATCAACCTGGGGAACATACCGGTCTCGAGTGGTAAGAGCGGATCCTCCGACATCATCACCGCCCTACCCGGCGCACAGGTCGGGATAGAAGAACTACTGGAAGCCACCGAGGGCCTTGATGTGACCATCGCTGAGCTAAGCCCCATGGGGGAAACTCTCTGGCGAGTTCAGGTATCGCTCTTGCCCCCGCTTGAGCTGGGCCCGTTCAAGGGAGAGCTCCGGCTCCAGACTTCGAGTTTCTCAGAAGATGGCGAGGGGATTCCCGTTCTGATCCCGGTGACCGGCCAGGTCGTCCCTGATGTGGTCATGTTCCCCACGTTGCTGGGCCTCGCTGCAGCCGAAGACGGCAAGGGCCTCACCGGCCAGGGAACCTTGACCGCACTCGCTCCCGGCCATCGAATCAAGATTGTCGACGCACTGTTGCAGGGCAAGGGACTGGACGCATTGATCGTGCGCTACGAGGCCCTATCACCCGACGCCGAAGGACGAAGCTCGAGATGGAATGTGGTGGTCGAGGCCCCTGAGCTGCCGGAGACCTCCATGCTGACGGGGGTGGTTCAGCTAACCCTCGACGATCCGAACCTGGATCCGGTGGAAGTGAAGTTCATCTACCGGGGGCCTTGACTTCAGAACCCCATGCCCCAGGCCTCGGCGGAGCTAGCCCTGGACCCTGGTGAATCGGCGCTTTCCGACCTGAACCAGTAGCTCCCCTTGAGGTCTGACCACGCTGGCCTTCGAGTCCTTGTTGACCTCGCCGTCCAGCCTGACGCCACCCTGCTCGATGAGACGACGAGCCTCCGAGGTCGACTTGGCCAGGCCTAGCTCGCGCAGCAGGCTCGGCAGGGGCAGCTCATTCTGCTCACCTGGCCATGGCATCTCAGGAATGTCGCTTGGAAGCTGACGATCCCTGAACTGATTGTCGAAGGCCTCCCGGGCGGCTCCGGCGGCCAGCTCATCGTGGTAGAAAGCGGTGATCTCCTGAGCCAGCCGCGCCTTGGCCTCTCGAGGATGCCCGCTGAGGATCTCCCGGAATTCCGGTTCCGGAACTCGAGTCACGGCCAAGAACCACGACTCCATGACCTCGTCATCGATGGCCATCACCTTGCCAAACATGTCCCTTGGCTCGTCGGTAATCCCCACGGCATTCTCGTAGGACTTGCTCATCTTGCGACCATCGAGGCCATTGATGAGAGGGGTGGTGATGCAAACCTGAGGTCTTTGCTCACATTGCTCCTGGAGATGACGCCCCACCAGCAGATTGAACAGCTGATCCGTACCGCCGAGCTCCACGTCACACTGAATCTCCACCGAGTCCCACCCCTGCATCAGCGGGTAGAGAAACTCGTGGATGCCGATCGGCTCCTGATCCTTCATCCGCTTCTGGAAGGTGTCGCGTTCGATCATTCGAGCCACCGTCATCCGACTGGTGAGCTTGAGCACATCGTAGAAGTCCATCTTGTCGAACCACTCGGAGTTCCGTCGCACTTCGGTGACCGACATGTCCAGAACTCGCGAGGCCTGCTCGGTGTATGTCTGCAGGTTCTCCTCGACCTGCTCCCTTGTGAGAACCGGCCTCAGCTTGTTCCTCCCGCTTGGGTCGCCGACCATCGCCGTCGAGTCTCCGACGATCAGCACGATTTCATGGCCGAGCTGTTGGAGGTCGCGGAGCTTCATCAACGGTACGCCATGCCCCACATGCAGGTCGGGGCTGCTCGGGTCCATCCCGAACTTGATCCGCAGAGGCCGCTGTTCGGCGACGCTCTTCTCGAGGAGACCGACGAGCTGCTTTTCCTCGATCAGATCGACGCAACCGCGCTTGAAAGCGGCGAGGTGGGTGGAGACATTGGGATCCATCACTGAAGAATAGCGTCAGCCCCCTGGAGTTCCGAGAGGCCTCTGCCAGTCTCCTTGACAGACTCAGCGCTGCGGCAGGTCCACGCGGTCCCAGTCGGGCATCTCCAGCGCTTCAGACTGCTCCCTGCGTAAAGCCATCCAGGAGCGCCAGGCCTCCGGATCGCCCCCCGGCCGGATCGTTCGCGACAGCCACCGCAAGGCTGGGACCAGGAGCTCCAGCTCGATCACATTGAGTTTCTGGACCAGCGGCTCCAGCAGATCAAGGGTCTCACCCCGTCTCGAGGGTGGAATCCGAACGGTCCTCTCGAGCAGGGCTGGGACGTAGATGCGCCCCTGAGCCACATAGTCGTAGAGCTCCTGCGGTTCGACAGCTGCTGTGGGCAGGACCTTTGCCAGGCGTACGAGTTCGAGTTCAGGAGGTGGAATTCGTTGCACCGGCAGATAGCGCCCATCCGCCATCACGAACTCGCCCGGAAGGAACTCAAGGGCCAGCAGGAAGGAGAAGGCCAGGATGTCCGCTGGTGCACTCAACTCCAAGAGGGCCACCTCGAAGCGCTGTTCGACACCTCCGGACTCGATCAAGATCTCGTCGGGAAAGGGAACTCCATCCCGGCGTGTCCCGCGACGCTCACGCCCATCCGGATCAATTGCGTACTTGCGGACCATCAGTCGCGCCCCCCCAACCCTGAGGCGCAGGTCCTCGGGTCCGCGCTGAGAGACAACCAGATCGAGCTTGAAGCGACCGGGAACTCCGGGCTCCTCGAAGGCCTCCAAGCGCAGATCCAGCCAGCGGATTCTCATCCGGGCTGCGAGGATTCGCTCAAAGCCCTGTGCGAGCTCTAGAGTTCGCCCCACCGGCTTGCGCTCCAGCAACAGGGCCAGGATTCGCCGCGCGCTCAGCTCATCGTTGGTCTCGAGTGACTGCTGGATAGCCTCCAGCGCCGGAACAAACTCTGGCGGAACTCCCCGGGTCATGTCCCGCCTGCTCTCAAGGCTCTCTGCCGGCAAGACGACCCCCTCTGGCGTGTCGAGGGCCTCCTCGATCCCTCGGCAGCTGCAGAGCAGGAGCAGGGCCAAGAAGAGCTGGGTGCTCGTGTTCCACATCCGAATAGCGAGTCTATCCACTCGCTTCTCAATCGAAACCGAGAATCGTCAAGACCGAGTCGGGCAATGCTCCACGAGGCCGATCACCAGCTGGACAAGAAAAGAGCGCCCCCCAACCAAACCGGCTGGGGGGCACTCGTGATCAAGAGTCCAGGGTTACCTTCAGCCTTCGCTGGGCTTCTCACCTTCCTCACTGGCTGCCTCGGCCTCTGCAGGAGCCTCCTCGGCGGGAGCCTCTTCGACCGCGGGAGCCTCGGCAGCGGGAGCCTCGGCAGCGGGAGCCTCCACAGCGGCGGCCTCCTCGGCGGGAGCCTCTTCCGCAGGCGCGGCGGCTTCCTCAATCTTTGCCGCAGGGGGTACGTTCGGAGCTGCAGGAACTTCGCCTGCGCCGCCGGCCTCACGCTCGAGTCGCGCAGCGGCCTCTTCGGCAGTCTTGCCGGAGGCGTTGTCCTCCTGAATCTGGTTCTGGATCTCGACGTTCTCTTCGAAGTCCGCATGGACGAAGGAGAGGCCAATCTTGCGCTCCTCGATGTCGACACGAATCACTCGAACCTCGACCTTCATGCCTGGACGCAGGACCTCTTCCGGTGAAGAGATCTTGGTGTCAGACAGTTCAGAGATGTGCAGGAGCCCTTCGAGTTCGTTCTCGAGCTTCACAAAGACACCAAAGCTGGTGGTCTTCGTCACGTAGCCGGAGAGAAGATCGCCGATGTGATACTTGTTGGCAATCTCGTCCATCCACGGGTCAGGAGTGAGCTGCTTCATACCCAGGGCAATCCGCTTCTTCTCCTTGTCGACACTGAGCACGACGCACTGCACCTTGTCGCCCTTCTTGACGACCTCCGACGGGTGCGTGACCTTCTTGGTCCAGCTCATGTCGGTGATGTGCAGAAGACCGTCGATGCCCTCCTCGATCTCCACGAATGCACCGTAGGAGGTCAGGTTGCGGACACTGCCCTCGATGACCGTCCCCACGGGGTAGTGATCATCGACAAGATCCCAGGGGTTCGCTTCGGCCTGCTTCATGCCGAGAGAGATTTCCTGCTTCTCGTTGTCGATATCGAGGACGACAACCTCGACCTCTTCTCCGCTGGAGACCAGCTCGGAGGGGTGGTTGATGCGACGAGTCCAGGACATCTCGGAGATGTGAACAAGACCCTCGATACCGTCCTCGAGCTTCACGAAAGCTCCGTAGGACATGATGTTGACCACATTGCCCTTCTGCTTCGAGTTGACGGGGTAGCGCTTGTCGATGCCCTCCCACGGAGAGGCTTGCTTTTGCTTGAGGCCCAGCGCAATGCGCTCGCGATCGCGGTCGATACGCAGCACCATGACCTCGATCTCCTGGTCGATCTCCACCATCTTCGAGGGATGGCTGATGCGGCCCCAGGACATATCAGTGATGTGTAGGAGACCGTCGATGCCGCCGAGGTCGACGAACACACCGAAGTCGGCGATGTTCTTGACCACGCCCATGCGCACCTGATTCTCCTCGATATCGCTGAGCAGGGTCTCCTTGAGACGCTGGCGCTCTTCTTCGAGCAGCTTGCGCCTGGAGACCACGATGTTCATGCGCTCCGGATCGATCTTGATGATCCGAGCACGGATCGGCTCTTCGATGAAGGCCGAGATGTCGTGGGTACGTCGCAGGTCGACCTGACTCGCAGGCAGGAAGACGTTGACGCCTTCCACATCGACAAGGAGGCCGCCCTTGATCTTGCGCAGGACGATGCCCTGAACCTCGTCTCCTTCCTGGTACTTGACCGAGATCCGCTCCCAGGCTCGTAGACGATCAGCGCGTCGCTTCGAGAGGTTGGCAGTGTTCTCGTAGGGATCCTCTCCCTCGTAGAAGACTTCGAACTCCTGACCTTTGGACGGCAGCTCCTCGCCAAACTCGGCGAGAGGGATCTGTCCCTCGGACTTGCCGCCGATGTCCATCACGACCATCTTGGTCTTGTCGTCGACCGAGTCGACGATGGCGATGACTATCGTGCCGGGCTTGATGTCCTTGACCGAGGTCGCCAAGACCTCGTCAAAGGCCTGTTCGGAAAAGTCGCCGAGCGCTGCCTGGAGCTTCTTGTCCAGATCGTCGGGGTCGAGGTCGAAGCGCTTGAGGCGCTGAGAGGCAATAGCCATGAAGATGTAAGAGCGGGGTGGGTTCGCCGGGGAACCATCTCAAGGGACGAGGCTTCGAATCCTCCGGAGCAAGTGCACACTCGACAGTCGTCGGCGGCGGGGCTGGCCGGGGGCTTCGCCGCCCTGGAGAGGCCCAGGGCGAACGCGGGAGTCTATCGGCTGCAGGCGAGCCAGCGGAGAGCTTTTGGCGGAAGATTGGCCCGGAAACGCCCCCTATCGGGACGGACCGCTGGTGGGGCAGACACCCGCAACCACAGCGCTGCGGACCCCGCTGAGCGCATTCTCTCCATCGGCCGGCAATAACGGGGAGTATCTGACCGAGATTCGGCCGCGACCCGGGAATTTCTGCGTCCTTGGCCAGATCCCAAAGGATCCATTGATGGATGCAGGCAGCAAGGGGACTTTAGCCTTGCGCGCTGCCAGCAGAGCCCCTCGCTTGAATTCGCCCACGCTCCCGTCCTGGGTACGGGTGCCCTCGGGAAAGATTGCCACCAGGTCGCCCCGGGTCAGGTGCTCGACCATCTCACGCATCGCCGTTCGATCACCTGCTCCGCGATCGATCAGGACTGCGCCACACTGGCGCATGATGAAACCCAGAAGCCAGGATTTGGCCAGGCTCTTGCGAGCCACAAACGAGATGTGGCGAGACGTCGAGGCGGCCATCAGCGGTATGTCCAGCACGGACTGGTGGTTGGCCACGATCAAGGCCCCCCCCTCGGCAGGTACCTGCTCGCGCCCCTCGACCCGCATCCTGTTGCGCAGCTTCAGATACAGCCAAACCCCTCCTCGGCAGAGCCTGTAGACAAGTGTCTTGTGGACGAAGATCTTGAGAGGAGGTTGGTCTGACGTGTCCCGCGGCAGGCCTGACGAGGTCTGAGCAGGGGCGCTCACCTCCGGTCCCCTCCGCGAATGACCTCCAGCAGGTGGGCCACAACCTCATCAACAGTGAGCTCGTCGGTCTGCACTCGCTGAACCCCCGCTGCGAGACGCAAGGGAGAGTCCATTCGTGTTGAATCGATGCGATCACGCTCTTCCATACTTCGACGAATCTCCTCTTCAAGCTCGGGCTGGCCTCGCTGCGCGACACGTCGGCGTGCACGCTCCGCGGCACTGGCATCAAGGAAGAACCGATAGTCGGCCTCCGGGAAGACCACGGTGGTCATGTCCCTGCCCTCTGCCACCACCCCGCCTTGACGCTCGGCAACCAGCTTTTGCTTGGGTACGAGGGCCGCACGCACCGCCGGCACTGCCGCAACGACCGAGACGATTCCGTCCACCGCACTTGCTCGAATCTCCTGGCCGCCTGGACGCCCATCGATGAAGATCTCACCCTCTTCATCGAAGCGTAGATCAATACCTCGCGCTACCTGGACCAGAGCTGCCTCGTCACTCGTGTCGACTCCACGGCGGAGAGCCTCCGCTGCCACCGAGCGATACATCGCCCCCGTGTCGAGAAAGAACAACCCCAGCTCCCTCCCGAGACGCCTGGCAATCGTGCTCTTGCCTGCACCGGCAGGTCCGTCGATGGCGATGATCATGGTGCGAAGCTTATCACCCACGCATGCGGATCGGTCCATCGTCCTAGAGTCCGCTGGACTCCAGCCCAAGGAGCGACTGCGCTCCCACCTTCAGAGTATCCCTTGGGCCATCGCCGAAGGCATCCAGTATCACCACCCTCAGCCCCCCCTCCAGCTCTCGATCACGAGCCTCATGGGCGTGACCACAGACGAGTACGGAGCAACCGTGGAGCTCTGAGAAGGCACGAACAGCCTGGTCCTGGATCGACTTCTCCTGGGATGGCTTACGCGCGACAGCATTCCTGGAGATCCGCCTCAAGCGTGCAGCAATGCGGCGCGAGAAGAACAGGGGCACTCGCGGGCCGAGCACCTGAACAAGTCTCGAGTGAGTCACCCGACGCAGCCTCTGGTAGGCCAGGTCGCGCGTGCAGAGCTCGTCCCCATGCAGGAAGAGAACCCGCGTTCCATCTCCGAGTTCTCCGATCAGGCCTTCGGGGCAGACTCGCGCTCCGCTCGCTTGTTCGAAGCTGCTCCCGAGCAGAAAGTCGCGGTTGCCCTTCAGAATCCAGACCGAGCACTGATTGCGGCTCAGCTCACGGAAGCAATCGATCACCAGACTGGCTCCGGGAGCGCTCTCGTGGGCAGGCCCTACCCAGGCATCGAACAGGTCTCCGAGGATCAGGAGACGGCCTGCACTCAGTCCTCGGGCCCAGTCCGCGAACCGCTGGCAGCGTTCCTGATCGAAGGGGTCGAGATGCAGATCGGCCACGGCAAGCGTGACCCCCGTGAACTCCACGAGAGGCAGTTCGTGCTCAGCGATCATCTGGCTCCTTGGTGCCGGCTTCCTTCGCACCTCCGGGTCCCTCGATTCCCAGATCCCGCATCTTCTCCCATAGCACCTTTCGGCTGATACCCAGGGCATCAGCCGTCTGGGTTCGATGCCCACCAGTCCTCTCCAGAGCACGGCCGATGTGCTCGATTTCCCTGGACCGCAAGACCTCACGCAGGGGCAGGATCTCGTCGTGGACCTCGGTCGCTCCTCGCCAGCGCTTGTCGCGAGGCAGCATGTCATCCGCTGAGAGTTCCTTGCTCGCCCCGGCCAGTGCTATGGCTCGCTGAACGGCATTCTCCAGCTCACGCACGTTCCCAGGCCACGGATAGCGCTCGAGGGCCCTCATCGTGGCCGTTCCTAGCGAATAATCGCGGCCACCTCCGTGACGGCCGATCAGGAAGTGCACCAGGTGCGGAACATCCCCCACTCGCTCACGAAGCGGTGGTAGCTCCACTGGCACCACGTTGATGCGATAGAAGAGGTCTTCACGAAAACGGCCCTCACGAACTAGCTGGCGCAGAGACACCTTGGTGGCTGCCAGGACACGAATGTCCACCTCTCGTGTGCTCTCCGAGCCCAGGCGCTCCAGCGAGCGCTCCTGAAGGACTCGAAGTAGCTTGACCTGTGTCGCCAGTGGCATGTCGTCGATGTCGTCAAGAAATATCGTGCCCCCATGAGCCATCTCGAACCGGCCCTTGCGGTCCTTGCGTGCGTCCGTGAAGGCTCCCTTCTCAAAGCCAAAGAGCTCCGCCTCCAGCAGGGATTCGGGCAGGGCTGCACAGGAAATCGCCACGAAGGGTCCCTGGGAGCGACGACTCGAATTGTGGATGGCCTGGGCAATGCGCTCCTTTCCGGTACCGCTCTCTCCCTGGATCAAGATGGTCGCGTCTGTAGGAGCAACGATACGAACCCGGTCAAAGACCTCCTGCATGACCTTCGAGGCCCCGATGATCTCCGAGAACTCGCTGCCCGAATTCAGGCGCTCGCGCAGTGATTCGTTCTCCGACTCCAGCGAGCGCAGCCTCGAATAGGTCTCGACAAGAGCAACCATGGAGTCGTTTGGGAAGGGCTTCTGGACGTAGAACTTCGCTCCCATGGAGACAGCGCGGGCGGCGTCCTCCATGGCCGCGAAGCCGGTCATGATGATGACCGGGCGCTGGGGCTGAAGTTCCACCGATCGTTCGAGGACAGCCATACCACCCTCTCCTGGCATGCGAATGTCCGTCAGAACGATCTCAATATCGCGCTCCTCCAGAGCAGTCAGGGCCGCTCCGGTGTCTGCCGCTATCACCACCTCGAACCCGGCCTCCTCCAGGGCATCCCCGAGGGTGACGGCAATGGTCACCTCGTCGTCCGCAAGCAGAACGCGCATGGCCTAGTCCACACCCTGAGGGCCTTGCATCATCAGATCATCGCCCCCATCTCCTGCCACCCGTGCCAGGCAAGCCTGCGCCGTCTGGAGGAGGTCATCGAAGAAGAGTGTCTCTCCGCTACGCATCCAGGAGCCGCCGATTGAGAGCGTCAGGCGCTCATCGTTGAGCTCAGCCAGCTCGAGTCCTCTGGCCCCTACCACCAGGCGACGAGCCATCACCTCCACCATGTCCGGCTCCGAATGCGGAACAACGAGCATGAATCGGTCGTCGGGGAGGCGACCGATGAAGTCGCTGCCCCTCGTCTGGGAGTGCAACAGTTCGATGATCCTGTCCACGACATTCTCCTTGACCTCATAGCCCAGCTCATCCCTGACAGCACCAAGCTGGTCGACAGCGACGACCAGGCAGACAATCGGGTAGCCGTAGCGCTGTGCCCGACTGAACTCAACACGCATCAAGTGCTGAATTTGAGCAAGTGATAAGACTTCGGGTACCGAGTTTTCCGAGGTGCCGGCCATCTGGTTCATTTTTCGGAGGAGCCGAGTACTTGGTCGAACATATCGTCGAAGCTGGCGCCCCACTTGAAGCGTGCGAGTAGCATCACGACGAGCACAATGCCGGTGTAGACCAGGATTCCAATGGCGTTTGCCATGAGGTAGGCCGAGCCGCTCATTGCCTGCGAGCGAATCTTCCTGCTGGTGCCCTTGACACCGCGCTGGAGCGAGAACATCAAGAAATCTCGCAAGAGCCTACCCGATCGCTCGATCACCCGTGGATCATCGAGGGTGAACTTCTCCGCGGAAGACAGCACCTCCCGTGCACAGGCATCGGCATCGAACTCCTGCTGAAGAACGATCTCCTGCCAGCGCTTGACCAGCTTGCGGTCAGCCAGGTCCAGGTCAATGGCCAGGCCAGCCTGCACACGCAACCAGGACTTCTCACGCGGATCAAACACCCGCTTCTTCGATGGGAGATCTGCCACTGGCGGCGACTCATCGACCAGGGCGATTTCCTCGAGCACGGGCTGCGCTCGCTTGTAGACCATCGAGACCGCGCCCCAGCGGATGATCTGACCGGAGGCCAGCAGGCTCTCCTCGGCGGCCTTGCCCTGGACCTCCAGGGCTGCCCGTCCCGAGATCTGGATGACCTTGGGCGGGTCGCTCCAGACATGCAGCTCACCCTCCGGAGCCCCGGGGATGACGACATCGCAGCCTGGACCTCCCAGGCGGGTCATCCCCGACCTCAGGTCCGCGCGAGAGGTGACCCCCCCCACTTCAATTTCGAGCCAAGCTTCGTTCACGGGCTATTAGGTAGACGATTCAGACTAAAGATGCACGGGTCGATCCCTGCTGCAAGTACGACCGTAACATGGCCTTCCTGCGGAACTATCCTGCACCGGGATCCACTACGACATCCATTCCGGCCATTTCCACTGACATTTCATGCTCAATCTCTGCCTGACCTTGCTCGCAATCGCCATGCCCCAGCAGGACTGGACTGCCCTGGAGCTTCCTGAGCTGAGCGGAGAGACGAATCCAGATGCTTTTTTCCCGCCTGTCGCGTCCGGGGGTCACATCCAGCTGGACGCCCGAGACAGGACTCAGGCGCGAAACTCCAGAGCCCTGCTCACCGCTCAAGATGTCGCCGCATTGCTCGAGCGCAGCGCCGGGGCTGCCGGTAAGAACCTTGCCCTTTTTCCCTACTCACCGCCCCTTCTGGCCAGGGGCAGTGACGAGGACATCGCCTGGGCGAGGGCGACCCTCTCAGCCATCGACGCCGCTGGCAAGAGGCAGAGCATGAAGCTGTCCGCCTGGTTGATACCCGAAGCCGGCGCTAGCGCACCGGACGGAGACGGGGCCTGGCCCCAAGCCCACGCCTGGCAAGCGGTGGTCAGTCCCGGTGAAGAGATCGTCTTTGGCCAGCGCCTTCATGAGGACTTCGTTGCCAACTACGACGTGAATGTCTCCACCGATGCCGGGGTGGCGGCCCCCATGGTGGGAGGCGTGACCAGCGGCAAGACCGTGCACCTGCGTGCATCGAAGATTCGCGGCGGCACGGGCTATCACCTGCGCGGACAATTGGATCTTGCTGAGCTGGCAGGCTTCGAAGAGTTCGATCCGGACTCGCCCGACCTGGGGAAGATACGACAACCCCTCGTCAATTCGACCACTCTCAACTTCTCCGGAGTCGCCGAGAGCGGAGAGTTCCTGCGAGTGGATCTTTCCGGCACTCCGCTGAAGGAGCCGGACTGGACCCTACTCGTCCGGGTAGAGACCGTCGCTGAGCCCGAGGGTCCTGCCACCGATGGAGTCCTGCCAGGGCATGACTGGAGAGCGATCGATGTCACCCTGCTCTCCACTCGCTCAGCTGGGCTACCCCACTTCAACCCCGGAGCGGGAATTGGCGACCAGGTCTACCTCGAGGCCATGAGTTCCCATTCGGCGGCCATCACACCCTCGGGAGTCCTCAGTGCGGTGGAGTCAGGATCTCGTAGCTCCAGGACGTCCCGCTCGATCTCCAAGGCTGGGCCGACCACCCAAATCGCTGAGGGCTTGCTGCTCATCGCAGCAGGCGACTCCGCTGATAGCACCGCTGACCGAGTCGCCAGCTTCGTGCGCGCGGTGGAGAGCCCTCGACTCAATACCATCACGGTCGAACTTCGAATGGGAGGACTGCGGGCCACCTTTCCTGCGGCCTCTGGTGAGCCCGTGCGGCTGGCTTCAGGAAGGGAGCGCACCCTGCTCACTGGATACTCCGCCGAGATCGCTCCCAACACCTGGATGCCAATCCCAATCGTGGAACACCACTTCGACGGCCTCGCCTGGCAGGGCCGCCTCGGTGGAGAGCAGCTGCACTCCAGCTTGTGGCTCAGTACCACCGAAGAGATTGCCGTCCGAGATCGCTTTGAGGCCCGCCTGGGCGCAGTTCAGCTCCCACGCCGAAGCGTGAGAGCAGCACGAAAAGACGTGAGAATTGGAGATGGCAGCACGGAACTGCTCGGCCCCTTGAAGAATTCGGAAAGCGTCCAAATCGAGTTGTCAGCCCGCTAGGCCCTATTCTTGGTTCCTCTCAGGGCCGACAATTCAAATTCGCGCCGTGCGTATCGGGTCCCCACCCGGCTATAGCAGCTACCCTAGTAGGTGAGGGGAATTCCTCAGCCACTCGGCAGGCTTCCCCCACGGCGACTCCCACGCAAACTCCAATACTCTCTAGTTGAAGCTAGGTCTACACCAATCCGCCCGTCTGGATCAGCGACTCATTCAGTCGCCGCAGATGATCCAGGCAATGAAAATCCTGCAGCTCGGGACGCTCGACCTGCGTGAGAGGATCGACCAGGAGCTGGTGGAAAATCCAATGCTGGAGGAAGCCCAGCTCTCGGCCGACGATCGCAACACGGACGAAGCCAGCGGCTCCGAGATCCAGACGACAAACCCTGACGAACCCCAGAGCAGCGTCGAGCGCGAGGGAGACGAGGTTCGTCGAATGCTCGATGACCTCGAGCGCATCGAGCGCGACTTCGGAGATGGTCGCCGATCTTCGGGCCAGGGCGATGGTGAAGACGGAGACCGCAAGCTCCAAGCGTTGGCCAACGCACCGGCGGTCCCCAAGAGCATGGCCGAAGCCCTCAGCGAAGAGCTGGCCTTCATCGAGCTATCACGGCGCAAGCGCGCCATAGCCGAGTTCTTGATCTTCTCGCTGGACGAGCGGGGGTACCTCCCCGAGGACCTCGAGACCCTTGCCGAGGACTGCCCTCTGGCAGTAAACGGCGAGGAAGAGGACACACCCGTGACCGTCGAAGAGCTGCAGTGGGTGCTGGACCGCCTGCGCAGCCTCATCCATCCGGCTCTTGGTGCACGGGATCTTCGCGAGGCCCTCTTGCTACAGATCGACACCCTGGAAGGGGAGCAGCAGATCCTCAGATCGATCGTCGCCAACCATCTCGAGGACGTTCAGAACAACCGCCTTCCCAGGATTGCCAAGGCCACCGGTCAGACGCTGGAGACCATCCAGGAGGTCCTCGAGCAACTACGAAGACTGGATCCGACGCCGGGCGCCGAGTACGGGGAGTCTGTAGCGAACACGATCGTTCCGGACGTGCTCGTGGAGGAAGACGAAGGCGAATACGTCGTGAGCCTCGAGCATGCGCGCCTACCGCGCCTTCAGCTCTCACCCACCTATCGGAAGCTGCTCGAGGACTCGAAGAAGGGTGACGGCACCCAGTCCTGGCTGAAGAAGCGACTGGAGTCGGCGCGCTGGTTCATCGACGCCATCACCCAGCGCCAGAGCACCCTCGAGCGCATTGCGGGGGTCATTTTTGAGCGTCAGAAGCCGTTCCTGCAACGAGGTCTCACTGCCCTGCAGCCCCTCCGGATGCAGGAGGTCGCCGATGAGGTGCACGTGCACATCTCCACGGTCAGCCGTGCGGTGAGTGGAAAGTACGCTCAGACCCCGCGAGGGATCTTCCCGCTCAAGTTCTTCTTCAGCGGTGGGACCCGCAAGGAGACTGGAGAGGTTGCCAGCCAGGTCAGCATCCAGCAGCGCATGAAGGAACTTGTCAGCAAGGAAGATAGCAAGAAACCTCTCTCGGACGAGGAGATCGCCGCCCAGCTCAAGGAACGCGACAACATCCAGATAGCGCGAAGAACTGTCAGCAAGTACCGCAAGATGCTGGGAATCCCCTCTTCCAGCCAACGCCGTAGTTACTAGCATCTGTGGGCATCAGACTGGCCCCGCTCGAGCAGCAGAGGGGTCGAAGCCCACAACAGCACCCCAGCCCCGTCCACCATGTCCTCCCGCGCCACCGAACTCCGCAAGGGAACCGTCATCGAGAAGGATGGCGATGTCCTCGTCATCACCGAGTATCACCACAGCACGCCGGGAAACCTGCGCGCCATCATACAGATGAAGACGAAGAGTCTGACGACGGGGGCAACCGGCTCCATCCGCGCCAGCTCGAGCGACAACTTCGAGGTGGCCTACCTCGACCGGCGTAAGTGCCAGTACCTCTACCGCGAGGGCACCGAGGACTACATCTTCATGGACGAGGAGACCTACGAGCAGTTCCAGCTCCCCGCCTCACTTGCCGAGGAGTCGATGGGATTCGTCAAGGAGAACACGACGGTCGAGGTGACCTTTCACGACAGCAAGGCCATTGGTATCGCTCTCCCGCCCCAGGTGATCCTGGAAGTGTCCTGGGCTGAGATGGCCGTCAAGGGCAACACGGCGACGAACGTCAAGAAGGACGCGACGGTCGAGACCGGCATGAAGGTCAAGGTTCCGATGCACGTCAAGGAAGGTGATCGGATCAAGCTGAACACGGACAATGGTGACTTCATGGGGCGCGCCAACGATTGAGCTGGCGACGCCCGCTGGGCAATCTGACTCAGCCCCTCAGGTACACCCGTAGTTCGAGGTCCCGGCCCTCCATCAGGACCGGAAAGCTCTTCACGAGACGGCAATCGCTCGCCAACCAGGACTCCAGGGTTAGTCGATCATCGGGATTCAGGCTTGGCAGCCACTGGGGCCGAATCACGACCCAGATCCGACGATCATGACGGTTCCAGCGCCTGGGACCTTCAGGGAACCAATCTCCGAGCGGAGAGACCGTCCGCGTACGGCGCAGGTCAGGCGAGTGGGCCCCCAGGTAAAACTCACCGATCGGCGCCCCCATGCCGAGGATGAGGTCTCCATCCTCGCGAGCACTGTCAACCCAGGTGTAGGCGTCCCGCCATCGAGGTCTCTCCCCCTGCCGCACCGTGAGATAGAGCAGCGTCCCGGCCAGAGCCGGAGCTGCCAGTACAGCGGCTCCACCCCAGAACAGTGCCTGACCCTTGCGACACCTCCCCAGGGACTCGAGGGGGGCAACTGCGACGAAGAATACCCAGGGCAAGAGACAGAAGGTGTACTGAGCTGTCATCAGCACCCTCGTCGAGATGACCAAGGTCCCCCCCAGGGTCAGGAGCACCACGGCCACAGCGAGGAGCGTCGGCCCATCACGGCGAATCCAGGCCCAGAACGCTCCGATGACGGCTGCAATCCCGAGCAATGGTGTATAGAAGTAGCCCGATGTCAGCATCAGGTGTGCCGGACCTCGCAAGGCATCCGCGGTGAGCTTGTCCTCCATGTGCTTGCTCAGTGCACCGAGAAGCCATGGCGTTGCGAGGAGTCCGCCGAGCAGCGCAACGATCAGGATCACCCGCCAGGCTCGCCAGAACCCCGGGGGCACTGCTGCCTTTCGCATCCTGGGCAGGAATGGCGCCAGGCAGAGCGCGGGGACTACCAGCGCTGCGGTTACATGAAAGGCTGCGCCGATGACCGAGAGCAGGATCCCGAGCATCGCCACCAGAGGCCTCCCTCCCCACATTCCACGCAGGTAGATGCCGCCACCCAGAAGCGATGCAGCCATCGCAAAGGTGTAGAAGCGAGCGTTCTGGGACCAGTAGATGTGCCAGGAACTGACGGCCAGCAGGAGCGCCACCAAGGCCGCGCTGCGGTCACCGATGCGACCGCGAAACGCCCAGAACGAGAGCGGCACACAGAGCCAGCCGACAATGGCCGGCAGGAGCCTGAGACTGAACTCGTCAGCGCGGCCTCCGACCAGATCGACGGTCCAGAGGATGAGCTGATATCCCAGGGGGTTCCAAACCTGCCCTTCCCAGGGGCTCGAGCTACCGTCGGCAAAGGTGTAGGCCTCATCGATCCAGAGGCTCCAATCGCCGAGTTTCCAGAAGCGCAGGAGGCCCAGAAGGCACGCCAGGAGCAGCAGGACGACAGCAACTCGATCCTGGCCTCCCACGCCCCTGGAGGTAGTGGAGCTGGCCGGAATGTCGTTCTGGGGGGTTTGCGGGGTGCTTTCGCTCATGAGGACTTCAGCAGGTTTTCAAAGCTGGTCGAGGAAGGCAACAGGCTTTCCGTCACCCTGAACGATCCTTCCAGTTGAAAGGTCTCTCGAGGATCCCGAGAATTCTCCTCATGCAGTCTCCCCGCACTCTCCCTCTCGCGCTCCTGTGCGCGGCCCTGGCGTCGTGCGTGACCGACTACGAGTCGATCCCGATCCACTTCTCCTCCGACCCCCCCGGGGCTGACGTGGTCGTCAATGGCGTCCCAACGGGGTTTGCCACGCCCTGCATGGTGGCCCTGGTAAAGGAAAAGCAGGTCGTCACCCTGGAAAAGACCGGGTACCAGATACCAGCCCGGGTGCTCTATCCCGATCCCTACAACGACACCTGGTTCTGGATCGAGGCATCGGTGGGGCCACACACCTACCCATTTCCGACCTTCATCAACCTCGACGATTTCTTGCAGCCGGTCGTCAGAAAAAATGAGCTGATTCCCGCCCGCATCTACGTGCGCCTCAAGCGCCTCGTGGACATAGAGGAAGAAGGTGGGGAGTGACCCGCGCCCCGCGGTCTTCTTGGACCGCGATGGCACGATCAATGCGGAGGTGGATTACCTCTGCGACCCCGGACAGCTGCAGCTCCTTCCGGGCGTAGACCTGGCCATCGCCAGACTCGTTGAGCATGGCTACTTGACTCTAGTCGTCACGAACCAAAGCGGCGTTGCCCGTGGAAAACTGACAGAAGAGAAGCTGGATCAGATCCACGCTCGACTCGAGGAGCTCCTGGCTCCGGCGGGTGCAAGCCTGGATGGAGTGTACTACTGCCCACACCACCCCGACTTCGGGGTAGAGCCCCTTCGTCAGCCGTGTGATTGTCGCAAGCCGCTACCCGGCTTGTTCCAGCAGGCTTGCCTCGACCACGAGATCGACCTTGCCAGCAGTTGGGCTGTGGGAGACTCCCCGCGGGATCTGGAAGCTGCTGCCGCCATGGGAGTACCAGGTCTACTCGTGGAAAGTGGCAAGCCAATCACCGACGAGCTTCGGCGCACTCACCAGGTCGTGCCCGACCTGCCTGCCGCAGTCGATGTGATTCTGGCCCGAGAGGCCAACGGCCAATAGCTCGGACTACTTGTCGTAGACCCTCTCGACAACGTACTCGCGCAGCTTACGAGCTTGGGTGTAGATGATGATCTCCCCTACCAGGCCAAACCCGATCACCTGCACGCCGAGCACGAAGAGCAACATGCCGATGAGAAATATGGGCCAGGAGTAGGGCGGTGCACTCTCCATCAGGAGCCACTGCAGAGAGACCACGATCATCGCCCCGCCACCCGTCGCGGCAAACAGAGCCCCGAGAGTTCCAAAGAACCGCAGTGGCTTGAGCGTGAAGTGGGTCAGGAAGACCAGACCGATGATGTCCAGGAAGCGGCGGATGTAGACTCCGAAGCCGAAGAAGCCCGAGCCTCCCCACTCCTGCATGTGGCGCACCTTGACTTCCTGCACCTGGAAGCCCTGACGGTAGGCGATCAACGGCAGGAAGCGGTACATGTCCCCGTAGATCGCCATCTCGGAGATGACCTCGCGCTTGATCGCCCGGAAGTAGCAGTTGAGGTCGTGAAATGGGGCCTTGATGATCCGACGCATCACCAGATTGAAGGCCGCAGACTGGATTCGATTGAGCAGAGGATCGATTCGAGGGTGCCTCCAAGGCGCCGCAAAGTCGGCACCTGCATCCAGCTTCGCCAGTAGCTTCTCGATCTCTCGTGGGTCTACCTGCACGTACTGCGGTGAGGTCAGGATCACCCGTCCTCGAGACTCCTGCAGCCCGCTGGTGAGGCAGGCCGCCTGACCGAAGGGCTGCTGGAATGCGATCGCCTTGATCTTGTCTGGATGTGCGTCGGCCAGGCCAGAGGCAACCTCCCAGGCCGGGCCACGGCAGCCATCGAAGACCGCGATGCACTCCCAGGTCTTGCCCAAGCGATCGAGTTCGGCACCGAGGGCCTCGATGACCTCACCGATCTTACCGTCCGCAGTGATGACCGGAACAATGATGGAGAGGTCCAGGGTCGGTTCGACCTCCGGCGCCTCAGGCACGGGCATCTCTTGCTCAAGCACCAAAGCTGTAGCCTCCCTCTTCATCAAAAGCACCCACCCTGTCAATGGAGATCCGCCGGCCACCTTCACTCCCGTGAAGGTCACTCGCCTTCACCACCAGCTCCGCCAATAGACCTAGCAGGAAGAAGTAAACCCCGGCCATGAATGAGAGCAGGAATGCCATGAAGACCATCTGCTCCGTGCCCCTTCCCCAGACCCCCCGACCGGCATACATGGCTGCGGCGATCACCAGACCAGTCGTGGTTGCAGCAAATGGAACCGCGATGGCCACGAAGTAGGTCAAGGGTCGCTGTGAGAAGGAGGTGATCATCTTGATTGTCATCAGATCGAGGATCACGCGGGTCGCCCTACCGATGCCGTACTTGCTACGACCGAATCGTCGTGGACGATGATTGACAACGACCTCCTCGATGCGAGCACCACTGCCCGCGGACATGGCTGGCAAGAATCGATGTTGCTCTGCGTAGATCGGTAGGTTCTTGACGAGCTCGCGGCGAAAGGCCTTGAGGCTACAACCGGTGTCGTGAATCGTCGTCCCAGTCACCATGCCAATCAGCCGGTTGGCGATGACCGAGGGTAGACGGCGCAGAAGGAAGCCGTCGTGCCGCAGCTTGCGCCAGCCCGCAACGATGTCGGCTCCAGCCTCCAGGCGTTCCAGCAACTTTGGAATGTCCGCCGGGTCATTTTGCAGGTCCCCGTCCATCGTGATCACGACCCGTCCACGAGACTCGTCAAAGCCTGCTGCCATGGCTGACGTCTGACCACTGCGCTTCCTGAAGTGGACCGCACGAACGTGGGGATCAGAGCGCCACAGCTCGATCATGATTGCCAGGGAGCGATCGGCTGAGCAATCGTTCACGTAGATCACCTCCCACTCCAGCCCCAGCCCCTCGAAGGCTTGGACAATCTCCTCGTGCAAGATCGGTAGGTTCGGCTCCTCGTCGAAGATGGGGACGACGACTGAGACGTCCGGGGTCTTCGGTGGGGAATCGGGCTCGGCGGCAAACATTGGGGGGGAGCAACTGGAAGCTCAGGGGCTCTTTCGGCCTTTTGCGGACCCTGGTGTAGGTTTGAGGCCCTCAGACGGTGCTGAAGTGGGCCAGTTGACCCAGGACTGCATGCTCGATCTTGAGACGATAGCGAAACCGGATAGGATCTAAACCCTGATGACGTCCGAAAGCGCCCGATCCATGGAGCGTTTCCCCTGGACTCTGCTTCTCGGACCTGGCCCCTCACTGGCTGAGTGCCTCCCCTTGCTGGAGACGCTCCGCATGAGGGCCGAGTCATCCTGCCCAGAGGGCATCGAGCAGCTGGAGACGTGGGATGCGCTATTTTGCGAGTTTCCAGAAGTTGGCCGTATCTTGATAGATGCGGACAGCATGGAGCTCAGGAATGTTGGTCTGATCGAGTCATTCCTGGCCCAGCACCCGGGTTGGGAGCTGTGGCTCCTCGGAGAGGATCCCTCAGCCCGTGCCTCCAGGGAGTTGCTCCAGAGCTGCTGCGCCACCTGGATTCCAGCTCCGCTCGACGTGCCATCCATGCACGGGGCTCTGATCTCGCCCATGATGGATTTTGACGACGAAGGACTCCTGGAGGCCGAGGATGACTCCTGGTCTTCGGAACTCGAAGAAGTCGATCTGGCCGAGGGAGAGTCACTGGTCGAGCCCTTGGAGGAGGAGCCTGACCCTCAGGTGGAGAGTGAGGAGAGTGAGGAGAGTGACGAGCTGGTGGATGGCGACCTTCTCAGCCAGGTCGAGCGTATCCTGCGCGGAGAGGTCAGCGCACTGAACGAACACGTGAGCATCTCCACTCCAGCGCACGTGACCCCTGAGGAGACTCGCGAACTCGAGCCGGCCGGTGCCTCTGTTTCGGTCAGCGATGACGCCCCCTCGATGGCGACCGCAGCTGATGACGAGGACGAGCCCCAGGCCCCTGCTCGATACTTTCGACACCAGGTCGCTGATCTGGCGGACATTGTTCAGTGCATCGATCTGGGAATCGACCGTGCCGCTGAGGAGGCGGCAGGCTCGGAGACAACCGAGGCAACCGCCGTCGCCACGCACCTGGATGAACTGAGAGCCGAGACCGTACGCCTGCGTCAGTACACACGGACGCTCTCCTACCTTGTCTCCCCCCCAATGCGTGGTGACGGAGTCTTCGATCTCGCTCCCATGCTCGAGGAGATGCTGACGATGCGTCGCTCCGAGCCCGACGCTCCCCGCTACCTACTTCGTACATCCGGAGAGCTCCCGCTGCGAGCGGACAAGCAGCTCCTGAGCCAGGCGCTGGATGCGTTGCTCTTTCTTGCCCACAAGGGCGCTGGAGAGGAGGGCACGGTACGAGTCGACGCGCGCCTCGAGGAGGGCATCGAGGTCGAAGCCGAGGTCCAGCTCTCGATCCGGTTTCCCGCCGGACTCTTCTCCGACATCTCTCCTGCTCGTCTGCTCGAGCCCTACGCCCTGCGGCGCCTGCTCCCCGAGCTGGGAGCCAACGCATTGGCAGCTGCGGCGGGCATCTTGCGCGGCCAGGGGTGCAGCCTGGGCCTCTCCCAGGAGAGTTCAGGGAATCTCGAGTGGGTCGTGATCCTGCCCTGCGCCGATTGAGTCCGCCCCGGCGAGGGGGTCCCCGTCACTGCTTGAGGCCGTGGACCCCGGCAAGGAAGAAGAAGACCAGGGTAGCGAGCAGGGCGACCACGGTCAGCGGTCGATTTGCGTGCTGAGCTCCGATCAGCCAGCGGCGATTGAGGATCAAGAGCACCAGGGCCAGGATGGGTAGGAAGCCCGCCCCCACGACTGCATAGGCCTTCTGAGCCTGCTTGAATCCGCCACCCAAGCCGAGCAGTGGAATCGCTGCCAGCCCGAGTTGATAGAGACGGTAGGGCGGCGCCGAGGTGTCGACCGAAGGCAGGGGGTCAGTGGAGCTCGCCCTTCTCAATCGCCAGAAGTCCGCAAAGATGTAGGGCACCGCCTGCCAGACTCCAACGAGACTCGAGAAGACCGCCCCCCAGGCCCCAAGCAGGAAGGCCCAGCGCGCTGTGCTGCCGAGCTCGCCCTCCAGTTGAGATGCGAGAGAGACGATCAGGCCGCTGCCCCGGCCACTGGTCTCCACCCGGCTGCCAATCAAGACCATCGCGACCCCGAAGAGCGCAGTGACGCTGAATCCGACGGCGAGATCGATACGGCAAAGACCCAGCTCAGCTGCGCTCGTTCGACCCTCTTCCCGGATCCAGTAGCCGTAGCACAACAGGGTCAGGGTTCCGCCGACCCCTCCGATCAAGGCAACAGTCCAGTCCAACCCCTCGCCACCCGCGTCTGGCAGGCTGGGCACGAGGAGCCCGCGTAGCACCTCCCCGCCATCGAAGCCAAGCGCGACAGCCGTCCAGACCACCGTGACAAACATCACACCGACTGCCACGCCCATCATTCTCTCGAACAGGCGAAAGCCTCCTCGGCGAACGAGCAAGAGCCCCAGGGCCGAGTGAACCACGCCCCAGATGACCTTTCCTCGCAGGGGATCATCGGCAATCGGCAGGAGGGCCTGGGCCGTGACGCCACAGGCACCCACCAGCGCAGACCCCACGAACCAGCTCCAAGGAAGGAGGTAGATCAAGAAGAGCCAGCGCAACCTACGTGGAGTACGTAGCAGTGCCCCCTCCAGCAAGGTCTCGCCACTCGAGAGCTGCCACCGTGCAAGACCCTCGCTCAGGACGTACTTCAGGAAGGCCCCAACCAGCACGGCCCACAAGACGGCCGGCCCCAGCGCACTCCCGGAGAAGGCACCCGTCGCCAGGTCCCCAGCGCCCACACCCGTGGCCGCCACGAGCAGTCCCGGTCCGAGGATTCTCAGGGGGGAGCGAGCCTTCTTGCCTTCCATCACGCCAGCTTATCCCCCAATGGAGTCCGCCTCCACGGCTGTTGAGGACCTCCCCGGCCCCCAATTCCCCTCCAGACCTGGCGAATAGGGTCCTGATCAGGTTGGAGGATGTCGATAAACGTGGACATGTTCACCTCCAGCGACGCCAAGCCGCGCCTGCTCATCATCGACAGCGACCAGTTCGGGTCAGAGCTCCTGCGCTCCGACCTCGCCGAATTCGGTTGCCAGGTGGAGCTCTGCACCCCGGGCGAGCGCCTGGGCCGACTGCTGGAGCGACAGCAGTGGGACGCCATCCTGGCCGATCAAGACACGATTGAAATCGAGATCTTCGAGTCCCTGCTCGCACGGCCAGACCCTCCGGTCCTGGTCATGATGAGTGGGTTTGGATCGATTGACGATGCAGTCGAGGCGGTCAGAGCTGGCGCCTCCGACTTTCTCACCAAGCCCATCTCGGGGGAACAACTCAAGGTCAGCCTCGGACGCGCACTCGAGCAACGTGAACTACGCAGCGAGAACCGGCGACTGAGAGAGGATCTCGGCGAACGGTTCGAGCTCGACAAGCTCATCAGCCGCTCATCGGAGATGCGCCAGGTGTTCGAGACCGTCCGAAAGGTCGCCGATACTCGTGCGACGATCCTGGTTGAAGGCGAGAGCGGTACGGGAAAGACGCTCCTGGCACGAGGCATTCACCGCCTGTCGTCGCGAGCCATTGAGCCCTTCATTGCCGTCAACTGCGGTGCACTACCTGACAATCTCCTCGAGAGCGAACTCTTCGGACATGAGCGCGGCGCTTTCACCGGCGCCATCAAGTCACGATCTGGAAAGTTCGAGGCCGCGCACCGGGGGACCATCTTCCTGGACGAGATTGCCTGCGCATCGATGGACCTGCAGATCAAGCTCCTGAGAGTGCTCCAGGATCGCGAGTTCGAGCGGGTTGGCTCCAGTGAGACCCGGCAGGTCGATGTCAGGGTTATCGCTGCGACCAATCAACCTCTCCGTGAAGAGGTCGAGGCAGGGCGCTTCCGGGAGGACCTGTTCTACCGCCTGAATGTACTGAACCTTCACATCCCGCCTCTCCGAGACCGCTGTGGTGACGTGGTGCTCCTGGCAGAAGCCTTCCTGGAACGTATCGCTCAGGAGTACGACCGCCAGGTCGAGGGGTTCACATCGGAGGCCCTCTCAGCCCTGAGCGCTTATTCCTGGCCCGGAAACGTCAGGGAACTCGAGAACTCGGTCGAACGTGCCGTGTTGATGAACCAAGAGCCCAGGATCGGCCCTGAGAGCCTCCCAGAGGCTCTTCAGGTCACATCAAGCAGGGCCTCCCTGGCCCCGGAGGAGGCCCAGAGCCCGGGCTTCTTCCTGGCCGGCCGAAACCTCAAGGAGGCCATGGTTGAGGCCGAGCGGCTGCTGATTCTCCAGGCTCTTGAAGAAAACGGTGGATCTCGCAAGGCGACCGCCCTTCAACTCGGTATCAATCGGACCACATTGTTCAACAAGATGACGAAGCTCGGCCTGATGGAGCGGCAGTTCAACAGCTCCAGCCAGGACGACACGCAGGCGTCTCATCCATGAACTGGCCCACCCGCATTCTAGCCCTCCTGGTCCTGGTGATCATCGCGTCCTTGGTCGCTGTGGTCTCGCGCAAGACCCTTCGGACCCCGAGGCAGGTCCTCGAGGAGGTACAGCTCCAGCTCCAGTCGGAGAGCTACGACGAGCAGGACCTGCTCCGTCAGCTCTCCAGTAGCTTGCGCCGTGCTGAGGGAGGCGATCTCTCCCTACCGGCCACCCGCATGCTATGCGCAGACATTCGGATGACCAGAGGAGAGCTCTTCCTCAATATCGGAGCCACTCGAGAGGCTCGCGAGGACTTCGAGATCGTGCTGGAGAAATATCGTCCCGGCGACCGCGATGTTCGACGGCTGTTGATCCACGCAGAGAGCTCAGCCGGCGAAGTCCTCTCCGCACTGGCACACCTCGAGGAGCTCCTACGCGAGCAGCCGAACTTCGGTCAGGCCCTGGTCGAGAAAGGGCACCTACAGCAGCAGCTGGCGAATCGTGCACTGGAGCAATGCGACGAGAAGCTCAGGTTCGTACTGGTCGAGGCCGATGCCGAGAAAGGGGCAGAGATCCTGCGCACGCTGGCATCCAGGGACCCCAGCGATCCGGCACGCGCGACGATCATCTTGAAGCTCAAGGAGCTATTCCCTGCGAGTGCGGATGAGTCCCTCGGCCAGATCCTCGGACTCTGTGAAGAGGCCAGCCAACACCTCGTGAGCTCTCGCAAGGCCTACGTGCAGAGCTTCTCGCTGGGTCTTGATCCTGTAGCCCTCACCCGCTACCTCGAAATTCTCAAGGCCGCAGGACGCTCGGCCGAGGCCCTGCGCCTCGGCAGCATCGTGGCCCTCGAGGGCCCCGAGCGAGCGGACCCGACGAGTGCGCTGCTCTTGATCGAGATGCTGATGGAGCGCAGGAACTATGAACACGCCGGCTACCTCGCATCCATCTGGATCGATGCGGATCAACCCGTGGGAGCAGCATTCCTGCGGCTGAGCTGCGAGGCCCTCTTCCGAGCGAAGAAATGGTCCGACCTCAATCGCGCTGCCTACAAGCTGCGCTCGATCGGAACCAGTGAGGACGAGGACATCTGGGCCTTCTACAGCGGATTCGCTCAGGCCAACTCCGCCAGGCCACGGCTCGACAAGGCCATGCGCTCGCTGATGGATTTCGCCAACTCGCGTGCAGACGATCATATCCCCGGGGCACGCGAGATGGCCTGGCGAGAAATCGCTCGCCTACGCAAGGAACGGGGCGAACTCTCTCGGGAGCGAGAGGCAATTCAGGCAGCGCTCGGCCAATCCCCAGCAAACGCTGGATCTCTCTGGCTCAGGCGTGCGGAGATTCAGCTCGAGACACCACACAACGGCTACCGTCTCCCACTCGACTCATGGGCGACCGGAATGAGCCTCCTGCCCAAGCGCAGCGATGATTTGCTGGCGAAGTTCATCGAGATGGGTGAGCTGACGTTGCAGGCAGAAGAGCGAAACATCGACGTCATCTTCGCGGACCTCAAGCGCAGCGGACAGAGAGTTCCTTCGCGAGACTACGGCCCGTACGCGCTGTACAGGATCGCGCAAATGCACGGTGAAGAGGGCAACTTCGTTGGCCAGCTAGCAGCCGGGCGCAAGCTGCTCGATCATCTGCCTGACTTCATTCCGGCACTCGATCTCGTAATCGAGGCGCGTCTTGCCCTCAACGATCGCGAGAAGTTCATCGAACTGGTTCTCGAGAGGATTGAGCTCACGGGCATCAACGAGAGTACCGAGGAGATGATCTCCGCGATACGGATCGATGAGTACACCATGCCTCAGCTCCTGCGAGTCATGCAGGCTGACCCTCGTAATACGGGTCGAATGGTTGTCACCAAGTGGTTCTATGAGAATGGTGAGAACTCCTCCGCCATCGACACCATCGAGACCTCCTCCCGGAGTACGCGCACCGATGAGGAGAGGATCTTTGGGTCCCAGGTATTGATGGCTGAGGGCGACTTCAAGCTCGCCCTTCGGTGGCTTGACGAGATCGAACCGGAAAGCCCACAGACCGGGACCAAGCTTCGCCTGGCGATGTCCTGTGCCATGGCCATGGGCAAGACTGACACGATCCTCGAACGTCTCGCTGCACTGCTCAACGGGCAAGAGCCAGGACCTCAGGAGTTACTGATACTCGCCGACGGGTGTATTCGCGTCAATCAGCTGGGACCGGCCCAGGTATTGCTCGATCAGATCCCTCCCGGTTCCATCGGTGACCCGGGAAAAATTCGTCGCCGCGAAGTGCTACTCGCCCTCCTTAGAGGCGACGAGCGGGAAGCATCTGCCATCATCGAGCGATCGGCTGCCTTCCTGGACGAGGAACAGTATCTGGTGGCACGTCTGCTCCTCGATGCACAGAGGGGAGACTGGGTGCGGGCTCGCAAGAATGCGGAGGAGCTGCGCAGCACGCAGCTGGCAAGACTACCGCTTGTAGACGTCTTGATCGATCTGATCGTAGGCGAGAACCAGCGCGCCCTTGAGAACACCAGCTTCGCGCTCCAGCTCAATCCGTTGGTTCCCACGTGGATCGTCGCCGATGGGATCGCACGACTGGCCCAAGACGAGAGGCTCGAGCTGCCCCCTAGCTACGGCTCCAAGGCACGCAGCGACCTCATCACCTTCATCGAGGGCCGAGGAGAGGCTCTTATGGATCCGCGTGAGACAGCCACCCTGCTGATTGCCTCGGAGATACAGGGCTCGGAGCCGTTCATCCTGGCCATCCTCGAGGGCATGGAGCAGAGTGAACGAGGGCTGCTCTGGCGCGAGATGCTCAAGGCGGAGATCCAGAGCAAGGCCAAGAACATCCAGGGCGCAGTGCTTACCTACAACGGGCTGCTCCGAAGCTACAGCGACTGCCTGCCTGCTTGGGATGCGCTCGAAGCAGCCCAGGCGCAGCAGTACGGTTCCAACAGCCACCCGCAGGTGGTAAGCGTTCGCAACCGCCGTCTGATAGCTCTTGCTCAGGCGGATCCGGAGGGTGCTGCCGGCCTCCTCATCCAAGGCAAACGCCTCAAGGCCAAGGGAGAGCTGGAGTCCGCTCTTCGCGTCAGCCTGAAGGCACAGCAACTCGCACCGGATTGGTTCGAGCCACGCATCGCGGTGGCCACCCTGTACGCTGACTTGGGACATTGGGAACCGGCACTCGAGGAGTGGCGCAAGCTTGTGGAGGGAACAAACCCCGGGGAAGTAGCGCGATCGGTAGCCGGGTACATCCGCACGCTGGGGCGCGCTGCGCGCACCACTCCACCAGTGATAGAGATGTCTCAGATCAAGGTTGAGCTCGACGCGCTCGATGCCAGACGCCCCTACGACCCTCGCGTCGTCCTCGCACTGGCTCACATCGACCTGATGATGGACGAGAAGAATCCTGCCTTCGGGCTCGAACGAGCCTGGTCGAGGTTGAGGGCCCTGCGCGAACACTTCGACGTTCCCCTGGAGGAACTGCAGAGAGGTGCGACGCAAGCGTGGGCAAACTACTACGTCGAGACGGATCCCGACTCTGCGGTCGACTTCATCCTCAGCGAACTCGGACGACAGCCCGGCAATCTGTATCTGTGGCGACTTCTAGGCCAGGTCTACCGAGACCTGGGCAGGTTCAGTGAGTCGATAGAGACCCTCAATCGTGTTGCACTGATGGCTCCTTCCGTCGAGGTCCAAATGGAGCTGGCTAGGAGTTACGCGGCGCTGGGTGCCAACCCACGCACGGTCTCGCGAGTTCTCAAGGCTGCTGCCGGACTCAAGAAGGGCGAAGAATCTCTCGAGAGCCAGCTTCTCCTGGCGGAGGCCCAGCTGAGTGCCTACGACCCCAAGTCCTGGGCAACAGCGATCGTGATCCTGGAGGAAATCTGGGAGAGTCGCCACCAGCTCGAGCAGCAGGAGGCACGCACCCATCTGGCCAAGCTCTATGCACGGGGGCTGCTCCTGCGGGGCGACCCCGGCGATGCACGCCGTGCGGTCAATGTACTATCGAGCGAGCTACAGAACACCTCGCTCCCCTACGAGCATGAGGCCTTTACCTGCCTGATTGGCCTGGCCCGTTCGTTTGATCCGGTCCAGCAGGACTAGCCCCACCCGGCATCAGATCAGGTCACGCCCTGCCAGGACCTGCGAGAAGCTTCCAAAATCGAACTCCGCCAGCAGCGCTTCCAGCCGGGAAAGAGTCCTGTCGAGGTTCACGTAGTGCCTGAATCGCTTGGAGGCGCTGGCCCTCACGCGAGGCTGCTCGGGATCGAACTCCCATGGATGCATGTAGAGGGCCGCAGGTCTGTCCAGCCTCTCCATCTTGCGCAGCACGGCGCGAGTCACGGCCAGTGGGTAGAGCCGGAAATAACCACCACCACCGGCAGGAAAGTTCCTGCCTGCAATTGGATAGGTAGTCACTGGAAACTCGAGTAGCGAACCCTTCCCGTCGGGAGAGGTCACCCTTGAGATCCCTGGCTCGAAGTCGTGCACCCCGTAGACCGGATGACGTACAGGATGAACACTCGAGTCAAAGCGATAGCCTCGCTCGCAGAGGACATCAAACGCCCACCAGCTGCGGCGTGTGATGGTGAAAGTGCAGGCCCGAAACCCAGAGGGGCGCTCCGCACCAGCCGCCATCAGGATCTCCTCAGTTCTGGCAAGGTCGTCAGCAAAGCCCTCCTTGCCCAGGTTCCAGAGGAACTGATGATCGTAACCGTGACTGGCTACCTCGTGGCCGGCCTCCAGGCAACGAGTTACCCAGTGCGGATGACGTTCTGCAATCCACCCAAGAAAGAAGAAGGTTGCCTTGGTCCGCTGGCGCTCGAGCGCCCCAAAGATCCGATCCATGCCCACGTCGATGCGCGGCTCGACAGAGTCCCACTGCGCCCGGGGAAACTGCTCGTAGAAGTTTGCGACCTGGAAGTACTCCTCCACATCGAAGCTGATGGCATGTCTGGGCTGGCTCATGGGGCGATCCCAGACATCTCATGGCGGCGGCGCCAGTGTTCCCAGACCAGGAGGCTCCAGAGCAGCTGAGAGTGGTCGTATGCACCGCTCCTGTGCTGCTCCAATCGCCTACGCAACTGAACACGATTGAAGATCTCTTCGGGCACTTCCTCGATTGCCTGGCCAATTGAGCCCGCCAGCGGGCCCTGGATCCAGGCTCTGAGAGGTGTATCAAATCCCCGCTTTGCGCCATCGAGCACCTCCGATGGAATCCGAGGACGAAGGGCCTCACGGAGGGCATGCTTGCCCCGGCCTCCGCTAACCTTGTGCCGCGTTGCTAGATTCGCGAAGGCCTCCACGAACCGATGGTCAAGCATGGGCACTCGGACTTCCAGTGAGACCGCCATGGAAGCTCGGTCTGTCTTGACCAGGATCCGGTCTGGCAGCCAGGTCTTGAAGTCCGCGTACTGCGCACGGTAGAGCGGATCACAATCGCGAGGACGCTCATAGTGCTCGGCAAAAGCGTGATATGGGTCATAACTCGCCAGAGCTTGGCCAAGCTCCGGATTCAGGATGCTCTGAACCTCCTTCAGAGGAACCTGAGTCATGCTTGCGTAGTAGGCCCGCCCTGGCTCACTTCCTAGATTCTGAAGGACACTCTTCGCCCTGAGGAAACGAGGAGCCCAGGCCATCCGTGGATAGACCGCGCCAGCCCCGGCGAGAAGCGCCTGACCGGCTCGCCCCAGTGACCTGCGTACGCGGTTCTCAGCCACGTCAAAGACCTGCCGACGATACCCGCCAAAGATCTCATCCCCACCATCCCCCGATAGAGCCACCGTGACGTGCTCACGAGCCATACGCGAGACCAACCAGGTCGGGACCGTCGAGGAGTCAGCGAGCGGCTCATCGTAGAACCACGGAAGGTGCTCGATGGCAACGGTCGGATCGGGGTGCAAGACCTCCGTGTGATGCGTCAATCCAAGACGACCGGCGGTCCTTCTCGCCAGATCGAGTTCATTGTGACTCTTCTCAGCGAAGCCCACGCTACAGGCCAGAACCGGATCGGAGCTCGAGGCCGCCATCGCCGTGACGACCGCCGTACTATCGATTCCTCCGGAGAGAAAAGCCCCCAGCGGAACATCCGCGACCAGACGATCGGCGACGACCTGGTCGAGCAACTCGAGAATCTCAGCTGAATCAACATCAGCACGTTCACCGTCAACCGGCAGGTCCCAGTAACGCCGAGTTGATGGCTGGGCATCTTGGGGTGTCCACTCCAGCAGACAGCCCGGATTCAGGCGCTGCATGCCCTCCCAGACAGCTCTCGATCCACTGCTGTAACCCTGAACGAAGTAGTCAATCAGCGCATGCCCGCGCATCCGGCGCGAGAGACAACCACTGGCAAGGATGGCCTTGGTCTCGCTACCCCAGAAGAGGCCCTCTTCGGTCTCGCACCAGTAGAGTGGTTTGATGCCCAGCCGATCTCTAGCGAGGAGCACTCTGGGTGCGCCTGCTACCCTGAAGTCCGCGATGCAGATGGCATACATCCCCACGAGTTCCTCGAGCATCGCAGCCCCATGCTCCTCGTAAAGGTGCACCAGGGTCTCCACATCAGAGTTGGTCCTGAATGAGTGTCCACTGGCTACGAGCTTCGCGCGCAACTCCCGATAGTTGTAGATCTCTCCATTGCATGAGACAGCAATCGTCTCGTCCTCGTTCCAGATGGGCTGATGCCCCCCCTCCAGATCAATGATCGAGAGCCGGCGGAAGCCCATGGCCACACCATCGCGGTACTCCATACCCTCATCGTCCGGGCCACGGTGAACGATCGAGTCGTTCATGGCACGAAGGCGGTCTCGATCGAAGGGCGCACTCGAGTCACGCAGGGCAAAACCACAGATCCCGCACATGGAGCTAGGTTTGGACTCCAGCGCGACGTCTTGTGAACCCGTCACGGCGCAGGCGTCGATTGAATCCACTTCCGGACACCGCATGCAAGACCCCACGCTCCCCCACCTTGACCTTCGGATAGAAGGCGGGGTCGCTCATGTGCTGGCGAGCGATGGTCGTGAAGGCAAGGATCAATGCAACCCAGTGGTAGAAGAGGTCGAAGTGTGCACGGTTCAGGAAGACACTTCCGAGCGTGAAGGTCGCCAGGGAGGCCTCGAACATGGTCGTGTAATTCAGAATCCAGCTCGAATGGTACCTGCGCACGGCCAGAGCTCGCACGCTCCAAAGGTCCAAGAAGCTGAGCAAGATCAGGCTGATGTACAGCAGGAAAGTTGGCGTCCCACACTCAGCCCATATCTGGAGATAGCTATTGTGCGCCACGTGCGACCCGTGCAGCTGCAGCTCGGCATCTTTCCGCGCAGGATCGTAGATGTTGTAGTTATCCTGGAAGTGGCCGAATCCAACCCCAAAGAGTGGGTTTGATTGGATCATCACTCCGGCCACACGCCAGGCAGCGAATCGAGCCTGCGCCGAGCTGTCCTCCTCGTACTCACCAATCGAGCTGAGTCGCTCGGTGATGTTGGACGGAGCTGCCAGCAACCCGCCCAAGCCCATGATCCCGATCATGACGAAGCCGGCAATGCGGTTACGTGATCGGAGGATCATGACGAAGATGCCCAGCCCCATGGCGAGAAAACCGCCGCGCGAGTGCGTCATGAGGATGGTGATCATCGTCAGCGGGACACACACCAACAGCGGGCGGCGGAGTGCTTCCCGACGCTCGGAAGTCCCGAGCATGACCATCATGGGAATCCCCATTCCCAGGGCCAGAGCGAAGTCATTGTTGTCATTCAACATGCCCCCGGGCCCCTGAATGATCTGGGTCTGGCCACCGGTCAGGATGCCAACAAGTCCTGACTTGAACCCAAAGAAGGCGAAAGACAGCGCAATCACCCACAAGATCATCCGCAGGCGCTCCCTGGTGCTCACCAGGCCAGTGGTGAACAGCGCAATCACCACGATCTTGGTGAATTCAACAAAGCCCGGCAGGTCCGCGGGATCGGGGCCACGGTTCTTGAGAATCGAGAGCCCCACCAGCACGACCAGAACCATCATGATCGTGGACCGTATGTCCTGGATCATGAAGCGCCTCTCTCGGGTCGAGACGAAGAAGCCCGAGAATGTGATGATGGCCACGTAGAAGGACCACCTGATTCCGCGTGCGAACCCCCATGTCAGGTCTTGCAGACGCATGTAGGCCAGCAACGAGAAGACCAACATGCCCACGAAAGGCTTACGGAAACAGGTTGGCATCACCGCCAGAAGCAACAGGCTGACGATGATGTCCCGCATGGCTCTCGGGTCCTGGTAGTTCCCCTCCTAGATGAAGAGGATCCGGAACTCCTCGATTGAATCGTTGAGCTGAGCACCCAGCATCTCGGGCTCATTAGACCAGGCCCAGGTGACGAACAGGATCGAGCCAATCATGAACAGGCTGAACGAACCAACCAGGAACCTCCTGACCCTTCTTCGCCGCCGCTCCGCCCTGGTTGTGATCGGGGCGATAACACCAAGAACCGGGGCAACCATGACTCGGCTGATGTCGCCGGTGTTTCTGAAGCAGCTCTTGCTGAACTCAAGGGCAATCGAAGAGCCGAAACCAATCGCCAGACCCAGGACCAGCGAGAAGGCAATGATCAGCAAGGGGTCCGGCTCAGTGGGTGTCCCGGGCTCCTCGACCTCCTGAGTGACCTGGAAGGGGTTTCCAGAAGCGCCGTACACCACGTCCCGACGCTGCTTCTTGTGTACCAGCTCTATCTCGACCTGCTTCCGTGCCTCCTCGATGGTGGCGATGCGCGCCGAGTACTCACGATCCTCGCGATAGGCCTCATTGAGACGCCTCAGATCACGGCGGTTCTGGTCGAGAGTCTTCCTCAAGGAAGCTTGCTCTGCGGTGAGGCTACCTAGCTCCAGCTCGAGATTGGCAATCTGGGATTGATACCTCTCGTAGTCCTCGTTTGGTTCGAATTCCTGGGAGACCTCATTGCTGGTCTGCTGATCCTCCAGCTCTCGAATCTCCTCGTCGATCTTGGTGAGCTCGCGCTGAATCATCTGAAAGCGCGGGTGAGCTGGACGAATCCCATCGAGCTCCTGCTCGAGAGTGCGCTGCTTCGATCGTGCCTGCTCGATCTGAATTGCGAATGACTGGCCCTCGATGATCCTGGTCTTGGGCTTCTGCGGTTCCGTTTCCGCGAGCAGATTCCTCAGCAAGCCCAAGGAGGCCTCCTTGGCCTCGATCAGTCCGTCGAGTTCCTCTGAGCGCTCGGTATTTGCCTCGAAGCGCGTGACCGTCGGGTCCTCCACTCGCTGCTGGTTGGCGGCCGGCGTGGGCTGGGTCGGCGAGATCTCGTTCACGCTCCGCAGCTCTGCCAGGCTGCGTGTCTCGTCCAGGTAGTCCTTCTCGAGTTCATCTCGGCGCTCCAGAAGTTTTCGGTACTCGACGTCGTAGCGGGTGCGCTGGCGTTCAACCACCTGCTCGATCCAGGCCGTGCGCAGCTCCTTCAGGAAGAGCTGAGCGTAATCCTTGTTGATGTCCCGGTATTCGATTGTGACGAAAGAGGAGCCGGCATTCTTTCCCTTCCGGGGCACGGAGACCGATGTGTTCTCCTTGACCGTGGCTCGAAACTCGCTTGCCTGAACCTTGTTCAGTGTCAGATATTCAGGCCACTTGAGCTTCTCCAGCACCTCGGTGATGCGCTTGGGAGAGAGGATCTGCTGGGGTGCGTTCTCCGCAATCCCCTGGGCCGTGGCCGAGGCATCCTTGCCTGACTCGTCGTCCAGATAGATCTCACGCAGCTCGACCTGAGTCGTCACCAGGAACTTCTTGGGGATGATGGTCCCAATCGCAATGCCCAACGAGAGGAACAGCAATGTAGGCAGAACTATCTGCCACTTCCTCCGCTGAAGTATGCCCAGGAATTCCTGAACCTGTCCGGGTGAGTCAATCTGAACGGCCATCGGGTGCGCCTAGAAAATTGTCCCGGCGTTGTAGTTATTGTTGCTCCTTCGATTCAGGCCGATCGTGCTGATGTTCGTCAGAGTTCGGACCGCATCGCCAAGCCCCGAGAGCACCATCTTCACAGGGAATAGCAACGTGTTGATGAAGTAACCAACCTGGGCAAGCATGGTTGGCGGGACATAGATTATGTCCAGCTCCTTGATCTTGATGTTGTAGGTCGAGTCGCCATGATCGATCAGCTGACCGATGTCGATCGGAACCACGAGTGGATCGCGTGGATCGGCGCGTATCAGCCGCACGCGCCCAAGGTTGGCGGTCTCATCATCCGGCACGGCTCCCATGACGGCTTCCCAGATCGTCAGGTCTCCCTCGAGCACCTGGCGCCCCTCCTGGGAGACTTCCCCAAAGATGAAGTAGTACTTCCCCGAGGTCGAGACGATGCGGACCTTGATGTCCAACAGGTCGTAGTAGGGACTGTACTTGTCGAGCAGGAATGCCTCGATCTCGGTACGTGTCATTCCGGCGATGTTCACGGCACCGACCACGGGCAACAGCACGGTCCCGTCAATGGCCACGCGCTCATTGGCGCGAAGCTCTTCAGGCTGATAGGTCTCCGTGACGACCAGGGTGTCACCGATCGTGATGTAGTCCTCTTCCTCCGCATTACCCGTGTAGCTCTTGCCAAACCCGGAGGTGTTGAGGAGCTGCAGGACACGCTTGTCTGGCTGCGTAGAGCAGCTTGTGACCAGCGCCAGGAGTGCCACGACCAGGAGTCGTAACCGGGAGGAAGGGTGCATCATGCTTTCGATCGAGGATTGCACCCTGAAGGATCCAGCTCGGATCCGCTCTGGCGCGTCAGGAGGCCCAGGAGAGACTCCCTCGAAGAACTAGATCGGCTCATCAGCGCACCGGGTTGACCACTGTCATCCCCCGTATTGACGGCTGTAGTACTCCCGGTACTCGCCGCTCCTAAGCCTCTGCAACCAATCACCTTGTGACTGGTACCAGCGAATCGTCAGCGGGAGCGCCTGTTCGAAGGTGTAGCGAGGCTCCCAGCCCAGCTCACGCTTGATCTTGCTCGCGTCGATGGCGTACCGGCGATCGTGCCCCGGGCGATCCTTGACGAAGGTGATCAGGCTCTCCGGCTTTCCAAGTTCCTTCAAAATCGCTCGAACAAGGTCCAGATTCGGCATCTCGTTATTTCCACCGATGTTGTAGACCTCACCCGGTGCCCCCTTCTCCAGGACCGCCAGGATGGCCTCATCATGGTCACGGACATAGAGCCAATCGCGGACATACATTCCATCTCCGTAGATCGGCAGGGGCTTGTCCTCCTGGGCATTGGCGATGATCAGGGGCAGCAGCTTCTCAGGAAACTGGTAGGGCCCATAGTTGTTGGAGCATCGCGTGATGCAGGCCGGGAAGCCGTGTGTATGGAAGGCAGCGCGTACCAGCAGGTCACTTCCTGTCTTGCTCGCTGAATAGGGTGAATTGGGAGCCAGGGGCGTCTCTTCGGTAAAAAATCCCTGATCCCCCAGGGAACCGTAGACCTCGTCGGTGGAGACGTGCACGAATCGGGCAACTCCCGCAGCCCTGCAGGCATCCAAGAGGACCTGGGTACCAACCACGTTGGTCGTGACGAAGGGAAGTCCACCCGTGATGGACCGGTCCACATGGCTCTCCGCTGCCATGTGCACCACCCCCAGCTCGGCGGGGTCTCCGGCGAGCTCCAGAGCCCGGGAGACGTCCGCGGCCTCACGGATGTCACCATGGACGAAGGTGTAGTTCGGATTGGACTCCTGCTCCGTCAGATTCTCGAGATTGCCGGCATAGGTCAGAGCGTCGAGGTTGACGATCCGCCACTCCGGCCGCAGCTCCGACAGCATGTGGACGAAATTGGTCCCGATGAAGCCGGCACCACCGGTGATCAGGACCGTCTTGATGGGTGCAATTTGGGATTCTGCAGGGGTCATGGCGTCAGTGGTCCTCGCTGCCGAGATAGGTAGAGAGCGCCTCTCTCCAGGATGAGAGGGGCTTCTTTCTCAAGTTCGTGAGTTTTGAGCAATCAAGGGCACTGTAGGCCGGCCGGGGCGCCGGCCGGGGGAACTCCTCTGTGGAACAGGGCAAGACGCTCACGGTCTCGATCCCACACAAAACAACGATCGCACAGGCAAATTCGTACCAGGAGCAGGCTCCCTCGCAGACCGCATGGTAGATCCCTGCCTCCCCCTCATGCAGGACGTCCCAGAGAGCCGGAGAGAGCTCCAAGGTCGAGGTGGGAGAGCCAATCTGGTCGGAGACCACCTTGAGTTCATCGCGCTCGCGGGCCAGGCTTTCGATGGTCCGAGGGAAGTGCTTGCCCCGGGGCCCGTAGAGCCACTGGGTACGCACGATCCGGGTGCCCTCTGGATGTCGCTCACGAGCCAGGCGCTCGCCTTCCAGCTTGGTCTTGCCGTAGACCGAGAGCGGATCCACCGGGTCGGTCTCGCGATAGGGTCGGTCTGCCTGTCCATCGAAGACGAAATCCGTGGAGATCATCACCATCGGGATGTCGGCCTCGGCGCACGCATCGGCCAGGACACCGCAAGCCTCCGCATTCACCCGGTGGGCCAGGTCGGGTTCCTCTTCGGCCTTGTCAACCGCCGTATAGGCAGCACAGTGAATCACGCCGCTGAACGGCCCATGCTCCTCAAACAGCTCGGCCACGGCTCGAGCGTCTGCAAGGTCAACGCCCACGGCACTCACGCCCGGCGCCTCGACCAGGTCCGTTCCAATAGCTGCTTCACCGTCGGGCATGGAGAGCAGCACCTGGCTGCCCAGCATTCCAGCGGCACCGGTGACCAACACCCGGGCTTGTCGACTGTCGTTCAAGCGATCGCTCTGAGTTCAGTCCAGCTTGTTGGCGCCGGTGTCCGCAACGAGGCTCGCCGAGCGATGCAGGGACTCGAAGGTCCCCGCGTCAGTCCACCAGCCATCGATGACCTCGAAGGTCATGGAGTCGTCATTGATGTACCAGTTGTTCACATCCGTGATTTCCAGCTCTCCACGCTCCGAGGGCTCAAGGGTCTTGATCACATCAAACACCCGATTGTCGTACATGTAGATGCCGATCACCGCCAGGTTCGACTCGGGCTCCTTGGGTTTCTCCACGATCCCCTTCACCTTCTCTCCCTCGAGAGTGGCGACACCAAAACGCTGCGGATCGTGCACCTCCTTGAGCATGATCTTCGCACCGGCTCCCTGCTCTCGGAAGTCACCCACTGCCTTGCGGATGTTCCGCTCGATGAGGTTGTCTCCGAGGATCACGCAGATCGAATCATCGGCAGCCCAGTGTTCGCAAAGGCCCAGGGCATCCGCAATGCCCCCCTCACCTTCCTGGTAGGTGTAGTTGAGGTGCTTCAGCCCAAAGTCACTACCATTGCCGAGCAGGCTCAGGAAATCGCCGGACTTCTTACCACCCGTGACGATCATGATGTCGTCAATGCCGGCATTGACCAGGGACTCGATCGGGTAATAGATCATCGGCCGGTCGTAGACCGGCAGGAGGTGCTTGTTGGTGATCTTGGTGAGGGGGAAAAGGCGCGTGCCCAGTCCCCCAGCGAGGATGATGCCCTTCATTTTTTGGGGGGATGCTTCGGGTCGGTAGAGGACCGCGTGACAGAACGCGGCCGGTGTTCGAGTAGACCTGCGACGGTCAGTCGAGGCCAGCAGGATAGTCCCCGCTCCGTATTGCTGCCAGAACTACGATTCCTGTTCCTGGTACCAGGCGAAGAAGCGCCGTAGGCCCTCTGAAACGAGGGTCCTGGGAGCGTATCCGAGCTTCTTGCGAGCCTTGCTGATGTCCGCATAGGTGACCACCACATCGCCTGGCTGCATGGGCTGGCGATCCAGGACAGGCTGCTTTCCGCAGACTTCACCGATTGCGGTGACCAGCTCCGAGAGGGAGGTCGTCTCAGACTCCCCCAGGTTGTAGATCTCGTAGCCCTCGCAATGGTCGATCGACCGAACCACTCCATCGATGATGTCGTCGATGTAGGTGTAGTCACGACGGGTGGTTCCGTCGCCAAAGAAGGGAATCGGCTGCCCCGCCATGGTCATCCGGATGAACTTGTGAATGGCCATCTCCGGCCGCTGCCGCGGGCCATAGACCGTGAAGAATCGAAGGCATGTAGTCGGGATCTGATAGAGGTGATGGTAGGTGAAGCACATCAGCTCACCAGCCCTCTTGGTCGCCGCGTATGGTGAGACCGGATGATGAATATCGGCCTCTTCGCGGAAGGGCACGTCCTCATTCGAGCCATAGACGCTCGACGAGGAGGCAAACACCAGACGAATCCCCTCCCGCTTGCGAATCGCCTCAAGCAGGTTCAGAGTGCCTCGAACATTCACGTCCTCGTAGTGAAGCGGATCGAGCAGTGAAGGGCGCACGCCAGCCATGGCGCCCAGGTGAACGAGCACATCGAAGTTCCCTTCGTCGAACAGGCTCTCCACCAACTCCACGTCTCGAAAGTCACCCTCGACAATTCGAGCACCTTCAAGGCCGGCGGCATTCCGTCGCTTGATGGCGGGATCGTAGAAGTCGTTGAAGTTGTCAAGAACCGTCACCTCGTCGCCGCGCGCGAGGAGCTGATCACAGAGATGGGAGCCAATGAACCCGGCTCCTCCGGTAACGAGGGTTCGGTTCATTCGACCGTGACGCTCTTGGCGAGGTTTCTGGGTTTGTCTATGTCACAGCCCCGCAGCCGCGCGATCTCGTAGGAGAGCAGCTGAAGGGGTATCACGTTGAGGATGGGTGAGAGCCACTCACCGCAGTCGGGCACCTCCATGGCTTCGTCGGCCAGGTCCAGGCTCTCCCGATCGGCGCCGACGGCAATCACGGGCCCTCCACGGGCTCGGATTTGCTCGATGTTTGAGCGCACCTTTTGCGCCATGAGGCCATGCCCGGTGACCACCACACTGCTCATCCAGGCCTCGATCATGGCGATTGGGCCGTGCTTCATCTCCCCTGCCGCGTATCCCTCGGCATGCATGTAGGAGATCTCCTTGAGCTTGAGAGCCCCCTCGAGAGCAATCGGGTAATTGATGCCGCGCCCAAGGAAGAGGAAGCCCTTGACTCCTTGATGGCGCTGAGCAATTCCCAGGACGTGCTCACGAAAGTCGTCGCTGAGCAGCTGCTCCATCTTCGGCCGAAGGGTTCGAAGGTCGTTGAGGAGCTCGCGTCCACGATCCCGTGACAACACGCCCCGTGCACGACCAAGGCGAATCGCCAGCAGGTAGGCCGCCACGAGCTGGGCGACGAAGGCCTTGGTACTCGCCACGCCAATCTCCGGCCCCGCCTGAGTCATCAAGGCAGAGTCCGACTCGCGTACCATCGTACTACCCGCCACATTGCAGATGCAGGCAGTTCGTGCCCCAAGCTCGCGAGCCTTCCGCAAGGCTGCCAGTGTGTCCGCCGTCTCCCCCGACTGGGAGATTGCCAGGGCCAGCGTTCCCGGCCTGACGATGGGGTCTCGATAGCGGAACTCACTCGCGAAGTCGAGATCGACAGGAACTCTGGCAAGTCCCTCGATCAGACTGCGAGTGACGTGGGCCGCATGCAGCGCCGTGCCGCAGGCAATTCCCTGAATGCAATCGATCCCCGCCAGGTCCGCATCGGTCCAGCCTCCCTCATCGAAGCGAACGTCTCCCTGCTCCTCGTCGATCCGGTGGAATGACGTGTGCGCAAGGACATCCGGCTGCTCATGGATCTCCTTGAGCATGAAGTGAGGCCACTGCCCCTTACCAGTATGGCTTGCTTCCCAGTCGACCCGCTGGGACTCGCGCTTCACGACCTTGCCCTCCATGTCGCGCACAGTCACTTCACTCGCAGTCAGCTCGGCGATGTCACCGTCCTCGAGGAAGATCACATCGCGAGTGTGCGGGATCACCGCCAGGACGTCAGAGCCCAACCAGGTTCCCTCGCGTGCCAGTCCCACCAGTAACGGAGGTCCCTGCCGCGCGCAGACCACCTCGGGGCTTGATCCGCCACGCAGGACCGCGATCGCGTAGTAACCACGTACCCGGGCCAGAGCGCGGCCAACCGCGACGGCCAGCCCTGAGTCCTTGAGCTCCTCACCAATGAGTTGAGTCAGGACCTCGGTGTCGGTGTCGGACTTGAGCTCGATCCCCTTGGCCTGAAGCTCATCACGCAACTCGAGATAGTTCTCAATGATGCCATTGTGCACCACGGCGACCTGGCCGGAGTCGTCGACGTGTGGGTGTGCATTGAGATCCGTGGGCGGACCATGCGTTGCCCAGCGCGTGTGCCCGATCCCCGCCTGAGCATCGGGGAAGTCTCGCTCCACCAGGACTCCTTCGAGTCCCTCGAGCCGCCCCGCTTTCTTGGCCACTCGAATGCCATCCGCGGTCGCCACTGCGACACCAGCACTGTCATAACCGCGATACTCCAGGACACGCAGGCCCTCGATCATGCCTTGCAGGACCTGACCTCTCTTCAGAATCGCACCGACGATGCCGCACATGATCCGTTCCTCCGGTTCGTCCGCTACAGCGCTGAGAGCTGCCTCCTAGATCCCAGGTCAGTGGGCACTGATCTCGCCCAACGCCAGGAGGCGTTCACGGAAGGACGCCAGCGCCTTGGTAAGCCCATCGTGCAGCGGCACCTTCGGCTCCCAGCCATCAAGCACACGCGTGGCCTTTGAAATGTCTGGCTGCCGCACCTTGGGGTCGTCTTCGGGAAGGGTCTTGAATTCCAGCTTGGACCTGGAGCCGGTGATCTCGATGACTGCCTTGGCGAACTCGAGGATCGTCATCTCGTTTGGATTGCCGATGTTGGTCGGCAGCAACTCCTTCGAGTTGTAGAGGCGCCAGATGCCCTCGACCAGATCATCCACGTAGCAGAATGAACGTGTCTGCGATCCATCCCCGAAGACCGTCAGCGCTTCGCCCTTGAGCGCCTGAGGCATGAAGGCTGGCAGGACCCGCCCATCATTCAGCCGCATACGGGGCCCATAGGTGTTGAAGATTCGCACGATCCTCGTGTCCACGCCATGGAAGCGCTGGTAGGCCATCGTGATCGCCTCTGCAAAGCGCTTGGCTTCGTCGTAGACACCGCGAGGGCCGACGGGATTCACGTTCCCCCAGTAGTCCTCCGACTGGGGATGAACGAGCGGGTCGCCGTAGCACTCCGAGGTGGACGCGAGAAGGAACCTGGACTTCTTGGCGTGAGCCAACCCCAATGCCTTGTGTGTCCCAAGGGACCCGACCTTCAGGGTTTGGATCGGGAGCTCCAGATAGTCGATCGGGCTCGCCGGCGAGGCAAAGTGCAGGACTCCCTCAAGCGCTCCCACCACGTGGATGTACTCGGTGACGTCTCGATCCTCGAAGTGAAAGTCTCGGTTGCTGAACAGGTGCTCCACGTTGGCAACTGCCCCCGTGATGAGGTTGTCCATGCAGATGACCTCGTAGCCCTCAGCGAGCCAGCGCTCACAGAGATGACTACCGAGGAATCCTGCGCCGCCGGTGATCAGTACGCGGGGTTTTGCCATGAGGGGTCGAAGCGTTCGTGCGAGACCAGCAGGGTCCAGCGAGGGAGAGTTCAGTCGCCGTCGGATTCGGGGACCTTGGGGGGTGCGGGTTCGTCCTCTTCGTCTACCGGAGGTTGCTTGATGGTCGCTCCGGAGCGCTCGGCGAAGCCAGTGAGCTGTGCTAATTCTCCCTCATCGAGGTGCAAACGAATACCCAAACCTTCGATCTCGTGCTCTCCAACTCCCGTGACCTGCAGCCCACCGTCGAGCTCGGAGACAGTCACCTCTCCGAAGACCTTCAGCTCGAAGCCGGGCCCTGGGTAGATCTTGGTCCCGGGGACCTCGGGAATCGGGGCTCCACCGGACTCGAGCAAGGGCAGGTCCACAGCCTCCCCGGGCCCCAGCACGAAGACCTCGTTACGGTAGGCGATTTCCCCAGGGAGCTTGGTCTGGTTCATCACTCGGATGATCCCGAAGCGCCTCCGCTCGACCACCCAGGGGCCAGACTCTGCCGTGAGTAGGGCGCCACCGAGGAGCTCCACTTGATCTCCCTGGGTCAGTTGCAGCACAGCTCGCTCGACCTCGCGGAACATGAAGTTCGGCTCGCCACGGCTTGGTGAGCCCACGATCCCGGTGCACGAGTCGAAGAGCATCACCGTGGTTCCAGTCGACGGCCAGAGGATCTCGGCACGACCCCCGGCGGCGGAGAAGATCCAGGCACCGGAGTTGGCCCGACGGCGCTTGTCGAAGTACCTCAGCGGAAAGGCTGCATGCTGTCCGGCTGGCTTGAGCTGAACAGGATCCGCGAGACGTCGCACGAGCACCTCCTCGGGGCCGGGCGGATAGTCATCCTCCACACCCGGAGGCAACGGAGTCACGGTTGACTCCATCGGCTCTGGAAACTGCTGCGTTCGGAAGTCCGGCCAGCGGCTCCGCCCGGCACAGGATGCCAGGACGCAGACCAGCAGGGCAGCACAGCGGATGTCTAGGGAGGAAGGACGCAAGTTTCACCTCAAACCGGCGAGAGCGCTGACGGACCCGAAGTATCGCTCCATAAATCCCGTGTCATGGCCACCAGACTGAAAATCCGAGTGGTCAAGCACGGCCCGATGGATCGGGATGGTGGTCTTGGGGCCAACAATCACGAATTCTCCCAGAGCTCGATTCATGGTTCGGATCGCCTGCTCGCGACTGGAACGGTGAACGAGGAGCTTGCCAATCATCGAGTCGTAGGTCGGCGGAATCCGGTAACCACTGTAGCAATGGCTGTCCACACGGACCCCCGGTCCCCCAGGCGGCACGAAGGCCTCGACCAGTCCTGGCGACGGCTGAAAGTCCCTGCTGGGATCCTCCGCATTGATCCGACACTCGATTGCATGCCCCTGGAACTTGATGTCTTCCTGGCTGTAGCCCAGCTCCTCGCCGCTGGCCAGACGAATCTGCTCCTGGATGAGATCGATACCCGTTACCAGCTCGGTGACCGTGTGCTCGACCTGGATCCGAGCATTGACCTCGATGAAGTAGAAGGAGTCATCCTTGTCCATCAAGAACTCCACCGTACCGGCATTGTGGTAGCCGGAGTGCTTCACAAGTCGGACGGCTGCCTCGCCCATGGCAATGCGTGTCTCCTCGCTGATCGAGGGCGATGGGGACTCCTCAATCAACTTCTGGTGGCGACGTTGGATCGAACAGTCGCGCTCCCCCAGATGCACCGCATTGCCATGCATGTCACCAAGGATCTGAACCTCGACGTGGCGGGGGTTCTCGACGAACTTCTCGATGTAGACAGTCGAGTCACCAAATGCATTTTGGGCTTCTGCTCGCGCTGCATGAAAGCCGTTGATCAGGCTGGCCTCGTTTCGCGCAACGCGCATGCCCCGACCACCACCACCGGCAGCAGCCTTGACGATCACGGGATAGCCAAACTCACCAGCAATGGTGAGAGCCTGGGCTTCGTCATCGACCGACCCTTCGGACCCGGGGACAACGGGCACGTCTGCCTCCCGAGCCATCTTCTTGGCATTGTCCTTCTGACCAAGAGCAGAGATCGTCTCGGGGTCGGGACCGATGAAGTGAATCTTGCACTCCCGGCAAACCTCGGCGAAGTGGGCATTCTCTGCCAGGAATCCATATCCCGGGTGAATCGCCTCGACGTCTGCAACCTCACCCGCGGAGATGATTGCGGGAATGTTGAGATAGGATTGAGCACTCGGCCCAGGGCCGATGCAAATAGTCTCGTCAGCCTGGGAGAGGTAGAGAGCATCCGCATCAGCCGCCGAGTAGACCGCCACGGTCTCGATCTCGAGTTCCTTGCAGGCACGGATGATCCTCTGGGCGATCTCGCCGCGATTGGCGATCAGAATGCGCCGAAACATCAGCCCTGCTTGACCAGGAACAGAGGCTGGCCGAACTCGACAGGCTCTCCGTCCGACACGAGGATCTCGACAATCTCACCACGCATCTCGGCCTTGATCTCATTCATCACCTTCATGGCCTCCACGATGCAGACCACCTTCTCGTCATCGAATCGGGCACCGACCTCGATGAACGGGTCTGTGTCCGGCGAAGGTGATCGATAGAAGGTTCCCACCATCGGGCTGTCCAGGGTGGTCGTTCCCGGAGGGAGCCCCCCGGGCTCGGCCGGGACCACTCCTCCAGCAGGGGGAATCGCAACGGGAGCAGCCGCAGGAACGCCCCCTGGCATGACCTGGAGGACGGGGGCCGAGACCTGGGCCTGGGCCTCATCTCCGCGCTTGAGCTTCAGCTCTAGGCCGGACTCCTTGTCATCGATTTCGAGCTCTGTGAGGCCCTCGCCGCTCATGATGCGGGCGAGTCGACGGATCAGTTTGGGGTCGAACATGCCGAGATTCGGCGCCTGGGCGCCCGCTAGGGGGTCGTGTCGCCTCCCGCTTCGTCCCGGACCACTCGGTTCCAGGACCTGGAGGCTCCTTGAGCGGCACAGCATAGGCCCCCCATGGAGGTGTGCTCGAAGCAAATCGGCCCGAAATCGATCAAAAAAGGCCTAAGAAGCCTCCCAAACTCCTGATTTTCCGCCCTTCTTGGACAAAAGATGCAATCCGTCGATGACGATCTCCTTCGAGAGGGCCTTGGTCATGTCGTAGACGCAGAGCGCAGCCATGCTGGCCCCGGTCAGTGCCTCCATCTCCACACCGGTCCGGCCACGGCAAGCAGCCCGACAGGTGATCCTCAGCCGATCGGGATCAGGGTGCTCGAAGGCGACCTCCACCACGTCCAGAGCCAGGGGGTGACACATGGGAATCAGCTCTCCAGTGCGCTTCGCAGCCAGGATACCGGCAACTCGAGACACCTCGAGGATCGGACCCTTCGGCCCCCCGTGCTCCAGAACCTCCGACAGCAGCCCGGCTGGGAAGACGACCCAGACCTCCGCAAGGGCCTCCCGTTCGGAGCTGACCTTGGCCCCGACGTCGACCATGCAGGACTCCACTCCGGCCGCTCCTACAGAAACATGACTCAAGCCCGCCTCGCGGGAGTCAGGGGTCTTCTTGTCACCACTCTGGGGCTCTCCGGGGGTATTCATCACGGTTCTGATGCTAACCGATCGCCTCACCGGGCGCCGCGGAAGCTCCTGAACTCTGGTGGACACCGCCCCCATGACCCATATTGGTGAACAGCCGTGCGCCTCAAGCTCCTCCGGCCGAAGGGGAATACGGAAACCAGTCGCGTTTTTCTGTTCACGAACAGGCGGATAGAAGCCCGAAACGTAGATTGGCTCCTCAAAGCAATTCTCGCAGACCCACACACATGCAAATGATCCAGCTCCGAAGCCTGGCCTTTTCTCTCTGCGCCGCGACCCTGACCTCCGTGCCTCTCATGGCGAGCACTGGAGGACTGACGAGCGCTGCCAAGCCGGGCTCCCCCTCCGGGACATCCTGGGAGACCTCGAAGCAGGACGTCGCAAGCCTGCTGCGTGAGCGCGCAACCAGCGCGGCTGGCCTCGACGTGGAACAAATCTGGACCGAGGCCTCGGCAATCGTTGCCCTGCTCGACACGAGCGAGGACTCCACTGACGGAGACGTCGTCGATAGCCTCCTCTCGAATTCCAGCGAGATGAACGAGCGCGCCGTTCTGCTGCTGGTAGCAGTGCGGCTGGCCTGCGACTCGCCGGACTACTCGCTGGTGACGCAGTCACTTCGACCGCTCTTCGAGTCCTCCGATCAAGACGTGCGCAGAAGCGCCGCCAGTCTCCTCAGCGACAGCAACTTCAGTCAGATCGATGTCGATGATCTCAGGGAGCTGATCGAGGAGATGCTCGAAGGCGCCCAGAACCTGGAGAACGAACCCCGAACACGATTGGCCTTCGCCACCTCCGCCCATCGGCAAGGCGGCGGATCGGTGCAGCGCGACGCACGCAAGGTGATGCGCAGCTTCCTCGAGTCCTCATCGCCAGAACTGCGTGGTGCAGGCGCACTCGCCCTGGCGGAGATCGGTGACCTCGAGACGGCTCGCCCCGAGCTTGAGCGGCTGTCGATGCAGCCCGGACCGCAGGGACAGCTCGCCCAGGCCTTCCTGAAGAACGAGGAGCTCAAGAGTTACTTCGAGTCGCGCCTTCGCGCTCAACGCTCGCGCCTGGCGGAGGTGCTCGACCGGGGCGAGACCCCCGAAGACCTCGAGGCCATCGAAGCCATGATCGACCTCATCAACACGCGCCACATCGAGGGAGATGTGGTCTCCCGTGAGGAGCTGATCGATGCTGCGCTTGACGGAATGCTTCGAAGTCTCGACCAGCACTCCTCCTTCATGAATGCCGACACCTTCGGTAGCTTCCAGCAAGATCTCCAGGGTGAGTACGGAGGAATCGGGGCCTACGTGGCCGTTGATCGCACTGACAACCTCTTCACGATCACGCAACCGATCTACTCGGGTCCTGCCTACAGGGCAAACCTCCGCAGTGACGACAAGATCATCCAGATCGACGACTGGCCCACCCACGACCATGGCATCAGCAAGGACCAGGAAGAGATCATCCGGCGTCTGAAGGGCAAGCCGGATACGAACGTCGACCTGTACATCTGGAGACGGGGGATGGACCCGGCGCTGATCGATCGCCCCACCGAGGACATGGTGGTCACCGTCAGGAGAGGTTTCATCACCATTCCGACGGTCAAGTTCGACCTCCTACCTGGAGACATCGGGCTGGTTCAACTCGATCAGTTCAGCGGCGTGGCCTCGAAGGAGGTCCGTGCTGCTCTCCAGACCCTCTTCGAGCGCGGAGCCAAGTCGATCGTCCTCGACCTACGCAGCAATCCCGGCGGCTTGCTCTCCGAGGCACGCCAGGTGGCCAACTTGTTCCTTGAAAAGGGTAAGCGAGTCGTCTCCACCGAGAGCCGCATGGATGACACGGAGGTCCTCAAGACACGCAAGAAGCCCGTGGTCCCCGAGGACATGCCCGTGGTTGTCCTGATCAATCGATTCAGCGCATCCGCCTCCGAGATCGTCTCGGGTGCCTTGCAGGACCACGGAAGGGCCCCAGTCGTTGGGCAGCGCTCTTTCGGCAAGGGCTCCGTGCAGAACCTGATCTCCCTCGGACGCGACGACGAGTACACCGACGAGAACCGCAACGGCAACCACGACAACTGGGAGGAGCTGACCGTGGACTGGAACGGCAATGGCGAGTTCGACTATGCCTCACGCGCCAAGCTGACCATCGCCCGCTACCTCCTGCCCTCCAGTCGCTCCATCCATCGTGAGCTCGATGAAGAGGGCAACATCACCTCCCTCGGCGGCGTGGCCCCCGAGTTCCTGGTTCAGCCCAAGCGCTACGATGCCTGGCGACTCGAGGCCATGTATGACCTGCAGGACGACCGGGTGATCCGGCAGTGGGTCGAGGACAGCTGGGATGGCAACAAGGAGCTCTACGTCCAGCTCGCCTACACCGACGGCAAGGACCCCAGCCGCTACCCTGGATTCGAGGAGTTCTACGGTAGCCTCGACACCCCGCTCTCCCGGGAAGATGTCCGCTACATGATCCGCAGGGAGCTGCGCCGAAGGGCTCAGGACGAGCGCGGCTCCGCCTTTCCCCGCGGGGACTTCGAGGAGGATCTACAGCTGCAGAAGGCCATTGAGGTGGTGCTCGGTGAGATGAATCTCAAGAGTGAGGACATCCCGGAATTTCGAGAGACCTTCTCTGTCGATGAGGACCTGACAGGACGGGACCTGGTCTCGAACGAGAGCGACGCCGGTGTGGACTCGAGTGAAGATCTGACCCTGGCGCTGGCCCTGATCGCGGAGGCCAAGCGTGATTCGGGAGCTCTCTCCGAGCAGCAACTCGACAAGCTCCAGGAGATTCTCTCGCGTATGGACAGGTGAGGGTGGCTCAGGGGGTTCGGGTGAGCCACCTCACCTGAGCTCCAAGAGCGCCGCTCTCAGCCATCCTCGTCCGCAAACCTGGCCAGGGGTGGCAGGACGAACTCCCGAAATAGAATCACCAGCGCCGAGGTCACCGGTAACGCGAGCAAGGCGCCGAACATGCCGAATGCGGCAGCACCGGCGAAGATAGAGACCAGCACGACGACGGGGTGAAGGCCCAGGCTCCCTCCGAGGATCTTCGGAGTGAGGTAGTAGCCCTCAAGCAATTCAGCCAGGCCGTAGACCAGGCCCGTGCGCCAGAGCGCGCCGAAGAGGGTCATCTCCTCCTGACCAACAGCTGCGGGCTGCTGGAGCGCCAGAAGGAATCCCATCAGGAATGCCAGCACCGGGCCAGCGAAGGGCACCAGCGCCATGAAGCCGGCCCCCATGCCCAGCAGCAAGGCGTACTTGACTCCCAGCGCAGCCAATCCAGCAGTGATCACGGAGCCCTTGAGGAAGCAGACGGTCAGGCGTCCACGGAAGAAGGCCGAGATCACCTCTCCGACCTTGCCGCCGACCCTGGAGATGCGTCGGCGCTCACGCTTGGGAATGTATCGAGCGATGAAGAGGTGGATGCGCTCCAGCTCGAAGAGCAAGAAGTAGGTGTAGATCGGAAGCAGGATCAAGAAGGAGATCAGCTCCAGGACGGAGCCGAAGATCGCCCGCACTGGGATGCCCAGCGGAGCGAACCTCTTGTCCTGACCAGCCGTCAGCTCCGCTCGTCGCTCGAGGTACTCCTCGTGCAGCTCCGCAAAGACCCCCTCTGCGCTGGGTATCTTCTCGTCCAAGGAGATGTCTGCCACTCCAAGACCCCACCTCACACTGTCCTGGTGCTCCTCGAGGAAGTGGTCGACCTTTGCCACCTGACGGTCACGCCAGTCCTCACTCGCGATCTCCCGGCTGTATTGCAAGGCCTGGATACCCAGGCCAACGGCAAGCACGACCGCCAGTCCGCCTGCGGTGACGAAGATCGTGTTGACTGATCTGAGGCGCGACCAACCGCGTGCCTGCAACCGAAGCACCAGCGGGTGCAGGACGTAGGCCAGGAAGTAGGCAGCGATGAGCGGGTTCAGAACCGCGCGGATGTGCCACGCAAAGATGAGCAGCAGAACTCCAAGGGCTCCGAGCAGCCAGTTCCGCCGAGTAGCCGTCATGGTTGAAGTCAAGGCTATGGCTTGGCCCCTTCCACTCGAATCAAGCAGTTCCGCCCAGAGAAGCAGGGCCTATCTCTGCCGGCAATCGGATCTGGTAGCTGTTGACGAAGAACTCGTCGAAGTCGAAGCCCTCGCGGAAGTCGTCGATGGTGTCGCTATCTCGTCGATTCAAGAGGCCCTCTCCGACGAGCAGGAAGACGATATTCCCCCAGTCCATGGTGTCGTTCACTCCCCAGGTTCGCCAGACGTGAGCACCGAGCGGTCCGAAGAGTCGCCGCGCCTCCTCGCGAAGCCCCAGCAGGAGTTGCTGGCCGGTGATGTGTCTATCAGTCCCCTGGGAGTCGCCGTGTCCGGCCAGTTGAACGGCCGGCTCCAGTGACTCGAAGAGGAACTCAAACGCGTCGGGCCCATAGCGTCCGTCGCGGATAGCCAGCTTGCGAATCAGTCTTCGAAGGTCTCGCATGATCTTGGAATACGTTGGAAGGTGCTTGCGGCCCTCACCTGGAGGGTCGCGGGAGGGCCAGGAAGGCCCGATCCAGAATTCCCAACGGAGTTAGATTCAACTCCACTTCTCCCGATAACGCCACCACCTGTTCCATGGCGTACCTCCAGCTCTGCTCCTCGTGGGGCGCAGAGGCCACCAGATCGCCGTGTGCCAGTCCCCCACGATCAACTCCCGCCGCGTGATGAAGGCCGTCTCGGAGGACAGCAATGAGCAGCTGGAGCGCGGCTCGCGTACGTGTCCTGACCTGCGCAGCTGAGGTCTTCCCTCCGAATTCGCCCGGTAATTCAAGTACCTGCTGGCTGGCCACCAGGGGGTCGACCTCACCCGAGAGCACCGCGGCGATCTGCTGACGTACAGCTACAGCGCCTTCCTTCTCAAGAGCCATGGCCTTGCCCGGAGACCCCTCGGCCCAGTCGACCAGGTGCTCCGCATCGGAGCCCCCCGCACCGGCCGCCCCAAGCACGGCTCTGGCATCACCATGCTCGAGGGCCTCGAAGCGCACCACCACGCAGCGACTGCGCACGGTTGCCAGGAGCAGGTCAGGTCGAGCGCTCTCCAGGACAATCAGCGCCGAGTCTCCGGGCTCCTCGAGGGTCTTTAGAAGCGCATTCTGTGCCTGGACATTGGCCCTATCGAACTCGCGCATGATCGCGATTCGCATGCCGCCCTCCATCGGCCTCAACGAGAAGAAGTCACTCGCGGAGTCGCCACCATCATCCCGGGCAGCGATCCGGGCCACCGGAATCGACTCCAGCTCCTCGGCCAACGGATCGAGCACGAACAGGTCTGGATGACTGCCCGCCGTGCAACGCTTGCAGCCGCCGCACTCGCCACAAGGCTCGCTCCAATCCGGCTGAGCGCTGCGCTCGCAGAAGAGCCCCTGGGCGAACCAGAGCGCTGAGTGGTACTTGCCGATGCCTGCAGGTCCCTCGAACAGCAAGGCGTGAGGCAGGCGCCCAAGTGCACGGGCACGCCACAAGCCCTCGATCACTTCGCGATGGCCTAGAGGTGCACTAGTCACGGACACGGTCGACCTCCCTCAGTATTGCCTGATGTACTTCCTGTTCACTCGCGCTTCCGTCGAGCAAGACGGCGCGCGGCTCGAGCTGGGCGTAGCGCCGATAACCCTCCGCAACCCGCTCCTGATACTCGAGCCCCTTGGCCTCGATCCGGTCACGCGCCTCTCCACGACGGGCAGCCGCCTGCGCTGGATCCACATCGAGGAGCAGGACCAGGTCTGGCTGGGGATCGGATGCCCATCCCGCCAGGAGCGCGAGCACCGACTCCTCGTCCAGGTCCCCCGCCACGGACTGGTAGGCATAGGTCGAGGGATTGAATCGCTCGCAGACGACCGAGAGGCCCTTGGCCAGCGCTGGCTCGACGAGCTCGTCTAGCATCTGCCTGCGTGCGGCAGCAAAGAGGAGGGTCTCCACCCGGGGCTCAATGTGGTACTCCCGCGACAGCAGAAGCTCGCGCAGGCGCTCTCCCAGGGCCGTGCTCCCCGGTTCTCGCAGGTGCAGCTCGCGCTCCACACCCAGAGCCTCCGCCAGCAGGCGGGCCTGGGTCGTCTTGCCGCAGCCGTCGACCCCATCGACCACCACGAAGATCCCACGACCTGATTCCGCATTCGACTCCGCCATGGAGGGCATGATAGTCGATTCCAAGGCCGGAGCCTCTTACCCCCCTGCGGCTTTCCTCGCCGGCGGCAGGGCTGCTAGACTCAAGCCGGAGTTGGAAGGCCCCCGACACTGAAGTCTCTTGAGCGAATCCCCCACACGCACTCAGCGCATCAAGGCGCGCTACTTCGACGAAGACGACCACCCCTATTGCCACCTCGAGCGTGCGATCGAGGGTCACATCCGGCCGGAATTCACCGTGCTCGAGGCCGGCTGTGGCCGCAATGCGGAGGTGCTCGCCAAGTATCGTGGCAAGGCCGCCCGCCTGATTGGCGTCGACCCCGTTGAATTCACCCTCGCCGAGGGCCTGGAGGACATCGAGCTTCAGCGGGGTGATATTTCCGACACCGGCCTGCCCTCGAACTCGGTCGACCTGTGCATCTCACGGGCACTCATGGAGCACCTGCCCAATCCCAGGGCTGCCTTCGCTGAGATTCACCGGGTCCTGAAGCCCGGTGGACACTACGTCTATCTGGTGCCCAATCTGGGTGACTACGGTTCGATCATCGCTCTACTCACCCCGAATGGCCTGCACCCGGCCATCGTGAAGTTCGTCGAGGGGCGCTCGGTCGATGACACCTTTCCGGCCTACTTCCGTTGCTCGACCAAGGGCTCGATTCAGAACTTCTGCAACAGCACCGGCCTGCGACTCAAGCGTTGCGAGTACCTCGGTCAGTACCCGGCTTACTTTCAGTTCAACTCCTTGCTGTTCCTGATGGCCACCGGCTACGAGAAGCTGATCTCCGGGGTTGATGCCCTGCGGTTCCTACGCGGCTGGTTGCTGGTCGAGATCGAGAAGCCCTAACCGCGCGCCTCCTGGAGGATGCGAGTGGCCTCCTCGAGTGTCTCTGACTCGACCTGGAGTTCGGTTCCCTCCGAGATCAGGGCGGCGGCCTCTTCAAGGCGACCCAGTCGAATCAGGCAGCGAGCTCGCCTGCCGAGGAGGTCTGCTCGCCCGACGTCGGTCAGCTCACTGCCGGCATCCAGATCAAGTTCAATTGGCACGATCCCAGCCACCTCGTACTCACGCAGGGCCTCCTCGTGGCTTCCTAGCTCCTCGAGGCACTCCCCCCAGCTGGCGTGGAGCTGCGAGGAAAATGGGTCGATCTCGTTGGCCTCCAGGAACATGAGAGAGGCCTCTTCGTAGCGTTCGTTCTCCATGTGCCAGGTGGCGAGCCGGCGACGCCAGGAGTAACTCCCCGCGTCGTAGCGCATGTAGCGCTCGGCCGCCATCATGGCATCGTCACGACGACCCATATCGATGTACAGGCCGACCAGCTTCAGCTCCGCCGCAAGGTCGGCATTGTCGAAGCCCGGGAAGGCCTGCTCGGCAGCGAGGTAGTGCTGCTCGGCAACCTCCAGCTCCCCCATGCCCATGTAGAGGTTTCCGAGCTGGATGCGGGCGTTGAAGTCCTCACCACCCCTGAGGATCGCTCGCTCCCAGAACTCGATGGCTTCCTTGGGCTTGCCAGCCCGCTGCGCCATCTCTCCCATCAGGAACAGAGCCCGGGGCGGATCCTCACCAGCACGCCGCACCTGGCGCAGGGCTTCCTCCGCGTCGATCTGTCTGCCCTGCTGCCAGGCTCCCCAGGCCTGCGTGCACCAGCCTTCCTGCCAGGCCGCCAGGGCATTCGGCTCCTCGGGTACTCGAGAAGATAGCGCCAGGCGAAGGCGCGGCAGTAACTGTGGATCCCAGCGCGGCTCGATCGAGAGATCCGCGATCTTCTCGTCCACGAGCTCCTGCAAGGCGACATCGAGCTCCTCAGGAGTCAGCCCAAAGACCCGCTCCAGGGCCTGATCCAGATCCAACCCCTGATCGAAAGCTTCAAGCAAGCGAATCATCGGTGGAAAACCGTAGCGTCCGATCAACAGCTCGCAGACGAGGCCGCCCTCGTAGTAACCGAAGATGATCCGTGGGCCACGAAAGGCAGCATTGAGGTCGCGAATCGGGATGACCTGTCCGTTTGCGTCGGAGTCCACCAGCTCCCTGCGAAGATTCCTCGCCCAGGCCGGATTACGAGAGGCCTCTTCCCAGGTGGCGAGCCCCTCGGTGATCCAGCGTGGACAGCGGTTGTGAGACAACCCCAGGTGGATCACGTGCGTGAACTCGTGAAAGGACGTTCGAGCCCACGAGAAGGAGCCGCGGAGCTCCGAGATCGGTGAGAGCGCCGTGACCACGGGACCAAAGCAGACCCCGAGCGCAGGGAATCCCTCGAAACCGGTGGATCGAACTGAGAAGTCCTGATGGCGGCGAAAGACCTCGATGTGGGTTGGGCCAGGCGTGTATCCATAGCGCTCGGCTAGCTCCTCGCGGGCCTCCCGATAGAAGGGCTCGAGATAGACCGCCAGCACGCCAGCGGCATCGGGCTTCCATGAGAACGAGAGCTCGCCGAAGTCCTCTCTCACATACTCACGCTCGAGACGCTCGAGGACCAGGCGCATGTTCTTGCGCCAGGCATCCTGCCGCAAGCCGCCCACCTCGCGTGAGCGTCGAAGGGCCGCCAGTCCTCCCTCCTCATCACCCGTGTTGGCCCGTGCACGGCCGAGCAAGGTCCAGGCCATGTAGTCACGCTCGTCACGCTCGACTGCCTGCTCCAGAAACGGCCTGGCCTCAGCAAAGCGATACAGCTCGAGGAGGTGCTTGCCCACAACCCTCTCGGGGGCACTGTCCAGGCCATCAACGTCATGGAGGCTGTCCAGGATCTCCTGGCAAAGCTCGCGGTCGTGCTCCACCCACGCCATGGCTGCACGCAGGGTCCTCACCTCCCGTCGATCCGGCGCCAGTTCCTCCAGCCGAGAGAGCTCACTGCGGACGACGGGCAGCTTGCCTACCCTGAGGTTGTTCGAGCAGGCGGCCAGGTGCGCCTCGACGGAATTCGGTCTCAGCTCCAGCATGGTCCTGAGAAAGTCCCCTGCACGGCGCTTGTGGCGGTGCCAGTTGACCTGATGAAGCTCGAACAAGCCGAGCAAGGCACCCTCGTGAGTCGGATTCAGACGTAGCGCCTCGTCGTACATCTTCGCCGCAGAGCGACTGGCTCCTTCAGCCACCTCGCGATCCGCCTCGAAGAAGAGCTCTCCGAGCGCCACCAGCACATCGGCCTCACTGGTGCCCTGGTCCTCTCGCGCTCGCTGGTCTGCCAGGAGTAGGCCGCTGCCCGCGTCCTCGATCCTACCCAGGCGCTGCAGGCATCGAGCCCTGGCCAAAAGCTCCGTCCAGTCCCCCTGATCTCCACCCCGGGTCCCCTTCGTGTAGAGCTGTCTGGCCTCCTCCCGATCTCCCAGCCTGGTCAGCACCTCGGCCGCCAGGAAGAGATTCCTGCTGTCCGAGGACGCCCCTTGTTCCAGTAGCACGGGCAGGAAATCACCATTGGCCTCCGCGTCGCGCCCGAGCCGGTGCAAGAGGCGGGTCAGGTCGCGTGCCACTCGCTGGCTCAACTTGGAGTTGTCGCTCTCCAGGAGAGCCTGGCGCAGGTGTCGTTCAGCCCGCTCCAGCTTGCCCTCATCGAGATAGATACGGCCGAGTCCAGCTCGACTGGCCGCATCAGCCTCGTCGTCGGAGAGATGCAGGTTGAGCAGCTTCTTGGCCTCTGTGAACTCGCCCTGACGGCGCAAGCGGTCTGCTTCTGCTCGCTCTTCGCCCAGCAAGGCCTCCAGTTCTTGGTCATCCTCCTGACACGCAGGGGCACCGTATGCCGTCCCGCTTCCCGCGAAGAGAAGCAAAATACAGCAGGCGGAGTGGATCGAGGGCTTGAGACGGATCACAGGGCTATCTCTTGGTTCGCATTGGAGGATCTTGGAAGGGCGCACCCGGCCATTCCGATCCCTGGGAGAGGGTACTGCCACATTCTAGATACGGCCCGCCTTGTAGCACTCCGCCTTTGTATCAGCTCATTGAATCGGGTAATCAGGAGGTCATGAGAACAACCCAGCGCGGTGTAAGAGCAGGGTATTCGGAGCAGGCGAGCTGGCGATGTCCTTCTTCGTGTCTGCTCCTGGCCTGTCTCGGCCTGATCCTGGCCGCGGGCTGCGTGAGCCCCGAGATGCGGGAGAACTCCAGCAGCGGGACCCTGGCAAGCGCCAGGGGCGCCCCATCCTGGGTGGGACAGCCCCTGGACTGGGGCAAGCTGGAGACCATCGACCGCTGGTTGGAGCGCGACGCGCAACGCTACGATGACTACTGGCGCGTGCAGGGCGAGTTGGTCCTGAGCGAGGGTCGTCTGACCTTCTCGCGCCAGGAGAATTCCAGCCCTAGCGCCCCCTCCAGGACCTGGATGGCCAGGCTCCAGAGCGCGCGCGCTGGATTCCAGAAGGTGATCGCCGATGCAGATGCCAACGACATTCAAGTTCGTCGTGCGCAGCTGGGCCTGGTGGAAATCGACGACCTGCGCGACGGGCTCGCCCAGGCCCCTGCTGATAGGCAAAGCCCCTATCTGAGCCGGGCTCAATGGCGAGCCTTGCCCCCGATTCCCTCCCGGCTCAATCCGACGCTCGGCTCGTACGACAGGATCACCATTCACCACACGGCCGAGGTCCCCGGAGCCCGCTTTGATGGAACCCTGCGCGACTCTGTCCTGGCCCTGCAAAAGGCACAGAGCACGCACATGACCGTGCGCGACTTCGGTGACATCGGCTACCACATCCTGATCGATCCCGCCGGACGTGTCTTCGAGGGCCGCGATCTGAAGTACCAGGGCGCACACGCCGGCGGAGCAAACAATGTTCGCAACATCGGTGTCTGCCTCATCGGCGACTTCGAATCACAGCCACCGAGCGCACAGGCCATCGCAGCCTTGGAGAGCGTCCTCGCAGACCTCCGCCTCGAGTACAGGATTCAGCGCACGAGGATCGTCGGCCACGGTGAGCTCAAGAACACGGTCTGTCCCGGAACCAGCCTGGCCAACTGGACCAGGAACTACAGGCGTAGTGGGCCAGTCTTGTCGCAGCTTGCCTCGAGCAGCACCAGCGCGGACTCGAGCATCATGCCTGCAAGTTCTTCACCACGCGGGGTTGCCATCGGTACCACGGTCGCAGTCCCCTCGCGCTACCCCACAAGCTCGACAGTACGATAGCTCGCTCAGCTGATCGGTCTCTGAGGCTACGGCGTCCACCAACCAATAACCCTGTAGCGGACGCTTCCCGAAGTCTTACGGCCTTCAAAGATAGAAGATCCATCGAGTTCAACGTGAATCGGCATGAAGTCCCCTCCTCCGGACTCGGCCTCATGGAGCTCGAACCACCGATCAATGCTCGAGCCAACAGCTCGCGCACCTACCTGTAGTTGATTGTTATGCGTGTAGTTTTCCAGTAGCAGATGAGCAACTGCACCTGCAGGTGCCCCCGTGCTGCTCAGATCCACGTTGGCCCAGTTGGATCCAGAAGGCGCTGAGACCGTCGCAAAAGCCTGTGTATAGGTACCGGGAGGGGTCGACCAGTATCCAAGAACGACAAACTCAAGGTCATTATGGTCCTCGTTGTAGACATCAATAGTAGCACTCGCGGAAGAGCTGGTCTTGACGAACATGGACACCATTTCTTCACCATTGCCCTCGGACTCGTGAATGTCAACGCGTCTATTCAGGCTCGAGCCCGACTCCCGCATCCCAGTCTCGCGCTCCTTGCTGGAGTCCGTGTTGAATACAACTAGCTCGGCGATCTTGTTGCTAGGCACACCATGTGAGCTGAGAGACTCGGACGCCCACTCGCCATGACCCTCATCGTGGTCCGTCTCGAACGAACTCCAGAGTTCTTCATAAGTCCCGGTCGTCCAGTATCCCAACAAGTAGAATTTGACCTTGTTGGTCTTCTCGCTGTAGCACTCGATAATTGAGGAATCATCTGTCTGGACGTGCATGACGACCAGGTCTTTTCCGCCACCTTCTGCCTCATGAATATCAATTCTTCTATTGAGGCTCGAGCCGTTCCTACGAACGCCTCCTTCACGTTCCTTGCCCGTTGACTTGTTGTAGATTGCAACTTCTACCACCGCATTTGCGGGCACGTTGTAGGGAGATCCGCTCAGGTCGATGTCCCTCCAAGCTTTCTTCTGCGGGGACACAAACTCTGCAAAGACTTCCTCGTAGAGGCTTCCGGTCACGGTCATCGAGACCTCGTCATAGGCAGTCTTTGTACCCTCGGTGACCGTTAGCCTCAGCACGTAGACTCCTGCACTCGAAAAGCTGACCCCCGTATTGCCCAGGGTTGCATCGACAAAGGTGGTAGTTCCAGGCCCACTCGTCTGGGTCCAGAGCAAGCTGACCGAACCCGATGGGCAGCTCGCGACTCCCGATCCCGCCATGGCAACACCAGACTGACCAAGCGCGACCGACTGGTCCGCACCAGCATCGGCAACAGGGATCAATCCCGGGCAGGAGATGTCCGAGACCTCGGTGGGTGTCAGAGCACAGCCATAGACTCGGACATCGTCCACGTAGCCATTGAGAGCCAATCCACCCGAGGGACTGGAAGCACCGATGACCAGGTCGCTCGAGTTGTTTGAGATCGATGCGGAGATCCCTGTTGTACGCGCAACCTCGGTGCCATTGAGGTACAGGACAGCCTCATTACTGGTGTCATCAAAGGTCCCGGCGAGGTGGTACCAGGACCCCGCTGTGATCAGGCTCGAGGCGCTCGACACCTCCCAATTTGCACCCCCTGAAGCGCACGCTAATTTGAACGAACCATTGGAGTTCAGATACATGTAGTAAGAATCTGAGAATCCCTTATCGATCAAGAGCGAGTTCTGAACAACATTTGGCTTGACCCACATCGATAGAGACATGTTCGAGTCGAGCTGTAGGTTCGCGGAATTACCAACCACGATTCGGTCAGTAGAGCCCGACAGCTCAATGCCCCCGCTGATGGTACCCGAGGTCCACTCATTTCCAGCGAGGTTGGTCAAGACACCATCGCCGAGACTCAGGCTGCTATCGCCCGCGGTCAGCCCTGAAGTTTCGTCCATGGTCCACCATCCCCGCAGACAGGGTAATGGGGTGGACTCTTCGGGGGCGAGCCGCATGACATGGCCTTGCTTGACAACTGCACTTCCATGGGCCCCCACGGTCGCGACGGTCCCGAGGGTTGTACTTGTCGGCTCCAGCACCTTGTAGCCATAACGCCCCCCCGCAAGGGAGTGCATGAAGTACGTGTTGGGGTCCAAGGTGGCCGAGATTCTCTGATAAGAGATGCGCAGTCGCGGTGCAACCACACTATCACCATCGTAGTGGTAAGCTTGGCGTTTGCCATTTGAAACAGACCCCTCGAATAGCAGCACCATTGAGTTCCCAGAGGACCAGCCCGAGCGATCCACCAACTCCTGGACAATGGTTCGCAGTTGCGGCGTCTGATAGACACCATTCTTGCTCCACGTCGGAATATTACTCCAGCTCACATTCGCTGTAGTACGGGTGCGCGAGTACATGTCGTTGACGTTACTCGCAAAGGCACTAGGGTTGTCACTGTCTTCACCCTTGATGGCCACTGTCGTGCTCGATGAGTCGTCCTCTGCGGAGGTGAACTCGACGTAGGCGTCGAGGATCGTCGCCCCTTGAGGAATCTGGACATTTTGGAAGCGCGTCCCACAAATGTTCTGCCCCATCCACGGATCAGGTGCAAGATGCCAGTTCGTTTGGTCTGACAGCTTCTCTCGTGAATCATCGGTGGATGTCGAAACGCGACGATCAACAGACCCCACAGCAGTGAACTCCCAAACAGCATGGTTTGCTGCGCTCTCCGCGAGGTAGTCGGCTTGGAGTGAACTAGTACGCTGATCCAGCAGGGAAATCTGAGTGCCGACACGATAAGACACTGCAAGTGCCAGAACACTGGCAAGCATCAGCAACGCCAGAATCGCCACATAGGCCATCCCGGCTCGTGCCCGCTGCCTCTGTCCTCTTAGTAGCTTCACCTTGAGAGCACCTATCGCACCCGCTTACCGGCGTTTTGAAGGACGTTTCGCAGGCAAACCGCCTCTACGATCTCCAGGACATGTCCATCAGCATCGGTCAGCTCAAGGGTGACGGTGACGCGCGTTGAGGAATCAAACTCGAGCTGAAAGTCCGAAACCCCTTCGGCGATAGTGGTCGTCAGTCCCGTGCTGCTGTCCGTCTCACGCAGGGTATTGGTGGCATCATCACGAAAGTAGGTAAGCGTCTTGACCACTTGCTCGGACACACTTCCGTCCTCGTCGTCGTCCGCAGCACTCCCCTCGTCGATTGCGCCATCACCGTCATCGTCAATCCCGGACACACCGGGCATCGAGTCATTGTTCGCATCGCTAGGTGGATCCTCATCGATCATCCCATCGAGGTCATTATCGATCCCATCAATTGGATCCTCATCACTCGCGCCATCCTCATCGTCATCCGAGGTCATCGAACCAGAAGTACCATCGATGGTAGTCCGCAGCCGAATGTCATCGAAGTAGATGTATCCAGTAGATCCCGTTGTCCCGGAACCAGTGAATCGAATTGAGGAGGTCGTTCCGAGGTCACCAGCTAGATCGATGGACTGCACCTTGCCCTGGACAAATCCACCTACGTTATGTGTTGCCACGTCTTCCCAGCTGCCGACGCTATCTAGAACTGCAATCGTTACCGTGCCACTGACTGGGCCCGACTGGGAGTAGATGTAGGACAACCAGATCCCATTGGCTGCACCAACATCGACACTTCGGGACGCCAAGGTGCCGGACATTGACACAACATCCCCACCAAGGCGCAGGCTATAACCGTCCATTCCGGGGCCGACAGCGACCTGGACAACCCCCGCCGTCGCACCGTCAGATTCGATTGACTCTACCCAGTCAGCCGGCCAGGCCTTGTTGCCATTGCTGTTGTCAAAGCCTGTCGTATCGAATTGATCTGTACTGGACCAGACCGAGGCCGCCGCACGCTCGTCGACCTGGCCATCGCCATCATCATCACGCCCAGAAATTCCATTGGCATTGTCCGCAGTTAGATCATGTGAGACGTCCTCATCGATACGCGGAAACAACGAATCGCCGAGGTAGGAATCTCCATCATTGTTTGAGTGACCAGAGAAGATCAGCTCACTGCTGGACGGATCATGGTAGTTGGGCGCGAAGACAAAATTTGAGCGACGCAAGCCATTCCGTATGCGATCCATGGCCACGACCCCTTCTCTCTGCTGGATTGATCGCTGCGTGGTCTCCGTATACGCCGTGAAGGACGTATTCAGGAGTGCACCAGTTGCTACAGCGATGATCCCGATTATCGATATCGACATCAGGACCTCGACCAGCGTGAAGCCCGCCCTGGATCTCTGGCTCACGGCATCACCCCTAGCCGTCCACCATCATCTACCAGGATCACCGAGACCAGCCGACCGTCCAGCGAGGCCTGGACCAGCATGGCATCGGGTTCAATGAGTCCATCACCATTCAGGTCATGATTCACAGCAGTCCACTGAACGGTGTACGTCACTCCCTGAATCACATAGTCCTGACTGCCAGAGGCCTCAGTGAGCACCTCCTGGAAGGGGCGAGAGATCAAGCTCTCCATCTGGCTCCGCAGCGCACTCTCGTACAACAGAACCTCCTCGCCTTGGTTCAGTGCCATCAATCCACTGTTGAACAAGACCGAGATACCGGTGGCTGCAATCCCCAGGATCATGATGCTGATCAGGGACTCGACCAGGGTGAATCCAGAGCGGCGCGCACACCTACGCTCACTCCTGGACTTGCCAGCGAGACGACTCATGCCGTTCACTCCGATAACCTCCCTGAGGTCGCATCCAGGGTGAGCGTGACGCTGACTCCTTCTGCCAGCAACACGACCTGCCCACCACTTGAGGGACGCCCAAGCTTGTCAAAGACCACCACGGAGCTACCGCCGAAATCGGCAGACTGGAGTTCAACAATCCCTTCCCAGGTCTCACCCGAAAGCTGTACCAGGTAGTTCTCTCCCTGGTTCAGCGGATGGCCAAGTGTCTGGAAGGTGAGTGTCTCAATTTCGGTCTCTGCAATACTGGCACGCGCGTCCGTAACCAGATTGAGGCCCAGTCTTTCTTCTTCGAGTAGCAGCGTCTCCGCGGCGGTGTCAAATGTCACACGGGTACGATTCCCCGTGATCATTGCCTTGGAGCGGCAGTAGTCGACCGCTCCCTGTACTTCTTCAATGGCCGATTTCATTCGATAATCGACGAGCGCCGGATAGATCACCGGAATCCCGATCGCGGCCATCACAGAGACGAGTGAGATGGTGATGAGCAGGTCAACGAGCGTGAATCCCGACCGGCGCTGATGAACAGGCCCAATAAGATGCGACATGATGAGGTGACGCACTACCCAGCCCTCCTGTGAGTCCGCTGCTCTTTGGCCACTCCACTCAGCGCTGTCTTCTCTGACATCGCCGGGCTCTCCAGGAGCGCGGTGGCTTCCTCCGCGGGCAGTGGCCGGCTGTACAGGTAGCCCTGGTACTGGTCACAACCGAGCATGCCGAGAAAGTCAAGTTGCGCCTCGGTCTCCACACCCTCGGCGATCAGCTTCAGACCCAGCCCCCTGGACATGTGCACGATCGTCGTAACGATTGCCGCCGCGTCCGGGTCGTCTGGTAGGTCCTCCACGAAAGAACGATCGATCTTGAGGATGTCGATGGGGAACTGACGCAAGTAGCTCAGCGATGAATAGCCGGTACCGAAATCATCAATCGAGAGAAGCACTCCGAGGCTCTTCAGCCTTCGCAACACCACGATGTTCTCCTCGGTGTTCTCCATCACCGCAGACTCCGTCAGTTCGATCTCCAGCCACTCAGGGTCCAACCCACTCTCTTCAAGTGCGTCGGCGACGACCTTGACGATGTCTGCACGACGGAACTGTTCTACTGAGACATTCACCGCTATCGGAATCGGTTCGATCCCAGCATCCTGCCAGGCCTTGGCCTGACGGCATGACTCACGGAGCATCCACTCTCCGATTGGAACGATCAGTCCGGACTCCTCAGCCACAGAGATGAATCGCCCAGGTGCGACGATGCCGACCCCCGGCTCTCTCCATCGCACCAGAGCTTCCATCCCCACGATGCGGCCTTGGCCCACATCAATCTTTGGTTGATAGTGCGCCTCAAATTGTTCGAGCTGAACTCCCCTGCGGAGGCTCGCCTCGAGCGACATCAGCTCAAGAGTCTCCTGGTTCATCTTGGGGGTGGCGAACTGGACTTTCGTCCGCCCCTCGCCGCTACAGCGATTCATCGCGGTCTGTGACAAGCGCAAGAGGTCCTCTGCGTCTTGGCTGTCGTCCGGAGAGAGCGCAACACCGATATTGGTGACAAAGTAGAACTCCTGTCCACCGTGAACGATCGGGGCGGTGAAGAGCTCATTGATCCGACTGGCCAACCTGGCAACCTCATCAACTCGGCCGACGGACTGCAGCAAGATGGCGAAATTGGCTCCGTGAATTCGAGCGAAGCTAGTCTGGCTGCCCGACCCATCAATCAAGGAGATGAAGTCTGTACATCGCAACCCCATCTTCAGTCGCTCTCCAATCTTGGCGAGAACGATGTCTCCAAAACGATGACCTAGCGACTCGTGAATTCGAGCGAACTTCGCCACTCCAAGGTAGAAGACTGCAAACCTCTCTCCCGACCGCTCCGCAGTCCACGAGGCCTCCTTGATACGATCCAGGAAGCTCTCGTAGTTCTGGAGGCCAGTCACGCTGTCATGGGATGCGTGGTACTGGTTCTCCACCTCTGCTTGGCGCCTCTCGGTCACATCGTTCACAACGATAGCCAGCTGTTGTGGCCGCCCATTTGATTCCTGCAGACACATCGCATGCTGAACAACCAGGCGCTCGTTGCCGTCAGTCCTGATTATCCGGTGCTCGATGGGACTCTCATGGCGTCCCTCCGATATCTCATCGAACCAGAGACTCAGTCGCTCGCGATCTTCGGGATGTACCTGGAGTAAGACGTCCTGAAGAGTCTCAGCATCGCCGTTTCCGTCCAGGTTCAGGATGAGCCCGGCCTCCTCCGAGCACTCGAGCTCTCCAGTTTCAGGAGTCCATTGCCAATCACCAATCTGGGCAATCGTCTGCGCCGCACGCATGCGCCGTATCGCATTCGCCTGGGCGCTTGCTCTACGACTGTTCTTCAGCAGGTACTGCAACCGCTCAACGAGGAAGGAGTCAGCCAGCGGCTTTGTGATGACGTCGAGGACGTCGCCATGAAGCCCACGCTGGACCACCTCCAGGTCCGCCTCTGAAGCCAGCAGAACGACTGGCGGGGTGACGGCACCATCTGACAGAGCCGTCAGCTGGCACAGCCCCCCTGGGTCGGCTGCTTCCCCGTTCGCATCCAGAAGAATCAGGTCGATCTGCTGCTCCGAAACCGCCCGTATACCCTCATCTTTGGAGCCAGCAGACCTGACCTCAAAGAGAGAGCTGGGCAGCTCCGAAGCCACGACCTTACGGACGACCGCATCGTCGCTGATCAACAAGATCTTGCTCTGGTTCTGGGGCTGCCGCTGGTCCATGGTTGTTCAAGAGGCCTCTGCGCCAGAGGCATGACTCGGCTGCTATTCGGGGAATGCCTGATGTTTGGCCCCATGGGGATTGGGGAACGCAACGTCGCCGCTCAGTAATCGACTAGCGGGATCCTCCTGCTGAAGGCCCCCTCCGGGCTTCGAAGCCCACTGCGCCACCCTGACCCCTTCCCGAGTCCTGAAAAGGGCTCCAGGTGGCCTAGAAGGCCGCTTCGACCGCCGAAAGAAGCCAGATCAAGGGCAGCCGAAACGTCTGAATCCGACAGTCCTGGCTCCTCAGAGCCCCAGGTAAACGGGAGTCCAGCGCACGGGGCCTGCTGAGGAGGATTCGAGGCCCCCCTCAGCTGGTCTCAGCTCTGCCTAGGAGATCCTTGAGAGACGGAAGATGGGCAGCATGATTGACAGTGCGATGAATCCGACAATACCCCCCATGGCCACGACGAGAACTGGTTCGATGACGGTGGTCAGGTCTCGCACCTTTTGCTGAAGAGCAGTGGCGTAGTGACCGGAGATCTTCAGCAAGACGCGATCGAGACTGGCCGTCGACTCTCCCGCATTGATCATCTGCTTGTAGGTCACCGGCAGCAGGTCGCTGTCACGAATTGACTCGCTGATCGAGACACCATTACCGACCTTTCCGTGAACACTGCGCCAGAGTTCCTCATACGCCGGACTTCCCGCAACTCCACGCGTATGGTCCAAGGCGACTCGAATGGCCACTCCAGCCTGTAGAAGAGTTCCGAGGGTTCTAGAGGTTCTCGAGAGAACCCCCAGGCGGTAGATGTGGCCTAGCACAGGCATTCTCAAGAGAACAAAGTCGAGCACTGGACGCCCGACCTGACTCTTCAGGTAGAAGAAGCCGCACAACAGGAAGAGGATGACAAGCGGGAATAGCCAGGGACCATTCGTGGAGAAAAAGTCTCCCAGGGCCATCAGGACCTTGGTCGGAACCGGCAGGACCGACTCTCTTCCCGCGAAGATCGTCTTGAAGCGAGGAATGATCGCAGTGATCAAAAACACAACGACTGCTGTAGCGACGATCACCATGATCGAGGGATACATCAACGCAGATCGCAGGCGAGTCCGAAGTTCAGACTCGGCCTCTAGCATTTCAACCAAGCGAAGGAGCATCGCGCTCAACTCGCCAGCCTCTTCACCGGCAGCGACCATCTGCTCGACGATGACTGGAAATGCACGCGGCATGGCTCCCATCGAATGTGAGAGGGCCTGGCCACTCTGCACCGAGCCCGCCATGTACTCAAGAACCTGACGCTGACGGGGACTCGTCGTCTGCTCACACATTGCCTGCAGCGCCGCCGGCACCTGTATACCGCTGTCAAGCAGAATTGCGAGCTGACCGAGAAGACCCTGCCGGTCCCGATTAGTGAGCTTGAGCAGCTCCGGATCGATGCGATCATCGGAAGAACTCGGTCTTCCAGTGGGGCCTACAGCCCCACCCGGTAGAGCCCGGAGCTGTGCCCCACCACGCGTGGTATCTGTGACAGGCCGCTCCATCAGGCAACCACTCGCATCACTTCTCCAAGTGAGGTAATTCCCTCACTGGCCTTCGACATCCCGTCTTGGAGCAAGGAGTACAACCCCTCTTCCTCAGCCTGCCGACGTAGATCCGTCAGGGTTGGAGACTTGGAGATGGTGTCCGAGAGGCCATCGCTGATACGAAGGAGCTCAAAGAGTCCAATACGACCCGAAAAGCCCGAATCGCGACAGGCGTCACAACCGCTCTCGACGTAGAAGGTCTTGTTCGCCGCAAGTGCCTTGAAGCGCTTTCGAAGCGTTGGCGGCACCACCCCCGGCTTACGACAAACCGGGCACAAGCGTCGCACAAGGCGCTGGGAGATAACCCCGCGCAGTGCTGCACCGATCAAGTACGGGTCAATGCCCATGTTGATCAATCGCGTCACCGCACTCACGGAGTCGTTCGTGTGGAGGGTAGCAAGCACCAGGTGCCCAGTGAGCGAGGCCTGGGTCGCAATCATGGCTGTTTCCAGGTCACGAATCTCACCGATCATGATGACGTCCGGATCCTGACGAAGCAACGAGCGCAGAGCATCGGCAAAACCGAGGCCCCCCTTCTCATTGGCCTGAACCTGATTGATGCCCTGGATCCCGAATTCCACGGGGTTCTCCACCGTGCAGATGTTCTGTCCCGGCTGGTTGATCTCCTGGAGGATGCTGTACAGGGTCGTGGTCTTGCCAGAACCCGTAGGGCCAGTAACCAGGATGATCCCGTTGGGCGCGTAGATCAGATCCATGAGGCTATCGATGTTGGCTTCCGGCATCCCGACGCTACGAATATCAATCCGCATCGACTTTCGGTCGAGCAGACGCAGGACGAGCTTCTCTCCGTGAATCGTCGGCAGCGTTGATACACGGACATCAATGGGGCGCCTATCCAGCACAACCCGGAAGCGACCATCTTGTGGGTTTCTTCGCTCACTGATGTCCAGGTCGGCCATCACCTTGATCCGCGAGACGATAGCCGGGTGCATCCGCGGTGGAGGCGTCATCATTTCCGTCAGCGTTCCGTCGATTCGGTGCCGGATACGTGAGGCATTCTCTTCAGGCTCGATGTGAATATCACTGGCACTATCGTGAACAGCCCGATAGATGACGTAGTTCACCAGTTTCACCACCGGTGAGAGTCCAGCGACCGCTTCGAGATCGGCGAGGTCCTCGACCTGCTGCTCGATGATCTGGACGTCAGTCTCGTCGATGCTCTCGACGATATCATCGATCTCAAATGCTGACTCGTCCTCGACCAGTAGGTCCTCGAGTGTTCTATCGATATCCTCCTGGACGGCAACAACAGGCAAGACCTCGCAGGCAGAAATCCGCGCAATCTCGTCGAGTAGCCCCATGTTCGTCGGATCGCTCATGGCCACCGTGAGCTGTCCCTCGACCCTGAACATCGGCGCAATTCCGTGCTTCCGCAGGAATGAAGTCGGCAACACCTCGTGAATAGCTCGATCCACCAGGTGACGGCTGAGTCGAACAAAGGGAACGCCATACTGGACAGCAAGGGCCTCTTGCAGGGCCTCTTCCGTGGCCAGTTCGAGGCGCATGAGAATTTCCCCCATGCGCTCCAGGGGGGTGTTCTCCTTCTCCTTTACAGCAAGACCTAGGGCGTCTTCACTGATGTGACCGAGTGAGACAAGGATCTCGCCGATGCTCTGGTTCCTTCCAGTCAACAAGCCCATATCAGTCATCCTCCCTGACTCTTGCCAGGGCTTCTTCGCGAGATCCAAAGATCGCGAATCGTTGATCAAGGCCAGTAACGCGGAGAATCTCTCCAAAGGTCTCCGTGACTCCAAACAAGCCCAAGCGTCCACCGAAGCGGAAGATTCTGCTCGCAATGGAGACCAGAGACTCCAGTCCAATTGAGTCCACGTGAGGAGACTCCGAGAGGTCGATCACGAACCTTGTGTGCTGTGCCTCGATAGCAGTATCCACTGCGGGCAGCAGCTCCGCGGCTCCTTCTTGATCGAGGGGTCCATCAAGCATCAGGGCTTTCACGTTGCCGATCTCTGCTTCTGTAAGCCGCATCTCAAGCCTCCAGTGATTCGGTTAGGGAGCGAATGCTGTCAATCAACTCCAGCCCACTGAAGGTTGGTGCCAGAGGCTTCAGCTCACTACTGGCTAAGTTGGCCGTCTCATGGCCATCCACCTGATGTCCGCAGCTGGTCAGATGGAGGCTGACAGCAGTCCCTCTCGTCGGGCTGTCTTCAACAACCCGTACTTTGCTATCAGTCATGTCTATATCCCCTTGTCGAGGGTTTCACCGACTGAGTTCCCGCCTGGTGGGTATCGACTTCTTCAGCCTCGTGACTGGGCATGTAAACGGTAAACGTGCTTCCAGACCCCTCTATGGACTCCACCTCGACCCTGCCGCCGTGGGTTTCCACGATGTAGCGGGCGACAGCAAGCCCCAGTCCAGTGCCCGAGAGGCTCGCTTCCTTGGCAGCGTCTGAGCGGTAGAACTTGTCGAAGATCTTGGGAAGGTCACTCTTGGGGATTCCAATTCCAGAGTCTGCGATCCTCACGCGGACCTCCTTACCTTCCACGCTGACACTGATGCCAACACGGCCAGAATTGGGCGTGTACTTGATCGCATTGCCGATCAGGTTCACAAAGACCTGCATCAAGAGATCACGATCACCCATGACAGGGGGAATGAAACTCGAGACGCTCCACTCCATTTCGATCATCTTCCGCTCAGCAAGAGGCTTATGCACAGCCTCGAGCTCCTCCATCATTTCCGTCACAAGCAAGGGCTCACGCATGATCTCGGTGGCCCCCACCTCAATGCTGGAGAGGTCAACGAGTTCACGAACCATCGTCCCCAGGCGAAGAGCCTCCGAGTACGACAGATCCAGAAGTCGCTTTCGGTCTTGATCGTCCAGAGCATCCTCACCGACCAGCATTTCCAGTGAGGCTCGAATCGAGCTCAATGGAGTCTTCAGCTCGTGTGAGACGCCGTAGGCAAATTCTGAGCGATTACGCTGTGTCGACTCCTCAATCGTGACGTCTTCGAACGTGATGATCTGAAGATTCTCTCTCTCGAGCAGTCCCGCAGCTAGAGGTCCACTGACCAGGCGAATTCGATAGAAGATCGGAGCCCCCTTCTCTCCATCGACCTGGAAGCGATCGCTACGGATACCTCTGGCAAGGTCACCGCTGAGGATGGTACGGATCAGCCCAATGACCTTCGAAGAGCCGCCCGCTCCCTCGAGGAAAGGCTCCTCGTCATCACGGAGCGCGACCAGCTTCGTTGCGAGCTCGTTGGCATAGACCACTCTGTTCGATCCTCTGAGCACCAGGATCCCCATGGGTAGGGCTCCAAAGACGCTCCGGAGGCGCTCGTTCTCGCTGTTGAGGAGGCTCCCCATGGCACCCGCACTGCGCACCCGTACCTGCTCTTGCCGCAGTTCGGTAACGAAGTCCATGAACCCTCTCCAGGCATTCTCAGCCTGCTTTGAGGAGCGCAATGATCCGGGATCAGAGCGTCCAATCGCGTGATAGAGCTCACGCAGGCGACGATTGAGTCGCTTCTTCTTTCTCTCGGCTAGACCCCACGCCAGCACGCAAGTCACAACGAAAGCAACACCAGGCAGGATTGCCCAGTGTATGTCCCGTTGTAGATCAACGAGAGCTATTCCTGTGATATACGAGATGAACATTGACTCTGTGCCACAGGCTACTCGGACTCTCTGGACTCAATTGCCAGCTGGGGGAAGCGACGTACCACATCTGCCACGAGAAGGGGCGCAGATCCAACTACCCGGGCGACTTGCAGGTGCTCTCGAGCACTATCGAGATCCCCCATTTGTGCCAAGCAGGCTGCATAGAGAGCTCGGTTCTCCACGCTCCTGGGATCGAACTTGACAGCGCTCTCCAGTGAGCGCCGGGCGGCATCGGGCTGGCCACGAATCAGGTACACACGAGCCAGACCTGAGTAAGCTCGGGCCAGACTCGAGTCCTGTCGCAGAGCTTCCTGGAACGCGATCTCAGCGCCACTGAGGTCATCCCCTGCCATCAGAATTTCGCCTCGAAGAAGCGAGATCACCGGGTCATGACGACCGGCTTTCTCCAGCAGGTCGAGCTCCAAGAGAACGCCCTCCTTGTCACCGGCACGGAGTCTGACTGCTGCCAGGATCAGAGCTAGAGAAACGTTCTCTGTCCTCGCACGCGGGGGGAGCTCCTCTTCGAGTCGCTCCATGGCTTCATCGTTCTCGACGAGTAGAGCTGCCGTGCCAACGCGTACCGCAAGATCAAGATCTGCTGGCTGTAGGTCGCGCACTTCTTGAAGAACCATGAGAGCCTCGCCCCATTCACCTCGTGACTCCAGGAATGCGCCGTAGTCCAGCAGCACCTCGTACCGGTTCGGGAATTGCTCGAGGACCCGCCTGCGCATGACAGCCGCATCCGTGAGACGGCCATTGTTGAGCAAGAAGGTGTGCAGATCGATCAACGGCATGGGATCACGCTCGTCTGCTTCGATCGCCAGGCAGTAGAGCCGCTCCGCAGCCTCCATGTTCTCCAGAGACTCCTCAATGATGCCCGCCAGGCACAGGGCGCTCACAGATTGAGGTTCCAGCCGCAACCACCAGGCCACGCATGTCCGCGCGTCCATCAAGTCGCCCGAAGCAAGGTGTAGACGGGCTAGCAACTGGATCGATTCAACATCGCCCTGCTCGAACTGGACGGCTTCGGTCAGCAGCTTGAGCGTGCGATCAGGATCTCCACCATGGAGTGATCTCTTCGCCAGCTCTCGGTAGATCTCCGCCTTCGCAGAGAGCCACTCATCCGACGAGACTTGCGCCTCGGTGACCGAGTCCTCGCCAATGCTCTGACAGCCGGGTGTCAGAGCAAGGGCTCCAGCGATCCCCCATCCGATGAGATGCCTCATGACTACTTCTTCTCCTTGACCGGTTCCGGCTCGGCTGGCAACCCGTCCAGACCCGTCAGAGCTTCCAGGCAGAGCTGTTCTTCACTCATGGGCAATTCATCGATTGCCAGGCTGCGAAGAAGTTGTTGGCGCAATAGAGAAGCGGGAACAGACGTGGGGTTGAGCCGTAGGGAACGCTCCACGGCGCCCAGGGCTCCATCGAGATCCCCCTTGCCAAAGAGCACCTCAGCGTCCGCTTGCAAGCTAGATGCCATCTTCGGCCTTAGATAAGGCGAGAGATTATCAAGGTGGCTGCTCCGAACTGCATCCCACCTCTCAGTGACCTGCTCTGCCCGGTGCTCCTCCTCTACGGGATTGAGCACGTGGGGCGTCAGCAGGACCACCAGCTCCTTTCGGTTCAGTGTCTCTGTTGTGCGCCGAAAGAGGGCACCGACAACGGGAATACTACCGAGCAGCGGGACCTGACTGATAGACGTCTGAATGCTCTCACTGATCAAACCTCCGATGACCAGCGTCTGGCCGTCGCGCATCAGGACGCTTGTGGTGACTTCTGCAGTCGTCTCTGAAGGGATTCCAGAGACCGGGTCAATCACGCCCGTACTATTCTGGGGATGCACATCCATCCGAATCCAACCGTCATCGCCGATGGTCGGGCGAAAGCGCAACTGAGTACCAGTATCGAGGAAACTCACCTCCTCGAGGGTGGTCGTTTCAGTGCTGACAACCGTTGAGTAACCAAGACGGCCACCAACGATGATTCGAGCCTCTTGACCATTCAGGGCCACGACCTTCGGGTTGCTCAGGATCGACGCATTGGTGTTCTCCTCGAGGGCTTCCAGAAAGACCGCCACCTGGTTCTTCACGAATCCCAGCGCCAGACCTTCTGAAATGGTGTCGCTCACGAATCCACTGGTTCCGCCGCCGCCAACGCCTTCTCTGAGGAAGTCGCCGCCCACCTCAAAGGGGTTGAGGCTCGAAAAGTCAGTCGCGGTGCCAGTGGTGGCGAAGTCAATACCACCCAAGACGTTGAAGTCGATTCCAAAGACGTTGGTCTCGCCCAGATTGATCGTCAGGATGGTCGCTTCAAGTAGGACCTGCTGCGGTGGAACGTCAATCTCTGCCAAGGTGCTCGCAATCTTCTCGAGGACCTCCGGTATGTCGCGAACCACCACGGAACGCTGACGCCCGCTGCTGCCCTCACTGGCCCCACCACTTCCCGAACCGGAACCGCCACCGCCCGATCCACCCTCGCCTGAGGCCGAGAGGGGAATCGTGCACTGGCCTCGCGGAGAAAGGAAAGGCTCCAGGAGCTCCTGAGCCTCCCGTTCGAGCAGATGGCTCAATGGAAAGACCTGCGCCACGACCGCGTTCTTCGAGTCGTTGTAGATTCTCAGTTCATCGATCGTGACAACTCGGTAGAAAGCGCCTTCCTGGATGTAACCCAGCCCCTGGGTAGCCAAGATCTGTGTAAGCGCCTGATCCAGATCAACGTCGAAGAGGTTGATTGTCACCTCACCTGAGACCTGATCGCCGGCCACCAGATTGATTCGATGCTGAATAGAGAGTGCCTCGAGCAGGCTCGAGAGCTCCTCATCACGCACATTGATCGTAACCAGCTGATCCTGAGGAACGGAGCCGCAAAGTGGCATGACCAGCATCAGGTTGGTGAGCTTATTCCGTACTGCTTTCATGATTAGTCTCCAGCGCCGATGGGGATCTTGAGTGTGTATTCGCGATGCTCACCGCCAAGTACGATCGAGCGCAATCCAATCTCCCGAATCACGAACTCGCCAATCACTTCACCCTCGCGATAAGGCGCGCCATTTATGATGGCGAGGTTTCCGGCCGTAGAGCTCAGAAAGGTTGCGCTGGGCATATGGTTCTCTGCCTCTAGCTGTTCTGTCTCGGCATTGCCTGTCTCGGCTTCATCGTCCAGTCCTCTGCGAACCCAGTTGATTTTCGTATCTTCAGGATCGCCGAAGGGCGTGTCATACTGGCTGCCCTTCCACTGGCCGATGGGAACGACGCGTAGCTGCTTGATCAAGTCCCCGAGCTCATCTCTCAGCGTCTGATCAAATTCGGTGGGAGGCATCAAGGTCTCATCGGCCTGCTCTACCGGGCGCTGTGGCATGACTTGCTTGGAGGGGTAGCCTCCGAGCATGATCGGGATCATCGCTGCGCCCAGCAATGGAAGCAGGACGATCAAGAGCTTCGCCTTCCGCGGATCCTGACGTAGATCTGCCTGAAGCCTCCTGAAGGTCACCGACTGTTTCAGAGAAGTGATGATATCCATCAGGTTTCCCTCCACAGTCGTGACAGCACAACTTGAGCCTGGACCAAACCCCGCGCCGAACCCTGGTCAATCCTCACATTCGTAACTCGACAGAACGGCGCGCTCTGCTCCATGCGACGGATGAAGATCAATAGGTCTTCTGGCAGGCCCTGGACAGAAACCGTGAGACTCTGTTCCTTGAGGCGATCACGCTCGAAGACGCTACCCGGCTGGACCGAGTCAGCGATGAGATGGCAATCGCGCAAGGCCGCATCGGCTTGCAGCAGAAAATCCTGAGCCGGCCCCTCAACGGTGTGGAGCTCCATGACCTCGTCGATCCAGCCCCTGACCTCCGCAGAGTCAGTCTTGCACTTCCTCAAGTACGCTGTCTGCAGTTCGTTCAGACTCTGGGTGGACTGAAGCCCACGAATCTCACTCAGGAGATCGTCGATTTCACGCAACTCGTCCTTGGCCAGCGAGAACCAATATCCGCCCAAGAGAGCGACCATCAGAGCTCCGGAGAGTAGTTGATTGTTCTTCAAGGGTGAGTTTTCCTTCCGAGCACGGACTCAAGAACAAACTCCTGGTACTCCGACTCGGTAGAGCCCATTCGCGCTCCTGAGCGGCGAACTTCTAGCCAGGGCCCTCCGCCCTCCTCGACAATTCGTATGAACTCCGAGAGCTCCTGCAATCGACTTGTCTTACCGGTGATATTCAGGGTCGAGTTCGCGTTCGCATCTAGCAACTCGCCACTACTCCATTCGATCCGGTCCAAGACCATCGATGGTAGCCGAGCCGCAAGAATCCCATCGACCACAACGCTCGCACGCTCGGCCTTGAGAGGCGGTGCCCACTTGGCCAGATCCTGGATCGCATCCTGGTGCTGCTGCTGCACGACATCGATCTCGGCTCGTCGCTGTGCAGCGAGATCCGTTTGATGTTGAAGCAGGACATGATGTTCGCGAAGCCTTCCAAGTCGCAAGCGCAAGGCAACCTCGGTAAGAACCAGGCCACCAAGGACGACAAAAAGCATCAGTCCCGACCATCGCCGGTTCCGCTGTCGCTCACACTCCACCCGATGACTGGCGGGCAGGAAGTCCATCTCAAAGCTCATGTCTTCAACCCCCGGACGGCCAGGCCCACGGCGGTTGCGTAGTTGGCGGGTGATCCGTTGCCTGCAGTCCTGGGCATGTCAATCCCCAGGGCTCTGAATGGATCCGCGTCAGCTACAGAGAGACCGAGATTTTCGGAGAGATACTCGACACAGCCGGGAAGCGAGGCAGCACCACCCAGTACGCGCAACTGGTCCAATGAGTGACCGCCATACAGCGAGGCCGTATAGCGCGCACATACCAGCACACGGTTGATTATCGTGTCGTAGTAAGAACTGAGAGTGCGACTGATAGCTGAGGTCAGCCCCGAAATCTCTTCGGTGACCCCCTGCTGCTTTGCCTCTGCCAGGTCTCGCACCATCTCGGAATCGAGATTCAGTTTTTGTTCGAGGGTTTTCAGAATCTCAGCCCCCGATACTGGCACCGTTCGCATCAGGACTGGGTCCCCCCCACGCGAAATTACCAGGTGTGCACAGCGTGCTCCCATGTCAATACTCAGGACCAAGCTGTCATCATTCGTCTCTGCCGCCCGAGCAAACGGGCGAACCTGAGCACAGGTATCGAGGTCTATGGCCACCGGCTGCAATCCAGCTCCGGTGAGAACCTCGAGATGATCACGGACGATCAGTGGGTCGGCGACACAGCACAAGTATTCGCACTTGCGCACGCCATGATCCACCAGCTCAGCAATGGGCTCGAATTGGAAATTGAACTCGCCGCCCGGGTCCTGGTCACTCTCCTTGAGTTCAGTACCGAGGACCTCTCTTGCTCGATTCACGTCCTCTGCAGGAATCCGGATATGCCGGGTCGTGGTCTCGAACAAGCGTAGGGAACTCAGACATTCCTTTCCGCGAAAGTCTCCATCCTGAATGGCTCTTCGCAGCGCTTCCAGCGAGGCTTGCTGGCGATTAGCTCTCTCGGCACCTCCTCTGGCGATATCTGCGCTACAGACATCAAGTACTCGTAGCCCGCCCTGGTAGGACTCAAGCTGAACGCACTTGACAGCATTGTCGCTGATATCTATGCCGATGGCAGAGTGATTGCGCTGCATGGGGACAGTCCTCGAGTCTGCTCCGACCGGAGTTGCATTGATGGCACGAACCAGCGTGCCGAGAGTCTGTTACCGGTCCAGGGGAATTGGACCGGTTCAGACCGCACCGCCGATCTGGGGAGACCCCAGAAACACTCCTAGAAGTCGAACCAGTTGGTACCCGAGGGAGCGGAACCAGAGCAGTTAGGGCGGATCTTTCCGTCAAGGGGCTTGTAGATCCAGCCAGTCGTGCCGTCCGGTGTCGTCGGGAAAGCCGTCGTGTCGACAAGCACCTTGATGGTGTTGAGGTTGTTGACGGGGTTCACAGGCAGTTGCTTGCGAACGTAGGGCCCAAACGGGTAGCCCGCAGTACCGACTTCAGCGGTGTCGTGGTCGATCTGACTCGCCATCACCATTTGATCGGTGTACAGCGTTGCGGTCGGATCGCCAGCGCCATTCGGGTACCCGGGATAGGTACCGTTATGCTGGAGCTTGTACAGCTCCAAGGACGTACGCAGGACACTGAGATTGGCCTGCATGGAGCTGGCCTTGGCATCTTCAGCGCTGTGAGTGAAGTTCGGGATCGCCACTGCCGCGAGGATCGCGATGATGACGATGACGATGAGGAGTTCTACCAGCGTGAAGCCAGCTTTTTTGCACTTTGAGATCATCTGAATAGACGAGCTTGAGAAGCGGTGTTGGTGGGTGCCGAACGCAAATAGGGAGCGTCCTGCTTGTCCGAGTTATCGGTAGCAGGGGGTGGCCACTTGAGCCGCGCATCTCGCTCAACCGGATTCATTCAATCCAGATCAGGGTGATCAGAAGAATCTTCCATGAAGCCGGGAAAGCCTTTTCCCCCGTGAATCAGCACTCAGGGGCTCTCATCGGCACTTGCATCAAGGATCAGACGCGTCCTCGCAGTCTCACCGCCCCTACCCGAATCAGGGCGAGCTAATTCAAGTCGTGGAGCCAAACTTCTCCGGGGCGTGCCAATTGGAAATCCCTTCGCCCCAAGCGAGCCACCCCATGGTCGGGAATCTCCAGACCTCAGCAGCCTCCCTGGGGATGAGATTCCACCTCGAGTCAGTTCAAGCAGGCCTGGCGCGTGCTCCCGCCAGGCTCTCCTCACGACAGACGTCCATAAAAGAATACGTCTACGGTGTGAAGGTCAGAGACAGTCCACTGCTGGCGGTGAAGCCAGCCCCGCCTGCAGCCTGATCTCTCATCCAGTACTGAAAGTGCCAGAGCGAGCCTGGTGATACCTGCCCCGCTCCGCCTGACAGTCGACCACTGGTGAAGTCCACCGCTATATCTGCAACCCCCAGGGCATCAGCCTGAGCCACCGGCGAGATCCGGAAGAGTGGTGCGGACACGCACCTTTGACCATCGCCGAACGGGACCGAAGCCTGGCTACCTGCGCCGTAGAAGACCAGACCAAACGTCCCCGGAACATGCTTGATCACCTTCAGCTCAAGATCATTGGCAGTGATTGACTGGCTACCGATCGCAGTCAGTACCGCTCCCGCTCCGGCAGAGTGAGGCGTGGTCGGGCAGAACCAGCTCAAATCACCCGTACTGGAGTCAGTAACCTCATCGATGTAGCGAATGAGAGCACGTAGCGTCTGATGTGTGGCCCGAATGTCCTTGTTGAGAGAGATCATGCTCCCCACGTGCACGTGGCCAGCGGCAATGCACCAGGCTGGGTCCTGCGGGTCAGCATGCTCCGCCTGGTACCAGACCCCTTGATAGGCGATGAACTCTGACAGATACCCCCCCCCATTGCCGGCGAAGTCGATCACGGTGTCGATGTTCTGAAGAGTAGCCGCGTTCACGGCGTCCACGATCTTCTGGAGCGGCAGAGTCGAGTTCCTGATGTGTCCTGCCGGGACCGATCCATCTGGAGGAGCAGGAGTGGGCTGCAGCGGGGGGGTGAAGTCATCCATCCATACCGCCAGGTTGCGATTGTTCCACTCCAGCTCCCACTTCTTGTTTGCAAACCCACGGCTGAAGGTGATCACTGCGATCGGCTTCAGTTCGTCTGCGATGCGCCAGAAGTCCTCCGAGGTGTCCTGGTAGTCCACCTGAAGATCACCTGACCCCTGCCCTCCACCACCAGCGAACTCGGCGAAGTAGGCGTAGACATCATAACCGCGCCCCTCCCAGTTGGACCCGACCCAGCCGGTGGAGTTCTGCGCCGGGTCTGCGTTGAACGCCCGAAGCATATGATTGGATAGAGGCCAGTAACCGGTCAGTAGGATCTTCGGACGTGCTTCAGAACCAGCGAACTCCAACCGACCCCCGGGGCCAATCCCCGCTGGGTACAGATTGGGCTGCTGAAAGGGCATCGTGTCGTATTGCTGCCCTGAGAGCCCTCTCTGAGCTGCGGCCTTGGGAACCAGCAAGAGAAGGGCGGCACACGAGAGAACCCACACTCCAACAGGGTGCTTCATTTCTAAAATCGTGGTCTGCATGGGCTCACGAACAACGATATCACAAGATCCCTGGAGCATCGTACTGGCTGTAGCAATCTGCTCGAATTCCGGACAGTCGGAAGCCTACTGCCAGGTAACGCTGAGTCCGTTTGAGTAATTGAATCCGTTTCCACAGGTATTGGCCGTGTCCCGGTACCACCACTGATAGAGAACTGTCGCTCCCGGAAAGACCGACGGGTCCATGCTGAGGAGCCCTGGGCCATAGGTGACTGACCCGGAATTGTCACCGGTTCGTACAGGCCATTGGCGCTGAGGGACCAGGCAGAGCAGGCCGTTTCCAAGGGGGGCACCTGCACCGATGGCAATCGATCCCTGCATCAGAAGGCCAGGCGCCCCAACCACGGACCCCGTCATGTGCAGTGAGAGCAGATCTGCTCCCACGCAGGCAAACCCCGAACTCTCCAACATGGCCCCGGCACCGCTCGAGTTCTGACAACCCGCTCCAGCTGAGGAGAAATTGAAGCAAGGACAGGTGGCTCCGCTGGAATCTCCAAAGCAGAAGGCATCGATGCCCGTCGTCGGAATATCAAAAGCATGCGCAGCACCCGCAGCCAACGCCGAGGTATCGCTAGCGTCACCATTCAAACCAACCGCGGCACTGTCATCCATGGCCGACGTGACCACGACCCCGTCACTGACCGCCAGTGATCCACCAAAGAACTGGTCTGCCATTGTGTTTGATGCCTTGAGGAATGCTGCCTCGTTCCAAACCCCTGCACTTCTGAGGAAGAGATAAGCAGCACCGGCAGAGTGAACCCGGTCATCGCGTGGATCACCACCAACTCCAGTCGCACCGCTGTCCTCGAAGGGAGCCCCCACCACAATAGAGTCACCATCGAGAGCCACGGAATAGCCAACTCCATCCGCAGCATCGATAACAGCCGGCACGAGTATCTGCTCGAGGATCCAGGTGCCTGCCGACTCTACAAAGACGTGCGCTCCATGGTCACTAGTCCCCACCACAATCGTGTCCCCTGCAATCGCCACACTCCGACCAAACTCCTGGCCAAGTGCCGGCACTACAGGCTTGAGTACCGCCTCCTGCTCCCAGCTCGATCCCTGCCTGGCGAAGACGTAGACAGCGCCGTTGGACTCGACCGAATTCCCGTTCGGCCCCCCGCCAGCTGGCTGCGCCGGACTGTCCTCATGTGGAGCACCAATAACCACCCGATCCTCATGAGCAGCAACAGACCACCCAAAGAAGTCTCCCGCACCTGTATTGCTGGCCTTCAGGTAGGCCTGTTGTGACCAGCTCGTGCCTGAGCGCACAAAGACATAGGCAGCACCAGAGGATGGGGCATCATCGTTGGATTGGGCTCCATCCACGCCCACGCTACTGCTGCCTTCTTCCCTCGCGCTCACCACGACCGTGTCGCCGGAGACGGCCACCGCATAGCCAAAATTGTCACCAACTGCTGTATTTGAGGCCTTCAGGAAGGCCTGCTCACTCCAGCCCCCCTGGGAACGCACGAAGACATAGGCGGCACCAGAACTCTGAGCACTGTTGTCACTGGCGTCACCATCGACTCCGGTGGCGGCACTGGATTCGCCAGGAGCCCCAACCACCAGGGTGTCTCCAGAGGTTGACACCCTGACTCCAAAGCTGTCGTAGGCCTCGGCGTTGGACGCCTTGATGTAGACCTGCTGGGACCAGGCTCCTTGACCTCGAACAAAGACGTAGACCGCACCTGCACTCTCGGCGCTGTTGTCGCTCTGGTCTGCATCGACACCAGCACTCGCACTACCCTCGCCACCTGCACCGATCACGAGCGTGTTACCCGAGACGGCGATGGAGCTTCCAAAGAAGTCGACCGCTCCAGTATTGGAAGCCTTGATGTAGGCCTGGTGAGCTACAGGATCGATGGTCACAGGGTAGCGGGCTCCGCTGAGCTCAACAGCAAGGCGAGGCTCTCCATCCCGGAGGGTGAGTTCCGCCTCGAGCTCCTTTCCATCTGCATCGAAGGCAACCAGGCCGGTGTATGCAACACAGGACTGTTCCCGAGCATCTGCAAACAGAAGACCGCGCCGATCAGAGGTCGTGCTGGGAATCAGGTCGCCACGAATTGCCAGCTTGATGATGAACTTGGAGTCATCGGCATCCCTCAGGCCTTCAGGCCGTTCCGTGAGGGTAAAGCCATGTTCAAGTCCACGACCATCGTTGACGAACCACTCCTCGAAACCCTCGGCCCATACGTAGGTCAGGGTTGGGCCACAGGCCTCGCTTTGCAGCGGTTGAGTGACCTCTTGCTCGCTGCCGTCGAGACCATAGGACTGCAACTCCAGTCCCCACGACCAGTCCGCTCCAAGAGGGTCCAGAAGGAAGCCACGGCCATCGAAGAGCATCAACCATCTCTGGCCGTGGTTCTGTGCGGCGAATCCCTGTCCAAAGGTGAGGAAGTCGTGGAGCGAGGTGGGCGCTCCAGCTCGCTCACCATCCCCAATCAGCGGACAACCAGCTGCTGTCGAGCCACTGGCGCTCTCAACAATTCCCGCTGGCACCGAGACCAGGATCAGAAGCCCTAATTGAAGGACGCGAGCACTTCTGGCTATTCGATTGACCATTGGCAACTACCTCCAGTGGTCTACTTGAGACTAGGACTCCGATGGATGCAACCCACAAGGAGCCAGAAGGCCTGCCGGTCACAAACGGGGCCCGGGAATCCTGAGCCGTAAACCTTGGGAATTCAGCCCGGTCGGGGGCTGCGTGCAATTGCCCCGCTCAGCTCCAAACTCAGTAAGAAACCAGCTCAAACAGGGTTGGGAACGTCCACGAACTCGACATCCACCCCGAATCGTTCTGCAAGGTGGGCGCCCAGTGCCTGCACGCCCCAGGTCTCAGTCGCATGGTGACCGGCCGCGATGAAGTGTATGCCTTCCTCCATCGCCACGTGATAGCTCGACTCACTCACCTCGCCGGTGATGTACGCATCCAATCCCTCCTGGATCGCCTCCGTCACACTTCCCTGAGCACCACCCGTGATGATGCCAACGGATTCGATGAGCTCCGGACCGCCTCCAAAGGCGAGGGGCTCACGGTCGAGTGCTGTGAGCAGGCGGGCACTCAGCTCCTCCACCCCGATACCACCTGCCCTGGCCTTGATCCCGATCATCCTGCCGTTGTAACGGCCAAATGGCTCCAGATCCGTCAGACCTATCTTGCGCGCCAGGGACACGTTGTTACCCACGTCCAGGTGAGCGTCGAGCGGGAGATGGAAACCATAGAGGTTGAGGTCGTTCGCGAGAAGCAAACGAACCCGCTCTCGATAGCCGCCGGTGTAGGTGGGTCTGGCTCCCTTCCAGATGATTCCATGGTGCACCAGGATCGTGTCAGCACCAATCGCAATCGATCGGCGAATCATCTCGGCGGAGGCGGTCACCCCCAGAGCGATCTTGTTGACCTCTGACGCCCCTTCAACCTGCAAGCCATTGGGGCAGTAGTCATCGTAGCTGGAAGCATCAAGGTACTCCTCGAGGTAGCTTGTGAGTTGCTCTCTCTTCATCGCATGTAGATCCAGGCACCGACCCCGAGGGCCAGGGCAACACGGTACCAACCAAACAGCGCCAACCCATGACCCTGGAGCCAGCGAACCATCCACCTGACCGAGATCACGGCAAAGAACCAGGCTGCAAGTGTCCCGATCAGGATCGTGCCAAGCCCGTAGTGCTCGATCATGGCCGGGCCTGCGTCGATTGACTTGTAGGCGGTGGCAGCCAGCAAGGTGATCACCCCCAGCAGAAATGAGAACTCCACAGCAGAGGCCATCGAGAGCCCCACAAGCAGCCCCCCCACGATCGTCACCAGGCTCCGGCTTGTTCCCGGCCAGAGGGCCAGGCACTGGCAGAGCCCGATCAGGAAGGCACCAGCCAATCCCAACTCGGCCAGATCAACCCCACCTCTTCCAGCACTGCGACGCTTGAAGAAGGCGACGGCCAAGATGGCGACCCCTCCAACGAGCCAGGCTGCAACGATCGGCTTCAGCCCAAAGAGTAGCTCCTCTATCTTCTCGTCGAAGAGGAGCCCGACGATGGCTGCCGGTAGGAAGGCCACCAGGAGGGCCAGGCCAAGGCGCAATCCTGCCGGCTCCCTTCCAAGCAACCCACGCAGGACCTGAATGACCCGACCTCGGTAGAGACCGAGAACTGCCAGGATTGCGCCAGCCTGAATGCAGATAGCGTAGGCATTGGCAGCTGGCCCCTCTTCCAGGCCCAGGGCGCGCTGGGCAAGAATCAGGTGTCCCGTGGAGCTCACGGGCAAGTACTCCGTGAGTCCCTCGACGATGCCGAGGGTCAGTGCCTGCCACCACTCCACGTCTATAGCGGTGGGCTGTTTAGAGCGCCTCTTCGGGCGCGGTCCAGTCCATGTCGAAGGCCCTGGCCACCGGTTCGCAGGTCAGCTGACCGGCGATCGTATTCGCTGCGGAACGCAGCGCCTCACTCTGGCGAACGGCCTCGAAGGGGCCAAGCTTCGCGAGACTCAATGCATAGGGGAGCGTCGCATTGGTCAGGGCGAACGTGCTCGTTCGAGGGACTGCACCCGGCATGTTCGCCACGCAGTAGTGAACGACACCGTCAACAACAAAGGTCGGCTCTGCATGCGTCGTCGGCTTGCAAGTTTCGATGCAACCGCCCTGGTCCACGGCCACGTCGACGATCACCGCCCCCGGCCTCATCAGAGCGAGGTCCTCGCGCCGTACCAGCTTCGGAGCGGCTGCTCCGGGAATCAGTACAGCCCCCACAACGAGGTCAGCCATGGGGAGCATCTGACGAATGGCGTGAGGCGTCGAGTAGAGCGTTCGGCAGTTCTTGGGCAACACATCGTCCAGGTAGCGCATGCGGTCAAGGTTTACATCGAGGATCGTGACATCAGCACCCAATCCGGCAGCCATCAGTGCTGCCTGTGTGCCGACCACTCCACCTCCCAGGATCATGACCTGCCCTCGACTGACTCCTGGTACGCCTCCAAGTAGAGCACCGAGTCCGCCATTGTGCCTCTCGAGGCTGTGGGCACCCGCCTGAATCGACATCCTGCCGGCGACCTCGCTCATGGGAGTAAGCAGCGGCAGGTGGCCGTCGACCTCCAGGGTCTCATAGGCAAAGCAATGAGAACCGGATCTGACCATTGCCTCCGTCAGTGCACGGTCTGCCGCAAGATGAAAGTAAGTGAAGAGCGTCTGACCTTCACGAATCATCGGCCACTCCTGCTCGAGGGGCTCCTTGACCTTCATGATCATGTCGCACTCGGCGAAGGTCGTGGCCGCGTCAGGAACAACGACGGCACCAGCCTCCGTATAGTCCTGATCGGAGAGGCCGCTGCCCTCTCCCGCTCCACTCTGAATTCGGACCTCGTGGCCTGCACTTCCTAACCGGTCTGCACCCGCGGGGGTCAGGGCTACTCGGTTCTCGTGGACCTTGATTTCAGTGACGACACCAATCTTCACGCTCGCTACCTCTCTCTTGAACTCCAGGCTGACCCCGGTCGAGGTCCGTGGGTCTGGGGATGGCTCGCGGGGTGGAACCCGCAAGGGGGGCGAAAATTCTATCCCTGCCATGGGGCTGGGTACGACCCCCCCATGCCGGAAAGGCCGCCGTGATTCCGAAAGAAGAACTCTTGGCAGGCCCGTGAGTGAACCCTATGATCCGCGACGCTTTCAAGGTCTCCGGGCCTCGATAGCCCCCTTGAGGTGACTCCCAGCGTAGGGAGCCCCCCGCATCGATCAGGGGCAAGTGGGCGATTGGCTCAGTTGGTAGAGCGCCTCGTTGACATCGAGGAGGTCGTTGGTTCAAGTCCAATATCGCCCACCATCTCCCCTCAAGGGCTGGTGATTTCCTGTCACTGCAGGGCTAACCGGGCCTCTCCTGAGCCCATGAAGACGGCTCTTGCCCCCCCTGCGCCACCTATGCCCCCTGAGAGGCATGCAACTGGGGGCCTGGTAGTGCTTCCATGCAAACAAGGGGGTGCCCCCGCCGTATCAAGTGGTACACCCGCCCAATTCCTCGCTAGCGCCCCATGAGAAAGACCCTCGCGTCCCTCCCGGTATTGGCCATCGCAGCCTCAGGCAGCCTTGCCCAGCCCCTCTCGGCCCAGTCCTTCGACGACGTCTCCCCCGATCAGCTCAATTCTGAGCAACGCCTCTCCAGGCGTATCACTCCCGAGGTAAGGGTTGTCCAGGATGCAACACCTGCGGTTGTCTATATCCAGACCGACACCCAGCGCATGGTGCGCGACTGGTGGGGCAGGCCGACAACTCGACAGGGCAAGTCCTCCGGCTCAGGAGTCGTTCTGACCACTGACGGTTTCGTGGTCACGAACTACCACGTGGTCAAGGATGCCAAGGACATCCACATCACCTTTGAGAAGTCGATCGATGACCAAGTCTATATTGCAGATCTGCTCTCATTCGTCGCTGAGGAAGACCTGGCATTGCTCAAGATCCGCAATCCTGAGGGCACGCAGTTCGGTGTTGTCCCGATGGGAACCAGCTCCGATCTGATGATAGGTGAGCGTGTGCTCGCCATCGGTAATCCGTACGGGCACACCCACACCGTCAGCATTGGGATCATCTCGGGCCTGCATCGCGGGGTGAAGATCGCCGACGCCCAGACCAACCTGAATTTCGAATTCGACGACCTGATCCAGACTGACGCATCGATCAATCCCGGAAACTCGGGGGGCCCCCTGCTCAACATCAATGGTGAACTGATCGGCATCAACAATGCTGTCAATCACGCGGCCGAGAACATCGGGTTTGCCATTCCCATTGACCGGGTCAAGGATGTGCTGCAGCAGCAGCTGATCTCACCGGACCGCTACAATGCCTGGATGGGCTTTGAGACCGGGGATGACGACGAGATCGTCGTCGAAAGTGTCCTGGCGGGCAGCCCGGCGGCAGTCGGGGGGCTCATGAGTGGAGACCAGGTCCTCGAGATTGGCGAGGTGCCCCTGGAGACCCTTGACGAGTACCGCATGGTCCGACTGGCAATGCGGCCAGGCCAGGTCTCGAACCTCAAGGTCAGGCGTGGGGCCCGCACCCTGAGCATCCCGATCCAGGCCTGGGACAAGACTGATGGCCTGCTCTACGAGCGCCTGGGGATCCGGGTCGAGCGCCATGGGGGAAGAAGAGGTGGAACCCTGCGCATCGCCGAGCTCCTTCCAGGAGGCTCAGCCCAGCAGATCGGCCTGGAGGTCGGGGACGTGATCGCTGCGATGAGATCCAGGGCTTCCGGCCTCAGCCAGGCCTACACCTTCCCTGACAGCATGGCCCTGGCCAAGTTCATCGATCAGCTCGACCCTGAAACCGAGCTGGAGATCGAGATCCGACGAGGCGCCGACCTTTATCAAGGAACCCTGGTCCTCGATTGAGCGAGGCGGGGGAAGAGAGGGTATAGTTTTCAGCCCGGAAGGGGCCTTCAGGGCCCCTCGACACCCCGTCGTCGGGCCCTGGAGACATCCGTTCCTGGGGCCCTCGGCAGACCCCCAGCCACGTCTGCTCCTGCCCGGAATGAAAGCCTTCCTCCAGTTCTCGGAGCGATTCGGGACCATGTTGTCCCGGACGCTGCTTACGGCGCTCTACTTCCTGCTCCTCGGACCCTTTGCGATTCTCTATCGCCTGGTCGCGGATCCGCTCCATTTGCGTCGGCAAAAGGGCGGCAACTGGACAACGTGGGCGTCGGCAAACGACAGCCTCGAAGCCGCCAGGAGACAAGACTGATGAACATCCTCGGTCTCTCCTTCTACTACCACGACTCCTCCGCGGCCCTGGTGCAAGACGGCAAGCTGGTTGCAGCCTCCGAAGAAGAGCGCTTCAGCCGAGTCAAACATGACTCGGGCTTCCCAGAGCTGGCCATCGACTTCGTCCTCAAGATGGGTGGGATCACACTCCACGACGTGGACTACGTGGTCTTCTACGAGAAGCCATTCATCAAGTTCGAGCGCATGCTGCTCTCGGCCATGGCCACCTTCCCGCGCTCCTCCGCAGTCTTCCGCGAGTCGATGCAGCGCTGGGTCTCCGACAAGCTCTGGATCAAGTCCATGATGAGCAAGCGCATGGGAGTACCGAACTCCAAGCTGCTCTTCGCTGAGCACCATGTCTCCCATGCAGCCTCCAGCTTCTACACCTCACCCTTCGAGGAGAGTGCCATCCTCACTATCGATGGCGCAGGAGAGTGGAGCACCTCGACCATGGGTGTCGGGAGAGGCAACAAGATCGAAGTCATCAAGGAGATGCGCTTCCCCCACTCGCTGGGATTGCTGTACTCGGCCTTCACGGCCTACTGCGGCTTCGAAATCAACGAGGGTGAGTACAAGCTGATGGGAATGCACCCCTACGGCGAGCCGAAGTACGTGGACAAGATCTACGAACTCATCAAGGTCGGAGACGACGGCAGTCTCTGGCACGACATGAAGTACTTCGCCTATCACTACTCGCGAGACAGCACCCTGACCGAGGCATTTGGTGAGCACTTCGGCAGGCCCCCTCGCGATCCCAAGCTGCAGGACAAGTCGCTGGACCCCTACTACTGCGACATGGCGGCCTCCATTCAGAAGGTGACCGAAGAGGTCATCATGAAGATGGCCAACCACCTGCACGAGCTGACAGGGCTCAACAACCTCTGCCTGGCCGGAGGTGTCGCCCTCAACTCCGTGGCCAACTTCAAGACTCTCCGCGACGGTCCCTTCGAGAACGTCTACATCCATCCGGCTCCGGGTGATGATGGAGGATGTGTGGGTGCAGCCTACTGGGCCTACAACCACGTTCTAGACCAACCACGTGGCCCTGCCCTCGATCACGCCTACCTGGGCTCGGAGTACTCGGACGAGGAGATCGAGGAGTTTCTCACCCGCAATGACATCGCCTTCGAGAAGTTCGAGGACGACGAGGAGTTCTTCGATTTCGTCGCCCAGTCCCTGGTGGACGGCATGGTCTGCGGCTGGTATCGCGGACGCTTCGAGTGGGGCCCGCGAGCCCTGGGCGCACGCTCGATCATTGCGGACCCCCGCAAGGCCGAGATGAAGGAGAAGCTGAACGCCAAGATCAAGTTCCGCGAGGCCTTCCGTCCCTTCGCCCCCTCCGTGCTTGAAGAGCGAGCCAATGAGTTCTTCGAGATCCCAGAGGCTCAGAAGCACTTCCCGGCGCGATTCATGCTTTACGTGACGCCTGTACGCGATGACAAGCGGGATGTCTTGCCGGCCATCACCCACGAAGACGGGTCCGGTCGACTGCAGACCGTCTACAAGGACACCAATCCCGGCTACCACAGGATGATCGAGAGGTTTGGCGAGCTAACAGGAGTCCCCGTGGTGATGAACACCTCGTTCAACCTGAAGGGTGAACCGATCGTCGAGCATCCCAGCCATGCCTTCAACACCTTCAGCCTGTCGGGAATGGACCTCCTACTGCTGAATAACTACGTCATTCGCGCCGACGCGAAGAAGAAGATTGCCGACACTCGTTTCCACCTTCGCCACGAAGGAGATTCGGTCACGGCGATGGTCAGCTAAGAGGGCCCCCAGACACGATTTCCATGCGCGCCATCAATGTACTGCTCGCCATTCTGGTCAGCCTCCTCATGGCTCTTGCCGTCTTCGAGGGAGGGCTGAGGCTGCTCGGCTTTGGCCCTACCAAGACCCTCAACGAGTTTGACGACAAGCTCGGCTGGGTGAAGGAGCCGAACTCGACCACGAATCGCTCAACATCTGAGTTCGATGTCACCTTCGACGTGAACGAGCTGGGGCTCCGTGACGACCCGATGGACTCCCCCTCCAAGCCACCCGGTACATTTCGGGTGATTGCCCTGGGGGACTCCTTCACGCTGGGCTTCACCGTGGATAGGCACGACCTCTTCGTCGACCAGCTGGAAGGCTACTGGAACGCGGAGGGTCGCCGAGTAGACGTCATCAACACCGGTACCGAGGGATACTCCACCGACCAGGAGACCGTCTGGCTGATGGAGAACGGCGAGGCCTTCCAGCCGGACCTCGTCCTGCTGTTCCCTTACGACAATGACATCTACTGGAACAGCCAGACCGAGTACTTTGGCAAGCCCAAGCCGCGTTTCGACGCCGATGGCACGCTCGATCACGCCGGCCCCTTCAGTGACCCCGGCAAGGGTGGCGCGGAGAAACGGTGGGCCGTGGCCAACTTCCTGCACAAGATCTTTGGCAAGGGCCCCCAGGGGCATCGGTATCAGCCGGAGCAGGCATCCCGCCCCATCCTGAGCGAGTTCGGCCCACTGGTGATGCCGCCCGCTGGCTTCGTCACCGACTCGGTCACCCGCACTCAAGGAGCCCTGCGCGCACTCAAGCTCACCTGCGACCAGCTCGGGGCCAGGCTCGTCGTTGCCCCAATTCCCTCGCACAGTGCCATCGACGAGGCTTATGCCGACAAGTTCGGACCGGGTGCCCTGGGGATAACCGATCGAGACGACTGGCGTCCCGATGGCCCAGTGGAGACCATGCTCGAGCTCTGCCGACTCGAGGGCATTGATGCCGTGGACTCACGCCAGGCACTCAAGGATGCCATGGCCGAGACTGGGGAGTCGATGTACTACAGCCAGGATTGGCACCTCAACCCAGCGGGAAACCTTGCCTTCTCAAGCTTCCTCGTCCGCTCCCTGGAGGAACTTGAAGTGTTCCCCGCTGACCATGCAGCCAGCTCAGAGGCCAGCTTCGAGGAAGTGATCCTCGCTGTCGCGCAAGCGCCCGCCAGCGGTCCGCCCGCCTGGACTCGCTGGTTCATGGGACTATGGATCTTGCTCACGACGATCTACTTCCTGAACTACAAGGACGAACCCAAGTGGCTCCCACCCCTCAAGGTCGGTGCGATGCTCGGGGCGATCTTCGGAATCGTGATTGGAGGTAGTGAGCTGCTCGACCTGATGCCGCCGTCCGTTGGCCGTGGCCTGCTCATCCTCTTTGTGCTCTGGCTGGTGGGCTTCATTCTCTACAAGATCGGTCGCCGCATGGGCACGATCCTGGAGCTCTTCAAGTCCTTCACCCTGCGTGGGCACTGGTACCTGATGCCCCTCGTGGTCGTCTTGATGACCATTGGTTCACTGCTCGTGGTTGCAGCCTCGTCTCCGCTGGTGGCCCCCTTCATCTACACGCTGTTCTAGGGCACCTCCTCCAAGCCGGCGTGCCTCCAGTGCCCCGGTCGGCCAGCGGAGTTGCGATGGCTACTCTGCTGCTTCCTCGCCGTGGGCCATGAGCTGAGCCGAGCCCCGCCCTGCGGAAGGCCTGGACAGGTCTCGAGCCTTGACCCCGCGTGCTCCAAACTCGTGTCAGACGGGCTCCTGGGGCTCCTGTGACTCAAAGCGGAGCTGATTGGGAGGCCCAACGGTGAAATTCAGGGGTACTATCACGTTGCCGGGCTACTGCCGGCTCGAACTCCTACCTGACCCCCGACCTCGACATCCCCCATGGGCAGCTTCCTAAAAGAGTACTGGATCTGGATTCTGGCCCCCTTCCTGCTGATCTTGCTCGGTGTGAGCATGCTGATCCTGCTTGAAGGGGACTACGGAGACGGAGAGTTCCACTACGACCTGTTCTGAGCCCAGGATGACTCCGGGGCCCCGCCCCAGCTAGGCCTCGATCAGCTGAATCAGGCGCCTGACGGCCTCCTCAACGAAGACCGAGGATTCGGCATCTGCATCGACCTTCACCAGCTCGATGCCCTCAGGCAAGAGGCCCTCCAGCTCGTCCACGAAGGCGGCATCGGCCTCGGGATCATGCAACGGGCCGTCTGCGAGGCCGTATCTGCTGAAGCTGCGTTCCGGCACGAGAAAGAACGCCCTACCACGCGTGTGCTGGAGCCTCCTCGCAGTCTCTCGCGCAACCATGCGCATCTCCTCTGCATTCACACGCGGAGCAAGAATGATCGGGTTGTGAAAGACCACCTTGTGATCCGCCCAGCGCTCAGGAACCGTGTTGGGCTCCACCAGGAATCCAAGGTGATCAGCCCCCCCGGGTGTGATGACCTGGGGAAGACCAAGATCCCCGGCAACGGTCAGCCGCTCGTCACCTCCAGCGCGCAATCCGGAGAACACCTCATCAGCGATCTCTCCCAGCGCATAGTCGAAGACTGCGCCGATGATGCCCTCCTTCATCATCTGCTCCATGGCGTTGCCACCCGACCCGACAGCGTGAAACACGATCACCTGGTAGCCAGCTTCCTCGAAGAGGCGCAAGGCTATATTGGCACCCTCGGTCAGGACGCCCAGGTTCGTCATCCCGATCACCGGCTTCTCCCCCGAACCCCGCACATCGAGTTCTGCACCGGAGTTCGACATACCCACCGCTGCGCCAGCAGCGTTCGCAAGGATCTTGCAGGTCAGTGGGTTGAGCCCGAGGATGTCGCTCACCGAGAACATCATGGTGATGTCCTTGATGCCGACGAAGGCCGAGGTATCTCCGGCAGCAACCGTCGAGACCATGATCTTTGGAAGGCCATAGGGCAAGGCCTGCATGATGGTGCAGCAATTGGAGGTCCCCTGGGTTCCGCCGAGTCCCAGCACTGCATGCACCTTTCCCTCCGCCAGAAGTCCCTGCAGGAGTTTCGTCGCCCCTGCAATCATCACCGGTGACGCCTTCTGACGCGTCACGTCCTGCAGCAGCTCCGGCAGGGCCATACCACCCGATCTCGCCACTTCTTCTCGGGAGAGATCAGCAGCTGTCCCGGGCTCGCCGACCACCCCGATATCGATCAGCAGCGCACGGGCTCCGAGAGCCTCGACTCTCTCCTTGAGAAATGCCGTCTCCTGGCCCTTGGTGTCCAGGGTCGCGAGGATGGCGATGACCTTCTCATTCTTCGATTCGCTTTGCATTTCTGACTCTCCTCAAATCGGTGGCGCTCGTGGGCGCACATCATCTGCTACTCCGAAAGATCCAGGCCAAACTTCCGCAGCAGCTCGAAACCGCCACAGGCCTCACAGGCCAAGAGGTGCATGGGCGTGCTGTCTTCGATCATCCAACGCGCAAGGCGAGTTGGGTCCGTACTACTGGTATTCGTACCAGCATGGGTCGTGGTCGCCGTGACAAAGCCTGCGCTGCGCACGGCTTCCTGAGAGTCCCGATTCCAGTCCCACATGCGACCGAAGGGATAGGCGAAGCTCTCGAGGGGCCCCAGACGTTCTTCGAGTTGCTCTCGTCCACGACCAACCTCGAGCTGTTGACCTTCCGCATCCAGACCGGACAAGACGTAGTGATGAATCGTGTGGCCTCCCAGCTCGACACCAGCCTCCTTCAGCGCCAGTGCATCACTCCAGGAGAGGTAGAGCCCCTGGCAGAGTGCCGGCTCATCGCCGCCATGCTCGACGAAGATAGCCGTCAGGGTTGAGTCCACGTCTACCTGATCAGCCTCGTACTTGAGAACCTTCTTCAAGGTGTAGGTCAACCTCCCCTCCTCCCCCAGCACGGTCTGCAAGCGCTGGCAGGCGACCTCGTCCTGGGAAATGGCCACGTAGCGCTCAACCAGCTCCCGGTGGCTGATTCGTGCCAACAACCAGAAGAACTTGTGGGTCCAGTTGAGTGATTGGCCACTGAGGGGGCGACTCTCCAGGTAGATAGTCGCTGTTGCATCGTGGTCCTTCAGGATCGGTAGCAGCGCCTCCAGATTGTCGTGGTAACCATCATCCATGGAGAGCACAACCATCGAGCGCCCCGCGCCCTCTTGGAGTCGATTCCAGCCATCTCCAACACTGACCCAGTCGTAGTGCCGCCCGAACCAGGCCAGGAGCTGCTTCAACCTCGAGGCCTCGATCTTCATGTCCGGTGGAAGGAAGGCGTTGCTCTCGTGGGCGACGCAGTGAGAGGTCAAGATCGTCAACCGCCTCGGCATGAGGCGATTCACAAGGATGTGAAGCCCCGTGTGGTAGAGCAGGCGGGCCCAGGCCTCACGTACGGTCATCTTGAGCTTGTGCTTCATGGTTCCTTCTTCACCCCATCGTCTCGTCGTCGCGGTCCCCATCCGTGAGATACCAGCAGCTGGCGTCACGTGCAGCCCGAGCCAGGGGATGGTATGCATCATGAGTGTAGAGAATCACAATCAAGTGGTTCTCCTTACGTGGAGGTTGAAAGCCCGCCCCGGCCAGCTTGGCACTCCACCAGCTGCCGTCGATGGCCGTGGACTGCACCAGCTCAGCCCCGGCTGCCTCCAGATGAGCGAGTCCAGCCTCGAGGGCCTGGGCCAGGGCAGCCTCATCCTTCGCCAGCACGTCTACCAGGTAACCGACAACCTCTCCCTCCCTGGGCGATTGAACGATCACGTAGGCGGCGAGCTCTCCATCAGTCCGGTAGATGCCCAGCGAAGTGTGCAGGCGAGCGGTGTTATCAATGAACCGCCAGTTCAAGTAGGCCGCATCCCTGCGGACCATGAAGTCGAATCCAGCCTCGACCGCCTTCGATAGCTGCTCGACCTGGTCGTCGAATCTGGAGATTCGGCGAACACCGAACAGGCCCTCGGTGATCCCCCGCAGGCGGGTGCGGGCCTTGGCCCCCTTGCGCTGGTCAGCACGAATGCGAAATGCACGCCAGCGTCCGTCCACCCGCCGCTTCGCCCGAGCAACCGATGTCGCTCGGATCACGAAGGTCCATGGCCGGATCTTTCCGATCTGCTCCCACCCGAGCTTCAGAAAGATGTGCGCCGAGCGTCGATTGGGCAGGCCGAAGACGATTGGCCAACCGAGCCGAGCGGTCTCCTCCATGCAACGCCTATCGAGCTGACTGAAGATCCCGCGCTTTCGCCAGTCCGGATGAGTCATCACGTCACCGGTCTGGCCGATCGGAGCCAGGCTCTTGTGCTCGCCTCGACACAAGGCCAGGCGTGGTGAACAGGCATAGCCACAGACCCCGGCATCACTCCCAGGCCGCGCGAGCAGGCTCACGGCAGCACCATGGGGATTCTGATCGTATCGCCAGCGCAAGGCCTCGGCGTCGAGGGATTTCTTGAAGCAGGCGTTGAAGAGGCTCGCCTGCTCCTCACGCTCTTGCGGTCCGCACAGGCCGATCGCGAAGAGCTCCTGAGGGTCTTTATCGATGGAAGTCACTGCAGGAGAGGGTAGCGCCCCACCAAGGGGTGTCACCGCTGAAATAGTGAGTATGGCAAAGCATCTACCCCGGTCTGGCCCATCCAATGCAGGACGGGCCGGATCGCGAGGCGATCCGGCCCGTCTGAACTTGCTCTCGCGAGGAAATCTGCCTACTCGGCAGCCCGCACCTGCTGCATCACGTTGGAGCTCTTCGGTGCCTTCACCAGGCCAACGGCGCGCCCCAGGCGCTTGCGCCCGTACTTCGGGTTCTCCATGTAGTACATCGCGCGCTCCATGAAGCGCTTGGCGCGCTGCGGGTAGGCGTAGTACCAGCGCTCGTAGCGGCGGACCATGTCCTTGCGCAGCTCCTCGAGCTCCAGGCCACTGAAGTTCTCGTGCCGATAGGCGGAGCGGTTCGAAGAGACGTAATTCTCGCGCAGGTCCTCGACGTCGATGTTGGCCAGGTATCCATCCCAGGATTCTGTACCGACCAAGGGGTTGAACACCGAGATTCTCACCAGGTCCGGTCCGCCGAGTCTCAGCACCTTCTCGGTCTCCTCGATGTCCTGCTTGGTCTCTCCGGGGTTGCCCACGATCAGGTAGACCTTGGCCCAGATACCAGCCCGGCGAGTCATCTTGGCAGCCTCGATGATCTCCTCGGGGGTCAGGTCCTTCTTGAGCACGTCCAGCATGTGCTGGCTACCGGACTCCCATCCGTAGTAGATGCGTCGGCAACCGGCACGGTGCATGTGCTTGAGCAGCGGGTAGTCGACGCAGTCTGCGCGGGTGTTGGCAATCCACTCGAACTTGATGCCTCGGCGAATGATCTCGTCGCACATCTCGTGGATGCGCTTCTTGCGCAGGGTGAGGATCTCGTCCACGAAGAGGATGACCTTCGGGTCGTAGGTCTTCACGACGTGCTCGATCTCATCAACGATCAGCTCGTTCGAGCGCACACGGAAGCCACGCCCCGTGAGTTCTTTCTGGCAGAAGATGCACTTGAAGGGGCATCCCCGGGTGGTGAACACGTAGATCAGCTTCTCGGGGTTGGCCTTGAAGTAGCTCTCCATCGGAAGCAGGTGGCGCGCCGGCGGAGCCAGCTCGTCGAGCTTCTTGATCAGGGGCGGCGCGGGGTTGTCGATGAATACCTCGCCATCCTTGATCGCCGAGAGGCCGGGGACTGCGCCCAGCTCATGTTCACAGCCACCCTCGTAGGCCCGTACGAACTGAGGCAGGGTTTCCTCAGCCTCACCCTTGAGCACGAAGTCAAAGTGGCCACTGTCGAGGAAGATGTTCGGGTCCACTGATGCGTGGGGTCCGCCCATCACGGTCGTCTTGCCCTGCTCCTTCGCGTACTTGGCCCAGACGACGGCGCGACGGATGTTTGGCGTCAGGGCACCAAAGCCGATGATGTCGTTGCGGTCAATGGCCGCACGCATGTCGGAATCCTTGAGGATTCGCTCGTCTGCCAGCTCCACAGGGAGCTCGTTCTTCTCCATCGCGGCACCGAGATATCCGATGCCAAGAACCATGGATAGCGGGTCCTCTTGGACGTGCGGCTTGACGTAACTGATCAGGGTCTTGCGCATAGCGATAACTGAACCTTAGCGGTGGGGGGCCCCCTGCCGCCTCGAGGAGGCACCCTGGATGGGCTGCAGTAAGGGGGTCTTTCGTCTATAATCTACCCCTGACGTTAGATTTTGGCAATTCGCTCTGGAAATGGATTGGTCAGTCGGCCCTGCCCCCCCCATCAGCAGCAGGGGCCCGGGCCTCTGCCATATCTTCGTGCCTGGGTCCGCTTATTGAGGGCCAGAGCTCGCTGAGCCCCCTGCGCCCCCACAGGAATGAGGCTGCATAGGCCAGCTGGAGCAGGTTGATCGAGCGCAGAGCCACGACCCCCCACGCCACCCCCGTCGTCTCCACGCGGAAAACAAGCCAGAGAGCGATCGGACTGGTGATCAGAAATCCGACAAAGCCCGTGATGTAGAGGCCTCTCAGACGGTTGGCGGAGATGAAGAAGGCCTCCAGACAGACCCCAAAAGCACCGATGCTCTCCGCCACCGCCAGGATCATCGCGAAGCGCAGAACCGGCTCTCCGTAATCGGGCGGAAATAGCAGCCCCAGAAACCAGGGCACGATCATCAAGCCCGTCCAGATGGCAGCGGTGATCGCCACGCCGGTCGAGAGTGAAGCGCGGGCGAAGAGCCGCCGGAAGGCCGGACCATCCTGATGCCCGGCCAGTTCGCTCATGGCGGGAAGAGCCGTACGACTGATCGCCGCCGAGAGCACCTGGGGAGCGCTCATGAGGCGCTGGGCGATGTGGTAGTAGGCAACCCAGTTCGCACCGACCAGAGCCTGAATCACGAGGCGCGGCATGACCATCAAGAGCAAGGTGTGGAGGTTCTTGAAGACCGAGATGCGCACGCCCTGGCGTAAGCCCTGACGGATCGGGATATCGCGTAGGCCGGCGACGACCTCACGGACCCGGGGCAGCGGGGTGCCACCGTCATGGCGAATGGAGCGGTAGAGCGAGAGGGCAACCAGTGAACTCAGCGCGCTTGCGCTGAGGCTTCCCAGGATGGCTCCGGCTGGACTCCCTGAAATCAGGGCTCCGATGACGACGAGGAAGAAACGCAGCAGCTCCTGGCCGTTCTCGACAGCACCCAGCGTCCCCATCCGTCGGGTGCCCTGCAGAGCCACCCTGACGACATCACGGGGGAGCTCCAGGATTGGGCCGAGAGTCAGCCAGGAGGCCCAGACCCCGATCTGTCGATCATGAAGAAAGCGCTCCGCCAGGTAGGGAAAGATCAGGTACCCGATGACCACCATCCAGCTGGAGAACAGCAGGTTGACCTTGGTCAGGAAGGCGACCCAGCTGGCGACCTTCTCCGCCCTACCGCGAGCAGCGCTGGCAGAGATCTGGCTGGCGGTCGCCTGCGGCACCCCGATATTGATCAGGCAGTGCCCCAGGGCGTGTAGAGCAATGGCGCTGACGAAGAGGCCCTGCCCCTTCGCGCCCAGCAAGAAGGCCAGCGCGATGGCTGATCCAAGCTGACTGACCTGGGCGAGACTCCCTGCAATTTGCAGGCTGGTCGCATCACGTAAGAACCTCGAGCGACCGCTGGTCCTGGTGGTGTCCACTTACGAGTCGCCTCCTCGATCAGGACATGGCCGCATCGTAGATCGCCCGGACTGCTCTGGCGTTGTCCTCCCAGACCGCCCTTCCTGCGTGCTCGCGCCCTGCCCGTCCCATGCGCTCCCGCAATGCATCGTCTCCGAGGAGTTCTCGCAAGGTGGCTTCGATGGCATCCACCTCCTGGGCTACAAGCCTGCCCGTCACCCCATCGACAATGGCATCCTCGGCGCCGCAGTCGAGCGACCCAATCGCCGCGGTACCACTTGCCGAGGCCTCCAGGTAGACGATTCCAAAGCCCTCGAACCCCCCGTCCTCCGCGGTCACAGGGGTATGAACGAAGACCTCTGCACGCTGCAAGAGGTCAATCTTCTCGTCCTCCTCGATGTTGCCAAGCAAGTGCAGGCGATCCAGGACCCCGGCATCTTCCGCCACACGCATCATCGCTGCCTCGTACTCATCCCCCATGGTTCGCCCCACGATGAAGTGGTGGAGGTCGGGTTGCTCACGAGCCACCCGACTCCAAGCCGCCACCGCGAGGTGATGCCCCTTGCGCTCCTTGAGCTCACCGATGCCGAGAGTGAAGCGCTTGTCATGCCAGGGCTTGTCCCCCACTCGACGGGGTTCGAGATAGTGCGTGGCGTCGACCGCGTTTGGAATCACCGTGACCTTGTCCTCTCCCGGGGGACGGCCATCCAAGATGGACATCAATCGCCGACGCGTGTAGCCGGAGACAGAGATCATGCCCGCGAAGCCTGCATAGGTCTTGAGGGCACGCTGCCGATGACGCGGATCCAAGAGTGGCTGGATCGTGTACGTGCCGTGGGCCGTGGCCACGCATGGCTTGCCGGCGATTCTGGCGGCACAGAGCGCGAGCCAACTGTGCGGAAAGTCCTTGATGGCATGAACCAAATCCGCACGCCGAGCCGCCGCTACGGCTGCTGGGAGGGCTGCCATGAAGCTTCCCCAGAAGCGTAGCGGAGACATGTAGAAGAAGTAATCCGGCGGTAGCGCCACCCCAACGCGCCAGCTGGCGGGCACCGCACTGGACGTCGGACGATGCTTGCGCGAGAGGAGAAACTCGGGTTCCAGGCCGGAATCAGCCTCCTGCAGTGCAGTGACCAGGCGCATTGCATATCGCCCCACTCCATCGAGGTCGGAGAGAGAATCTGTCAGGTAGAGGACGCGCATGAATGCAAGGGTGGCCGGTGGCAGGACGTCAGCTCATTCTGGGTCGATTCAGGGCCAGTTGAAAGGGAGCAGAGCCCCAAGCTTGACTGTATGGCCCAGGAATTGCTGGGAGCTGGCCAATCCAAGAAGGGCCGCTGGGGTGGTTTCAGCCCGTCTCCGACTCACCTAGCTCGCAGTTCGCTCATCAGAACACGTAGCGAACGACCACCGCCATGCTCAGGAAAACCACCCTAGAATAGTGCCATGAACTCTCATCGACTGCGCTTCGCTGCCCTGCTCGCGTTCGCTCCACTAGCCAGTTCAAGCAGCTCAGGGGACTTCGATCTACTCCAGGTAAGCAATGGTTTTGGCCTCCTCCTACCCCACAAGATCATCGATCTGGACTCCGTCGGGAACCCTCCCGGGACCGTCATCGAGGTCAGGCAACTGGAGGATCTGATCCAGAATATCTCCCCGAGTAATGGGGTCATGCCCACCCGCCAGTGGCCACTGAGCCCCACCCTACCTTCAGGATGGCTGGGCAATCACTTCCTTGCAGTCAGCTTCAGCCAGCCTCTCCAGATCGCCTCGATCCTCACAAACAGTCCGTCGGGAGCCGCAACCTCTCAGCTCACTGGCACGATCGTCATCACAGCCCACGACCCGATCACGGGCCAGACCGAACTCGTCCAGGGCCGTGCCTTTGTCGGCGGCCTGACCTACTCCGCGCCAAACCCGGGCGGTCCGCCTCCTCCTCAGCTGTTCCTGCAGCGGTGGTTCTCGAACCAGTCAGGCGTGCTGGTTGCCAATCCCAGCATCGACAACAACATGGACTCGGTGGCCGATGGCCTGGGTGTGCCGGGCACCGAGGCAGGTACTCAGCCCTTTGGTGCGGACCTCCTGGCCCGCAACAACGTGTTCCTGTTCATTCCTGACTCCGACAACGACCTCACCACTCACGAGACCTTTCCGACGGATCGACAGATCGAGATTCGAGTGAGTACGGGCGTCATGAGTCTGAGCGGAGAGCAGCTCTGTCGCCAGGCAAGAGTTTCCAGCACGGTCGGCCCCCTGGATCTTCCGCCGGAGATCCAGTTCATCCCGCCTCCGCTCTCAACCCCAAGCATCGTTCCTGGCAATGGCGAGACCGATGTCGATCCAATGACCGACATCATCATGAACTTCACCGAGTCAATCCAGCTCTCCAGCCTCGGTACCCTGACGGGTGCCGGCCCGGCCACGATCAACGACGCGATCACCCTGAGCTACGGTCCACAGCAGAACCCTCCCATCCTGATGCCCTTCACCGTCCTGCCGGTGAGCGTCTATGACCTGGCCACTGTCAGGCTGATACCTGACTATCCCTTTCCTGGTGAAGGGGCGACAGGTGGAGCGGCCAGCTGCGGCCCCCTGAACCAGATCGATGTCGCGGTCCACGCTGACGAGGTCACCGATCTCGACGGTAGCACCAATCTGCTTGCAGCAAACACCTTCTTCACCACCGGTGAGGGTCCTGGTCTCACGAACGCACCCGTCGCACCCGATGCCATCTATGCGGGTCTGGGTGGCTCGAGCGGCGCGCTGTCAGTCATCGACCTCAATGGCTTCGGTGCCGGGACGGGCAACCCGACCTACGACCCGTTCAACCCCATCACCGAGGGCAACTCCAACTATCCCAACAACCCCAATCTCAAGTTCCAGGGAGCCCTCCTGCGGCCCCCTCTCTCTCAGGGAAATTGCAGCACCGATGGCGGCTCGGAGGGAGTCTTCACCCGCACCCTCGACAGCAACCTCGACCACCAGCTGGCCAGGTCTCCCTATCTCATGGACGTCAGCGACCTCGCCCTGGGCCAGGCACTGGACACGTCCTTCAACAACGCACCCGCGCCCTTCGGCTGCCAGGCCGGAAGCGCCAACCTGTGCGCCAGCTCTGGCTTGAAGCAGGTATTCGTCACGAACTCCGGGACGGGTAATACGACGCAACCCGCAGGCCCTGGTGACACCGTCACCAACATGGGCATCGGCACGCAGAACACGATCTCCTGGGCGCCACATCCCAACCCTCCGCCCCTGAGCTTCCCTCCGCTCTGCATCTCGCCCAACATCGGCGGTCAGGAACCGACCTCGGTCGTGTCCTCGCTCGCCCCCCCCGCGGGTCAGGGGCTGGTAAACCTGCTGGTACCCGGTGACGCCCTTGGTGACGCGGATCTCGGTATCCCGCCCAGCGGTCTGTTGAGCCCCGAGCAAAGCGCCTTCTTCCAGGGCCCCAGCCCGACTAACTCGAGCCTGGCGAACTGCCAGCCTTACATGCTGCGCCAGCAGATCGGTCAGTTCCTCTACGTGGTGGATCGCGAACGCCGCGAACTTGTCGTGCTCAACTCCAACCGCATGACGCCCATCGACCGCATCAGCCTGCCGGACCCCACACGCCTGGCCATGTCACCGAACCTGGACTATCTCGCGGTGACCAATCAGAGTGCAGGCACCGTCAGCTTCATCGACACCGCTCCGAGCTCTGGAACCTTCCACGAGGTGGTTCAAGAGACTGCCGTGGGGCATGCTCCTCTTGGCATCGCCTGGGACTCGCTCAACGAGGACATTCTGGTCTGCAACGAGCGCAGCAATGACGTCTCGGTGATCTCCGCCTTCACCTTATCGGTGCGCAAGATCGTCAGCCTGCCCTCGCTATCACGCCCCTTCGAGGTCGTGATCACCCCGCGGCAGACGAACTTCGGCTCGCTGCGAAATGTCTACTACGGGTATGTGCTCTCGCGTGATGGAGCCGTCTCGATCTTCGAGTCTGGTCCTGACGGAGTGAACGGATGGGGCTACGACGACCTGATCGGCAAGGCGCGCTACAAGTTCCGCAGGCCCAAGGCGATCGCCATTGACGTGTCCGATCTGAACTCGGGCGTCTGGATCGCCCACGAGGGCATGATCGACCTGCAGACCGGTCAGTCGGCCCCTCCAGGAACCGGCGCACTCACGCGCATCTTTGCCCAGACCAATACCCTGGGGCAGATTCCACTGGGCCCCGGAAACACGGTGCCGCAGTTCCGGCAGCTGCGTATCAAGGCCGATATCTCCCTGGGTAGCTCGGTGCTCACAGGCATTCCCACGGACCTGGCATTCGACAACCTCCGAAACCTGGGCGCCCTCCAGAACTTCGCCACAGCCTTCTCGGCTGGAGTTCCAGCTCAGTTCAATGGCAAGTCATTGGTTCGTGCCGGGGGACCCGCAACTCAAGCGGCCAGCAGCCCCATGTATCTGTTTGCGGCCATCCCGACCTCTACTGACAACATCGGTGGTGCCGTGGATGTCATCAAGCTGGCCAGTCTCCAGCGGCAGGACACCAACAGCTTCCAGCCTGGCGTGCAATCGATAGAGATGGACGGCGTGATGGTGCTCGCCGACTACTTCCGCCAGTAGCTGGCCGACCAAGCGACGAGCGGTGCCGGGAGCTCTTCTCCCGGCACCGCTCGTTTGGTCGTGGCCCGATTGAAGAGTCAGGGCAGCTCGAAGTACCTGACCACCAGATCGCTCGCATCGCTGTCCCCGGAGATGTTGAACCCCAGGATCGTCTCATCGAAGAGGTAAGCAGCACCAAAGCTGATTCCATCATCCTCGGACTCGACGCTCGGCCGGGTCAGGGTGTTCAGGGCTCCCATGTTGAGGACAGAGCCCGAGGTCAGGTTCAATCGAACCAGGAGGATGTCGTCAGTCGTTCCATTTCCATTGATGTCCGCCCCCTCCTCGGACTCGCTGACCCGAAAGAAGCCCCAGCCGTTGGAGAGGGTGATGCCGGCGTTGTCCGAATCGAGCGCGACGCCAAAGCCCGGGAAGCTCAGGCGTCCTGAACCCGCGAGGAAATCGGCAAAGGTCGGGACGCTGTCGAGCTTGTCGTTGTCGGGATTCAAGAACTGAGAGTTGGAACTCTCTGCGTAGGCAACGCCAAGCCGGGTCCGTCCCGGTTGCTCTCCCATCCAGGTCGCTGTCGTGTAGGAGGTACCACTCGAGGAGTGGTTGAACTTCCAGCTCAAGGTGCCCAGAGGATCCATCCAGGCCACGAGGTCACGCTGGAGTCCCGCGTCCCCGTCCCAGCTACGATCGTCCGCCACCTCGTCGCACTGGATGACGAAGATTCCGTCGACCTCTGCTGCACCACCAGTTGGGCCGTTCAGGTCGGTGTCCAGCGCCACCAGCTGGCTGAGGCCACGGATTGGACCGTTCTGAGATCCCAGGGGCGCCGGGCCATCGATTCGCAGCCAGCGCAACATGCTGTCGACCGAGTCGCCATCGTTGTTGAAGATGCACCCCCCCTCGTCGCTCTCGGCACAAATGGTCCCGACCGCATCACCGCAGATGAGCACTCGCAGCCCACCGGCCAGCCCCGAGTTGATCGGAGGGTTGCCAACCGGATCCATGTCCCATGCTGAGAACTGGATGACGTGGAGCACATCATCGTCCAGGTCCAGGTCGTCCACCAAGCAGCTGCCCACTTGCCAGGAGGCCGGGGGCCCCCCCACACCGAATCTGTTCAGGCTCAATTCCTGAGCTGTCTCATTCACAAGAAAACCAACGAGCCAGTCATTCGCTCCCTGACTGACCGCCCGCAGCGGCGCACTCGCATCCTCGATCGCCAGCCCTGTATTGCGGATGTTCAGGGTGTAGCCGCCAGCGTCGACGACCCCTGTGCCGTCGAGCAAGGCCAGGACAAAGCTGTCATCGGCATTGGTATCGGCGTTGAGGTCCCGGTTGTCCCCCGCCACAGTCTCATCCAGCGACATGAGAATCAATCCGTCCTGCTCTCCAAGCAGCCGCGGGGTCAACCCTCCTCCGGCATCCTGGGTGAAGACAGGTCGGGGAGTGGTGGGAAACTCACTGTCGATCGCGAAGAGGGAGGATTCATTGGCCATGGTAGTCAGGGTCGCCGAGGCGTAGAAGAGGCTGTTCTCCACTCCTACCATTGCCAGCGAACTGTTGCGGTCCAGCACATCGACAAAGACCGGGTCGCTCAGGCTCTCGTGCCAGCGCAGGAGCACCAGTTCCGCGATGAAGGTGTTCCCGTCCCAATCGAAGTTGTCGAGAACCTCATCAACGACGATGTAGAGCTCATCACCGACCCACTGCAGGCCTCGTGCAGCCACTCGCAGGTTGGTCTCAACTCGAGTATCGATATTCACGACCACGGCCACCTCGTCCACCGTATCGGTATCGTGATCGTTGAGCTGGGATGCACCGCTAGCAGCCTCGTCGGCGAGAAATGCCAGCCATTCGGCTTCGATGGCAAGAGGAGTTCCCGCTGCCACTCCAAACTCGGAGGTCCCCACGAAGAATGAACTCGAGGATCCCTCTTCACTCTCGGAGGCACCACAGGCAGCCAGGCCGAGGAGCGAAACCAGGAAGAGGCCAAGGGAACGATGAAGATTGAGCGCGTTCGGAGTCGTCATGGGGTTCGATTGGGACCGGGAAGGGCCAGCTGCGGAACGTGGTTCCGGAGCTTCGGTCTCGTGCATACTTTGCCAAATCGGCGCGTGAGCGTGGCAGGTTCAGGCCCGTTGGTCCATCCAGGAGAGCAATCTTGCTGCCCTGGCGTCCCAGCTGTGCCCGGCGGCTGCAGCCCTCATCGCCCCTGCCAGGCTTGTTCGTAAGTGCTCGTTCCCGAGAAGCTCGCTCAATCCGGCAGCCAGCGCGTGGTGATCGTCCGGAGCCACGAAGATGGCCTGATCCTCTCCCAGGATGTCCCGTAGAGAGGGCAGGTCGCTGACCACCAGGGGCAGCCCTGCCGCCTGGGCCTCGAAGACCTTCAAGGGCGATGTGTAGCGCGAGCTGATGGCGGGCGTGGAGCGATTGGGAACCACACCGACGTCCGCTGCGGCCAGGTAGGTCGCCACCCGATCAGGGGGTTGAAATCCGTCCAGACGTACGTTTTGCAAGCCGGCGCTGGGTCCACGCAGGGCCTCTACATCCGCGTCCATCCCTCCAGCTATCACAAAGCTGACCTCTGGCAGCTCTCGCGCTGCCGCGATGAGCACATCCACTCCCTTCCAGGCCAAGAGCCCACCGGTGTAGACCACCAGGGGTCGCTCACCGTGCAGACCCAGTTCCCCACGGGCTTGCGCGCGTGTCGGAAGAGATCCGAAACGAGTGCTCTCGAACCCATCATGCTCGACCACCATCAGGTCAGCCTTGATCCCCAGATCCAGCAGATCGTCGCGTACGCCTCCCGAGATGGCGACGATACCAGCAACGCCTCCAGCTGCTTCCATCAACCAGCGTCGGCGAGTGGTCCCCCCTGGGACCCGGTGAAGCTCGAGGAAGACCCCCCCTCGACCGGCGCGGACCAGCCGGCGGGCACACTCCAGTTCCCTGGCCAACACCAGGGCCCCTGAGAACTCATCCAGAACCGTGCGTGCGGCCGTCCGGGCAAAGCTCAGCTCCTGCAAGCGCGCTGGTACGTACTGCAAGCGGCGCGGAACAAGATCGATCCAGTCGATGTTCTCGAGCGCACGGACACCGGGGCGCGGGCCCCGTGGTACCGAGTAGTAGTCCCATAGCTCGCTGGCCTCTGCCAGCTGGGGGGTGTCTCTCCTGCGCGCATGTAGCAGCGTCGTCCCCACTCCAGCGCGCTCGAAGGCTGCCGCCACCTGCGCGACCTGGAGCGACTGGGCTCGCTGAGAGGGCAGCCGGGCATTGGCCACCAGGACGAGATCATGAGGGGTCAATCCTTGGAGACCTCCAGCTCCTCCGCATGCACATCACTCCCATGACCGAGTTCGCGCAACAGCCAGAAGGAATCCGGGCTGCTCTCGGTGACCAAGTAGACAGGCTCTGGCATGGAGCGATCATACGCGCGCAGGGCCGACCAGAGCTCGCGAAGTTTCGGGCTGTCGAGAGCGAACTGATTGGAGGTCTCCTCTGGATCCGAACTCAGGTCGTAGAAGCGGACCCAGTGCTGTTCGCTGAACAGACGTTCGGGGTCCTCGTCCTGGACCAGCTTGCGTGGGACGACCAGCTTCGCCTCGGTGTCCTGGATTGCGAGAAAGAGCTGACTCTCCGAGAAGCTGTAGCGCCTGGGCTGGTAGCGAGTCAGCTCGCCGAGCTGCGTGCCCAGGACACCCGACAGGACACTCTGACCATCGATCAGATCATCTCTATTGAATTTGAAATTCGGGCCGGTCGATCTCAAGCCCTCTAGGATCTCAACGTGCTTT
>JABACD010000039.1 GCA_014237855.1 Planctomycetota bacterium | reverse complement strand
AGAGGTCGTGTAGGTCGATTCGAGCTCCCATGCGTGGCCCGCAGCGGGAAAGCGGACAGCAAACCGAACCCAGATTAGGAAATTCTTTTTTGCATTGTCCTCACAGCGGAACTCGGCAGCAACCGACATGGGGTGCTGGGAAGGGTCGGCAGCATCCGGCCTGAGTCAGAGTCAACTGGGGTTGGGAATCAAATGTATCGAGTCAATTTCTTGGGTGGGACCCGGGTATTCGCGGGTCTGGTGGTCGCTTCAATTTCAATTTCTGGGCTCGCGGGTGCTCAATCACTCGAGCCCACGTGGGTACTCTCGAGCGATGGTTCCTGGCAGCCGGATAACATCTCGCTGGGGGCAGAGGGGGTCGAGGTCTTCTCGGAGCACGGGTTCTATCAGAACGCAAGGGTCCTGCTCTCCTCGCACGACACCAACCCGCCGACACCCGTCTGGTCCGATGATGAGTTCGTCTGGAACCAGGTTCGGCGTGTGGCCTCCTCCTCGAGAGCCAGCGTGCATGTCTAGCTCCACCAGGAGTACATCGATGCGACCCTGACCTGGCGCCAGCCGGTCTTGCGGAAGTACTCGTCAGGTTCTTCCGAAGCGGACTGGGTCTTCACCTCCGACATCCTGATCTCGAATTCGGACGACACGCACGTCTTTGTCTCCGAGGACGGGACACGAGTCGTCTCCGCAGTCTTCAGCGTGGCAGCCAATGCAACGGTGTTCGACGTCTTTGACAGTGAGAGCTCGGTGCCGGTCTACAGCCACGTTGTCGACACATGGGGCCCTGGGGATGGCGTCGTGGTGTCCGCGGATGGAAGCCGAGCCGCTGTCCGCTCTGGAGTCGCCCTCAAGGTCATCGACCTGGACAGTGGCGCAGTCCTGTTCACCACCTACTACTTCGGGAGTTCCTTTGCGGGCGGGCTTGATCTCTCAGGAGATGCAGCCGTGATCGCGATCGCCTCAGGTGGACTGATGGATGTGTTCTCCTGGAATGGCGCCAGCTACGTCAGCTCCACCAGCTTCCCGCTACCGGCTGGCGGATACACTCCGGCCGTTGCGGTCTCCGAGGATGGCTCGACCGTGGCGCATGCCACGAACTTCTTCTCCGCACCCGGGTCCGTTCATCTGCAGATGTTGAATGCAGGGGACCAGACGGTCGTGCTGGACCACCATGTCTCGGCGGGGGGGACGGCAGCCAACGTGGCCAGTGCCCTGTGCCTCTCGGCAGATGGTGAAGTGGCTGCCCTGGGGCTCTGGGGCGACGAGCATGGAACAGTGCCCGAGGTGCTGCTCTTCGATCGCGATCAGGTCGGCGTCGTGGCCAGCTGTGACCTGCCTGGCTCCGTGATGGACATGGAGCTGTCTCCGGACGGTGGAAAGGTCGCTGTTGCCGCCAAGGGGAGCCACGCAACGGTCTTCGGCAACGGGGGTGGCCTCTACCTCTTCGACACCGAGGAGGCCGACTTCGACCTCTACGGAGCACCCACGGTCGGTAGCACCGTGGCCCTGGGTCAGCAACTTGAGCCGGGTGGCTTCGGTCGCGTCATTGCGTCGCCGATGCTCTCCAGCGAACCTCGCGTCTTCGACGGCGTGGGAACCTTATATCTCGACGAGTCTCAGTTCAGCTTCCTTCCCGGCCTTGCGCAGGCCGGAGGGGACGGCATGGTCTGGACGCCGCACTTCATCGCCAATGATTCAGCGTTGGTGGGGACGACCATGTACTTCCAGGGAATCGGGCTGCGTCCGCGCAAGCTGTCCGATGACGTGGTTGAGATGACCGTCTTGCCCTGAGACTGTCGAGGCTCGTCGCAAGCAGACGAGCGCATTGAGGGGTCGGCGGAGCAGTCTTCGCCGGCCCTTCTTTTTTTGATCTCAGTGACTAGTAGTCGTAGTAGTCACCGTACTCGTCCGACTCGGCAGCGAAGGCCATCGCCGCCCGGGTGATCGCGATGCCGATGGGCAAGGCGGTCAGGAGCACGACGACCAGCGTTCGCAGCGCCGGTCGCTTGAAGCGCAGTGGAGGCAGGTCGGCCAGCAAGGCGAACAGCGGAGCACTGGCGATCAACAGGATCTCCGTGGACTCGGTGTAGCTGTAGACGTGGGCGTTCATGCCGAGGCCGAACAGCAGCAACAGGGCCAGGCCAACTCCACCTCCGGCGAGGGTCAGGCGAGGCCGGCACCAGGCGAGCACGGTTGCGGCTCCCAGCGCCGCCGCCAGGGCGCCGCCTAGCTGCCCGATCTTGGCGCTGCCCGTGAGCGCCGCAAGAACCGCCAGCCCGGCTGCCATGGTCCACAGGACCAGCGGGGAGGAGGCTCCCGTGCGCTGCCCACAGACCCTCGTGAGAGCTGCCCAGATGAGCATGTAGAGGGCGCTCAGGCCCGCCAACCACCTTCTGCCCACGTCGGCCTCGAAGGTGGACTCGAAGGCCGTGTTCAGCACGAGCCGCACCATGGCGACGGCGACCACTCCGCGCAGGAGGTGCTTCCAGCGTCCGAGCTTCTGCTCCAGCGGGAGCAGGAAGATCGCGGGGACTGCCAGCCAGGCGAGCCAATCCAGGCCCGTGGGAGTTCGCGGCGAGTCCGGCAGCAAGCTCACGGGCATCCCGGATAGGAGGTAGAAGGTCAGCAGGAAGGCGATGGCCAGAGCGGGAGCTCCACTCCAGCGTCCATCGCTGTCCGCGTCCTCTCGGCGCCAGACCTTCCACCCCAGGCCCAGCAGCACCCCGGCTGCGAGGGCAGGGGCCAGCACTCCTGTCAGTAGCAGTTCCTGGGGATCCATGTCTCGGTCTTGCGCCCCTCTAGCTGAGCTCCCAGCGCTCGGCCGAGGTGCTCGAGGTCAGCTCGAGCGCTCAGCTGCCCTTGACTTCGAGGCTGACGGTGAGCTCGATCTCATTGCTGAGCGGCCCGACCATGTACTCCATGCCCCAGTCCGCTCGCTCGATCTCGAAGCGCGAGTGGAAGCCCATCAGGGTCTCGCCACGGCGGCCCTTGCCCTCGCCAGTCTTCTCGAAGTCGATCGTGATCTCGTGGCTGGCTCCGTGCAGCATCAGGTCACCGGTGGCCTTCCAGACCGCGCCATCTCGCTCGACCTTCTTGCTCTTGAACTTCAGCTCCGGGAACTGCTTGGCGTCCAGGAAGTCGGGGCTGAGCACATGCTTGTCCCGGTTGGCCGAGTTGGTATCGACCGATCCGGCCTTGATAATCACCTCGACGGAGCACTTCGCAGGGTCGTCCTCATCGAAGACCACCTCTCCGGCGACCTCATTGAAGCGTCCGTAGAAGTAGGCTGCCTCGTTGTGCTGAATGCGGAAGAGCACCGAGGAGTGTCCGGAGTCGATCTTGAGGGTCTTGGCCTCGGCGTTGGGCTGGATCAGAGGTTCGACCGAGCCGGCCTCGGAGGTGTTGAGGTGCCCGATGCAAAGAGCGGCTGCGCCGATGAGCACGGACGCGGTGAGAGGGATCAGCTTCATGCTTGGATAAGGGAAGAGCTCAGAGGAAGAAAGGACCGGAGGGATCCTACGAGGGCACAGCATCGATGGGTTGGCCTGAACTGCAATCCAAACCTACTTCGAACGCGATCGCTCGTAGGCGGCGATGCGCTCCAGAAAGAGGGGGCCCAGGTCGGCTGCCTTCTTCTCACCGACTCCCTTGACCGAGAGCAAGTCGACCTCGCTCGAGGGCTTGAGGGCCGCCAGGAGGGCCAGGGTTCGGTCGTTGAAGATCAGGTAGGGAGGGACGCCGCGCTCCCGGGCCAGCTCGCGACGGTACTCGCGCAGATCCTCGAAGAGCGCCTCGTCGGCTTCGAGCCCGACCTCGGCGGCGGCGCTCACCGCTGCCCTGCGCTTGCGCTTGCCCTCTGTCTTGGCGGTGTGCGTGACGAAGAGCTGGATCTCGCGCTCCCCCTTGAGCACCTCGACCCCCGTGCGCGTGAGGTACAGCGTGGGGTACTGGCCACCGGTGGTGGCCAAGAGACCGTGCCCGGAGAGCTGCTCGATCCAGCCGCGAACCTCGCTGACGCTCTTCTGCTTGAGGAGCCCGTGGGTCGAGAGCTGATCGTGCCCGGTCTCACGCAGTCGGGCGGTGTCCGCACCGCGCAGGACGTCGGTGATGTGCCCCGCACCGTAGCGCTGCTCGCAGCGCACGACGCAGGAGAGGATCTTCTGGGCAACCTGCTGGCTGTCATCGACACGCTGCAGCTCGCCCAGGCAGACGTCGCAGGCACCACAGCCCTTCTCGCGCAGCTCGTCGCTGGCTCTCTGCCCGAAGTACTCGAGCAGGAACATGTGCCGACAGAGAGCTCCCGTCGCATAGCCGTAGACATGTCCCAGGCGCTTGAGTCCTGCGTCCCGCTCCTCGGTTGCGGTCTCGATCCCGCGCTCGAGAGCCTCCTGGGCAGAGCGCTCCATCAGGTGCTTCCAGTTGTGGTAGTCGCCACCCGAGTGCAGCAGCACGCACTCTGCCGGCAGGCCGTCCCTACCGGCACGCCCCGTCTCCTGGCTGTACTGCTCGACGCCCTTGGGCAGGCTGGCATGCACTACGTAGCGCACATCGGTGCGATCGATGCCCATGCCGAAGGCCACAGTGGCGACGACCACATCGATGCGTTCTGACTGAAAGTCGTCCTGCACGCGGTTGCGATGCTCGCCGGTCATGCCGGCGTGATAGGGCTCACAGCGCACGCCTGCCGCAGCCAGAGCCTCGGCCAGCTTCTCCACGTCCTTGCGGGAGAGGCAGTAGACGATGCCTGCTTCACCGCTGTGAGCGGTGATCACAGCGCGCACCTGGTCGTTCAGGTTGCGCCTGGGCTTGACGCGATAGGTCAGGTTCGGTCGATCGAAGTCACCGACCAGGACCTCCGGGTCGCGCAGGGCGAGTTGCTCGCAGATGTCCCGCTGCACCGCGGGTGTGGCCGTGGCCGTGAAGGCCTGGATGGGAAGCTCGGGGCGCCTGGCGCGAAGCTCTCCGATCTGTCGGTACTCGGGCCGGAAGTCATGTCCCCAGTGACTGATGCAGTGGGCCTCATCCACCGCCAGCGAGACCATGCCGAAGGCCTCCAGGCGCTCGAAGAAGCCCTCCATCGCCAGGCGCTCGGGGGCCACGTAGAGCAGGTCGAGTCCTCCGCGTTCGAGCTCCTCGTAGACGGTGCGCCGCTCTTCCGGAGTCTGGGCTGAACAGAGCATTCCCGCGGGCACTCCGTTGGCGAGCAAGCCATCGACCTGATCCTTCATCAAGGAGATCAGCGGGGAGATCACGACCACCAGGCCGGGCTGGACCAGAGCAGGGGCCTGGAAGCAGAGGCTCTTGCCACCGCCGGTCGGCATCACGACCAGGGCATCGCGTCCCTCGAGAGCGACACGAATCGCACGATCCTGAAGGGGTCTGAGGCACTCGAAGCCGAACTTGCGGCGGATGGCCTCGGAGGCCTCGGCAAAGAGGGTCGAGGTGCCGGGCTTGCTGAGCTCCTCGACTGCCCCCTGGGGTTGGAGCAGGAGGTCGGCGTCTTGGGGGGAGGGCACTTAGGTCAGCATCGTGGTTGCGGCGGCTATCCAGGGACCGATTGAAGCATCTGCAGGTTTCCGTTCAAGTCGCGACTTTCACTCCTGGGATATCCAGTTTCGAGATCTTCAGGTGTTCGACATTCTTTCTAGAATTGGTGGCGAACTCAGGCAGGGGTGCCTCTGCTCACTTCGATGTCTTTCAATCAATCACGGTCCCAGGATCTGGTCGCTCGCGCCCAAGGGGGGGAGGCCGGGGCCTTTGGCGAGCTCTTCGAGCGTCAGGTGCCGCGGCTTCTCACCTTCATCCGGCTGAGACTCTCGGCGCAGCTGGCGGTTCGTCTGGAGCCCCTGGATGTGCTTCAGGAGACGGGGCTGGGGGCCTTTCAGTCGATCGGAGACTTCGAGGCGCGCGGTCGAGGGGCCTTCGGGCGCTGGCTGTGTGCCATTGCGGAGAACCGGATCCGTGACGGAGCTGACTACCTCGGCGCTGCCAAGCGCCTTCCGCCCGGGCAGCTGGAGGCCATCAGCGTGGTCCTCGAGCGGGCCTGCCAGACGGTCACGGGCCCGGCGACCCGCGCTGCGCGGGATGACCGCAGCGAGAAGCTGGGGGGGCTGCTTGAAGAGCTCGAACCGGAGCTGCGCCAGGCCCTCGTGATGCGTTTCTTTCGCGGATCCACCACCGAAGAGATCGCTAGAGAGCTGGGGTGCAGCGAGACCAGCGCGCGGCGACGGATTGCCCGGGGGACAGAGGTGCTCGGGGCACGACTGGGGGAGGAAGAGCTGTGAAGGAGGATCGCGAGGAGCGCTTGTTCGAGCTCAATGAAGCGCTCGAGAGATCCCTTGAGCGGGGAGAGAGCTTTCCCGACTCGGTCTGGGCCAAGCGATTCGACCTGGAGCTGGAGGAGGTGGCACGTGCCCGCCTTGCCATCGAGTTCCTGGCTGGCAGCGGTGACGATCTGGATGCCCTCGAAGAGCTCCCTCCACCCTCGCTGCCGGCAGACTACGAGCTGGAGAACGAGATCGGTCGTGGGGGCATGGGCGTTGTCTACCGAGTCCACCAGAAGAGCCTCGACCGACACCTCGCCCTCAAGGTCTTGCGCCCAGGGGAGGCCGTTGCGCGTCGCGCCCTCGAGCGTTTCAAGCGCGAAGCCCGCAGCCTGGCCCGCCTGCGCCACCCGCACATCGCCTCGGTCCACGAGGTGGGAGAGTGGGACAGGCAGGTCTACTTCACCATGGATCTGATCGAGGGCCAGCCGCTCTCGGTGCACATCGCTGAGAATCAGATCACCCCCACTCAGGCCGTGCGCTGGATGCGACAGGTCACCAGTGCGGTCCAGTACGTGCACAGCCACGGACTGGTGCACAGGGATATCAAGCCGGCCAACATCCTGATCGATGAGAATGGCGACGCCTGTGTGGTGGACTTCGGGCTGGCCCGGGAGGTGCAGACGGCCAGTGATCTCACCCTGAGCGGCCACTTTCTCGGCACGCCCGCTTACATGTCACCGGAGCAGGCGCGCGGGGATCAGGATCAGATTGGGGAGGCGACGGACATCTATGCCATCGGGGCGGTGTTCTACGAGTGCCTGACTGGAGAGAGAGCCTTCAGCGGAAGCTCGATCGTCGAGATCATCGCAGCGGTCTGCGAGGGCAGCCCCGTTCCGCCCCGGAAGCGACAGCCCAGCGTGCCAGAGGGGCTCGAACGTATCTGTCTCAAGGCCATGGCTGTCACGCCCGAGGAGCGTTACGTGACCGCACGAGCCTTGCTCGAGGACTTCGAGCGCTTCGAGGAAGGGCGGCCGGTCCAGGCCGTACCGCCGAACCTGGCCAGGCAGTTCAGCATGTTCTGCCGGCGCCACAAGAGCACCCTCCTGACAAGCCTGGTCACCACCCTGGTTCTGGGGGGGATCTTCGCTCTCTTCGTGCTGCCGCTCATTCCGTCGGGAGACCAGCGCCTGCTCGACAGCGCCTTGGGGTTACAGCAGCGGGGAGAGTCGGATGCCTCCGTTCAGCTCTACCGGGAGTCCTACCCTGACTCGGCTACCCTCGATCAGCTTCGCAGCCATGGTCTGGCCTATGCCCAAGCTCTGATCGCGGTCTCCGATGAATCGGAACGTGATGGTGATGCGCAGGGCGCGAAGAGGCACCTGGATGAGTGCCGTACCCTGATCGATGACTCGCTGGAGCAGGTCGAGGGGCTCAGGCAGAGGCTCCCCGGAGCGAGAGATGATCTCAATGCCCTGCAGTTCGAGCTCATGTCTCTTTCGGTACAGACCCTCATGGGCGAGGTCGATTCGGCGGAGCTCGATGAGGCCCTGGCAGAGATCGGCGGGGACCTGAGCCTGCGGGCCACGGTGGATCGGTCGGTTGAGCTACCGGCGCGCTTCGAGACCTTCGGCAGCGCCAGAGGGAGGGTGGAGGCGCTGCTCGCTGAGAGCTGCCTGACGAGCCTGATCGACCCGCAGAGCCCTGGGAATCGCGCGGCTGTGCTCATCTGGGCCAAGGCCCTGACGGGCACGGATCAGCGTGAATTTCAGGACTGGATCAGGGAGAACCTGGCGGAGCCCGAGCAGGTGCTGGTCGCGATGTTGCGAGCTGCCGATCAGCTCACGGAGCGTCAGGCACGCTGGGCGCAGCCCAGGCTGGACAGGGGGGCTGCGCAGGACTGGATGAGGCTCGTCGAGAGCTGCGACCCTGATCGGCTCCTGACCGCACTCATGGAGCTGGGCGAGGAGATCGGCGACCTGGAAAATCCGGCCTATCGCAAGTTCGTCGTTCAGCTCGCAGACCTGCCGCCCGAGCTCAGTTCGGTCGTCTCCACCTCGCAGCTGGTGAGCTACCTGCGGGCAAGGCTGAGTGACCCGCGAGGAGATCTCGAGAGTCGCATCGACCTGATGCTTGCGTGCAAGGGAGTCGACGCAGCTGCGCTCTCTGCCTGGGTCGAATCGCATGCGGGTAGCTCCGAGCGATGGATGTCATCGGATGATCCGCAGGACTGGGACAGGTGGCGAGTTCAGCTGAGCCCGACTTCCCTCCGCGAGCAACTGGAGGAAGCGCTCGGACTGGACACTCCATCGGAGAAGATGACAGGCCCGGAGCTGGCCGCGGCCTTTGACCTGGCCGCGAGCATCGAGGAGCGACGGTTGTTTCATGAGCTGCTGACGCTGAACCTCCCTGATGGCGCACTGGCCCCATTTTGGCCGGCGGGCCGGTACAGCGTCAGGGAGCCAGACGGCCTGGCTCAGCAGTGGTGGGAGCTCTTGGGAATGGCCGAGCAGTCCCAGGCCTTTCGACTGCGTCTGGCAGGACTCCGCTGGAAACTCGGAGAGCCCGTGCCGCAGGTACGCTGGGAGGAGCAGCTTCAGCTCCGCGAGGGGGAGCAGGTGCGCTTTCGCTTCGAGTATCCGCTGGCCAGGCAGGACTCCCGCGGGGGCTTCGGCGAGTGGATTGTCTCGATGTTCTCCCCGAAGACAGCTGAGATTGAGGTCACCTTGAGGGGCAAGCTCGAACATGGCTGGGGTGGGCCAGGTCTCAGCTGGGAGGTGCCCTCGACAGGGACTGAGACCTCTGGGGTCAGGGAGCTTCTGCGGGCCGAGGCGACTCGCTCGAGGCCTGGAGCCGTGAGCTGCGCGGGACTGCTGGAGGAGCGCGGCGAGGGGGTGTTCCAGGGACGTTTCTTCCGATCCCTGGCGCAGGACTACGAGCTGGTCCTGGCGCTGCTAGAGCCGCAGGAGGCCTCACCACGGGCCTGGGATGTCGAGGATTGGACCCGTCGCCTGCAGGCCAATCTCGAGACCCAAGGAAGGGGCGCGGCCACCTCGGCCCCATGGGCCGGGACCCCGGGGTCTTCCACCGCTCGCCAGGCAGAGTGGTTGGCCCGACTCCTGTTCGACAACGAGACCTTCGAGAGCCTCGCGGCAGGCCTGAGGGAGCCGAGCCTGAATCACTCCCAGGGTGATGCCTACCTGCAGCGTTGGTTCATCAGTGCCAGTGATGAGGAGCTTCGCGAGAGTGTCGCAAGTGAACTGGATCTCGAAGATTCGACGCTCGTGAGCCGAGCCAATCTCTATCGCGTGGTTCAGTCTGCTGGGGGGCCGCTGAATGCAGAAGAGCTGAAGCTCTTGAGGCGAGTCGACAGGGAACAAGCCAGCGACGCTCGCAAGGCGCTTGTCTTGCAGGGGCTCTTCTGGGTGGTCGCCTTTCTTGTCGGTGGCGGATTCTTTCTGTGCCTGAGGGCTCTCTATCGCCAGTGGCGTAGCGGAGAGCTGGTAAGGCGCTTGAGGGCGGTTGAGCCCGAAGAACACATTGTGGGGTCAATGGCCTTGTTTACGGGGGCGCTCTGGTGGATCTGGTATGGGGACTTCCACTCTCAGACCTCGGGCCCCAGACTTGCTTCTGGGCTCTATTCCACCGCTGTCTTCTTGGGGCTGGGCTGGTATGCCCTCGTGTTCTTCTACATGGGGCTCTACCTTCGAGGTGGCCTGCGTCTGGCGCCTGCAGTCCTGTGGGGCCTGGCCCTCGTACTCGGGGCGTTGCAAGGACCCAGTGATCTCGGTAGGCAGTGGCTCTCGAGCCCCATGGGCTGGTGCTTCATTCTTGGGGTCCTGGCGCTCCCGCTTGCGTTGCGCGAGCTGTGGGATTGGTGTGGGGACCCCCATCGCGCGGAGAGGCTCAGGCGGCGTGCCTCGATCCTCTATGCCCTGACGATCCTTTCGCCCCTTGTCTGGAGAGCTCTCCGGGGGATGGATGACTCGATCCAGCCAGGACCGGATTTCCAGGGCTCGATTCTCGGGATCGCCCTGCTGATTTTACCTTTCCTGGGCTTCACCGTCTGGTACTTCATGCTGCTCAAGGCCATGAGGCCCAGAGCGAAGGAGATCAGCAGGCGAGTGAGGGAGAGGGAGCGTGGCCGGCGTCGCGAGCGGCTCGCCGAGCCCACATCCTGAACGCACTCCAGGCGCCTCTTGTCGGCCTTCTCGCTCGAAGTCTAGGGCAGCCCTTGTGCGCCGCCGGCAGGGCGAACTACAGCCTCGAGTATCGAGCGCGGCGCCGATCGGATGCTTCCGATCGGCGCCGCGCTTTGAACGTCACAAGGTGTTCTCTAGCGCTTGTCGAGAGCTTCTTCCTTGAGGAACTTGGTCAGCTCGGTGTTCAGCCGCTTGTCGGAGAACACGTCTCCACTCTTCTTCGGCTTGATCGGCTGAAGAGTGACGTAATCGAGGTCGTGAGCCTTGGCCGCGGCATTCTTGATGCGGGTGGCTGCGGAGCGCCCATCGTCGGTGGTCATGATCATGGCCGGTAGGCCGCCCAGATCGGTGACGTCTCTCATCATGTTGTAGCCGTAGATCTCCGGCTTGGGCTCGATGAGTACAACGGCTCGGGTGTTCTCGTCATTGACCGCGTACTTGGCCGCCAGTACTGCCCCGGCGCCCATGCCGATGACACTCAGGTTGGAGTTGTGCACGTTCTTGAGATCGCGCAGGTACTCGGTGGCCGCCTCCAGGTCGCGCATGGCGAAGGCCCAGGTGGCAGCCTGGACGTTCGGGTCTGTGGACTTCTCCCAGTCGTAGGCTTCGGAGATGCTGCCGCCATGACCCCGGAGGTTCACGGCCAGCACGGCAAAGCCCTTGCGCTGGAGGTTCTGCGCCACGCTGTCGAGGCTGAGGGCGTTGGATCCCGCATCGTGCACCATCAGCACTGCGGGGACTCGCCCTGACTTGCGAGGGGCGTAGAGGTTGGCCTTGATCGTCAGCTTGTCCTCGGTCTTGAACTCGACCGGCTCGTACTTCTTCTTCTTCTCGGGCTTGCTCTCCTTGAGGGGAGCGGGCTGAGGGCTTGAAGGGCTGGTCGCCAGCAGGTCGGCGAACTCCGCGCCAATCTCTGCCGCCAAGCCCACCGGGGCAATGGAAGATGTTGAATCGGGAGCTGTGACCCCGATCTGGCTTTGAACCTCGCCGAGGGCGAGGGGCGTGGCAGCCAGCGCGGTGAGGCAGGTAGTGAGGAGCATCTACGTCGTCGTGGGATGGGGAGTCCGACAGGGCGAGAGGGCTTGAAGTCCGATAATTAGCCGTGGCCCCACCAGGTGTGGAGCCAGCTCATGAAAGAGGTCCGATTTCAGCGACAGGCCAGCAGCCTGTTCAGATGTGAGTGAACTCGACCTGCGGTACCCAGCTTGGGTGCCCTGGTTGACCGATGGAATGGAGACTTGTGCCCAATTCGATGCAGGCACGACCAGTCTAGCGCCGGAGACCTCGTTCGCAATGACCTAGAACGCCTGCTGCCCCTCGACTACTTGATTTCTGGACAGCTCTTACCGCACAGATGCGGTAGAGCCCGGCTGCGGCACCCGGCCGAGCTCTGTGTGCAGATATCCCCAATCGGGCCTCTCTCCCTCAGAAACGCTCCGCAGATGCACCAGCCACCGATTCTGGGCGTCCAGGGCGTCCAAGTGCCCCAGGAACCTCAGCCCAGCTCGAGCTGGTGGCGGGCGTCGACCTCATCTCGATTCAGGCTCTCCATGGCCTCACCGAGGCGATCGAAGAGGTCCCAATCAGCATCGATAGCTCTCCGAGTCTGACGCATGAGCTGAATCCCCATCCTGAATGCCCGGCAGATGTCGCCCGGGGTGGCTGGGCCGGCCCCCTGGAGGTCCTCGAAGGCGCATCCCCTGACCCAGTCGATCACCGCCGGGGTCAGGCCCCACTCGGCTCGCTTGGGGGGATGGGGCAGGTCGAAGTGAAGCGCACCCCGGAACAGCTCCCTCAGGATGGCGTCGGTCTCCCGTCGCAGCTCACCGTGCAGGTGCCTCGAGACTCTCACCGGTTCGAAGGTCCGACGCTCCTCATGGATGATGCCCACGAAGATCACCGCCAGCTCCTCTGGGCTGCAGTCCTCCAGCAGACCCTGGAACAGCAGCTCGGTCACCTGCAACTCGTAACCATTGATCGATTGGGCGATACGACCGCGGGGCAGCAAGTCGTCGCCGTCGAGGTAGCTCAACTCCTCCAGGAAATCGAGGTGAGAGTCGATCATGCGAGCCTGCAGCTTGCGATTGCGTTCCTGCTGCCGCTTGCTGGCGTCACGGTGCTGGAAGCTGTTGAAGGACCTCTCCCAGGCCTGGTGGACCCGGTCACGGCCGAGTCGTCGGGTCAGGTGAAGGAGTGAGGCGTAGGAGAGTCGAAAGCGACTCTCGACCGGCTCGGGTTCGCCCTTGAGCAGACGTCGTACAGGAGCTTCTTGCAGGTCCCGTGGAGAGAGCAAGGTGTAGACGAGGCCCTCGTCGTCGATTCCCTGCCGCCCAGCGCGTCCGGCCATCTGCAGGAAATCCCTGGTACGCATGTAATCAAAGTTCAGTCCGTCGAACTTGCGCAGCGAGTGAAACACCACGGTGCGGGCTGGCATGTTGATCCCAACCGCGAAGGTCTCGGTGGTCACCAGGAGCTTGATCAGGCCGGAGGTGAAGAACCGCTCGACCACCTCCTTGTGGGCGGGCAGCATGCCGGCATGGTGATAGCCGACGCCACGCTCGGCCATCTGGAAGATCTCCCCGCGTTGCATGCCCTCATCGAGCTGGAAGAGGTCGATGATCTCGCGCTGGAGCTTGTGCATGCGGCGGGTCTCCGCCTCGTCGAGGAAGCTGCGCTTTGCGCCCTTTCGGGCCAGCCTCTCCGTGTCTTTTCGACTGAAGCAAAAGACGAGCACGGGCATCAAGCCGTCGGAGGCCAGTTCCTGGAAGAGCTCGCTGGTCTCGGGGGCCTGGTTGGGGTTCTCGTCACCTCCGTGGCCGCGACGACCTCGGCCACGCCGGCGACGCCTCCTGGCTCGTCGGGGGCTGGGGCGCGCCTCGGCTTCCTGCTGCCTGATTCTCTCCAGTTGCTTGGGCTCGAAGGAGCCGCTGCGCTGGGTGTAGAAGCGGTGGTGCAGCGGAACTGGTCTGCGATCGGTGAGGACCGTCGCGATGTCATGGTCACGAACCTCCGCCAGCCAACCGCCGAGCTCGTCCAGGTTGGATACCGTCGCAGAGAGGCAGATGAACCGAATCTCGGGTGGAGCGAAGACCAGGCTCTCCTCCCAGACCGTGCCCCGCTCACGGTCGTCCATGAAGTGCACCTCGTCGAAGATCACGTACTCGACGTCGTGTAGGGTCTCCGGGCTCTCGAAGATCGCATTTCGAAGGATCTCCGTCGTCATGATCAGGACCTGGGCGGTCGGGTGGATGGTGACGTCCCCGGTCATCAGGCCCACGTCGATCTCCGGATCATCGCGGAAGTCGCGATACTTCTGGTTCGAGAGGGCCTTGATCGGGGCGGTGAAGATGCATCGCCTTCCTCTCTGGACGGCATCCACGATGGCGTACTCGGCCACCAGGGTCTTGCCTGCGCCGGTCGGGGCGCTGACCAGGACGTTTTGGCCTCCGCGGATGGCGGCGATGGCCTCTCGCTGGAACTCGGAGAGCTGAAAGCTCTTCCATTCTAGAGGGGCGTCGAGGGTCTCCCCGTGCTGGGCTGGGCGCTTGGGGGCGCCTTCTGAGGGAGTCATGGGCACTTTCGGGGCTCAATTCGGAGCCCACCCGTCGTGGCGTACCTGGGAATTGTCCGGAAGCTTGTCCGCGCTGATTCTTGAGACTGGCCTCGCATCTCGTTATCTAAGCAAGGGAAACGTGCAAAAGGAAGCAGGTCCGCAATCGACCGGAGGGATGCCCCGTCGCTCCTGGCCGATCGCTCGAGTCGCTTCCACCTTCATCGGACCCGGGCGCTGCCCCGTTCGACCAACAATTTCAGCCCGAGATTCACCGCCATGGACAGCCCGAGCCAGCAACGACCCTCTTCCGCCATTCAGCGCCAGCTGTCAAACCTCAAGCTGATCTCACGCCTTCTGGGGCACGAGATGCACTCGCAGGCCAGCGCCAAGTCGATCAGCCTCAGTCGAGAATCGGTGCTAGAAATTCAGACCACCCTTGATCTGTTCATCGAGGAGGCCTCGCGCAACAGCATGGGGCTCGGGACGGCGACCGAGAATCAGGCTTCAACGCGCTTGGTCAGCTCTCCGAACTGATCGCCGGCCAGCGGTGAGTGGGGAGCCGAGCGTTCCTTCGACCCGCCAGCCACTTCAGCCAGCAGGGATGCGGATCAGGAACCAGGGACCACGACAGAGGCGGGGAGCCACCCCCGTGTGGCTGATTTGTGTGCTGCTGGCTGCTGGTGCGAGCTGGCTGATCACGAATCTCAACCGTAGCGCCGAAGCGGCCGGCTACACGATCCTCGACCCGAGCCGGGTGTCGCTCGAGCTCGACTGGGGAACCAGCGGTCTGCCTCCAGAGTGGTCGAAGATCGTGGCCTTTCGACTCTCGAGACTGGGCGATGTCTCGACCCTGGACGCCGAACTCGTGCAGACCGTGCAGGAGGAACTCCGCAATCTACCCTTCGTGAGAGAGGTGGGGGAGGCTCGTGTCGCCTGGCCCGACGGTCTGGACGTGCAGGTCAGGATGCGTGAACCGGTAGCCTGCGTCTGCCTGGGTGAGGACTACCTGCCCGTGTCCTCGGACGGGGTCGTGCTCCCTGGACACCGCTTCACTCCGCCGGATTTCGGCCGGGGACTCCTGCCGGTGATCGGTCCACTGGACCGGGCATTTCTGGATGTGCGGGCGGGGGATGTGCTCCAGGAGAGCCGTCACCTCGACGCTCTCTCCGTCGCCCTCTCCATGCGGGTTCACTTGAGTCAGAGACAGCTCAACCTGATCGGGCCAGTGGTGATCGATGCCAACGAGGCTGCGAGAGCCGCGGTCGACGAGCCCGGGATCCGACTGAGATTGGAGGAGGGTCGCACGGTCTTCTTTGGAAGAGCTCCGCGAGCCGGGGCGCCTGGTGAGCTTCCGGAGGAGCTCAAGTGGTCCAACTTGATGCAGGCCATGGCGACCCTCGAGGGAGGCGCCGAGTGGAGCGACTGGGATCTGCTGGACATCCGCTGGGACACTCCCACCCTGCGTCCGCGGATCGGGTATCAGTGAAGCCTTCGACGACCCGTCGAGAATCCTCGGCATCGGGTCGAGTCTTCGGCCACAGCGGAGCCTCGCGATCGAGCCCTTTCCCGTCCGTCAGAGGCTGCACGAGGCCAGGGTGCCGGTCTGACTCACGGGCCTCCATGCAGGTTCGGACAGTCGGTTACCTTGGGAAGGGGGCCTGCAAGCCATGAGTCCGACGAGCCCTCCGTCCACCGCAGTGCCTCTGAGCCGCACGGCGATCTTCCTGTTCGCGTGGGTGCTCTCAGTCTTGCCATTGACCGTGGACGGCGGCCTGCAGGCAGCTCTCGGCGACGGCTCGCGCCTGGCGCTCTCCTGGTTGCCCTGGATCGCGTTCGTGGGGATGCCTGGAGCTGCGACGGAAGGGCGGGACTGGCTCCTCGCTCTGGGGCTGTGTGTGCCCGTCACAGCCGTGGCCCTGTGGGTTGATCAGGATGCGGGCCTGCTTGCGGGTCGGCTTCATGCAACCAACCTGGCCGGTGTGGTGGCCCTCTGTACCATCGGTGAATCGCGCTACCTCGCCGCCCGATCCGACGTGCCTTCCTATGCTCCCTGCTGGTTCGTCCTGGTGCTCGGACTACCCGGCCTGGCGACGGCCCTGGCCTGGGGAGCGGGGGGGCGCCTCATGGAAGGGACCTGGGCAGAGCTATTGGCCAGCCTTTCGCCGCTCTCCGCCATGTGGCGGGATGTGCGGCAGGTCGATAGCTCTGCCTCAGCTGAGTTCCTTGGTGCGGCCCTGTTCTGTCCCTCGACCCTGTCTTGCGTGGTGCTGGTCGTGGTGATGGCGGTCCTCTCTCGCAGGGGGCGAGCGGCATGAGGAGCGTCCTGCACATCCTCTCCTGTGTCCTTGCCCTCGCAGCGCCGGGGAGCGCTCAGGATCCCGTGGGCGTCGTGGAACTCGAGCTCACGGGACCGGTCGAGACCATCGGCATCGACGCAGGCTTCGAACGCACTGACCTCAGTCTTGGTCTGCTGTCCGGGGAGACCAGACGCCTCTGGTCACCCTTTCTGAGCCGCGCTCGGATCGGGAGTGGAGAGCCAACCCCACGAATCACCGATCCTGATGAAGCGCGGCGGGCACGGGTGGTTCCGGGAACGGTCGAGCGCCCCATCGAATGGGCGGAATTGCCGGTCTCGCTGAAGAGCCGGGGGCTGCCAGCCTTGAGAACGGTACGCCCGGAGGTCGGAGCCTTGCGGTTTGCCTGGATCCTGGCCGCAGCACTTCTCGTCCTGGGGCTTCGCCGTCGACCTGCCATGGCGGCCTTGCTTGGAGTCGCTGCTGGTCTGGCGGTCACCTGGATTCCTGCCGCCCCTGTGGAGCAACCGGTCGTCCGGGTCCTCGAGGGTGACCTCCGGAGCGGACGCTGGCTGCAGGTTCGGGGCTCGCGTGAGCGGCTCCAGCTCGGGGAGCCATCCGCCGGCTGGGTGAGGCACCTGCCCCAGGCCGCCGATCTTCACCTTGAGCTGAGGGAGTCGGCCTCGGGGGTGACCTGGTCGATTTGCTCTCCGAAGAGCCGGATCTACTTCATGGAAGAGGTCTCGATACCCTCCACGCCAGGTCTTCAAGGGCCTGGGGGCCATGCCTTCGGAGAGGTCTGGCTGCGGGAACCTGGTGCGGCCTGGAGTCCCCGTGGCCCCTGGGCCGGGGAGGAGCGTCTGCCCGATGAGCTGGAGGGGGCTCCGGGCCCTCCGGGCTGGTTGGTGGCCGGATTGCCCCAGGGAGTGCCGATTCTCGCCGGCCGACTCACGGCTGAGGCCGGCGAGGAGACCTGGCTGCGGCTGGTCGGGTTCCTGTAGGGACCCTCGGGGCTGCGAAATCGGATCTTTGGCGTTGATGCCAACCGGGGGCGCGGATAGGATTTTCGCCCCTCGTAGGCCAGGACCGTCTATTCGGGGTACCGCGGACGCGCTCCGAGGTGGCCCGTGAACCCGCGACAGCGGTGTTCGGGACGGCTGCGCTCGGCCTGCGTTCCTTCTCGCTTCCACTTGAGCTCCTTACCGTTCCCCGATGGGCGTGGACCCGGGCTCGAGGCCACTTAGTTGACGACGATTTCGATGCGGACCACTCATGTCAGAGCGGCGGACGTCGAGGAGCGCTGGCTGCTCTTCGATGCCTCCCAGCACAACCTCGGTCGAATGGCGGCCAGGATCGCCACGTCCTTGATGGGCAAGGATCGCCCGACCTACACGCCGAGCGAACACGGTGGAACGCACGTCGTCGTGATCAACTCCGCAAACTCGGTGATGACCAGCTCCAAGAACACCGACAAGGAGTACCAGTACTACACCGGTTATCCGAACGGTCGACGCACCCTGACCACCGATGACATGCGTGGGCGTCGCCCCAACGACATCGTCACCTTGGCAGTGCGCAGGATGTTGCCCAAGAACAAGCTGGGCAAGAAGATGCTCAGCCATCTCAAGGTCTACTCGGGCACTGACCATCCCCACGGAGCCCAGCGACCCTCTCTCGTCGAGACCCTCTAGAACATGGCAGTCAACAATCCGTACACCTGGGGCCTCGGCCGTCGCAAGTCCGCTGTAGCACGTGTCCGCATCAAGCCGGGCGCTGGCGCCTTCATCGTCAACGGCAAGCCCCTCGAGATCTTCTTCCCCACGCTGCAGAATCAGCAGCGCGCCCAGGCGCCGCTGGGGGCAACCGAGACCGGTGGCTCTTACGACATTTTCTGCAATGTCAACGGCGGCGGGATCACTGGCCAGGCCGACGCGGTTCGCATGGGCCTGGCCCGGGCCTTGAACACGATCAACCCCTCCTACGACGAGGTCTTGCGGGATCAGGGGCTCCTGACCCGAGACAGTCGAATGAAGGAGCGCAAGAAGTACGGTCGTCGTGGCGCACGTCGCGGCTTCCAGTTCTCGAAGCGTTAGGACACTGGCCCTGGTAGCGGGTGCCCAGGCGCCCACTCCCCAGGGGTTCTGCTCACCCGCGGCGCCGCGCTCTCCGATGGATCGGATGCGGCGCCGTTGGTCTTTTCACGGCGCCTTCGGCGTCCAGCTAGCTTTCGGCGACGCCCTTCGCGTCCTAGAATAGGGTCTCGGTCGACGAAGAGACGGGGGCGAATTGCCCCCTTGCGATCGACGAGAGCCACGAACCCGAGAACGAAGTCATGGCAGGCCACTCACACTCAGCGAATATCAAGCACCGCAAGAACGCGGTGGATGCCAAGAAAGGCAAGCTCTTCAGCAAGCTGGCCAAGGGCATGATCTCCGCCGCCCGGCAAGGCGGTGGCGACATGGAGATGAACCCCAAGCTGCGCCTTGCGGTCGAGAAGGCCAAGGCGGCCAACATGACCCGTGACTCAATCGAGCGCGCGATCAAGAAGGGGTCCGGGGAGGATGCTGACGGTGCCGAGTTCGAGGAGCTCCTTTACGAGGGCTATGCTCCGGGCGGCATCGCCGTGCTGGTCTCCTGTCTGACCGACAACCGGAATCGCACGGCGCCCGAGGTCAAGCACACCTTTGAGAAGCGTGGCGGGAATCTTGGCGCAACCGGTTCCGTTGCCTTCATGTTCGACTTCCGCTCGATCTTCGTGATGGAGAACGATGGGAAGGATGAGGACTCGCTGATGGAGCTCGCCCTGGAGGCCGGTGCAGAGGACGTTGAGGTTGGCGAGACTCACTCTACCGTTCTGGCAAGCGCCACCGAGTTCATCCCCGTGAAGGAGGCCATCGAGCAGGCGGGTGGCAAGATCGTCTCTGCCGAGACCGGATACGTGCCGCAGAACACGGTTGCGGTCGAGGATAAGGAGCAGGCCAAGAAGATCCTTGCCTTGCTCGATGCCCTCGAGGACAACGACGATGTTCAGAACGTCTTCGCCAACTACGACATCCCGGACGAGTGGCTCGAGGATCTCCAGGACTGATACCCCGGACAGAGTGACCCTGATGGGGGGGGGTGACTCCCCAACGGGGGTTTCCCGAACCCAGGAGATCCTGCCAGCGGCCAAGAGAATTGCTTCCATCCGAGGCCGGTATCCGGAGAATAGGGGGCCCCGAATTTCAAGGGGCCCTCAGGCCCAAGGCAGGCAGACAAGTAAGAGAACAAGGTATCATGGGTGACGGACTTAGAACGATTCGAGTGGTGACGACGGACAGCCTGCTCCTCAATCAGGCACAACAGGCAGTACTTGGCCTGGACGGCTGGGAGCTGGCATCGGTCGAGTCCATCAGTGATCTCCTGGCTGCGCCGCCCACTCAGGGCGATGTCCTTCTCCTGGACAAGTTCTTGCGAGGCGAGAACATCTACGAGACCTGCCGGGATCTCACCGGGAGAACCTCCTGTCGAACCTTCCTGGTGGCGGAGCACGGTGATGATCGCAACGATGCCGTGGCACGATTCTGTGGTGCGACTGGTGTCCTGCAGATGCCGCTGTCGCTCTCTCGACTGAAGGACGCACTCAGCGACTGCTCTGGCCCTCGCGGATCCCTCAATGGTGCAGCGTCCGAGAGCTCCGAGACTGATCAGGTTCGTGGCGTGCCGGAACTCCCCGAGAAGCTGCTGGTCAGCATCGCTGACGGTTCACCAGACGACAGCCTGGTCAGTGCGCTGACGGACAAGGATACAAGCCTGTTCAACTACGCTTTCCTCAACTTCAAGCTTGATGAGGAGTTCAAGCGCGCCCAGCGTTGGAACGAGCCGCTCTCCTGCGTCATGCTCGGATTCGAGGGACAGTGCTCGCCCGAGGTGCTTCGCCAGCTGGCCGGCATCATCCTCGATTCCTCTCGAGATACCGACGTGCTCGGGCGCTTCGATGAGAGTTCGTTCCTCTTCCTCCTGCCGCGAACCGGACCGGGGGGCGCAGAGGTGATGGCCATGCGAGTCGGTCAGATGGCCCAGGAGCAAGGGCTCAAGGATCTGGTCGGTGACGCTCTGGCGATCTCGGTAGGAATCGCGTGCTGTCCGCATCCGGATATCAAGCGACGCGAGGATCTGTACTCGAGCGCCCGTGGTGCCTTCTTGCAGGCGAGTCGCGACGGTGGCGGCGTAGCAAGCCACTGCTGAGACCTTGGGAGGGCTGTCCCTCCCACCCTGCCCTCGGGCAAAAAATGAAGTTTGGAGCGTGGCGCAGAGGGGAGTGGCAGAATGCCCTGACCCAACCATGACCCCGCAACTTCCCTCCTTTCTTCGGCGTCGCTTGCTGCTTTCCGATTCGCGGAAGGCGCTCCTGGCGGGGGAGCCTGGGCAGGCGCTAGATCTCCTCGACGACACCTGCCTGCAGGGGGCTGTGGAGGCGGAGAAGCTTCGGGAGCGGATCCTCGACCTGCTCTGTCGAGAGGCAGCCAAGCTGGAGTCAGAAGGTCATCCTGGTGAGGCAGCTCGGCTGTTCGACCGGGTCCTCAAGTACGACGCTGCGCGGGTGCAGGTCTGGCGGCGGCGGCTGGACGCAGACGCCAAGGGCAGCCAGTCGGCCTCTCTCTCGGGGGTACGAAGGGAGGCGCAGGAGGGGATCATCGGTGCCATGGAGAGTCTGCTTGGCAGGATGAGAGACGAGCGAAGTCGGGCTGGAACGAAGACCGAGGCCGCTGGATCAGACCATGACCTTGCCCCGAGGGTGCTGTCATCCACCCCGGAACCGACAGAGCAGGGACTCTCCCGCTCGTCACCGATCCAACCCGCCTTCGACCTTGAGATCGACGGTGTCGGCGAATTTCTCGTCGTCAGCGGCTCGCTGGTCACCATCGGCCACCCGGGTGGACAGGTGGCTGATCTACGCATTCTGGCGGACATCGATCCCAGCCACGTTCGTCTGGTGTGCTCGGAGAGTTTTCACGCGGGGCCAGGCTGGAGAGTTGAGCCGGTAGGAGAACAGGTCATTGCCGTGAGGGGCCAGCCCATTGATCCGGGCGGTGCGGTCATGCACGACGACGACGAGGTCCAGCTGGCTGGTGACCTGACGTTCGTCTTCAGGCGCCTCGATGCGGCCAGTGGTTCGGCAATCTTGGAGCTCCTACACGGCGCGGAGTGTGCAGGCAGGAAACGGGTGCTCTTGCTGGCGCCGGGGCCGTTTGGTCGCGTGCGTCTCGGTCCGTTGTCGGAGGGGTACTTCCGCACGAGCCGGCTGAAGGAAGAGGTGACCCTGCGGATCGAAGACAGCTCCCTGGTCGTCGAGAGCCCAGCGGAGCTTCAGGTGGAAAGCGCCCAAGCGCACCTTCCAGGGTTGTTCGAGCCGATTTCAGGTGGGGTGCGCATTTCCTGTCCACCAGCTGCAAGGGTAGAGATCCTGATTGACAGGGAGGAGCCTGAGGATCTCTCCAGGAGCATCTCGGTGTCGCCTCCTGCGGCCTGGGCGGACATCAAGAGGCCTACATGAGCTCCACCCTGGAGAGAGCTGACTCGAGGGAGTATGGCCCAGGACGGATTCTCGGCAGAGGAGCAGTTCCGTCTCGAACGGGCCTGCGGCAGACTCTCCCCTTCGACTCGACCACCCATGGCCGTATCGTGCTTCCAAGCTCTTCGTGCCCTGACCTGACGCAGGGGCTACCTCCCTCAGTTCGTGCGGACCTGTTCCCGGTGATTGGCATCGAGTCCGGCTGGCCCTCTCGCACCCCCCCGATGATCGATCTTGTGCCAGGAGCACTCGAAAAGAAATGAGCGATTGGACACCGGAAATTGACCGCTTGCAGGCCCTCGACAACACCGAGTGGCTGAAGGTGGAGACGAATTACTGCGGACGACTGATGGCCTATGTGTCTCGGCGCGTGACAGACCAGCAGGCACGCGAGGACATTCTTCAGGAGACCTTCCTGGGGTCGGTTCGTGGCATCGAGAACTTCGATCGCATCTTCACCTTCGAGCAGTACCTCTTCGGGATCTGTCGGAACCGCACGATTGACTACCTGCGACGGCGTAGGTCGGTCGGTGTCGGCGAGCTGGCTGACTCTTCTGGGAGCATGCCGGGAATGGAGCACCTGGCCAGGGAAGAGGCAACCCCGAGTGGAATCGTTCACGTCCACGACCTGGCGTACCAGGGCAACAAGCTGCTGATCAATGTGCTGCGTGACTGGGTGCAGGAGACCTGGCAGCAGGGAGAGTTCGTACGGCTGATGGTGATCGAGGCTCTCTTTCTTGCCGGATGGCGAAACCGAGACACCTGGGCACGATTTGAGCTGCGGGACGAGACCGCTGTGGCAGGGATCAAGTTCCGGGCCCTGAAGCGCCTGCGCGAACTTGCCCAGCGCCGAGACTCGTCGGGCGAGGTGATTCCAGCCCTCGCCGATGTCGCCGGCGAGGAGACCAGCCACATTGATCTGGATGTAAGCCAGGCCTGGGAGCTGGGCCGAGTCTCGTGCCCTGCGCGCACCTGGCTTGCTCGCAAGGTCTCGGGCAACATGCTGCCCGGACCCCAGAGCTTCATTGACTTTCACATGGAAGAAATCAAGTGCCCCAAGTGCTGCGCAAACTACGACGACCTCTTACGAGTCGAGGAGTCCATCCTGGAGGGAGTACTCGAGCGCATGCAGCAGTCGACGGTCGAGTACCTGCGTTCTCAGTCCATCCGTGACATCAAGAGGAGCGAGTAGCTCCGATCAAGAGCATGAGACGTATCTGCTTGTTCTGTGGCTCCAGTAGCGGTGCCAACCCGAGTTATGCCGAAGCTGCCTCGTTGCTCGGTCGCCGTCTGGCGGAGGAGGGAATTGGCCTGGTCTTCGGCGGTGGCAGCGTGGGCTTGATGGGGGCTGCGGCCGACGCTGCGCTCGAAGCTGGGGGCGAGGTTATTGGCGTCATTCCTGAGGCAATTCGTGACCTGGAGGTCGACCACAAGGGGTGCACCGAGATGCACGTGGTCGAGTCGATGCACATCCGAAAGCAGCTGATGCACGACCTGTCCGATGGCTTCATCACGCTCCCCGGAGGGCACGGAACGCTCGACGAGCTGTTCGAGACGATCACATGGCTGCAGCTCGGCTATCACCAGAAGCCGATCGGGCTCTTGAACGTGAATGGCTACTACGATCCGCTGCTGGCCATGCTCGATCACTCCCTGGAGCAAGGATTCCTGACGCCTTTCGTCCGCCAGTTACTGCTGGCTGGGAATGACCTGGAGGATCTCCTCGCGCGCATGCGCGAGTGGCAGGCTCCGGACCTCAGGCAGTGGTTGGCTCGGGACGAGCTCTGAGAGGGCCTGAGGGGCCACCATCGAGAGGGGCCCGGGCCCTGCGAGTTGCGGATTCGCTGGCCGTTACCTCCTGGTAGTCCTTCGAGGTGACCGGGGGGGGGACTCCCGGCCGGCTGCCCACGTTCATGGTATTCTTCGAATGCATGCGGGTTCATCGCTCGGAATCCGGTGCTAAGTGGGACCATCGTGAAAGGATTTCCGACTCTGCTAGCCGCCGCCTGCCTGTCCGCACAGGTCGGCGCACAACTGCCGCCGCCCAATGCGCCGCCGGGAAACCCGATCACCGTCGAGAAGGCGATGCTCGGCAAGGCGCTGTTCTGGGACGAGCAACTGTCCTCCACGCAGACAGTCTCCTGCGGAACCTGCCACATGCCCGAGGCGGGCGGCTCGGATCCGCGCACCCTGGCTTCGCCCCTCTCGATCCACCCAGGACCGGACGGGCAGTTTGGGACCAATGACGATGTGCGGGGATCTCGTGGAGTGCCGCGCAACCTGGCGAGCGGGCAGTACCTGAGGGACTCCATCTTTGGTTTTCACGATCAGGTCACCGGTCGCAAGGCACCCTCGGCGATTGGCACGGGCTACTCGAAGCAGCTGTTCTGGGACGGGCGCGCTGGTGAGGTGCTCGTCGATCCAGTCAGTGGTCAGGTGGTGCTCACCGAGAATGCAGCGCTCGAGAGTCAGGTCCTCAGTCCGGTCACGAGTTCGATCGAGATGGGCCACATCGCGAGAACGTGGAGTGATGTGATCGAGCGGGTCGAGAGCGCCCGACCACTGGCACTCTCTGACTACGTGCCTCAGGAGCTGGACAGCTGGCTGGCTGGTCGTGACTACCCCCAGCTCTTCCGCGAGGCCTTCGGGACAGGCGAAGTGACCGCGAGTCGGATCGCCATGGCGATCGCAACCTACGAGCGCACACTCGTTCCAGATCAGACACCCTGGGATCGCGTGCTCGCTGGGGAGGCTCCCAATCTGGTCTTGACAGGACCGGAATTTCAGGGAGTGCTGACCTTTCTGGATCCCGAGGTCACCGGCTGCGGGCAGTGTCACAACTCTGGCGAGAACACCATTCGCTTCACGGACGAACGATTTCACTACATCGGCGTGCGTCCGAGGAGTGAGGACCTGGGGCGTTACAACGTCACCAACCAGCAAGGTGATCAGGGCAAGTTCCGCACACCGGCCCTGCGTAATGTCGAACTGCGAGCACCGTACATGCACAACGGCTCGCTGGAGACGCTCAAGGACGTGATCGACTTCTATGATCGCGGTGGAGACTTCGACGCCCCGAACAAGCATCCCGCGATCACGAACCTGAACCTGACGGAGGCATCGAAGCGCTCCCTGCTGGCCTTCCTGAAGCGGCCCCTCACCGATCCGCGAGTCGCACTCGGGCTGCCTCCCTTCGATCGGCCTTCCCAGTACGCCGATTCGATTCACGTGCCCGAGGTCTATGGGCAGGCGACTCCCGGTAGCGCAGGGGTGGAGCCGGAACTGGTGGCCATCGAACCCCCCAAGCTGGGTGCGCAGAGCCTTACCATCGCCTTGGACAGGGGGCTGGGGGGGGCTCCGGCTCTCCTGCTGATCAACTCGGCTCAGGTTCCAGGGGGGGTCTTGCGCCAGGGGGCGCTGCTCTACCCATCCATGATCGGCAGCCGGATACGCGCCATCCGGGCCCTCGAGGGCCTGGGGGCGGGGGAAGGCTGGGGGTCCCTGGTGCTGCCGATTCCGGACGTGCCGCAGCTCCTGGGCACGGAACTCCATGCTCAGTGGGTCATTCTCGATCCCGGAGCCCCGCAGCGCCTCTCCGCCAGCCGGGCCGTGCGGCTGACCTGGTACTGATCGCAAGGGTGACGGTGGATCGTTCGAGGGGCTGCGGATAGTGTGCGTGGATCTCTCACCCGCTAGCCATGCTTTACCGCCTCATACGTTTTCTCGGATCGGTTGCCGTCCTCGGACTCATCGGCTGTAGCAGCCCGAGCTTCATGCGTGATGCTGGGGCGGACGAACCGCTGCTGACCGATGCACCCGCCGGGAAGGCCCTGGTGAACTTTCACCGCCCCGGCAATTACGCCGCAGGGATCCCCTTCGAGATCTGGGACCGCACCGACCTGATCGGAAGTGTCAGCGGCCAGACCCTCTTCCAGTTTGTCTGCGACCCGGGCGACCACGTCTTCCTGGGATCGAGAGAGCCCTACACGGCGATTCACGCAGACCTTCGCATGGGCGGAGTCTATGACGTCGTCGTGAACTCAACTCCCGGCTGGATCGGGGCCAAGATCACGATGGAGGCGCTCTCTCCTGGTCACCCCAGGCACATCGAGCTGGCGGCGTGGGAGCAGCAGGAGGTGCGACAGGTCTTCATCGATGATCAGGCAGCCCGGAAGCGCAACGAGAAGCGCGGCAAGTGGGCTGCACAGACGCTTGAAGAGTTCATGAGCGGTAGCCGTGGCGTCGCGTTGCAGTCGCTTGGACCGGGCGACGCCCGCTAGCTTCTAGCCTGGCGCGAGCCGGTTGGCTGTCGCGGTGATGAACTCGACCCCACACCCGCAGCAGCCACCAACGGCGCTGGCACCCAGCCCTACCAGCTCCACCAGATGGGTCGCGAATTCCTCGGGGTCCTGCTCGTAGAGCGGTCTTCCCTGGGCGAGTTCGGGGAGACCGGCATTGGGCTTGAAGATCACTGGTACGCTCAGCTTCTCGATGAGGCCCCCAGCCACATCCAGCATCGGTCGACTGCCTGTGGCGCAGTTCAGGCCCACGGCACAAGCTCCCTCAGCGGCGAGCAGGGCAGTTGCCTGTTCGATGGGCTCCCCGGTGGTGGTTTGAGGGGTGTCCTCACCAGGCTCGAAGGTGAAACAGGCGGTGAAGGGGAGGGCGGACACCTCGCGAACTGCTGCGATGGCGAGGCGCGCCTCGTCGGGGTCGGAGAAGGTCTCGAGGGCGAAGTAGTCCACGCCGCCCTCGGCGAGGGCGGCGGCTTGATCGAGGAAGGCAGTCCGCACCTGAGGGGCTGCGTCCCAGGCCGGGGTGTCGTAATAGAGACCGGTGGGGCCGATGTTGCCTGCTACCAGACCACTCCCGAAGGAGTCGACGGCTTCTCGGGCCAGCCTGGCGGCAGCGAGATTGAGTCGGGTCCGTCTTGAGCTCAGGCCCGCGCGCTCCAGAGCTATCGTGTTCCCGCCGAAGGAATTGGTCTGAATGACCTGGCTACCAGCACTCAGGAAGCTCTCGTGGACAATCTTCACGGCCTCGGGGCGATCGATGTTCCACCGGATGGCCGGGTCACCAACCGGGAGGCCCAGTCGTTGCAGGGAGGTGGCCATCCCCCCGTCGAGGAGCAGGGTTCCGCGTTCGAGTGCTCTTAGGATTCCTTGGACCTGCGACATTGGGCCTCGAAGTTCCGCCCGCGGTGATACGCGGCCGGACCGCCTCAAGGTACGAAACCTCTTGGACTAGCGGGGAATCGCTTTCCCAAAGCAGCCCGAGGGGGGCTAGAGGGGGGTGGCTTCCTCCAGCCCCAGGATGCGGTCGATCTTCCATTCTCGACCGATGCGGAACTCGGTCAGCCTCTGGCCGAGCTCCTGGAGATCTCCACCTGAGAGCTCTGGAGGGAGCGGCGCCCCGGCACCGATGATGGCGGGTGCCCCATCACTGCGGTAGATCTCCACCCACTGACCAAAGCTTCCCCGCGGGAGGGGCTCGTCGGCGAGTAGCTCTGCACCGGCCCAGGCCTGCCAGAATTCCTCGCGAACCAGCTCGAGCTCGAACTCGTGACCGTGAGAGCTTGCCCTGAGCAGGCTCCTGCCCTCGCTCAAGGGACGAGTCTCCAGGATCACTGCGTCGGGAATCCCGAGCCAGAATTCCAGTCGCTTGCTGAGCACCTGCTCCCTCAATTCCCGATAGGCCAGCTGGGACAGCCCCTGGCCGCCGTTGAAGCGAGCCTTGAAGCCCATCGAAAGACAGCCGTATTCGAGCCGCGGCAGGTCAGCGCCCACACCAACCTGGAGGGCCTTGAAGGTCATCTCGGGAGTCCGGAAGCCCACATCGTGAATCTCCTGCGGACTGGGCACGCTGGCACAGGCTCCCAGACCGAGAACCAGGGGGGCGAGAATCAGGACATCCATGGAGAGACGAAGCATGTCTCGGGGATGGTAGCGGACTACCCGGACCGATCAGTCCGAGAATTCCAGCCTTGAGACTGTTTACAACGCTTGATCCCCAGAAGCTCGACCATGGAGGGGGCCAGCCCTTACACTCTAGGGGACTGCTCGATTCCCCTTAGCGGGCCCGAGCGGACCCCGGACCCCGGACCCCTGTTGAACTGGGCCCGCGGGCCCATCCCGGGGAAATCACCTGGAAGCACAAAAAGGCAGGATACATTCTCGCCGATTGAAGTCTGTCAACGTAAGGCCCGTGTACGAGGGAGGAGCCCTCGTTGCCCTGTGGTCCCAGAAGCCGCCTTCCCTGGGCGAGTCAAGCCCGCCAGACACCCTAACGAGACCCCTAGACGGTTCGATCAATACCGATGTTCAATCCCAAGCACTTTAGCGCCCTGTTACTCGCCGCCCCCGCGGCGCTCTTCACCTTGGGTTGCTCTGCTGAAGTCACGACTCCCGATCAGTCCGACTTGGC
>JABACD010000038.1 GCA_014237855.1 Planctomycetota bacterium | reverse complement strand
CTGGACGGTGACCTGGGAGTAGGGCAGGGCCAGTCACTCCGCCATGGAAGCGGGGCCCGGTGGTATTGAAGGGTGGTATTGAAGGGTCAGGTCGACCGCTCCCCAAGTCTCTTCGTCCCCTGCAGGCCGAGCCCACACGATAGCCCCCCTCCGGGCCCGAGCAGGAGCGAGGAGCAGATGGAGGGGACCGCACTCCTGCAGGAGCTGCACCTGAGCCCTACAAGGCTACAGCAAGAGAAAATCAGCCGTGGTATCCTCAGGACATGACATGCCCTGGTCAGACCAAGATTGCCACCCGGAACGAATGAAGATGATCCCCAGCAGTCATCCGTTCCAGGTTGATGACCAGGCAGCTCTCCTGATAGCTCAAGGAAGTGGCTCGAGCGCCAGTCAGCTCTCTTGATGGTTAGAAATGAATAGGCTTCGAGTTCTGCTGATCACTCTCTTCGTGATCGGATTTCTGCTGCGCCTGTATCCACTGATGTGGGGGTCGGCCTTCTATGACCCCGGCCAATTCAGCCTGCACTCGGATGAGCCCAAGGTTGTTCGGTATGTAGACGACTTCCCGGACACCCTGATTACCAACCACGACTACCGCTACCCGACCTTCATCCACAATGTCTGGGGTGCGGCATGGGTCGTGGCTGGTGAGACCTTCAATCTACGCGATGACGAGATCAGCGCGGCCGGTACCCCCAGCTACGAGAGAGCACTGATCTTCGGTCGTGCACTCAACATCCTGATCTTCGGCCTGGGGAGCATGATCCTGACATGGGCCTTCGCTCGCAAGCTGTTTGGCTTCAGGGTAGCTCTGTGGACCGTGGGCTGTCTGAATCTATTTGTATGGACAGTGGCCTCAACTGCTCTCGTTCAGGTCGACGTGTGCTCTGCCTTTGGGTTGCTGCTGGTCTTCTACCTGCTGATCGATGTGGAGCGTTCTCCCGGCCTGATCTGGAGCCGCTCAATCTGGGTCGGCCTCGCCCTGGGTACAGCCGTATCCATGAAATACACCTCCGCTATTGGAGCCCTGCCAGTGGCGCTTGTCTGCGCCAAGAGCTGGTATCGAGGCCGTGCCAACCCGTTGGAAGTCACTGGTTTTCTGACAGTCACGGCGCTGTCAGGCCTCCTGGCCTTCACCTTCTTCGTGCCGGGAGCGATCTTCGACTTCGACAACTTCATTCAGTCGGTCCTCTATGAATTCAAGGACAAGTCTTCTGGCGTGGCCTCTCATGTGAGCTTCGAGGGATTCCTGGCCTCGCTTGGAGACAGCCTCCCCTTTTGGCTCCTGGTCCCAGCTTTCTTTGGCGTGATCTACGCGATCCGGCATCAATTCTCAGTGGTGATGCTCTCGGTCTTGATCTCCATGAGCTTGTACATCCTGATCACGCGCAGGTCATTCAAGCCCGACTATGGGATTCTCCTGGTTCCGTACGTGGCCTCCTTTGCCGGCCTGGCCATCAGTCGCTTCTCCGTCATGCACTCGATACGGACCACCGGAGCACTCGCCGCCGCACTCTTGATCCTCGGCCACGTTCACACCGCCTGGGCCCTGCACTCGCGCTATTCGCTGGATACACGCTATGCATTCCAGGAGTGGGCCCTTGAGAACATCCCTCCGGGACCCATTGGCGAGGCACCACGGGCTAGCAAGTATCCGTACTGGTCCAGCCCAAAGGTCCCTCCGGGCTACGAATTCGTGAGCGTGCACCTGATGCCCGATTGGATCGTCCTCAACAAGCGCGACTCCAGCACTGCCATGAAGGCAATCACGGATGGCGTGGAGAGATTTCACCACCTGGGCCCATTGGACCTGGCGTTCTACGAAGACGTCTTACTGGACAAGCGTCGAAAGTATGACTACGAGCTCGTCTTTCAGCTCGAGCCTGAGGATCTACCTCTGGACAAGCAGGGCAAGGCGATTCAAGTCTATCGCAAGCGGACCACGGAGTGAGCTAGACCGACAGTTCAGGGGAGGCTACACCTTGGACCCCGGCACCGTCGGTCGTTGCTCAGGCAGTCCCTACCTCGCCCCCGTCTCGAGCCACTTGGCACAGTCTTCGCCTAGCTCAGAGAGAGCCCTTGACTCATAGGCTGCCACGTCATCGGGGGTCAGGATCTCCGTCCAGCGTCCATTGACACCCTTGTTGACGAACACCTGGGCGCCGCCATCCCAGAAGGCTCCGCCAAGGGGAGTGCTCTTGGTCGCATGCTCCTTCATGTAGTCGAAGCTGCAGTGCAGAAGGATCTTGTCCCAGCTCTCCGGTCGGATCGGGATCTCGAGGAAGTCGGCAATTCGCTGTATCTGGCCGGGCATGTCAGCCTTCATCTCCGAGAAGTGAATCATCTCCACGTTCGGCAGGTCTCGGACCTCCCACCAAGAGCGAATGTTCTCCCAGAAGGGCCAGAGCGGGAAGCCGTCCCGTTCGAGCCACTCCAGGAAGTACTCCCGAATGTCTTCACGCGGCGGCTCGATCGGTGGGCCGACTCGTCCCGGCGTGTCGTTGAGAACCTCGTACCACATGGCATTGGCATTGAGGTGATGGTTGTAGAAGCTCCACACCACGTCTCTTCCATCTCTACCGATATAGAGATACTTGGCCTTGGGTGAGAAGACGAGCGCATCCACGGGCAGGTGAGTCTTGAGGAAGCGACGATGCTCCTGAGCCTCGACAGCGGGTAGCTTGACCTCCTTCGGTGGAACCCGCAGATCGAGCCACGGAGACATCTCAGCAATCTCGACGTCGGCTGTACCGTCGAAGAGCAGCTGCCCGATGATCTGCTGCATCCAGGTGGTCCCGGACTTTCCATAGGTAGCAACGACGATGTCATCGTCTCGGAACTGAAAGTCGTTCCAGATTGTTGAATCGACGTGATGATTGTGCATCTCACGCGACTTCTGGGGCCAATTGTGATCGCTCATACCAATCAAAGCTCCTTGAATCCTTGGGGTTCGTGAACCGTTCTAGATCTCTCTGTCCCCATCATGATAGCGACTCTAGAGACTCGGGTCATCAGGTCTGGCCAGCCGTCAGATTCATGCTGGCGTACCGCAATCACGACTTGCGCCTACGCTCGATCGCCCAAGTATCCGGCCAATGTCGAGGGCCAGCAGCTTGCAGGTCAGGAGCTTGCAGCCGTCGCACATTGGAAGACGGCCTCTCAACACGCCCTCACAACTCGAGATGGCAGGCACAGGCCCCATCCTCCCTCACTTCCACCGGTGAGCACGGAGGGTCTGGGTTGAGGCATTCGCCGCTTGCAGCTCTCAAGGCTGTCCAGGCCTGGTCCCGCTACAAGCGACCCGGAGCCTGGTCGAATTTTCTAGCAAGTAGTCCGTCTCCGCGAGGGTGAGCCCGGGCCGAGTATGTCGAGGCAACCTGGTGCCGACCTTCACCTTCGCGATCAACGGCTGAGCCAGGCACATCTCGACTTCAAGTCACCTAATGCACCGATCCGGTGAATTGCTTGGAAGTAACTCCGCCCTCACGGAATCACATCAAGCGTGACCGCCAGACAAAAAAACACTCAAGAAAAAGGCTCCATGTACACTCAATCCAGTTCAAAGAAGACGCTCTGGGCTTCGGCAGCACTCGCACAATTGGCCCTCGTATCGACGGCACTGGGAACAACACCCGACCAACTAGCACAACGAGCAGACACGCCTCGTGCAATCATCAATGAGGTGCTCTTTGACCAGCAAGGCACAGACGCCCAGGCCCAGTTCGGGTGCGAATGGGTCGAGCTCTACACGATCAAGAATGTCGATCTCTCGAGGCTCCATCTAGAGGATCACAACGGGAACAGGCTTGGCAATCTGCCACAGGTCCAGATCCCCAAGAACACCCATGTTCTCGTCATCCTCGGAGGCCTGAACGCCTACGAGCTCGATGATGACCCTTCAGATGGCACGTACTCCCTCACGCTCGGGCTCCCGCTCGGAGACATCCTCCCGAACGCCCAGGTCGCTGGCGACTTCGGAGGAGTTTCTCTGTTCGAGAACGGCGCGAAGCTCGACTCGATTTACTGGGGCAACGGCCCCCAAGCTGGCAACCAGCACGCGCCCTACTACGACATCTCCTTCTCGGGTGGTACACCGATGAACGAGGGAGATACCCTCGGCCGGTCCGGAACACCGGTAGCGGACTACACCGGCACGATCCTCGACTGGAATCGAAATGGTGGTGTCAATGCCGCCGGTGCAACTCCTAACCAACGCAATGGAGTCTACGTCCTCGACACTGGCTCCGCGCTCAAGTGGATTCAGGCCGGATTTACCGGGATCATGAACTCCTTTGCGTACATGACTGAGCAGCCCAACAAGTACAGGTTTGTGGACTCCAGCGTGGCAAATATCAGTGTCACCGAGACAGCTGACTCGCTGACGGTTTCTGCCGATCACACCTTCTACCTCCTCGCTGACGGAGTGCCCACGCAGATCTCTGGCTACCTCACCGCGATCGCGATCAAGGATGAGACCCCCGGACAGGTCTCCTACGAGCTGCAAGGAAGCGGGACCGTTTCCGCACCCCAGGGCTGGAGCTTCGATGTGCAATACGACCGACAGGTCACCGGTCTCCACACCAACACCATCAAGGCCTCGACGGAGACTCACATCACGTTCAATGAGAATGGCGTCAGCTATCCCTACCAGTGCAAGGTCACCAAGACCATGTCCCGAACATCGGACAATGTCTGGCTGATGAACGACCACCGGCTCGGATTTGACTACGGAGGGGCTGGTTCCAAGACCTCTGACTCAAGCACTCGGTTCACGCGCCAGTCTGATGGCCAGATTGCATCGCACTTCGACGTGACCCGCGACATGCCTATTGGCCCGCCGCGCCCGGGCACTCTGGATGCAAGTCTGCACAGCCAGCAAATCGTTACCGACGTCATCACGACTGGCAACGACATCGGTGAGTTCAACGCAGTCGTCAGCCGCTACGACGTCTACGAGGGCCACAACCGGGTCATCACGCTGCGCCCTAGCGAGACCGGGATGAGCAGTCTCGATGTACTCAGCGCATCCCCCCAGGAACCCCTCGGGTCTGCCAACCACATGCTGCACCTGCCGGTCAGCGTTGCTGGTAGAAGCATCAACATCTCGTCCGGAACCCGCGGTGAACTGACGCTCCGAGCATCAGGTTACATCGCCGTGGCCACGAGCCAGATCAACACCAACGGATTGATGGTCAACGCATTCGTCACACTCGCAGATCCGCCCCTTCAGCAAGGTAGCAGCAGTAGCTCAAAGTCCGGAGAGAAGGGCTTTGCTGATGCAGCGGTGGACTGCGCTGCAAAAGGCGGGGCCATCGGTGCAGGTGTGGGTGCAGTGGGTGGCGCAGTTGCAGGCGGAATCGGTGGAGCGGCCGTCGGGGGTGCGATAGGTACTCTTGGTGGCCCTCCAGGAGCCGTCGCTGCCGGAACCGCTGGAGGTGTCAAGGGTGCTGCTGTCGGGACGATCATCGGGACCACCGCTGGTGGAATCGTCGGAGGTGGAGTCGGTGCCGCGACCTGCATGATTGGACACTTCGGTGAGGAGATCGCCGCGGGAGCCAGCGCCGCCTGGGACTGGCTCACGGACTGGTAGGAGCTGTCCGACCAGGGACCCCTGTTCGGCCCTAACTCTCCATCCCCCCCATCAGTGGCCCCTTCGCTGCACTTGCGCAGCAGAGGGGCCACAGGTGTATCCAACCAGGAGCAGAGGTCGTGTCCAGACGGCTGAAATCCGTGCTGCCCCTCCACGGCAGGGCCCAGCTGACGATCGTCGGCCTGCGGCTGTGCAGGGGGCTGGATTGGAGGGTTTTCCGGTCCCCTGGCCACTCGGTTGCGCTGTGCGCCAACGGGCGTAAGACTGACCCCTCAAGCAAACGAACCCAAGAGGGGGAATCATGATTGAAAAACTACAAGAGAGCACCGGCAACGTGATCGGTTTCACGATGTCCGGAAAGCTGCATGACGAGGACTACAAGCTTCTTGAACCCATGGTCGATGAGCTGATCGAGGCCGAAGGGAAGGTGCGCATGCTTGCACACTTCCACGACTTTCAAGGATGGGATCTCCACGCAGCCTGGGATGACACCAAGTTCGCGACCAAGCACTGCTCTGATCTGGAGCGCATCGCGCTGGTCGGGGAGAAGAAGTGGCAGGAGTGGATGGCCCTGGTCTGCAAGCCCTTCACCCTTGCCAAGGTCCGCTACTTCGACGCGAGCGAGATGGATGCTGCCTGGTCCTGGCTGAAGACCGAGTGATGGCCTCTGGGCTCGGCCAAGACTTCCATATCCACCCGCCGGCCCTACAGCTCGCCGACAGGTGTGAGCCAGTCCTTCGTAGCGTACCCGAGTGGTTTGGAATCGAGGAGGCCATCATCGAGTACCTCGAGGTGGTCGAGCGCCTGCCAACGATTCTATGCACCACATCGGAGGAAGCGATTGGCTTCATGTCGGTGGAGCAGCACTTTCCGCGCTCGTTCGAGCTGCACGTTCTCGCAGTTCGACCCGAGTGGCACCGTCACGGTGTGGGGCGTGCCCTCCTGGTCGAGGCTGAGAATCATGTCGCTAGCTCTGGTGGAGGATTTCTGCAGGTGAAGACCCTCTCATCCAAGGGGAATTGCGAGTACTACGATCGTACTCGTCGTTGGTACGAGGCCATGGGGTTCGTACCCCAGACCGAGTTCCCAGATCTTTGGGGCGAGGGCACCCCCTGCCTGCAGATGATCAAGACAATCCGTACGAGCGACCCAGCTTCCTAGCCACCGACGGTGGGCTCTCGCCCATCCGTGCCTGGATTCACGGATTCCTGTGCTCGAAGTCGAGCGGGACCTGAATGTCGCGAGACCAGCTCTCGTGTGGTGCGGGCTGGAGGGTGAAGACCAGGTCTTCGTAGCCCTCCAGTTCGAACCGTAGCTCGATCTTGGTCATGGGTGTCTCCACGAGGCTTGAGTAGGTCTGCGCCTCGAAGTCGATCCCAACGGGCTTCCCGTTCAGCGGCGCTCGGCGCACCCCCTCGGGAAGAGCCTGGTCCCCGACCTGAGAGATGGTGCACTCCAGCTCCTGCCTCGCACTTGTCTGCCTGGCCAGCCAGCTCGCATCGAAGGTGATCCGGCCAGAGAGTTCGAAGGGACGACTCTCGTCCACTGTGTGTGTACCGATCTGCGCCGGACTCGAGCGACTCGACAGGTCAACGGGCACCGGATGCACCCAGAAAGCCGGCTCCCCAGCTCCTGCGACTGTATTCGGATGGTACTCCGGTGTGAGCGCAACGTTGACAGGGATCGCGGGAAGGTCCACCAGCTGAAAGCCCCCCCGAGCATCCGTTGTGGTCCGCCCCAAGGACGAGCTCATGTTGTGGCCGGGCTGCCCCTTCTCGACCGGCTGATTGGAGTAACAGAGAATCCTCAGCCCAGGAAAAGGATCACCATCCTGATTCACGATTCGACCACGTATCGAGAGGCCATCGCCTCCAGCACGAAACTCGCCCAGGTCACGCACCTCAGCCTCGTGGATAGTCATGTCGAGGACCCGGGGTGGGCTCCAGGCCTCGGCTCTGGAGAAGGTGAGGCGATAGTCACCCGGAAATAGCTCCACGTAACTGAAGAGCCCACTCGAATCGGTCATGGCATCCTCGCTCAGCCCTGAGATGTCCTTGCTCAAACCGCTCATGCGCGCCAGTGCTCCCTCAATCGGGGACCCATTCGAGTCCAGCAGTCGCCCCCACGCACGCGCGAGCAAGCCGACCTGGAGATCTCTGCGCACCTGCTCCCCACCACCCAACGTCACAAAGTACTTCGTGTATGGAGTCAGGTCCGGTGACTCACGCTGGTCATGAGAGCGCTCTGTGGAGCGACCACGTGATCGTCCGAGCGCGGGAACATAGCCCGAACCCAGCGAGGCAGGATCGACAAGCAGGTAGTAGCTCTTGCCCGCCGGCAGCTCGCAGCTGTACTCCCGCTCAGGACCCTCGAGCTCGAGGGTAGCCACCTCCTTGGAGAGATCACGGTCACCGAAGATCAGAACACGCCCCTGACTGATGATGGCGCCAGAGCTGTCCCGCAGGTTTCCATGGATGAAGCCTGTCCTCGGTACTTCCTCAGCCATGGAACCGCGAGCTTGGGGCTCTGGCTTGTTCGTTGGCTCATCTTCTTCCACCCGTGCCCCGAGTTCGGGTCCGACCTGCCCGGAATCTGGCAGGTCTCCTGCCTCTGCCTGGACAGCGATCGTGGCGGGCCTTGAAGCCAGGGCCAACGCATCGCCCGACTCCGATTGAAGCCCAGGCCAGAGTAGCCAGAGCACAGCACCGGCTGTGATGCAGACCAGGAGGAACACAGATCTAGCTCGAGTGGAGTGCATCGGGTCGTCCATTGCAGAAGAAAATTTGGGGATCAGGAGCGTGATGAGTGACCCCCGAGCGGCCTCTTCAGCAGTGAAGAGATGAGCCCGGGGATCACTCGAACGGGCCTATGCGATGCCCTGGAGAATCAGTCCGGTTCGGAGATTCCAGAACGCGATGGGGCTGCCGTTGATCAGCTCCGAGAATTCACGGATCAAGATCAAGATGGCTCGAATCGTGCCCATCATCGTCTCGCCATCTCTCCCGTCCTCTCCGTCGGGCGCCTGGCCTCCAGCGTGCTTGAAGCCTCCGGACCCGCCGTCGCCGCCGTCGCCGCCGATGAACAGTCCATCGCCGCCGTCACCTCCATCACCGCCTGATCCACCACCGGCGACCCCATCACCGCCATGGCCCCCGTCACCACCGGCGTCTCCCTCGAAGCAGTCGTTGTCGCCCTTGCCCCCAAGGCCGCCATTGCCGCCCTCACCGCCGGTGTCACCGCTGTCACCTCCATTCCCGCCGTGGCCGCCATCGTCCGTGCCGTCCAGGCCCCCCTTCTTACCGTCGCCGCCCTTTCCACCATGGCCAGCACCTAATCCCTGACCGCCATCGCCACCATGGGGAGGTGTTCCAGGTTGAGCTCCGGGGGTGTTAGGCGGTGTGTCGCCGGGGAAACCGTCGTATCCATCAGGATGCTCAGGAGTGCCATCCGCACCAAAGGGATAGCCAGGCGGATAGCTGTGATAGGACTGGGCAGCTGCCACAGCCCCGAACATGACAAGCGCGAGCAGTGCCGTGATCAGAGTCTTGAGGTTCATGAGTCTCTCCTTGTTGTGTCCTCCCCAATAGCTTCAGCCGGGGAGGTTCAATACGTACCTGGATAGTGGGTCCTGAATGGTCGCTGGACCATTCTCGCCATGAGCCATGGATGGAACCGAACCCTGGATTCCCCAACTTCCCTGAGTTTTTTTTTGGCAGTGATCGATTCATGAGAGAACCCGAGCCATCGCACCTGACGTGGAGATGTCTGCAAGGAAATGCGGAACGGATGGTTACCTAAGCTCTGATCTTCCCTCCCTCCACCACTGGAAGGCCCAGCTCGAGCAGGCGACCCTCAGCTCCTGCCAGCCCCACGGGATCGTCCCACCCGGTTGTCGGCTTGCGGCACCAAGACACACACGAGTGGCGGCGTGGGCCTTCCCGATCACATCCCAGACCAGTCGCCCTGTCTGCGAACTGGCCCCAATCAAGCGCGATAGGCTTAGATCGACCCTCCTGATGCAGCTAGACTCAGCTTCCCGATGGAAAGATGGCGGTCAAAACTCCTGGCCCTCTCAGGGTCCACGCTACTTGGGCTAGCTCTGGCGGCGCTCTGGTGGAACAACCGTCCCGTTCATGAATCGGTGATCCTTGTAGAGAGCCGCGAGGAATTGGACGAGATCTTGACCGAACGCTCGGACCGGGCCAGCACGACCCTCGAGCCTCGGATCAGCTCCGAGCTGCTGCGGTTTCCAATCCCAGAGGAAGATGCACACCAGCTCTTCGCAACGATGCGGTTTCGAAATCGATATATCTACGACGTGGAGTGCATCTACTGGGAGGTCTCCAACCTCGATTACGAGATCATCAAGGATAGACTCCCCCGCAAGAGCATCTCCATGAGAACGAATTCCCTGGGCTTTCGCACTACAAGCGAGCCCAGCGAGAAGAAGCCAGACCTACGGATCATCGTGACAGGCGACTCACACACGGCGGGCGTGGTGCAGCTGGAAGACATGTTCGCCAATCGATTGCAAGCCGAACTCCTCTCGATCGGAGGTCCCTCCACGATCGAGTCGTTCAATGGCGGCAAGGGTGGCTTCAGTTTCTACAACTATGTTGGGGTCCTCGAGAAGTTCCTCTTCCTCGACCCAGACGTATTCGTGGTTGCGATCTATGGAGGCAATGACTTCGGTGGAGTCCTGAATACCTATCGCTACTTCCACTCGTTACCGCCCCCACCACCAGTCAAGCGCTCAAATACCTGGAAGAAACAAGGAAGCAAGATCAAGGGAATGATCTCTCAGGATCTGAACCAGCTGATGTACTTCCACTGGTATCCCGATGAAATCGAGCAGGCCAAGCTCATCTCACATCGATTCTTGAACTCGATCCTGAGGATCGGGAACGAGAATTCCATCGATCTCATCTTCGTCTACATCCCCCCTCTTCGCGACTGCCAGCCCCAGCTGCTCGGTGAGCCACTCGATGACCTGATTGAGAACCTTGGCCTGAGTCCCCAGGAACTCGACGTGACCAATCGACTCGCTGATGACTTGCAGGCCAAGGTCATCGAGCATGGTATCCCCTGGATCGACATGCGCCTTCCCTACCGCGAGTCCTCCGAGTCCTGCTATGAAGTCTCCGACCTTCACATCAATAGCCTGGGGAATCGCCTGATCGCGGAGGCGCTGCGTGACGAGCTTAGCTCTAGAGTCTCGCGTTAGGAGCTGTCCTGCTTCAACCGGGCAAGGCGGCATGGGAAGAGACTCGCTTCCCGCGCCAAGGTGATCTCGACTGCTTGTCCAGACGAGAGACGGTTTCTGGTAGCTTTTGGCAGCATGAGCAAGATGCACGCGATCGACATGGCGAGACCCCCTCTCCAGGAAGCCTGGATCATCCAGGTACTGCTAGAACGCGGCCATCACCGTGATCAGATCAGGGAGCTGGCCAGCTCACCAGCCCTCGAGGCATGAGTCCTGCCTACCAGGCCATCTTCTGGGGCTTCGTCTCAGGCGGGGCTCTGGTCCTGGGCGCAGCCATCGGCTATCTCGTCAGGGTGCCTCGCCAGGTAGTCGCCGCGGTGATGGCCTTTGGCAGCGGCGTCCTGATCTCGGCCCTGGCCTTCGAGCTGATGGAGAAGGCCTTTCAGCAGGCGGGGCTGGTCCCCAGCGTGCTGGGTTTCCTGGCCGGAGCCATCCTCTACGCCCTGGCCAATCGCTGGCTTGCGACCCGTGGAGCCCGACACCGCAAGCGCTCCGGAGATCAACAGCCGAACGAGGAGGGGCAGTCAGGGAGTGGAACGGCCATTGCCATCGGGGCGCTCCTGGACGGGATTCCCGAATCGATCGCGATTGGCCTGAGCATCCTTCACGGCGGGGTGGTCAGCATCGCCACCGTGGCCGCTATCTTCCTCTCCAACCTCCCCGAGGGGCTGTCGAGCTCGGCTGGAATGCGAAAGGCCGGTCGCTCGACCACTTATGTCTTTGGTGTCTGGACTGCAATTGCTGCTGCCTGCGGCCTTTCCTCTCTCGTGGGCTATGCGGCCTTCGACGGCCTCTCGCCCTTCATCCTCGCCGCAACGACAGCCCTCGCGGGTGGGGCCATGCTGACCATGATCGTCGACACCATGATCCCCGAGGCCTTCTCGGTGACTCACGACTGGACGGGCCTGATCGCTGTGCTCGGGTTCCTGGTGTCCTTCACGATCAGTCAGGCCACAGGCTGAAGCGCGGCGGCCAGCCCCCCTCCCGCCCTAGAGCTCCTCGGCGAGGGCCATCAGCGCAAAGGCCGTCGCGGTGCGGCTGATGTAGTGCTTGCCGTCTCGTCGTGGTGAACGAGTGAACCAGTCGCCACCCTCGCGCTGGGCTGCTCGGAGCCAGCGCTGGCCTGCCTTGATCGAACTGTCGGAGGAGGTCGCCTCCGTCTTCCGCAGGACGTAGACGCAGAATGCGGTCGGGTAGGCCTCGCTCGACTTGGTCTGCTCCTCGCCGCCATCACGCTTCCAGGCAGGTCCCGAGAGGGCAAACATGGACCAGCCACCATCGGGCGCCTGAGCCTTCTCCAGCTTCTCGCGCCAGGAGCTCAGCTGCTCTTCCGTCAGGAGATCCGGCCAGTGGACTGCTGCCCAGAGCCTCATTGCCATCGAGTGCAGATCGACAGGCGGACGACCGCGTAGGTACTCGATCAACCTGCCTGCTCCCTCACGATCCTCGGCCCGTAGCTCGCCGATCTCACGCAGCTCTCCAAGGGCCACCAGCACCAGCGCTGGACCGAACTCCGCGTCCGACTCGAAGGGCGGCCAGTTGCACTGCAACCAGGCCTCCCAGGTGCCGCTCTCGTCGAGAAGCTCCCAGGCACGGTCGAGGCCGCGGGCTGTCACCTGCTGCAACCCCGAGGCGCCCCGCGCATCACTCATGGCGAGAAAGGCCGCCGTCGAGACCACACCCTCCACGCTCCCGTACTGACCAACCTGGCGGGCATCCTCGGCGATCGATTGGGCCAGGTAGCCCTGAGCGAAGCTGCGTCCAGCCTCCCGCTCCTCTGACGCGAGTGGGATCGAAGCCTGCGCTACAAGCCCCCACCCATTCGTATGACAGCTGACACACTCGCGTTCCTCTCGCCAGCTGCGCGTGACCTTCGTCAGGGCAGCAACTCCCCGAGAGAAGGAGTAGCCGAGCTCTTCCTCGAGCGAACGTGATGGCTTCTGCCCCTCCACCTGCTTGCGGGATGCCGCCCCGAGCTGCTCATCAGTGGGCCGACCTTCGAGATACTCGAGCTCGACCAGAAAGGCATCGAGCTTGCGGAGTGTGTCAAGGAAGAGCTCAGCGCCTCCCTTGTCCTCATTGAAGAAACCGTGACCCTGACCCGGATAGGTGTGCAAGACCGACCTGACCCCAGCCGCCTTCATGCGTGACTGAAATCGCTCGGCGGTTGCCACAGGTATCAGATCGTCCTGTTCACCGAGAAAGACGATCGCTGGCGGCGTGCGCTCATCGATGTGTTCGGCCGGTGAGATATCTCGCCAGTAGGCCTTCAGCCGCGTGTGACCATAGCCCCCCTCGGGCCCATTGTCGTAGACCGGATTGAAGAGCAGCAGCGCGTTGCTCTTCGAGGAGACCGAGAGGTCATCCGAGGGATCATCCAGCTCTGGGAGCGTGCCGGTACAAGCAGCCACGTGGCCCCCAGCCGAGCCTCCACCGGCTGCGATTCGCTGCGGGTCGAGCCCCAAGCGCTCCGCGTGTCGGCGAAGATAGCGCACGGCTGACTTGCCATCAGCGACACACTCCCGGGGCGTGGTGCCCTGACGGCTCCTGACCCGGTAGTCCGCGAGGGCCGCCACCATCCCGCGGCTGGCGAGGTACCGAGCGTGCTGTTCGAACTGCGTGGGGCTACCTCCGTTCCAGCCGCCGCCGAAGAAGAAGACTGCGGCCGGACGACGGTCAGCAGCTGGGTCGTGTCCAGGCGGAACGAACAGGTAGAGGAACAGCTCATCGCCCGAAGCGGTCTTGTAGACCTCGGCGGTGGCCCCCTTCAGGTCCAGCTGTCCCGTCTCCCCGGCCTCAGCCCCCACCCAGGTCAGGAGAGCGAGGGCAGCGATGAAGGGCAAGATGCGGCTCATGAAAGGTCCAGGCGTGGCGGATCGTGAGACTCTGACTGGATGGGCGCCTCCCCTCCCGTGGGAGAGGCTCGACCAGAGTGCCTGAAGGCACGGGTCCGCGTCCACGTTATGCTCCAGGGATGGGAGATCTAGCAGCCAGCTTCGCCAGGGATGGCTTCGTGGTGCTCGAGGGGGCCATCGCCCCCGAGTCACTCGCTCCCGTCCGAGCCGCCGCAGCCCGCCTTGTCAACGAGTTCGATCTGGACGCGAACCGGACCGTGTTTCGTACCGATGATCGCGACTCCGGTCGAGACGAGGCCTTCCTGCAGTCGGCCACGGGGGTCCATTGCTTCCTGGAGCAGGATGCTCTGAACGAGGCAGGCAAGCTCGTCGTGGAGAAGCGCAGGGCCATCAACAAGATCGGGCATGCCATGCACGACCTGGTGCCGGAGTTCACGAGCTTCTGCCGGCTGCCCCTGTTCGAGGAGACCCTCCACAGCATCGGGATGTCCGAGGCACTCCTGTGGCAGACCATGTACATCTTCAAGCAACCCAAGATTGGTGGAGAGGTACGCTGGCACCAGGATGCGAGCTATCTCATCACACGCCCCGCGACGGTTATCGGCTTCTGGATTGCGATGGAGGACAGCACGCTCGAGAACGGATGCCTGTGGATGCAGCCGGGGGCCCACCGCTCACCGCTGAGAGAGATCTACGAGGTGGACTGGTCGAGCCGCACGGGGACCCTGCGCACCCTCGACGAGACTCCCTGGCCCGACTTCGAGAGTGCTCGCCCCTTGGAGGTCTCAGCGGGAAGTGTGGTGCTGTTCAACGATCACATGCCGCACTACTCCTCGCACAACAGCTCTCCGATCTCCAGGGAGGCCCTGACCATCCACGTGGCCGAGCGCAGCTCAGAGTGGTGCCCTGGCAACTGGCTTCAGCGCGGCGAACGGGCCCCCTTTACCATGGCCTCAGGCGCACAGGGCCGGCACGAGAGCCAGCCTGATCTGGGCTGACGAGACAGCCCAGGGGCCATTCCCGGATGAATTATCCCACATCTGGGTGAGGCGAGGTAGAACAGCATGCCCCTCTATTCTCTGCAAGGCATCAGCTTCTTGCACCCATGCATTCGATTCAAACCGGAGGCCCGATGCGACACCTCGCTTCTCTACTCGCCCTCGCAGCGCTCTGCACACCCCAGGCCATGGCCCAGACATTGATGGAGCCGGTCCTCACCAACAGTGGCCTGGCCCTGACAGGCGTGCAGGGTGGTCGCCTCGACTCCCTCCTGGCCAATGGAAGATTCATCAACCCCCAGCTCATCCAGGTCGATCCGTCTACGCTCTCCGGCCAGGCCGTTGCACCGGGCCTCGGCCTGCCTGTCTTCCTGACCGACCGACTCAGTGTTCGAGCAAGCGACGATCTGAGCTGGTTCGGGACCTCAGTCGGGGAGCTTGGCTCCGCGGTGGTCGTGGCACGGCATGGTCTGCTCTTCGGCAACATCTACCATGGTGGAGAGACCTATCACATCAGGCCGCTCGGGGGCGATGCTCATGTTCTTCTTCAGGTCGCAGCCACACAGGGTGCGGGATGCGCCACGAGCAGGTTGGGGCAGCCGGGGACTCACACTTCCCCACCGGGCTCGCCCTCATCAACCACGCCTATCAGTCATGGTCCTGGCGTGGCTCAGGCCACCACCGAGGAGATCGTACTCATCGACACCCTGATCGCCTACACCCCCGCTGCTGCTGAAGCGGCAGTAGACATCGAGGGCGTGGCCCAGCTCGCCATCGACTCCACAAACCAGTCCTACGCCAATAGCTGTGCAAGGACCCGGCTCGTGCTCAGCACGACCTACCTCACAGATTATGTGGAGACCGACATTGCCACCGATCTCGATCGCCTTCAGAGGCCAGCCGATGGAGAAATGGACGAAGTTGTGCAGGTGCGCAACTACGTCTCCGCCGACATTGTCATCCTCCTGGGTGAGGGATACGACTGGTGCGGATATGCCTGGGTCAATGCCACAGCACCCCTTGCATTCGGCGTCGTCCTGACCGAGTGCGTCGCAAATCTGACCTTTGCTCATGAAGTGGGGCACATTCAGGGAGCCGACCACGACATCGCCAACTCATCGTCCAATAGCTACAACCACGGTCACATACATCCAGGCGGGATCTTCAGAACAGTGATGGCCTATGACACTGTTGAGGGGGGAGTACCCAAGATTCCCTTCTACTCAAACCCGGAAATCTCCGTCTATGGGCAGACGATAGGAACAGCAGACGTGGAAGACAACGCACGTGTCATCAACGAGACTGCAGAGATTGTCGCGTCCTTCCGCGTTCCGCTCCCGCCGGGCTGCCAGGCCTCGCAAGCGGCCGACACCTCCCTCGGCCGGCAACTACCGATCGACGACCTCCTGCGTCTGCGCAACGGCATGTTCCAGGACAGTCAGCTCGGGCGAGAGCTCGTGGACGTTCATCGTCGCTACTCAGGACGGGCAGCCCTCTTGGTCATGACTCAGCCGAGGCTGGCCGTGCTACTCGGAAGTGTGATGGATCAAGGAGAGCCAGCAGCCAAGGCCCTCCTTAATCACGATGAGTCGGTCATCTTCGAGGCAGAGCTCGCCGCCTCAATCGTCCGCTACGTTGGTGCGCTCTCATCTGTCGCTGACCAAGAGCTCGCCCTCGTCCTCAGACAAGCACTTGCCACCATTGAACTCGACAGCTGGATCGGCCAGCCCGTGGTGGAAGTGTGGGACTCAATCAAGCATCGCCGTCTCTCAGATTCGCTTGCTCGGCAGAGCCCCCCTCAAGAGAGGCCATAGCGAGACTTCAGCGGGGCTCCCGGCGAGGTTCTCCGGCTCCCCCACGGTGCCCAGATAAATATCAGAACCTGTCGCTCCCGCACTGGGAGCGACAGGTTCTGGATTCACTCTGCGTCGACCAGTGCGACCGCTTGCTTGAGGCGATCGACCAGGTCACTCCGCACCGTCACGATCAGTGAGTTCGTCCTCTCGTCCGGAAGCACGGTGATCGGGCTGACTGGAATTTTCTGTGTCGCTACAGTTGTCTTCGCCGACCCCCCCACGACGATCTTCTGACTCTGGCTTATGAGCTCTTGGACCAGGAAAGAGGCTGCGATCGCCTCGGCGTTCTTGAGCTTGAAGCTCATGAGTTCAACTCTGATCCCTGATTCGCCCTCAGCGATCGGACTTGCAGATACATCCACTCTCTTGACCATCTCTGCAATTTCGTACACCCATGGTCCAAAGCCGCGGATGTGGAGGCTGTGCGTGGACCCAGCAGGCAGGAGGCTCTGAGTATCTCTGTCGGATATCAGGACCTTGAGAGAGCTCGACAGCTGACGCACGTCAGTGTTCGGAAGCATCAACACCGTACTGAAGATGGTCGCAGCACTATCCTTAACAGACTCGAGATCCTCTGCCCCGATGGAGGTCGAGACGGTACCCAGATGCCTGGATGATCGCAGGTGAATTGCAGCCAGAGGCTGTTCCCCGGAGAGGATCGGCTGCAGCACGAAACCATTCTGTATGAGTAGGTTCTCGATCCAGGGCTGGACCTCTTCAGGTGGTAGCGCGCATGAACGAGTCAGATTCAGGCTGGTATTGTGCAGTGCCTGATAGACATCAGTATTGTAGGTGAGAGTTTGGCCGGTAAGCGCGCCGTAGCTGAGCAACATCTCGATCATGGTCATCGGAGAATGCACCGCTTCATCCTCAACCATCAGCTCCAGGGCGCCTGTTGGCTTCGGGTAGATACTCTTTTCAGATGCAGGAGATGCCTGCTGAGCCTCTTGAGGCATCGCGAAGGCTGCAAGAGCGATCGCGGGAAGGAAGACTGTCGTACTGAGTAACATGGTCGGCTCCTTTTGATTGACTGGTTTGTCTGGTTCACTGCTCTGCCGATGGGTACATCCACTGACGGTTGATTGACCAGCTTCTTCCCCTAGCAACCAGTATTTTGAAACCACCTCTCCTCCACAGGGTAGGCACGCTTCGAGCCAGCCTCCCTCTTCAGCTCGTCACGGCACTCCTCGCGCTGACCAGCGGCTGTGGATCCATGAAAGTCGCCCAAGAGGGACCAAGCGCCATCGTCATCGCCCACCGAGGTGCGAGCGGATACGTCCCGGGACACACCATTGAGGCCTACACCCTCGCCTACAACCAGGGTGCTGACTTCCTGGAGCCCGACCTGGTGATGAGCAAGGACGGAGCGCTCGTCTGCTCTCACGACCTGACCGTCACCCGGAGATCCAATGCTGCGCGACTCTATCCTGACCTCGTAGATGACCAGGGGAACATCAAGCTCATGGATCTCGAGCTCTCCGAAATCCAAGCCATCGAGATCACCGATGATGAGGGCCGAGGTTCATATCGCCTGATGAGCTTCCAGGAGTTCCTCGACCTGGTCCAGCGGCTCAACGCAGGCAAGAACCGGATGGTCGGAATCATTCCAGAGCTGAAGGCGCCCGGACTACACAGAGCCCAGGGTCTCCCCATGGAGGCAAAGCTCTTGGCCCGTCTACTCGAAGCCGGCCATGGAGATCATCCAGAACTCGTCATCCTCCAGGGGTTCGAGCAGGAGAGCATGAGGCGACTGGGCGAGGAGCAGGCCTCGCCGTTTCCGTTGGTGCTGTGCCTCGGCAAGAACACCACTCCCGAGGACCTCATCTCGGTCGCTGAGTACTGCCAGGGAATTGCACCTCACAGATCCGCCATAGAGGATCCGGAGACAGGGGCAACGACGGATCTGATTGACGAGGCTCACCAACTAGGCCTGAGGGTCTTCCCCTACACCTTCCTCGACGAGGAAGAGTCGATGCGTCGGTACTTCCACAACCATGGCGTTGATGGCCTGTTCACGGACTTTCCCGACATCGGGGTGTCTGCAAGAGACAACCCCTAGTCGGCCCAGATACACGGCTAGCTGGATTCGACAAGTCTCTCAGACAACGAGCTCCTTGCTGTGTCCGACCCATGAGGCTCAGATCCCCCATGAGAAGAGGCCGCTGACGCGGCCTCCTCAGGGTTATTCGGACGCTTCCGTCGTCACCCCACTAGTAGAAGACTGCCTGGGCAGCATTCGTGAGGTTGGCCTGGCCGCCACATACGTTGGCGGTATCACGGTAGTAGGCCTGGAAGTGCCATGTTGAACCGGGGAAGATCTCGGCCAGGTCGACCGGACTGTCGATGCTCATCTGAACGATTCCCGGTCCAAGGGTCGTGGTACCTCCAGCATCAGATGTGGTGACGAGGGTACGGAGGATCTTGAGCCCTCCAATGCAGAGCAAGCCATCACCGAGGACGTCGCGATTAGCCTGCCTGGCCGAGATCCAGACGACCGGCGCGTTCGCAGGCAGCTGACTGGCCGTGATCACCAGATCGTCGGCAGAGTAGCTCGTGGTCCCGGTGACGGACAGGGTTCCACCCTGGCCCGTCGAGTTGCGACAGCCGCCCTCGGCTGTGTCGCCAGCGCACGGGCAGTCTCCTTCATTTGCATCACAGTAGATGCAAACAGTCGGGCCCTCGTAGTCATTGGAGAGCGGGCAACCGGCCTCATTCGCGTCCTCCAGAAGGGCATGAACACTCGAGACCGTCTCCGGGCCCGGGTCTGCCCCAACGGCATCACGGTAGAGAGCAATCACGTGCGCAACTCCATACGCATAGAGGATCGAGGTATCAGAGCTGGCAAGAGCCGCGGCCGTGTGCCTGCCAAGGGCGTTGAGTCCTCCACCACCAGTGCTAGCAGCATCGAGCAGGGTGATGCTATCGGCCTTTCCAGACTGAGCCTCAGTAACTCCGAGGACAGCATTGAAAGAAAGGAAGTGCTTGATCGTATCGGTAAAGTCATCACCGTTCAGATCGTCCCAGCGCTCCTCGTGATTCTTCCAGTAGCCGGGAGTGCATCCTTCCGAACCGGAGCAGTCAACCGTCGGGGGCGGTGAGTCGCTGAGGCAATAGGTGTACCGAACACTCAGGCTGGCAATTCCCTTCACAAATCTCTGCGCAGAAGCATTACTGCAGCCTGTGTCAGTGGGAAGCGCTGAGAGAAAGAGCTGCCACGAGAGCGCGCCGCTACCAACATAGGGGCTTAGATTCGCCGTCGCCGATGTGCAACCCGATGCCTCGGTAGGACCGCTGTAGTCAGCTGGATCATTTATGTTCCAGAGATAAGTATCACCTGGCACGAGACTGACCATGTCCGAGCCCTCAATTTGTGGGGAGACGGTGAAGTCAGGCGTTCCCAAGGCGGGATTCGCTGCGACCTGGGCATTGACTGGCCAGACCCACTCGAACCGACAAGGCGTGATGATATTGAACAGGCTTCGCTCCATCTGAGTCACTTCGAGATCGAGTGAAAGCTCGACGCCAATCAGCTGGATGTCGGCAGTCGGGACCCCATGGAAGTCGGCGTAGAACTCGGAGTCGAACTGACCAACAGTCAGGAACAGGTCTGTTGCTGCCTCGTCGGGAATGAAGTCCTCGCCCCACTCGTCAGTTTCCGGCAATGTGGTGAACTGCGCCGCGTCGGGATCAGAACAGGGCAGCTGGATTGAGCAGTCAGCTTGCGACCCCGTAGCGGCCTCAACAAAGATCACTGGAAAGAGACACAAGCTAAGGGACTTGAGAAAGCCCAGGTGAGTATCGCTATTCATACTTGAACGGGAGAAGTAGAACTCGCTCTACGAAGTGAGGACTTCAAATACAGCCTCAACAAGAGCGCGGGTTGAGTCGTGAGTACGGCAATCACATTCTTCCAGGCTACACAGCCAAAGGCCCAGGCGCTGAGAACACCCAGAGCCCCTGGCTGGGGCGCCTACTGCTTCCAGTATGCCTCCAAACTGGAGAATGGCCATCAGACCTTCACAGAAGGTCTGATGTATCTCTCTGCTTACCCCCTGTAGGACCCTTATCCCACGGCGAACAGGACACGAAAAACCATGGCCTCGGCCTGTAGCAGCTCAGGAGGGACCGCTTCTTTCCCAAGAACTCATCGTGGTGGGCCCAGTTGGCGATCTCAGTGCTGATCGCAACATGCCCACCGCGGTGACCAACACCACGGCCACCACCAGCCATCGCAGTGCATCCAGAGGCAAGGACTTCACCACAAGCACTGCAAGCAAGACCCCGGGAAGACCACCGAGGGTCAACCCAAGTGCTGAACGTAGATCGCAAGCTCCCTCTCGTAGAAAACGGGTGCTCGCCACCGGCATCAGAAACGCACAGGCCCCCATCATGATCGGAAAGGCAGCGATTGGGTTCATACCCATCATGCTCACGAGCACCATGCAGGGTGCGTAGAAGCCAACACCTATGGTCATCAGAGCACCCAGCAGAGCGGCACCGGCACAGGCCAGAATCAAGGTCACGCCCTCCAGCCCCAGGGCACCTGCACCCTGAGGCTTGCCCAAGAGCTCAAAGCCACCCATGAACAGGGCTGCAGCCAGCAGTGCGATCCCCATACCAAGCTGGACACGCCGCCGCGGAAGATTCGCCACCCAACCGGCACCAATCCACGCACCTAGGACGGAGGCCGCGATCATGCTGACCAGAGTCGTGCTCTCGACCTCGACGCTCTGGATGAATAGCAGCCCCATCAACATCACTGGGAGTGTGTGTCCCACATTCATGGTTCCCGGAATTCGCTCGTCCGGCACCATCCTTGAGACTCGAAACCAAACAGTGGTCGGTGCGAAGTTCCCGATCCCCAGGGAGTCGAAGAAGTTCGTCACGAAGCCGATCATCGCCTGGTGGGCACTTGGGATCCTCGAAGCTTCACCCTGTCCAGGCGTTGACCTACGAATCACAACCAGGAAGACCACGAGATAGACAGCCGCAAGGACCACGAGGGCGCAAAGAAGAACCAGCTTCATACTCGGATCCAGGTAATGCGTGGTGAAGACAGTCTTGGCGGGAACACCCTGACAGGTTACGCGCAAGAGACCACGACCAGCCAGCCTGAGTCGGCTCCCTGAGCGGTAAACCCTCCCCGATCGGATCTGCCTTCTCTCCATGCCCTCGAGGTTGAAGCCACCCCGGGGCAGACCGAAGCGAACCGGTTACACTCCTGGTCCACTGGACTCTCATGCTGATCTCTACCCGATCGTTTGCCCCGTTGCTGCTCCTCGCCATGACTGCCGAGGAGGGCGACCTCTTCGTCGACCGGGTGGCCCCAGTCCTGGAGCGAAGCTGCATCGAGTGTCATGGCGCTCTCAAGCAGAAGGCTGGGCTCTCCCTGACAACCCGAGAAGAGTGGCTCGCAGGATCGAGGCACGGAGCCATCGTCACCCCCGGCGACTCCCAGGCCAGCCCCCTGCTGGAGCTCCTGGTCGGTGACCCACCGGAGATGCCGGCAAGGGGAACTCCCCTGAGCGATGAGGAGGTGAACGCACTCCGCAGCTGGATTGACGAGGGGCTGCCATGGAAAGAGGGCGTGGTACTTGGCACCCCCCGCCCCGACGAGGACTTCTGGTCCCTGAAGCCACTGGAGCGCCCCCAGGTGCCCTCGGTCGACGGCATCGCCAACCCGATCGATGCCTTCGTGCGATCAGACCTCCTGGAGAAGGGACTCGCAGCTTCCCCCCGAGCGGACAGCAGGACTCTCGCTCGCCGGCTGTGGCTCAACCTCACAGGACTTCATCCCTCCTTTGATGAGGTCCAGACATTCGCCGGCTCAGCTGACCCGGATAGCTACGAGAAGACCGTCGACTCCCTGCTCGGCTCGACTCGCTACGGCGAACGGTTCGCGCGCCACTGGCTCGACGTTGCGCACTACGCTGACACCCACGGCTACGACAAGGACAAGCCGCGACCGAACGCCTGGCCATACAGGGATTGGGTCATCGCTGCCTTCGCGAATGATATGCAGTGGTCGGAGTTTGCACGACTCCAGCTTGCGGGAGACGTGCTGTATCCGAACGACCCTGAAGCAGTTGCTGCAACTGGATTCATCGTGGCCGGCCCTTGGGATTTCGTCGGACAGGTTGAACTCCGGGAAGGCACACACGATAAGCAGGTCACGCGCAATCTCGATCGTGACGACATGGTCACCAGCACAATGACTGCTTTTTCAAGCACGACCGTACACTGCGCTCGCTGCCACGATCACCGCTTCGACCCGATCCCACAAGCCGACTACTATGCCTTGCAATCGGTCTTTGCCGGAGTTGAGCGTGCTGATCGCCTGGTAGACCGAGATCCAACCATCACCACGAGACGCAATGAACTCGGCTTGCTAGAGGCTGCACTCCTCCGTGAACGGAAGTCTCTGGCTGGCGAGGAGACCAGCCCGGGAAACGGCTGGCACAGTGAGATCGCTGACCGTGCAGAGACCACCAAGTGGGTCCAGATCGACCTGGGTAAGGTTCATGCCCTGGAGCGCGTGGTGCTCGTGCCCGCTCGTCCCGTGGACTTTGCCGACACTCCAGGATTCGGATTCCCGGCACGATTCAAGGTAGAGGCCTCATTGACCCCGGACTTCGACTCCTCCAGCCTGCTCGCGGAACACCTCCTGGAGGACTTTCCCAATCCCGCTGATGCCGCTGTGAGCATCTCCGCCGATGGCGTCAGAGCACGCCATGTCCGGGTGACGGCCACCGAGCTGTGGGAACGAAACGAGGACTGGGTCTTCGCCTTGGCCGAGCTGCAGGTCTTCGTCGACTCCAAGGAGATTGCTCGAGGCTCAACGGTGACAGCGCTTGACTCGATCGAGGCAGGCCTCTGGGGCCGCACTCGACTGGTTGACGGCTACTCCAGCCGCAAGGCCCTCGGAGTCCCGGCAAACGAGGCAACGCGGACCAAGCTGGAGCAGCTCGACGGTGTGATTGGTCACCTCCGAGAAGAGAGCTCCTCTCTCGCCAGACCAAGGACTGTCTTCGCCGTCGTTCCACGTGAACCGAGGCCGGTTCATGTCCTCGATCGAGGTGAAGTAGGGAGACCGCTTGACCCAGCGCTGCCAGGAGCCCTCTCGGCAGTCAGCGCACTCCCCTCACGATTCGACTCCACCACCGACGAGGGAGCGAGGCGTCTGGCCCTCGCTGACTGGCTGATCGATCGGGAAAACCCCCTCTTCTGGCGCTCAGCCGCGAACCGCATCTGGGGCTGGCACTTTGGCCGCCCGCTGGTCGACACACCCAACGACTTCGGCCGCATGGGCTCAAGCCCAAGCCACCCCGAGCTACTCGACTGGCTGGCCTGCGAGTTACGAGATGGCAGGACTCCGGGTGAGCTGGGTCGCCTGCTGATCACCAGCGAGACCTGGAAACAGAGTACGGACAGCAACCAGGAGAATGCAGTCATCGATGCTGGCAACAAGTTCCTTTGGCGGGCCAATCGCCGTCGGCTCTCGGCCGAGGAAATCCGCGACCTGTCCTTGCAACTCTCTGGCGAACTGAGCCTCGATACCGGAGGCCCAGGCTTCAAGGCATTTGGCTTCGAGGACGACGAATCACCTCGCTTCCTCTATGCACGCCGCGATGTGAACGAGCCCAGCACCCTGCGACGTTCGATCTATCGGTTTATCGTGCGCTCTGTACCCGACCCCTGGATGCAGACGCTCGACTGTGCAGACCCTTCATCCAGCGTACCGGTCCGAAATGAGACGACCACTCCGCTCCAGGCGCTTGCGATGCTGAATGATCGCTTCTTGCTCGAGCGCGCCTCACGCTTCGCTGAACACTCGGGCTCGGTCGATGCCGCCTTTCGTGCGACCCTCTTGCGAGCGCCAAGCCCTGCAGAGCGGGCAGCCCTCGAGGCTCACGAGCGTCAGCATGGCCTGGAGAGCGTGACCCGTGTTCTCTTCAACCTGGCCGAGCTGCTCTACGTGGATTGACCCATGAATGTCACGCGGCGAGAACTCTTCACACAGGCAGGAGGCGGGCTGGCCAGCATGGCACTTGCTCGGCTCCTGGCCGATGACGCTCTCCGATTGCATCACCCCCCGCGAGCGAAGCGCGTGGTCCAGCTCTTCATGTCAGGCGCTGCCAGTCAGTGCGATCTCTACGACTACAAGCCGGTACTCATCGAGCGAAACGGGCAGCCCTGGGATCCCGGTGAGGCCGTCGAGTTGTTTCAGTCCTCCCCCGGCCCTGTCATGGCCTCGCCCTGGAGCTGGAAGCAATATGGTGAATGCGGCAAGTGGATGAGCGATCTGGTTCCGCACCTGGGCGGTTGCGTCGACAAGATGGCATTCGTGCACTCGATGGTCTCGAAATCCAACGTGCACGGCCCTGCAACCTTTCTCCAGGCCACCGGCTTCGTGCGCCCCGGATTTCCGTCGATGGGCGCCTGGGTCGGCTACGCACTGGGGAGCGAGAGCGAAGAGCTGCCGATGTTTGTTGCCTTACCAGACTCTCGCGGATTCGCACCGAATGGCCCGAAGAACTGGTCGGCAGGATTCTTGCCTGCTCAGCATCAGGGCATGATGATCCGCCCCGGTGCCGGGGACCCCATTCCAAATCTATTTCCACCCGACTCCGTGGCAGGCGCGGAGGACTCTGAAGTTCGACGGCTGATCGCGGAGCTGGACCGGACCCACGCCAGCTCTCGCCCGGGTGACTCCCGCCTTGGTGCACGTATCCAGGCCTATGAGCTGGCTGCACGCATGCAGCTCTCCGCACCGCAGGTCCTCGACATCACTGGGGAGAGCCCTGCAACCAGAGCACTCTACGGGCTCGATGTTGAACCGACTGCGGACTTCGGTAGGCGCTGCCTGGTCGCGAGAAGGCTGCTCGAGCGTGGCGTGAAGTTCGTTCAGGTCTGGAGCGGTGCAGACAATGGCTTCCCCCGTCGCAACTGGGACAGCCACGAGGACCTTCCGCGGGACCATGCCGCCATGGCCATGGAAATGGATCGCCCTGCGGCGGCCTTGCTCATCGACCTGGAAGAACGGGGCTTGCTAGACGAGACGATCGTGTTGTGGACTACCGAGTTCGGTCGCATGCCCTGCGGCCAGGGGGCCAAGGGACGAGACCACAACCCCTTTGGATTCTCCTGCTGGTTGGCGGGCGGAGGCATTCGTGGCGGCATCAGCTATGGAGCCACCGATGAGTGGTCCTGGAAGGCGGTCGAGGACATCACCACCGTCCATGATGTGCATGCCACTATCCTGCACTTGCTGGGTCTGGATCACGAGCGGCTCACAGTTCGCCATGACGGGATCGACCGGCGTCTAACCGACGTGCACGGGCAGGTGATGAGGAACCTCCTCGATACCTAGCTGACAGGCTCTGCGGCAAGGGGCTCATGCTCTTGCTGCACGATCTGGCGCACTACCCAGCCTGAATCGTCCGCGTCCCAGGTGGCTCTCGTGACGGGCTGCCCCCCACTGGACCCTGCTCAGGAACAGGCTCATGGGAGACCTGGAGTGGGTCTCGAGGATCCAGGAAGCACTGTGGACGAGTCCCTTGCGGGGTCCTGGAATTGAGGTAGTCTGAAAATGTATAGGCTGCGCAGCTCTCTATTTTTGCCCCCTAGCTGCCAGCCATCCCCCATACAAGCGTCCCTGGCGGCGCACCGGCGACGGTCCCCACGAATGAATCGACACTATTCCCCCGGTGTTCTCTCGTTTCTTCCAGACAACCTGAAGCCCCAACTCCGGCACGTTGCCGGAGCTCTGGCGGTGCTGCTTGTCGGTCCGGCTGCGCTCGGCTTGCCTGGGGTAAGCGACTGCAATGGAAATTCAGTCGATGACGATCAGGAGTGGGTCCCGGTCTACTCGGAGTCCTTCGAGAGCGGTCTACCCGCAACCTGGAGCGCAGACGGGCTCTGGCACGTCACCGACCAGTGCGCGCCCCCTTCGACCTGCGACGGGACCTCCTTCGCCTACTTCGGGATCGATGGGGATTGTGACTTTGACACGGGCTCCACTGTCGTGGGAACACTCACGAGTCCTGCGATCACCGTACCGGCCACTGCAGCTGCCGCCGAGCTCGTGTTCTGCTCGTCGTACGACGGAGAGGGTGGTGAGTTCGACCGGGCCACCGTGTATGCCAATGGAACACCCGTGGACGTGGTCTCCGATGATGGAATTCAGGTCGACTGGGTGACACGCACGGTGGATCTCTCGGCCTTCATCGGGCAGCAGGTGACCCTCGAGTTCGAATTCGACAGCCGTGACTTCCTCTTCAACATCAACAGGGGCTGGCAGGTAGACCGAGTAAGACTCAACGCCCGTGACATCGACTGCAATTCGAATGGCATTCCGGATATCTGCGATGTCTTCACCGGAGCCAGCAACGACTGCAACTCCAACGGAGTCCCCGATGAGTGCGAGCCGGACTGCAACTCCAACGGCTCTCCCGACGACTGCGACGTCAGCTCCGCGATAAGCGCAGACTGCAATTCAAATGGTGTACCGGACGAGTGCGATACGGACTGTAACTCCAATGGCATCCCCGATGACTGCGACCTGAGCTCCTTCACGAGCCTGGACTGCAACGACAACGGCGTCCCCGATGAGTGTGACACTCTCCTGGGAACCAGCCCGGACTGCAACTCCAACAGCATCCCCGACGAGTGTGAGGTTGCAGGACTGTTGCTCGACGAGTCCTTCGAGATGGGCCTCCCCGCTGACTGGAGCGCTACCGGTCTGTGGCATGTAACCGATCAATGCTCTCCAGTGAGCACCTGCGAGGGGAGCTTTCACGCCTACTTTGGCCAGGACGGAGACTGCACCTTCGACACCGGCACCGCTGAGGCTGGAGTACTGGTCGCCCCCACCGTGACGCTACAGCCAAGCTTCCTCTCGGCCCAGCTCGAGTTCTGCTCCGCGCACGAGGGCGAGTCCAGCATGGAGGTCTTCGACATGGCCGTCGTAACGATCAACGGTATCGCGGTCGACCTGGTCTCCAATGATCCCAACCAGCTGGATTGGCAGACCCGGACAGTCGACCTTTCCAGCTTTATCGGCCAGGAAGTCGTCGTACAGTTCGAATTCGACAGCCTGGATCAGTTCAACAACGACTACCTCGGCTGGCAAATCGACCGAGTCCAAATCACGGCCACCAGTGCACTCGACTGCAACCAAAACGATGTCACCGACGAGTGCGACATCAGCTCCGGCACCTCTCAGGACTGTAACTCGAACGGCATCCCTGACGATTGCGAGCTCGTGGGTAACGACTGCGACTCAAACAACGTCCCCGACGAATGTGACGCGGATTGCAACAGCAACGGCACCCCCGACGCCTGTGAGGCAATCACGGATTGCAACTCAAATTCGATACCGGACGAGTGTGAACTCATCGGAAACGACTGCAACTCCAACAACATCCCTGACGACTGTGAGACCGACTGCAACTCGAATGGGACCCCTGACGAGTGCGAATCGGGACCCGATTGCAACTCCAACGGCGTACCGGATGACTGCGAGCTGACCGGAAACGACTGTAACTCCAACAACATCCCCGACGAGTGCGACACCGACTGCAACTCAAACGGAACTCCGGATGACTGCGAGTCGATCACCGACTGCAACTCCAACAGCATTCCTGACGAGTGCGAGCTGACCGGAAACGACTGCAACTCGAACAGCATCCCCGACGAGTGCGACACCGACTGCAACTCAAACGGAACCCCGGATGACTGCGAGTCGATCACCGACTGCAACTCCAACAGCATCCCGGACGAGTGTGAGCTGGCCGGAAACGACTGCAA
>JABACD010000037.1 GCA_014237855.1 Planctomycetota bacterium | reverse complement strand
CCGAACCCGAGCCGCAGCCCGAACCCGAGCCGCAGCCTGAACCCGAGCCGCAGCCCGAACCCGAGCCGCAGCCTGAACCCGAGCCGCAGCCTGAACCCGAGCCGCAGCCCGAACCCGAGCCGCAGCCCGAACCCGAGCCCGAGCCTGACCCCAACGGCCCCAAGGACCTGGCAATGGGCTTCCAGGGGTCTGAACCTGCTGGATTCGTGGCGGAGTACTGGCGTGGGCTGCCCGGCGATCTGGTCATGTGGAATTCCACCTATGCCCTGCAGCGCAACTCCTTTCTCACCTTCGAGGAGCTGGCCGACGGAGGCAGGGTCATCGTGCTGCCCGAGGAGGCTCTGGAACCGGTCTGGTTCTTCAACGAGCGCCTCGATCTGCGCGTCTTCCCTGGGTCGGTTCTACGAATCGAGTCGGATGGGGCAGTTCGCTCCCATCGGGGCCTCGTGCGTACCTTCTTCCGGCACATTCGCCGGGAGTTCTAGGCGTAGGCCAGGCCGCTCTGGGGCCATCCGGTCTCCGACGCCTTGCTGGAACCGGCTTCGCCGGCGGACCAGGGGAGAAGAGGTCTCCCGCGCTCCGTCATGGATGAACTGATCCGGCTTCCACCGCTACTTGCCAGAGAGGGAGAGGTCCCAGAGGCACGCGGGTGCACTCGGTGAGCGAAACGAAGAAGCGGCCGCGGCCCCTGTGAGGAGCCGCGGCCGCTTCTTGAATCGTCTCGGCCTAGTTGCGGGCAGCGCGGGCCAGCTGGAGGATCTCGTTCAGAACGCATGCCAGGTCGTCTCCGATGAAGCTGACATCCGTCTGCAACTCGTCGTCACTCATGCCAGCTCCTGTGCGAACTCCGGCGGTGCGGCAGCCTGCTCGCCAGCCTGCTGCCAGCTCGAGAGTGGTGTCCCCGATGACCCAGCTCTGAGTCAGGTTGACGCCGTCGTGCTGCCGAGCGTGGTACATGGCGCCGGTGTTCGGCAAGAAGAACACCGAGTCTCGAAGGTGCTTGCCCTTGCCTTTCTCGGGGTCGTCGAGGCAGGCATAGCAGCGCTTCACGCCAACGCCACTCCGGGCCAGTTCGGAAAGCATTTCCGTCTCGAAGCGTTTCCACTCCGCATCCTTCACGTGTCCCTGGGCGACGGCATCCTCGTTGCCTAGCAGGTAGATGTTGTAGCCTGCCTGAGCAGCTCGAAACAGGGCGTCTTGAGCACCGGGCGTGAACTCAAGACGGCCATAGGTCTGCTTGGCTGAGCCCGAGGGGGGCTCGAGCAAGGTGCCCCAGCGATCGATGAAAAGCCCACGCTTGGGTGTTCCAGTGCCGGGGAGGGGGGCCAGGGGGCCATCTAGGTAGTTGTCGCTGGGTGTCATGTAGCTCAAGGGACGGTTTCCATGGGGGTCCGCGCACCTAGTTCTCGGCACCTGAAAAATGCTCTTGAGCGTTGAATTCGGATTGTGCTCGAAAGGTCACTTGAGCCGATGTATTGGAGGTCTACCCTCCACTGCCCACCGTGGATGATTCCCTACGTATCGCAATTCTCCTCAACCCCTTTGATCTGGCGATCAAGGGTGGTGAGTACGCACCTGAGCTGGCACGGGAGCTACTGGGCCGGGGCCACAACGTGCGTGGATTCGGAGCTCCTCCTGGGGTCATTCCACGGTCGGGTGGAGACCGTGTTCCGGGGGGGGGCGAACTCAAGCCCGAAGTACCGGGAGTCGTCGGGTTCAGTCCCGATGTGATCATCGCCTACGACGCACTCTCACCTGCGGCCTTCCTGGGCGCGAGGGCTGCTCGGAAGCTTCAGGTTCCCCTGATCCTGGTCGAGTCCGGTTCGGCAGCAGGTGGTGGTCGGCTGACCCGCTTCTTGCGCTGGTGCGGTGAGCGGCTCTGGGGAATGTTCGTGAGGCGCATGGCGAACACCGTGGTTGCTCTCGATCCGGTTGCCCGGCAGCAGGCCCTCTCGGAGGGCTTTGACGAGCAGCGAGTTCGAGTGCTGCCAGCAGGGGTCGACCTGGGGGTGTTTCGGCCGGGGCTGACATCCAATTACGTTCGTCGGCACCGCATGCTAGGTCGCCTGCTGATGTACGTGGGCAAGCTCTCCCTCGATCGGGGGCTGGATGACCTGATCCATGCCTTTGCGCGCACCATCGCCCAGGGACACGACTGGTCCCTGGTCCTCGCAGGTGACGGACCCACCCGCTCCCGGCAGGCCTTGCGGGCCCAGGTGGACCGACTCGGAATCGGGGCCTTCGTCCACTGGTTACCCTCGCCTCGCGTGGAGGAGATCCCTGGACTGATGGGAAGCGCCACCTTGCTGGCGGTCCCTGCGGTCGATGAGCGGGTACGTGGAATTCACATTCCTCGGGCGCTGGCCTGTGGCCTGCCGGTCCTGGCATCGCGCTTGCCTCGATTCGAGAACCTGCTCGAGGAGGACGGCTCCGGCCTATTCGCTGAGGCTGGATCGATCGACTCCTGGAGTGCGGTCATCGCGCGTGCAGCCGGCTCACCAGAGGCACGCCGTCGCTGGGGAGTGCGGGCAAGGGAAATTGCAGAGGAGCGCCTGGACTGGGCAGTCGTGGCGGAGCGCTTCGAGGAGATCCTCCTGCGGGCACGTGCAGGCGACGAAGAGTCAGCTCCCATGCAAGAAGAAGGCGCGGACGAGCCGCGCCTTGCTGATGATCAGGTCAGGCAGGATCGAACCGCCTGAATTGAAAGAGTCTCAGCCGTCGGTCGCCTTGCGCAGCTCTTCCTTGAGGTAGGCCATGTCGGCCGCGTACTGACGGACGGAGGCGCGGGTCTCATCGTCGATCTCACAGAAGGTCGCCTGCACCTTGATGCCATCGGCTCGTTCCTCGACCTCGCTGATGGTGGCCTGAGCCTCGCAGTAGCCCTTCTGAAGGAGCGGCAGTCGGAACTTGATCTGCCACTGGGTGCCAAGAGCCAGGAGCTGTGCCATCGCGAAGGGCTCCATCTTGGTCTTCCCGCCTGTCCAGGTGAAGCGAACGCTGGCGTCATCCAGACCTGCCATGCGTCCGATCCCGCGCCAGTTCTTGCCGAAGCTGTGCCCGTGGACGGGATTTATCGGAGAGTTGCTCTGGGAGATGAAGTGGTCGACGCGGTCCGTGTCGAGAGGTCGGAAGAGCACAGATGACTTGTCCTCGGTGAAGACGTCATCATCGGTACCGTCAGTCGATGGCTGAGTGGCTCCGAGGTTGGCGGCAGCCTCCTCATCGGTGTCGTAGATCGAGACCACGCGATCGAGGCCTACCTTCTCCAGGATGTCCCGGCAGAACTTCGAGGGGTGGGCAATGACCATGCGACCGCCGGAATCACCGAACTGCTTGGAGGCCTTGATGATGGCCCCAAGTGCGGTGGAGTTGATGAACTTGACCAACCGGAGGTTCAGAACGGCGTTGTTGACATTTGCCTTTAGCAGCCCGTCAACCTCTTCCTGAAGCGCGGGGACGTAGTAGGTGTCGAACTCACCAGCCAGGTAGAGGATGGCGTAGCTCTCGCGAGGCTCAACGGTAATGTGCATTCTCGGCGGCTCCGGATTCTGATCACGGGCGTATTGGAGGGACAATCTAGGGGGCTAGTTTGTCGGTCCAGGGGGGCGGGTGGCAAGGATTTTTGGTCGTCCTGATGCTGGGGTATCTTAGACTCCCCACCATGGTGTTCTGGAAGAAGAAACCGAAGGCCTCCGACACGCCGCAGGGCGAGTCGATTGGCGAGCACGGATCGGGGCGGGAGTCCGACAGTGGAGAGTTCCTGACCGGGGACATCCTCGAGGATCAGCGCAGGAGTGAGAGCTTGCTCGAGGAGGCTGGCTCGATCGCAGAGCGAGTGGTCCGACTGAAGGGTGAGAACGACCTCGACGAGCTCTTGACCTACATCGTGGACGCCTCGATCAAGCGTACGGGGTCCGACCGCGGGATGCTCATTCTTGACGAGGGGCATGAGAATTTTACCGTGAGGATTGCTCGCCAGAGAGGAGGCGAGGATCTCAGGGGGGATTCGCGTTTCTCCACCAGCGTGGTTGGCAAGGTGCTCGAGACGGGCGCTCCCCTGAAGGACATAGATAGCCAGGCCGGAGACCTGGGGGCCAGCGTCTACGACCTGAAGCTACGTTCGGTCATGTGTGTTCCCTTTCACGCCGAAGGAACACGAGAGATCCGCGGCACTCTCTACGTGGACTCGAAGGCGGCCACCCGGGAGTTCGGTGCCAGTGACCTGGCGTACTTCTCCAGGCTGTCGACGCAGATCGTCTCAGCCTTGAAGAACATGGCAGCCCACCTCGCAGCAATCGAGCAGGCCAAGATCGAGGAGTCCCTGGACAATGCCAGCATTGTTCAGAAGAACCTCATGCCGCAGATCCCCAAGGACTTCAGCGGCTACGACGTCTTTGGCTGGTACAGGGCCGCGGAGCGAACCAGCGGAGATTTCTATGACTTCTTCAAGACACGAGACGGTCGCTTTGGAGTCGTCGTCGGTGACGTCACCGGACACGGCCCAGCCTCTGCTCTGATCACCTCCCAGGCCCAGGCGAGCTTGCGCTCCACGGTCCGTGTTGTTCCCGATCTCTGCGAGGCGGTCAGCTCTGTCAATCAGGACATCGCCGACCGGGTTGAGGTCGGCAACTTCGTGACCCTATTTGTTGCGTTGCTCTCGGAAGGCGGAGCGGTAGAGGTGGTCAATGCGGGGCACACTCCACCGGTGATTTACAACAAGCAGACTGGTGAGGTGCGTCGCATCTCTGCACACGGGCCCGCGCTGGGCATGATGGCCGATTTCGAGTTCATCGAGAGTGACCGATTCGAGCTCGGAGTCGGGGACGTGATGCTGGCCTTTACCGACGGGATCACCGAGGCGCGACACCCGGACCGCCCAGATGACCTGCTTGGCGAGGAGGGGCTGGAACGGCTCATGCTGCAGCAGGTCGGGGTTGTCGAGGAGGCCAGCGACCTGACCGAGAGAGTCATCGCCGGCGTGATCGAATTCTGTTCGGACACCTGCGAGGACGACATGACCATGGTCGCAGTCCGTCGTACGGACTGAGCTCGAGGGGGTGCGCGGGATGAGACGGACTGACCGCCGACTTCCCTCTGCGAGAGTTCGTTTCGAGCCAGGCTTTGTCTCGCGCCTCGCGGGGCTTGAGATGCGCCTGGTGGCCTCCAGGCAACGCTCCGAGGGCATGGGGCTGGGCTCCATGGACGGGGCGGGAACGGACCTCGTCGGCTTCCGACCCTATCGGCCGGGGGAGGACCTGCGTCAGCTGGACTGGAATCTCCTCGCGCGCCTGGAGAAGCCCTTCGTGAGGGTGACTCGACGGGAGGCTGGAGAATCCTGGGCGGTGGCCCTGGACGCAAGCGCCTCGATGGGGGTTGGTCCTCCAGGCAAGCTGCAGCGTGCGGCCGAGTGCACCGCTGCTTTTTGGGCACTCGGTTGCCGTCTAGGGGCCAGGATGCGGGTGGTCGTTTCCGCCGGGGAGGGCGCGCAACCACGTCTGTTCGAGGGGCGCTCCCGGGAGGGCTCCGGACCTCTGCTGCGGTTTCTCGAGGAGCTCGTCGCCGAGGGCTGTTCTGGCCTCGGCTCCGTCCTGGACAACCCACAGTGGTTTCGTGAATGCAGTCGTGTGCTGTGCATCGGTGACCTGGGGGGGGTGACTCCAGAGGGAGTGCTGAGCCTGCGCCGAGGGTCACGGGAGGTCAGCTTCTTGCAGCTCTGTTCACCACAGGAGTTTCATCCAGCCGAAGGTCCAGTCGAGTGGTGGGACCCGGAGCAGGACGAGGTGCTCGAGCTGGACCTCTCCCGCGCAGATTGCTTGCGCTATCACGATCTACTCGAGCAGCAGATGGAGCTGTGGCGGTCGCTGGCTTCGAGGCACCGCATTGCTCACGCCTGTCGATCGACGGCGGAGGACTTCGAGACCCTGATGAGCGAGCTCTTCTCGCGCTGAGTGGGGGCCGTCGCTCATGGCAATTTCGCTCATCATCTCTGAGCTCTCGGTGGCGCGGCCCTGGGGCTTCTTGCTGTGGCTGCTGCCGGTGATCTTGCTGGTCTTCCTGCGTCGTCGGCAGGCGCCAGTGACACGCGCCACCGGCACCCTTCAGATCTGGCGTGAGATTGCCGAGCAGAGTGAGCGACCGACCCGGGGGCGTGCCCGTCGACTGCCCCCCGGAGTCTGGTGGCTGGTGCTGGCCACCCTTGTTGGTGGCCTCTCGGTGGCTGGCCCCAGGTTCGAGTCGCCTCCGGTCGAGCGCTCCTGGCACTTCGATGTCGACCGCAGTCCCTCCATGTTCCTACCGGTCGCCCCGGGAGACGACGCCACTCGCTACGAGGTGGCAGTCAGGGCAGCGATCGACTGGTTGGACGAGGCAGGGGTGCCGGTTGATGCCCGGGTCTGGCGAACTGCTGGTGAGGGGCTCTTCAGAGGAACGGAGCCACCGATTGCATGGAGTCGCCTGCCCGTCGCAGCGTGCCCGGAGCTGGCTCTTCTGCCCGGCATGGACCCACCCTGGAACCGGATCACTGATCGTGCGCCGGAGGACTCCCTCGCAGGAATAGGCCTGTTCGCCAGCGGAGGAGTGGCCGTCCCCGGTGTGATTGGTGAGTACGCGGGCAGATCCCTTGTCTGGGACGGCAGTCACATCGTCGAGGGCGAGGCAGCTCCGCGACGATCGCTGCATGTGGGGGCTGGTGTGCCTGAGAAAATCTCTGAACTGGCCAGCATCTGGGCTGAGGAGCGCGGGGTCGCTCGTGCTGACGATCCCCGCGAGGCACAGCTGGTCATAGCAGTCCAAGCAGGGAGCCCTGCCGGTGTCGAGCGGGGCGTGCGCTCGGCCTGGGAGATCGAGGTTCGTGCCCAGGACTCGAGCAACGCAGTGGTCGAGGGAGAGGCCTGGCTGTGGTCCGCGAAGGGAGATCGGGTGCTGGTCTCTCACGGGCCCGGTCGGGTGGATTTGGGCTTCCTCGAGGTCATGAACGTCGCGGGTGATCCGGCCAGCTTCGCCGTTGACTGGAGCGAGCTCTTCGATGGGAGCCTGCTCGCCGCCGCCGATTTCGTGCCGCTGGCCGAGCGCCACTCCGCTGGATCAAATTTCATGGTTCCACCCAGAGCGGGGATTGTTGGGTCAATCCAGGTTGAATCAACGCCACTGGCGGCATGGCTGGCGCTGTTGTCGACGCTGCTGGCGGGGCTGGCCTTCTCCGCGCGACTCACCCATGGAAGAGAGCTTGGACAACAGAACTTGCGGAGGGGTGTCCGAATCTAGGAAGCTGCAATAAGATTCCCTCGGAGATCCGGTCGGGCGTCGCCCGGCCAACAACAAGAAGGAGCCCCGGGAGGAGGAGCTTGCAGGCGAGAAATCGGAGATGGATTTTCGTGCACATGGTGTTCGCGATGGCGGGAGGTGCACGAGCTCAAGGGGGCGAGGTTCTACCTGGAGGAGAATTCGAGCTGGGGCTGGAGCGTTGGAGCCAGCTGGCCAGTGATGGATCGAATCCCTTCGAAGCCGTCCGTACACCTCAGGCGCAGGGCCTCTCGGCGGGTTGTGATCTACCGCCCGGTGTTGACGCGCACCTCGAACTGCACCTGCCCCTCGAGGAGGGTCAGTTCGTTGCCGCAGTGCCGGGTCCGGACCGACCAGGGCTGAGGCTTGAGTTTGGAGTCTGGGTCTGGCTCGAGTCGGTCGTGGGATCTGGCGAGATCTCGCTGAGCGTTGATTCGTGCTCCGGTCTGAAGACGACGCAGGTCGTCCAATCTCCCAGCTGGCGGACGGAGGAGTTGCCGCGGGAGCGCTGGCTGTACCTGTCCACCGCGGGGCAGCAGGTCAGATCATGGGGTTCGGAGTCGGGTGCAACAGAGCTGCGCTATCGACTGCGTTGTTCGGCTCCAGGGCCGGTCTGTTTCGAGGGTGCGGCTGTTCGTTGGGAACGTCCCGGAGCGCTTGAGGTCCCGGACGCGAGTTTCGAGGACTGGCGACCGGGGAGCGGGACGTGGGAGATGTCGTCGGGGCTGACGGCCGGTCCGACCCTGCAGACGACACAGGGCTACTACGGTCCTGGCTTCGCCTTGCTAGCTGAGGGGAGCGGGGCTCTCCTTGCGCAGACCATTGAACTCCCAGGTGATCCGGAGCGCGGTGCTCCGCCGATCACGGCCGGGTCCTATCTCGAGGCAGGCGCCTGGCTTCATCCGGACGGCTTTGCCTCGCTTCCCCAGGCGCCACGCGCCACGGTCCAGCTCCAGCTCTCCGTCTATGGCATCGATGACCAGCGTGGTACAAGGCGCCTGCTTGCGAGGGGGCGGTGGTATCCCTGCATGGATGATCTGGGTGGCTGGAACTTCCTGCAGACTCGCCCGCTGGCGCCGCTGAGGATCAATGAGACCTCTCTCCGAGTCGAGCTGAGGAGCGCGGCTCCAGGCTCCTACGCTGTCGACTTCGTTCAACTCGGTGAGCGACACGGCGTCGATGGGAATCCACAGCGGCGTGTTGGCGCCAGCTATGTGGGACGCTATCGGTCACCGTTCTTTCCTGGGGCGACGACCACCCCGACGGCCCCCCAGGAGGTCTGGAGGAACTGGCGCTGGGTGGCTCCCCCCGCCTGCGATAACTCCTATGTGGGCTTCGCCCATGATCCTGATTGTGGCTCCAACCAGGGTTGCTTCAGGGGCAATGGTCGCCGGGACCTGGCCATCGGCACGGAGGGTGGTCCCCACGAGCTGCCCCTGATCGGGGCCTATGACTCCCGTGACAAGGCTGTCTTGCGCTATCACGTGAAGCTGGCCGAGAGTGCGGGCATCGATCACTTCATCTTTGATTTCCAGGGACACAAGCTGGCTGATCAACTGGTGGCTCAGGGGCGCGAGCCGATCAATCGTGAGACCTTCGATGCGCTGCTCCAGGTGACCGAGGAGCCAGGGCGTAACTTGAAGCTGGCCGTGATGTACGAGCCAAAGGTGCACTTCCTCGGTTGGGTTCAGGGTGAACCTACCAAGGCGGACAAGATTCAGGGTGTGGTTGAAGACCTGGTGCGGCTGGTGCAGCAGGTCGGCGGTCTGCGTTCCGTCTTGAGGCACGACAATCGACTGGTTGTCTTCATCTTCCGGAACAAGACCTGTAACCCAGCGGGCACTCAGTGTCTCGATGAGAGTGACTGGCTCTGGATCCAGGCCCAGGTACGGAACCAGACGAGCGAGCACCTCTTCCTCGTGGGCGACAGCCCACCAGCGCTCGGTTCGGCCCTGCAGGGCCTCACACGCTGGCAGCTGGTCTCCAGGAGCTACTTGCGCTACCGCAATTTTACCGACGCCCAGCTGGGGCTCCCTACCCTGCCTTCAGCGAGTCTGCTCTCCCTGGAGAGTCACGCCCGTGGCCTGACGGAGAGTGTGATGGACTGGCGCGACCAGGACGTGGTTGAGCGTGTGGCGATCCAGACGGTCTGGCCGGGCTTCGATGACTCGGGCGTAGGAGGCTGGGGAGTGAACAACCTCATGGGTGAAGACGGAAGTCCGCTCTGTGTGCGTGTCGCGGAGGAATTCGAGGGGCAGTTCTACGCGACCACTACCGCAGCTGCTCTGGATTCCGGAGCCGACTGGATTCAGATAGCAACCTTCAATGACTGGAACGAACGTACCCAGATCGAACCAGCCTGGCACCCTGACTTCGTGAGTCCACAGCAAGTTGGCGGCGGTCCGCCAGAGGTCCTTGGGACCCATGTGTTCAGCAAGTTGCAGGAGACACGCCAGTGGATCGAAGCCTTCAAGGGGGGGGCGACCGGTGGGCGCACATTCCGGGGAATTGCAATGGAGTACTTCGGCCAGGTGCGCCGCGATCCACAGGTGCCGGAGTACGACTGAGCTCCGTGGTGTCCGGAGTCTTCTAGGGCAGTTCTGGTTTCGGGTCACGTCCGCCCGCACGTCGTGAGAGGCGTGTGTGCAGGAACAGGGCCAGACAACCGATCAGCACGGCGAACCAGAGCGTGCAGAGCCGAATCAGGAAGGTAGCCGAGAGAGCCTTGGCCTCAGCCACACCTTGAGCCAGGCCAATGGCCTTGTACCGAGCAGTCAGCAGGCCTCCCATGGAGGCCTCGGTGACTCCCAGCCCGCCTGGGAAGATGATCAGCACCGCTCCTACGATGGCCGAGAGGGAGAAGGTGAAGGTGGCGAACAGGAGATCGACTCCGCCGGGAACGAGGGCATTGGAGATGAGGTAGAAGCCGAAGCATTCCAGGCCCCAGCCAATGGTTGACACGACCGAGGGCATCACCAGCTCTCGTGGTCGCAGCAGCTCACGGCTGGAGTCGAGCGCATGTCCAGCGTGTTCGACAAGGCTGCCCACGAGTGGTAGCCGCGCAAGGATGGCCAGCATGAAGTCTCCGGCACGCCGGGAACCGACCAGCACCAGCAGGAACACGCACAGGGCCAGTGTGCCCCAGAAGACCCACAGGTAGTCCGGCTGGCTGGCGATCCCTCCGATGGCGACCAGGATCAAAAACCCCAGGAGGTCCGTGAAGCGCTCGGCGACGACCATCGGAGCACTGCGCGCGATGGGGGTGGCATCGACCTGCTGGATCAAGATCGAACGAAATGCCTCTCCCATCTTCCCGGGGGTCACGGTCAGGGCCAGTCCCGCGATGTAGATCCGAAAGGAGGTCAGGACTGGCATCTGGATGCCAAGGATCGAGCGATAGCGTTCCCAGCGTGCGAAGCGCACGCAGTAATTGAGAAAGGACAGGCCGCAGGCGACCAGGATCCAGATCGGGGGAAAGTCTCGCAGTGCATCCCAGATGCCCGGACCATCGGTCAGCAAGGCGAAGCTCACATAGACCAGGACGCCGAAGAGTACCCCCAGGAGGAGCCTCTTCTTGAGCTTCGGAGAGAGAGACGCGTTCGTGCTCAACTTCCGACTTCCGGAGAGTTCGCCACTGTAGCTAGCTCGGGGCCGACCTCTCCATCGGCCCGTTTGCCGAGGATACGCAGGACAACGAAGAGCAGGACCAAGCCGCCCAGGAGGCTGAGACCAGGATGGAGGCCAAAGGCGGCGGCTGGTAGGTAACCGACCACAATGGCAGCCACCATCGTCAGGATCGCATAGGGTGCCTGGGTGCGCACGTGGTCGATGTGATCACAGGCGGAGGCGACCGAAGAGAGTACGGTCGTGTCGGAGATGGGAGAGCAGTGGTCGCCGAAGATCGAGCCCTCCAGGACTGCCCCGATGGAGAGGATCATGAGTGCATAGCCCCCCAGCTCAATGCGCTCGCCCAGGCCGAATGACAGCCCTACGACAAGGGGCAACAGGATGCTCATGGTGGACCAGGAGGAACCCGTTGCGAAGGCGATGGCTCCCGAGAGCAGGAACAGGATCACGGGTAGGAAGAGGGGGAACTCGAAGTCGCCCAGAAGAACGGTGAGGTATTCGGCGGTGCCGAGCGCTCCGCAGACCGCGCCGATCATCCAGGCGAGGAAGAGGATGGCCAGGGCGACTCCCATCGAAGTGAGGGTCTTCCAGGCCGCATCGAGGATCTGGAGGCGGAGTCCAGCGGTCAGGGAAGCCAGCACAGCGACCAGGAAGCCCAGGCTCGAGCCCCTCCACAGGGCGGCGTAGCTGTCGCTGTCACCGAGGATGGCTGAGAGGCCCCCGATCGTGAAGAGCGAGGGTGCCTGCGGCTCGAAGGCACCACCTGTGTCGAGGATGGTGTAGCAGGTCACGAGCACGAAGACGGCCAGAGGAACGAGGGCCCGCCAGGCCCTGATCGTGATTCCCTCAGCCGGTGACATGGCGGTGACCACATCGCTGACCATGGGGGTGCCGCCCTTGCGCACGAGCTGCCCTGTCGTTCGCGCACGCCTCTCGGCGCCAAGCATGGGGCCGAAGTCCCGTCCCGTGGAGGTCACCAGGCCGACCAGGATCAGGGTCAGGATGCAGTAGAAGCGATAGGGCAGGGTGTCGATGAAGACCATGTAGCCCTCGTCAGGGCTCAGTCCCGCAGCTGGAAGCTGCGCGCTGAAGGTGGAGACCTCGAAGGCGATCCAGGTGCTGAAGATCGATAGCCCCGCAACCGGCGCAGCCGTGCTATCGACGATGAAGGCGAGCTTCTCGCGGGCGATGCGATAGCGATCGGTGAGTGGGCGCATGGTGCTACCCACCAGGATCGTGTTGGCGTAGTCATCGAAGAAGACGGCCAGGCCCATGAACCAGGTCGAGACCTGGGTAGAGCGTGCGCTGCGTGCCCAGCGAGCCACGATGTTCATCAGGCCCCGGATGCCCCCGTTCTTGGTGATGACTCCGACCATGGCCAGCATCGCCACGACAAAGCCGACCACGTGCATGCGACCATTTCCGTTCTTGTCCAGGACCTCATCAAGAAGGAAGACCGTGAACACATCCCTGAAACCAAACACGACCTCGAAGAAGAGGCTCTGATCGAAGGCCTGTTGAAGGACGAAGGAGCCAGCGAAGACGCCCGCGAAGAGCGAGACAACTGGCCGCCGCAGGAGCACTGCCAGTAGGATCGCCACCAAGGGGGGTAGCAAGGAGAGGTTACTGGCTGGAGACCACTGGAGCTCACTGGTGATGCTCTCGGATGGAGTCGAGCCGAAGAGGATGCCCAGCTTCCCCTCGCCGACACCCAGCAGGAAGATCATGCCGAGCGTGCTGGGGTCGGTGGAGGGAACCACCGCCAGCTCCCTGCCACGTTCGTTGGCCACCTTCTGCCGGAGGCCCCGGATGATCGCATCCTCGAAGGCGCCGTGGTCGGGTGCGAGCGGGTCCAGCCCTGCCATCTGGAGGCGCGCGTAGGCCAGGGTCAGCACAGCCCTGTCCTCCTCGCTCTCGGAATAGTTCGGAGACCGCAGGACGAGTTCCCAGAGCGCCAGGGAGTTGCCCGGCTCCTGGGGGTCCTCGAACTCGACCTCGAGGATCTTGGTGCCCTGGAGCGCGGCCTGGGCAGCCGTGTCCCCCTTGGGCAGCAGGAAGACGCCGATCAGGGCGATGAGGGCGAGGAGAGAACCGAAGAAGCGGGTCATGGAGGGCGGGATGAAGACGGGGTGGGCCCGGGGATGCTACCTTGTCGGCCGTCGCGATTCGCCTCCAACCAGACCTCGCGCCCCCGCACCGATGCTGGAAACCCTCGACCTCATCCTTCTGATCGCCATCACGGGCCTCCTGTGGACCATGGTCAGTCGTCAGAGTCGCCTGGAGAATCGCCTGGCCCAGCTGGATCGTCTCGATGAAATTCGCGGCCAGATCAGCCGAATCGCCGAGGGTAGTGGTGATCTGGAGCTGCGCCGGCTCGAGCATGTCCTGATCGACATTCGAGACGGACAGAAGCGGCTGGAGGAGCGACTCTTGCAAATGGCCGAGGTCACGCACCAGGAGGGAGGGCTGGACGCGATGTCGACGCCCAGCTCCCGGGAGGCCGAGCGCCCGACCGGGGCGGGGCTATCGGAGCGCATCGTCAACCGGCTCCTCGCCATGGGGTACGAGCGCATCATGGTCCTGACGCCCTTCGAGGAGCTGGCGGGGATGCTAGGCGAGAGCGGAGAGGGGGACGTTCAGGTCGAGGCCCGTCGCGCTGGCGCTGTCTGCAAGGGCCGGGTCGCGATTCGCGGGGGAGTGATCGCAGCAGTGGAGCTCAAGGGCTCCCACGCGATGTTCCCCTGAGCCTGACTTGCGAGCCCTGCCGCTGGCGCTACGCTCTGCTGCTCGCATTCCACGCTACCCGGCTGAGACGCCGCCATCTTATCGAAGAGATTCATGACCACCATCACAACGGTCAAGCGCCTGTCCGAACACGTCGGTCAAACTGTCACCCTCCGAGGATGGGTGTACAACAAGCGCTCCAAGGGAAAGCTGCACTTTCTGCAGGTACGCGACGGGAGCGGGATCGTGCAGTGCGTCGTGTTCATGAAGAACGTGGACGAGGAGAGCTTCGAGGCCATCGGGCACCTGGGCCAGGAGTCGAGCCTCTCCGTGACCGGAGAGGTCAAGGCTGACGAGCGAGCCCCAGGAGGATTCGAGATCGGGGTCTCTTCCGTCGAGATCCATCAGGTCGTCGATGGGTACCCGATCACACCGAAGGAACACGGTGTCGACTACCTGCTGAGCCAGCGGCACCTCTGGCTACGGTCCAAGCGCCAGTCCGCCATCATGCGATTGCGGTCGCACGTGATGATGAGCCTCCGGACCTTCTTCCAGGATCAGGACTTCGTCTGCATGGACTCTCCGATGTTCACTCCAAACGCCTGCGAGGGAACCAGTGAGCTGTTCGAGGTGCCTTACTTCGAGCGTACGGCCTACCTGACTCAGTCCGGTCAGCTGTACGCGGAAGCCTCCGCCATGGCGCTTGGTAAGGTCTACACATTCGGCCCCACCTTCCGCGCGGAGAAGTCAAAGACACGCCGACACCTGACGGAGTTCTGGATGCTCGAGCCCGAACTCGCCTATGCCGAGCTCGACGATGTCTGCCAGCTGGCAGAAGACATGATCTGTTACGTGGTCAGGGATGTGCTGGAGAACTGTCAGGCCGAGCTGGCAGACCTCGAGCGTGACCTCTCCAAGCTGGAGTGCATCCTGGGCCCCTTTCCAAGGCTGACCTACGAGGAGGCCTCGAAGATCCTGCTTGAGCACCCCGACTCGGAGTTCGTTGCGGGCGATGACTTCGGTGCTCCGGACGAGACGATCCTATCCGAGATGCACGAGCGGCCGGTGATGATCACCCACTACCCCAAGGAGGTGAAGGCCTTCTACATGAAGCGAGATCCCGAGGATGAGTCCAAGGTCCTTTGCGTGGACGTGTTGGGCCCGGAGGGAGTTGGAGAGATCATCGGTGGCAGTCAGCGAGAGGATGACCTGGGGATTCTCGAGGGACGCATCCGGGACCATGACCTGCCCATGTCGGCCTTCGAGTGGTTCCTCGACCTTCGGAGGTATGGATCGGTGCCGCATGCGGGGTTCGGCCTGGGGCTCGAGCGCTTCGTCGGATGGATCGCGGGGGTGGAGCACATCCGTGAGTGCATCCCATTCCCCCGGACAATCGTGCGCCTGGAGCCCTGAGCCTCCGGACTGGAGAGCTGCTCAGATAGCGCCCGGGAATGTGCGTAGACGATCACGAACTGTGCAGGGGTGTGCGGCAAGAGCGCACAGGACCCTGCTGACCCTACTCGGGATTTTTGGGGGAGTTGGCAAGAAGATCGCCCCGGCTTACGGCTGCTGAGGCGCTCGCAGGGCCAGTCCGTGAGTGATCCGGGGAGCGCTGATCCTTGAGGTCAGGGGAGTGGCATGGAGTTTGATGGATCGCGGGCGGAAGTGCTCCATCATCAATCGCGTACGTCTCGCACGTAACTCGGCCACCGCAACATTGAGTGGTGGTGATCAGCATGGGTATGAAGCTCATGCGGGAGCTTGGAGTTTCCTCTGTGGATGGCACTCGCAGCCCTCCACGAGGAACTCTTCTGGCACCCCGCGGGCCCTCGACGGAGAGAGGGGTTTCGCTGGTCGTAAGAGGCCTTCGGGTGTACGCCTCAACTGACCAAGTATGTACGTAACTCATCGAGTGCGATCGCGCAGCAAGTGTCCTGCTGGCCCCCCTGGTTTCCACGAGGCTCGAATCAATAGACCACGCCGCGCGCCGCTACTCGCCGTGTCGATGTTCACACTCATGCTCATGGGCTGCTCGGGAGACTCTGAGTTTGCCGCAGCGGGAAGCGGGGGCGCCTTCACGATCTCGGATGTCTCTGTGATCAATGGGGGTGTCTGGGAGATCAATCGGCCAATTCGATTCACCTTTTCCAGCGCCGTCGACTTCTCGACAGTCAACCTGAACACGATCAGTATCTCACGTCTCAATGGCGAGAGTGCCCTGGGCTCCTTCGAGGCAGTAGTAGGTGATCCACGAACGGTCGTCTTTCAGCCGGCCTGTCCCAAGCGGGAGGATCTGAGTGATGCGGGCCTGGTTCCAGGTGGAGTCGTCTATTGGATCAGCATTCCAAGCGCCTCGACTGGAGCGAGCAGTCTCCGTTCAGAGGCGGGAAATCCGCTGACGACCAACGTCAGCCTCAGCTTCACCACGCCGACCAGTATGCAGCTGGCCGAGATCTTTCGGGATGTGCGCCCCGGCCATGCCAGGCCCTTGGTCGCGCCCGGGACCGGGAGCTTCCTTCGAAGTGGCGGTCAGATCGATACCTACTTCGCCATCGACGAGACCGGAAGCGGCACACTCCCTGATGGGGTCGTGGTGGGGAACAACTTCTACAGCGAACCGAGCACCCAGGTGTCGCTGCACTTGCGCTTTGATCAGCCCGTGAGTCCGCTAGCTGAGAACATCAGCCCGGATCGACTGGGTCTTGAGTACGAGATTGGGGGCGAGTGGAGGAGCATCGGCTGTGAGGTTGTGCTCGAGAACAACTGCGTTGGAGGGGGAGCTACGGTGAGTATTACCCCGCTAGGACTACTACCGCAGGGGCGAGAACTCCGGGCCGTGGTCACAGCTGAGTTCGAAGACATGGTAGGGGAAACAAGCCCGAGCGATCTCCGGGGCCTAGTCCGGATGACCGTCGCTTCCGTGACCGAAGCGGATCAGCCCGTAGAGGCCGGGGACGAGTTCCTCGAGGAATTCCTGGACGAGGAATTTCATGACCTGGACGCGGTGACGAGCTTCTCCATGGCCGAGTGGGGCGCTGGCGGGCTCGAGGCGTCTTTTGGTTTCAATGGAACCGGTGGGCCTGGAGGAGAGTTCGACCTGCGGATTCCTGCCTACACCGACATGGTCTTCGACACCACCAAGGCTCTCTTCATCGGAGGTCCGAACTTCATTCCTACCTACTCCCAGCTAGTACAAAATGGTCGCCTCCATGTTCGCGACCTGCATGTTCCTGCTACTGCCAGCCTGCGCATTCAGGGGCCGAATCCAGCCACGATTCTTGCGACTGGCACGGTCCTCGTCGAGGGGCGCATCTCTGCCGATGGTGGAAACGCAACCTCGGTCTTCAGCTTGCAGACTCCCTTCCAGCCGGAGTTTGGTGGAGCGGGGCAAGCAGGTGGCGGCTCCGGTGGAACTGGAAGCTACCGGACCAACCAGGTGACCACCCGTGGTGGAAGTGGTGAAGGTGCCTTTGGGGCCGACACCCTGGGCGGTGAGGGCGGCGAGTCCGGATGGGGCCGTGATAACACCCAGGCCGGAGCTGACCGGAGGGCTGCTGGCGGAGGCGGAGGAGTGCTCGGCCAAGACCAGCAGATCGGGATCTCAGCAGGCACGGGCGTGGTCCTCTGCGCGGACCAGGCGATCTACGGCCTGGACTCCGAGAGCGGCTTTCCGGGCGCGGACACGGCGATTTCTTCCCAGGGTGCCCACTTCCCCTGGGGCGGACGGCCAGGGCCCGGTCCTTTCGGTGTCTATGCGGGCGTTGAAGATGATTTTTGGGGGTCAATGATCAAGGACGTGTACAGCCCTGATGAGAGCATCGTGAGAGGTGAGTTGAATGGACCGACCGCAGGCTCGGGCGGAGGGGCTGGAGGTGATTCGACCTTCGTTCCGCCCACGGTGTCCTACCCGCCGCCTACCTTGATCAACAACCATCAGGACAAGGGAGCCGGTGGCGGCGGTGGTGCCGGGAGCCTGACGATCCTAGCGCTGGGCGACATCGTGATCACCGGCACCGGCCAGATCACGGCGATCGGAGGCTTCGGTGCTGGCGGCGAGAACACAGCGGGGGCCTGGCGAGTCGGTGGCGGCTCGGGAGGTGGCTCAGGGGGGCACATTGTCTTGCAGACTGTCGGGCGCTTGAGCCTGGAAGGGACCTCCAACCAGCTGATGGCCATCGATGCACGTGGTGGCGAAGGTGGCGAGGGGGCTGGAAGAGAGGGCGGTGCAGATGGTTCGGAACTCGAGTTCATCGAGGATGACGCCAAGCACGTGGGTGCCAACAATGGCCCCGACAACCCCTGGGAGTACCTGGATGAGGCCTGCTTCGACTACCTCACTGGAACTGGTGTCGTGCGCGGTGCGGGTGGTGACGGCGGTCCCGGGCTGGTTCAGGTGCATGTGCAGAACTTGTCCTCGGACATCATCTATCCGTCAGGGTCATCCAACATTGGCCAGGCCTACCAGCTGGGACAGGTCGTTCGACCGGTTCCCCATGGTTACAACTCCGTGGACGGCACCTGGCGCGATCAGCTGTTACCGATCTTCGGCAGGCGGTCTGTCTCGCGGTCGAAGTGGATTGCCCTTGGAGAGGCAGAGGTGGATCCGGTGAGCGAGGATCCGGGCCAGATTGGGTTCCTCTTCGGTGGAACTGCGGCCGCCTCCGGTCGGGTCCTGACCCGTGATGGTGAGATCACTGCCTTGCCGCCTTTGTTGACCGAGTCTGAGCCGCAGCTCGATCCCCTCGATGCGAGCGGGAGGAGTCTCTTGATGGATGCGGCAGCCCTCCTCTCTGGTGAGGACGAGATCTACTTGCGAAATGCTCAGCTGCTCCGAAACTTCGAGCTGACGGTCGGAGAGGCTTCTTACTCGGTGGCCGCTGCCGCCTACGACGAGGCGGCTCAGCAGCTGCGCCTGAGCGTCAGTAGCGCGGGGCCCAGCCTGCTGGGAAGCACCGGCATGGTGGAGCTGCGTCCGCGCTACTTCGAGGTCACGACCGCTGGTGTGGAAGGGAGTCTCCCCGACAGCACCGGGGTCTGGATCCAGTTTGATCTGCTGGCGCAGAACCCCGATGAACCGACCGAGACCTCAACGACTGGATTCCTGGGATCGATCGCTGATCAGGACCTTCAGAGCCTGGGGATCACGAGGGGGCACGTGGTGCGCTACCTGCGCTACCAGGTGAGTTTCGACCTCGATGTGCTCGGTAGCGGGGATCTGGTGGCAGGAGTTCCCCGGCCACGATTGGAGTACTTGCGCTTGCCTTTCCGCTTCTAGAAGGCCAGGCCAGGAGTCCTGGCTCTACCTTTGCTTGAGCTCGGTGGCCGAGCCGATCCAGCCCTCGCGTTCGATTCGCTTGCGGGGGACTCCGATCGTCTCGGCCAGCTCATCGAGCTGCTTGCTCTTGAGTCTGGCGAGCTGGGCGTACGAGTGAACTCCCGCGGACTCCAGCCGTTCGGCGACCTTGGTGCCGATGCCCTTGATTGCGGTCAGGTCATCGCGCCGGGGCGCGGCTGCCTTCTTGGCTCGGCTGCCCCGGGGGATGAGCTCGTCGGTGTGGGCCTGCTTCCTCTTGCGGGGAGGGCTCGGTGTCTGTCCGTCGCGACTCTTGCGGCGTTCTTTCTCCAGCTCCTGGCTGCGGGCCTTGAGTTCACGCTCGACCTCGCGCTGCTGCTTGCGGAGCTGGCTGCAATCATCTCTCAGCTGGCGCATGGTCTCGTTGCGAGCATTGAGCTGTTCGCCCTTGCGGTCGCGCTGACTCTCGGCCTTGATGGCTCGTCGCAAGGACCTGGCGAGCTCCTTCTCCTTGGCACTGAGAATGGTCCTGGTGCTCTTGAGCTCCTCACCACGCTCGGCCAGCAGATTGCGGTCCTTGTCCAGTTCCCGACTGCTCTTGGAGGCCTTCTTGCGAGTGCCTTCGAGTTCTCGCCCCTGTTCGGCCAGAGTCTCCTGGGTGCGCTCGTTCTCGCGCAGCCAGTCCTCCAGCTCCTTGCGAGTTGAGTTCAGCTGTTCACCGAGGTCCTTGCACTCCTTGGTCAGCTTCTGGTTCGTCTCCTGGTGGACCCTCGCGCTCTCCTCCAGCTCCGTGGTCAAGGCCAGGCTACCCTGCCGCTGCTCCTCTGCCTGTCTCAGCCTCACCTCCAGCTCAGTGATTCTCAAGTCTCGTTGGATGGACTCCTCGCGAGCTGCGACGAGCGCCGCGACCTGCTCTTCAAGCCGGCCCTCGAGCTCCTTCGTCGAGTTCTGACCGCTCTCCAGGCGTTCCTCCAGCGAGGCAATCAGGGTCTCCTGGTCCTTGCATACGCTGGCTTGCAGCTGGGACTCCTCGAGGGCCGCATCGCGCTGAGCCAGCTGCTGGTCGAATCGCTGTCGACTCTCGCTCTCCTCCTGACGCAGGGTGGAGACCTCCTCGCTGCGCCGTTGCAGGGCCTCGGTCAGCGGTGTCAGCTCAGCAATCCAGTCGGTGAGGCGTGCAATCTCTGCGTTCTTCTCCTCGCTGGTGTTTGCCAGCCTGACCTCGGCCTGTGCAAGCTCGGCCTCGCACTCCTCCATGCGTGCCGGAAATGGTTCCAGGCGCTTCAGTCGTTTCTGCAGTGACTGGAGCCTCTCTTGGTCCTCTGCGCGTGACGCGCGCTCCCCGCGCAGGCTGACATCGAGTTCAGCAGCCATCAGCTCGAGCTTCTCGATTCGGTCGCGCTGCTCGGCGATCTCGCGCAGGCGCAACTCGTGTCTGTCCTCGAGAGAGCGGGCGACCTCCTCGAGGTGTAGTGTGTGGTTCTGTTGCTCGAGGAGTCTCTCCTCGGCTTCACGCTGCGAGCTGGTGGCGATGGTCTTGGCCGCGTGTGCCTGCTCGGTTGATGCCTCGTAGCTGCGGATCTTGCGGGTCCACAGCTCGTCCATGATGACCCTCCTGGAGTAGTTGTAGCGGCCACGCAGCCACCACCCGATTCCACTCCCACCCACCAGCGCGGTCAGGGCTACCAGACCGATTCGTACGTCGTTCAGTTCCAACGCGAATCGCCCCTGATCTTGACCCTTTTGACCGTCTGCCTCACGGCTCCTGTTGTAGCGGTCGCGAGCGTCTGGAAGAAGGACAAAGGCCAGGCTCGGGCCGGGCGCGTGACAGCCGTCCCGGTGATGGGGGGGGCTGGACGCCCAGGCCAGGTCCGGAATCCGATCACTGGGCCTTCAGGGCGGCCTCCAGTCTGGCGGCCTCGACCATCTGGTGTTCGAAGGGGCCGTCCGGGAGGAAGCCGTAGGGCAGGCCTGCCCGGCGGCTGAGGGCTTCCGAGGCCCTGCCCTTGGCCCAGGCCAGGGTGTCCGTAGGGGCCCAATCTATCGGGTCGCTGAGTTCAGCCGGCGTGCCGGCGTGGAGGACGCGGAGGAGAAAGGGGATCACCTCCTCGCGTCCCAGGTCGAGAGCCACGGCGCCGCACTCGACGCGCACCTCGAGGTCAGGATGGGGGGCGCTTCCCACGGCCAGGGCGGCCAGGCGTCGTGCCGTGTCCGCATCGCTCCAGCGCCCAAGGGCACAGGCGGCGACCACCTCGGCAGCATCGTCGTGTCGCTCGCCCGGCAGCTGGCGGGTCTCCAGGTGAGCGAGCAGCAGCTCTCGTGAGGGGGCGCCTCCGAGGGCCAGGAGAACGACCGAGCGAATCGATTCGGCCCCATCCGTGGGCATCCATGCGTCGAGCTCGAGGCGGTCTGCCGGACTCCAGCAGCCGGAGGTGGGCTGGGCGCTGACGAGTTGCTCGAAGTCCCAGGCCGGAACAGCGCGCCAGTTGGTCGGCAGCACGCGCAGCACGGGCCGCTCCTGGTCCGAGGCCGTGGGAGAGCTGGCGCAGGCCATCGCGAGAGCCAGTGCACAGGGAGCGATGAGGGCGGGGAGCTGCTTTGAGCGAGCCATGAGGAGCCATGGTAGCGCCCCTGCAAGCCCCGGTCACTCTGCCTGGCCAGGGCTTTCTGGTTCCCTTCAGCCTGGAGCTGTTCCCGCCGAACCCCAGGTCCCCGATCCTTGGGGTCCTCGGAGTCTACTCCTCGAAGGCCGCCAGGCCTCCACCATCGGAGATCCACAGTCGCCCGTCGGGCGCGGAGGGATTGGGTGCCTCCCAGGCCAGGTAGCTCCAGTCACCGTCGCGGCGAATCGCATAACCGCCTTGGGGGTCACCCGCACGAGTGACCCGGTAGACCTCGTCCTGAAGCTCGACTCGCCACGCGGTCCAGGGAGACTCGAGCAGTCGCCTGGAACCATCCTCCCGGCTGAGCACGGCCATCCCGACGGTGGTGCCACTGTGCTGATCCTTCTCGATCCTGGCCTCGGGCTTCTCGATCGGCTTGACCCGATTGGTCCAGTACATCATGCGACCGTCCTTGAGTTGCGCGAGGACTCCTTCGCTGGTCGCGACGGGACCTTCGAGGGGGCTGGAGCCCATGATCCAGGGCCCGGTTCGTTCGCCATCGCGGGAGTCGAGCAGCCATGCCTCTCCATCCTCGGTGAGCAGCAGCAGGTGCTCGGGCCGACTCGGAAGGAAGATCGGAGCGCGGCCGATTCCTCCAAGCGAGAGAATCTTGGATTGCCAGATGGGCTTCTCGTCTGCTCCGAGTCGAGCAATGTTCCCGGTGCGATCGCAGACGATCTGATCTTCTCCGAGAGCCACAGGTAGGGCGTCCACGCGACCTCCGGGACTCCAGCTGCGCTCGGGATTCCTCGAGAGCCACACGAAGTGGTCCCCTGGGGTATCGATGACCAGGGGCTGCGAGGAGTGGTCCTCGCGCTCGATGGAGAAGGAGACGGTCTCACCAGGACGGCTCTCGTAGACGAAGGGAACCGATCGTGTGCTGCCGTCGGACAGGTGCACCATGGCATCAGCCGGGAAGACGTTCAGAGTCCAGGGCAGGGGGAGGCTGTGAGGATCCTCGAATTCTTCCTCGAGCAACTCGAGAGCCTTGAAGTGCTCGCCTTCCATCGAGAGCGAGCGAGCTTGCGTGTAGGCCTTGTCGCGACGTCGCACATCCAGGAGCTCTTCCTCAAAGATCTCGGCCAGGCGTCCGGACTGGTCGGTCGCTATCAAGTTCTCGTACACCTCGATGGACTTGTTCAGATCGCCGGTCAGGTCGTGTGCCCTGGCAGCCGCGAGCATCAGGTCCTGGCGAGAGAGAAGCTCCTCGCGGTCACGGAATTCGATCCGGTCAATGCGATCCTTGATGCGCCAGCTCAGCTCGCTATCGATCTCTTGCAGGCGTTGGTCGAGGTCACCGGTGTCCACCTCTTCCTCAACACCGTCCATCACCGCAGAGACCTTTCGGACCACCCCGGCGAGTAGGCGCTCGCGTTCGACCTGATCGGGATCGTCAAGCTCCACCTCCCCGAGGGACTCCATGTCCTTCTCGAGTCGTGCGGCCAGCCCGTTGTAGAGATCGGTCATGAGGGGCCAGCCCTCGACGATGGTTGTGAGTGTTGGAGGTTTGGAGAGCTCGAGCGCATGCCGCAGACCTTGCTCCGGCTCACCGAGCGAACAGGCTAGCTGGGCTTCGCGGTAGGACTCAAACCAGGCGGTTCGCCACTCACTCTCCTGAGTACGGAGTCGTTCGAAGATCGTGTCGCGCAGGTCCCTGATCTCCGGCGTGCTGTCCTTGGCGAAGTAGGTGTCAAGGAGTGCTTGAGCCTGCCCCGGCTGGTCGAGCATGCTCTGGACTTGGGCGAGTCTGGTGTCCCGTTGCTCCTGGGATTTGAGATGCACCCAGGCCGTGGATCCGATGATCGCGACTATCGATAGAACGATGGCGGAGTTCTTGCGGAACAGCTGGCGCCTCACGGTGAGGTGCTTGAGCTGCCCGAGCATTCGGCGCGCCTCACGGATACTCCCGTCGGTCTCCAGCAGCGTGCGTAGCGGCGAGATGGCGCGCTCGGCCTGGCCTGAAGCGATCAGGGTCTGGCAGGCATCGAGAATCCAGGCGGCACCTTCCTCGATCAGCCCACAGTCAAGCATGCCCAGGCCAATCTCGAGGCGCGAGCTGGCGTTGGAGGGCTCGGTGCTGGCTGCCATCCGCAAGAGGGCAGCGGACCGGCCAGGATAGTTGCCCTCACGCAGTCGCCGCGCAGCGTCAAGGATGTCCCTGAGGCTGGGACACTCGGGATCCTCCTCCCAATCGAATTCGGCAATGATTCGATGGATCTCGATGATCGGGTCCGTGCGCTTGAGTCGCCCCAGTTCACGCCAGTGTCGAACAGCAGTGGCCTGATCCCCAAGGCGATGGTCGATGCGCCGGAGCATCGCTCGGGATTCCCGCGTGGGCATCAGGTTGAGTAGCGGGCCCATTCGGTCCGCCTTGAACTCCCCGGCCAGGAGTTCGGCGTCACCTTCATCGAGGGGGCCAGGGGGTGATGCCTGGATCCAACCCACGAGGCGCGCTGAGGCTCTCGAGACATGGCCATGAGAGAGCTCTTTCTGTGCGAGGACGAGTAGCTCGCGGTACTCGGCCAGCCGCACCTCGGACTGTCGCAGGTGTTCGAGGAAGACCAGGCGGGTCTGTCGGATCGGCCAGCCCATCCGGTCGGAGATCTCGACCAGGGTGCTGAGTCCGTCACACTCCTGGAGGAAGCGAATGTTGCGCTCCTCGGCACCGCCGGGATCGAGGGTGCGCGGCACGACGTAGTTGGTGAACCCCAGCTCAGCCGCGGCGCCCTCGGTCTCATCGCTCATGCGAGCGTATTCGAGCAACAGGAGTTCGACCGGGCATCCCTTGCAGTGGACCTCACCGAGTCGGCCCTGGCTGGGGTCCTCGATGGTTGTGCTGGCGGACTCCGAGGGAATGCTGCCCGGCTGGAAGCGGAAGTGGGCTCCCTCGCTGTCCAGGATCTCATAGACCCGCTCGATTCGGTGAGCGCGTGCCACTTCCGACATCCGGAGGGCGATCATCCGATCGTCGAAGTCGTGAATCCAGCTCTGGCGAACGCGGTCCCGCCACATCTGGGGGTCCTCGCCATCGTCGGGGAGGAAGCTGACGACGCCTTCCGACAGGCCCAGGGTGCTCGTCAGCCCGTTGCGAGCATGCAAGCGTAGGACTCCCTCACGCCGACCACGCGAGAGACTCTGCAACAGTTCGGCGAGTCCGATGCCGCCAACGTCGCCCTGAAAACTCATCTGGGGTGTAGGTGGTTGATGTTCGCCGGAGAGGTGGGGAGTAGCTACGAGTCCGTGGGGGGGGCGCCCTCATACAGCCCGGTACGAGTTCGCTCGGGTACCTATCGGCCCACCTCCCCATAAAAATGGAGCGTCATCCGGGGGGGATTCTCGTACGGATTTGGTCCAGGTCCGCGGGGGTGTCCAGATCGTCGAGAATCTCGCGAGACCCGCTCTCCAGGCCCATGAGGGGCTCTGCCAGCCTCCTCAGCTCTCTCAGGGGCTGTCCGGGGTCCAGGGACATGACCTGGCGGGCCAGGTCTCGCCCGATCAGGATCGGGTGACCGAAGCGGCCCTCGAAGGAGGGCGCCAGCCAGCCGCAGGGCGGCTCCCCTGAGATCTGCCAGGCTCGCTGCAGCGCCCAGAAGGCGGACCGGGGCACCAGGGGCACGTCGACCGGAGCAACGCAGAGGTCGAGGTCGGGCCTGGCCTGGACTGCCAGGGCCAGTCCTCCGGTCCGGCCCTCTTCCCAGCTGGGGTTGTGGAGCAGCTCGCAGCCTGCGGGCAAGCCCTGCTCGATGGCCTGGTGATGGAAGCCACTGACAATCAGCGGCGCGGATCTCGAAATCGACCTGCCCTCCAGGACCAGACGCTCCAGGGGAGTCAGTCCTCCCAGGTCGACCAGTGCCTTGCACTGACCGAGGCGCTTGCTGGCTCCGGCGGCCAGGATCACCAGGGCCGTACCTCTCGAGCTCTTGGAGTTTCTCTGCCAGTCTTTCATGAGCCGACATAGCGGTCATAGAGAGCGATGGCCCTCTCGACCTCGTCGGTTCCCTCGATCAGGGCACGACCGTCCTGGAAGATGGTGAGCACGTGCCCGTCGATCTCACAGCGCAGGATGGGCCCGGCACGCTTCAGGCTGCTGGAGAGGGGCTTCAGCTGCTCTGCAAGTCGGTCGAGATCCGGACTCTCGCCGACTCCGCGCACCTGGACTGCGTTGCGTCCGCAGAGGATGGTCGCACGTCGCCCGAGGGGCTCCTCGAGCCAGGTGAAGTCACGCTCGCCGCAGCAGTGACAGCCCTCCTGCGGTCCGAGCTCCAGTCTTCGAAGCGACCCACTCCACACGTCGATCTCGAGCAGTGCCGGGCGCAGGGGAGGCTCGGTCTGGCAGGGCTCGGTGAGCAACCTGAGTGCCAGCCCCGCCTGCAGGGACGCGACCGCTCCGACTGCGGGGAGGATCACTCCAGCGGTGTCACAGGTCTCCAGGGTTCCGCTGGGCGGGGGGCTGTCGAAGACACAGCGCAGGCAGGGGCCTCGTGAGGGAACGACTGGCAGCACCAGGCCACCGGAGCCCACGACTCCTCCATAGATCCAGGGGACATCGTTGCAGACGGAGTAGTCGTTGATGAGGTAGCGGGTGCCCAGGTTGTCCGTGCCGTCGAGCAAAAGATCGCAACCCTCGGCGAGCTCCTCGATGGTGTCGGCGTCGAGGTGCTGGGCATGGGCTTCGAGCCGCGTCGGCCCCCCGATTCGCGCCAGGCTCTCCCGGGCCGCCGTCACCTTGAGTGTGCCCTCCCGTGCGTGGACGTCCTCGAAGAGGACCTGCCTGGGGAGGTTGGACTCCTCGACGATGTCACGGTCCACCAGCACGAGCTCTCCCACGCCTGCCCGGGCCAGGCTCTGGGCCAGGATGCCGCCCAGCGCTCCACAGCCCACGAGGAGTACCCGGGACTGCTCGAGCCGCAGCTGCCCTTCTTGGCCCAGGGGAGCAAAGCGGATCTGCCGGTCGAAGCGCTGGGAGGGAACCGTCATGCTCGGGAGGATATGGCCCCCGGGCGCTTGACTTCCACCGGATTCCATTCGATGCTCTCGCACTTCTCGGCTGGCTGCCGGATCCTCGGTGGCCGCAGGAGATCCTGTGAACTTGTGTGGTGGATGTAGCTCAGTTGGTTAGAGCGCCAGATTGTGGTTCTGGAGGTCGGGGGTTCGAGACCCCTCATCCACCCCATCCCCTTGCGCGGTAGCGGCGCTCCGCGTGGCGGTAAGGGGGTTTGTGCGTCGGGCGGCCTGGCCTGGTCCAGCCTGAGTTGCATCGTTTCGCGTGCCAACTGCTGGGAGTATAGCTGGGGGTCGTACAGGGCCCTCGAAGCCCGCCCTATCCAGGTACTCGGACGGCGTGGTTTGGGCGGCATTCGCTGAATGACAATTGCCTGTCGAACTTCCTGATCGCGGACTACGGATGCATCCCTTCCCCGGGATCGAGGCACGTTCCGGAGGGCGCAGCTCTCAGGCCGAGCGCCGATAACTCTTCAGGACGCCGCCGAGTCTCTCGGTGCGCTCGACCTCCCTGCTTCGTTTGGAAATGGTATCGCTCAAGGGGCTTGTTAGAGACGGCATAGAGGGGCTTAGGACCTCTGGGAGTCGCACTCGTGCCTTGCTCACCGCATGTGCGTCATGGGTGAGGGTCCGCTCTCAAGGTGTTTGGCTGAACGGTCGATTGCGGGAGGATGAGCGACACGAAGGAGTCTCAGAGCCATGGTGTTGTCAATAGCGCAGAGGTGGGGGAAGTCTGTCTTGTCCAAATGCCCTATGGATCCTCCGTCAGGCCCTCACTGGCCCTAGGAGTCCTCGAGAGCTATCTGACGCAGGCGAAGATCCGTTCGAGTGTCCACTATCCGATCTTCGACTTCATCGAGCGCATAGGCCTCGACACCTACTACTGGTTGGAGAACTCCTACGACTCCGACTTGCTCGGAGAGTGGACCTTCGCAGGGGCCGCCTTCCCCGAATTCGAACCGGACCACGAGAGCTACTTTCGCTCCGTCTCTGGCGCACTGAACAGCACCGTCCTGAAGTGGATGGCCCGGGTGCACCCAGGTCTAGACGTGAGTGAGTTGCTCTTTGATTTGCGTGCGCAGGCCGTGGCGTTCGTGGACGAGACAGCGAAGAAGGTGCTCGCGACAAGGCCGAGCATGGTCGGTTGTTCATCTCTCTTTCAGCAGCACTGTGCCTCACTCGCGCTCCTGCGCCGGATCAAGGAGCTGGCTGGGGACGATGTGATCACGCTCTTGGGTGGAGCGAATTGCGAAGGTCCGATGGGCCGTGCGGCGCATCGGTGCTTCCCCTGGGTGGACTTTGTTGTTTCCGGAGAGGCTGACGTGGCGTTCGTACCTCTGGTCAAAGCGATCGCTCGCAAGGGCAAGGACCTGTTGCCAGAAGAGATGCCGCCCTCAATCTGGGGGCCCTGCCATCGCTCGGAACAGGCTGCTGAGTCAGGCTCGGTGTCGGTGCCCGTAGCTCCAGAGCTAGTGCGAGACATGGACGCTACGGCCATTCCCAGCTATGGCGCGTACTTCGAGCAGTTCTCCCGGTTCGCCTACCACGAGGACATTGCGACGGGCCTGCCCTTCGAGACATCTCGAGGGTGTTGGTGGGGGGAGAAGAGCCACTGCACGTTTTGCGGCTTGAACGGGCACCAGATGACCTACCGCTCGAAGTCCAGCGAGCGGGTGATCAGCGAGCTGGATGAACTCTCCAAGACCTACAACACACGACGTCTGAACGCGGTCGACAACATTCTCGACCTGCGGCAGCTGAAGACGGTCTTCCCCGAAATCACCGGGGACAAGACCAAGGACTACCTCATGTTCTGGGAGGTGAAGTCCAACTTGAAGCGCAGCCAGATGGAGGTGTTGCGCGCGGGTGGTGTGCGCTGGCTCCAGGCGGGAATCGAGAGCTTACATCCGAAGGCCTTGGACGCCATCTCCAAAGGTTGCAATCCGATGATGAACCTGATGCTCCTGAAGTGGGGCCGGGAGCTTGGGATTCGGATCAGTTGGAACATGTTGGTGAGCATTCCCGGAGTGCCCGATGAGTGCTATGGGGAAATGGCGGATTGGCTCGCCCTCGTCCATCACCTCGAAGCACCTCAGGGTACGACCCCGATTCGTTTCGATCGCTTCAGCCCCTACCAACAGCAGCAGGATCGCTACGGCCTGAAGCTGTCGCCCTACCCGCAATACGCGTCGGTCTACCCCGTGGAGGGAGCCGATCTAGAGGAGCTTGCCTACTTCTTCGTTGATGAGGACGCACTCCCGCTATCTCGAGTCAGCGAACGCCCGGGTTGGTCTCGTTTGGCGAAAGAGATCCATGAGTGGTTCGGGACGTTCATCCAGGAGAAGCCCGTCTTGTGCATGGAGGAGCGCGATGGGAAGGTGTTCATTCGGGACACGCGCAAGGTCGCGGTGCGCGAAGAGCACTGTCTCGAAGGGGCCGAGGCCCTGGTCTATCAAGCCTGTGACTCTGCCCCGAAGGTGCGTGGCTTGCAGGCACTGATCCAGCGTCGATTCGAGCAGGACCTACCTCGCACGGAGATCGAGTCGATCGTCCAGAGTCTTCTTGAGAGCAAGCTCTTGCTGGATTGGGGGGGGAGCCTCCTGGCCCTTGCCACAGATGGTCTTCAAGACTACCCCGACCCCAAGTTGGCGCCGTGGGGCTACGCCGATCTGAACAGCTGGTCGGCCAAGCACAAGGCGGCAAGTCTGGGCGCAGCACATGCGTACCGTCCGCCCACGCGAGTGGCCGGCTGACTCCGACTTGAAAAGAAGCGCTGCAGCTCCAAGAAGGGCAGCGACGCCTCAGGTTCCTCGCGCGCGAGTGCGAGTGCGATCGCGATCGGTGCTGATCTGGGAGTCGATGTGCTCAACCTGGCGCAGCGAGCTCGTGCCGAGCACGGCGAGGGAGAGGCGCCGCTCATGCGGT
>JABACD010000036.1 GCA_014237855.1 Planctomycetota bacterium | reverse complement strand
CGCCTCCGTGTCCAGCGCCGCACGCCCCTGAATCGACGCGGCATGGATCAGCGGGGTCCGGCAACTGCGGCGTAGGCGCCCATGCCCACCAGCTGACTGATGAGCTGGATCCATACGCTCCTCTCTTCAAACGAAGTGCTCACGGCGCCCTCCTGGGCCGCAAGCGTGGATACTTTACCTGACATTATATAGAGAACACCAGACACGCATTACGCGTCAAGTCTGTGGGCAGGCGCACCAAGCTGCCTTTCCATCCACCGTCGGACCCTTCACCCCCAGCAAGCGTTCCCCCGCCGCCCTTTCTCGCCCCAGCTGCATCGCGAAGGTGCACACGCAGCTAGTGGATCAAGGTTGGCAGATCACCGTCCAAGCACTCGAATAGTTACCCCCACCGCCTGCACAAGTCTTGGCCGCATCCAGATACCAATACTGGAACTGAGTCGATGCTCCGACATTGGCTACCGCACCAAGCGCCCCGCCATCAGAGTTGGAGAAGGTCGTCGCCCCGGCAGGATTGCTCACCTGCACCTGCGACCGCTGAGTTGATGAAGCGTTGATACATCAATCGGCCTGCCTGGCACGCGATCAAGGGATCGCAAGCACCGAGCTTTGCCTGCGCCGCCTATCGTCCGGCGGTTTAGTGGCGGATTGACGTCGGTCAACCCGGACGGACCTGACCGCTGAGCCCGGGGCTCTCCTCCTCGATGACGGTGTAGAGCAAGCGCATCTCCTCCTCGAGGTCGGCCTCGTCGCGCACGGTCTCCTTCAGCTCGTTCTCGATGCACAAGCGAAGTCGTTTGCGGGCACGAAAGACAATCTGGTGCACCGCGTTCGCCTGCAGCCCGAGCTCGCGAGCGATCCAGGACACCGGTCGAAGCTCGGTAGGATTCCCCTCCACCGAATCCGGCAATCCGTAGAACCACCGCAGGACCTGGACCTGCTCGGCGTTACGTTTCGCGAGTTCCTCCAGCGCCAGCACAAGAACTTGGCTCTTCCAAAGACGCATGTCCTCGATTTCGTGCTCCTGTGCGTCGGGAGCTACGAGGGCTCGCGGGACCTCGGACTCGGACGCACCCGCCTCGGTGTGCTTACGCATCCAGGCGTACGCGTAGTTCCGCACCGTGCCGGCGAGGTAGGTGCGAAAGCAGCGGTCGCGGTCGGCGTTCTCGAGCATCGCGCTCGTGAACAGGTAGCTCCATACCTCGTCGGTCGCTTGATCGGCGCGATCCCGGGGTCGGATCAGCCGTGAGATGCAGGCCCGAATGTACGGGCGGTAGCGCTCGATGAACCAGCGCCAGGACTCCTCAGCACGCTGTCCACGCAACCCGTCAAGCATCGACCAGCGGGTGGTGAGGGACGGGGATGAGTCGGGCATCTGGGTGGAGCGGTCGGGACGGACGGACTACCAGCTAGTTGTATCATGCCCCAGACGTTCGGGACCGAACAGTTCTCAGCGGTTGGGACGAAGTGACCGCGCCGGTCGCATCCCGAGCGTCGCTTGCCGAAACGTGGTCACGTTGTAGTCGCGGTGTCCCGCCCGTGCGTAGACCGCCGGCAGCCTCGCTCCTCCGCTGCGGTAGATCCGGTACGCACCGTCGACCTCGTTGAGACCGTCCCCGGCGCGGTGGCTCCCGTAGGCGCCGTACCTGTCACGGCACCACTCCCAGGCGTTGCCGTGCATATCGTAGAGTCCGAACGCGTTCGGCTGAAACGAGCCCACCGGAGCGTGCACGACGAAGCCGTCAGTCCACGTCTCGCAGACCCAGGCGGGGTAGGCATGCTTGCCGGTAGCGTCGGCGACGTTGGCGACCTCGACCAGACGCTCGAGCGCGACCTGGAACGGCGTCGTCGTCCCAGCTCGACAGGCGTACTCCCACTGGGCCTCGGTCGGCAGCTCGAGCCCGTGACGCTCGACCAGCGTCCGGCTCATCGCCCAGTCGATCATCTCGACCGGGTTCGTGAGCACGATCTGTTGCCCCTCGATGTTGCGACCGGCCGCGTAGCGGCTCGGGAAGCGCCGAGACTCGTCCCAGGTCCAAAGACGCGACCACTGCGCCTGGTTCAGCTCATGACGCGCCAGGAGGAACGGCGCGAGAGAGACCGGGTGGACGCGTTCGTTCGAGACTCCCAACGGATCGTAGTGCGGCGCCTGCGGATCACTCCTTTGCGTACCGAGCTCGAGGTCACCACCGGCGAGCAGCACGAAGACGATCCCGGTCTCCGGGGTGACCTCGATCGAACCGTCCTCGCGATGACGCGGGACCTCGATCGCTGTGGGATTCGACGTGCCGTCCCAAGCGCTGGGCAGGTGATAGAACTCCCATAATCCGGTGACAGGATTCTCGCCGATGGGGACGAGGTCCATGACGTCCTCGGGCCGGAGTTCAAGCGCGAGGTCTGCGTAGAGCGGATTACGCGCAATTTGCAGGCGAACCTCGTCCCAGCCGTATTCTGCGCCCGGATGCGCAAGCGAGAGTTGCTCGTCGCGCAAGCGCTTCGCCCACGCGCGGCGCTCCTCGACGCGCTTGAACTTGTCGGACTCGAACGTCGCGACGTCCTTTGCGAGCGCAACGAGAGTCTCGTGCAGGAACCGCTCCGACTGCCGCTCCAGAGCGAACCTCCAGCTTCCGTTCGCGAAGTCTGCGTCGGTGCGTGGTGACGCTTGCTTGCGCAGACTTTCGATTGACCGCGCGATCCCGCCCTTCAACGAGAGCAGCTGACGCGCGTCTCCTGCGAGCCACTCATCCATCGCGTCGATCCGCGACGGCCAGGCCGGGTAGAGTTCTGCCTCGCTCTCACGCACTCGCTGTAGGAGCACGACGCCGGCGAGCTGGTCGAAGTCGGCGATCTTCACCGCGAGTTCTTCAGCAGTCTTCTCGGCGCGCAGGTACTGGACGTAGGCGGCGACGCCTCCCGCAAGGAGCGAGGCGCCCAGCAGAGCGCCGGCGATCACGCGTCGACGGTTGCGCCGGACGAACTTTCGCATGCGGTAGAGAACGCTCGGCGGCCCTGCCAAGACCGGAACGTTCGCGAGGTAGCGGTCGAGCTCGAGCGCCAGATCGAGGGGCGACTCGTAGCGGCGATCAGGCTCGCGCGCCATCGCCCGCATGACGATCCAGCCGAGGTCGCCACGCAGCCGCCGCACGAGCGCCGGAGCCTTGAGGCGACGTGCGGCGAAGGCCTCGTCGTCCGCTTCGAGCGCTGCGACGCGCGCGCTCGGCGGCTGCGGATCCGAGCCCAAGATCCGCCGCTGGACCTCGAGGGCGTTACCCTTGCGGAGATCCTCGAGCGGCATGGCCCCCGTCAAGAGCTCGTACAAGAGAACACCAAGCGAGTAGAGGTCCGAGCGCACGTCGATGTGGCTCGCGTCGCCGGTCGCCTGCTCTGGACTCATGTACTCCGGTGTGCCGAGCAGCTGCCCGTGCATCGTGTGGACCGAGCCGGACTCCAATCGGTCGTCGACCGCGCGAGCAAGGCCAAAGTCGATGATCTTGACGATCGGCTCCTCCCCACTGTCGTCGACGAGGAGATTACTGGGTTTCAGATCGCGGTGCAGGACACCCATCCGGTGAGCGTGCTGCACGCCGTGGCAGACTTGTTGAAACAGCGCGATCCGCTCATCGATCGTCAGCCGGTGCTCGTCGCAGTAGGTCGTCAAGGGCTGCCCGGGGACGAGCTCCATGACGAAGTATGGTTGCCCCTCGTCGCTGATGCCGGCGTCGAACACCCTGGCGATCGACCGGTGCGTCATCACCGCCAGCACTCGCCGCTCGAACTCGAATCGGGCTAGCACCTCGCGCGATCCGCCCCGGATCACCTTGACGGCGACCTGGCGTTGGACTGGCTCCTCCTGCGTCCCGAGGTAGACGGTTCCCATCCCGCCGCGGCCGAGCACCTTTATCAGCTGGTACGGTCCGACGCGGCCGAGCGGAGCGGCCGGTGCTCTCCTACCCGCCTCAGCCTCGCGCAGCTCGGCGATCCGCGCCCGGAGCGCTGGCGCCTGCGCCACGTTGCGGGCGACGAGCGCCGCGATGCGCTCGTCGCGGCGTGTCGAGCCGCGCAGGAAAAGATCCGCGAGAGTGTCCTCGAGTGCGTCGGAGAGGATCGGTTCGGAATAAGGAGGAATGCTCATGTGCTTTGGAATCTCCGTCACCCTACAGGATCTCGCTCCGGCGTCGATGACCTTCGCCTCAGATGACTTCAAGCAGGTCCTGGGCGTTCGTCAGGTCGTACTGCATCGCGCCGAGCAGATGCGCCGCCCGGGTGTAGAGGATGATGCCGAGCAGCCCAACGTCGTTCAGGATCGGGAAGCTCCAGGTAACCGTCGGGCCGGCCTGCAGCGGCAGTGTCAACAGCTTGAGCTTCCCCCACCAGGAGGACCTGCCCGCCAGCCATATCAGTGAAGAAGGGTTGCGTCATCAGGAGCCCCGTCGCGTGCGTGTGCCCCGTCCTGACCGTAGACGCACCCCTTGGCGAGACTCCGGTCGATGACCTGGGCCATCGGGGCGGAGTGGGCGAAGAAGACAGCCGCGGAGAGAAGCAAGGGATAGCGCATGATTGCTCCTTTGCGGGAGAAAGCGATGAATACCCCGTGTTGTCTGGCTCGCCCCGGCGCCTTACAGCGCTCCCCTGAGAATCAGTCCAATTCGTCGTCGACCTCTGACTCCGTACCTTCCAATTTTTCCGGGGAAAGCCAGTAAGGCCCACTCGCTGGCGAGGCAATCCCTGAGTGAGCCTCGTGAGGTCCGAACGTACCTTGATTCCGAAATGTGGCCTTGGGACTGGGTCCCTCTACTGTTCCTTGTCGAGTTCGGGTTCCCCACATTCTCTCGTCATCTTCTTCCGTTCTCAATCCACCACCCCGTGCGCCATGTTTCCGTACTTATCCCCCTCATCCATTTTTCGCTGCTCCGTGGCAGCCTCTGCGGGTCTCGCTCAGTCTTGGACGACCCTCGCCAGTTCTCTACAGATCCCCTGTTCGATATCCATGAAGACCTCCCTTCCCACCCTCGGTCTGCGCGCAGGCCTTGCTGCCGTGCTTGTTCCCTCCGTTGTGTTCGCTGGTGTCACCGACTTCGGTGGCGCCAAGATTCGCCTCCACGTGCAGGGCTCTGCGGCGCCCCCCGGGGCCCCGGTTTTCTATCTCGGGGGTGCGGAGGTCATCGCCAATCCCGGTGATGCCACCACGGTCACCGTGAACGGTCTCAGCCTTCCCGAACAGGATCCGGGTGAGTTCTGGGATGACGTCTCCTTCCCGACGCAGGCGTCGCTCGATGCCGTGTTTCCGGTGGGGAGCACCCTTGCCATCCAGGTCCAAGGAGGAGCACTCGGGACACTGAACGACACGCTACAACTTCCATCAGTCGAGAACTACCCGCCGGCACCAGCACTGACGGCGGCAACAATGACGGCCTTGCAGAACTACGATCCCGCCCAGAGCCTGCTGTTGCAATGGAACTCCGGCGGTGCGTTCACCAACACGGTCTTTGCTGCCGTGGATGCCGTGAGCAACGGAAGCGAGGGGCCGGAGTTCGAAGACCCCACCGGGACGGCGACCAGCCTCCTCATTCCCGCCGGGACCCTGTCTCCGAACACCCAGTACGAGATCATCCTCGACTTTGGCAACCTCACCTTCCCCACTGGCAGTCCTGCGCCGGGATTCGGAGTGGGGGCCCAGGGGCTCGTCGGCATTGTCTCGGAGACGCTCATCAACTTTCAGACGGGCGGTGGCATCGACGCCTTCTGCTTCGGAGATGGCAGCGGCGCAACCTGCCCCTGCAGTCTGTTCGGGGCAGCGGGCGCGGGCTGCGCAAACACGGGTGGCCCCGGCGCCACCATGACCGGCTCGGGAACGCCGTCCTTCTCGAATGACACGCTCTCCTTCAGCATCACCGGCGTCCCTGGCAACAAGCCGGGACTGCTCCTGAGGGGCAACAATCAGGTTTCCGTTCTGGCCGGTGACGGTATCCTCTGCATCGCAGGCGGCAGTCAGAGCTCCCAAGTGCAAGTGACCATCGCGGGCTCCACGGTGTTCACGGACTTCAGCGGTGGGGGCTTTGGAAGCGTCGCCAACCCCAGCGCTCCCACGAACTTCCAGTTCTGGTACCGCGACCCGCAAAACTCCTGCTCGGGGGCTGGCTTCAACTTCACCAACGGTGTGAGCGTCGTTTACTCGCCGTGATCGCCGGGAACCCCTGAGTCTGGAGAAGAAGCGATCCAAGCTACCTTTACATTCACTCTCCCCCCCCCTCAGACGCCTCACTCCCAGCAAGCGGGGATACCCTCAGCGCGGCTGCGCCCCCTCGGTCAGCGCATTCACGCCGCACTCAACGGAAACGACTCCCGCTCTGCTTCTCGAACTCCTTGACGCCCTTCTCCAGCGCTGAGCGGAAGACCGGCACGGTCGCGTCGAAGTCCTTGAGTTGCGCGCGCTTGAGCTTCAGGTCCTTCGCGTCCTTGTGCCACTTCTCGAGCTGGTCGAGGCGCTTCACGTCCTCCGTCCAGTAGGCGAAGAAGCCCGTCTTGACCATGTCGACGCCCGCTTCGAAAGCGTCGGCTTCCTTCTTCTGCTTGAGCAGGCGCCAGTAGGCCTTGGAGTGCTTGCTGGCGTTCTCGGTGTTCTTGTCGAGCTTCTTGCTCCACTTCTTCTCGAACTCGACCCAGGACGGCACGCCCTGGTATTGACGCAGGAAGCGCGGGACGTGTCCGACCCAGGACTTGTCGGCCAGCTTGTCGCCCTTGTTCTTGCCCAGCGCCTTCGTGATGGACGTCACGTGCTTCGTGGCGATCTTCTCGACTTCCTTCATCGCCTTGCTCGCAGCCGAGACGACCTTCGACGGAACTCCCTCGAAGGTCGAGGCGCGCTCGGCGACGGCGTAGAGCACCGACGGGTCGACGCCTTTCTTGAAGTCGGCGATCGTCTCGAAGCAAATCGCGAGGCGCTCGGGATCCTCGGTCGTCATCCCCTCGCACCACGCGAGCTGCATCTCGGTCTGGTATTGCGCCGGCCAGTGGTTCCAGTTCTCGAGGCTACGCAGGTGTAAGAGCGGGTACTTCGCTTCTTCGTAGAAGTCGTAGCCGCCGATGCTCTGGCCATAGCCGACAACAGGGTCCTTCGTGCCGTGCATCAGGCAGATCGCCTGGTGGTGGTGCTTCTTGGTCGCCTGCGTTCCGATCCACACGCCGCTCGCCTGACCCACGACACCTTGCACGTCGTCTGGATATGCGCCGGCGTAGTAGAACGAGAAGAACGAGCCCTGGCTGTGCCCGTACAGGAACGTCGCCTTGATGTTCCAGGTCTCCCTGAGCTCCTCATGGAACTCATGCATGCGCTTGAGTTCGCCGTCGGACTGCATCGAGTTGAAGCCGCGGTTCCCGTTCGGCGTCGTACCGTCGGGGGACACGACGATGTCGTCCTTGCGGAACTTCCCCGCCTTGTGGTTCGCGAAGCCCCAGCGGCGGTCGAGGTTCGAGCCGTGCAGGATCAAGGTCAGGTTCGCGCCCGCGTCGGCGTCGTAATCCTTCGGGACGTAGTACTCGTACTTCGTCCCGTTGCCCGCGGTCCAGGTGTAGATCTTGCCGGTGGACTTGGGGCCGGGCTGCTTCTCAGGGTGGCCGTCGGCATTTGCAGGGAGAGCGAGCGCGAGGAGGCAGATGGCCGCTGCCAGCCACTTCGTTGAGTGGATCTTCATCATCTTCCGGACGAGTAGGTCAAGGAGAGGGTCATTCCGGAGGATAAGCGATCCAGGCTACCTTTACATTCACCCTCTGCCCCCCTCAGACGCCTCACTCCCGGCTAGCGGAGCTCTCGCCACTCTTCTCGCTCCCCAGCTGAGAGCCTGCGGGCAGAATGTCCCGGCCAGCTCACCGGAAGCGAGAGAGTCCCGTACAGAAACCGGCACGGAGAGCGTGGCGCGTTGTGTGGCGCTTGGGGGTGGACTCGATGAGACTCAGGTGGACTCCCCTGCACCCCCGACTCCCAAGCACGGCCCCGAAAGGGCCGGCCAGGGGTCAGAGCCTGGTGGAGGCGGCGGGAGTCGAACCCGCGTCCCGGAGTCCCCGCGCACCATGCGTCTACGTGTGTAGTCCACGATTTGGTTCTCGCTCTTGGGTCGCCCATGGACGGGCTACCTTCGAACCAACTCCCCTGAAGTCTCGTCGGTCCACCGGGGGGTGGAGTGAAGTCGACCAGCCCGCTGTGTACGTTCTCGCGGGGCCACGGGCACTCCCCGCAAGAACGGCGGCTAGAAAATTAAGCCGCGAAAGAGTAGTTGTCGGCAAGTAAATGCCTTTCCCGGGGGGATTTACGGGGTGACCTGGGATCCCCGACACGCAACACGGAGGCGATCAAAACCGGTCGAAACCATTGCGCCCCCAGGCTCTTCGTTTTCAAGGATTCATCATAGCACGCCCGGAGGCAGGCGTAGAGGGTCCAGATCAACGACCTCGCTTCATGGCCCGATCCAGGCTGCGCCTGTCATCCTTCTCCCGCTGGGCCTGGCGCTTGTCGTACATCTTCTTGCCCCGGCACAGGCCGATCTTGCACTTGACCCGACTGCCCTGGAAGTAGATCTCGAGCGGTACCATCGTCATGCCCCGCTCGCGGACCTTCTTGGAGAAGCGCTCCAGCTCACGACGATGCAGGAGGAGCTTGCGCTGCCGCGCCGGAGGATGATTGTTGATGTTCCCCTGGCGGTATTCTGGGATCGTGGTTCCCATCAGCCACAGCTCCCCATCGATCACCCTGGCATAGGCCTCAGCGATGGAGCAATGGCCAGCCCTCAGGCTCTTGACCTCGGTGCCCACGAGGACCAGGCCGCACTCGATCTCCTCGAGTACCTCGAAGGAGTGATAGGCCTTCTTGTTGCGGGTGACGCTGCGGAATTCCTGGGGCTTCTGGGCCATGGCAGCAGTGTACGGTCGGTTTCGAGGAGACCAGCCCCCCGGTCAGATAAGTGCTCCGGGATCGTTGACCTCGCCGGGGCCGGTCCGTAATCTTCCCCCGCTCACCCGGCCCGGGTGGCGGAATTGGCAGACGCGCATGGTTCAGGTCCATGTTCCCGCTAAGGGAGTGGGGGTTCGACTCCCCCCCCGGGCACCAGCACCCTCCGATTGGTGCTCGGTGAGCTTCCGGCGGCTCAGATCGGGGCTGCAGGGCCCCTCCTACCCCAAGGACCGGGGCTGGCACTCCGCGGGATCTTCTCAACTGTCGAGATGCCGGGGCCGGCGGTAATATTGAGCGCAGAATGCTCTGCTCTCTGCTGCTCCTCGCCAGCTGCCAGGGATCCCCGCAATCCCTGGGGCCTGCAGCCAACACTCGACCGCTACCGACCGAGGTGGTGGACGTCTTCGTCCTCACAGGCCAGAGCAACTCCCTGGGAACGACGAACTTCGAGGGCTCAAGCCCTGCGACTCACGGCCCCGGGGCGGATCCTTCCGATGCACTCATCGAGTTCTTCTGGTCCAACGTCAGGGCCGGCAACACCAACTATCCTCCGATGCTCTACGGTGACTCAGGCGGTAGCGCCGGGAAGCTCCAGATGCAGCAAGGCGACGGTGCGGCCAACCCGGCCTTCTGGGGACTCGAGCACGGCTTTGCGCGCACCCTCCAAGAGCACCAACCAGCGCGGCGCTCTCTCCACGTCATCAAGGTCAGCCGTGGCGGCGGTGGAAACACCTACTGGCACCGCCCCAGCTTCGAGCTCGATTCTGATGCGGGGCACATGTGGGGACACCTGCGTGACGAGGTCGATCGAGCCCTGGCCGACCTGACTCTCGCGGGGAGGATCTTTCGCGTTCGCGGGCTCCTCTACATGCAGGGCGAAGGCAACAACTCGACCGAGGCGTCGGCTGCAGCGGCCCGACTCAGCGAGTTACACGGCAGCCTCCAGGCCCACATCGAAGCCCACTATCCAGGGACGGCCGTGGGAATGCGGCTGCTCCTGGCGGAGATTGCAGCCAGCACCTCGACCACCTCACGGGAACTGACCACCCAGCAGCAGATGGAACTTGCGGCCGGCGCGTCGCCCATCACCTTCGTACGCACGGCGGACCTGCCCCTCAAGGCCGATGGCATCCACTTCGGTAGAGAGGCCAAGCTGGAGATCGGTCAGCGACTCGCAGAGACCCTGCTGGGCACCTCGCGGCCCTTCCAGATCAGCTCGTATGACGCCAGCAACGGGGCTCCGTTGGGCGCAGGAGAGGTTCAGTCTCCCGTGGACTTCGGCTTCCAAGAGCTCGGCGCCGGCGCCGGTGTCAGCCTTGAGGGCATGCTCGACGGGGGAACGCCCTGCTGGCGAATCCTTGACGACTCCCCCCTCGCGAACCCGGGATATCAACGCTCCCTCTCAGGCCTGGACTTCCTGGGGATGTTCCATTCGGGCTGGTCCTTCCGTACAACGTTCAAGGTCACCTCTGGAGGAGGGCTGGCACTCTGGTCCGTTACCTCCGATCGGGACCCGGGCTGGGGCGTCGCGGGGGGAGCCGGCAACATGAACGGCTTCGTGGTCGACGTGGTCGGCGCCAGCGAGCTCCGTGCTGCTCTCTGGGGCTCACCGGTGCCCGCCATTGTGCTGGGGCCCGGTTCGGCCGAGGTGTTCCACACGCTCGAGCTGCGAGGCCTGGGGGGCTCGTCGCTGTGCGACTTCTACCTCGACGGCGCGCTCGTCGCCTGCGACATCGACCTGACCGCCAGCCCAGGCCTCGCTGGCTTCGGTGACCGCGTGCTCTTCAACAGCGGCCAGACCAGCGGCGTCGGCCGCGAAGTTCATTGGGCCGACCTCTCGCTGACCTCCATCCAGCATCCCTTCCCCGGCAACTGACCCAGCTGTACCCATGGCTCTCACCCTGCTTCTCCTCGCATCCATTCAGCTCCAGGCAACGGACTTCAAGCATCGCACCCCGGCCTTCGAGCAGACCGACCTCTTCATCGCCGGCATGGAGGGCGTGCACACCTACCGCATTCCTGCCCTGGCCATCACCAATTCCGGAACTCTCCTGGCCGTCTGCGACGCCCGTCATGATGATTCCAGCGACCTGCCGGGAAACATCGACATCGTGCTCCGCCGAAGCACCGACTTCGGCACGACCTGGTCGCCGATCGTCACCATCCAGGACCTGCCCCGAGGCCATGGCGCTGGAGACCCAAGCCTGCTCGTCGACCGCGACACGGGAAGGATCTTCTGCTTCTATGCCTACGGCCCCCCCGGCATCGGCTTCTTCAACTCCCAGCCGGGAACGAGCGACACGACCGACCCCAATACCCTGCACGCCCACGTCATGGTGAGCGACGACGATGGGCTCAACTGGTCGGCGGCTACCGATCTCAACCCCCAGATCAAGGATCCCAGCTGGAGTGCGCTGTTCGCCTCCTCCGGGCACGGAATTCAACTACGTGACGGCCGCTTGCTGCAGCCCTATGCGGTCCGGGACGCTGCCGGAGTGACCCATGCACACAACGCCTACAGCGATGATCACGGAGTGACCTGGCAGATGGGGTCATCCGCAGGAACGAACGTCAACGAGAGCAAGCTGATCGAGCTCGACGATGGAACGGTCCAGCAGAACATACGCCACAACTCGGTGACCGCACGCTTCACGGCGATCTCAAGCGACGGAGGGATCAGCTTCGGCCCCATGGTCCAGGACCCGACCCTCATCGACCCGCGGGTCAACGCCAGTATCCAGCGCTACTCCTCCACCATCGACGGAGATCCGAGGAGCCTGGTGCTGTTCACCAATCCAGCCTCCACGACCGCCCGCCAGAACATGACGGTTCGCTTGAGTCGAGATGAGACCCTCAGCTGGCCGGCGGAGCGGACCGTTCATGCGGGGCCAGCGGCCTACTCGAGCCTGACCGTCCTGCCCCATGACTCCATCGGACTGCTGTACGAACGTGGCGAGGTCGGCTCGACGGAGAAGGTGACCTTTGCCCGCTTCAACCTCGACTGGATCACCACCTCGCCCCCGGTCATCGAGCCCGATGGCACACCCAATGCCTCGCATCCTGATCTCTGGGCCTGGTTCGAGGCCGGCGATCTGTCCGGCCCGCTTGTGACTGGCTGGGACGACCGTTCCGAAGCAGGGCTGCACGACCTCCCGCGCTCCACGGATGGGCCCCTGTCCCTCGCGCCCGCCGCAATCAATGGACTACCAGCGGTCGACACCACGGGTAACGGAGACGTCTGGGGTGCCGCCAACGTTGGGGGTGAGTTCCTGAGTATCCCCAACGGCTACACCGTCTTCGCCGTCATTCGAGTGCAATCTGCCTCCGGAACGGAGTACCTCTTCGACCGCGCCACGGGTGCTGGCGGAGTGGGACTACGGGTGACTCCAACCCAGTTCGAACTCCACGCTGGCCGTTCCTTCGGCGGACCGGCGGTGAATCAGATCCTCCCCAGCGGATCGCTCGACTTCGCTCCACACCTGCACACGATCACGCTCGACGGCCCCCAGCTGACCCACTTCATCGACGGCATGCAGGCTGCCAGTATGACTCTCGCGGATGGAGGCCTGGCCCTGATTCAGGGGGGCCTGATCCTCGGCGCGGACTTCGGAACCGAGAATGACGGGGACTGCGAGATCGCGGAGATTCTCGCCTGGAGTTCGGCTCTGGCCCCCAGCGAGCGCGTCCAGATCGAGTCCTACCTGATGAGCAAGTATCAGCTCTGATCACGCCCCCTGCAGCAGCCCATCTCGGCTGGCCTCAGGAGACAGGAGCGTCCCCGGGATGACCACGGTGGGGCTGGGCTCTACAGCGCGCCCGGAGCGCGGTAGACCAGGATCGCCCGCTTGCCCATCTCCTCAGGAAGCTCGTGCTCCCAGACCGTGTCGAGGGTGAACCCCAAGCGCTCCGCCTCTCGCTCGCCGGCACGAACCTCCCGCGACCACGAGTTGCCCTTGAGCATCAGGTAGTCCTTGAGAGAGTGGCGAACCTTGCGCAAGGTTCGAACGTTTTCCCGCACGGAACTCACGTCGCGAACCACGACCATGTCGACCCGGTTGGTCGCCAGGTAATCCTCCGCACGGCCACCGTGCGAGCTGCAGTTCTTGATTCCCAGCTTGGCGATGCACTCCTCGTGGAACTGGGCCTTCTCTTCGCGGTAGTCGACCAGGACCACCTTGCAGTGGGGCTCCGCCATGGCCAGCAGGATGCCCGGATAACCAGCGCCGCTGCCCAGGTCGAGAATCGTCCGCCCCATCAAGGAGGCCATCTGGGTCACGCGCCAGCAGTCGAGGTAGTGCTTGGCTGCCATCTCCCGCGGATCGAGAATCGAGGTCAGGTTCACGCGCCGGTTGGCATCGAGAACCATGTGTGCGTGATCCGCGAATCGTTCGATCAGCTCCGGCTCGACCTGCTCCTTCTCAAAGGCCCACTGCATGGCCTCGAGTAACTTCTTCCTCGGGGGAGCGGGAATGTCGGGTCCAGGAGGCTCCTCCTCCTCTTCCTTCTTGGTCTTCTTGGCTACGGCCTTCTGCTCGACCGGAGCGCCCTCGGAGTCGTCCTCAGCCCCCTGCCCATCCTCATCGCCCTCGTCCTCGTCCTCGTCCTCGTCATCGTCGAAGCCCTCGAGCTCCTCGAGGTCGGGAGGAGAGAGCTCTTCGGGATCGAATGAGTCCTGTTCGAGCTTCTCGTCTTGAGGCTCCGGAGCGCCTCCCTCGAGCTCATCCGCGGCGCCCAGCCCCCCTTCCTCCAGGTCGTCTGAGTCAGCGTCTGAGGGGTGGCTCATGGTCGATGCAAGCTGTGGCTAGGGGAAGCAGGCCTCACGGCCTCCAGGAAAACCAGGCCCCGGGGGACAGAACTGGCAGGGCAGCAGGGACTCGAACCCCGATCCTACTGATTTGGAATCAGTCGCTCTAACCAATTGGAGCTACTGCCCTGCGAAGGGACAGCAGGTTAGCGAGGGGCCATCGGCCCTGCAAGGCTACCAGGGGGGGTTCCTCCCGATCTCTTGCTCATCCAGGGCCCATCACTACAGTTGTCCCCTGGCAGATCCCGACTTCTTGCTGGTGAACCTCCCTGGTTCGCCCGATCCGCCCGCCCCACCCGAGATGACTTCTGACTCCCCCCTGAGCTCCTTCCTGCCCCCCAGCCCCGAAGACAAGGGTCGGGTGATCGAGGCCGGTGACCTGGTCGACCAGATCAGGGGAGAGAATTCGCTACGCGTCATCTCCCGCCTGCAGAGAAGCGGCTTCGAGGCTTACCTCGTGGGTGGCTGCGTCCGCGACCTCCTGGTGGGCTTCACCCCCAAGGACTTCGATGTGGCCACCAGCGCCCACCCCCGCCAGGTGCGCCGGCTCTTCCCGCGCAACAGCCACATCATCGGGCGCCGCTTCCGACTGGTGCACATTCGTTACGGACCCAATGTGGTCATCGAGACAGCAACCTTCCGGGCAGAGCCACCGGACTCTGCCGAATCGGGTGATGACCTGCTGATCGTCGAGGACAACACCTACGGCACGGCCATCGAGGATGCCAGGCGCCGGGACTTCACCGTCAATGGTTTGTTGCTCGACCCCACGGAGGAGAAGATTCACGACTACGTGGGCGGCCTCGAGGATCTCGAGAATGGAGTCCTGCGGACCATCGGCGACCCTCATCTACGCATTCCCGAGGATCCGGTTCGGATTCTTCGAGCAATCAAGTTCGCCACTCGCCTGGGCTTTCGCATCGAGGATACCACCTGGGATGCTATCTGCGCCGGAGCCAAGGACCTGGCCCGTTCAGCACCTCCCCGTGTCCTCGAGGAGGTCCTCAAGTTGATGCGCTCTGGGTCTGCAAAGGGAGCCTTTCAGAAGATGCGCCAGTGCGGTGCGATGTCCGTCATCCTGCCAGAGCTCGATGAGCACCTCGGGCCCATCGAGGACTCGACGACCGCAGAGCAGAAACGCTCCGCCGCCTTCGCCGGTTTGCTCGAGGCCCTGGACGCCCACGTCCATGATGGATTCGATCCCTCCACTCCCGTCTGCCTATCGATTCTCTACAACGACATCGCAGAGCTTCAGGCAAACCCCGAGACTCGAACCCTGCCGGGAGACCCACCCGACTTTCAGCACGTGACCGGGGAAATCATGGAGAGTCTCGCTGGCAATGCCCGGCTCTCACGGCGCGACGCCGGCCGCGCACGCCGGATCATCGTCCATCAACGCAACTTCGAGGGCCCCTTCGGACGCCGCTTCCGACCGAGGCTCTTCTGCCTCGCCGACGAGTTCCAGGAGTCCCTCGACCTCTTCCGATTGCGGACTGAGGCACGAGGTGAGGGCTGGGACATCTACAAGGCCTGGGAAGAGCGATACGAGGAGGCGATCGGAATGGACGCCGAGGAGCTCGAAAATGAGCGCAGGAGGGCCCGCAGGAGCCGTCGCAAGCGCCGCCGCCGTAAATAGGAATTCCTGGGTACTTTCCCTCCCCGTCGCCTTTCGGGGGGTACCTTTCGTTGGCTTCGAATCAGGAACGCCTTTCCGGGCGCACCGGTGACCCTTTGCTTATCCCAGGCGGGACGAACGCTCCCAGGTTGCGGTGACTCGGTGTAGCGATCGGACGAAGGGTCGAGACCAGGTGCCCCAGCGCGGGGAAAAGCGGTCCATTCGAGCCAAGGCCGAGCAGCTCCGCGGGCTCCTTCCCGTTGCTCGGTCCTCTTGCCACCCGGAGAGCGGTTCCTACGGGGATCGCTCTCCGACTTTTTTTGCGTCTGAATCCGCTTCAAATACGATGAGTGAGGTCCGAACACCTCATGTCTCTGACGAAGCCGCACCTCCCCCTCTCACCTCTGCTGCTTGGAGCCTTCCTGGTCTCCTGCCAGGGCCTGCACCCTGCCACCCGCAACAATCCAGCAGAGGTCCGGCCCCTCGACTCGAGCTTCCGCTCCCAGGAGGAGGCCGATGACCTGGACGGCATGGACCCCGATGGGCGGATCCCGAAGGTCGAACTTCCTGCGGACCTGCCCAACCCCGAACGCTGGCGCTACAAGCCCGCAGCGAGGATTCAAGAAGGGAACGTGTTCGAGCGGCTCTTCGCCACCTCCTTCATCACTCCCCTGATCTTCTTTTCGAGTGAGGTGGGTACCGGCGCAGGTTTCGCAGTCACTGACATCGACTTCCGCAACAAGAGACGCCAGGAGTTCGCCAACTCGACGTTTACCTACACCACAGAGGGCCAGCAACAGTACACCCTCTTGTGGCGGCGCTGGTTGGATCACCTCGACCTCGCGGAGGGCGGGATCATCCAGGAGGAGCGGAGCTTCGTCCAGGCCTTCGCGGGTTATCGCAAGACCCTGACGAGCCGCTTCTACGGTCTTGGCGCAGACTCCCAGGAGGATGACGAGACCAGCTACACCGACGAGGTCACCGCGCTCGAGGCAGAGCTCGATCAGGCCTTTCCCACGGCAGGATCTGATTGGGTTGCTGGCGCTGGCGTTCGCCTGGAGCACCGCAATCTCTCCAATGGCTTCGTCTCCGGGGCCGGAAACACCGCGGATGTCTTTCCCGGCCTCTACCAGCAGGGCGACGACCTCGACAGCCTCTGGCTGTCCACCCACATCCGCCATGACACCCGGGACAGCCAGACCAACCCCTACCGCGGCACCATGCTCCAAGCCTGGGGCCGAGGGACACCATGGATGACCGGGGGGCTCGCCGGCATCACCTACGGCTTGAGGGGCAGCGCCATCATCCCGCTTCCAGATCTGCTGCACTCGGGGGGGGATTCCTTCGAGGAAAACCCTCCCACCGATCGTCTGGCGCTGGGTTTCTCCGTTGAGGATACAGGGGGTGACCTCCCCTTCTGGGCACTCCCAACCCTCGGTGGCAGCGAGCGCTTGCGTGGCTACATCGCCGGACGCTTCGTCGATCGCTCGCTGTGGTTTGCCGCAGCCGAGTATCGGCTGGTAGTCATCCCGCGAGGATTCGCGATCAACGAGCGAATTCGGATGGAGCGCATTGGGCTGGCCCTTTTCTATGAGCTGGGTTCAGTGGCTGGAGATCTCTCCGAGCTCGGCTCGTCCAGGGTCCTGACCAGCTACGGGCTGGGAGCACGCTTCAACCTGGAGCGCGCGGCCACCTTTCGAGCCGACTTCGGATTCGCCCCCGATTCGACCAACCTGGCGATCACCTTTGGATTGAGTTTCTGACCGTCGAACTTCCCGGCAGCTGGAAATTTTTTCGTGCTCCAGCACCAGCATTGCCGAGGGCAAGCTCCCATGCAGTTCTTCAAATTCCAGAGTTCTGGGGATCTCTGACAGGTCTGGATGTCCTATCAGACGATTGGCTAGCTCGGAGGCGTGTCCATCCTGGGTAGAGCGCCACCGAAAGTAGTCCATGACACACAACCTCGACGAAACAGCCCACTGGGTATCCAGACGCCCTCAGCCCAAGCTGGGTGTCAAGTGTGCCTGGCTCACGGTGATCACCGGCGCTGAGGTTGGAAGGGTCTTTCCTCTCGAGGCAGGTGAGCACTTGCTAGGGCGCAGCCCCGATGCCGACGTGCAGCTCACCGACGCAGCCATCTCGCGGATTCACACCAAGCTGATCGTCGGTGAGGACGGCACAGCTTCCGTCGTCGACTGTTCCAGCAAGAACGGAACGATGCTTGGCAGTCGCGCCGTGCAGGGCGAGCCGATTTCCCTGCGCGACGGATCGAAGCTGCAGATTGGCGGGGCCGTGGTCGTTCGATTTTCCTTCCGGGACTCCCTGGAAGAGAGCTACGAACGTGACCTCTACGAGTCCGCCACTCGTGACTACCTCACCGGTGCCTACAACAAGCGCCACTTTGATAATCAGCTGAAGCGAGAAGGTGGCACCAGCCTCCGCCAGCAACGTCCGATCTCGGTGGTGCTCTTCGATCTGGATGACTTCAAGGACATCAACGACAGCCTGGGGCATGCTGCTGGAAACCACGTGCTGAAGGAGGTGGCTCAGCTTGTTGGCAGCCAGCTCCGCAGCGGAGAGATCCTGGCCCGCTACGGAGGCGAGGAGTTCATTGTCCTCCTACCCGCCACGGACCTGCCGCAGGCGGTGGTGGTCGCCGAGCGCTTGCGGCGGGAGCTACAGGGCTGTTCGATCACCTGGGCCGGCACCCAGGTCGAGGTCACCGCCTCGTTTGGAGTGGCCACCAATCAGGCAAACCGCACCCTCCAGATCGGCCAGTTGCTCGAGACCGTGGACGCCAGCCTCTACCGGGCGAAGGCCGCGGGCAAGAACCGCGTCTGCGGTCCCGGGAATTAGTCCTCGATCAGGGGGGAATCGGCGGCTTCCGATTCCAGCGGCCCCCTCGAAATGGTATCTCGACCAGGGATGACGAAGATCTGTCTCTGCTTTGGCGGCCCCAGCGACGAGCGCAACATCTCTGCGGGCTCCATCAAACCCTGGGTGACCTGGCTACACGCTGACGGTTCGATCGAGCTGGTGGTCGTTTTCTTCGACCGCAAGGCTGAGGCCTGGGTCCTGCCTGAGGCCTACTACTACACCAACACCTGTGAGGACTTCGAGGGCAGGCTGCCCGGCGACTCACATCTTGATGAAGGCGCCCTGGACGCTCTCCTTCGCGAGCAGGACATCGTCGTCCCGCTCATTCATGGCCGCCACGGTGAGGACGGACAGCTTCAGCAGCGACTCGAGGACCTGGGGGTCGCCTACGTCTTCAGCGAACCTGCTGCGCTCGCCTTGACCTTTGACAAGCGCGCCACCTACGAGCGCCTCGTGCAGGCGGGCTTTCATGCTCCGCCTTTCTTTCAGTTCGACGCACGGCAGTGGCAGAAGGAGCCCAGGGTGCTCTTCGAGCGTGCGCTTGCCTGGGAGGCGCGCGAGGGGGAGCTGCTCTGTGCGGTCAAGCCCAATCGAGGCGGTTCCTCCCTGGGTGTCTCCCTGGTGACCTCCGACTTCGAGCGCTTCGCCAGTGCTGTCGAACTCGCACTCCTCCAAGACGATCAGGTTCTGGTGGAGGCACCACTGAAGGGCATTGAATTCTCGGTGGTCGTCCTAGAGACCGAGGCAGGCCCCGTGGCGCTAGCGCCGACCGAAGTCGAGACCAGCGAGGAATTCTATGACACTCGCTCCAAGTACCTGCACGGCTCGGGTGCACGCCTCCACACACCGATGCGCGATGCTTCAGCTTTTCATGAGCTGAGAGAAATTGCCCTCAAAGCCTGGAGGGCCACCGGCCTGAGAGACATGGCTCGCATCGACGGCTTCCTCGATCAAGACGGAAGGGTCACAGTCACTGATATCAACGGCATCAGTGGCATGGGCTTCTCGAGCTTCGGCTTCCTGCAAACGGCGCTGGCCGGCATCGGCCACGCTCAGCTCATCCAGCTGCTACTGTCACGGGCCGCTCGTCGTGCCGGGGTGCTCCTCGCTCCCCGGCGTGCCGCGGCGCGTGGCGAGCGCGTTCACGTCCTCTTCGGTGGGCCGACCAGCGAACGCCAGGTCTCGCGTCAGAGCGGGATCTTCGTGGGCCTGGCGCTGCAGGCACTGGGGTACGACGTGCACTTCGTGTTCATGGACCAGGCTTGCCGCTTCACCACTGTGGGCCTGTTCTATGCTCTTCACCACGATGTGGAGGAGATTGCCAGCCTCGTTGGCTCACCCAATCGACGTGCGCGTATCGAGGCGGTCGGCGCGAGCCTGGCCCGGCAGCTCAAGCTCGGGATGAGTGACTCCAGCCTGGATGCAATCGAGGACAACCTGATCATGGGAGACACCGTCGATCTCCCCTCCGCGGTCGACGAGGCCGACTTCGTCTTCCTGGCCCTCCACGGGGGCCCTGGCGAGGACGGCACGATTCAGGCCGCCCTCGAGGCCCTCGGCAAGCCCTACAATGGATGTGGCCCCACCGCATCACGCCTGTGTAGCGACAAGGTACGAGCGGTGACCACCATCGCTGCCCTTGAGCTGGCCGGTGTCCGCACCCCCAATCAACGGGAGGTCAGTGCAAGCGAGCTCCTGGAGTGGATTCAACAGGGTCAGTGGAAGGAGCGACTTGCTCGACTCCAGGTGCAGCTCGGCTCAAGGCAGGTCGTGATGAAGCCAGCGTGTGATGGCTGCTCAACCGGCGTCAAGCTGCTCTCCGACGCTGGCGAGCTGGAGGGCTACGTGCGAGCCATCGTCAGCATGCGCACACACCTCGCGGAGCATGAGCTGAGCCCGGGCTCTCGCCCGCTTCAGCTGCCCGAACCTCCGCCCAGCCGCTGGGTGATCGAAGAGGCCCTGGTCGACGAGGATGGTCCCCAGCTCCCCGACGGCGACTGGAATGCTCACAACCTGCGCGACTGGTGGAACGCCAAGCGATTTGTGGAGGTCACCTCCGCAGTTTGTGATGTTCCTGGCAGGGGGCTCTCGGCAGCCACCCCCAGCCTCACAGTCGCTCGCGCTGCCGAGCTCTCCCTGGAGGAGAAGTTCCAGCAGGGTGTGGGAACCAATCTCGAGCTGGACGCCTTCTTGGACCCCCAGCTCGTGGCTGATCTGCGCGAACGAACCGTTCGGCTGGCAGATGGACTGGGCATTCGAGGCTACGCCCGCCTCGACTGCTTCTACGACCTGCAAGAGGACGCCCTCTACCTGCTCGAGGCCAACACTCTCTGCGCCCTGACCGAGGCCACGGTCTTCTACACCCAGATGCTCTCGAGCTTCCAGGCCCCCCCGCCCCAGGCCCTCGATTGGATTGTCCGAGCAGGCCTGCAGCCGGCAGAACTGCACCCCGGAGGCCAAAAAATGGCCGCCCCACCTTGCCAGTCCTCCTGATGCTGCTTAGAACCTGCGATCACAAGGGCACCGCCCCCCACAAGCCATGAAGATCTTCTGCAAACTCTACGGACACACCTGGGTCCATCACACCGAGACCAAGAAGGTCCAGTGGAACAACGACAAGAGCCTCAGTGAGCTCTTTCCGAAGTCGGAAGGAGAGCCCCAGTTCTTCCGACGCTGCGTGCGCTGTGGCGAAATGAGGCCCTGGAAGCAGGAAACCGGGACCTGATCGGACAGCGCACAACCCTTCTGAATTGAAGGGCACGGATTGCCCCTCCATGGTCGATACTGACCGAAGCACATGGAGAACTGGGAGAACCTGGTCCTCAAGGGCCTTCTGATGCTTGTCACCGCCCCCGCCTGGTACCCATTCCTCAAGGCGGTCTGGGAGGAGCTCAACGAATCGATGGCTGAGGAGGGCGGTCTGTTCGGTCGCATGCCCACCTCCCGCGAGCTCGAGGAGATCGAGCGCGACAAGCGAGGACGTCCCGAACCTCTCGTCCACGAGCCCTGGCCGAGCCCCGAGCAACGAATGAGCAGTCGGAAGACCCTCGGAGCGCGCGAATCGAAATCGGCCCAGCCCTCCAAGCCCACGCCTGGGAGATCTCCCCGTCGCAGGGGCTTCTGAGCCTGCCCCGCAGCTCAGCCAGGATCACGGATAGAAGGGCACCTCGAGCGCGGCCGAGAGTCCGACCCCAAAGGGATCCCCCGGATCGACGTACCAGAACTGGTAGTAGCGCGTGGTTCCCACCATCGTCGGATCGATGGCAACCTCGTGGCCCGCGGATCCCAACCAGCCCAGCTCCTGCAAGGGCGTGCGCTGGAAGGGTGGACTCATCAGAATCTGCCCACCTGCGAAGGGAATCACCCCGGGGACTTCCGAGTAGAAGAACAGTCCGGTCGAGTTCCAGTAAGCACTGTCGACCCAGATGGTGAAGCCAGTGCCAGTCAGGCTGGGAAAGCCAACCGTGGAGAGGCTCGCCCAGCTTCCGAGGGAGTTGATCTTCGCATCTCCGAAGACGAACGGAAACCGGATGAACTCCAAGCTGGTCAGGAAGCCGTCGGGAATCGACGAGAAGTCGTAGCTGAGATCAAAGGCTCCCGGAGTGATTGGAAAGTTGGCGGAGTTGGTCTCACCACACAGCACGACCCCACCGGCACCATCGCTCTCGATGTCCATGCCTGCCTCGTCTGCCCCGCCACCGATGTAGGTACCGTAGCTCATGCTGCCATCGGGCTCGTAGCGGGCCACAAACGCATCACTCTGGCCGGTACCGTACTGTCCAAAGACCGTATCGAAGACCCAGGGGTCGAAGACCAGGTCCGCAGAACTCGTGGTCCCGCAAACGGCCAGACGGTCACCCGGTAGCTGGGTCACTGCTTGCGCCGAGTCGTCGAGGGAGCCACCGAAATAACTCGACTGCAAGACCTGGTTCGCGGAGGCTGAGATCCGCGTGACGAAGGCATCTCGCTGCCCACCTGGCACCGGCTGAGCCGGCTGCCCGCCTAGGGGAAAGTCGACCGAATCGGTCTCTCCAACGACTGCAACTGACTGGTCCACCAGCAGCACCAGATCGTTGACACTGTCGAGATCGCTGCCACCAAGGAGCGTCGACCAGATCAAGTTCTGGGCCTGGGCGTCGAAGCGGGTGAGAAACCCGTCTTGCAGCACCCCTGAACCACCCAGGGAACCATCGATCACGCCCGCGGTCGTTGGAAAACCCGTGGACTGCGTCCAGCCGCCCAGGGTCACCTCGCCTTGCGAGTTCACAGCCAGGCACTCGGCCCGCTCAGCTCCGGTCGAGCCCAGGAAGGTGGAGAACTCCAGACTGGCGAGGTCCGCGCTGAAGCGAGACAGGAAGGCATCGCTGGCTCCGCCTCCGAAGCTCCCGTCATAGCTGCTGGACACCGTCGGAAAGCCCGAGGACGCGGTTGACCCACAAACCAGGGGCCGCCCCATGTCATCGAGGACCAGATCTGTCAGCCGTTCACCAAGGTTTCCTCCCAGGTAGGTCGAACGATAGATCAGGTCTCCGTCCTCGTGCAGCAGCGCCACGAAGCCGTCATACCCCCCTGCAAGACTGCCGTCGAAGCTGCCAGAGGTGATCGGGAAGTCCGAGGAGCTCGTCTCTCCTCCCACATAGACCGACTCCTGATCGGTGAGCGCAAGAGCGCTGATGTTCTCCGAACCGGAGCCACCCAGGAAGGCCGAGTAGACCAGCCTGGAGCCGTCGGCACTGATCCTCATCACGAAGGCATCCCAGCCTCCGTTCCAGCTCTCTCCAAAGGATCCCGGAGTCACCGGGAAGTCTGGTGAGTAGGTGTTTCCTGCAACAACCACCTCGCCATTGGGAGCGATGGCCAGCACCCGCGCGACGTCATGATCCTCATGCCCGAGGAAGGTGGACCAGCGCACGCCCGGATCCACCACCAGGTAACGATCTTCTGGTACGGGAGGTGCCATGAATCCGAAGCGATCGGGTCCAAGCCGTCGAAACTCGCAGGGGTGAGTCCGTTCGCCGCCATCCTCGCCAACAGTCCAGGAGACGGGCAAGGTGTGCATCAGGGTTCCCACCTCCGTGGCGATCAGCAGCTGACCGGCAGCATCGAGTTGCAGGTCAAGGGCCCCCTCGACCACGATGCTCGCCTGGCTCAGGTCAGCTCCCGGTGCCAGGACGAGGTCGTACTCGAAGAGCCCGTCGCCTTCGCGCAGGACCAGGTCGACCCCAGGCCAGGCCTCCTCGAAGCGAAGCCTGGCCCAGGCCGGCACATCCCGCTGCCAGGCCCCCGGGTCAGAGCCCAGAAAGTAGTGGCGCCGTCCAGGTGAGGGCTGGAACACCTCTGGGAGGGGCTCTGAGGGCGTTTCACCCTCGAAGCGAAACCTCACCGTGGCGCCCCTTGCGGGCGCCTCTGGTCCATCTCCCGGGCGTAGCAGGCTCACGGCAAAGCCGTCCTCGAAGATCGCAGCCCGAGCCGGCCCTCGACCCAAGGCGTACCGAATCTCCTCCGGCCACTGACCCCGATTCTCAACAAACGCCTGGGGCAGGCGGTGCAAGCTGGAGCTGGAGGAGTCCGCACCCTCCACGCCCTGGGCCAGCCCTGGCATTCCGAAGAGACCTGGGACAATCGTTACGAGCAACACGCGAGGTGATACGAGGAGCAAAATGACCTGCTGGCTGATGATTGAGGAAGTTCACCCTATCAGGTCCAGACTCTTAGGCTGCCGACAACTGAAATCCAACAGAGAGAGGACACGTCCCGTGCAAAAGCAGGGCGCGTCCTCTTGTCTGTGTTACGGAGTGCAATCCCCGACAATGTGAACTCAAGGTGTCCCTCGCTCTCACATCCACTCTCTCCCCTCCCTGGGGCAGGGACGGGTCCTTGGTGCCAGCTGCGACAACATAGAAACCCCTCTTCCGTCGCATCTTGATGAGCACACCATAAGCAAGTTCCTACATGGCGTCTAGATCGCGACTGGACAAAAGATCATCGCCATCGACCCGCCGCGGATTCATCGCCAGTCCCAGGCCCTGCGGGCCACGAGAGACACCACTGCCTTGCGAGAGGATCCTCCATTCCGGGCCCAAGAGGACCCGGGAAGGGCGCTGGCAACGTCCGTGGGCCCCCGCCGGGACAGACGACCAGCGCGAGTTGGTCGTGCTCCGCCAGCTGGCGGGGAGAATCGTTGACGGGCATGCCAGGGCCCGGCAACCGCGGACCGGAGGGTGCGTCAGCACGCCCCTTCGGTACATTGGCCTGCCGTGGCTGCGCGCGGGAGCCCCAGGAAAGCCCCCTTCTAGCCCTACCCCCTTGCTCCCCTCAGGACGGACACCAACCCTCTCCAGAAGCCCCGTGAAGCCGGTCCCCCCGGCCACCTTCAGCCACGGAAGGATCAGATCATGAGTCACTCACCCCACTGGAACCCAAGCTCGCTGGCCCTCCTCTTGACCGCGATCATCGCCCTGCCCGCCGCAGCCCAGGACTCACTACCCGACCCCGATGGTGAGCCGGCTGACCTGCGCGAGCCTGTCCAGGTGTACCTCCTTCTCGGACAGTCCAACATGCTGGGATTCGGCAAGGTGAAGGGCGAAGAAGGTGCCCTCCAGTTTGCGGTCGAGTCCAAGGGCCTCTATCCCTACCTCGTCGACGACAAGGGCGCATGGACTGTTCGCCAGGACGTACGCAACGTCCGCATCATGGGAAGTGGCACGGGGGCCATGAAGCAGCACAACAACGAGTTCATGACCATTACCGGCAACAAGATCGGACCGGAGCTCGGCATCGGGCACCACATCGGTCATGCCACCCAGGCGCCGGTCCTGCTTCTCAAGAGCTGCATCGGCAACCGCTCCCTGGGCTGGGATCTCCTCCCTCCAGGATCCAAGCAGTACGAGCACCAGGGAAGGGTGTACGCGGGCTACAAGGAGACACCCGACTCATGGCCGAAGGGCAGCGAGCCCGAGCCCATCGCCTGGTATGCCGGCATGCAGTACGACGGTGATGTTGCCCGTGCCAAGAAGGTCCTCGCGGAGCTCGATACGTACTACCCTGGCGCCAAGAACTACAAGGTAGCCGGGTTCTTCTGGTGGCAGGGTGACAAGGACCGCTACAGCGAGGCCCACGCCAGCAAGTATGAGGAGAACCTCGTCCGGCTCATCAATCAGCTGCGCAAGGACTTCGATGCGCCCCGAGCACCATTCGTGCTAGCCACACTGGGTCAGAGCGACAGGGAGTCGGATGGCAACGAGGGCAAGATCCTCAACGCGATGTTCAACGTCGATGGAACAGCAGGCAAGTATCCCCAGTACAAGGGCAATGTAGCCACCGTCTACACCCATCCGCTGTCCAGGGGCGGAGCTTCCAATAGTCACTACGACGGCAACGCGGAGACCTACATGAACGTCGGAGAGGCGATGGGCAAGGCCATGGTCGAGTTGATCGGGGACTGAGCCATGGCCCCGGCTCTGCGGGCGAGAGCGGCTCTCCCTGAGCGAGCCGGTGCCCCCCCCCTCGCCGCTGCTGCTCGAGGGTTACGACCCGCAGACGCAGCCCCCCTAACCGTCCAGCACAAGGTCGTCTGACTGGCCGGCTCTTCCAGCGCGCCGCTCCTTCAGGGTCGGAGGGAGGTAATTGAAGAGCTCGCGAGACGTTGCGGCTTCCCCGCAGCAGAGGTTGTAGGCCCGGACGACCTTCTCCATCGTGTTCTGAGTGAGGCGTCGGCCCTTCATCGCCCGGCTCACCATCTTGTGCGTCATCTGCTCCTGGGAAGCTCTCACGAGGTCGGCTGGTTTGAGCCCCTTCTCTGCCATCGCATCGGCGATGGGTTGCGGGCCGAGGTCACGTTCCTGCTTCACTCTTGCTCCTGATGAACTGATTGACGGACGGGTGTTGGCCTTGAGGATACCAGCCAGAGGAGGCCCAACCGGGCGGGGAAAATAAATCCCCTGGAGCCCAAGTCTGCCAAAGATCAGGCCCAGCGGTGCCGGGGCTCGACCCCTCTCTTCAGCCAGGCCACGGCTTCGCCCTGAAGAGCAGCGGTGGTCAGTTCGGCCTTGGCCGTGAATCCTGGTGAAGAGTTCTTGGAACCGGCATTTTGCCTGAGGGGCCCCGAGGGAGCTCTGGGCTCTCCCCTCATCCTACGTGGTGGGCTCGGCCGCGTCGTTGGGTGCCACACGAGCAAGGATGAACTCAACCCTTTGCGCGACAGGGGCCGAGGGCACCACGATTGGCTCGTAGCCATGCCGTCGATAACATTCCCTGACCTCGGCGCTGATCTCGAGGGCTGCCTGCGGTGACTCGATTCGAACGTCCGTTTGCTCGTAGCCCGTCAGAGGCTCGAGGAAGAAGACCTTCTTGTAGCGCTTGTGGCGTAGCCATGCGTCGAGCTTTGGCCCCGTGCAGAACCCGGCCCGCTCTCCAAAGACCAGGGATTCGACCATGGAAGTATCGGTGAACAGGAGCGCATCGACAGGGAGGGAATCGAAGAGCACATGGTCCTGGCGGTAGATGTCGCGTTGCCACTGGACTGGATCGGAGCGCAGGTCTTCTGCGCGATGCCCCAGGGCCACGCCTGCCTTGATCAGTCGCTCGGCTGTCTCCGCTTCCACACGGTACCCGGCCTGCGCGAGGGCCTCGATGACCGTCGTCTTGCCTGAACCGGGCCCCCCGGCGATGACGTGGATCTGTGTTTGAACGACCCCGTCGTAGGTGGGAGCGCCGGGGATGTCAAAGTAAGGCCTGACCGCACCCGCAGGGCGGAAGAGGTTCTTGCCCTCGAAGGCCTTGGTTCCATTGACGTAGCTGTAGTACTTCCTGCACTCGCACGAGAGGTACTCGATATCGATGGGCTGAAACGGTCGCCTGGCCTCTGGCCAGTGGACCGCCTGAAGCGTCATCATCCGCTCACAGGTCTGGGTGTGACTGCTGAGGCCGAGGTGCGCCTGAAGGCGATCCAGAAAGGCGACCGCACCAATCCCTGTGGGAACGGGGCTCGAGGGATGAATGACCTCGGGGCGGAACCAGGCCAGGTCCATCACGGCCATGAAGATTGGAAAATCATTCTGCATGCCAAAGCGCGCATTGACTCGCTCAGTCGCACGTGTGACGTTCCCTTCGGCGCCGCAGATGGCCTCAACCAGAAACGGAGTGATGGTCCCAAAGAGAGCTGTGGCGGCATCGAAACGGGAGTAGGTCTTGCCCTCCCAGCTGATGGGCTCTACCGGGTAGGCAGTCTCATTGCACCAGGATTGTTCTGCTGGCGACCGAAGCAGCTCGCGCAACTCGGTCGGGTTGGCGAGCAGCTCAGCCGAGAGCGCATCCAGGGTTCCCTGACTGTTGCACCAGCGGGCGAAGAACAGGGCCTGAATCAGCCGGGGCAGATCATCGGTCAGAGGTGTCGCAAGGCGCAGGATGGCGCGACTACCGCGGTCATCCTCTCGGAAGACGTTCAGAAAGCGGCCACGCTGGAAGATGGGGTCATCGGACCAGGGGGGTAGTGCGCCGCTCTCTCTCCGGACCCGAACCCGCTCCCGCCCGCGGCAGAAGTCGAAGAAGGCCGTGACTGGATCGTCGAGTTCGAGGCCATCCAGGGCCGCGGCATAAGGGTTGTGCAGCGTGGTCACCGAAAGTCTCCCATCTGAGTGTCGCCGGATCGCATGAGCTGAGGATAGACCATCGAAGCTGCCTTTACATCCACCTCCCAGCTGCGGGGACGCTCTTCGTGGAGCCGGCATCGCGGGCACGCTCGGCGAGGTGAGGGGGTCAAGGAGACGAGCCGTCTCCGCTGCATCGGTGCGACGCTCTCTTCGCCGTCGGCACCGAGGACCAGGTCAACTACCACCTATCCGGGAAGAACGGCGCGGCGCCGGTCAGCGGGCGCATCCGCCTCTAGGGCTCTACCCTGACGCGATCGTGGAGGGTGACCCCGCCGAAGACTTCAGTCGTACACCGAGAAGACCAGAGCCCGTCATCCTCCTCGGCCACGACATGGTAGCTCCACGTCCCCAGCAAGAGCGTTGGGAAGGGGCTTCTCCCCTAGCATGCGGTACCCCCAGGAGACGAACCAGCTCGCCAGGCCAGTGGATGACGGAGTCCAGTGCTCGAATGCGAAGCGGGCTACGCCACCAATGAAACCGGCAGCCTGGCCACCGCCGTTCCAGCGGGCCAGGTGCAAGCGCTGCTGTCGGCGTGAGGAGGGCTGGACACGGGCTTCTGCAAAGCCCCCCCCATGAGCATGGCGGAGACCACAGGGGCGCTCTGGCGGCGGCCCGGCGCATTGAATCAGGATCGGACGCCCTTCGCCGGTGAACCTGACCAAGACCCACCGCCCGGCCTGGCCCCTGGGCACGAGATTGAGAGAATCGACCATGGGCAATCGTGCCCGGGTATGATCCCCGCCATGGGAGTCACCGGCTCCCGAAGATCATTCTTGGACGCCCCTCCGGCGCCGACCTAACATCCCGGATCAGGGAAGAAGCATGCAGGATGTGAAGAGCCTCCCAGACCACGCTGCTCGAATTGGCGCCTACCTCCAGGAGGCCCGCGCGCGCGGAACGGTCCGCGGCAAGAGCGGCAAGACCATCGAGTTCGGCAAGACGCCCATCCGCGCCGCCCAGGACCAGACACTGATCGACGCCATCGTTCAGGAGCGCCCCGAGCGAACCCTGGAGACCGGCTTCGCCTACGGGTTCTCCACACTCTTGTTCTGCAAGAGCATGCTTGAGAACGGAACTCAAGCGCCACAGCACGTGGCCATCGACCCCTTTCAGTCGGGAGACGTGTTTGACAGCGCCGGGTTGATCGCCTGTGAAGAGGCTGGCGTCTCCGACATGCTCGAGTTCTATCACGAGGGTTCGCAGTACGTCTTGCCGCGCCTGATCAAGGATGAGCGCAGCTTCGACCTGATCTTCATCGATGGCGGTCACCTCTTCGAGCTGGCCTTCATGGACATCTTGTTCTCCATCAGCCTGATCCGGCCGGGCGGCCTGATCCTGGTGGACGACATGTGGATGCCTTCCGTTCGTGCAGCGGTGGACTACGCGGTCAAGAACCTTGGGCTGATCCACGAGAACGCCGTTGCGGCCAAACCGCTTGGGCTCCTGCGACGGGCCAGGAACATGCAACGGTCTCCCCAGGAGCAAACAGCCTTCCTTCGCCGCCCGGTTGAACTCCCAAAGCGCAACTGGGATCACTTTGTCCCCTTCGATCACGCATGGTAGACACAGGCCTGAGCAGCGTTCTGAGCCCGACTCAATCCCCGCAAGATCCAGAGGTCACCAGCCAGGCCAGCGGGTCGGTTCCGGTCAGCCCTTCGAGTGTCCCGGCCTTGCAAGCCGGGACCATCACGCTCCAGTGAAAATGCGTATACGATCCCGACCAGCTCGCTCCATCACCTCCTTCCGAGACCACGACACCTCTCTCCGGCCCTGGGCTCTGGCACTCCTGCTCGTCGGCTGCACGGCCAGCCCCACGCCCGTGGTCCGCACCTGGGGAAGCATGCGCCAGGCCCTCAAGCTGGGCCAAAGTGAGGCGCGCGTGATCCCGACCGAGGTCGTCGGTCCACACACCATCGGCGTCGGTGCCCTCGCGGAGCTGGCCGGCGAGGTGACGGTCGTGGACGGCCGCGTGCGGGTGGCCGAGGGCCTGGCAGAGGAGCCCGGCTGCTCCCGCGCAGCCACGTCCGCAGACGCCGCCACCCTGCTGGTGCTGGCCGACGTCGACACCTGGATCGAGTTCGAGCTCCCCGCCTGCGCAGACCGAAGCACCCTCGAAGCAGTGGCCCTGCAGCACCTGCGTGAGCTGGGACGCGACCCGAGCAACCCAACCCCTCTTCGTGTCCATGGTCAGGCCACAGCGCTCGACCTGCACGTCATAGCGGGCAGCTGCCCCGTGGCCACCCCAGCCGGCCAGGCACCCTGGCGTCATCACGCCGTGGACGTGGAGGTCGAACTCGTCGGTATCCTCGCCGTCGGCCACGCCGAACACGCCCGCGCCGCCCAGCTTCACCTTGAGCTTCTTGCCGCCCACGCCGCCGGCGCTGTGCGCGCCCACGGCGAGCCGGTCCCAGGCGTTCTTCTTCTGC
>JABACD010000035.1 GCA_014237855.1 Planctomycetota bacterium | reverse complement strand
TTCAGCTCCGTCCAGCGGCTTCACGTGGCGAGCCAGGGTACGCTCTGGTTGATCGGCTGCGCAAACGTGAAGCACGAGCCCCACGCGCCCTCCAGGATCTCTGCGCGGGTATACCTGACACCGGTCAGCGGGTTGATGGTGGTTCGCAGGCGGTCCCAATCTTCGCGTTCGCGGCCTTCGTTGCCGTCGATGGGGGCGAATTGCCGCGCAATCGAGTACCAAGCGAGCAGGCAGTCTCGAACAGTCCACGGAATGTGACTTGGTAGCGGGAACTGGATGAGCATCGGGTGGTTTGCCCGATTAGCTGGGTCCGACATGTAGAGATTCACGCCGTCACAGTACGCCTGGAGCAAGGAGTGCAGTTCAGGTTCGTGTTGCGCTAGTGCGTTGGCAGTGCGAATTGCGTGTCGCTTCCAGCCATGCAATCGAGTGATCTGGTCACGTCTGACCAATGACTTGTCGCCTGCATTCTCGTAGAAGAACTCCGCTGCTCGTCCCTCCATGATGACTCGAGTCATCAGCATCTGATAGAGCCTATCCTGCGCGGCGACGTATCCTGCTGCATAGTAGGCTCCAGCGTCGGATGCAGCGTAGATGTGCGGGACTCCGAATTGATCGCGTTGAATGCTGATCGTTTCAGGGAGTGTGCTGGTTGATGCTGGATCGGCTGCGAGACCGCTTGTCAGCATGAGAACGAGCCATGTTTTTAGGAGCAGGATTACCTTTAATGAGTTGTAGCTTGCAAGCCCATGCCTGTCGAATAGACAGAAGGAGTCACAGCACGCGTCGAAGTTCGATGCGAGGACGATAGACGCGATACCTGGGCTTGAGTGGTGAGTTTCCTCTCTCTACTTCACGGCCCGAAGGGAGGTCCGGAGGTCGCAATCTTCTCCAGTATTTTCTTGGGGCTGCGATGGCGCCCTCGCTGAGAGGCATTCCGCAGGGGGCGGGGCGTTCTTTTTCTACAGGCTGAGCTCCCGACGATCCGTCCGGCTCTGCTGAGAGCCGTCCCTGTGCTGGCCCTTCAGAGCAGGCGGTCGATGGCCTGGCTTGCTCCCCAGGACAGCAAGGGGAGCAGGACGACGGTGCCAAACCGCCACCACCTCGACTCACTCACTGGCCAGCTTGGGACGCTCGCGACGGCCTGGCGGAGAACGACCAGGTCAGCCAGGCTGTGAACAGCTTCGAAGCGCGTGCCTTTGAGGGCCGCACGGTCTCCTCGCAGGGCCTGTCCGATGAGGCCGAGGGTCTCTTCACGGGCAAGGAGGACCTGCCTTCTCAGCTTGACAAGAGGTAGCAAGAACAACGCCAGCGACACGACGATTGTGATCAGGAGGGGTACGAGAAAGAAGCTCGCATCAAAACCCACGAAGGGAAGGGTGAGTAGCAGGGAACCGGTCAGGCTCAGTGCCATGCGAGGCCCGGTGCGCGAGAAGGTCTGGAGGGGCCTCACATCGAGTAGATCGATGTCCAGGATCTGGTCACCGAGCCGGTACAGGATCCAGGCGGTTCTTACATAGCAGAAGATCAACGCGCTGGCGGCGAGCTCGAACAGGAGCACATCGAGGTGAATCCAGAGTGCATAGCCCGGCATTCGTGAGTACCACGTCAGGATATCTTGCAGCTCTCCCATGACTGCCATGTGGGCCAGCCAGAAGGCGATGCCAAAGATTGGGAGGGTCGACCAGGCGATTCGTGGGAAGCGAACAAGTTGTTCCTGCGCTTCGCGTGCTGCCGCTTCTCCGACGACTTGCTGAAGTCTGGCGCAGTCTTTGCGTGCACCGCGCAGAACAAAGTGCCCTACGAGAAGCAGGTAGGTGAACTGGATAGAGAAGAGGAGTGGTGTGGTCCAACCAGGGTTGACCGAATAGACCCAGGTTCCTCCATTGGTATTCTCGCCTGAGGCACTCGAGGGTAGGTACTTCATGGCCCAGGCGGAGAACCCGAGATGAAGTGCGCCCAGACCGAAGGCGAGAAGGACGTAGGTTGGACGATTGCGATCTACAAGACTGAATGGCCAGGAGGTCATGCTTGAGAATAAGCGTCTGGGCGCGCCATTGCCATGGGAATGCTGGAGCTCCCTTTGGGTACTGGAGAGCACCGCTGCCGGGTGTACACTGTCTTCCTGATCTTCCCCATGCTGGTTGAGTTTCACCTGCGTAGAGCGCTCTTGTGGCTGCAGGTGGGCGTAGCTGATTTCACTGGCTCTCCTCTTAAAACGCGCCATTGCCTCATGAAAAACGTCGCTACTCTTTGTCTCTTTGGGGGGCTCATGGCTTGTGGAACTCCCAAGTCCGTTCCTGCCGACCAGATCCAGTTCTCAGGCTTTCTCAGCGATTACTCGCTGTTAGAGGAGCGCTCCGACTTTCCTGCTCGGCTTGCCTGGGTGCGTCCTGATCTGGACGGCAAGCGCTACAACAAGGTCTATCTGGCTGGACTCGAATTGTGGCTTGATGATGATAGTCGGAGGCGGGTCGATGAGAAGGACATGAGACAGCTCCTGGCTTACTTTCAGCGCAGCGTCCAGCACCACCTGGGTGATACCTGGCCGATCGTGACGGAGCCTCAGGAAGGCGCAGTGTCCATTCGCGCTGCGATCACGGTTATCAAGCCCGCGAATCCCTACATGAACGTCGTGACCGGAGCCATTCCACAGGGCCGCCTGGTCTCCACTCTGGTGAAGCTCTCCAGTGGTACGGCCCTCTTCGTGGGCGGCATGGGAATCGAAGCGGAGTATCGCGACAGCATGTCTGGTGAGCTCCTGGGTATGGGGGTCGACCGCCGTGTGGGGGACAACACAATCCGCAATGTCGGCTCGACCTGGGGCGACGTCCGGGACATCTTCAATGACTGGGTCACCAACATGATCGCAAGCATGGAGCGCAACGGAATGGCGCGGGCTACCGACTGATCTGGATCGGCAAGCAGGCCTGGAGCCGTCTGAAGTCTCTTGCAGCTCATCAGGGTGAGCGTTGAACACTTGGACGTCAGATGGTGTCGTATCGCATGTCTCCACCTGATGTTCTATCTGGGCCTTGCCAGCCGCAGCCTTGCAGGACGACGGTTGCGGTCCTGGATGCTGGAGGTGCCCCTGTGCAGGGGGCCACAGTTCGCGGGTGTTACACAGGTGTCAGCTCCAGCGCAGCAAGTGGAGTTACTGGCCAGGAGGGCCGTGTAGTGCTCACCTCTCCAGCCAAGAAGAAGGAAGGAGCCTGGTACTTTTGTGTCGAGTGCGTGACACTTCCTGGAATGACTTACGATCCTACCGCCAGCGTGGTGACCTGCGAGGGCGTTTCAACGGCCTGAGCAAGGGGAGCCCAGCCAGAAAGCATGCGGGTGTAGCTCACAGTTCGACACGGAGCATGGCGAGGGTGACAGGGTGGAGCGGAGAAGTCTGGTGGCCTCATTGTCGTGAATGGAGATGAGTGATGGGTTCGATCAAGAATATTGGAATCGTTGCAGGGCTTGCCGGTGTTGGCCTGCTGGGATGGAGAGTTCTCAGCGGCGCAGAAGAGCCGGTCACCTTGACAGAGCTCGTGCCCGAGTCATCTGTGGACTCCGCTGTCGGCCACCAGCCGACTGAGGAGCTCGAGGACACCACTCGAGTGCTTGTTCCAAGGGAATTAGCCGCTGAGGAGACGGATGAGCCTGAGGTGCTAGAAGGGGAAGAGGCCTCGCCCCTGGAGAAAGTGGGCGGGCGTGCGAGTGTCACGGCTCGCTTCTTGGACTCCGCTGATCAGCCTGTCGCAGGTGTCGAGTTTCGCCTGGTCACGCATGACAGGCGAGAGCATGGTTCCACTCGCTCGGACGGGACTGGAACTGCGAGGATCTCGGTAGAGCTGATGTCACGAGACAACAGGCAGTACTGGGCCTGGTGGATGGCCGACGATCTTGCCAGCGGAGAACAGAGCCTGGTCCTTGGGCCCGACGATGATCGTCATCTCGGTGACATCCTGCTTGCATCTGGCGCCGTTGTCGAGGGCCGCGTTACGGACCTCAATGGTGCCCCGCGAGCCGATGTTCTGGTCTGGTGGCAAGCGGGAGATCTGTCCGGGCATGAGGAGCTGCGACTTCAACGGTTCGGTACCCAAGCCCGTAAGGGTGGAGGGAGGTTGAGTGCCAACGCATCCTCTAGCGCGGTCCTGACCGATGCTCTGGGGCGCTACAGCCTCTCTGGAGTTCCGATCAAGATAGGGCACGTATGGGCAGGAGCAAGTGAATCACGGTTCACCTGGAGTCCACCTCTGGCTCTGATTCAGGGAGAGCTGCGACAGGGGGTCGACCTCATACTGCAGGCGCTCCAGCCGGAGGATCAAATCTGCGGACGTGTTGTCGATCTGGATGGCAATGCCGTGCCCGAGGCAAGCTTGAGTTATCACTTCAATGCGCCGGACCTCAGCGGGACTGGAGGAGCCCCGGTGCGAGCCGATGGTTCCTTCCAATTCCTGGTCCAGCGAAATGTGCCACACGAGTTCAGAGCTCGTGTGCACGACGCATCGATCTCACCGGCCACTGCTGCTGGCGTCTTACCCGGTACACTTGATCTGGTGCTCACCCTTGGCGAAGAGCCGGCAGTCACCTTACTGGTTCAGGATCGAGAAGGTGATCCGGTCGAGAGGCTGACTATCTCGTGCTACCGCATCACCGAATCGGGGACCTATGGTACGGGGTCAGGAACACGCACTTATCCAGGCGGAGAGGTGATGGTTCCGGCGGAGAAGGGGACCTTCTCGATCGGGGTAAAGGCCGACGGCTTCGCACCAGCCAGAGCAGGCCCGTTCGAGAATGGCGTGGTGCCGAAGAACCACATCAACCTTGTCCTGGAGAGGGTGCCCAGCCTGAGAGGAGTTGTCCTTGCTGGAGGGGTTCCCGTCGAGGGTGCAGTGGTAAGCCTGCACGGCGTCGTGACTGGTGACCAGTGGCTCAAGGTCAACGGCTACCTGAGCCGAGTCCGCAGCGGCGGCGGCGCAGCCCGGACTGACTCGAACGGCCGTTTCGAGCTGCTGCCTGATGAACTGGGTCTTCATCACCTCCGCGTGGATCCTCCGCAATCGACCGAGGCCACCAGGGAGTGGGCCGGTGCCGAGCTCTTGGATGTCAAGATCGCCGTTCGCGTCGAACCAGCCGAACTGACCCTCGAGTTACAGAGGGCCGGGACCTTGGTCGTGCAGGTTCGCCGGGAGGATGGGGGCGATCCTGGTGGCACACTGGTCTCCCTGAATCGCTATGACGGTGCACCACGAGTTGTTGCTGCCAATGCGGAAGGAGTGGTTCGAGTGCCAGGGTTGATGCCCGGCGGATGGGCAATCGACGTCGCAAGGCGAGAGCTTCCCGGCAGCGGCTCCAGCTCCTCTGCTGGGAGTGGAGCAACCGTCGAGTGGCCGATCGACTGCACCCTGTTCGCTGGGCAGGTCACCCACTTCGAGCTGGTGGTCGAAGCAGAGTAACTGTGCGATGAGAACAGCCGGACGGATTCCTGGGCGGGGATCCACCTTGAGCTGGTTTGCTTGCTCAGTCGCTCTCACCAAGGAGTGCCTTGATGCCCGGGTCTTCTGGTGAGATGCGTATTGCACGAAACATCGCACCGACAGCCATGCGGCTGGGACCACCGCCACCCCGGCGCCTGCCTTGAGGAGCGGGCGGGCCTCCATCACCGGGGCGCCCACCTCTCGGCTCTCGGTCATCTGTGCGCCGCTCTCCGGGGTCACGGTCCTCGGGGCCGTCTCGCCTGTCCGGCGGCCCACCGCGCTTGATGCGTCGATCTCCCCCGTGCGGATTCAGGAACTCCCAGACGATCTCGCCCTCGCGGGTCACCTCGAATAGCCGCCCCTTGGAGCCCGACGCAATCAGGGTGTTGCCGCTGGGTAGGCGCTGGGCACCCGAGATGAAGCTCGAGAAGAAGTTGGCCTTGGTCGGAGCCGTGTAGATCCAGGCTGGTGCCTCCGGTGCGTAGGCCTCTCCCTCTGTTCTTTGAAAGCCAGTCTTCTCATCAAACGGAAGCTCGATCTCGATCACCGAGGAGAAGCTCACTTCGCCCGGTCGGCCAGCACCGTTGTTGAACATCTGCAGGCTTACTACGCCACCCTGACCTGCGACCCAGGTGGCATCGTGCTGACCGAATAGCTGCCGCGGAGCCTGCATGCCGTAGTTGCGCGAGTTGCCCCAGCGGTAGACCAGGTCGCCGCCATGCCCAAGCGCGCCGCCGCTTGATCCTGCCGCCTCTTCGGTGGAGGTCGAGTGGTCGATGACCCAGACCTCGTTCATGCTACGCACGCTTAGCACGATCAGATCGAGCCCCGAGTGATAGTCGATCGAGTTCGTGTGCATCCAGTCCGAGCCGCCGCGGCCACCTTGAGGCCTCTCCACTTTATCGTCATCATCGTCGCCACCGACGTAGCCGAGTGCGCGCATCTTGCGCTCCATCTCCTCGCGTGCCCGGCGCTGTGCTGCTGTCTCGGGGGGCCGATCTCGATGATCCACGTTGGCATCGATTCGCTCCGGGTGGAGGGGGATCTCGCCATAGCCTCCCGCCTCCTCGGAGAAGTCTTGGATGAGGTGGTCCGCGGAACTCCAGCGCCAGACGATCTTCCCGCCGTCTGGCCGAACGGGCTCGATCTCGAGCACTGCATCGACCCACCAGCCATTCTCTGGGATGTGCTCTGGATCACGGCCTAGCTTCACAGCTTCGCTTGTCGAAAGCCGTTCCCACACGATGGCCAGGATGTTCCCGTTCGGAAGGGGTTCGATGTCGTGGTGGTGATGAAATACATCGGTTGCAAGGGAGTAGTCCCACACCACGGAGCCGTCAGCTTCTAGTTCCTGCAGCCGACCTCCAATACCGCCACCTCGGAAGGGGGGGTTATCCTCGACTCGGACGCAGCGCAGTAGGTTGCCACTGGGCAGAAGATAGACTGCGTTGCCTGGACTGAGCTCCGTCTTCCACTCGTGCGTGACCGAGCCGTCAAGATCAATCAGGAACGTCGATCCCGATTGCAGGGGAGCAAAGAGGGTGTAGCCGGGAGTGGCCCCGTCAGTTCGGACCCTCAGGGCAGGGAGCTCCTTCTCTTGAGTCGGTGAGGCTGCAGCCAGGATCAGGATGGCCCAGCAGTGAAGGATGTCTAGCATGGGGGCATCATTGGTCCCCAGTCAGGATGACACAAGTGAGCTTGCTCCATTTTCGATGGCTACATCCACTCGGCCCGCCAGCCATTGGAGAGGTTGAAGCCGCTTCTTGAACAGCTCTTGGCCGCATCACGGGTCCTTTGCGGGTAGTTCCAGGGGCGAGCTGATTGGCCCTTCTCTATCCCGTCCCAGCTCGTGCCCCCTCGTGCTGCGTTGAAGGGGGAGCTTTCCTCAACGAAGGGTGGATCCGGCATGAATCCAGGCCTCGATCAAACAAGTGAGGGTTTTCAGTCCAGAAGTGGGCACCTGGATCACCTTCAAGGTATTGCCAGGAAGGTCGCGGAGGTCGGGCATCAGAGGGGTGCCCGGTAGGAGCGGTTCTCCTGGTGAAGGACTGTCATGCCAGAAAAGAAATACACCAGCGTCTCACCCGGAGTCGGACAGCTACCTCGGACGGCCCGCTCAGGACGACTGATCCTCTGCGAGGAGGCAGCCAGGGATGGTGCGCAGGGCAAGACCCTGCTGCTGGCTCGGCAGCGAATCGAGCTGTTCCGCCGGACCGCAACGGTCCTGGGGGGGCACGCTGACAGGTGCCTGGTCTCCATGGTCGGCTTTCCGGGAATTGGCCCGGAGGAGGTCCGCGAGATCTCTGAAACGATTGAGGGGCTGGAGCTTGGCTACCAGCAGGTCGTATGTCGTTCGATCGAGGATGAGCTGCTCTCGGGTATCGATCTGATGCGGGGCGCCCATGCGGGCCGCGTGATCTTCGTCCTGCCCACCTCTCGCTCGATGGCGGCAGCCATGCTCCACACCTCACCCGAGGTGGCCATCGAGCGGGGTCTGAACCTCCTGCGAAGCGCCCTCGACCATGCTGCAGGCGAGGTCGCGGTGGATGTTTGTCTGGCCGACATTGCGGGGGCGGACCCAGGGGTTGTGGCTGCTGGTGCCAACAGGCTCACGGCCGAGGGGGCAGAGGTGATCATGCTGGCTGACACGGTCGGACAGCTGCACCTGGCCGGCCACCGTCGGCTCCTGGGGGGCATCACAGCCGAACTGGACAAGAAGGTCGTCATCCACACTCACTTCCACAATGATCTGGGCCTTGCACACGCGTTCAACCTGCAGGCCCTCGAGTTCGGTCACCGAATGGTGGGGTCCTCCTGGCTGGGGCTTGGTGAGCGCAGTGGGTTAGGGCACACCGAGGAATTGCTGGGGACTCTCGTCACCGCCAGTGATGATCAGCTCTCCGATCTTGGAACAACGCGAGACGCTCTGGGCATCACTGGCTGGCGGGCCTGGAACTTGCCGACAACGGCACGCTGGCTAGCGGCGGAGCTTGGGCTTCCACGGCGCGTCACCGACCCCTTCGTGGGCAGCGGTGTGAACTCGATATCGACCGGTACTCCCTTCGTTGCCCCTGCGGTCTTCCAGCCCTACGATGCAGAGACCTTGCTGGGGATCGCACCTCGGATAGAGCTGACCCATCTCGCCAGCAATCGAGTCGTGGAGGCGGTGGCGAGGGAGCATGGCCGCGTGCTTTCACGCGAGGAGGTCAGCGCTGCGCGAACGCTGGTGAAAGCGATGGCCTACGCAAGCGGTTGTGCCACCGTCGATCCATCTCAGGTCTTCAGCGATCCAAGGCGTTCCGAGGGGGCTTGTGCATGAACTTTCCTGCACGTGCGCTTGGACGACTGGTGGAGACCCTCGACAGGGGTGGCGTTATCGTCGCACCCTGTCCGGTGGGTTACGTCGTCGCTACCAGTGAGGCCTCGGGCGTCGAACGGATCTTCGAGCTGAAGGGGCGCGATCAGTCGCGTCCACTCTCTGTTGGTGGGAGCGCGCTGCATGAGGGCAGGGCACATCTCGTCGAGCTGGCAGCTCTCGATGACCTTCCGCTCAGGAGAATCACGACCACCATGGGGCTCGTGGGGTCTCGGCATGTCGACGCTCCGAGAACTCCACTGGGGGTTGGGACCGAGTTCAGCGTGGCGGTCTTCGTCGGGCTCGGGGGCATTCTCGAGGCAGTCGCAGGTGCCCTCCGCAAGACAGACCGCATGCTCTATCTGAGCTCCGCCAATCGGTCCGGGAGCGGCAACACCGCTTGTGCACGAGACCTGCCGGATTGCATGCGCTCGGACGCTGTCACCGCCCTGCTCGACGATTCTCTGGTCAGCGCCGCTCGCCGTCTCGGGACCCATGCCCTTGCGAGCCCGATGGTCCGACTCGGGAATCCATGCGTTTGGTTGCGTGAAGGAGGAGCTCCGGAGCGAGCCGCTGAAGAGCTCGCGAAGCTGGGTTTTGAGCTTCCTGCCATGGCTCATGGCAGAAGAGGCTGACTCCAGTTCAGGAAGCTAGCGCTTGGCCGATGCGGGCCTCACCTTGGCCGAACCCGCCTGGTCAATAGTCAGCGCGGGTTGACCGTGGTAGGTCACAACGGCGCTGCCAGCTACATCCACATCCAGGGAGTCCGAGGCCGCCACTTCGACCTTGCCCGAGCCCGCGATGTCGATGCTGACTGCCTTGGCCTCGAGGGCGGACAGGTCGAGTCGACAGGAGCCCGCCACATCAACACTGAGGTCCACGACCTGACCGGTCATGGTGGCCCTGGTGGAGCCGCTGAGGTCGATGGAGAAGGCCTCTGCCTCGATTCCGCCGATGGTCATCTTGGAGCTGCCAGCGATGGAGATGGCCGCGAGGTGGGGGACTCGGATCTCGGCCCGGAGGTCATTGCTGCTTGAGATCGTCTCGGTGAACCTGATCTTGAGGGTGTCCCCATCGATATGGGTCTCGATGTACTCGTGCAGGTTCTGGTCAGCATGGATCACGACGCTCTGTTCTTCTCCGACGAGAATGTCCAGCTCCATACCCCCGGCCATGGAGATTCTCTCAAAGGCCTGGAGCGAGCGCTCGGTTTGGACCTGGGGCCCGACCCCCTCGATCTTGCGGTCCGCTCCCGTGAAGGTGCAGCTTGTGGCGAGAGTGGCGAGCAAGAGTAGCGGGAAGGTGAAGGCTAGTTTCATGGCTTTCCAAGGAGAGAGATGTCTTCAGTGGGTTGCTGCCGGTTACGTCACCGGGAGACAGGTATTCCTGATCGCCACCTCAACTCAGGCGAGAAGGTGATCGACCCGGGCCAGATCATCCCATTTCAGGGCCGGACCGAAGTGGGAGGGCAATGACAGGACTCTAGTGTGGCGAGGAGCCATGCTGAGGCTGGAGACGGACCTCTCCGAGTGGGTAGGATGCGCACAGCCATGAATATACCTCTGACGCTACCGCTTCGCATCGTTGGGTTGGACTCTGAACCCAAATCCCTGGCCGAGATAGTCCGCAAGTGGCTCGGAGAGGGTTCCGTGTTCCGCGATCAAAAATTCCTGATCGAGAACTGGCAGTGGATCGGATTACTGGGCTTGGTTGTGATGGGCGTTGCACTGGAGCGTCCGTTGCGATTCGTGTTGCAGCGCCTGGCACGAAAGGTCGCGGGCAACGAGCACGTGGTCATCAACGAGAGTGCGCTGACCGGCTTTGTCCGCCCCTTTGGGGTGATGGTTGTCTGGTGGGTCTTCGTGAGCCTTCTTCCGCTACTGGATATCGAGAACCAGGCGGTGGACTCGGCGCTCGGCTTGCTCGGCTCTGTGGTGCTCAGCGTCGCTGCGATCACCGCTGCCTGGCGAAGCGTGGATCTGGTCTGTGACTCTCTGCATTCAAGGGCTGGACAGACTCAAAACAAGTTCGACGACATGCTGGTGCCGCTGCTGCGGCGCATACTCAAGATCTTCGTCGTCCTGGCAGGTGTGGCCTACATAGCCTCGAAGGGAACCGAGGACCTCTGGAAGTTGGTGGCAGGTGTCAGCGTTGGTGGCGCGGTGCTGGCCTTTGCCTTCAAGGACTCCCTGGAGAACGTCTTCGGCACCTTCACGGTGCTGCTCGACAAGCCCTTTCAGCTCGGTGATTGGATCACGGTTCAGGAGGTGGACGGCACTGTAGAGGGAGTGGGCTTCCGTTCGACCCGAGTTCGTACCTTCTACAACTCGATCATCACGGTTCCCAATCGCCACTTCATCAGCGCCAAGGTCGACAACTGGGGTGCACGTCGCTATCGACGGATCAAGACCACTCTCGGCCTCTCCTATTCCACCCCTCCTGAGAAGGTCGAGGCCTTCTGCGAGGGTGTGCGAGAGGTGATTCGCCAGCATCCCTACACGCGTAAGGACTACTACCACGTGTACTTCGTCGACTTCGGCGATTCGGCCCTCGAGGTCCTGCTCTACGCCTTCGTCGAGACTCCTGACTGGGCGATGGAGCTGCGCGAAAAGCACAGACTCATGGCGGATATCCTTCGGGTTGCCCATGAGCTCGGGGTCGAGTTCGCCTTCCCCACGCAGACCGTGCACCTGGTACAGGACGAGGTCGAGCAGCACGGCGACTCGCCGGAAACAGATCCGGAGGGGGCTCGTCTGGGGCGCGAGGTGGGGGCAGCCGTGGCTGCACGGACGCTCAAGCCTTACGGCGGCTCGAGGCCGGGTAAGGTGAAGTTCATCCAGAGCTCGAGTCCAGCGGCCGCTCCTGGCGAGGACTCTAGCGGCTAGACCCTCCACTCGATGGCCGCAGAAGGGCGCAAGGGTCAGGCGCTCGGTGATGACACGGATTCCCCTGGTGTGGACGAGACCCCGCACCGATAATGGGGGCACATCAGGAACGACCCGCCTCCAGCGGGTCCACCAACCTGGCACGAAGAGCCAAGGTGGTATGACCTCTCCATGAGGTCGATGTGCCCGTCCCTCTGGATCGGAACGAAGTCTTCGCCTGGGCGAGAGCCCGGGGTTCCTGGTGTGTGAACCCTCAACCTCACACACCCATGCGACAGCAACTCGCCATCCGCATTGACGGATCGAACCCCGACCACCACCTGTGGAAGAACCACGGAACCTGGTGGATCCACTACACCTTGCAGCTGGACGGCCTGCGGCGTCGGCGCGTGCGCTTCTCCCTCGACACCGGACTCGTCGAGGAGGCTCGCGAGCGTCGGGACGAGCTGTTCTCTGCTCTTGGAGGCCGCGCCTGACCGCGGAGGAGAAAGAGCCATGAGCAGCAGAAGAGAGCTCTTACTTGGACTGGGCGCTGGCGCGCTAGGCCTCCTGACGACTCGGATGGAGCGGCGTATCATCGAACCCTCGAGCACGCTGAAGTTGCCTGGCAACACAAGCATCATCACCCTGGAGGAGGTCGGCAACGCTTCTACCTGCACTACGGTGATCCGTATGAGCTGCCGGAGGTGACCTGGCGAGAATACCTGCTTCGCACGACGGGGGCCGGGAACATCGAGGAGGCCTGCGTGCTGTACCTGGAGGAGGACGGCGATCTTCCGGCGAATCTGGAGAGCCTCGTTGAGGATGAAGAGCTGGTGTGGGGAGCTGCCGGTCGCACGGAGACCTCCAGTGGTGGCGCCTGGGAGATGCTCCACTACCTCGATCTCGGGCCCTTGCGCGAGGAGGGCGGCGAGCTGCGGCACTTCGTCCAGTTCATCGACGGGGACTGTCCGGGAAACGACTACCTGGGCGTACGAGTGCCTGATATCGAAAGTCTGGCCCTGCTGCAGAACCGATTGGACGAACTGGAGACCGGCATCCTGCTCCGCAGGGACTGACAGGGGCAAGTCGAGGCTCTGCTGGGATGGATGAGACGGCCCAAGCAGCGGCGAGAGGGGAATACCGCTGTCTTGCGCCCCACCAAGCGGGACACCGACAAGGTCCCAGGTGTCTACAGCACGGCGTAAGTTCTGATCTCAAACCGGTGATTCAGGACTTGCGAGAACTGCAGTCAATAGATTCAGGCAATGACAAGGCCCGGAATTCTGCATCGAATTCAGGCCTTGTCAGCGAGGTTCGCGAGGGCTAGTTGAGTGAGCTGACAAAGATCAACTCACCGTAGTGATCCACCGCATCGTCATGCGTGACTCTGATACGGAAAACCTCCTGGGTGCTGAAAGGCGGTATGTTCATCTGAATCGCGTAGATGCCCGTTTCAACCTGTGTGATGGTGGGATTGGGGATGTTAGCGAAGCTCATGGCGAACTTGTCGTACGTCTGAATCAGGTCGAAGCTGACGTTCACGCCAAGCCCAGACTCGGTTGCACTTACCAAGAAGTAGCCGGGCGCCGAAACCTCGAATGCCTGAAGGTGGACTTGGCGCTTCTCGATCTCCTCGTCGAGAGTCTGCTGCACTCCCCCAACCAGGGCTTGCATCGTCATATCGTGCAGGACGAGGTCAGCATCGATGTTTGCATCGTGGGCGACCAGGTCAGCATCGATGTTTGCATCGTGGGTGACGAGGTCAGCATCGATGTTTGCATTGTGGGCGACCAGGTCGGCATCGATGTTTGCATCGTGGGCGACCAGGTCGGCATCGATGTTGGCGTCGTGCGCCATGAGGGCGGCGTCGATGTTCGCGTCGTGCGCGGTCAGGCTCGACTGCAGGCTCTCGATGTCCGTGTGGAGGTGTCCGAGGCGCAAGTAGTTGCCGTTGATCTCGGCGCTGTCGACGTCGTCGGACTCGAACTGGATGGCCCAGAAGACGGACTTGGCGACGACCCAGATGCCGTCGGAGATGAGACAGACCAGGGCGGTGTTGAAGCCGGCGCCGATGGCGACGATGATCTCGTCGCAGGCCCGACCAGCGAGTTCACGGGTGTTGTCCGCGATCTCGAAGGTCGCGGCGGCAGCCAGGAGCGCGGTGGTGGTCGGCCGCGTGTCTCCAACCTCGGTAGAGTAGGGCGCGTCCGGGAAACCGCCGGAGTTGATCGTGCCACCGGAGGAGCTGAAGCCATAGCCGGAGCCTCCCGCCTGACTCGCTTGTTGAGTCCGTGTCAAGCTCAGGAGATCGTTGGTGGCGTTCGAAAAAGCTGTGAGATCCGGAACGGCCTCTATCATCATCGTCAGCTCGGCGTCGCTGAGATTGTGCACCATTTCCATGACCTTCTCGGCGGTGCTCATCGCTTGCGCGAACGACAGATCGCCCTGCGACCGCGTGCCCGCGCCGTAGATCTGCGAGACCTCGTGGAGGTCGGTGAGGATTCTCAAGTACTGGGCGCGACGGGCCTCGATGGTCTCCACCGAGGCGAAGGGAATGCCGCGCTCCGCCAACTGCTCGGTGGCGACTCTCTCCTGTCGAAGGTCGCGCTCTGACCTGAGTTGCGGAACGGCGAAGGCCAGGGAAACGGTGACGGCCACGATGCCGGAGAACGCGATGAATCGTTTCGGACTACCAGGAGTTAACTTTGATACTGAGGACATGAGCTTCTGGGGTTGCGCTAAATACGGTTTGAAGGCGGGGTGGTAATGTAATAAAGGGGCCAAAGTTTGGGGGAGCTGCCTTCGTAGTTGTCCGCAGTCTGTGGGGCTCCGTCGTGCCGCTCACCCGATCTTGGGCCGTAGGAACCGCCCAGCTGATTTTCCGGGCGTAGCGATAATTTGGCTCTGCTGGTAGGATTGCGATTCAACAGGTAGTCGACCGTGTGCAAATTGCAGGCTGAAGGTCCCAAGGGCCTTGCGGGGAGGGTTGTCTCCCCAGACTCAGGCTTGGTCGCTGAGGCGAGTCGGGAGAAGGTGACGCCCCTCGGTTCGGCGTTCATTGCATCCAAGCTCTATGACTCGCTTTTCTTCATTGGTGCGCCGGTTCTGGGCTTGTTGCTGGTCGAACTGGTGTCCGGGTGGTCTTGGGCGAGGCAGTCACAGCTACTACTTGGAGTCGAGCAGCACCCCGTCCCTTTCTTCATACTGATCTGGACCCACGCGCATCTGTTTGCGGTTTTCTTCCGCAGTCACGGGAACCCCGAAATCTTCGTCCAGCACAGGTTTGCCTTCATTGGCGTGCCAGTCCTGCTCTTCGCTGCATTCATGGCCTCGGATTGGGTGATCCTGGCTGGATTCGTCGTGGCCGTTTTCTGGGCGACGTACCACATCGGGATGCAGAATTTTGGTCTGGCGAGGATCTATGACGTACGCTGGGGAAATCCGCCAGAGATGGGACGGCGGCTGGACTACTGGCTTCACCAGCTCATCAATCTAGGGCCATTCCTGGCAGGAATGTCGCTCTTGCCTTCGCTGTCGACCTTCCGAAGATTCGAAGACGTGGGCTGGAAGACTCCGGGAGAGTGGGTGCAGGGGTACAGCACCATTCACGGGGTGCTGACGCCGACACTTCTCATCGCTGCGTTTTTCTTTCTGGTTTACTACGGGTACTCGTACTGGCGTCTGACGAGAGAGGGTTATCGCTTCTGCCCACAGAAAATCGCCCTGCTCCTAACGACCGCCGTGGTCTCGGTGATTGCCTGGGGCTTCATGACGCCCTGGAAGGCGTTCTTCGTGGTTAACTTCTTCCACTCGCTTCAGTACTTCGCGCTCGTGTGGTGGATTGAGAAGGGCAACCTGCGACGTCTACTACGAGTTGAGGGTAAGGCAGCCGGCACCTGGCTGTCACTCCTGGGTTTTGGGGGAATTGTTCTGGTGTTCGGTATCAGCTACCGGCAGTACGGCACAGATTACGTGGCCCTGCGAGGGATGGCTTCCATGGCTCTTGTCGTTGCTCTCCTGCATTACTGGTACGACGGATTCATCTGGTCCGTGCGTAGGCGCGAAGTCTGAACAATCCTGGCCCTAGGAGTGCGCGCTCTTCAGCGAGTTCTTGCATCCGGTACTCCAGGTGAGATGACGGAGCCATTGAACCAGGTTGTCTCCCGCTCTTGTAGTTCTTCTCCGTCACGCAGAGCTGGTTCTTGGATGTGCAGGATTTCGAGGGCCTGTATGGTCTGCTTGGGATGCCGTTGGTTCCAGTCTCTCCAAAGAGCTACGGCCAGGAGAGGGTGGGCTCGAGCGGCCTGGTTCATGTATCGGAAGCAGACGCGCCAGCGGGTGTCGCGGTAGAGGCCAGCAGGGTTATCAGGTCGGGGGTGTCGCGGCCGGGTGTAGGGTCGTCCTTGTTCGAGCAGACTGATCTCTTCACCGTCTTCGAGCGTTCCGATGACCACGTGCCAGCCGTCTGTCGAGCCTCCGCCCTGCTCGAACATGTTCCACTGCTGGTGCAGCATGGCTGCACGGCCCAGCCAACCGAACTGGCCAAGTCTGCGCTCGACTGCATACCCAGGGAGAAAGAACTGGTAATTGATCTTTCTGGTACCCGACTGGCTCAACCAGTCCAGTGAGTTCTGACGTGTGTATTGCCGAGCGCTGAGGGTGAAAGCATTCCACACAATCACATAGATCAGGAGCAGTGCAACCACGGTCTGGACAGCGTCGTTGAGAAGAGATGAACCTGGTGTGGTGTCGGTGGTCTCGCGATGTGCCGACGAGTGCTCAACTCTCAATTCGGTTATCTGGACTGACCGAGACCGGCTAACGCAAGTCTTGATGATCCTGGTCAGTTGGTCCCAAATGCTGCTGGGCAGAAACAGCAAGAGTGCACTCAGAGCCACAAATTGGAACATCCCCGTCTCAAGGAGGACCTCAGCTGATAGGTGAAAGCTGGCCAGCAGCACGAGGGCCAGCATGCGAAAATGAAGGGTGGCCCATGGAGCAAAGAGCAGCAGGGCGCAGCAGAGCTCAAGCCAGGGAATCGCATGGCTCCCCAGATTTATCAGCCATGGATTCTCCAGCAGTGTGTCGGCCATGGGCTTGGCGAACATGTCCATGGACAGAGAAGTCTCCAGGGCATGTCCTCCGAACCAATGATCGTTCATCTTGAATACGCCAGAAAAGGCGTACACAAGAAACATCTGTGCAAGGATGGCTGCTGTTGCGGCGGACAGGTACTGGCCGCTTCGGATAACGCCAAGGCGACCTTGATCCAGCGACCAGCGCGCGCCAAGGGGGAGAAAGATCGACCACAGGAGAAGCATGCGGAGCAGGTGGTCCGCACCATACTGGAGCATCGGGTTTCGAGCGTGCAGCGATGCCAGCAAGCTCCAGGAGATGATCGTGAATAGTCGCGTCCGATAGCCAAGGGTCATGGCCAGCGCTGCAACGCCAGCGAGGCTGAACAGGGCCATCATGGCTGTGGTGGTTCCGCTCAGCTCGTGAAGCGACCAGTGCCAGGGGCTCTGTAAGAAGAGCCGCAGGTAGTCCGCTCGGGGCAGGAGGCCATTGTCGGAGTAGTGTTGCTCGAGGCTCATGGCACGCAGCGCCAGGTCAGCCAACAGAAGCAGACCCAGACAAATACGAAAGGCCGCCAATGAGCGAAGATCTATCGCAAAAAGTCGCTGGAGAAGGGGGTGCTGGCCGGCTGAGCGCTTCATGGCCGGAAGTCTGCCATGAAGCCCGCAGCGATAGCGAGTTCGGAGTCGTGACGGCTCGGGATCTCGTGTTGCAAAGGGAGAGGATTGAGGGCTTCCCTGGAGTGGGGAGGCTGCCGGGCACGTGATTCACCTCCATGAGCGCGGGAATCCCTGGAGCAAGCTGATCATGAGCTGCATCAAGAGAGCTTGAAGTGAGATTTACACGCCAGTAGCGCTTTCAATCGCGCTCATTGCCTGGCCGATGTACCTTGACAGCGCCGGACAAGAAGGTGCTGTGGCCCCCCAGTGCACCACCCATCTCGGTGGGACCAGAAGCCTGGCCCCATGAAGACTCCCTCCCCAAGGTCGATCCCTCGACGTACACAATCTCATGCGCAAGACATTGCTACCCCTCTTTCTCTCGCTACTCGTTCTCCAGGTAGATTCCTCCGCACAGACCGTGACAAGTGCTGGTGCGCAGGCGCAGCTGGATCGTGAACCCGTTGATCCGATGCGCAAGGTGGGGTACTTCATCGAGTGGGGCATCTACGGCCGTGACTATCAGCCATTGGATATCCCGGCTGACAAGGTGACGCACATCAACTATGCGTTTGCCAACATCGGCACTGACCTGAGGATTCAAATTGGCGACCCCTACGCAGCGGTCGAGAAGATCTACCCCGGTGATGTCTGGAATCAACCGTACGCCGGGACCTACAACCAGCTGAACAACGTGCTGCGGGCGCAGCATCCACACATCAAGACGTTCATCTCGGTCGGTGGTTGGACCTGGTCGGGCCGGTTCTCGGATGCGGCACTGACGGCGGGTTCTCGACAGGCCTTCGCGAGCTCCTGTGTTGACTTCATTCGGGCTTACAACTTCGATGGGGTGGATCTTGACTGGGAATATCCGGTTGGAGGCGGCCTGGCCAGCAACGTCTCGCGTCCCGAGGACAAGCACAACTACACACTGCTTGCACGCGAGCTTCGAAGCCAGCTTGATGCAGCCGAGCTGACGGATGGTCGTGAGTACCTGCTGACGATCGCAGCTGCCGCCGGCTACGACAAGATCGTCAACTACGAACCGGCAGCCCTGGCCATGGAACTCGACTGGATCAATGTGATGACCTACGATTTGCGCGGCGCGTGGGATCTCAGTATCAGTGCTCATCACAGCCCGTTGTTTGCCAATCCAGCGGATCCAGCCACGTTTGAAATTGCCACCCGCTACAACGTTGACTTCGCCATGAACGAATGGGCGGCGGCAGGTGTTCCCAAGAGGAAACTGGTCATGGGGATGCCGTTCTATGGACGAGCCTGGGGAGGCGTTTCCGCGACCAATAACGGTCTCTTTCAGTCAGGCACTCACGTACCGCCCGGCACCTGGGACGACTGGTCATCCGGCGCGACAGGTTTCAACGAGTTCTGGGAGATTCAGCAGTTCGAGCAGCTGTCCGCGTACTCCAAGCACAGGGACAGGTCAAGCGAGGTACCCTTCCTGTTCTCTCCTTCGATCGAGGGAGGTCACTTCATCTCTTATGACGACGAGATCTCAATCCGTCGTAAGACTGACTACGTGAAGGCCCAGGGCTTTGGTGGCGCGATGTTCTGGGAGTTCAGCTCGGATCGTAATCAGGACCTGATTGACGTGATCAACGACGAGCTACGCTAACGGCCAGGGCTAGGTTGGGCCGGGATCAATGAAATGAGAACAAGGAGCGTGTTGGACTGCGCTCACACGGGCCTGATCCACGATGTGTGGTGGACACTGTACCGTGTGAGGGGTTTTCGGAGATTGTGGGTGATGGCCAGGGCTGCGTGAGCGGATGTCAGGCTAGACTGGAATCCACAATGATGGAGAATGAAGGGCGTTCCGAGGACCAGCAAGCAGGACGAGCAGCGGGTAGAGAGATTGAAGACATGTCAGCGGCCTCCAACCTTGGAGCCGCAGGCGCTGGAGATCGAATCGGGCCCTACAAGCTGGTAGAGGAAGTTGGCGAAGGTGGGATGGGGACGGTTTGGCTGGCCCAGCAGTCTGAGCCCGTCAGGCGTCGAGTCGCGCTCAAGATAGTCAAGCTTGGGATGGACACGAGAGAGGTCGTGGCCCGCTTCGAGGCAGAGCGGCAGGCGCTCGCGCTGATGGACCATCCGGGGATTGCGAAGGTCTTCGATGCGGGAGCAACTGAGAGCGGGCGTCCTTTCTTCGTGATGGAGCTGGTCAGCGGCGTACCTATCACGGAATACTGCGATCAGGCCAAGCTCGATATTGAAGCGCGCCTGGAGCTCTTCTGTCTCGTTTGTGAGGCAATTCAGCACGCGCACCACAAGGGGATCATTCACCGTGATGTGAAACCATCCAACGTGCTGGTAAGGATGCAGGATAGCGATCCCGTGCCGAAGGTTATTGACTTTGGTATCGCCAAGGCGACCAGTAGCGAACTGACTGACCAGAGTATCCACACCCAGCTGTCCCAGGTAATGGGGACGCCGGAGTACATGGCACCAGAGCAGGCACAGAAGGGGGGCATGGATATAGACACCCGTGCAGATGTGTACTCGCTGGGGGTCTTGCTCTATGAATTGCTGACCGGAACGAAGCCCTTTGATCTCAAGAAAACACTTCAGACCGGTTATGCCGAAGTGCTGCGTAAGATCTGCGAAGACGATCCAGAGACCCCGTCAACCCGGGTAAGTGATCTTAGGGAGAGTTCTGACTCGATCGCCAGGATGCGAAGGACGGAGGGCAGGCTTCTGTGCAGTTCTCTGAAGGGCGATCTGGATTGGATCGTGATGAGAGCGCTTGAGAAGGATCGTACCCGTCGCTACGAGACGGTGAGCGGGCTTGCGGGAGATATCCGGAGCCACCTCAAGAGCGAACCGGTTGCTGCTGCACCTCCGAGTACGGTCTACCGTCTGAGTAAGATGGTAAAACGGCACAAGAGAGCCCTGGCTTTCGCCGCCTTGGCCTTGGTCTTGCTTGTCGCTGGCACCATTGGGACTGGCCTGGGGTGGTTTAAGACCAGACAGGCTAATCGTGCGCTTGATGTTGCGCTCACGGCGAAGGCCAGTGCTCTAGTGCAAGAAGAACAGCAGCGGATTGCTGCAGAGGAAAGCGCGGACCGGGCCCATCGCGCAGAGTCAAAAGCACAGCAGGAGGCGGAGCGGGCTGTCCTGGCAGAGTCCGTGGCGGAGGAGCGAGCAGATGATCTGTGGCGGGTCGTACAGTTTCAGGTGAACCAGCTGAGTGACATTGACCCGAGCCTGATGGGGTCGAATCTTAGAGATGAGTTGCTAGCTGCGGTTGGTGATGTGGATCGGGGTGCAGTGGAGCAGTCCCTCACCAAGGTGAACTTCACGGACCTCGCGGTGGATGCCCTGCGTAAGAGCTTCTTCGAGCCAGGTCTCATGAATATCGAGGAGCAGTTTGCCGAGCAGCCGCTGGTGCAGGCTCAGCTGCTATCTTCGACGAGTACTACCATGGCAAACCTTGGCATGGTGGCCATGTCTGATCAGCCTATCCGGAGAGCGCTGGAAATTCAGCGTGAGGAATTAGGGCCCGAGAGTGAGGAGGCCCTGCGCTCGCTCGAGTCTCTGGCCAGCGTGCTGGTCTTGGCTGGGAGGTATCAAGAGGCAGAACCCCTTTGCAAGGAGTATCTCGAAATCTGCCGGCGAATCCACGGCAATGAGGATCGGAGAACTCTCGAGGCAATGCTGGTCTTGGAAGATCTCTACTACCAGTCGATGGACACTGCAAGCGGGGTGGCCATTGCCCGCGAAGCCTACGAGATCAGTGTCGGTCTCCTGGGGAAGGATGATCTGCTCACCCTCGCGGCGCAGAATCGAATGGCCCGGTCACTCCACCACGTAGGCAAGCGGGGGGAGGGAGAGGCACTCATGCTTGCCACCCAGCAGGCCTATGTAGCCCTTCTTGGTCCTGATGCAGCAGAGTCGCGAGCTGCGACCAGGAATGTCGCATCGATGATGATGGAAAGGGGAGCATTTCTCAAGGCGGAGCCCTACATGCTGGAGATCCTGGAATATCAGAGTCGTGAGCTGGGCAAGAGGCACCCCAAGACGCTTACGGCTCTATGGAATCTAGCCGTTCTGAAGAATGGGCAGGGCTTACTGGTCGAGTCACTCGAGTACTACGAAGAATGCCTGGCCGGTCGAATTGAGAGCTTGGGCAAGGATCATGATGACACGTGGAGTGTGATGTTGCAGTACGCGCAGGTCCTGAGGGATCTCGGTCGCATGGCTGATGCCGAGGCATTGATCCTTGAAGCTCTTGAGCGTTCACGCCGGGTTGCGGGCGAGGACAGCATGAGCGCACTGAGTGCCTTGGATCACCTTGGATCTTTTCACTTTGCTAGAGGTGAGAATGCGTTGGCCGAGGGCTGTTTCCGTGAACTGCTCCGAGAGTATCGCCGGATCCTTGGACCTGACGCCGCCCAGAGCATCAAGGCGATGGGATCCCTGGGAGCCGTGCTATTCGATCTGGGAGAGGTTGCCCAGGCCGAGGCCTACATTTTGGAAGCCGTCGAGGGATGTCGTCGAGTCCTGGGAGATGGTCATCATAAGACCCTCGGGCTCATCAGTAATCTGGCGGCGCTGAGGTCCAAGGAAGGTCGGCTCGGCGAGGCAGAGCTTGGATACAAGGAGGTTCTCGCGGCTAAACGTGAACAGCTCGGCCCCGGACAGCCAGAGACCTTGGAGACGATGCTGTTGCTTGGGGTCACCCTCTTCAATCAGGGCAAGATAGAAGAGGCCGAAGAGCTCTTTCGTGAAGCCAATGAGCGGAGCCGCATCTTGATAGATAGCGAGCATGAATTAGTGCGCTCCTCTCTCGAGAATCTTGCGGTTACGCAGCGAGAGCTGGGCAGGCATGAAGAGTCCTTGGACTTCTATGCAGAGCTGGTGGCTATTTGCTGCCGAGTCTTCGATGAGGGTGATCCAGAAGTTCTGAGAGTGACGAGTGTCCTTCGAGCTGAATTGCTGAACCTGGTCGAGAATACCTCCCAAGCTGGCCAGGGTTTGGAGCTGGCCAGAGCTCTCAAGCGATTGGGCGAGTTCAGAGTGTGCGTTGGTGAGTTCGAGCTAGCAGAAGAATCACTGCTAGAATCAGTCGAGATCTTCATGGGTGCGATAGGTGAGCCCGGCCCTGAAGTCTGGTCAGCGCTCGCGAGTCTTGGTCTTGCAATGTCAGGACAAGGGCGCTTCGAGGAAGGAGAGTCGCTGCTGCTGGAAGCGACAGACGAACTCATGGAGGCTGCGGCTGCCTCCCCCGATGACCTGTTGGTTGCAGATCGAGTCAGCACCGTCCTGGTCCAACTGGTCAATCACTACACCTCCTGGCATACCAGCGCTCCCTTCAGGGGGCATGATGAGGATGCCGCCAAGTGGCAAGCAATTCTGGATGCTCATCAGGAGAAGGCACCTGATGAGGGTCTCAGGTAAGGCAGCGGTCCGGAGTATCGAGAAGGCATCTCAATGCTGCGTAACACGAAGTGAGTTCCTCTCCGGGGCGCCACTAGCTGGGCCGCATGAGTGACCATTGACGAGTAGGAGCCATCCTCCTTCAGTTAGCGCCACACTTTGTCTGTCCGTGCTAGGATTTGATGATGAGAGTTACTCCGAGCTTGGTGGCCTTCGCTCTGCTGCTGATCTTTCCGCCAGGAGCTTCGGCATCCAGGACTGCACTGCCGGGAACAGGCCCGATCTCCCGTCATGTGCTTGTGATAGGCATCGATGGTTGCCGTCCGGATGCCCTGCAGGTCGCCAGTACACCCAACATGGACAGCTTGATGGCTGCGGGGGTCGCTACCTTCGACGCCTTCGCCGGTGGGAGCCCCAATGCTGGCGATCCCTCTCACCAGGCCACCTCTTCCGGCCCCGGCTGGTCCAGCATCTGCACTGGAGTCTGGGTGGACAAGCATGGTGTTGCCAGTAATGGAGAATTCTCGAGCGGTAACTTCGTGGCTTATCCTCACTTCTTCAAGCGAGTGCGCGATGCACAGCCAGCCAGCTACCTATCTTCGATCGTTCAGTGGCATCCGATCAACCAGAGCCTGTTGACTCCATTTGCCGGACTTGCTGACTTCACACAGAACGTTGCGGATTCCGGTCAAGCCGTTGAGAACGCCGCAGTCGCACACGTCTTCAGTGCCGATCCTACGGTGTTGTTCCTGCACTTTGACGATGTCGACCACGCCGGGCATGGTTCGGGGTTCAGTCCCGGCAATGCGAACTACATTCAGGCGATCGAAGCTACAGACAACCACATCGGTAATGTCTGGGGCGCGATTCAAAACCGGCCCAACTATGTGAACGAGGATTGGCTGGTGATCGTGACGACCGATCATGGTGGACTTGGAACCAGCCATGGCGGACAGAGCCCTGGTGAGCGTCGGATCTGGATGTTGGCCAGTGGCGGAGAGGTGCCGGCCGGCTTTGTCCTTTCCCAGGGGCCTGGACAGGCGGCGGTCCCTCCGACTGTGTTGAGGCATCTGGGAATCGATGTCCAGGGCGCCTGGGGGTACGAGTTCGATGCCTTTGGTTATCCCGAGGTGAGCGCCAGCTCGCCGGTGCCAGCGGATGGCGAGGGAAACATCTCGAAGAGCCCGACCTTGAGCTGGTTCCCCGGTGCGAATGCGACAGCACACGAGGTCTACTTTGGAGTCCAGCCAAACCTGGGCCCTGGGGACCATCAGGGTTCGCAGCTCCTGCCAAGCTGGACGCCTCCCCAGCTGGCGGCAGAGACTACCTACTACTGGCGCGTGGACACGGTGACAGCTCAGTCAACCGTCACGGGTGAAGTCTGGAGCTTTACAACGGTTGGAGAACGCCTGGATGACCTGGTACTGGCCCTCGACTTCGAGGGGAACCTCATCGATCACTCGGGCCGCGGTAATGATGGTCTTGGTATCGGCAGTCCGGGCTACACAGGTGGTCTGGGCGGGCAAGCGTTGGATCTGGATGGGAGCGGCTCTTTTGTGACCCTTGGCAATCCCTCGGATCTGGATCTGGGCGTCTCCACTGACTTCACCGTGGGGCTCTGGGTGCGAGCCTCCGGTTGGTCCTCGGATCCGGTGCTGGCCTCGAACAAGGACTGGGTGAGCGGATCGAACATTGGCTGGATCATTGCTCTGGATCCCAATGGTACGCACTGGCAGTGGAACTACCGGGGCACAGACGACTCGCGTCTTGACTACGACGCTGCCGGCGCGATCGGGGATGGGGCCTGGCACCAGATCGTGATCTCGCATGATCGCGATGGTGATGCGCGGTTCTATCAGGATGGGAACCTCCTGGGGGTGCGCTCGCTCGTGGGCCAGGGAATGATTGATTCTGGCATGCCGACGGCCGTGGGGCAGGATGGAACCCTTGGCTACGGTATCCCGCTGAACGCATCGATCGACAGCCTGCGGATCTGGCGACGCACCCTGGGGGATGCAGAGGTACTCGCCCTCTATCAGGAGGGTCCTCGGACTTTTGTTGGAGTCAGCTACTGTCAGGGACTGCCCAACAGTGTGGGGCCCGGAGCGGAGGTTCTTGCTACGGGGAGCACGCTGCTTCTGGCGGATGATTTCCAGCTCGCTTCAGTTGGCCTGCCACCACAGGTGCCTGGACTGTTCTTCACCGGACCCCTCCAGAGCAGCATCCCCTTCGGCGATGGTCTGCGCTGCGTGACTGGAGGAATCGTGCGACTGAATCCGCCGATCATCACCAGCTCAGGTGGCGTTGTCACCAGGGAAGTTGATCTGGGCGCAGCTCCAGCCCTGGGCCTCTTTCAGCCGGGAACGAACTGGAACTTCCAGTTCTGGCACCGAGATCTGGCTGCCCAGCAAGCTGGCTTCAATCTGACCAATGGTCTGAGCGTCACCTGGCAGTGAGGGTCAGGGGCGCGGTGCGCGCGGAGTCAATCGCCAGATTTGCTCTTGTTCTTCGTTGCGTTCAGCAGTGACCCTCATGCCACACCGAGTGGCAACAATCTGGGAGGCCCGGTGATCCGGGTGAATGCTTGCCGAGATCCTCTCGATGCCCTGTTCGTCCAGCCACTGCACGAGGGATCGAGCTGCTTCACTGGCGACTCCCTGTCCTTGCCAGGGAACTCCAACGACCCAGGCAATCTCGGCCTGCGACTCCCCGGACTCCTGGGTGATCGTGGCCTGTACTGTTCCGGCGGCCTTGTACTCGGGAGCCAGACGTACAACCCAGTTCATCCAGGTCTGGGAGTGGTCTGCTGAGTGGCCCCTGACAAGCACGCGATACCTCTCACGTAGTTCCTCGAGCTCCAGGGGCCGTCCCCCAGTGAACCTGTGCAGTTGCTCTGCGTCGAGTACCCCAAACATCTCCTCTGCATCTGTCACACACAGGGGGTGAAGTCTGAGACGTGCTGTGAAGAGCTTGGGAGCTTGGGCGTGGGGCCTGGGCTTTGGCATGGATCTTGGGGTCATCAGGAGGTTGGCTTCCCTGTGAGAAGGCCAAGGAGGAACTCATGGTTCAAGTGGAAGTGGGTCACCAGATGCCCCATGGAGCAACTCCTGGGCCAGGGATATGCAGCCTGCTGGGATTACAATCCCACTCCTCTTCGGTAATACTCTACTCCCCAGAGGGCGGGCGACTGCAAGTCCGGCCAATGTACAACCCCTCAACGACGACCACCGCATGACATCGCCCGCAGACTCCGTGGCACCAGGCATTGCCCAGCGGGTCTTGCCTGTACTGGTGTGGGGCTCACTCCTGCCTGGCCTCTGGCTGGCCTATCACAAGGCGACCGCACAGCGCACTCCGGCCCAGGTGGCCGAGGACTTCCGGGCAACTCTAGAGAGTCAAGGGGCCCAGGGTGACGCCGCCTTCCGGGACATCACCCTTGAGCTTGGAATCCTGTCGGTGCATGACAATGGTGCTCGTGGAGACTTCTACATTCCCGAGGAGATCGGCCCCGGCGTAGGGCTGTTCGACTTTGATCAGGATGGTGACCTTGACATCTTCGCAGCTGGAGGTGGGGCCTTGCTCGATGATGGCCCAACTCAGCATGCGCAGCTCTGGCGTAACGATGGTGCGACCTTCTCGGAGGTAGCTGGGGAGCTAGGAGCTGATGTCCCGGGCTATTCCTATGGAGTCGCCTGCGGTGACATCGATGGCGATGGGGATATTGATGTCTACATCTCGCGGTTAGGGCCGGATGTGCTCCTGCGAAATGATGGCGGTCGTTTTGTCGATGTGACCACAAGGGCAGGACTGGGGCAGACGGGCTTTGGCACGAGTGCCGTCTTCTTCGACTACGACGGAGATGGCCTGCTCGATCTCTACGTGGCGAATTATCTCGACTGGACCCCCGAGAGCGACCACGCTTGCTTCATGTCCGGTGTACCGGACTACTGTGATCCAACCAGCTACGATGCGGCGGCCCAAGATCGTCTCTACCACAACCTGGGAGATGGCCGCTTCGAGGATGTGACTTCCAGCTCTGGGATCGAGGGGCACCGCGGAAATGGACTGGGGGTATGTGCAGCGGACTTCGATGCAGACGGCCTGACAGATCTGTACGTTGCCAACGATGCGACCCCCGCGATGCTCTGGCGTAACCTGGGGGATGGCACCTTCGCGGATGCTGCTCTTGAGATGGGTTGTGCCTACAACGGTCACGGTGTTGCCATATCCGGAATGGGAATTGCCTGCGAGGACCTGGATGCTGATGGCCTTCCGGATCTATTCGTGACCAACATTCACGGGCAGAGCCACCTCTTCCTGCGCAACCGTGGCGGGCACTTTGTCGATGACACGATGCGGCTGGGACTTGCCGGATGGTCGACGCGTTGGACGGGCTTTGGGACTGCAATCTTCGACCAGGACAACGACGGCCAGCTGGATGTGTATGTGACCAATGGTGGAGTCAACCTGACGCCCGAGCGCATCCACGAGGCGGAGCCCTATGCGGAGCCAGACCAGTTTGCCCGCCTCGAAGGTGGTAGGTTCGTGGAGCAGGTAGGTGCGGTCCTTGGTGCAAAGAACGGCGCGGGCAGAGCGCTCGCTGCCGGAGACCTCGATGGGGATGGAGACCTCGACCTGGTTCTGACCAACAATGGTGGAGAGCTCCAGGTCCTTCGGAACGAGTGTAGCGCTGACAATAGCTGGTTGATGGTGGACGTTCGCACTCCAGGAGGGGGACCGGCGCTGGGAGCGACCGTGGAGGTACGCGTGGGAGAGCAGGTCTCACGAAGGACCATTCGTTCGCATTCGAGCTACCTGTCCAGTTCAGATCCGCGCGCCCACTTCGGATTGGGTGATGCCTCGAGCGTGGATGAACTGCGGATCCGCTGGCCAGACGGGAGCGAGCGCAGCCTGCAGGACCTGGCGGTCAATCAGGTGCTGGTGATTGACCATGACTAAGTTCTCTGTCATTGGCGCGGTACTCGCCGCTGTCGTCTGGGGCTACGTTGCTGTCGGACCCCGGGGACTGTTAACACGCCCTGGCCGCTCCGGCCTCGCCCTGCCGCAACAGAGTCAGAATGCCCAGGGCGCTGCCAGCGCCATGATAGACCTGGGGGTCTGGCGCGAGTCCTGCGACCTTGCGGGGTTACCTCTCTTTCCTGACCCCAATGGCGTCGAGTACGAACCGCTGCGCCGCTTGATCGAGGCCAGTGAGCGCTGGGCTCTGACGGGTGACGGAGATGAGCTGGGCCGAATGGGGCAGATTGCGCTGGCGCTCGAGCTGCACGAACCAGCTCGGGACTTCTTCGCAGCTGCGCGAGAGCTGGGCTCGGAGAAGGAGAAGTGGTCTTACTTCCTCGGGGCGGAGTGCCAGCAGCTGGGAGATCTACGCGCTGCAATCGAAGCACTTGAGAGTGCGCGACTCCTCGAGCCGGACTACGGGACGACCAGTGCGCGCCTGGGGGCTCTGTACTTCGAGCTTGGTGAGCTGGAAAAGGCCGACGAGAATTACGCCATGGCAGCTGGAACGGGGCCCTTTCCCTCGCTGGGTTTGGTCGGCCGCGGACGCGTGGCCCTGGCTCAGCGAGGATTCGATGAGGCTCTCAAGCACCTCGACGCTGCCCTGCGCCTCACTCCGCGAGATTTTCTAGCGCATCGGCTTCGCTCCCAGAGCCTCGCGGGTCTGGGGCGTATGAAGGAAGCAGCAGCAGCCTCACGGATTTCCAACGAGTTGCCTGCTTATCGCGGATGGCTGACCTTTGATCCGAGGCTTGGAGAGGCTCATCAGCTTGCCAGCACTCAACGCTCAATCGAGACCACCCTGAGTATGGCCATCGCACGTGGTGATTTGCCTGCGGCTGCCGTGGCTGGAGAAGAGCTCCTGGGGCGCCTTCCGAACAGTCCCCAGATCCTGGCAGTGGTTGCACGAGTGGTGGCGAATACGGGAGACCTTCCACGAGCTCTTGAGCTTGCACGGCGAGCCGCCGATCTGGCTCCCGACAACCTGAAGGCACAGGCTGCTCTGGCTGATGTGGCCATCGGGGCCAAGGACTTCGAGCTAGGACAGCGCGCCACGAAGGCCATGATCAAGCTGGCCCCCGAGGATGCGACAGGGTACCAGCTACTTGCCCGGCTCTACTACGCCCAGGGACGTCCGGAAGAGTCCATCGTCGAACTGCGGCGCGCAATCTCCTTGGAGCCACAATCTGCGAGGCAACGGCTGATGCTGGTGGATGTGCTGCGACGATCGGAACGCCTGATGGAGGCCGAGCATGAACTCGAGGAGTTGCTGGTCATTGAGCCAGAGAACTTGGAGGCCAGGAAAGCACTGCAAGCGCTCCGGTCACGGTAGTCAGCTGCTCCTGATTGCAGATGTGCTACTGCGCGCTGACTCGGAGCCCGCGATCCAGCAGGATGCAGCCCAGAGAGCTGGATGGATGCCAGCTCTCATCACTGAAAGAGTCCGCCCAGTCCATGGGGACTGGGCGGACTCTGAGAGAGTTGGCTGGAATGACAGCTCAGTCGCAGAAGGGAACGCTGAGGCCGTCACTGGTGTTGAACCCGGCGTTGCCGCCTGCAACATCGCGATACCAGAACTGGAATTTCTTGATGGTGCCTGAGACCACCTGACCTGATCCCCCGTTGAATGGGGCTGCGCCCAGATCGAGGTTGTTGGTGATTGATCCAAGCACACCAGCGTTCTGGATGGTGAGACGAGTGACTCCACCACTTGCGCACAGCAGGCCTTCGCCGAAGAGAGATGCAGACTCGTTGTCAGCGTAGAAGAAGATCCCCACGGCGTTGGGCGGCAGTCCATTGCAGCTGAGGCTCAGGTTGTTCTCCGAGATGCTGGCAGTTCCACCAAAGCCGATCTCAGCACCGGGGCCTATGGAGTTGGGGAGGAATGCGCAGTAGGTGGTCGGGGCCTGGCAGGGGTCCTGGGGGTCGATGCCATCCAGAGCTGTCTGGCCGGTGCCGAGAGGGTCCAGCCACTGGTCCAGGTTGTTGGCATTCCAGAACTGATCGAAGCGGCCAAAGTAGGCGGTCTGATTACACGTGAAGTTGTTCACACAGCACGCGGGGCCACGGACCCTGCCCTGGTTATCGAATAGCGGGCCGCCAGAGCTTCCGCCCTCGAGGGTTCCCTCGCTCCAGGTGACACGCCACATCTGGCTCTCGCGATTGGCGCCGTTGGCGTCAATGGAGATCTTCTTGGGACCCCCGCTGGGGTGGCCCATCGCGAAGGCCATGGAGGGTGCGGTGGTGCTACGCGTCCAGCCGGCGAAGTAGGCATTGTAGCTCTCCGGGATCGTCGCGTTGATACGCATCAAGCGATTGTCGTAGGTGGAGTTCGTTGTCAGGTTTGTCGCTCCCGAGACCGAGAAAGTCGTCGGCGAGCTACCGCTGCCACAGCCCGATCGCTGGTAGCGGAAGCGGAAGATCGTGTTGGAAGATTGACCACAGTGGTTGGCAGTCAGCAGGTACCTGGTGAAGTCGTTGGCGGTGTTGTTGATCAGAGCACCGGAGCAAAGCGCACCACCGGAGAGCGTTCGTACAGTTGCGCGCTTCTGAAGCTCCCAGCCATCTCCTTGCGGGCAGTTGACATCGATGAGGCAGGCTCCAGGATCCACCTGACCGGGATGAAGAAGTGATGTGCCCTCCATCAGGCCGAAGACGTCCCTGTAGTCATAGATCAGAGCTGCAGTGTCGATGAAGGGGTCGGCAACTCCGACGGGTACATCAATTTCCAGGGTCAGGGAGTTGCCTCTAAGAGGCTCGAACACGAATCCACCATCCAGGTGCTCGTTCTCGATGTTGTATGCACCCAGGAAGGGTTCTGCCAGCTCGTTGTACACGAACATCTCTGCTCCCGCAGGAAGATGGAACTGATCGAATTCCACGGCGAGGGACTTGGCACCAGGGGAGGTGATGGTCATGCGCCAGGCTCGTGAGCCATCGGGGAGATCTGTCCACTGGCCGTCGGCCAGGGTCAGATCCATGTCGATGAGTGCTCCGTAACGCAAGGGAGTGTGATCGCGGGCCTCGTCTTCTGCCATGTAGGCGGCGACGTTGGGTGCTGCCACCTCATGGACAGGAGCAGGGCTCTGGAACTGATGACGGAATGCTGCGGGCTCTCCGCCATGGGATTGTTGGGCGCTTGCGGTGGAGGCCATGCCGAGGGCAAGGAGGACCGAGGCGCTGGAGCGGAGGTAAGGAGGTAGAAGTGTTTGCATGACCTGGAGATCTAGTCGAATGGGAGCAGTGTGATTGTCTGAGGCGGCTCGGACTTTGGAGTCGGAAGAGGTATCTGACCAAGCACCTTTGGGAGCTAGAGGGTCTCGCTCTCCGAGGCTCTGGCCTTCTGACGCCGATGATTCAGCTTTGGTTCCTGCTTTATCACCGCTGCCGTGGCTGGTAACTCTTGTGGGAGGGATGAGCGGTCGTGCTCGGCGCGGTCATTTCCTTGCGGTCAGTAAAGAACTGTGCGTCTTCGCCCCGATTCTAGGGGGGGCATCAGGGGCCCTGGTTGGGTCAAAGGTCCCGGGCATGTTGAGAGTCCTTCAGGCCCGGTCACCAGCTGACGGCCAGGTCTGTACCCTTCCTGATGGAGTTCCCGCCACGGCAGGAGCGTGCGAGTTCGATCATCTTGGACCAGCCCGGATTCTAACAACTTTTAGGGCTTTTGGGCGGATGGCGCAGGTCGGCTGACAGGAGTGGCCTTTCAGTTGAGTCCCCGGCCCCAGAGGGAGATGAGCTGCCGATAGGATCCCAACTCGATTGAGGGCTGGCTGGTTTCGCTAGCGATCGTCGAGTGCTGGCAGCGCTTCAAGGCCAATCGGAGCACGATTGGTCGGGGCGCTTCGGCCGTCCGGCTGAAGGGTCAGTTCCTTCAGTAGTGCCTGCAATTCCCGTCGTCTGGTGACTTGCTTGTAGTACAGGTTAGTGGTTTCTCCTGGGTCCTTGTCCAGATTGAAGAGCTGTCCCTTGGCCGAAGGTTCGGACTCTGGGAGCGCGTACTTCTCCAAGGGACCCTGTGCATACTTGTTGCCACCGGAACCCAAGTGGTCCAGGTACTTCCACTTGCCAAGTCGCAGCTGGAACTGAGACCGGAAGCTCTGTGTGAGCATGTAGGAGCGCAGTGGATAGCGATCGATGTCGAGTCCAACCAGCGCGGGAAGCATGTCATGGCTGTCGACAGCCTGATTGTCTGCAAGCTTGTATCCGATGATCGATGCGAGCGTTGCCAGGATGTCTGTTGTGTTGATCAGCTGGCTGGAAACCTGGCCCTTGGGAATTCGGGCAGGCCAGCGGGCAATGAAGGGAACACGGTGTCCACCCTCCCAGCCATCACGCTTGAAGCCACGCCATCCTCCCGCTGGGTCGTGCTCGTGATCCTCTCGCATCCAGATGGTGTGGAGAGTCTCCGGACCATTGTCGGAGTTGAAGATGATCAGGGTGTTGTCATCGATCCCCAGTTCACTGACGGTATCGAGGATACGGCCAGAGAGCGTATCCAGCTCTCGGATGAAGTCTCCGCGTGCGCCCGCGCCGCTCTTTCCGGAGAACTCGGGGGCGGGGAGAACTGGTGCATGGGAGATCTGTGTGGAGAACACGACCAGGAATGGTCTGTCTGGCGTCTGCTCGCGATGCTTGGAGATGAAATCTAGAGTCTTCTCGAGAAAGAGCACGTCCGCATCGAGGAAGCGATAATCCTTGGATTTCCATCCCTCGTCGTTATCCCAGCGCCACTTGCCCTCGGGGTTGGGGAGTTCACTGCGCTTGTGGCGCTTGCTGGCGGGCGTCTCCACCATTCCGTTCTCGATGTAGACATACAGAGGATCGGTTGTGGGGCAGTTGGGAGTCACGAAGGACTGGTCGAAGCCCACCGCATTGGGCCCATCGGGCAGCGGGGTGCTCTTCTCGTAGTCGATGAGCAAGGCGTTCTCGAATCCGCCCCCCAGGCGATCACCGGCGGAATCAAGCCAGGTGAGTCCAACGTGCCACTTGCCGAAGACTCCGGTCCGGTAGCCCTTCTCGGCGGCCATGGAGGCAATGGTCAGCTCACCCGGTCGAATATAGCTAGGGCCACCTGGGCCTTCAAATGCACGTGAGCCTCGCCCCGTTCGGCAGATCAGCTGACCGGAGTAGAGCCCGTAGCGTGACGGTGAACAGATCGTCGAAGGGCTGTGCGCATCGGTGAAGCGGATGCCCTCGCGCGCCATTTGATCCAGTCGCGGTGTCTCGTAAGCGGAGCTGGGGTTGTAGCAGGAGAGGTCGCCGTAGCCCAGGTCATCGGCATAGATGATGATGATGTTGGGGAGCTCTTGTGCCGCCGCAGCGGTGGCACAGAAGAGTGCTACTGGCAGGATTGTGGCTCTATTCAGGAAGGATGTCATGTTGGGCTCAAGGCGCTCGGGTCCCGGCGGCATCTTGGTGGACAGCTTGGTGAACCGGCCCTCCTCGGAGTTTACTTCTTGAGCCAGTATGGTGCCGAAGCTGGACTCGGTAGGGGATTCCTTGAGATGATCGGGTATGCCCGCAGACAATCACGTGCTTTCCAGCGCAGAACTCGATCGCGATCTCTTGACTCTAGGAGGGTGGCAGGTGGTCAATGGGCATCTGGCGCGTTCATATTGCTTCTCGAGTTTTGAGTCGGCCATGCGCTTCATGCAGCTTGTCGCTGTCGAGGCGAGACGGCTCGACCATCATCCCAACTGGTCGAATGTCTACAATCGGGTCGAGGTGGAGCTGTGGAGCCATGAGCTGGGCGGCGTGAGCCGGCTGTGTATCGAATTGGCCGCTGAGATGAATCGAGTTGCGGGGGAGTGCTGACGACCCCTTGGATCAAGATGAGCGACCTATCAGGGGGCGTCGCAGGAATCAGTGGAGTGGTGAGTAGATGCGGTCACTGTATCTGCGACGGCCTTGAATTCTTCGAGGCACCCTGTGCCTGAAGTCGATGGCTTCGTGCCGCGATGGCTCCAGAATGCAGCAGGAATTCGATCGGCATGTGGGTGCATGCTGGTTCTCCTGCGTGAGCCTGGCGCACTTTCCACCATTCGCAGACATGCGAGAAGCCTCCCTGGCTGGTGGCAGTGAAGGGGCGATAAGCACTGATCCCTTCAACTCCTACCTGACGCACGGCGTTTGGCGCGAGCGAGGGGGCTTGCGGGTGCAACCTGCACGCCTGTTTGAGGAGCCCTGGATGGCACTTCAGAGGGTCACCTTCGAGTGGACACACGGGGCTCAGGGATTCCCCTCAGGAAATGTATTAAATATCAAAAACCATCAGGTCCACATGGTGGACCGGTGGGGTGCCTTTAACGGCTCTAAATTGGCTATTGCGAATATCGAGTACCTGTTTAGTGTGGAGGATGGAAATACGAGAACTCCCTATCCAGATCCCCCCTGAGGAGAGTGAGGCTTGAAGCACGACGAACGCCCCCCAGTTGGTTATGCCGAGTACCTGAGTAAGGCCAGAGAAGGCGACCAGGATGCGCTCGGGTGGCTCTTGAGCACCGAGTTGCCGTGGATAACCAGCCACGCGAAACAAGCTACGGCATCGATGAACTCGCGCTGGACCGTTCGGGACCTGGTCCAGGAGTGCTGTCTGGCGGCCTTGAGTGCATCAGGCAGCACCTATGCAACCTCACGAGGACAGTTTCGTAGCTGGCTGAAGACAATCCTTCACAACCATGTGAGGAATGAACTTCGGCGACATCAACCGGTATCCCTCACTGGTGAGCTCGAGTCCGAACTCTGCATTGCTCCGACCAAGGACAGTTCCACGCTGAATTCCCCTGAGGGGCTTGCAGCGTCAAGAGCTCGGCTGCCCTTTGGCATGGAGGCCAGTCTTCTTCTACGGGACTGGTGCGGCTGCAGCTTTGAGACGATCACGGCTGTCTTGGGCTGCCGCTCACGTAGGGAGGCCTATCGCTTGAGATCCCGAGCCATGGCCACTCTTGGCAGCTCGAAGAAGAGCTTGGCCGTCGGGTAGTGCTGAGAGAGTGCTTTTCGGAGGAAGGGCCTAGCAAGCAAGGAGCGGCTACGGATCATGATCCGCGGCCGCCCTTTTCGAAGCTTCTGGCCAGGAGCGTTGGCCCCTGGCGGTAGCACCTGTGAAGTCGCCTAGGGGGTGAAGGTGACCTTGTAG
>JABACD010000034.1:22237-44422 GCA_014237855.1 Planctomycetota bacterium | reverse complement strand
GGCAGCGGGGACGCCACGCTCAACTTCTTCGCTGTTTCGCTCATTGTGGCTTGCGTGGGTCTCCTGTCGTGGCAACGAAACCTGCTGACCAGGTCTCAGTTGTTCGCGCGAGCGGCACTCACTTCCTCCGGCATCTTGCTACCTGCAGCCTTCCTGCCCGCACTCAACGTGCCCGCCTTTGTGGGCGTTCTCCTTCTCGGTCCCGTTGTGCTCTTTATTGCGTCTCTGTTGATTGGAGCAATGCTGGGAAAGCTCCGTCCAGGCGCGCCAGATGAGCAGGCGGTCTAACATGGCAATGCAACGGATCGGGCTACGCCCGACCGCTGATCACCCAAACCTCTAGACGGATCGATTAGTATGGACGATACCCTGAACCTGTTTGCTGGCGAGGTCGAGGAATACTGCCGGTGGTGCGAGGGCGTGCCTGGCTCAGCAGGCTCCGAGGCGCGGACGGCGATTCGGCATCTCTCACAGCTCTACCTGTTGGCTCAGGACCTTCAAGTGGTCGAGGATGCACCGGATGTGGATGGAGCACGCCCATCAGATGACGATTGGCGTCGCGTGTACGAGCGTTTTGCTTGCATGCCGTTTGGCTTCTACAGCCTGACACTCGAGCCGCTTGACGTGGGCGCTGAGTCCCCCGAGTGGGGGCTTGGAGATGTCGCGGATGATCTCGCAGATATCTACCGTGACCTACTTGAGGGCCTCTCACTCTTTCGTGCGGGCCACCGATCAAGTGCAGAGTGGGGTTGGGCCAACTCATTCAGGATCCACTGGGGACGACATACGGTCGATGCCATGCGGGTCCTTCACATCTGGTGCGAGGAGCACGGTGAATGATGGCCGCCCAGCTAGTCTCAGCAGCTGACGAGGTTTCGCGTCGCAGCTGAATGACCAAGGACGTTGGGCAGAGGCGGTCAGGGCTGCGTAGACTGCCGAGTGATTGATGAGGAGAGCTCTCAGCTGGGACGAGAAGAAGCGGTGAGAGGCCCGCTTGCTGGGAGTGAGGCGTCTGAGGTGGCCGGAGGGTGGATGGAAAGGCAGTTTGGAGCGCCTATCCTCGATGGGACAGGATGAGGAGAGCCAGGCTAGATCAGCAGAGCACTACATTGACCGTGTGGTCCGAGTAAGCAGGCCAGTGAATATCCTGGAAAGACCAAAATAACTGGCAGGCGGCTGAGTAGGGCACCCACCTGGCTCCTGGCAGCTCTGGGGGAGAGCGATCAATGCGAAGGTCTCTGCCGAGGTTCAAGGTGGTTAGGATCTGGTCCCTGGACGCTCGTTGCCTTGAGGTGAACCCATGACTGCTCGTGTCACGCGTGAGAAGCGCGAGTCAAACCACCATCTGTTGGTGACTCCCTCCTGTAGCCGAATGACCCCCTTCTTCCGCCCGACAGTCTTCTTGGCGCTCATCACGCTCTCGTCGGGGGCGATGACAGCGTCTACAACGGTACAGGACGAGTGGGTTCCGAACCATCTCAAGCCAGTCGAGCTGGCAGAAGGGTTCGCCAATCTGCACTCCCTTGACATGAACGTGGACAAGGACAGGAACAAGCGCGTGTTCCTCATCGGCCTGGATGAGAAGGCGAAGGCGCCAAGGGGGGGGTATGGGTTGGTCGTGGTCATCCCCGGAGGCGATGGAGGCCCGGGCTTTGCCAACTTCGTGCATGGCATTCACAAGGAATGCGTCCCAGAGGGCTTCCTTACCCTTCAGATAATCGCGCCCGAATGGGTGAAGGGGCAGCTGAAGACCAAGGTCTGGTCGATCGAACGCAATCGCCTGAGCGGGGCGAAGTTCACCACCGAGGAGTTCGTGTTGGATGCGATTGACGAGGTGGCCTCGCGCACCAGGCTCAACAAGAAGAAGATCTTTAGCCTGTCCTGGTCTTCCGGGGGACCTCCGGCCTATTCCCTGTCTCTCCAGAAGAAGACGCCCATCCAGGGGTCCTTGATCCGGGCGTCGGTCTTCTTTCCAGACAATTTGCCTCCGCTCTCGCGGGCCAAGGGCCACAGGTATTGCCTGATGCAATCCCCGACCGACGAGATCACGAAGTTTCACCACGCGGAGTCCGCGAGAGATGCGCTCGAGAAGAAGCGGGCGGAGGTGCGTTTCGTCAGCTACGAGGGCGGCCACGCGTGGCCGAAACCCATCTACCCCAAGCTCAAGTCGGAAATGGAGTGGCTCCTGGACGAGTAGGGTTCACTGACCCTTCGATCCTACCGGCATAACGTAATGGGTTGTTGGCTCGATGAAGGTCGGCGACAAGCGCCAGCGGATCCTGTGGTACCAGCTCGCCTACGGTGAGCACCGAGGTCGGGGCGTCCCCCCCGCACGCGAGCTTGATCCTTGGCGTTGACCTGCTCGAGGCGACGGACTGAGCAGCGGGGCTCGAGCCATCCAGCAAGACGAGGGGCCGCGCCTTACCAGGTGCGGCCCCTCGCTCTCTCCAAACGTGGTCGCATGATCCCGTCACTTGGCCAAGTTGATCTCCGGCTTGGGTTTCAGCGCCGTCGGCGGCGTGTAGAGGTAGGCGTCTCCGTAGGGGTCGATCAGGTGCTTCTCGTCGAGATAGCTGGTCCCGTTGGTATCGGGCATCACGAGTGGTGCCAGCGATTCCGGATACTTACCGCCGTTAAAGAGCGCGTATTGCTCCAGGGCTGCGTTGATGGCCACCAAATCCTCCGAGACGATCTTCTCGTGCGCCCGCCATGACTTGGTTTGAACGACTTCGGCTAGCCTGGCGCGCGCAGAGCCAGCGTCGATGTGCCTGAGCGTCTGCACGATTCGGTGGATGTTCTTGGCGAATCCCATCAAGAGCACCTGATTGCTCTGGGGAAAAGGGATGATCCGCATGGTCGTGGGGTCGAGGGCCAGTTGTTGCATCGATGAACTTAGAGGGCGCACGTCGACGTTCGGCAGCTCGACAATCGTGCTGATGATGAGCGCGGCATCGCGCGCGTATTCTTCGAGCTGATGCTCCGGGACGAAACGGGCGTTCTTCAGGATATCGTTTCGGTCGACATTGTAGATGCTCTTGATGGCGAGGACTCGTGGCTCATCCCGGCTCACGTCGACCATGGCGAAGCCGTTCTGGTTGAGGATGCTCTGTACGACGGGGTACACGTCCCTGGGCGCTACCTCGAGATCACCGAGGAGCTGAGTCTTGTACTCCATCAAGAGACTCGCCGTACCCTGGGAGTACATCAGCTGTTCTCCGGTGACTGCCGAAAACCCTGCCAACATGTCTGCGATCGTCGTGTTCGCGATGTCGTGGATCTCGAACCCCTTCTCCGGCGTCGGAAACAGGACTGAGCGCGGCTGTGGGCCATCATCTTGAGGGGCGAGCGTGGGGGCGGCCTGGGGCGAGAGTGTCAAGGCGCCAGCGAAGAGTCCTACACTGAGCAGGGTCGTCTGAAGATGTTGCATCAAGTATCCTTGCTATTAGAAGTTCGTGAAGTGTGAGGCGGTTCTCTGACGGATTCAGATCGGTCCTATTCCGATCATTCCGAAGAAGCCGGGGCCACAGCCGCTTCACTCGAGCAACCCGCGCGGCGCTGCAAGCGAAGTGTACAGCCCTTCGGCGGAGGTCCGCGGCCCGGCGAGAGCCCCTGTCAGCCGCTGACCTCAATGGAGCGGCAGCATCCCCTGATCCCATGGGTTGTGGGGCCGCTCGTCGCGGGCATCGTGGTCATGACCAACGATATAGTCCCGTGGATTGCGGTGGCCATCGGCGGCGTGGCGGCGGTGAGCACCTCGATCCTGATTCAGTTCATCGCCGCTCAGCGCGTCGCACGCCTCGAGTCGCAGCTGGCTGACAGTGTCGACTTGATGGTGAGTACCCTTCGAGCCGGAGGTGGCCTGACGGATGCCCTGAGCAGTGCTGCGCAGGAAGCAGGGCGCCCCCTGCGAGGCTACTTGCACGAGTTGATCGAGCGCATTCGCCTGGGAGAACGCCCGGAGTCGGTGCTCACGAGCCTCGAGGAGCGCGTGCCCCTCGAAAGCTTGCGATTGTTCACCTTCACCCTTGGCGCGCACTGGCAGGGTGGGGGGAGCTTGGCCACGACCCTGTCGAACGTCGGGCGCACAATACGCGATCGATTCGAAGTCGCGCGACGGGTGCGCGGTCAGGCGGTGGAGACGGAAGTCTCGGTCGTGGGCGTCATGGTGGTCACCTACTCCCTCGCACTACTGATGTGGAACAACTATCCAGATCGGGTGGAACTCTTCGCGACTTCCGAACTCGGATCCATGTTCATCGGTTTCACGATCGTGATGCAGGGCTTCGGCATCTTCTGGATTTCCCGCGTGACACGGATCGAGGTCTGAATGGCATCGCTCAGCGCAAACTTGGGGCTGGTGGCTGTGTCAGCTGGGCTCGCAATCGTATGGGGTATGGCCTCCGCGACAATCGCGCGGACTCGCGCCAATAATCGCCTCTATCGTCGCGCGAGTCAGCGCCAGAGCGAGCTCAATTCCGCGGACACGCCCGCCGACGAGCTGTGGGGCTCGTGGTTCGAACGCTGGCTCTTCATCTCGGGCTTCCGGGGACGCGCCGCGACCGTGAAGTACCTGGTGATTCAGGCCTTGGCGATTGCGGTGGCGCTCGCCCTCACGATCTCACGTTCGGGCATGCTCGAGATCGGCGTGCAGTGGTTGATGGAGATCCCGGGGGGAGTGGGAGATTTCATGGCACCGGTATTGTCCGCGGCTCCTTGGACCATGTTCCTGCTGGTCTCTCTGCTGCCGGTCAGCCGTGTTCGAGCCCGACGTCGGGACATCGTCACGCAGGTGGAGCGGGACTTACCCATGACGCTAGCCCTGCTCGCAACGCTGGTGGAGTCGGGCTTGGGCTTCGACGCGGCCGTAGAGCGTGTACTGCAGTCCTTGAGCCCAGAGCGCCCCATCGCTGCGGAGCTGCGGTTGTTCCGCTCGGAGTCCCAAACAGGCATGCCACGTCAAGTCTGCTTTCGCCGACTCGCTCGTCGACTGGACATTCGGTCGGTGACGACCTTTGTATCCGCCATGGTGCACTCCGAGCACGTGGGAGGGGGCATCTCCGAGAGCCTGCGCAGGCAGGCCGATGAAGTCTGGAGTCGTAGGCGCGACTACGCGATCCAAAAGGCCCAGACCCTTCCGACCAAGATGGCGATTCCTCTGGTGATCTGCTTCTTGCCGGGGATCTTCGTGTACACCTTTGGCCCAGCGCTGGCCCAGTTCATCAGCATCGCGGAAGGCGTCGTCGACCGTGCCCAGTAGAGAGTTACGAATGCGTTTACGAATCTCGATCCGAGCGTGTGTTGTCTTGACCTTCTTTCTCGCTGGTTCCTGCATGTCACCGAGCCCGAGTCAGGTGGTTTCGCCGGACGAAGAGCTTGCGGCGATCTTGAACCACTTGCGGGAGATGCGCGGGGGCGAATTCTCGACGGACTTGAACGGGACCCAGGCCGTGCGACCTCCCGAGGTCGTACCGGCGGCCGATTCCACCTCGACGAGTTCCCGTGATCGAGACCATTCGGCCGCTGTGGAAGGGGAATTGCTGGCGCGGCTGCGCGAGCTGGGTTTCACCTATCCCGGCCATGTTCCGACCTTGGTTGCCAACGCCGCCTTGGCTTACGAGCGCCATGATTCGATCCTCGCCCAAAAATATCTGGACCAAGCGCTAAACCACGACCCAGCCAACCTCTCGGCGATCTTGTTGCGAGTGCGCATCGCCTCCGAGGATGGCAACCTGCCCTTCGCACGACGGGTCTTGCGGGAGCGCATCGAGCTCTTTCCTGACTCTCCGAATCTTCACGAGGCCTACAGTGGAGTGCTGTATCTCATGGGGGAGTACGAGGAGGCTCTGGCCGAACTCGATCTGGTGGACAGCCTTCAGGACGAGTCCATGGGGACTTGGCGTACGGACTATCACCGCGGTCTCATCGCGGAAGCAAGTGGCCGTTTTGAGGAGGCTCGAAACTACTTTCGGCGTAGCCGAGAGCAGCGGCCGGATTTCGAGCGCGCGAGTCGTCGCGAGAAGTGGCTCGACAGTCGCTCGATGCAAGATCCGAAGTGAGGTGAGAGGCTTCGAGAGCCTTGACCTCAGCGGGGACCTGGCGAAGTCCTTCGAACGACCAGGCTTCATCCAACCCTCTGCAGGACAAGGTGGCGCCGGGGAGCCTAGAGTAGCTGCCGCTGTAACTCGCTGAGCGCGGGGACTCCAAGGGGTGCTTGCGTCTGACTTGCGCTGGCGCAGCTCATGCGGTGCGGCAGGAGGTCACGGTCGTCGATTCCCGGTCCATGGAGGGAGATTTGGATTGGCGGATGTTGGCTGGATCCTACCCATCCGCGTGCTCTTGAAGTCTCTCCCTGGCCTGGTGAGTGGAGGAGAACCGTGGCAGGACTTGGACGGGAGCGTGGCTTGGATGTAGGAACTTGCGGACGAGCAGGGCCGTCAAAGAGGTGCTGATCGCCAGAAGGTTGTAAAAACAGCCCATTTCGCAAAGCCCAACCAATGCAGGTCGGTTCCTCTGCTTCCTTTCTAGTCCCCGAACTCGCTCTCTCCGTTGTCTACGAGCTCCAATCATGCGTCATCTCATTGTGCTCTCGGCGTTGATCGTACTGCTGGGCCCGAGTCTCTCCGCGCAGACCGGTCTGCGCGGCTGGCATGCCGACGGCCAGACCTGGCTCGTTTGGAACGATGACCAGACATTCGTCGGTAACGATAGCTACTCCATCTATCGCGCGACTTCACCGATCACGAACCTTGCCCAGGCCGAGCGCATCGGCAGGCTCTTTCCTGCGGACTGGCAGGCACCGCGACTGAAGCTGGCGCCAGGTGGCACGACCTGGACCTTGCCCGATGCTGGGGGCGGCACGTACCAGCTGGAAGCTGACGAGGCAGTCTTCGTGCACACACCCCACGCGGCGATTCCCGAGTACTTCGCGGTCGTGAAGACCGGCGACTTCACGGTTGGCGCGGACAACACCACGGGGCCGATCGCTCAGACACTCGACCCGGTGCAGCCGCAAGCGCAGCTCTCCGGACTGGACGACGGACATCCCTACACGGTCTTCGCGTTGTGGGTCGATGGTCGCGAGGACCCAGGTTCGGGACGACCGGGCTTCCCGGTCATGGCCAACCAGCACACCAACGGGATTGCACACATCTTCTGTGTCTTCTCGCCCTCGCAGGGTGCGCCGGCCTTGCCCATGCCTGCCGTGCTGTCACTGCACGGCGGCGGCGGGAGCTACTGGAAATTCCGCCCCTCGAACGGCCCCACGGCCAGGGTCAACTACAAGGTGGAGGACGGCCTCTATGTCACCTTTGACAACCGACTCAATGTCTTTGGCACGACAGAGGTGGTCGGCGTCGGCACTCGATGGTTCGGCTACTGGCAACACTACGACAGGTTCTTACCGCCAGTTGTGCTGCCCCCCGATGACGGGGTGATCTACGACTACACCGCTCGTCGGCTCGACTGGGTGACCGACTGGCTGGTCGCGGGCCATGACGTTGACCCCCTGCGGGTCTCGGTGATTGGCACCAGCATGGGCGGGCGCGGGACGTGCGCCTACGTGCGCCGCAATCCCGATCGTGTGAGTGCTGCGACGGCCTTTGTCATGCCGGACCTGTTCGGAGACTCCAACGGAGTCTCCCTGATGGGCGAGCCGGCGCAGAACCTGGCCACCAATCTTGGAGTCGGAATTGTCGACTTCATGTGGCCGTCGACTCTCGCGTCTGACGTCGATCTCCCCTCGATGCGCTTTGTGTACGGTACGGAAGACAGTCAGATCAGCTGGCTCTCGCGCCCGGTCATCATGACCGAGATCGATGCGCAGCGCTGGGGAACGCAGCTCTACTGGGACGAGCGTGGTCATGTCGGTTTCGGTGGTGCCTGGGACGGCGCGCACTTCGTCGGCTCGCCGCGGCACGACGCCCAGTGGCTGACGCGCTTTCGCAGTGATCGTTCCTACCCGGCCTTCTCGCATGTGGATCACGGCGGCGATCCGGGTCAGCAGCCTCATCCGGGCGATCCAGTCGTGCCAGCCAATGGCGACCCCTGGGGTACCTGGGGCGGGTGGTTCGACTGGGAGCTCAGCTCCCTGGTCGACGAGCCTGATCGCTGGGAGGCGACGGTATTCCTGGTCTCCAGCTCGAGCTTCCCTAACGACGTGTCGCCCTCGGACAGCGCCACGTGCGAGCTCACCGTTCGCCGACCGCAGGCCTTCAAGCCCACAGCCGGGACGCCCTTCTCGTGGTCGCTCACGCGTATTGCCGATGGTTCACTTCTGCAGACCGGCACGGGGCTGGTCGCGGCGGACGAATCGGTCACGCTGACGGACCTGGTGCTCCACAAGGAAGAGGCGCGGGTCGTCGTGATCCCCGGTTGCGGCGGTCTCTGCGCCATCTCGAACACCTGCGCCACCTCCCCCAATTCGCAGGGGACTGGCGCCGTGATGGGAAACCTGGGCAGCCCCAGCCTGGCGGCTGACGACTTCGTGCTGGTTGCAGATGGCTGCCCTCCCTCTCATTTCGGGATCTTCTACTATGGTGCCGAGGAAGCGGCGTTGCCGTTCGGGGACGGCCTGCGCTGCGTCGCGGGGCCGCAGCTCTACCGCCTGCCTGTGGTCCTGACGTCGCCCGCTGGCCGTGGCGAGCACGCGCTCGACTTCGGCGCGCCGCCCACTCCTGCCGGCCAGATCACCGCAGGCTCACGTTGGTTCTTCCAGTTCTGGTATCGCAGCGATGTTATCGGCGGGGCCGGATTCAACCTCTCGGACGCCCTGTCAGTCTGCTTCTGTCCTTGACGGCGTTTGTCAGCGCGCTTCTTCGCTCCCAGAGCAGGCGATCGAAGGCGCGCTCCGGTCCCACTGCCCTGCTGGATACAGAGCGGCGCCAACAGCTCTCGCCGCCGGCGCCGCTCCTCATCGATCCGTTGCCGTCAGTTGGACGACCAGTGGCCGCCGAAGCGGTGCGACCCGCCGAACGCGTAGCCCGTGACCACTCGGATCTTGAGACCGATGCTTGTGAGCCAGCTGTGCTCACTGTCAATGCCGCTCTCGGTCAGGTCGTGGCGGGACGCCCAGGAGCCGATCGAGAGGGTATTGAAGATTGCCGAGAAGAGCGGAGTCCCCGAGCCGTTGTCGAAGACGTTCAGGTAGGCCAGCTTGCGCCCCGCCTGGATCTCATCGTTGAACAGGTCCTGGTACTGCGAGGTGGTCAGGCCTGCCAGGGCGACCCAGCCGCCCACATTCGCCTTGTCATAGAGGGCCGTGATCGAGTAGCTGCCGCCGACGATCAGCGGGCTGATCATCGCCGCACGGTACCCGAGGTTGGCGTATGTGTTGAAGTTCGTTCCGTGGGTGGAGGCGCTTGCGGCCCGGTAGACGGCCCAGTCAGGTCCCGAGGAGCTCTCGGCCAGGAAGGCGTAGCGGATGGAGTTGCCGACCTTGTATGACTCGACGAGGGTGGGGCGCCAGCCGATGTTCACCAGGAAGCTCATATCGCTGTCAAAGCTTGCGCCGGTCTGGCCATGCTTCGCCATCCAGGACGAGCCGGAGCCCTGTTCGAAGATGGCGTTCACGTAGGCTTGGCCGTTCACGTCGTAACCGTCGAAAAAGACCGGGCGGTAGCCGTTGTTGGCGTAGTACAGGAACTCCTCCTGATAGTCGGCGTGAGGAATCTTGAAGCGGGCGATGCGGCTCTCGGAGACCGGCGGCCCGATCAAGATGGGATAGCTCGCTGCAAGTGAGCCGTTGGTCTTGATCTCGACGGTCCAGGATCCGATCTCCTGGGACGGCGAGAAGTTACTGAGCCAGAAGGAGTGGCGGAAGATCCCGCTGAAGGTGATCGGAGTCTGTGAGAAGACGCTTCCGTTCGGGCGCTTCAGCACGATATCGATCTGATCCCCAGCCTGACCGCCTGCCATCGAGAGTCCGACGCCGAGTTGCTTGCCGAAGTCGAGCTGTGTGATGTTAGGAGCGGGGTCCTGGATCTGCGAGGTTGAGGCGATCGAACCCTCCTTGAGTACCGCGTCCATGAAGGAGAGGGGGGTGTCGTAGACCGGCGGGTCCGCGAAGAGACCGTCTGAGAACGGGTCAATGACCGCATTCTTGGAGTTACGCACCTCGAGGTGCAGGTGCGGGTGCGTCGAGCAGCCCGAGCTTCCGACCACGCCAAGCGTCTGCCCGCGCTGGACGGACTGACCTATCGAGACCACGACCGAGTCTTTCTTCAGGTGTCCGTAGATGCTGCGCAGACCGCTTGAGTGCAGAACGGTGACGAAGTTCCACTGCCCGGTGCAGCTCATGTTGCGGTCGAAGTTCGAATCGAAGAGATCTATCACCTGTCCGTCGTCGACGGCGCGGATCGGGAAGTCAGCGTCCATCTCACGGAAGGTGGGGACATCGATATCGATGCCCCTGTGTCCGTTGTAGGACTTGGACCCACCCATGTAGTCGAGGATTCCCGAGCCCGGATTCAGGTCGACGTAGTTGTTGATGACCCAGTCATCACCGTCCGTGCCGGGCATGGGCCAGAGCCAGCCAGCAGGGGCAAGGCGATCGCCTGTCGACATGCCACTGCCACGACTGGTTGTTTGGGAGGCGCCGCCTTGGGCCAGGACGGGTGAGCTGAACAGGGCCGCGAGAGTCAGGAAGCTCGCTATCCGGATTGATTGAGTGAACATGAGGATCTCTTGTGAGTGGAGTCTTTCTTGAAACAGCCCGGAGGCTAGCCGCCCGGTTCAGTGAGCAGAGATGGCCTGGGCAGTGAGGTGAGCCCCTTGCTCGCCCCGCTACTCAAGATCGCCATCCTTCGCTCCCTGGACTATTTTCTGCACTTTCTTGCTCGACCGGGTCAGCACGGCTCTGAAGGCCTTCAGATGGAGGTCAACGAGGGCGAGGAGGGGCAGGGCGGTGAAGCGCATCCTGACATGGGTATCCCCCTGAGTGCCTATTCTTGCTCCGCTACTGATGGGGCCCCAGGGATCCTGGTAAGTTTGCAGGCAGGATGAGATTGAAAACCAGGGAGCCCAGAGGATGACAGTGAGAACAATCTTCGGCGCATTCCTTTTCGTGACCCTTGTCACGTCCTGCTCAACACCCAGCATGCGGCCTTTCGCGCGCGTCGGCTATATGCATCTCGATGGAGACATCACGGCCTCGGCAGGCCCTGTCAATGCCATCGTGGATGTGGATTCGCTCGGTCTCGGTAACGGCGAGGCGGTACCCAGCCTCGGTGCGGACTTCGAATGGGATCCGCTCACCGTGGCGGTCGAGGGTCTCGTTGCCAGGTACGATGGGGCGGGTATCGCCGAGGCCGATTTCAGTGGCCAAGGCCAGACGATCACTCTGGGTACGCCCCTCGAGTCACAGATCGACTTAGGGCTCTATCAGGCGCGGGCCACCTGGGACCTCATGCCCAGCTCGCCCTTCGACGTGGGCTTCGGTGTGGGGGGCGGACTGATCGACTACGGGATCTCGTTTGATCCGACCAACGTGGAGCCCTCGATCGATATAGATGAGAACCTGCCCTTTGGATTCCTGACCGCACGAGTGGGCCGGAAGTTCGGCGACTTCGAGCTGCTAGGACTCGCGAGCGGTTTTGGCTTTGATTTCGGAGACGAGGAGATCCAGTTCACGGAGTTTCAGGGCTCGCTGATCTGGAGCCTCTGGGACATGAAGGCGGGGTCTGCTGCCCTGGAGCTTGGCTACCGCTACATCGAAATCGACTACGAGTTTGATCCGTCGCAGGGCAACTTTGACGTGGATGCGACGCTCGACGGATTTTTTGTTGGTGCGAGCATGCGCTTCTGACCAGATCGCATCCCAGTACTTGGGGAGATCGAGCCGGCCTTGAATCCATCAGCTGGCGCACACTCGAGCACCGTCGCCTGGAGAAGCTGCGAGCCGGGCGCGGACAGGCTCGGGGGTCTCGCGTGGACAATGCATGGATGCCACGGTGTTGCTGTAGGCCAGGGCAAGCTGGTACCGGCGATTCACTTTCTTGAAGAAAAGCGAAGTTCTCAGGCGGTCTCTTTCGCGATGACGCCTTCTCAAGTTAGCGGTGCCTTCACTCCGAGGGGGACCGGCTGCTGGGAGTGAATGGAAAGGCAACTTGGATCGCTCTTCACTTCGAATGAAGTAGGGGGGGGGCCTGCCGTAGAATACTGACCGTCTGCGACCGCTCCTCGAACTCCCACACCGAGAACTCAGATGAAGTCCACAGCTCTACTCTCACTCGCTCTGTTCTGCTCATGTCAGGGTCAAGTCGGCGTGGTTCCCGTCGAGCCAGGCCCCGTCGAGAGGAACGAGGGTGCGCTCGAAGCCGAGGAACGCGCCAACCTCGAGACCTGGCACACCCAGGGCGAGCGTCTGGCCACTGAGGCGCAGGGCGAGTGGGTGCTCATCGTGGCCGGTGAGATCCACGGACCGTGGCCCTCATTCGAGGACGCGCTGCCGGTCGCCCGTGAGCTTTGCGAGGGTGCGCGCCATGCCTTCCTCTACCGCCCGGGCGTCGACGACCGGGACCGCGAGTTCGCGCTCTCGCCATTCTCCTCGAGCGATCCTCACTGGAACCAGGTGGGCATCCGCTGGCGCCAGCAGTGGCAGATTGGGATCGCCGCGTCCATGAACCTCTGGAACCGCGAGGGCCACTCGGTCGCGTGGGGTGATCAAGAGGCACGGTTGCGGCTGGAGTCCATCGACGGTAAGAGCCACCACAACGTGCGTGTGGTCGCCAGCGGTCTGTTCGAGGACGAGCTGTGCCTGGCCCAGGCCGACGCGCGGACACTGGGCGCCGGGGTGTTCCGTGTGCCGGGGCGGGCACGCTACGCGGGGAGTACGGAGCCCTGCGAGAAGCTGCTCCTGCGCGCCAGCATTCCCCAGCTTGAGATCGACGGCCCTCTGGTTGCCTACGTGCTTCCCGCGTCGGTCACGGCTGGCGAGCGTTGAGCCCGTCCCGCTGGACGAGAGGCCCCAGGCCAGTGCGACTCGTGGGGGCGACCCGCAGGGCATGGATGAACTTCTCGCTGAGAGTGCCAGTGAATCGATGCTCTATCGATGTAGGAGAGTGCGCCTACCCTTGCTAAGAGGGCTGAGAACCTCTTCAGGCTCTGCAAGAATCCACGCTTGTCGAGCCCGATCTGCTGAAGATGGTGCCTATCTTGATCCTGAATGGATCTTGCAGCACGAGACCGGGCCCAGGCGAGTCCAACATTCAACCAAGCGAAACGACCATGAAATGCTTCGGCTACCTTGTGGACCTGATTGTCCTCGGTGCTTTATGTACTGGCCCCTTGATGGCTCAAGGAGGTGTGATGCGCTTTTGCAGCAGCGGTGTAGGGGGTGCTGAGCTCTTCGCCTCGGGAAGCGCGGATTTCGGGGTGAATGGAGGCTCGGGAGACCTCGAACTCATGGCGACCGGGCTGCCATCGCAGGCGCTTGGGATTTTCTTCTACGGCTCGCTAGCGCAGCCGGCTTCACCGCTGGGTAGTGGTTTCCTCTGCGTCGGTGGAGGTCAACCCAACTGGCGCCTGGATGTGGTCAGCGTGGGGACTGGAGAGAGCTCTGCATCCACACAGGTCGACTATCTCACACCTCCGAGCCCTGCAGCTCAGATCGTTCCCGGTTCCACCTGGAACTTTCAATTCTGGTTTCGCTCCGCGGGTACCACCGATCTGACCGATGCCCTGGAGATCAAGTTCGTACCGCCGATTGCCCTACCCACGCCAGTAACGATCCTCGAGTTCAACCGCTCTGGTCATCCCCTTGGCCAGCTCTTTGAGGGCGGTATTGTGATCGCCAATACTGACACGGAGTGGTCTGATCTATGGAGCTCCCACTGGTCCCCGGCCAGTAACGCCCCGCCACTCCCTCCGCTGGACATGAACCTCACGACTGTCGTTGGGATTTTTGCTGGTCACCGTCTTAACCAGGGCTATTCCATCTCACTTGCTGACATTGCGCTCAGCGTGACGACCCTGGAAATCACCACCATCGAGAATCAGCCAGGAGCAGGATGTGGAGCATTGTTCTCGGAGAGCAACCCGATGATGTTCATCGCCCTTCGAAAGATAGACGGCGCAGTGCTCGGTACCTGGAATCCGCAGGTGAACATCTATAGCTGCCCTTGAGGGGGTGGTTCTGGCCTCCAACGGTCCCTCGCTGTCTACCGGATGGTCTACTGCCAACCGTGGCAGGACGCTCTCCTGGCCTTCCTGCTCGAGCAAGTCCCCAGCGAGGTCTTGAAGCCCTTGCAGGACGAGCTGCGCATCGACCACTCTTTACTGAGGTCGACCAAGGGCCACTCGTACCCGATTCAGATGGCACGAGGGCCCAATGAGAGTCCTGACAATGCCTTGAGTCAGCTCAAGGCGCGTCACTAGCAGTCTTCGGCGAAGCCGGCGAGGGGCGACATCAGCGGTGCGTTCGGAGCCAGCTGTCGGCTGAGCTCGGAGACGGTCTCCGCGGCCGCGTGGTCAGGCTTTGAGACCTCGGGCATGACCTCGACGGCGGGGTAGTGAATCAGCTGAAAGCCCGAAGCGCGTCCACACTGTCCGGGTGCCTCCGTGAACACGTTGATGGTGTTCATGTTCGGATTGTTCGGATCGATGCGCACACGCGACTTCAAGTAACTGACGCCTTCAACGTGTCCGGTCCAGAAGCTTGGCGTCGAAGTTTGCGCTGGGCCCCCATTGACAATCATGTTGACCGCGCCGCAGGCAGAACCTGCGTAGCAATAGAAGTACACGTCATAGACCCCTTCACGAAGGCCGGTGAACGTCCAATCGAGCTTCTGGCTCCCCATGTAGATGAAGTCGTTCAGCAAGGCGCCGTCAGGACCGCTGGGGGTCGTCAACGCCTGTCTGTAGGTCGGCTGTCCAGTGCTGGGAGCCACGGTCAGCTTGGCGCCTGTCCAGGAGTTCGTGATGTCCTTCAACGCCTTGGGAACATTTGTCTTCTTCGCGAAGATCACCCACTTCCCCGGTTGGTTTGCTGCAGCACCGTAGAAGTCATTGGGTGTTCCCAAGGTGCTTCCTTTTTGGATGTCGATGTTGAAGCTCTGAGCCGCCGAGAGTCCGGCGAGCAAGCAGAGTGAAGCGGTCACGCTGGCGATACGGCCCAGGCGTGGCCGGCGATCCTGTGTCGCGAGAGTCGAGCAGATACGAGTCGAGATTGATGAAATCATCATGCTTTTGGGTCTTGAGAATGTGAAAGGGACGAGCTGCCGAGCCGGATCGCTATGGATCGGATCGGCCCCTACACTCTCAAGCGACGATGGCCCGAGATTGTTACGCCGTGCTCTTGAGAGGAGCCAGGAGACTCGTGCGACGCGGAGGTCAGGGGTGAGTTACTCTCGCCATATCCTCACTCATGAATTCGGCATGCATCCCAAGCTCCAGGTTCGGAGCGATAGGCGATTGACCGCAATCGAGCTTGAGCGAGACCAGCCAGGTGCACCTGGTTGTTACCTCCCAGGGAGTTCCGAATCAATGTGGCCAGCCATGTGGGGGCATCCATTGAGTGGGAACGGACAGCCTTGACGAGGCGGCTCTTGCTCCCTGAGAACGAGATGACCCTCGCGATTGCCATCGGCCGACTCCTGAGCTGCCAGCGGGAGACCGATGCCCTCATGAAGCGAGCTGCTCTCTGGCGCCCCTCAGTTGAAGAGCAAGAGAGCTGCGGTGGGACGCTTGAGCGGCAATCTTCCGGGCGGTTTGCTGGGTCAGGAGGACTAGAGAAGATCGGGTACCGTCACGTTGCTGTTCAGGATACGCCCGGCCTCGCGCAATCCACTGAGCATGGCGCCGTGAACGGTTCCAAAATAGAGCTCGTTGGTGGCCTCTCCCGCGAAGTGCAAGCGACCCTCGGGGACCGCCAGGCTCACGTTGTCGGCGGGCGAGCTCCCGACGGCCCAATAGGAATACGACCCACCGAAGTTCGGGTCCGATCCCCATCTTGTCACGTGAGATCCTGTGGGCACGGGCGGCTGCGAACCATTCAGGCTGCCGAGGACTGCCAGGAGGCGATCAGTGAGCTGGCTCGCGGGCTGGGTCTGCATCTGGGCTGCGAAGTCGCCACCGGAGAAGGCGACCACCGTGGGAGTTCCGGAGAACTGTGTCATGTCCTTGATGTAGGAGAACTCACCGTCGACGTTTGACTTGAAGTAGAGATCATTGACCGAGGACCAGAAGGCGTTGTCGAAGGTCAGCACCACCTTTTCCATACCACTCATGCCCAGCCTCGAGATGGCGTTGGTCTTGGCGGCAGGGAGCGGCGGGTTGAACTGAATCGCCCCGGACTTGAGGACGCCCAGAGGTACAGTCACGACGACGTATGTCGCGTAGATGGTCTGGAAGGGCGTGTGAACCGCAGCCCCTCTGCTCGAATGATCGATCGAGACGACCGGTGTGTTCAGGCGGATGTCGAGTCCCTCGGCCAGGTTATCGATGAGCTGCACGTAGCCGCCTTGCGGGAAGGCTACCTGGCCATTGAAGGTGCTGTCCTCCCAGAAATACTCGAGCGACAGATCGTCAATCGATCCCGCATAGCCCGTCTCCGCCTCTGTCTGAATCATGTAGCGCGTGCGCTCGCGACTGATCCCACCATAGCCCATCGTGTCCAGGAAGAGCTCGATACCCTGGTTGACGTTGGCGTTCGGGCCAAGGGTGCTGCGAAGGGTCGGCAGCATGTTGGTGAAGTTCACGAAACGCGACCAGAGCTGGTTGAGCTGCTGCTGAGGGAGGTAGCCCGTTCCCTCCTCAAACATGTGATAGGGGACACTATCGTTCTGGAGCGATACTCCCTTCAGAGAGAGATACTCGGACACGGGGTTGTTCATGCTCGTTCCCATGACCCAGGAGGCGCCCATGTCCTGGGGGGCACCACCTAGCATGCGCGTGTCGATCCGACCGCCGAGGCGGTCCTTGGCTTCCAGTACAACAACAGAATTACCGGCGTTTGCGAGAGCCTTGGCCACCGTCAGGCCTGCCGCGCCCGCTCCGATAACGACCACCCGTGGCTTGCGTACCGGGAGGATGGGGTTCTGGGCGCGGGAAGTGCTGGCCAGTACAGCGCCGGCACCCAGGCCGCCAAGGAATCGACGACGACCGATCGAGTCAGTCCACATGCTTGATTGTTGAGTAGCCATAAGAACGAGGGTAATACGAGTTTGGCGATTCAAGTGGTGCTGCCAGGTAAGTTTACGCAGCTCCTCGCGCAGTCCAGGATGTGGAATCTTGAGGAGCGTCCAGACTCCTGAGCTTGGTCTTGGAGACCAGCGCACTTGGTACCCGGTGGACCAGGCGGCACCACGGGACCTCGATGGAGTCCACGATGGCGGACGAGCCTGTGGCGTGGTGCCGGTACTGCCGGAGTGCTGGTCCTTGCAGTCCTCAGAAGCTCAGGTGAACCCGCTCCACACTGCCGGGACGAACGCTGACGGAGGTTCGCTCGCCGACGTCCATCCACTCGTACCCCTTGTCTCCCTTTCGCTTCTGGCGGCAGACCTCATACGGTCCTGGGGGAACCCAGTCGAAGCGTCGCACACTCCCTGGCTTCCGAGAGCGCATTACCCTTATCGTTTCGTCCCCCGGGATCAAGGCGAGGTACTCGTCTGGGGCGAGGGGGCTCTCGACCCCTACCTCTACCGATCCATGGGCTGGCCACTCGATGACGACCTCACCTTCTTCGACGTCGTGGGTAGAGACGTCCAAGACTCCATTCACGTTGACGCGAATCTCGGCCAGCCCCGCTGGCAAATCGGACGCGAGAAATTCCCCGTCTGCGACAGACCGCGCGTCGAAGGGGTCAAAGCCATCGATGTGAACCAAGACTCTTGCGGGAGGAGCCCGCCCTGCTTCATCCCGCACGAGCACGCGTAGGTCGAGTCCAGCAGGCAGACGAACTTGAATGAGGTTGTTCGAGGGCAGCTCATAGCCGCTCCATTGGATGGGGGCATACCCCGTGAGGTCGACTCGCAAGTAACCACGATGCCCCCAGAGATCCAGCATGCGTACGATGCCCTGGTCATCGGTTGTCATGCTCGTCCGGGTACTCTCGTTGAATGCAATGCTGACGTTGGCGCCGGGTAGCAATGCCCCTGATTCGGAGCGGACTTCGATGGTCAGATCTCGAGGGGTCCCAGTGATCATGAGGTCGCGCTCCCGCCACTCTCCGAGGTAGAGGTCTTGCAAGACCTCCTCGTGGATCTCTGCACCGTAGCCGTCTTGAACCTGCAAGGTCAGCGAACTGTCGGCCTTCAGACCGGTGACGATGACCGGTTGTGAGTCCACGAGGTCATATCCGACGTACTCCCCCCGACGACCGCCACCGGCCATGGCGAACCCTGTCGCGCCAACCACTGTCGATCGGTAGTCAGGGGTGTAGTTCTCATGCTCGAAGAGCTCGTCTGAGCTCTTCAGCACGAGCATCAACCCGTCGACGCTATCAACGCTTGACGTGCTCACATGAAGTGTCAGTTGCGTCACCCGCTTGAGCTCGAGGATCAGTGGCTCGCCGTCACCGGACGCCTGCAGGAGCGCTGCTGTTACCACTACATGCTCGACCCGATGACCCAGGGCCGTCACATACAGCTCCGTGAGACCCTCGGGAACCGGATTCAGCTCTAACAGACCCTCTTTATCCGAGCGCGCCTTGGGGCGCGCCTGAGCACTTGCATCCAAGGCCAGCGATCCCTCGATTGGTTCCCCGGCGGGGCCTTGAACTCGAATCAGCAGAACCGAATCCCGTTGCTCCTCGATTGAAGAGTTCGCCAGTTCTGAGCGGTTGGCTTCCGAACTGTCACCCTGACGACCCTCGACCTGGACGCGTTCTCCGTCGATCGTGGCTTCTTGAGCTGTGGGCAGCAGGGTGCGTGCTGGAGTCCTCGTGCTCTCCTCGACCTCGCGGCCGATCTCCTCTGCGTCCAGCAGGGGGGCGTCCGTCATGCACGCGAGGCGCAGCCCCAAGGTCACGAACACGAGCAGAAGCACGATGGTCCAGAGCCACGAGCGCCGAAGGCTTCCCATGCCGCAGACTATACGGTGTTGCCGGGGGGAGAGTGAGCGTGGGCCTTGGATGAGGCTGCGGCGTGGGGGACCTGTAGGCGCAGCACCGAGAGATCCGTCTGCTGGTGAGCGGGAATTAGAGGGGTGGCAGCGGGGGTTAGCGACCCCAAGCTCCGGGAGCCGCTAAGATAAGTTGATGGATAGAGTTGGATGGGTTTCGAAACTCACCGTTGGCACGATCTTGGTCATTGCCTTGGCCGTTGTCTTCGAACCCGTCTTCACGGGCGAGGATGAGGGGATGGCTTCGGGCCAGATTGTGAGAACGATCGGGGTCGAGGAGGTCAGGCCAGGTGAAGCCCCCACGGAGTCCACGCTCTCCAGGGTCGAGCCTGCCACTGCTGGAACGGAGAGCAATCGGTCGACTGGAGCACTCACGGCAGAATCACCGGCTGACGATAGCTCATCGAGTGACGAGGCTTCAGTCGATGACGGTTGGCCGCTCCTGGTCGTCGTGGTCGTTGACGAGGAGGGCCGCCCGTTGGCGGACGCGACGGTCAATGTTGAGGGCCGTGGGCGAAGAGCTGTCGGCGGCTCTCGCGAGGTCGCCACGCACGACCCACGCATCGAGCGTGACCGCGTTCCGATGGACGTTGAGGGACGAGTTGAGCTGCCGATCAATGCAGATGCGCCGGGCGAGCTCCTCTTGCGGGCGGAGGCGCCGGGCTACGTGCCGACAACGCGACTCGTCTCGCGGACCCAGGCGGAGGAGTCAATCACACTCACCCTGCACCCTGGGGCGTTCGTCACCGGGCGAATCCTTGACAGCGATGGTGAGCCAGTGCTGACCGCCAGCTATCGGCTTGTTCCGACGAGTCTGGACTTCGACAACCAGCGCTCCAGGTCGCTGCTTTGCGATCGCGACGGACGCTTTGTCGTCCTCGTCGAGAGCCAGGGCCGATGCACCTTTGGTGCGTGGAACAAGGATCACGGCCGGAGTGAGCTGTACGAGCTATCGATTCGGCCGGGGGCTGAGCACGACCTCGGCGCGATCGCGCTGCTGGGAAATGGCCAGATCGGTGGCCGTCTGCTCTTGCGCGACGGCACTCCGCTGACGGGGGTGAGCGTGAGCGCGACCCTCGCCGGAGAGCCGCAAGGTATCGGGCTCCATTCGGGGCGGTCGAAGGCAGATGAGAGTGGGGCGTTCTTGATTGAGCGGCTGGCAGCTGGACGGTACGAGCTCTCTTACGGCTGGGATCCATCCCTTCTCCTCGATGATCCGGGGCCCTACCTGACCGGATCGACGGAGCTGGAGCTGTTCGTGAACGTGCATCAGGTCAGGGTGGAGGCCCGCAACGACGACGAGCAGCTTGTGCTACTCGAGACCCTTGATTACTCGTGGCAGGGGGAGTCGGGCACCTCATCGGCGCGACAATCCTTTGGGGAGGCAGTCGAATCGGAGGAAGTCTCGATACCCGCCGGGGTTGATGTGCGGCTCGCGGCACGCGGTGCTGACGGGGCCCGCTACAGGGGAGTCGTACCTGAAGAGTGGTTGTCCGGCGCCCACGAGCTGGTCTTGCGCAACGCCGTGGATTCCCTGGCAACCCTCGTTATCACCGCCACGTCTGATGCCTTGCCCAAGAATGCGAACCTGACCGTGAAGGACTTCTCCGGGGGAAGCGGTGAGGCTGCGGCAGGAGTTGCGGGTCGCGTGGCCATTGCCTCCAGTGATGGAGAGCTGGAGCTCTCCTTCGATGGCCTCGAGCCCGGCAGCTACGAGGTCGAGCTTGACCTTCGGACAGACGGCTACCTGGGACTCGCGGACAACGGGTACACGGTCGAGCTGGTGGCTGGGCGAACGACAGGCTTGGAGCTCGAGCTGGTCGTAGGAGGCCGCTTGGCCATCGAGCTCGAGTCTTCTATCGAGCTGGACGGTACTCGACCCGGGGCGAAGACCTTTGTGCTGATGCCGGGTGAGTCTGAGTGGGGCCTCTTGACCCTGGAGACCAAGAGCTACGAGGAGGATGGAGTGCTATCGGGCTGGACCACGGGTGGGGAGGCCTTCTTCGACGATGAGCCGGGGATCAGTCGGTCCTTCTCACCGGGCGTGTATTCCATTCGAGTCGTACACGAGGATCACCTGCCCTACGAACAGACCGTCGAGATTCGCGTGGGGGAGACGACACACATCAGCGTGCAGCCAACGCCGAAGTGAGGCGGCTCGAGAGGATGACCGCGAGTTTGTGGCCGTGCGGAGGATGATGGTCGGGGTTGTGGCGTCACTCGGTGAGCTCTGCGCGGCGATGACTCGGACTGAGACCGAGGGCTCCTAAAGTCTCGCCCTGCCATGGGCGCCACTCACGCTCCAAAGAGGACGAGCTTGGAGGAGGTGCCCAGTCCTCCATTTCGTTGGCTGTTCCGAGGTCATTGCTGGTTGGCACGCGTGCGGGCGGTCATGACACCATCAAGAGCTCAAAGATGCAGATCGAGTGGGGCCTCTTGGCCCAACCGGCCATCGATCCAAGCGGAATGGTCACGGGAGGTGTCGATGTACTGGTTCTTCAGCGCAACGATTCGACAGCGGACTGCCCTGCCCGGCTCTCCATGAACCGTTGCTTCCCAGGTATTGGCTTGGATGGAGACCAGTCCGTGCTGTCCCTGCACCTGGACGGCATAGTTGAGACACTCCCCAGCATGCCAGCCTGCACCGGGTAGATCGGGCACCCGAACATCGAGATAGGTCATGGGGTTCCGGGGTGAGGTCACAGCCACCACCGATCGGGCTCTCCCCGCCAGGGCTCGTTGTCCGTACAGATCCACTCCCATGGCGTGCTGGCTCGGATGGACCACTAACCAGTAGTCTCCTTCTCCAAGCGCGCTGAATCGAATCATTCCCGAGGAGTCGGACCGTGCCGAAAATCGGGGCAAGAGGCTGGCTCTGGCGGGGTGGGGGGGCTCTTCGAGCACCGCTTCGACGGTAACTCCAGGCAACAGGCGACCCGTGGAGTCAAGCAGCGTCACCTCCAGTGACCCCGCTGGCGGCAGTACCAGCTCGGTTTCTCCCAGAGCGGCAATTGAATCCCCACGCAGCTCGCAGGTGGCAAGTCCAAGTGCGGAAACCTGGACATGGTGGTCTGTGGTCTGAAGTGCCAGCTTGCCGCTTGCGTCGGTGAGAGCTCCGACGGATTCGTCCCC
>JABACD010000034.1:0-22227 GCA_014237855.1 Planctomycetota bacterium | reverse complement strand
TCGGCTGCCGCCACTGGAAATCCTTGCCGGTCAACCACACGAAGCCAGCGGGCAGAGCCCTGAACCACGGATGGTTCAGGGTCTGCCATCGGTTGGGTTATCGCCAACCGTGCCGAAACTGTGGGGGCCGTCGGCGTCACCACGCATGGGGGAATAGCACAGGGCTCCACAGTTCTCTCGAGTAGGACAAAGGAGGGGGTCTTGGACTTGGAAGGCAGGATGAAATGAACCACCCCGAAGCCCAGGAGAACTGAGAGCAGGGTGGTTCGAAGGGTAAACATGGTGTCTCGGCTGACCTGGAGCTTCTTGTCGCGAGTGCTTTGAACCGACTCGGCTCAATCGCCGCGCTGCTCCTCGGTCACCTCCAGCTGTCCACCGGGTCCGTCGCTTCCCTCGCGGCAGGCACTGATATTCACATTGCCGAGGGACTTGGGAATCACGAGGCAGTGCTTCTTGAGGATGTCGCTCTCTGTCGGTTGGCCGTTTTCACCGCCTCCTTCGTCGACCTCTTCGGAGGCAGCCGGCGGAATGGTGCCGTTACAGTTATCGATCGAGAGGTTAAGCTCTGCTGCCAGAGCTCCTGCTATGCCCTCGGAGCTGGCCCGGTTCGGCAGTTTGATGTGCTTCCGAATCGTGTGCAGTGGATCACAGGGGTCGGTGTACTCAAGCACGAAGGAGTAGGGAGCATCCAGGATGCCTTGGGACCCGCACTTCACATGGAACGTGACCCTGGTGGTGGATTGAGCGCTGGCGAGGGTCCCCGTTGCGAGAACGGCGAGTGCAAGGAAGAGTGTTCGTATGTTGGTTTTCATGATTAGAGCTCCTGAATTACCTGGAGTAGACACGGACGTGGCCATGACTGTTACGTGCCTTGGGAGGGGATTTGATGGGGTTGTCATCGGTTCCGGTGTTCTTGCCGACGCCTGGCGGGGTGTTTCGGACGGTGACCAGTTCCCCCGAATGGGTGACCCAGCTGGGGTCGATGTCACAGAGGATGAACTTCTGCTTGAGCTTCGCTGCGAGGTCTGCGGCCAGTTGCCTGCGGGTCGTCTTGTTGTTCTTGATGGTCGACTTGACCTCGAAGTCCTCATTGAGACCATTGGGCTTGGTGACCGTTACCTCGACCGTGACCTGCGCATCGGCAGTGGTCTCATTGATCATCGGTTTATCCACACCATTAGCGTAGTGAACGTAGATGGTCGTGCTCTGCGCATGGGCTGCGCCCATGAACAGCAAGAGGAATGCGATGAATGTGCTGATGAACTTCATGATTTTCTGTCAGGGGATGGGGAGTGAGTGACTGAGGACAGGATTTGAGAGGGACTGGCGATGGCCGCAGAGGCTGTTGTCTCGGTGGAGCCCAATGGACTGATGTTTCCATCGCTCAGGACGACATGGCGATGGAGGGCCTCCACAGAAGCGCTTTCTTTCCAGAATTCATTCGCCTCTTGAAGGTGTCGTGGCGCGCGTCGTGCGGCCCAGGTGGGCCTCTCGTCTGTCACCAGCAGGTCCGTGAGCTCAGGGCTCAGGCCAGGCAGAACCAGGGGCCGCGTCCTGGAGCTGGATGGGGCTCAAGGTGTTGGGTGACGAGGAGCGAGTGTGAGCGGTTCATGGCCGGCAGCAAGCGCGCTTGATGGAGGCGTCTGCCTCTGGAGACCGCCAAACCAGGTGGATTGACAGCAACAATGCTGGTCCGTGGAGCTACCATCCAGCCGGAATCCCTGAATCGTTCTGGCGCTGATATCACGGAGGGTTACGAGTGTCGTCTTCTTCATCCCATCGCATTCTTGGGAGTGCAGTCTTCCTGTTAGCGGTGCTCTCCGGAGGCTGCAGGAGCTCGAGTTCTGATGATGCGAGGCCGGCTCTTGCTGCAGGGGACTCGTACGCGTTCCTGACCGAGATTGGCAAGGAGAACAAATCGATGGAGCCCGGGCTGAATCGTCGCGTGTTGAATACCATCACCGCGAAGGCTGGAAACGACATCCTGCTGCGGGAAGATGGGTCGTTTCAGGTACAGCCTGGAACCTATCGAATCTCCGGCTACTCGCTGATCGTTCATGAGGCAGCGGGTGGAGCCGAATCGACTGGCCAGCCGGCCCCGGGCTACTGTCTTGTGTATGAGAAGCGGTACGAGAATGATCGAGCTGCCCTGACGAGGAACGCGGTAGCCATTGGGACGCCTTCGATGGCAACGAGCATGGGGCCGAGTCTCTTCGACACGATTGCCACCTTCGAGGAAGAGATCACCCTCTGCGTTGGCCATCAGTCCGGTCAGAATGTCACGGATCTCTACCTGGCCTACATTGATGGCGATCCACAAGGGCCCTCGGCGACTCGACGGCTAGCGCAGGTCGCGCTTGTTCGCCTGCATGACTGAGGGGTGAGTCCCAGATCCGGCTCATGGTGGCGAGGCGCGTACTGAGGCTGGCGTGGGCATGGACACGCATTGATCCTGGGGCAGGCTCCAACCTCCCCTTTTTCTCACAAGTCCTGTGCTTGACAGGTAGGCCGGCTGTGGGACCATGAAAACGATCAGCGCGTGCTGCGCGATCGAAGCCCAATGCTTTTCTCCTCGCAGAGCCTCGCAGAGATCGCATTTCGTTGGCTGGCGCTGTTCGTGCTGGCCTCGTCACCGCTCCGCGGCCAGGAGGGAGAAGCAGCCAGCGCACAGGTCGGGCCTCTGCTGGATGCACGTCACGCCGAGCACCTCTACAACCGCCTGGGTTTTGGAGCGCGACCGGAGGAGATCGAGGCGGCCATTGGCCTGCACGCCACCGAGCTGTTTGATCAGTGGGTCGAGACCAGCTCGCCGCCACCCCTGCCGGAGCTGACCTTCTTCAGCTGGGAGGACTATGGCTACAACCAGGATGGCCTTGAGATCCCCGGCGCTCCCATCCACAAGCTCGGCCCCGAGGGTCTTGCCAGGCGACAGCGTGAGTTGCGGCTTACGGACAAGGGCCAGTTCCGTGACTACCTGGACAGCTGGTTTGCTCAGCTCGTCGCGGGCCGCGATCCCTTGCGAGATCGCATGACCCTCTTCTGGCACGGTTTTTTTCCGACCAGCAGCAAGGTCACCCTGCGGTGCTATGAGTTGATCCACCAGCATGACTTCCTGCGTCACAACGCGCTTGGTGGCTTTGACGATCTCCTTCGTGGGATCGTCAAGGATCCCGCCATGCTGGGTTACTTCGACAACGACACCAATAGCAAGACCCACCCGAACGAGAACTTCGCCCGGGAGTTGCTGGAGCTCTACAGCCTGGGAGTCGGCAACTACACCGAAGTCGACGTGCGCCAGGCGGCGCGTGCCCTGACCGGCTTCCAGGGCGAGTCGGGTAGCTTCGTCTTCGACGAAGAGCTGCACGACTTCGGCGAGAAGACAATCCTCGGACGGACAGGGACCTTCGACGGGAGCGATCTGGTGGAGATCCTCCTGGACCAGGAGGCCTGTGCCCGGCACGTGGCGAAGCGTCTCTTGACCTGGTTGGAGGGCCGAGAGCCCGGTGAATCGCGCTTGCGAGGTTATGCGAAGCTCCTGCGGGAGCTGGACTACGAGTTGACCCCCTGGCTGCGACGACTGGTTGCCGATCCGGACTTCTATCGGCAAGAGGTCATTGGCACGCGGGTGCTCGGTCCCGTGGAGTTCATGGTCGGCGCGAGTCGAAGGCTCGGTGTGCAGGGCCAGGAACCCTTCCTCTTCTACGCAGCCACCGCTGCGGGCCAGCAGATCTACGCCCCTCCGAGCGTGAAGGGCTGGGACGAGGGGCGGTCCTGGATCACGAGTTCATCGATGGTGATCCGAGGCAACTGCATCGGCTTGCTCTTGGGTCTGCTCCACGAACACCTGCGGGGAAACGCCAAGCAGATGGAGGCAGAGCCCTCCGCAGAGAGTCAACGGGTGCGCGAGCTCGTCTTGGAGCTTCGTGCAGTGGGCTTCAAGGCTCCCGAGTTGATCGCAGGGGTCTGCGATGCTCTGGGCGAGGATGCGACTGATGAGGAGCTGACTGGCTGGCTCCTGGAAGCGTGGCTGGCCCGCGAGCCGAGCGCCTCGACACGGACTGGCCTGCTGGAGGAGCTGGCCTGGTGTCGCGACCACTTTCAGATCAAGGGACCGCTGCTGGCCTCGCCGCAGGGAAATCGGGTCCTCTGTCAGCTGGCCTACACGCTCTTGCGCCTGCCCATTGCCCAGCTGGGCTAAGAGAGAGGAGGACCTGGTGAATCACGACAGGAGAACGAGCACACGCCGGCGCTTCTTGACCGAGGCCGCTGGTATCGCCTGTGCACCGGCCTTCTTTCCGGGCTTCTCACTGGCCAGCCCCACACCCGAGCGCGAGAAGACCCTCGTCGTGATCGAGCTCTTCGGCGGTGTGGACGCCCTGAGCGTGCTCGTGCCAGGCCGCGACGATGTCTACTACAAGAGTCGCCCGACCCTCTCGTTTCCGCGCAAGAGCTTGCTGGCGGTGGACGATGAGCGAGGCTTTCCTGGCCACCTGCCCGGTCTGCACGATCTCTGGCAGGACGGCCGCCTGCGCATCGTCGAAGGGGTCGGCTACCCGAACAACTCCATGAGCCACTTCGAGGCTCAGGTGATCTGGGGCGCCGCCTACCCGAACTTCGCCGGGCAGGCGGAGGGCTGGATCGCACGGCTGCGGCGCGAGCTGTGGAAGGACGACCCGCGGCCGGAGCTCTTGACTCACGTTGGCGACGTGCTGGCACCCTCCATGCGGGCCAAGGACTTGCCCGTGCTCTGCTTTGACCGCCCGGATGGCCTCGACTGGATCTCTCCAAACCGCGAGGGTGGTCGGGCACAAGGCGGCGAGACACCTGGTAGGGGAGACGAGGATCCGCCCAGGATCCTGAACGAGCTGCGTGGCACCCTTTCCCTCTCTCAGCGTCTCGGGCCCCAGCTGCGGGAGATCACCGCAAGCCATGAGCCGCGGGTGGAGTACCCTGACACCGACCTGGGGCGGCGCTTGCGGACGATTGCCGCCATGATCGACGCAGGCTTTGGCAGTCGGGTCTACTCGGTGCAGCACCGCAACTTCGACACCCACAGTTCGGGCTTCGTCCACCGACTGCAGGCCCCCATGGAGTTCGATGCGGCCATGCACGCGTTCATGAAGGACCTGGAGGGCACCTCGGCCTTCGAGAACACCCTGGTCCTGTGCCACTCGGAGTTCGGTCGCCGCCTCGCCGAGAACAGCGCGGGGGGCAGTGACCACGGTGCGGCAGGGCTGATGTTCCTCCTGGGTGGGAAGCTGCGTGGGGGACTCTCGGGAACAACTCCCTCATTGGTCGAGCTCGATCCCAATGGGAGCTTGATTCCAAACATTGACTTCCGGAGGGTCTTCGCTGCCGTGATCGAGCAGTGGTTCGGTGCGTCGCACGTGCCCGTCATGCTCGAGGAGCTCGACGTACCGGAGCTGATCTAGGGCCGAGGCGCTGGTTCCCCGGAAGGGAGAGCCTGGAGCCGCCCTTCCATTGAGCAGCCCCAGGGTGGATTGATCAGGATTCTCGAGCGCCGCAGCGTTGCCGGATCCACATCAAGGTGGATGCCTCTTCGAGGCCGAGGCCGAGGGCACGGCTGGGGGGGTGGTGAGCCACGCCTCCGCCCTCGGGGTAGAGGCCTTTGCCAGGCTCGGCTGTAGACCATCCGACCTTAAACGCTATATGGCTCCTGCTGAGACCCAGTTTGGGTAACAAGTAGATTTTCTCAGGATTCTTCCTGCTCTCGGCGGATGCGGCCACGCCGTAAATAGGTGAAGGGCTCCCCCCCCCCCGAACAAATGAACTCAGCTATCAGTAATCGGCCATCTCCCTGTTTCAACTTCCTGAAGACCCTTCGGGGAGCGCGCGAAGGCGATGAAGCTTCCCTCCAGGCGCTCTTTGAGCGCTTTTATCCGTCAGTCCGCAGGCAGGTCCACTTCTCCCTGGCCAAGGATCTGCGCATCGAGCGTCCGTGGCTGGCCTCGCTCTTCAGCACCGGTGATGTGGTCCAGGAGGTGTTCTCCAACGTCCTTGGCGACCTGTACAGCTTCAAGGGCAAGAGCGAACAAGCGTTTGCCGGATACCTCACGATGGTCGTGCGTAATCGCCTGATCGACACCATTCGTTTTCATCAGGCGGCACGCCGGGATCGTCGACGAGTCAGGGTTGTGAATGAGGAGATTGAGGCGAATGAGCCGATCAGCAGGAGGCGAGGGCCCGCTACCCGGGTGACCTCGTCTGAACAGCAAGCTCTCTTCCAAGCAGCCTTGAAGAATTTTGAGGAACGCGAGCGGATCCTGTTGCGCGAACGCCTCGAGTGCCAGACCGCGTACCAGGCCCTGGCCGACCGCCTCGGCTATCCGACGGCAGATGCCGCACGTAAGGCCTTCTCCACGGCCAGGTCTCGACTCCTTGTCATCCTGCAACGCTCCGGAGTGGGCGAGATCAACTGAGATGGCCAGAGCGGAAGACAGCACACTCATCAGGTATATCTCCGAGGCACTCGAGATCAGCGACCAGGGCCTGAAGCCGTCGATCGAAGAAATTTGCGGCGAACGAACCGACCTGGTACCCGAGGTCCTGGCGGCCGTAGAGTTCGAGCGCTTCTTGCCCAGCCTGCAGGATGAGTCAGCAATTCACGATGCGCACCTGGGGCAGACAGTAGGTAATCGCTATCGATTGGATTCCTTGCTGGGCGCTGGATCAATGGGGATGGTGTACCACGCCGAGGACCTCGATCTGAGGCGCTCCGTGGCCGTCAAGATCCTGCGTACGGATGTGCTTGCAATGGATGAGGCTGAAGCGCGCTTCATTCGGGAAGCCGAAGCTTTGGCTGCCGTGCATCATCACTCTGTTGTCACGATCTTCGATCGTGGCATCACGGAAACTGGAGCACTCTTCCTTGTAACGGAACTGCTGAACGGCCTACCACTCAGCGATCTCATCGAGGAGGCAAAGCAGCGCAGTGGTGCTGGCCAGTTGGAGGATATCTCCTGGATGGAGACCGATCTCGGCCTCTCTTCAATCAGCGAGATGAGCTACTTGCGGACCGTCGTTCGGTGGATTGCCGACCTGGCCAGCGGACTTGGCGCAGCCCACGATGCTGGAATTTTTCATCGCGATATCAAGCCCTCCAATGTACTTGTTCGTTGCGATGGGCCGCCGGTGTTGCTGGACTTCGGTATTGCTTCCCTCGACTCGCAGGCTACGATTGTCGAGCGTGAAGGTGCACTTGGAACGCCGGCGTACATGGCGCCAGAATCGCTCGAAGACGTGCCCGCTGGGGCGCCCCGTGACGTCTACAGCCTGACGGCTACCCTGTATCATCTGCTCACCCTGCGCGCGCCGTATAGCGGCTCACCGTCACAGGTGATCGCGACACTGGGGCGACGGGACCCAAGGCCTGCCTACCGCCTTCGTCCAGGCCTGCCTCGAGACTTGCAGGCTATCTTGGATCGCGGGATGTGCCGTGAGGTGGCTGGACGTTATCCGAGCGCCCGTGATCTGGAGGCGGACCTCAGGGCCTTCCTGGATTATCGGTCGGTCAGCGCGCGCCCGATCACCTCATTGGAGCGTGGGTGGCGGCGGCTTCGCCGCTCCTCGGCATTCCGGGCTGGTGCGGTCGTTGCACTGGTTCTGATCGGGGCCTCGGCTGCGACGTCCTGGCGCAGCAACTATGTCGAGGCGCAGAGTGCCCGTGCCTTGGATATCTGGAAGCACGTGCCGCCCATGCTGACCCTCTGGAATGCTGCTGACCGGTACATTGCTGATGAGGACGAGCGGCAGGAGCTGCGAGGACTCCTGGGCGAGGTGGTTGAGGCGAGTGTGAATCCCCTGCCCGCACAGCTCTACCGCGCAGGTTTCCGCTTGGATCACGGCGACGTTGAGGGAGCGGCAGCCGATATGGCGGTCATTGCGGACTCGGTCGACACGGAATTCGCCCGAGCACTGGCTCGGATCTACGCCGTGCAAGCGAGCGACGATTCGGGGCAGCTTGAGATCACACTTGGAGACCTTCCGAAGCTCGATAGTCCGCTGGACTCTTACCTGGCTGGCTACCACATGCTCCGTCAAGCGACCAGCTACGCCGACTATCGACGCGTGGAGCAATTACTCCAAGCTCCTGGACTGGAGGAGCATGCCTTTGCCATGGATATCCTCCTGCCGGTTCAGCAGGAGCTGGTCGCGGAGGAGAAGACTGTGCTGGGGCGTCGAGAGGCAGCGCGGGTCATCTACAGCCGCGCCGTTCGGTGGGAGGAGGGCCTGGGAACACGAACAGCGACCTCGGCTCACGCCCTGGGATGGTGCCTGGCAGCCATGGAGCACTACGAAGAAGCGCTGGCGCCGCTACGCGATGGGATTGCCCTGGCGCCAAGCGCTCACGGATTGAGGATCAATCTTGGTGCCGCTGCGCGTCGGCTACAGAAGTTCGAAGAAGCGCGGCTGCATTTGCAAGCCGCGATTGAACTGCGGCCAAACGCGCTCAACAGCTATCGCACGCTTGCGCGGGTGCTCGTGGAGCTCGGACTGTTTGACGAGGCTCGTGATGTCCTGGACGCTGCCCCGTTCCCCAATGATGACAGTGGTCACCGCGCCAGGCTGGTGAGACATGCAGAGGTTGAGAGCAGTCGGGCGCAGTTTCATCTTGCTGGCAAGGATCCCGATACCGCTCGTGACCTTGCTCAAGAGGCCCTGGACCTGTTCGAGTCAGCAGATGAGCACGGTGACGTGGTCATCAATCAAGACCGAATCTTGTGTGCGGCAATCGTCGAGGGCGACTCCAGTACCGTGCTCGAGCAACTCCTGGTGGTCATGGAAGAGGATCCGACCAATTGGCGCCGTCTCGATTACATCATTGACTTGATCCCCTCGTCGCTGAGCACTCAACAGACAAGGAGTGCCAAGGCGTACCTGACCGCTCTACGCGAGTACTTTGGTCAAGAAAGGCACGTGAATTCAATTGAAGCCCCAACCCCCCCCAAGAAATGAAAATGTACAAGGTCCTCAACATCGGCTTGCTCTCTTCTCTTCTTCTGAGTTCAGCTCATGCACAGACCCAGGGATCCCTGAGTGCGGTGACTCGCGCCCGAGGTCCTTTCTCTGTCTATGCCCACTTTCACAGCCTCGAGAGTAGTACCAGCACCACTGATAGTGGGCTGCTCAAGCTCGCGGGGGATCAGCAGAGTGCACCGGGGGAGTTCCCGGCTCCGGCGAGCGGGCTACCTGATTACCGCCTGGCCAGCATGTTTCCCATGCTCAGCAGTCAACAGCTCGATCTCGTGCAGATCGATGGTTTCTCGACAGGCAATGACCTGCTTGGCATTGATGTGAGTGGAGTGATCGATCCCGGGGCGCAGGGGGTGTGGGCAGCACTCATGTTCAGCGTCAAGAAAACAGCCAGAGGCAGGGGCGGCTCCTGGGTTCGAGTGCGATCGGCTGAGTTTGGGGGTCCTGGAGTTGGTGCTGACATCATGAGTCATGTATTCGCCGGTTCCGTAGGGATTGATCAACAGCTCTGGGGTCGTACCTTCGTTGAACAGGCTGCAGGGCACATTGGTCATGCTGCTGCAGCTGAGATCGATGCCTTCGATGCCTTTGCACCCCTGATCGCAACGAACGTTAATCCGCCGAATAACCTGATCTTCTTTCCTAATTCCAACTTCGTCTATCTCTCGTTGACCAACGCGTCTGCGACCAGCATAAATGCTCTTCCATTGAGTCCAGCACCCTTCGGCGACGGTCCTGTTACTGGCGCCAGCATCCTCAGATTTGAGTGGACGGGTGGGGTCTGGGCGAACCATCAGGTGTATCGGACACCGGCTCAGCTAGGCCTTGAGGGGGAAGGAGACGAAGTTGATGCCGTGGGATACGATCCTGCTCGCAATGCGATCGTATTTTCTCACATGGTGAGACCTGGTCAATCGCGTCCGCAGCTTGAGGTGAGCTTTGATGGCGCTCCGGGTACCATCCTGACGCTCTCTCATGGGGACGGAACTGAGCCGCTGCACAGTGCGCTCGGCATTCGCTTTGATGATGACATCGATGCACTCTGCGGTATCGACCCCGAAGCTAGTACCATCAGCCGTTACCTGGGAACCCCGGTCGTTGTCGGTTTGCCGCAGAGCATGTCGTTCAGTATCAGTCGCGTGCGCAATGGAAATCCCTGGGATGTCGCGCACATGCAAGTTTCTGGCTGGGGCAACGCAGCTCGCATGGACTCGGTTGTGAACTTCTATGCTGTGCTTGAGACTGACCTTAACAATTCGATCTTACTGGGGTCCGTTGCCCGTACAGCAGATCAGCAGAGTGTGGAGTTGACCTATGGAATTCCGACTGTACCGGAGGAGGGTGAGAATTTCTATGTCTACGCCTCGATGATCGATCCACTCAGTGGGGGCATGACCAATAGCTGGGTTCAGAAGATGAGGTTCTGATCGTCAGAACTCGCATCGATTGAGGCGACCGCTATCTCGGAGCGCACGCTACGGATTGGCCTTGGGGGGAGATAGGGGAAGTTCTTGCCGCTTGTCAGCAGCGGACATGAGAAGCCTCTGAATTCCAACGAGTTGCTGTCTCCGATTCAGACGCTGGGGACTAGTCTGGGAGAAGGTCTTGGCTGCTAACCTGCGAGCCATTCGGCATTCTTCGGATAGGAGTATCCCATGCGTCTCTTCACGACCATCTGCGCGTTTCTCGCCCTGAGTACGGCCGCGACGGCCCAGTATCGCGGCATCGAGTGGAGCATTGACGGTACGAACCCGGTGATCGATGGAGTCGCACGGGCGGTTGTGCGGGTCTATGTGGGCTATGACGACCCGAGCTGGCAGCTCAATGCCGTCTACGGAGACGGTGCGAACCTGCTCTCGATATCAACAACTGACCCGCTCGGCTTCTACCAGCACATCGCTGGTGGCGATACCTCCTTGCAAATCAATGCCGCGTTGTACCCCAACTTTCCAGACCTCCGTTACGACAGCTGGGTCACCATTGGTCGGGAAGACTCCACCGATAACGAGATGCTGCACATCGGCATGGACTACGGCCCATGGAACTCTGGTGGTGCACTCCAGGCAGACAACGGTACCTGGTTTGCCGTCCCGATTGCCTTCACGCAGTGCTTCCCCGATGCCAATGGCCAGGTCCTGATCGCTCAGCTCACCGTGACCTTGGGCGAGACGATACAAGGCACCGTTCATCTCCAGGGCAAGGATGGCAGCCTTGATGTCACGACTCATCTCGACCAGACCTTCTTGATTGACACCGGCGTCACGCCCGGCGATGGCTTTTGCTTTGGCGATGGTTCGGGCGCGAGCTGTCCCTGCTTCGGCTTCGGCTCCAGCGGAGAGGGCTGCGCCAATAGCGGAGGCCTGGGTGGGGCGATTCTTGTGGCTTCGGGCAATGCGAGCTTCACGAACGACACCTTCCAGCTCGGTGTCAGTGGTCTCCCAGGGGCAAAACCAGGACTGTGCGTGAAGGGATCTGCCCAGCTCGGCGGCGGTAGTGGAAACCCTGTGGGCGATGGCCTGCTCTGCACAGCTCCCCAAATCCGTTCTCAGGTGATCGTCTCGGACGGAAGTGGAACTCTGAGCATGGATAACTGGAACGGCCAGCCCTTTGGAACCTATCTCGATGCTGCCAACGTGGGCGTGCCCACTTATTATCAGTGGTGGTACCGTGACCCACCGAACACCTGCTCGGGTAGCGGCTTCAACTTCACCAATGGATGGGCGGTGACCTGGTTGCCCTGATAGCGGGTACTGAGGTCCATCCGGTCCTTGATCGGCAGTGGCATTTGCACGTCGGCACTCATGCTCCCTGAGTCTTCGGAGGAGCATGGACCCGCAGCCGATCTTGGTGATGCGTCAGGGTGATCCCACAGCTCAGGGGTCTCAGGATTGGTGGGTAGGACAGCGCATCACCATTCTCCAGCTCCCATTGAGCATTCTGACCTGACAGGGAATGGGCGCGGGCTCCCATTCTACGGGGAGGTCTCCAAGGAGCAGTCGTCCTCTGGGCTGTGTGCAGGGCGATGGACTTGACCCTTATCTGAGGGATGAGATTTCCTGAGTAACACCTGTCCATTGGTTACGCCCCTTGGAGTGTACCCAAGAAATGTCCGAGCACTGGTGCTCACGAGCTCGATTGCTTGTACGCGTGGACTGCTCATGTTCTCAGACCTGGTGCTGGTTTCAGCAGGGTAGATAGATCCTGCGTGTCCGGAAGAGTGTCATGGGCTGCCTTGCAAGGCCTTGTGATTGACGTGACTTCTGTCACCTGAGCCACGAATGCTGGCAAGGAGCCTCGGTATGTTGAGTTTGGGTGCTGTGTGTTCAGCTTTTTCAAACCTGCAGATCTCAACTCGTAGAGAACCAAATATGTTTACTCTTACCTTGGCATTGCTCGTCGCCCAAGGGGGGCCTCCCGATCCTGTTCCCAACAACCCGCTCGACTATGACTTTGGCCTGCGCTTCGCAGGAGAGACTCGACAGCTTGAATCAAGGGTAACTGGCGGCGAGACCAAATTTTGGACTGCGGAGGATGGGGGTCGAATCCGTCACTCACCGGGAAACAACTCGAACTGGGTCTTCCAAACGACCCCTCCTGATGTCAATCAGACCCTCTTGGATGTCTGGTTTGAGCCGGGAAGTGATCAGTATGGATGGGCAGCAGGCCGTGGCGGTCACTTGTTAACGACCACTGATGGCGGGGGTACCTGGGAGCACTTCGATGCTCAGAATCATGAACTTCTCGACTCCACAGGGGAGCCAGATAGTCTTGCGACCATCTGGCGTACGCGCTGGGCATCGCCCGAAGTTGGATTCATCGCCGGGCTGCAGACCTTCAGGCGGAACGGGAATGCTTCCGCTCGAAACGCAGCAGATTTTCAGGACGTCAAGCTCTGGGCTAGCCTCGCGGAGGTGGACGTCAACGCTGCCACCGGTTCGATCGATCCGGGGGACATCGAGTTCTATTCCCTGGCGATCACTCGAGACAACCAACCAACGAACGACTGGATTGGTTTCGTTGCAGGCGACATCTGGAACAACTGCAACTCGCATGGTGTGCGTGCCCTTGGTTTCTATACCGACACACGTGAGGCAAGCTCGGAAGGCGGTAAGAACTGGTGGCTGACCTTCGATGCGGCTGATTTTAATTCGGTAACTCTCATGGTGGATCCTTGGGATGCAGAGTACGTCTCGGACCATGACGATCTGGATTCCGCAAGAGGCTATCTGGTCGGCGGAACTGGGTTTCAGGATGGTTCCTTGTTCATGACAGAGGATGGAGGGAAGAGCTGGGCCCGGGAATTTGCTGATGTCAGCGATTCGGAGTCACCCGGCTTCACGCCGACTCTCTACGGAGTGGCGGCGATGCCCGATGGACGAGCCGTGGCTACTGGCTACGGAGGGTCGATCTGGAGCCGTGATCCGAATTCGGGAGTACCGGCGACCTGGAGCTGGACACCCATGGATGGCGTGACCGCCCCGCTCTCCTGTGCAGAGCCGGGAACCGGGTCGCGAGTGTTTGCCGGCGGTTCATTCGGGGTCCTACGTGGTTCCATGGATGCGGGTCAGAACTGGTCGATCTACTTGAACCCAGCCCACGACAGCTCAGCGCCAGAAAGATTCTGGCGCTTGATGGACATGCACTTCTTCGCCGACGGTAGCGGGGTTGTAGTTGGGCAGGTTCAGCTGGTGGCTACATCAGATGACGGCGGAATCACCTATGACGTGCGCCACGGCGGTCCGGGGGATGCCTCTCAACCCTCAACGCATCTTGTCGGGGTGGAATTTCGAGACCGACTCAATGGGGTGGTGATCGGAGAGAGCACTGAGGGGGGCGTGGATCTGACGCTCTTCACCGATGATGGTGGCGTGACATGGGATTCCGGGGCAGTGCACACAAGTGTGGATGTACCGACGATTCTCAGTCCTCACCTGATTGACGTCAGCCATGGCGGAAATGATATCTACTGGGCTGTGGGATCCCGCAAGCAGGCTGTGGGCTCAGATGTCAGGGTCCCTCTGATTCTCTTCACGAATGACGGCGGTCGTAACTGGATCGCGACCAAGGCTCCCAAGGGGAACCTCGAGCTGACCGCTGTTGAGTTCGTCAGTGCTTTCGATGGAGTGATTGTTGGCTACCAGCGGAGGCATGACATGCCCCGGGCCTATCGCTATGACGCGGCTCAGCTGAAGTGGATCAACGTCTCACCGGTGACTCCCTATGCAATTCCGATCGGAGGAAGTGGCTTGCCAGAGCGGCACTTGCTCGATGTGGCTGGACGTGGTGGGTCGCTATCGAGCGGTGAGGTCTATACGGTTGGAACCGGAGGAATTGTCTACCGTTATGACGCCGGGCAGGATCGCTTTGTTGACGTTCCCGAGCTCTTCGACATGAACGAGGTGACAGGGGCAACGATCTATCGAGCTACTGACCTTGATCTGATCTCGGTCAGTCTGGCCCCGGGTGGTTCAACCATCTTGATCGGTATGGGTGGGTTCCTATTTGATCGTTGCGATGATCGGTGGAAGTCGCGCTCGCTGCAGCTCGGCCATGTCTTCCGATACGATGGAACGAGCTGGGAGAGAATACGCACCCTCACCGACAAGAATCATCGTGCATTGCAGCTGATTGACGATGACCTGGGGTTTCTCCTGGGCGGGTCCACGGGACCTGGTTCGGGCAATCACGTGAATCCTGAACTTGGTTCTGTGGGGGATGGCAACTTGTTGCGCTACAAGCCCTAGTCCTCACCTGCAGAAGACGAGGGGCGCCCTGGTTGCTGCGGCAAGCCGGGCGTCCTTCCTTCGAGGTGGTCGTTTCCTGAATAATTTCTGGAGATCGCTCCTGGCAACTCAGGTCTCAGGACAGGGATAATCCGGCATGGAACGAGTCGTTGGAATCGGAGGCATCTTCTTCAAGGCCTCCAACAAGAAAGCCCTCGGAGAGTGGTACCGCGACAACCTGGGAGTGCCGCTGGAGGAAGACTGGGGCGGCGCGGTCTTTCCCTGGAAGGTCGAGGGCCTATGTGAGTCTCCGTACACGGTCTGGTCTCCCTTTGCGGCGGACACGACCTACTTCGCGCCCAGTGAGAAGCCGTTCATGATCAACATGCTCGTTCGAGATCTCGAGGCCATGCGAACGCAGCTGTTGGCCAACGGCTGCGACGTGGATGAGCGTGTCGAGGAGAACGAGTTCGGCAAGTTCGGCTGGGTCATGGACCCGGAAGGGAACCGGATCGAACTGCTGCAGCCACCTTCTGATTGAGAGATGATGCAGGTGGATGGGAGCTCCGGCGCCAACGGTGTGGAGAGCTTGGTAGCGAGTTCTTGAGTCGCCGACTCCACCGTCACCCGCAGCACACACGGGGCCCAAACCGTTTCTTGGGCGCATGAGACCCGATCGAGGCATTCTTGACAGCCGTTGCTTGACCTGAGGGGCGCCATCATGCGTGCTGGGGAATGTACCTAGACCCCGGAGGTTTGGATGTCGTTCCTCGATCTGTTACTCCCGATCCTGCTCTCGACAGGACTGGTGTTCGTGGCCAGCTCCATGATCCACATGGTGCTGCAGCTGCACAAGGCTGACTACGCTGCCTTCTCCAATGAGGAGCAGGTGCGTGCCGCGATCAACGCTGGGAACCCCGCACCGGGCCAGTTCATCCTGCCGCACTGCACTGACCCCAAGCAGGCTGCCGAGCCCGAGATGATGAAGAAGTTCGAAGAGGGCCCCGTGGCCGTGCTCTACATCAAGCCGCCGGGCCAGATACAGCTTGGTCCTTTTCTCTTCAAGTGGATTGCCTACACCGCCGTGCTCTCAGCTATCGCTGGCTATGTGGCCTGGGCCGTGCTGCCCGCAGGCGCTTCCTACCTCGAGGTCTTCCGGGTCGTGGGGACAGCAGCCTGGCTGGGGTACGCCTGGCAGGGCCCCTCGGATTCGATCTGGAAAGGGCAGCCCTGGAGGATAACCCTGCGCGCCATGGGGGACGGCCTCGTCTACGCGCTGGTCACGGCCGCCTCCTTTGCCTGGCTATGGCCGAGCTAGTACGGAAGAGTCCCCGGTACGTGGGGCGGTCGGTGAGCGACGGCCTTCATGCCGGGCGGAAGACGGCAATGGACAGCTTCATTTCCAATTCGATGGGCTGAGACTCGTCCCCTGTAGATCAAGACCCTCAAGACTGATGCCTGCAACCGCCATCTTCATGAAGTTACTCACCCTCATCCTCGCACACTCGCTCTTCCTGGCCACTGCGGCTACCGCCCAGGTGCAAGCTGAGGAGCTTGCCGGGACCTGGACCGGCGAGCTCGAGACTTCAGCTGGGCCACTAGGTATGGTCTTTGTGCTCGAGCAAGGTGTCGATGGCTGGACGGGGACCGTTGACACACCAGAGCAGAAGATCTACGGCCTGCCCTTGACCTCGATCACGGTCTCCAAGGAGCGGGAGGTCGTTCTCGAGGTGGCTAGCACCGGTGGCCGCTACTCTGCGACTCTGAACGCGAACGGCCAGGCGATGACGGGAGACTGGCACCAACGCGGTGCAGTCATTTCACTGGTGTGCCAGCGTGCTAAGGATCCTACGCCAGTGCCAGAAGAGGTCAGGAAAGCTCTGGCGGGAGTTTGGGAAGGAGCCCTGTCGATCGGAGCTGTGAAGCTCCGTATCTCACTGGAGATTCCAGAGACTGGAGTCAGCGGACTTGGACAGATGTTCAGTCCAGACCAGTCGCCCGACGGATTTCCGATCACCCGTCTGGATAACCTGGGCAACAACAAGGTCCGCATCTGCGTGGGGTCGGTCTTTGGCTCCTTCGAGGCGACGGTCTCCGAGGACGAAGGATCCCTGGTGACCAGCTTCCACCAGGGAGCCGGTTCCTACCCCGTCACTCTCAAGCGAGTCGAAGCCCGGACGAAGCTGCGTCGTCCTCAGAATCCCAGGCCTCCTTTTCCTTACAGCATTGAGGAGATCACCTACACCAACGAGGCCACCGGCATCCTGCACGCGGGAACACTCACCATCCCCGAGGGAGAAGGCCCCTTCCCGGCCGCTCTCCTGATCTCTGGCTCAGGAGCCCAGGACCGTGATGAGATGATCTTCGAGCACCGCCCATTCTGGGTGCTCGCCGATCATCTTTCACGAAGGGGCGTCGCTGTGCTGCGTGTCGATGACCGTGGTGTTGGGGGCTCCACCGGGGATGACAACCCCAATGATGACACGACTGCGGACCTTGCCATCGATGCGCTGCGCGGAATTGAATACCTCCTGGGGAGGGCGGAGCTTGATCGGGATCACCTGGGGTTGATTGGCCACAGCGAGGGCGGAATCATCGCTCCAATGGCTGCAGTTCGGTCCGAACAGGTAGCCTTCATCATTCTCCTGGCCGGTACAGGGGTACGCGGTGACCACCTGTTGCTCAGCCAGAACGAGCTCTTGATGAGGGTCAGGGGGGCCAGCGAGGAGGAGATTCGGGAGCAGCTGGACATGGAACGAAAGCTCTTCGATGTGATTCTCAAGCAGGAGTTATCTGAAGAGGAGATCGATGAGGAGATCAGGGACCTGATCCTGTCGTCAGACGGTCTCGATGAGGGAGAGTCACCTGAGGGCCAGGTAGAGGGGGTTCTTGACTCGCTTGGCCACGCCTGGATTCGCTACTTCATCCGCCATGACCCAGCTCCAGTTCTCGAGAAGGTCCGCTGCCCGGTGCTGGCTGTGAATGGTTCGCTTGATCTCCAGGTTCCTTGGGAGGACAACCTGGGTGCAATCGAGAGTGCACTTGCCAGGGGGGCTAACCCTGACTACACGGTCCAGGCCTTTGAGGGTCTGAACCACCTCTTTCAGCGCTGTGAGACGGGAGCCATTGAAGAGTACGGTCAGATTGAAGAGACCTTTTCCCTGGAGGTGCTCGAGGTCCTCTCGAGCTGGATCCTTGCACGAGCTGCGAATTGAAATGGTAGTGGAAGACCATCAGCCTGGACGCCTGGGGTGCGCAGGACTTCTTCGGCCCTCCGGAGGCCTGACGCCCGTGGGCGATCTTGGCCTGGGCGTTGGAGGTTCTACTTGAAGATCAGGATCGTGTTGGCTGTAACTGCGCTGCTCATCGGGCTTGGGCTGTATCAGTGGAGCAATTCAGAGGCGGGGGGCTCGGGACTGGCATCGGCGCTGGAGGCCGGAGGTTCCATCGGGGCCTCGGCGCCACCTGAACTGACGGTCAGCCCCGAGACGGAGGCAGGAGCAGATCGGACTGATGAAGTTACTGGCACACAGGAGGTAAGCGTAGAGGGTGTCGGTCCACCAGCCAGCGGATGGTGGCTCGTCGGAAAGGTAGCGGGCATTCCCGAGGCAGAGCTTGGTTCTACCCGTCTGCGCATCACTGGGAGCAGCGGCAGTGGCTGGTCGAGTCACACGATTTCCGGCGACGTGCAGGCAGGTGGGCATGTGAGGGTGGACCTGCAGGAGATCTTTCGTTCCGGGCAGGTTCTTCCGAGTGAGCTGTTCGCTCGAGTGTCTCACCCCGGTCTGAGTGGGGCTGAGCAGAGATGGCCGGTCAGTCGCAAGGAACGCCAGCGGGGCCATGCTCCCGGTGAGCTGGTCGTGTTCGAACTCAGTCTGGAGCTTGAGCCGACCCGAGGAGAGGTTCGAGGGGTCGTCTCGCTCCCCGGTGGCTACCAGCCGAGCCAGGTACTCGTGTCCTTGATCCCTGCTCCAGGGGACACACCGGAGATCTGCGGTGCAGTATCCCAGGAGCGCTGTGGGGTCGGCGGTGAGTTCCGGCTGGGCTTCGACCGGCCCGGGCGCTACCACGTGCTGGCCACGCACGTGGAGCAAGCGCTGAGACCGGCCTTCATCGAGCTGGAACTCGACAGGGGACGGGTGGAGCTGGAGCAACCGCTCGAGGTCGATGAGGGGGCAGTTCTCGAAGGTGTTGTCACGTTGAACTCGGCTGTTCCAACCTTTGGGCTGCAGCTGGGGGCCTCGAGGAAGGTCCAGGTCCCAGGGCCCTACTGCCCCAACCTCCGGGGGGTCACCTGGGACGCTGGCAGCTACCAGCACAACTCCGCGAGGGGTCAGACGACCTCCACCGGTCAGCTGCGGATCACCGGACTCTCTGCGGGGATCCACAAGCTGCGGGTGGACGGGATTCGAATCGGGAATGAGTGGGTGGGGATGGGCTCCTTGGGGCGCGGTGTACGCGCAACCAGGGAGCTGGAATTACCGATGCTCTTCTCCACCATCGACTTCGGCTTTCAGGTCCAGCTCTTTCGTACGGTCAGCAAGAACCGGCCCCTGCCCTACGTGAAGGTCTTGGCACGGACACTCAGATCGACAAGCACAGCCTCAACCGGAGCCAATGGGCAGCTCGCCCAGGCTTACACGGCAAGCAGTTCTACGGAGCCGGGGCTCACCCTGGACTTCAGTGAGGTGGGCTACGAGAAACGCAGCCTGCCTATCCTGAATGTGCCGCAGACCCTTGAGTGGCAACTGGTCGAGATGTTGCCGACGATGGCGGGTGAGGCCACCCTGGTGGTTTCACTTCTCGGTGATCCCAATCGGAGCCTGGAGCGTTTTTCCGTGCTCCTGCTACGGGAGGGAGAGCGCCGTGATTCATTCGACCTGTTCCCCTGGCAAAAGACCCAATGGAAGCGTGGCGAGGAAGCAGTCCGGATCGAGGGGATCGAGCCTGGGGTCTACCGGCTGACTCTCAAGGCGGACTCTCCAGCGAATCCTCGCGGTGTGCACTGGCCCGACACGGATTCGACCGTCCTGGACGAGGTCCTGGAGCTTGAGCTCTCTGCGGGTGAAGAGCGCAAGCTGCCTCTGCACTTGCGTATCGGCGGCCGACTGTTCCTGCCAGCTGTCTGCCCGGAAGGAGACTGTGGAGGTCGAACCGGCGGGGTGCTCTATCGCGTTCGAAAGGGCAACGGCGAGCTGATTGAGACCTCCTGGGTCACGGCCTCCGACTCCGGATCACGTGGCCGTTCCATTGGCGGCCTCAACCTTGACCGCGACTCCTACCTGGACCCGCCGCTCGAAGCGGGCGACTATGAGCTGGAGGTCTGGTTGCGAGAGCAGGAGCTCGACCGGATCGCTCACCCCTTTCGAATCCTACCGGGCGAGATCACGCGGCTGGAGATCAACGATCCGCGTTGAAGTCGACCCCTCAAGGGGCAACCCCGCCAGGCAATCCGTCACCGCCGCGACGACGCTTCGGGGGTTGGAGTGCCCGAAGGTCGTCGCAACGTCAATTCTGCCACAGGCCCCGGCAGATCGGCGCCCGATCACGGCATGTCAATCGTTTCAGGTGGAGCTGTCGAGTAGGCGGTGACATCTGCCGGCTCCATGGGGGACAGCTTGAATCGCGCCTTCTCCCAGCCAAGCTGCTGATCGAGTTCATGGTTGTGGCCAGGAATCTCGGACTGCCCAAGTGAGAGCATGGAATGCGCCGTGGAGCTCTCACTACCAAGCACGACCAGCTGTGAGTAAGGGGCATTTCTCTGATCCGCGATCGCCGAGAGACCAGTCGATACCAGAGGCCCGAAGGGCACTCCGTTTCCAATCAGGTCCTTCTTCTTGAACATCATGCTCTCCCAGCGGTTCAAAACTCCGGAGCCCTTGTTGTTGCGCCACCAGTCGAGCCAGGTGCTTGGAGCACTCAAATCTGGTGTGTTGCTGGATGATCCAGCGGCGAGAATGTCTGCTCTCGCACGCTGAATGTACCCGTCGACGAGTTCAATCTCGTCACTATCTAGCTGCTGGTTAGCGGCCTCCTTCGCGTGCATGGCCTGCAAGAAACGCACGAGTCCTCCCCAGCCCAGTCCGTAGGTTGGCCAGAGATCGTCGCCAGGATCATGGATCGGCCGCAAGGCATTGGAGAGACGGATGGCCAGGACAACGCCTCGGTGATCGTCGTTGAGCCGACCTCCTGCATCCGCCCAGCCCTTGAGTTCGGGCATTGACTGCACAGTGTTCGAGTTCCAGGTGAAGGTCACATTGGGGTCATTGCGAAGACGGTCGCAGAGTTCAACCATCTCCTTGGCAACCTGGTAGACGGAATCCTCGTGCATTGCGATCGTCTTTCCAATGGTGATTGGGCCGGCAGAAGCGGCCTCAGTCAGCATCGTAAACAGGCGGTAGGAACGTTCGGAGTGGTTGCGACAGGGGAACAATGAGCGCAGGGGGTACCAGGAACCAGCCGCGGAGTGGTTTGCCGAGTAGACAAATCCTGAGGCGGGACGCAGGACGTGCGGCTTGTGAATCTGCGGTACGACCAGGGTTCCACCGGAGGCATCTACCTTCCAGCCATTGGCGGCACGGCTTCCGTCCAGGGCAACGTGCGGTGCGAGCCAGTGGCGGAGCGAACGGATCGGCACTGCTCCCTGGACGCTGTAACCGACATCTCCAGCAGTATCGCTGAAGACAATATTTGCAGAAGGGAAGGTCACGCCGCCCTGTGCATCGTGGAGCTCGTCGATGTCTCCTGCACGGTACATGGCGAGATAGCCGAGGTGTGGATCCCGGCGAGGGTCAGACATGGGCACGCGGCGAATCGAATAGCCACGATGGTTTTGCGCGACGATGTCATTTGCGGTCGGCTGAATGATGATGGGTACCTTCGAGAAGCCGTTGGTGTCGAGGCGCTCCTCCCATAACTCGTCGTCACCGTCCAGGTCGTTCGGATCGGGAGAGAGATCGAACGTTACGGTGCTTCCCCACACGGTGCGACGATAGTGAACTTGCGGCCAGTTCGAGTTGCTTGGCCAGCCCCGTACCTTGACGTTCTCGGTGCCGGTCTCTTCAAAGGTCGTCCAGGCATTCTCATACCAGTAGTGCGTGGGGCGACCGAGTGCGTCTTTCTTGATATCGAGCCAGAATGCGTCAGCCTGGTCGACTGATGCAGACGTCACGCTCCATGCGCATTGGTTGGTTGATCCCACCAAGATGTTCGGACTACCCGCCACACCGGCACCACGTACGTCGAAAGTCTCACCCTTCATGTGCCACTCATAGGCGGTGTTTGGGGCACCAACGGGGAACCTCGGCTCACCCAGCAAGATCGACCGTTCATCGGGGGTCAGAGCGCTTGAGACCGCAAGACCATTGCTGAAGGTTGGATCGACCTCCTCTCGGCACAGCACGTAGTCCTGCACACGGTGGGCGTTCGCAAAGTTCTGAACTGCCGTCAGATCTGCCGGCGCGAAGTCGCCCTGCTGTACCACTGCCGCGCTATCGTCGGCCCATTGCGA
>JABACD010000033.1 GCA_014237855.1 Planctomycetota bacterium | reverse complement strand
CGCCGACCTGAGGGCGAAAACCGAGCGCATGCCCCTCAGGAGAGAAAAAAAAAAAGGGGACCTGACTCCTGACCTATCGGCCACTCCTGGGGACAAGGCTCAGGACAACCAGCGCCTGAAAAACGCGAACGCCGATGTGCTCCCGTCAGAGCGTCCGCAACAGAAGCCCTTCGAGAGTCGCCTGCCCATGGATCTCCAGGCGGAGATCATCACGGAGCGTGGCGTCCATCACATGGCTGAGAACCTCCTGGCGAACAAGGGCAAGGAGGATGTCCTCAGGGCGGTGAATACTGTCGAGAGTGAGGTGATGTTCGGTGGGGCGCCAAAGGAGGCGCGGACCAGGGGCGTCGAGGAGATGATCGGGGCGGTGACCGACGAGGGCGCGGCGAAGGCCGTGGCCGAGACGGGGTCCTCGGAGGCCGGGCGTGCCAACTATGGCCTATCCCTGGACCGCCTGAAGGAAAGGGACGGCACGAGCCCCGCCGAGGAGAGCTTCATGCGGGAGGTCGTGGAAACCCTTGAGCCGACTGTCGGCGAGGCGTTCCACTTGGCCAGCGCGAGCCATGGGCCTCCGGTTGCGAGTGACATCGCCGCGCGCATACCCCGCGCCTACACCTTCGGGAATGTCACCAGCACCCGATTCTTCACGCATCTGCCCGGCCCACTGGGGAACCTGATAAAGGGGAACCAAATCACGGCGGCCCTCAAGATGCTCCCTAAAAGTGAGCTTGATGCGATCCAGCAGCACAAGGGCCCTCGCGTGGAGAAGGAGGCCCTGCTGATGCGGAGGCTGTACGAGCACATCCTCCGCGCTCACAACGAGTGGAACACGAAGGTCAACGAGAAGGAGGCGCATGGCTCTCTGACGACGGGGGCGATGAAGGACACCTACTTCGACGGGATCACGGACATCACCAACTACTACCTGAAGTGGATGAAGGCCGCGATCGAGAACAACTACAACGTCGTTGGCACTACCGGGCCGACAAAGGGACAGGTCCAGAGCGCCAAGTCGATGCGGTCCTATTTCAGGGACAGCGTGTACATGGCTGCTTGGGAGAAGCACGGCAGCCCGGAAAACAAAAAGGTCACACATGACCTCCTGATGGCGGCCACCGGGAAGGGCTCCCAGGGCGAGTACCCAAGAATGAAGGACTTCATCGAGAAGTCTGGGTGGGACCGCCTGTGGAGGGCCATGGAGGTCGAGGAGGGCGTGCTCACGGGTAAGGACATCGGCGCCCAGGCTGGGCTGCACGGGAGGCTCCATGCCCGCCCATCCCCCAAGCTGAAGTCGATGGAGGCGATGCACCAGGAGATGGTCGGTGATGGCGGCGGTGCTCGGATGTCCAAGGCCGAGGCCAAGGAGATAACGAGGGCGTGGAAGGAGTGGGACTGGAAGACGCTGGCGAAGCACGGCATACACCCCCCGACACAAGACAAGACGCAGGGGGCCGGGGAGCTGAGGCCGGACAAGCGGAGGATGAGGAGGGTTCAGGCTCGCTTAGCTGAGCACACCGGCAAGTTTGAGATTGATCCCACGCATGCGGACTTTATCCGAATGGCCGACATGCTCGACTCAGCCGTTCCGCAGATATACGGGAAGCTGGAGAAGATCGAGAACGCCGCTGGGGCACCCATACAAGATCCCGTCCTTAAGGGCCGACTGGGTGAGGAGTACGCCCACCTATTGACGGAGGACGCGCGCAGGCGTCGGTCCACGGCCAAGCAAGAGCTGACGCCAGAGACATACAAGGCCATCCTGGAGGGCATGAATGGGCCGATGGCGGCCCGTGAGGTCGTCATGGAGATGGACCCAAGCATGCTGATCCTGGCCGAGACCTTCCTGAAGATGCGTAGCGGCGTTGCGCTCACTGAGCGGGCGCTCGTGCCCGATGAAGGTGTGCTTCGCGGGAAGGAGAGGTCTGAATGGATAGATGCGGAGCAGCAGAGGATCGCTGGGCACCTGGAGGGTATGCAGGTCGTGAGGGGCGTCTCTGACCTGACGCCCAAGGAGAGGAAGGCATACGACAGAGTCCAAGAGCTGAACCTGAAGAACAAGATGACGCTCGACGAGATGCTTGAGCTGTCGAGGCTGGAGGAGCAACTGGGTGATGCTCATATCGTTCCAGAGGCCAGGACTGGCGGGACGATGGTCAGCGCGCCGACCATGGCGGAATACCTCCGCATTGACAAGAAGACGTCCCAGGCTGAGCCGTGGATGCACCATGTGAGGGCTGACGAGCTTCTTTTCGCGTCAATGATGGAGCGGAGCCAACGCAGCGGCTTGGCATCAGATGTTCAGTGGATCGAAAAGCTCCTCAAGATCCAGGTGATGGAGACCAGCGACCCGGGCTCCAGAGTTGAGGCGGCGGCCAAGGAGTGGGTGGCCAACATCGCCAAGATGGTCATCCCCGAGGCACGGAGGCAGGGTTGGCTGGTCGAGACGAAGGACGGGATGATGGTGGTCAGCCTTCGCATCAACAAGCTGGCCTCCGCTCTCCGCTATGGCCGTGTCGGTCACAAGCGCGACCTCATGCGGGACAATGTCAGCCTTTGGGGAGAGATTGACCCGATCAAGGACTGGAAGTGTTTCTCGCCCTGCATGGTCCCTTGGAATTATTCCATCCGCAGCGCGATGATGGACGCGAAGATCAAGGACAACACGTTCGGGAACCGCATCAAACAGATGTTCATGTGGGGCGGTCGCGGCAGGGGTGTGGCACCGATGGTCGCCCACTTCGCAGAGGATTACCTGAACCCTCAGCTCAGGAAGTTCCACAACAGATTGCGAGACAGGCTGTTCGCCACTGATCGGAACCAGTTGGGCGACAAGATGGCGACTTTCATCCGAAAGCACAAAGACGCCGCGATAGCCCTTCAGGATAAGTGGTTGATGAAGTCGGCGGTCATGATGAGGGATGCCGGGTTGTTGCTGTCAGACAACATCACGAAATGGAAAGACCCCTCGAAGATGAACGCGGGGGAGCTTCATGAGCTTCACCAGCGCAAGACGCTGACGCGAGTGGTCGAGAACAAGCAGGGGGTAGAGACCCTTGACCCCAAGTTCCGCGAAATCGTCCCCAAGGCGAGGGAAATCTACAACGAGGCCCGCAAAGAGGTCGTGGAGCACATCTTCAGTGACCTGAGGTATGAGGCGGAGAGGGCGCTCAAGAGTGGGTCGTTGGTGCCGGAGTGGGCTATATCACGCAAGCACACCGTGACATTCCGTGGCATCCGAGATCCAAAGACGGTCCTGAAGATGATCGACATGATCAGCGACCTGCCTGTTGGGAAGGTTGTCGAGGTCACTGGCGCGAATGCCGAGGGCGCCGTGGAGAGCGTGATGGTCAGGGGTTGGGGGCGCGAGCAGTACGCCCCCCATATGTGGCCGAAGACCGACAAGCAGGGCGACGGGACGTTGTTCACCGAGTGGTCGGGGTCTGACCCGGACGCCAATCGGGTTGTGAAGGTGGACAACGCTGAGGAGTTCGGCGAATGGGCTGTGGGGATGAGTGGCGAGAAGTGGCGCTTCATGGACACGGCGAAGATCGGGAGAGAGCATGGGATCATACGCCGAGATCGGGTGATGAGGAACTTGTTCGAGCGCCTTGAGGGGGAGGGCGGCTACCACGAGGACTTCTTCTGGATCACTCGTAACTACATGAGGGAGATGACTGGGAAGATATCCCATGAGCGCATGAGCCGTGAGCTTGAGCCCACGCTCTATGGGGAGTGGACTGACGTCTCGACGAGGACCGCTGAAGAGTTCATGCACGGGTTCTCAAACGTGCCGCGCGAGAGCGATGTCTCGTCCTCGCATTCGGCCATGGGTGGCCTGGACCCGCACTTCGGGGCACGGATCACTGGGACCTTGCAGAACCCTGAGGTCAGGCTGAGGGGCTCGGACGGCTCGTACAGCAAGTACAAGCCAGACAAGCGCCTCGACAGAAACTGGATATCCAACAGGAATCTTGAGGGTGGCGAGATTTGGCGCACGGTTCCGAGCGAGACCGTCATGCGCGCTGACCCGAAAAAAACGGAGCTAACCCTCTCTAACGGTCCATTTCGCGTAAAGCTGACAGGGTTGGAGGCAATAAAAGCGGCAGGCATCCAGGTGCGGCAGCATGGCATCCTCAATCTGAAGGCCGACAACACCGGGGCGCATTACGCAGCGATCAGCAAATACCTCCTGGAGGCCATGAACTTTGATGTCGGCAAGGGGAAGTTCGTCGGCAACGAACGGTCTGCGTCTCGGAAGTGGATGGAGTCCGTCGCCGATTCCGTCAATGAGCTTTTCTACCATTCTCAGTTGGGCGGGGTCGTGAACCCGAAGGCGATGGGTGTCCAGTTGGTCGAGGGGATCATCCAAAACTTTGGAGCTTTGGGCGTGAAGCCGGTCCTGTCCACCATCGGGCAATTTGGCGGCTACTGGGGCTTCAAGAGGCATGTGATTTCGGCGAAGGACCCCCTCATCGCGTATCAGGAGGCGAAGGTTAAGTTCGCCCATACGCGGTACGTCAAGGAGGTCCTGCCCATCCTGGAGAAGCACAACCAGCACAACATGATTCAGTTGCTTGACCCCCAGTGGGAGGGAGGCGCTCGATCAAGTAAGGGGCCCTGGAAGCGCGCCAAGCGGCTGTCGTTCATGTCGTTCCAGATGGCCGACGTCTACACCAAAGAACTTGGGTTCATGAGCACCATGAACCATCTCAAGGATGTGAGCCTCTACGTCTCGCCATACAACGGTCGCAGCCTGAAGTTGACTGACGAGGCCATACCTCCGGGCGAGATGCACCGCAGAGGTAGTGGGTTCATGTCTAAGGCGGACATAGCCCTTGGTCAGCTTGAGCGGTCCCACTTCACCATTGACCGACACTCGAACCCGGGCGTAGTGAAGATGCCGGGTTGGAAATTTTTCGGGCACCTTGGGACCCAGGCGACACTCATCACCCTGAACTACGCCTATGAGGTCGGGAGCACAGCCAGATTCCTCAAGCATGGGCGCCCAGAGGATCTGTGGTCGGCTCAGAAGATGGGCAGATACGCCACAGGTCTGTTCTTCATGTATTGGGCAGGCGCTCTGCTGGACCGCGACATGGGCGCTTACACGGGGGCCCACATTGCCGACGTCGGTCTTCCAGTTGAGGGCGGGACGCTGGGCGACTACATGCCATGGCTCCGGGCGGCCCATCATTCAGTCCGCCTCCCGGCCTTCCAGCTTCCTCACAAGATCGGCATGCCCGCCGAGCTGGCGTTCGGGAAGCCGGGCATCGGCCTCCCCAGGACCGCAGCAGATTCGATATTGCGGGTCGCCAGCGGTGATGCCTCGGTTGGGGAGTCCATCGAGACGTCTCTGCTGCGAATGCAGCGGCATTGGTTCAAGAACGTGGGCATAGGCCCATTCACGCGCATGGGTCGCCCAGGGCTCGCCGCATGGAACGCCAAGAAGTCGGACCTCGACCCTGAGAGACCGTATGAGATCAGGGACCCGGCGTTCTTTGGGACTGAGCCCCGCACCCGATACCGAGACGCCTGGGACTTGTACTTCGCGGACATCTTCCTGCCGGGCTGGAGTTACCGGGACAGTCTGGAGCACCACAGGGCGAAGTGGCTGGCCACCAAGCACGGGGCTCGTGGTGATCTTGGTCGGGATCTCCGGCAGGAGCTGAGGTCCCAGAAGCCAGAGATCAGGAACAACGCGATGAGGAAGCTCAAGGAGAAGGGGTTCGTCATCAGTGACTCCAGGGAGAGGCGGCGCATGATGCTGGACAACATGCCATCGACTGGCCGACTGATGTTCAACCCGAGCGTTGGTCGCCGCGCACGGCTTGAGCAGTTTGCCGAGATAGCCCACGGCTGGTCCGCAGGTCATCGCGCGTTGGCGTGGAGATACATCACTGGCCAGAAGCCTGGGCTATTCCCTTCGGGTGATGCTGGTGAAGAGATCCCAACTGATTTGAAAAGAAGGGCACTCGCCGCACTTCGATCAAAACGTCGATAACCAAAGGGACCTCCAAGTATTTGGCGGCCTCAATGCCCCTCTGGCGTCTGGATGACCTAACAATGGAAAAGCACATTGATGATCACGAGCAGCGCCTAAGAAAGGTGGAGGCATGGATTCCAAAGCACGACGGGCGGATCGACGCTTGGTGGGCTGCCCAACACAAATGGAACCCGGAGATCGAGTCGGCTCACGACAAGATGGATCATCGGATTCGCGCCCTGGAGAATACGCCCTTACCGGACGTTTCAGGACCATCAGCGAAGAGGCGGGCTGTCGAGACGGGGGGTACGTCAGCACTTACGCTCGTCGCCTACAAGATATTCGAGATGATCAGCGGAGGCATCGTCTGAAGGATGGGTTGTCACGATGGTTCAACCGCCACCAAGCATGGGTGATCCCGGCGGCCATGGCGACCGGCATACCGGCGCTATTGTGCTTTGGCTATGCGTTGCCATCGCTGCTTCTCTGAGCAGTTGCGCCCAGTTCGGGTACGATCGGGTGAAGGTCAAGGCCGGGGTAGACATACCCTACGTTGACATTTTTCTTGGCGCTGAAGTTGAGCTTGGTGGCGCCATCAAGGAAGGGCCCGATGAAGAACCTATTGATCGTCTGCGTCGTCTCGTTGACAGCATCATGCTCCAGCATCGACAAGGGCAAGCAGGTGATCTCCGACGCGCACGAGGCGCTCCAGGTCCTCAAGGACAAGGCGGCGGAGGGCAAGCAGGCTTACGACGACTACATGGCCAAGGTCGAGGCCGAGCGCGCGCGCTTTGAAGCTGTGACGGGGCCTTGGGACAGGAACCGGGACGGGGAAGTGGATGTTGTGGAGGTCATCGAGGTCCTGAAGTCCACAGCCACGAGAGCCGCCACCAGTGGCTCTGACAGAGACTTCCTCGCGGACCACTGGGCTGAGCTGCTGGGCGTCATGGGCACGACGCTCGCCTCAGGCTGGCTTGGCCTGAAAGTGAACGACAAGAGGAAGGCCGCCGTCGCAAGAGCCAAACACGTCGATGGCCAGATCGCCAACGGCACCTGAATGTCTCAGTAGGGGCCGGAAGTGCGGGCACCGATCGGCTGTATCGGGACCATGCCTGCTCTGAACGCCATTGCTGAGGGCGTACCTCAACGCAAAGAGGGCCCTGGGATTCTGCACTGTCCCAGGGCCCTCGCCTTTTACCTCTAATTCACCAGGGCGGTGAGCAGCGCCTTGATCGACATCGACTCATATCGCTTGGCGCGCTGAGTGGTCCGGCTCTTCGCCCTCTGCGCCCAACTGAGTGTGCGCTTCAGGTCGTCTTCCAGCAGGCCCGTGAGAAAGTCAGCCATCTCTGCCGTCATCTTCAGGGTGACTTCCCCGTTGTCGGTGAGGTTCTCTTGATGCTGCACTGTTTCTTCCATCATTGCTCCTTCATCTTCCTGATGGCCCGCCTCATAGGAGAGCCATCTGTTGGGCGCTGGCTCAACAAAGCCAGCCCGTTGGTCTCAAGTTCCTCCCAGGTTGTCCCTCCTTGGGCTACCGCCCTGTTGGCGTGCCCATAGCAGGGGTTGCATAGGCCCCGGGAGTGCCGTCTCCTGCTGCATCCGGGGGTGATGCACTGATCAAATTCCATTGGATTCCCCCCTGCTGTGCGTGGCGCCTTTGTGGGTGATCAGGTAATGCTCAGGGTTGATCTGGCTTTCCATCACACGCCGCTCAAGCACCAGGGCTTGCAGAACCTCCTTTTGTTCTCTGGGCCTCATTCGGGTTTGGGCGAGTATGTCACCGATGTGCATGCCCCCGTCGTCATTGTTCTTCCTCAGCGCCTTGAGGACGACCTTCCTCTTCTTGAGCCAAGCCGATGTGCCCAGCTCCTCAGAGAAGATCCGTTCCCCTACCTCGAAGAGCCATGTGGTCTCAGCTAATGCCTTGCCCAGGGTCTCGTCTGGTATGACGAGAGGGGGCGTCTGGCCTGCGTCGAGGCGGCATGACGCAACGTGGTAGATCATCGCCAGCTTCAGAGCGTTGGTGGCTAATCGGTGCCCGTAAGCCTCATACGTCTGGGCCCCCCGGCCCAGCTCCTCCATGAGGTTGTCGTACCACTTCACATACCTGCCCTCGTTCTCCAGCAGGTAGGTGCATTCAGGGACCTTGCTCAGGCACCCCTTGAGCCACCTCACAATCCACTTGCGCGCCGCCTGATCAGCAGGAGGCGGTAGGGGCAGGCTTTTATCCTTGACCCCGGGAGGTACGAGTATGAACCGTGGGAGAAAACCACCGGCAAAGTCGGCGTCATCTGCTTGGTCCAGGAACCATTCCACTGTGGTCCCCCCCATCATGGAGATGCAGGGCTTGTGGATGGTGTATGTCGCCTTCATGGTCTCGCGTATCCGCATGGAGGGGACGTCGTAGAAGTCCGTCAGGCTGCTCTTCAGGTTTGAGTTGTATTCCTTTCTGAGGCCCTCAAGGAATGCCAGGAACTCAGAGTGGAACATGCAGCCGTTTGGTTTGGTGGCGAGCCGCGTGTACAGGGCTTCAGTCGTCATGCTGCCGGGCATCACCAGCTCAGGAGAGACCTCCTCCAGGAGCCTCTGAGCGATCGAGATGGTGGTGCTCTTTCGACATGAAGAGGATGATCCGACGAGGACCACCCATATGTTGGGGTAGACGCTTGCATCGCCAGTGCTGAACCTCACGCGGGACCCCAGGCACGTCCCCACCAAAGAGATGGCGGCGAACCTGAGGTACACCTTGGAGGCGTCCGTGAACTCAGAGCAGAACCGGACGTAACTGTCGATGAAGCTGAAGCTCATCCGATCATGGTCTCCAGCGTCCCCAAGGGGACGATGGCCACGACAAGGGGCTGGCCACTCTGGAAGTTCTCCAGCTTGGCCAGGACAAAGGGCTCCAGCCCTGGTGGGGTTCGCGTGTACGCCTGCTTCAGCGCTGCGCGGATGTTCAAGGACTTGCGGTTCTTGCACTCGATGGCGAAGTTCTCAGTCCTGATGTCGGGCTCGATCCTCTGTGTCATGCCTGCCTGTTGTCGCCTCGTGGCTGAGGGGCAGAACTGCTTGATCCACTTGAGCATCTCGTTCTCGAACTTGTCGCCCTTCCTTTTCTGTGGGTTGCTCAAAACGGGGGCACCCCCTCCTCCGTGCCCTGCCCAGTCTTGTGCTTGAGGGCCCACAATGCGATCTGGGCCCCGGCTTGGCCGCGACCCCATACGGTCGGGTCTGGCCCCGCCTTCTCGATGCTGCTTTTCACGAGCCAGACGAGGTAACCCATCTGGTCGCCGCTGCTCAGCATGCTGCCCCATGTGACTTCCTTGTGCTTGCCGAACCCGACCCTCTCATCCAATGTCTCAGGGCCGAACCAGTCCGGGCCACAGTCGGGGAGACCTGGGATCTCCCGCTTAGCTCTTTCGAGCTTCTGCTCGTCGCTCATCTGACGGCCAGCAGGAGAACCTCCCCTGCCGCCGTAGCCGCCGCCACGCTGAGGCGAGAAGGCAGGGCGGCTAACCGGGGGCGCAGCAGGTGCCTTCTTGACCAGCTCATGGACAGCGGTGAGTCCAGCTATGGAGCGCTCAGACGACTCCTCAAGCCTCTTGAGGGCCGCCAGGGTCCCATCGCCCATCGAGGCCAATATCTTCTCCAAGCGGCTCTGCCTCTCCAGGATGGCGTTCAGAGCCCGGCATACAGCGGGGAGGAGCCCGGCCTCAGACGGGTTCTCCAGCTCTGCCTCAGTCACGGTCCCATTGATCTCTTCCACGATCTTCTCCACGTTAGGGTCATGGCTGACAACAGCGTCAACCGATTCTTCGTTGGTCGTTTCCCAAGGGTCACTCATTCGGGCCTCCCTGTTGTTCCGGCCCCCCGGCACCACGGACATTCACGATCCATGTTTCCAGGGCCACCTACTCCTGCTTGACCCGTGCCCTTGCACTCCTTGCATTTGGTCATTCTTCGACCTCCTTCAGGTCCCAGCCCTCTCTTGGGATGGCTGCATTGCCCATGCCCAGGACGCTTACATCCCCGCCCGGCACATCGGAATCCAGCTCAAAGAGCACCTGCTTACCGGACCACCTGATCTTGGTGCCCCTGGGGAAACAGTGCTTCCAGTTGCTGCAATACGAGCAGCCCCAGTTGGCCACTTTCGCCATGCCCAGCTTGGCCAGCCTCTTGACGGCGAACCCATAGTCATCCCCTGAGCATGCGGGGATATCGACAATGGGGTCATTGCCATCGTTCACGGCATGGGCGACCACTTTTGCCTTCTCGATCAGATCGTCAGCCATCTGCTCCGAGTAGGGCATCATGGTCGGGTGGAGTTCCTGGGTGTCCTTGTTCTCGAACACCCACATATGCCATTTGGCGCCCTTCATGTGCATGTACATTTGGGCCTGAGACCTGTACCCAGAACCTACGTCGTCGTCGCATGTCCAGCGCCAGCCCTTGCTGTTCGCCGTCTTGAAGTCGATGACCACTTTCTTGTAGGTGCGGCCATCAATCTCCACCTCTTCGGCATAGCCGTCGATGTGCCCCTTGATCCTCCAGGTCGGGTTCATGATGTTCCCGCCCTCGATCTTCTCCGTCTCCCATGAGGGCGCGGGCACGCCCAGGTCAAGTGTCAGCTCCTCCTCCTCCTCCTTGGACTTGGGGAACTGGCCACCAGGGAAGTCGGCCAAGATGTTTTGCAGGCGGTGGTGACGGTCGTCACCTACCTCGAACACCCTTAGGGCCCTTGGGGTAAAGGGTATGGCGGGGTACTCCTCCCGCCTGTAGTTCATGACGATGCGCCGAACGTCGTATCCAATGCTGGATGCCCTGATGATCCCAGGAACCCAGAACTGGTCGTCCCTCTTGGCGACGTAGGCGTCGTTGATGTACTTGATCAGGTCTTTCATCGTCTCTCCTCCACAGGCCAGGAAAGCAAGATCAGGATGGCGAAAGGGATCAGGGCCAAAAGGTCCATCACTTCTCCTCCTTCAGCTTGTCGTACTCTGCGAGGGCTTGACCGAGACGGGTGTCCGGCCCGTACTGGTCATCGAGGGGAACTTCCCGCGCAGCCTCCACCACCTTCTCGGCGGCATCCAGCGCGTCCCGCTGGATGGCGCGTATAGCCTCCACGTCTACAACGGCGGGCACCGTCCACCAATCCCCCAGCCAGACACGGCCACCTCTCTCTTTCCACCAATCCTCCGCTGTCTTCATCACTTCTCCTCCTTCACCACATAGTTTTCGTAAGGCTCCTTGTCGGCGGCCTTCTGGGCCTCGTGCTCGTCGTGAATCCTTTGCCATTCAGCCTCGTCCTTCTCCACCTCCTCAAGGATGACGCGCTCGATGGTGAGGGCCGCCGAGTCTCGCTGTGAGGTTTTCCTTGAGTCTCGCTTGACCCCAAGGCGACATCCCCCGCTCATGATTCCTCCCACGAACGCCACGGCGGATTCGTGCGTCAGGAACTCAAAGGACCATGAGTCATATGGCCCTCTCTTCAGGAGCACCCTGAACCAGTAGGGCGGCCTCCACTCGCCATCCAGCCAAAGCTCCAGGGGGTTTTCCATGCCCTCAGGCATGCCTGGGATGCCCTGGGACGCGAGTTCCTCCATGTGCTTGATCTCTTCGTCGCTGTATTCTTGGTCGCTCATGACGTCTCCTGTACGCATGCAGAAATGAAGCGGTCCTTGTCGAACCTCGGGTTGTCGGCCTTGAAGATGGCGCACAATTCCTCAACGAGAGGAACAAGCCCGTCGCAGTCGCCGCGCACCAGTGCAATGGCGCGTGCAATTGCCACATAGTCTTTCCTTGTCATCGGTCTTCTCCACAAATGAAAACCACGGGCTGAGTGATGGGTCTTGAGTCCTCAGCACGGTGCCTCACCAGGGGCACTCCTGGCGTGAGCCTCGGCCTCAGTGGAACTCGGCATCCCTTTCAGTAGGGGCCTCGGCCACCACTCGGCCCGTGGGAGGCGGAACGTACCGCCCCGCCCTTGGGCCGTCAAGCCGGAAAATCGAAAACGGCGTAAGCCGGGCTGCGGCGCGGTTTTGCGCCGCCACGTTGGTCGGCGGCCTCGGCCTCGGCGGCCTCGGCGGCCCTCGGCCTCGGCCTCGGCCTCGGCCTCGGCTCCCCTCGGTCACACACTCGGCTCCTGATTTGGTGCCGTATCTGTTTACCTCTTCTTTCGAGACTGGGGGGAGCCACCTTTTATGCGGTCCCGATTCGCCGGTTTTGCGCCGCCACGTTGGTCGGCGGAGCCCCACGGCGGGGATACCGCTCAACCCCCAACAGGAGATTGAATGTGAGAACCAAAAGGAATGACAAAAGGAAGAAGAACCCCGATGAGGTGAGGAACTCCCTGATGGCCAGGGAGAAGTTCATTCTCATGAGATGGCTCGACGCCAGATCAGAGAACGGGGTGGTCCAGTTCGACAATGTTGACGACGCGACGGAAGCCTTCAATGAGCCCACCCAGAGCGATCCAGATGGGAAGGCGAAGGTGACCAGGAACAACATCAACGCCAGCGTGAAGGCGCTGGGCCTGAAGTTCAAGAATGCCCGCCGGTCGGGCCGGGCGTCAGACTCAAAGAGGCTCGCCAGCATCGAGGCGAGGATCGACGAGATCACAAACTGGATCGACACCATCGACCAGGGTTGGCGCGACAACGGATAGCAGGGCCACGAGAGGAAGGATTTTGCATTACGGGGCTGCACAGAAGGTGCTCTGTGAGTCATCCACAAGCCAGCACGCACACTTAGTCCAAGAGGTCCGAATGGTGCTACCCGGCCCACTGCACGGCTTACCTTTGACTACCGGGTTGGAATCCCGGCGGCTCCACCTTTTCCATCGGCTTTGGCCTATGTGGGCCAGAGCCATTTCTGTAATGGCATTCACCCCAACAGGAGAAAATCATGCCGCACGCAAATCAGCGAGACCACCACCGCGAGTACAAGAACGCGAATCTCCGTAAGTTCGCCGACAACAAGGTCGTCGAGGCACTCGTGAAGGTTGGAAGAACAGCCGCCGATGTGGCGGAAGCGCGGAAGACCCTGGAGACCAGAGAAGACGCTGCCGCGATTGCGACGGCGCAACTGGTTGAGGCTTTCGGTGGGTCGGGCATCAGGAGTTATCAGCTCCACTGCTTGGCCGACAGCATCCAGGACATCTGCCGCGAGGCAAAGAGGGAGTTTGACGCTCCCGTCAAGGCCGTTCAGCCTGAGCCTGCTCGACGGACCAATGCCGTGGTCTGGAACACTTCAGTTCTGGACGAGCGAGAGAAGAAGATCGCCGCAGAGGTGAAGGCGAACGAGGAGGCGGCGAAGGCTGCTCTGGCATCGTCGGATGACAAGGAGACGAAGGGCGCGGAATCCTTCCTCCTCGACCCTCGATGCGAGGACTGATTCAGACATGGTTGGGACACCCTCTCCGCTGTTGGGGGGGAGCCGATAGGGTACTGGGCCCTCCCCTCTAAGTAGGGCCCATGTGGCCCCCAGGAGACACGACGGGCGTTTCCTGGGGGCTGCTCTTTTGCCCTCCGACATGCCCGTCTCATTGTGGAGAAAGAGACCGATGGGAATGAAGATTGATGAGAGTTTTGAGGGTCTGAAGGTGACCGAGGTGGCGAATGGGATGAGATCCCTTTTGTCCGTCATCTATGCCCACACGAAGGGCGCGATGTGCAACAGGCACAGCGAGATCGCCAAAGACCCTGCGGCGCTTCTGGCTGAGTGTCGCCGCGTCCTGGCCCCTTTGGGCCAATACCACGATGGCGTGGGTGAGGATCTCCTCATGGAGTTCGTGCTGGGGGAAAACCAGTACGTCAACACGAGGCAGCCCCGCAAGAGTGACGGGGTACAGGGAGTCCTCATCGCCGAGTCCTACGTTGGTGAGCTGGCTCACGAGCGGAAGATCGTCGAAGCCTGGGTCAGGCGCTTGATCTGATCCCATTGTGGGGGGCAGGGAATCTCCTGCCCCTCACCTTTTCCATGCTGAACGATATTCGTCAGTGCCTGGACATGAGCAACATCACTGCTCAGTGCCCCAGATGTGGCCCTGTAAGGGCCAGGAGGATTCGTTGCTGGCCAGAGGAGACCGTGGATAAGGCGGTGTACTCGTGCCTTGGAGGATGCGCCAAGACCATCCTGACGAGCCTCCCTGAGAAAGATGTGCTGTTCATCCAAGGGCATGAGCGCACCATGGAGGCTATTGACAGCCGTTGTGCTGTTTGTGGTTTTCGTGATAACGGCGAACCTTGCACGGTGTGCCCCAAAGCCCACAGCGGCATTGACTGGGACTGCTGTTTCATGTGTGGCCGGAAGAAGGAGCAGCACCCCAACGGAATATGCACCAATGGATTTGAGCCTATCTGGCACTGCTCGAAATTGTTGGACTCGGGCTCGCAATATGACGGCAGGCCCCACCCAGCAGCTCAAGGCCCTGAGGGTCCCGGTCGTATGGTTTGCCTTCATCAGAATGGGTCTGGTTATGAGTGCAAAAGGAAGGCCGGGCACGATGGGGCACACTGTTCAAACATGAAGAGGAACGGGATGGTGGGGCCCCCCACCAATATCCATTGGAGCGCGAAGCTTGATCGAGACTCCATCGGCTATGCCCGATGCAAGAACTGCTATTCGTGGCAGCTCGATCCTCACTCGGAAGAGTGGGTTTCCTCGGTAGGTGGAGAGAAGAGGAGGATGTGCCAGGGCTGTAAAAAGTGGTCGCTCTTGGATTGATGAGTATTGGGGCGGCGGTTTTGCGCCGCCACGCTGGGTAGGCGGCGATGGTGCCGCCCATTGTGGAGAGAACAGAATGCCCAACACATCGTTGGAATGCCTCCCTGAATGGAAGGGCGGCGCAATGCACGGCGAGGAGCCCGTCAAGACGAAGCCCATGGAGTCATGGAGGGTCGGTCGATTGATGGCCCTCTTGGGATACAAGCTCAGACGGCCCTTCCTGTTCAAGAACAGGCTGGGCGACATCGCTCAAGTCATCCGTGTGGGTGACAATTTCGTTGTTTACTTTTGGCTCAGGACATTGAGCCCCCAACTTGGAGAAGACCTTTGAAGATGACGATCATCATGTTGCCGTACCTTGCCCTACTGGGCGCTGCTGGTGCATGGGTCGGGACTGACACCCTCATGGGAGGGTTGGCATGGGCAACGCAGCTGCCCGTCAGCGAAGGTGTGCTGTCCCATGCGGCGTCACTCGTATTCCTGGCATGGATCGCCAGGAGAGGACTCCGTGGACTGGACGCGGAGTTCAAGAGTTGGTCTGACATGGCCGAGGAGAACCACAAGACATACGGCAAGCCTGATCTTCGCAGATCCCAGATCAACGCCGCTGTCGTCAACACTGTCCGCCATGCCTGTCTTGGCGTTGGTGGCGCAGTCGGCATCGCCATACTGATGGCGTAGTCATCCCTGGGGCTTGGGTATGGGAAAAGCGAATGCCCAAGCCCCACCCTTTACCCCAACAGCAACAGGAGGAGACGACATGGACGAGGAGAAGGAAGAAGACCAGAGGGTGGCCGACAGCATCCTTGAGGCGATGGAGGCGGAGCAGGCAGGAGATGCCAGCGTCACCTACCACTACGATGAGTACCGCGAGGAGGAGCCCTCCTACTTGAGCGAGGGACTCAGGGTGCTGCTCTTTGTGTCGGTGGGCACGGCGGCATTCATGACATTCCTCTGGTGGGCCACGTCATGAGCCTGACGACCCTCGCATGGTGGCTCATCGGAGTGCCAATCATCATGGCGTCGCTCGGATGGGCATCGGTCATGCCTTAAGCACTCACTCGGCATATACCCTCAGCCTTAACGGGCTGGGGGTATTTTTTTATGTATCTCTATATAGATAGAGGGTTTATGTCATATCAGTGGGCGGCGGTTTTGCGCCGCCACGCTGGGTAGGCGGCGATGTTGCCGCCATCTACAGGAGACGCCAGATATGAGATACACCAGACAGGACAAGTACGAGGACCAGATGGTCATGGTCGAGGAACTGAGGCGCAAAGCCTATCGCAAGCTGTACAGGGAGCTGGCCATGATCGACGCCGCTGTCGATCTGCATAACCAGGACGCAGACCTTATAGGGCCCCTGCAATACGAGCCCTATGCACCAGGACAGATGACGCGCCAGCATGTCCAGACTCCCCTGCGTGGGGCCAGTCAAGAGGCGGTGGACGCATGGCACCGTGAGCATGAAATGGACTGACTCGGACTGACTCGGCCACCAGGAGAGACAGGAAGGGGAGGAGCGGCCAGACGCATGGCCAGCCCCCTAGTAGTAGAAGCGGAGAAATGCCCCTGTCGGGCAGTTTTGCGCCGCGACGTTAGGTGAGGGATGGCACTTCGTCATCCCCGCAACCACAAGGAGACTGATATGAGATGCAAGCACATCGACACTTCCATGCTCAAGGCGAATGCCTTGACCAAGTCTGAGCGGGAAACCGCTATCGTCGTCGTCATCATTCCCGAGGAGGATGACGCCGAGAAGCTCACCACTTCGCCAAAGGCGAACTCAGTGTACTGGGTCCGTTCCGGCGGGATTGGCCCCAGATTGCGGCCGATCGACGTGGAAGGACTGACAGTCGGCGGCGACTTCGTCGCAACCCCGATCGACTGCCAGATCCAATTCCAGCTCCAAGGGAGAGTGAGCGCAGCGAACGTGGAGAAGGCCCGTGAGCTTTGGCCCCAGGATTACACGGAATCCACCACCACCAAGCGGGACACGACCGAGCAGGATGACTTCTTCAACTCCAAGTAGGACCAGGAAGCACCTCCCGAACCCCTCGACCCACCCGGGTCGGGGGGTTTTTTTGTGCCCTGTGATACCGTGGGCAAGGGGATTTCATGCGTCCAGGTAGGGCCTAACCCCCCACCCAGGGGGTGCATGGTCCATCCCCTCCCTTCGGTCGGGGCATGCTACTTCCCCCGTGAATGGGAGAAGGAACCATATGGTGAGGAGGGGGGCATCAGTTTTGGTTTTAGGGTCCCTACTGTGGAGGAGAGAGTTTTGAGTCCGGGCGATGTTTCATGTGAAACGTTCGGTGGGGCCCCAGGAGGTCATATGAGCGGCAGGAACGATCGTTTGATGCGTCGGTACTCCCGGGCGACGGGGTTGCCTTTGGGGGCGGTCCAGGAGGCTTACCGGACGAGTCCTGACCGAGGGGCTGATCGGAGTCAGATGACTCGGGTGGTGGATGTTTGGGATCGTCGCGGTACGGCGGACGATTTGGTGGTGGGTCTTCTCCGTGCGGAGGAGGAGTTGTTGGCGGCTTACGAGGAGGGGATGCGGAAATGAGTGATGAAGACCTGACGTATGTCTCGACTGAGAGTCTTTTGGACGAGTTGGCGAAGCGTCATCCGGTGATGGCGTTTGCTGGGTACAAGTATCTGACCCGGGAGTCCAACGGTTTGACGGTGGACTTCCGTGGGGACCACCCTTCAGTGATTGGTCTTGTCCAGATCATGGACAAGCAGGCTTTGGTCGAGTTCTTGGCCCGCTGGAACCCGACGAGTGGGGACCCGGCGGATGGGTAACAAGTCGCTGTCCCGTCTTGAGGCTCAGCGGGACGAGCATGACGCCCTGTTGAGTGATTTCATGGGCAAAGTGGACGGGGAGAGGCTCCAGATCCTCCGTTCCTGGCGCTTCTGGGAGGAGGCGATGGGGGCAGCCGCTCAGGTGTGGACGAAGATCGAGGACCAAGGTCTCTCTGAGGTGACGGATGACGACATGGCGCGCCTGTACATGGTGGAGGCCCGCCGTGTGGGCCAGCGCCCATCCGTCCGTGCCCGTGCTCTTGGTGAGATTGGGAAGATGAGGGTCCAGAGGCTCCGTGATGAGCTGAATCGTGTCCGCCGTGAGTCCCGGGAGGAGTACGCCCGGTTGCAGAAGGACTTCCGAGCGGCCAAGAGGTCCCGTAAGTCGGCAGTTGAGGCGTTGGAGAAGAACCAGCGGGACCTGGACAAGATCGTAGAGGAGGCTATCCAGGAGGACCGTAAGCGTCAGTCAGAGGTGAAGGGTCGGCTTAGCTGATCTCCTCCTCCTGAGATAGCCCCCCTACCCCCCACGGCGTTCAACCCGTGAGGTTATCGGTAGGAGGGTGAGCCCCCGGGAGAATTTTGGTGTCGGGTCGGTCCCGGGCTTAGCCCCTGCGACCCGCAGCGCGCCATTTAGGAACGGGGGTCGAGGGAGCAAGGCTGCTGACGTTGGCTCAATTTCGACCGCATGGCGTGATGGTAGACTCAGCCCATGCCTGACGTCAACTGGAAGTGCGGGAACTGCTTCTTTCTCTCGGGGGCGAACCAGTGCCGGAGGACGGCGCCGAGCCAGGATGCCTCCAGCGTCTGGCCCTCGATGTCCCTGACGGACTGGTGCGGCGAGTTCGTGCCCAAGGACCAAGCGACGGCTGAGCTGCTCCCAGAGCCGCCCCCGGTCGTCCTGCCGGGCCTGATCGGGCCGAAGCGCACATAAAAAGAGCCCCCCGGCGGTCAAGGCGGGAGGCTCGCGGCGTAGTCATGTGGAGAAGACCCTCAAGGTCCGCGCCCACGTCAGCAAGGCACGGGGTGAGGACGCCGTCAGGAGTGTAGCCGACAGATGGTTCTCCCCACAAGTACGCTTTGGGACCCTTTGGATGTCATCCATAGCGGCCCTGTCCAAGAGACCGCTGACGCGGAGGCCGCGCTTGCGGTCCTGTTCGATGAGGCGCGGAAGGAGTGCCGTGGCGAGGGCATCCCGTTCACCAGGGCGCGGAAGGACGCCGTCACCTTCCACTTCAAAGCCTCCGAGGAGTTCATCGGCGACATCACCCCGATGTCCATCGCTGGGTGGTTCCACCGTGAGCTGAAGATCCTCACGAAGGAGGGGAAGCTGGTCCCCTTCGCGGTGAACAACATCCAGTGGTGCGTCCTCTGCGAGATGTGTACGGACCTCGCCAATAGTGTCCCTGGGCGCTACGTCATCCTCAAGGCCCGGCAGTTCGGCATGTCCACATTGGTCCAGGGTCTTATCCTGTTCTTCTGCGCGCGGGAGCCTGGAACGGCGGGCACGACCATCGCGCACAAGAAGGACGCGACCCTACAGTTGACCCGGATGCTCAGGAGGTACATACGCAACCTCAAGCACGGGCCTCACTTGCGGAAGATGAACGAGTACGAGATAGAGTGGGAGCACCCATGGGACTGCGTGATCGGGCTGGACACGGCGGAGAACAAAGAGGCGAAGAGGTCATTCACGAACAAGCTGATACACGCGAGCGAGCTGGCGTTTTGGCCATATGCATCCGTCACGCGGCTTGGCCTGATGCAGACGATAGCGGAGGTCCCTGGCACGTTCGTCTTCGAGGAGAGCACCGCGAACGGTGTGGGTGGTGTGTTCTACAACAACTACTGGGCGGCGAAGCAGGGGACCTCAGACTTCAAAGCGCTGTTCTACGCATGGCACGAGTTTCCAAACTACGCCCTGGAGGTCGGAAGCGCGGAGTCCGAAGAGATCATGGGGGGGCTGTCGAGCGAGGAGAGGCAGGGGGTTGAGCGCTGGTCCTGGAGCGCTGGGCAGATCCTTTGGCGCAGGAAGATGATATCCGACCGATGCGATGGTGATGTTTTGCAGTTCCACCAGGAGTACCCGTCGTATGATCGGGAAGCGTTCCTCGTATCCGGCAGGCCGGTATTCGACCAGCACCTACTGGAGGAGAGGCGCGCATTCGCTGAATCCCAGCCCTTGGTGTTCCAGGGTTTCCTGGGGTATGACGGTAAGGAAGACGGGTCAGAACATTAGATCCTTGGCCAAGGAGATCACGATGAGCATGAAATCGGCACACAACTTCGGATGGGGCGACGGCGGTTCGAGCGGCGGATATGAATCCGTTGGTGGCGCGGAGAGCGCGGGCGGTCAGAAGACCGCGAAGGAAAACCCCGGGTGCCACAACTCGAAGCAGACCGGCAACAAGAAGAAGGGCCAGCCTAACCATACGGGCGGCGCTTACGCTGGGGCCTGATGCCCCACCTCCTCACGCCAGATGGCCGTGGCCCATTTTGCATGTGGCGCGCCCCTGAGGCGCACGACAGCTATGTGATGGGAGCTGACACGGGTGGCGGCAAGGCTTCACACGACTGGTCTTCTGTGGTCGTGTGGCGCCTGTGGGAGCCTCATGTCGTAGCCCGATACCGGGCAAAGATCGACGCATTCGATTTCGCTGAGGTGCTGATGTGCCTCGGCGAGTTCTATGGTGGAAGAGACGGTCTGGCTTTCTTGGTCCCCGAGATCAACAACCATGGGATGGCCACGTTGGCCAAGCTCAAGGAGCTGGGGTACTACAACATCTACTCCAGGGTGACATGGGACAGGGTGGACTCTGAGTGGAAACCAATAGTCGGGTGGACCACATCGAAGAAGAGCCGACCTGTCCTTATCGACCACATGCGCGTTGCGATGATGGACAAGAAGTGCATCATCCCTGATCCGGTCATCATTGATGAGGCGTCTACATTCATCATTGACGACAACGGGAAAGAGGATCACCAGCCGGGAAGTCATGACGACACACTGTTCGCCGCGATGCTGGGCCTTGAGGGTCGATTCCAAATGAGGCAACAAGTCCCCGAGAGAGAGACACCCAACCAGAAGCCCAAGGACCACGACTGGGTTTGGGATCAAGTGAAGAACCTTGAGGACGAGAACGAGTTCAGGCGTCAGGTCATGTACCAGGGGGATGCATTTTGATTCAGATCGCACTGATGGTCACCTTGATCTTTTTCTTGTCCACGACGTTGGCCGGTCTGATGGTCATCGCGCGCAACTCAAGGGCAGCGCAGCGGGCCAACCAGGAATACATGGAGCAGATGTTCCGTCTCGCTCGCATGGTCAAGTACAAGAACCCCAAGGACTTGGCCATAGCCGAGTCATCTGATTCTCCCCTGGTGTTCACGGATGAGCATCGGGGCGATGAGGACGAACATGAGATCAACCTGACCAAGGCCGAGGCGAAGTTCCTTCAAGACCTCGGAATCCAAGCGGACCCCTACACGGTTGGCTTCCAGCCGCCAAAGGCTGAGTAATGTCAAACTCCGCAGGTATGGCAGGCGCGCGCTGGAACGAGGCGAACCCTGTTGAGCGTCATGTGAGGGCCGGTATCGGCGAGACGTATGAGCCGAACTCCAAAGAGGAGGAGGCCCTTTACGAGCTGTACAAGAGATGGGACCCGTCTGCTCGGGACGCGAACCACTATCAGTACCACCGCACTTGGTGGCTGAGTGTCGCCTACTACGCCGGTCTCCAGTGGGTCAACTGGAACGAGACGTACACGAAGCTCGCTGACCGCAAAGTCCCGCCATGGAGGCGCCTGTATCAGGCGAACATGATCTTCCCGATGGTCATGCGGAACTTCAGCAAGATAACGGCGGACCAGACGACGCCCTTTGTGCCGCCAGCCACGATTGACCGGGACGACATCAAGTCGGCGCGCCTCGCTGAGAAGGCCATCGAGCATGGCATCCATGTGTCGAACTATGACGAGGCCCGAGACGATGCGCGGCTGTGGGCTTTGGTGTGCGGGTCTGGGTTTGTGAAGTTCACATGGAACCCAAGTAAGGGTCCCATCGTGGAGCAGGATGGCAAGGCCATCCCCTTGGGTGAGATAGAAGCCGACGTCGCCTCGCCGTTTTCGATACGAATCCCCCAGAATGCCGCCACGCACAAGCACTTACCCTGGATGATCCAGATCACGACGCGGCACATGGAGTACGTCCATGAGCGCTGGAAGGACAAGGCGAAGTACGTCACACCGGACTCAACGGGAGCGCGCGAGAACTTTCTGGAAGACCGGGTCCAAAGCATCGTGGGCATTCGCGGGTTCACCAGCACGCTGGACACAGAGCACGAGCCGAATGCCGTCAAGATAGTCGAGATGTGGTGCCGCCCGTTCGCGGGCAAGCCGAAGGGCATGCACATCATCGTCGCCAACGGTGTTGTTCTTGAGACCCAGGACGAGAACCCATACGAGGAGATGGGCATTGGTCTCCCCTATGTCCACTTCAAGTACGCCTCGATACCGGGCCGGTACTGGGGGATGGGGTTGGTCGAGCAGATCATATTCCCCCAGCGTGAGTACAACGTCTCGCGTTCCCAGGTGATCGAAAACCAAAACCTGATGTCCCGGCCCAAGTGGCTCGTGCCCCGGGGCCACGGTCTCCCGAGGGTGGCCATCACCAGCGAGCCCGGCGAGATCATCGAGTACAACGCGGCCCTCCCGAAGCCTGAACAGGTCGCGGTGGCCCCTCTGCCCAATTACGTCCTCGACCACCAGCAGCGCTGCATCAACGAGATGCAGGAGATCGCTGGGCAGCACGACGTGACTCAGGCCAAGGCGCCAGCGTCAGTCCGCTCCGGCGTGGCGATCAACCTTCTTCAGCAGCAAGACTCCGCCGTGCTGGGCATGCCGATCAAGAATGATCGTCGGGCCAACGAGCGGGCCTTCACGTTCATGCTGAAGATGATGATGGACCGATACGAGGAGCCTCGGGTCCTCCAGGTTTTCGGCAGAGATGAAGCGCTCAACATTGAAGCGTTCCGAGGCATCGACCTGAGGGGCCACACCTCCGTCCGGCTCAAGGCGCAGAGCGGCTTGCTTGAGACCCCTGAAGGCCGACGCCAAGCCGTGCTCGATTACATCGAGCTGGGCATACTGGATGTGGCAAACCCTGAGGAGAAGAGGGCTGTCCTGAAGGCCCTGGACATGGAAGACATCGACACCTTCATTTCCGAGACGCTCATTGATGAGCGCAACGCGGAGATGGAGAACGAGATGATGACCAAGAGCATGGATGATGGAGGATCGTCGGTGCCCCCTGTCCAGCAATGGGAAGATCATGCTATCCATATCCGTCGCCACGATCTGTTCCGCAAGAGCCCCGAGTACAGGGCGCTTTCAGAGAATCAGCAGGTCGCGTTCAATGGTCATGTCGAGGCCCACATGGCCTACATCATGATGGCGATGCAGCAACAGCAAGAGCAGACCATGGCCGCGAGGGGTGGCCCTGGGGATACCGGAGAGCCCTCATCCCCAAAGAGGGGTGGAGGCGAGTCGAACGCAACAGGAGGACCGAGCAGTGGCGAAGGCAACAGCCAAGAAGGTGGAGGCCAAGAAGCGGGTTCTGGAGGAGGCGGAGGGGAGTGAGTTCACTGCTGCTGACTCCGCTGTCGAGAAGGCCGAGAAGGCCGTGCGGGAGGCCGAAGAGAACCTGCTCAACGTGTGGGTCAAGAACTACCGCAAGTGTTCTCCCGCAACACAGCTAGGTAGATACCGCGTGTGGCGTTCGGCATTCATCGAGCACACCGGGAAGAGCGGGGTCGGAGGGTCGGGCCTGGATTATGATGAGATCCACCCGTGCTACGATGGCGAGCCGCCGATTGAGGCGGGCGGGAACGCACAGAAATACCTCGAATATTTCGGTGCCAAATGAGCGACAGCATCCAGCATCCGTGGGACATCAGATGCCCATTTTGTGTTGGCCGCGACTTCGACGATATCCTTGAGGAGGAGTCCCTGAAGGACAAAGAGAAGGACCGGGTGGAGAAGGCGAGGTCGAAGATTAGTGGGTCAGAGAAAACGGTCTCTGTACCTGAGCACACACGGGAAGATATGCGGGAGGTGCCCAAGTGGGTGGATCTGAGTCTTCAGCCGAGTCACATTCAGGAGCGCCTGAAAATCTCCGAGAAGCAAGGGCGGCAGCAGCGGAACTCTTAAATGACGACAACTCGCCTCAGGTGGTGAGGGTCGAGGCCGAACGTCCGCGAGACGAGAAGGGCCAATTCGCAAAAGATGAACCGGCGGAGGCCCAGGCCGAAGACCAGACCGTCACGATCAACCACAAGGGCAAGAGCATCACTGTCCCCATGGACCGGGTGGTGGCCTTGGCGTCGAAGGGGTTCGACTACGAGCAGAAGATGGGCGCCGTGAAGGAGGAGCGCGCGCAAGTCCAGGCGGACTCCAGTGGGTTCCAGGCTTACCAGGACTACAAGAGCTACATGGTGTCGAACCCGGGCATAGCCCAGCTCGTAGGCCAAGTCCTGGAAGACTACGAGACAACGGGCGTGATCCCCCAGGTCGTCGCTGACCAGATGATCAGCGAGGAAGGCGGGACTGTTCCAAACCCCCCAGGAAACAGTAAGCTCGAAAGAGAGATGGCTGAACTCCGCGCCCAGTGGGACAACGCCCAGGCGCAGGGGCAGCAGCAAGAACACACTCGTCGGCTGGTACAGGCCGTCGAGAGGAATCCCGTCCTGGCGAGGGTCTCCGATGAGACCTTCCGTAAGTATGGACGGGACCTCGCGTTGGAGAAACTCGCAGCGATGGCTCAACTCGACCCGAGCAACGGCGCTCTCCCGTCCCCTGAGGACATGGAGACATACGCCGATGCCGTGGCAACGGAGTTCACCATGGCCAGCGAAACGCTCGGCGGAGGGTCTGGTCTTGAAGAACGCAAAGCTCAGGACGCTGCGCGGTTCAAGTCGGAGCCACCGAGCGGATCACCGCCACCGGCACCGACCCCGACAGCTCCTTCATTTAGCGCCAAGGACTTGAAGAGCGGGGCTCTGGCCAAAGGGGCCGCTGATTTCCTCGCCTCTCGCTTGACCTAAGCGCGGAAGGGTCATCGAAAGATGCCACAGGACCTAACAGGTGCCGTTAGAGACACCTCCGGTGCGGGTTCAATCGACACCATCCTGAAGGAGTTCTATCTGGGTCCCGTCAGGGAACAGTTGAACTCCGAGACTCTCCTCATGCGGCGCTTGTCGCGGAACGAGGAGAACGTCGAGGGACGGGAAGTCGTCATCCCGCTTCACACTGGGCGCACGCCCGGCATCATCGCTGCGCTGGAAGGCGCGGACATGCCGGACCCGGGCTCCCAGGGTTACACGGACATGCGTTTCCAGATCCCGTTCAACTACGGTCGGATTCGCATCTCAGGCCCGGCGATGGCGTCTGCGCGCACGAAGCGCGGGGCGTTCATTCGGATTCTCGACCAAGAGATCCGTGGCCTCGTCCGAGACTTCAAGAACGACCTGAACCGCCAGCTCTGGGGGGACGGGTCTGGGCGACTCGCAACGATCGACGGCATTGCGAGCGACCCCATATTCAACGTCCGTGGCGTGTGGGATTTCGGTGATCAGGCCCCGTCATTCCGCCACCTCCAGGTCGGTGACCGCGTTGGATTCGAGGACTTCTCCGGCGCATCGGTGATCAGGAGCTTCGCGGGCGCTGCTGGCTGGGAGGCGATCACTGCGGTTGATTTCAACAACCGGACGTTCGAGGTCCCTGGTGCTGGCGCCGCCCCTGCGGTGGGCGACCATGTCATCAAGGGCCCAAACACCACCACGGCTCAGTCTGGCGCCAGCCCGTCCACTGCGGCGGACTACGCGGAGACCTCTTTCCGTGGCTGCGTCAACGGCAGCCCTGGGACGCCACGGACGAAGAAGGAGATGATGGGCCTCGTCGGAATTTGCTCCGGCAACGGCACCACCACCACTCAGTGGCCGATCAACTCCACTGGCACCTACGCCGCCGTGGCGGCTGGGCAGACCTACTGCGGGACGACTGGTGGCACGGCTGGCGCCGTGGGCCAAGACCTGCAAGGGGTGGCCTCAGCGACAGCGTCGGACTGGGTGTCGAACAACTTCTTCAACGTGGGAGTTGGGCGCGCCCTGTCCACCGATCTCATGCAGCAGGCTTTCGACGCCTGTGAGGAGATCGGCCAGGCGACCCCCTCGATCGGGATCACGACCTACGGCGTCCGCCGGAAGTACGTTGACCTCCTGGTCTCGGATCGGCGCTACGTCAACGAGTACACCCTGGACGGCGGCTTCAAGGCTGTCGATTTCAACGGTGTCCCCATCGTCCCCGAAAAGGACTGCCCCGAGGGGTCCATGTTCTTCCTGTCAGAGGACTACCTGTCCCTCTACCGGATGAGCGACTTCTACTGGCTCGACAAGGATGGCGCGATCCTTTCCCGTGTCACCGGCAAGGACTCGTGGGAGGCGATCATGGCCTACTACTCCGAGCTGGCGACCGACCGCCGGAACACCCATGCGGTGATCGGCGACATCGCTATCTGATCTCAGTATCCCCGGGGGTGATTCCACCCTCGGGGGGCCAACTATCTGGAGAGATTGAATGTCCATTCGGACCAGAAACTTCCATCGAACGAACCTCGTTCACCCCGACATGGGGAACACCACGATCTTCGTCCCGGCGGCTGATGCCGATAGGTTTGTGGCGTCGATCGCCGAGAACAATGCGGGCTGGGCAGTCGGCACAGCGCTGACACTGCTTCAGACTCGGCACGTCGGTTCGGCGCACCCGATCCTCTTCACGCTCGCCAATGCTGGCATCGACTCCACGGTGGAGATCATCGGCATCAACCAGTTCGGTGACCGCGTGAATGAGGAGGTCGTCCTGCTCGGCAGCGGTTCTCTCCTCCACTGGTCGAATCACGCCTACAAGACGCTGATCAGCATCACCCCCACCCGCGTCCAGGCGGTCCCCGTGGCCCATGGAATCCAGGTCGGGTGGGACAACGCCGTGTCCCATTTGGGTCTACCGTTGCAGTTGATCGACGGTGGCGAGCTGCTCGCGTTGATTTCTGACGCTGGCACCGAGCAGACTATCACGGCCACCAATGTCGGGGTGTCCACAGTCGAGGTTTCGACAACGCCGTCAATCGGCTTCTGCCTTGTCCTCACCGCGATGCAAAACTTCGGGCTTCGCCGATGATAGAGCGCAACCCCGCAGGGATGATCGCTGACACCAACATGAAGCCCCCTGATGGCTTCATGGTGCAGCTCCATGCCTACGACTCCAAGCTGGGGGCCCGTTTCGCCAAGTGCGATCAGGCGGGCAAACAGTTTGGGCGCTGGCAGATCACCCGCGAGGGGTCTGACGGTCAGTTGCGCCACATCATGTTTGTCGTGGGGGAGGGCATGGAGTTCCGCCCCCTCGACAGGCGTGTTCTCGACCGACTCGCTAAGTGCGACTCATCGCGGTATCTCAACAAAGAGTCTTTCATGCACGCTCTGGGCATGAAGACCGGCAGGGCTGATCCTTACATGGAGCAGTGGGAGAGCTACGAAGAGCAGCGCTACCACGAGCACATCGAGGAACTCGGCGACCGCCTTCAGCACGCGATGAAGAACGACCCAACGCATCAAGGGTCACATGAAGCTGAAGAGCTTGCGCTCCGACGCGCCGACGCGATGGAGGGCGCGCGTGAGGCATACGAGGAGGAGGAAGGGAAGGTCGAGTGGGACTACGATCTCCAGTGCCCTAAGAGGACAAGGTGAACCTCACTGATCTGATTCAACGAACGCGCGACGTCGTCGCGGACCAAGCCACGGACAGCCAGTCCGCGCGCATGTGGTCCGACTCTGAGGTTGTGCGTGCGCTGAACGGCGCCAGCGATGCCATGTGGAGGAGAGCTGTCCTCGCGGACGAGGGCTGGGGTTTGGACTTCGTGACGCTCACGGATCTTTCGGCGACATCTGTTGAGGTGGCTGGGTTCTGGAATCAGGTCACGATCCCTGGCGGGCTTCCTGGCTACATCAAGCAGATCGAGGAGGGCGTGACGACCGCCGACAGTGGGCAAGAGATCGAGTTCACGAACCTCGGGGGCGCGGGCTACCACAAGCAGGATTACGTCTGGAAGTACGACAACAACCGGGCATGGAGTTGGGGGCCGAGCGAGACCCTGATGTTCACCACGAACGGCAACACGTTCGACCTGGATGAGGTCAGGATTTGGTATGTCAGGAAGCCGCCCCATTTCGCACGGTTCACCCTGACGACTTCAGCCCAGCACCCCACGACATCGACATTGTTTTTTGACCCGAGGTCTGCCGTGGTGGTCCTCGGTGACATGAGCACGCTCAACCGCTACTACCAGAACTGCTGGCTCCACTGCACGGCTTCAGACGAGACCGCTGGCGAGCCTGCGGGCAACAGATTCCGGGTGACAGGATGGGTGGCGGGGGCATACCCAGACCACACCATGACGGTCTCCCCTGCCCACAATGTGGCCGGGGTGCAAACGACAACCTGGGAGATCGGGTTCGCTTGGCCGGAAGAGCACACGGACCTGATCGCCTTCTTGGCCGCCCGGAAACTTCTCATGAAGGGTGGGGACGCGGCCCAGATACAGGTGATCCAAGCGGAGATCGCGTCGTTGATGGAGGATTACATCCTCACCATCGAGAACCGCCAGATCCAAACCATGCGATCGGTGAACTGGCAGGAGAGAATCTAAGGGTGAGGTTATCTGAATGGCTGACCATCTTTCTTTTGAGGACCTTCAGGCGACCACATTCTCTGGGGATGTCCTGTCTGAGTTCACAGTCGAGGCCCATCAGGTCAACCATGCGGTCGATACGGGATACCGGACCAACATCACCATCTCGATATCATCCGGTGGCGGCACCCTCGGTGGGACCACGACGCAGTCTTGCTCGTCGGGCGTCTCGACTTTCTCAGACATCACCCTGACCGGGTCAGATGGGGCTCGGGTCCTGACGGCCTCGTCGGGAGACCTCGAAGCTCCCTCAGGGGCTGAGTTGGGCTCAATTAGCATAGTGAGCGCGGCCTCAGGGGCCCCGCCATCAGCAGGCATAAGCGGCGCGGTGGCGGGCATGACCTGCCCTCCGCGTGCGCCGTAAGGAGGCGACATGGGTAGAACGATCACGAGGTGGGATGGGGCCCCGGCGAACATCCTCACAGTGTCCATTACTGGGGATGACGAGGTGAACCTTGGGCGCCACTGCGACCGGATCATCATCACGGCACTCACCGCTGATGTGACCCTGTCGTGGCGGCTCGATGCCCAGACTGGCGCAGCCACCATGGTGGCCCCAACAACCACAGCGCTGCTCGGTGTTGGGGCGAGGCTGCTTCAGCAGAACGTGGGCCAAGTGTTGGAGTCGTCATCTGGAGGCCAGTACCTGTCAGTGTTCACCAGCGCGGCCACGACCCTTCTCATCGAGTGCGGGAACGCGGCGGGACAGGGCGCTTAAGTGCCGACCGGCGGCGACTTCATCACGCGGGTGAACCGCGTTGACGGGGGGTTGTATGACAAGGCCAACCCCCTGCTCATCGGGGAGCAGCATGCGTCCGCCGTCGATAACTTCAACTTCAATCGAGAGACAGCAGAAGAGGCATATGGGATCAGGCGGCTGAACCCTGACCGGCCTCGACCCGGCGGGGTCCGATGCACCCCCAGTCTGGTCAGGGGCACAGCTGCGGATGTGACCTCTTGGCGAGACGGGCATGTCTTTGTGCCCTGTTCCCAGAGGATGCACCAGGAGACGATCAAGCAGATTGACGCTGTCGTCCGCGTGGAGGAAGATTTCGCCTTCCCTGGATCAGGTGCTGGCCGCCGGGAGATATTCACTGGCGGGCTGACTGGCCGGTACGTCCCGGCGTCTGGCGGAGGGACCCAGCCGATATACGGTGTCCAGCGCATAGGTGGGGAACACCAATTCTTCCCAGTCATCTCTCGCGGGGCTCGTGAAACAGAGGAGCCGTCTTGGGGGCTCGGCATTGGTGTCATAGCCCCACAGGGCATGAGGGATACAGCCGACGCTGACATAGCTGAGCCCGACCGCGTTGTCCCGGTCTTCTACTGGTGGTCAACAGCAGGCGGGACCTCTGGCCTGAGAGTTTCGGCTGCGGATGTTGCCATAGTCCCCGGGGTGGAGTTCGGCCTAACTGTCGATCTGACCAACCAACAGTGGTATGTGAATGGATCTGCGGTCTCAACGATATCGACAGCAGCCCTGGGGTTGTCGAGCCTGCCGACTTCGGTGCAGGGTACTGAGTACCCGATATACATGGGCCGAGGATACGCGCGCGAGCCCAACGTCCAGTATGCGGCTCCATATGACGTGAAGCACGCCCACATGGGCAAGTACAACTGCAACGTGTCTGGCGCGCCCAGCGGTTCGGCTGGGGCTATAACGATACCGGCTGCGAACAATGAGTTGGCGTTCTCGGTCGGCGTCGCCAGCTCATACTTGGGCTACCGACTCCGCATGGTCACCGGCACGGCTGCCGGGAAGATATACCGGGTTACGGGATCGACGAACCCGACGAACGACGCGACGATAACCATTACGATCGACGCCCCATTGGCGCATGGGATATCAAGCGGAGACGATTTCGATTTTGTCCCAGCGGTCGAGCCGGTCCCCATAGATGCGACGATACAGGAGTGTCGCATATGGAAGGTGGCGACTGGCGCCCTGACGATAGCCACACTCAACGGAGTACAGGCGTACAGCGACAAGACCTCGAACAAGATCCACAAGAATGTCCTGAGGTCCTTAACCAACTCCAATGAGTCGGACCTCATAGCCTACTGGCCGATGGACGAGGACGGCGGCGTTGTGGTCAGGGACAGGCTCGGGAAGTCTGACGGCTACTTCGGTCCATCTTTGCCACAGGTGGACACAAGCGATGTGGCGTCATCAAGCCCAAGGGCACTGCACCTCGACGGGGCGACGACCGCTGTCCAGTGCGACATGCGTAAGGACCCGAACTGGGGGAGGAACTACTCCTACAACTTAGGGACAACATTGGGAGACAAGTCCCATTGGAACTATGTCGTAAGGATGCAGTTCAAGCTGGGATCTACGACGATCGGGACCAGCTCTGGCAGCATTGAAGACCACCCATACGAGGTCTTGTCCAGCATCGGTGACCCGCAGGGCGGCACGCCACTGTTTGAGGTTCGGGTGGCCAAATTTCCTTCGAGGTCAATATACTTCGCTCTCCCTGACGGGACATACCAGACCCTGTCCCTATTGGACGAGGACACACTCGCTCACGAGGTCCAAGTCGGCTCATGGTACAACGCGGTATTTGGGATACAGAGCTTCGACGAGGCGGCGAACCCGCGAAGGCACTACTGCTACTTCCAGGCTTTTGACGCGACTCTTCAGCCCATCGCGGACTTCTCCACGGCATTCAACTTGCCCGCTGACGCCTCCGTGTCCAGGAAGGTGGACCCCTCCAGGGAGTATCTCATTTCCTTCGGCGCATCCGTGAGGGGCGATGAGGACCGAGGTAGCGGGGACAACAACCACGCCATGATATCCATGGCATGCCTGGGCTATGGGTTCCACCCCGTGAACTTCATCCCATCGGGACTATCAGCCCCGATCTCGGGGATTGCTGGCAGCACGAGGCTGGCCCACTTCGATGAAATCACAGAGAGGGAGGAGTGCAGCCCGCTTGTCGGAGGCCAGGGGCAGGGCGCGAGCCTGACGAAGGATTCAGACCAACTGACCGTTTCCGGTGGGTCTCCCATCCTCGCTGAACTTCCCCGTTGGCATATGGATGTCCCCCATATCGACCTCGTGTACCGGGAGAAGGGCGAGGCCGATATCCGCGTACCGGATGCGCTGATGATCCAGTCGGTTGCCGGTACTTCGGCGACACTGTCCAGGTCTTACACAGGCTCTTCCGTGGAGGGCGTGGAGTTACGAGTAAAGCTTTGGACTGGGTACACATCTTTCGAGATGCTGGAGACGCCTGAGGACACTGGCGTCAACATGGGGATCGAATCAGATGAGAGGTGGGCCCGGACTGACGGTCTATTCAGGGACATTGCTGGCAGCAACCAGGGTTTCGACTTCGCGGTTGACCCGACGTATGAGCACACATCCCCGCTCCGCATCGCGCCGCGTTGGTTCTACGGCCTTGTTTTCAGGGCAGACATAGAGGTCGCGGGGCTCACCCATTACAAGAAGAGTGACGGCAACGAAGCCATATTGGCCGCCATTGCTGGATCTCTTTACGAGTGCGACGAGCGGTGGCGCCAGGGGGATATGTTCCGCGAGGCGAACAGGTCTTTCGCGTTCAGGAGAAGGAACAGCACTGATAGGCGAGTCCAGGAGTCTTCACAGCGCGGCGCGATGATCTTCAGCGCGGCGACAAGGACATACCGAAACGAAGCACTGGAGATACCCCAGAACTCACTTTCAGGGTCTCTCAATGTGGAGCTGGCAGAGCTTGCGACCCCGGCTGCGCTCAACGCATTCCAGATGGAAGCTGAGGTGTGCCTTGACGGGCTTGATGGTCGTCGGACCATAGCGGCGCGGGCCAGAACAACATATTCGCAGAAGAACGGCACCGCGCCTGTGGAGCTGTGCTTCCAGAAGAACTTCCACTGGTATATCGACAATGGACATCAGGTATTTGAGATCCGCGATGACGCCTTAGGGGTCGGGTTGCTCTATCGGTGCCGTGAGCGTGAACAGTCAACCCTGAGAATACGGCCCGGCGTATGGCACCGGCTCATGGTCGAGCTTCAGCTCTTTTGGTCAGGTTCGGCCAACTTTATACGCGACATCCGATTCTTCTGCGACGGCAAGCGCGTGGACACGGAAGTCCAATTCCCGACTACGGATCTATTGCTGTCCTCAGTGCCCACTTCGGGCATGACGACCACGACGCTTGGATCTATCGGCAGGACGGCGAACATGCCATTCGTCGATGCACTGGGCGGGAAGATGGGGCTGTTCGTATTCCGTGCAGGCTTCGGGTACGGGAGCACGGGAGTCGTCGGGGACGAGTACGAGCCTGTCGAGCTTCTGCGCGATGGGACAGAGCTGGCGGTGACAGGGTCTGTGGCCGTGATTGATTTTGCGGAGGGCCAAGGGACCCGGTTGAATTGCAGATTCGACAACACATCCGTTGGTGATCAACCTGTCCCATTCATCGGCAACGTGCTCGTGCCTGTGGGGCACGGGATGAGCTACCGAAACGGCAACCCGGTTTCCTTCCAGACGTTCGGCGACGTTCTGTACGTCAACAACTTCATATCCCGTCCTTGGCGATACGACATGGACGAGATGACGAGCAATGGTCTCATGGGCCCAGCAGGAAAGCTCAAGTCTGTGGAGGTGGACAGGAAAGCCCTGAGGGTGAAGGACCGAGGGGCGGACGTACCTGGGTCAATAGGATCAGGTAATCGCACCCTCGTTGCCACTGCCTCGCCTCACCTGAGCACATTCGTCGGCGCTGCCCCCAACCCATCTGCCCAGGATGTCGGATGCCTCGTCAGTGTACCGGCGGACTACAACATGGGCAGTGCGACGGAGTGGTATGGGGGCTACATCGGCGTGGTCGATTCCGCCGACTCCACCGCTGTGGATTACGACCTGAGGCCAGCCCCGGCATCCCAATACGCGACGGCGGGGACCGACGCATCGTGGATGCTGAACCGGACGGCCAAGGACATTGCGGCCACAAACGTCGATAAGAAGTACAAGCGCGCCATCAGCTCGATGCCGAAGTCAACGACACCATGGGGCGCGACCAGATTGATGCCTGACGGCAAAAACAACGTCGGCATACCTACAGAGGAGGACTTGTCGAGTGAGGCGTCGAACACGCATTGCATCTCACTCCAGGGAAACCAGTACATCGAGTTCCCACCTTTCATCGCGGACAAAATACCCGTTGATGACGGGACGGTACTGGAGGTCAAGACCTACATCCGTCTCGATGACGTCGATATCTACGGTGACGATGAGCAGGTGATCGCAGAGCAGAGCGCTGATGGGGAGACTGCCGCATGGCGCATCGTTGTATTCGATGGTGGTCGAATCAAATTCAGCTTCTTCGATGTCTCATTGGGGGCCGAGCGTTGGATTCAGACGTTTGGCGCATGCCTCACCGCGAACCAGTGGTACTACTTCAGGTTCCGCTACAAGTTCAAGAATACTGGCGCCCATGTATTCGACACGAGGGGCGGCTGGGAGCCGGACCTTCGATGGACTGTACGAGGTGGCGCAGCCCGATATTCTCTGGAGCAGGGTTACCGAGACGGGCTCTGGGTGTACGCCTGCGAGGGTTATCACAAGCGGGGTACTCCTTTCAACGCGGACACAGCCGTGAGCTACGACGGGGACGCAGAGGAGGTCGCCGCCTGCCCGTTCCTGACATTGCCTGGGTGCGAAAGCCAAGTGGGCGGCACCAGGACTAACGGGTTCCCGGCGACCACGAACCACTCTCAGCACCTTCTGAATGTCGGGCTCCTGAAGGATGCGCCTTACATAACGCCAGAGCGCGGCGACTCGTTGTTCCCTCTGCCCAACTCGGCGTCCCCTGTGGAGAGCGGGGTAGAGCTAACCCTATCGTCAAACACCTTTGCCTCTGTGGCATCGAGTGTCACGAACGGGAACGCGTTAGTCCCCGCGAACTTCGTCCTCCCGCGCACCTGTTCGATGAACCGCGACGACGCCTGGAACCGGCAGCAGGACGCGGCAGTGGCGAACTCGTCGCAGCTATTCCTGGAGAGCGGTGCCCCGCTCGGGAACTTCTGGAATCAAACTATCGCGGCCTCGGTGTTCGCCTTGGCCAACCAGACGGATTTCACGCCGAACCTCGCCAACCAGGGGCTCGGGACAGGGGATACCTATGGTCAAAGCGAGGGGTGGGCAGTCCTCTGCCGGGTCTGGCGACTCGTCACAGTCGGGACCCTCGGCGCAGTGGGCGCCCCCGGCGATCGAATGGTCACCGCCAACGGATCAGGTGGGACCGGAGTGGCTGGAACGCACACGGGAGATGCTGCGCGAGTCTTGGCGCTCGTACACATCGGCTCTTCGGACCTCGGAAACTCAGCCCGAGGAGGAACCGCCGGACACGGGGTCTTCCTGACTGATGACGTGATCTACGGAGGGGACGGCCTTGGGGCGCTCCGCGTGGGCGCTGGGATAATCGCCAACAATGCATCTGTCCACGTCACATTCGAGTTGATGAACGGGGAGAACCAGAGCGTGGCCTCGGACAACAGAAATGTGGTCCCGACACTTCTGGAGCAAGGGTCAAACCCCGTGGGCGATGCGGACAGCCCAGACAACCAGATGGCAGCTATCCGTATCGGTGGCTCTATCGAGCAGGGCAACCGCAGGCGTGTCAGGAGCGGCCTGAGGGGCCGCCTGGATGATTTCGCCATGGGCGCCAAGGAGTTGTCCGTTCACGCCACGAACACCTACACGCCGGACACGATGCCCCCTGATGCGTTCTTCCACGGCCCAAGCGACACAAGGTTCCAGAGCTTGCCAAAATTGGCCATGACCGACAGCGGCAATAACACGCTGGATGTCGCTACAGGCTCTGTGGCCAGACCGACACTAGCGGTCCATTTCGACGAGCAGTCGGGCAGCTTCGTGGGCAAGTCGTCGGACAGCAGCGGCATACCGCCGCATGGGAGAGTGGTGACCTCTGGGGATACGCTGCAAGCAGAGGGGGAGCACCGGCTCCGCGTGACCTTCTATGACCCCAAGCAAAACAGGGAGTCTGCCCCGGGGCCGGAGTTCCTGGTGGACATCTCCACCTCTGGCCACAACGACATCCTGGAGGCCGCCAGCACGATGGCGATCGACGGGATACCCATCAGCGGGGACAGGCGCGAGAAGGTTTGGAGACGCATCTACAAGACACTCCCCAACGGCGGCCTGCCCCTGCTGTGGGCTGAGATAAGAGATAACACGACTACATCTATGAGCCCGAGGGCTGGCGACAACCTGCTGGCCCTGGGCAAGTCCCTCGAATTCGACAACCGTGAGGCTCCGATATGCAGAGCCTTGAGGGCGAACGAGGGCAATATGTTCTACGGGGGCCTGGACGATGCCCCGAACGTGATCACATACTCAAAGGCTTTCGAGCCTGAGCATGTCCCGGGTGACCAGATTCTGTTCGCCGAGTCATCCAAGGGCGGGCGCATAACTGCCATCGGATACCTTCGTGGTCAGCTCATCCCCGCGAAGAAGAATGCCCTGTTCATCGCCTTCCCTTCGGGCGCCACATTCCGCCTGAGCAGGGTGGGGCAAGATATCGGGTGCATCAGCCCGAACGGTTTCGCTGACATGGACGGGGCCCTCTACTTCCCGACGTTGAAGGGCGTGTACACCTTCCTGGGCAACCAGCGCACATTTGACGCTTCCGCCAGCATCGAGAGGCTCTACCGCGAGGACCTGGACCTGCGGACCATGGAGCAGTCCTCAGGGGCTGCCTACCTGGACCGGAGCCAATATCTGCTCACGGCCAAGCTGAAGTCCGACGAGGACCCCAAGACGCTCCTGGCAGCCGAGAAGAGGTTCGACCAGTTCGGCAACATCGTCTACGCCTGGACGAAGCACAGCCCCGGCGTCCCCATGTACTCGGTGGCGAGCTACGAGGATAATCAAGCAGATCAGCCGCGCGCGATAATCGGTGGTCGAGGGTGGGTCTACCTGCACGACACGGGAACGGGCATCGGGGTGAATGGTGTCCAGTCCACAGTCACGGGCTCTCTCGTTGGGTTGGTGAACGCGGCGTCGAGCGGTGTGGGCCAGATATTCCTGGACGGCCTTAACGCCACATTCGGTGGCTTTGACACCAACCAGGGCGGGCTCGCCGGTTACTCAATCCTGCTTCTGAACGAGACGGACATTGACGGAAATGTAGTCGCTGCCGGTACAGGCTCCACATTCAATGTACTACTTCATGATGAGATTCTTCTCTCGACGAATGCTTCGGGAACGACGGGGAGAATCTACCCGTTCTCGAACACGATAGATTACAACTCCGCGACATACGACAACGCCTTGGCCATAGTCGGTGGCCGCACTTTCGACTACCGGACACGATGGTTTGAGTCGATCTCGCCAGAGACAAACAAGGCTTACGACTACCTGGACATCATGTTCACGCCATCGAGCGGCGTCGTGTTCGTCGAAATCTATTGCGACTACGACGAGGGGACTCTGGCGCGTACAGCGCGCATCCCGCTGACGCGCGGTTACTACGCGATAGCGCTGGCTGGCCTTAACGCCCGGACGCTCCAGATAAGGTTCCGGTCGTATGGTGTCCGCCAAGGGTTCGAGCTTCTCCAGTACGTCCTGAGAGCGCTGCCTCACGCCCACGGCAAGAGGATGCACACATGACCGAGCTGAGCTTTGAGGGGTTCCAGGAGAAGTGGAACGCCGAGGAGGCGAACGCCGCCGTCCAGGCCCTCGTGCAACAGCTTGAGGACAGACAAACCACGTCTCCTGTGGGGCAGGCGGCGGATGCCACGGGCTTACCCTCGTGGGACAACGTCCGCCGCCTAACTTTGAACTACCGGGCCCTAGGGACCATGGGGGACACGCCGGACCCACGGGCGGCCAGCGTGGCGGCTTACGACGGGAGTGGGCTGAGCGGTTCGTACCAGCGGTTCCGCTTTGACGTCGGCACGAGGCTCCCCCCGATGATGTGGTTGCCCACGAGCACGCAGGGGTGGCTACGCATCCAAGCGATGGCAGGGAACCTGTTCGCGCTCTTCGGGGCTGGGGCCGAGAAGGCCACCGTGTTTGGACTGATAGTGACGGGCATACCTCATGACCTCGGTCGTATGCCGGAGTTCTGTGTCGCTCGGTCGTCGTCGGGACCAAATGGCCCAACTGGTCAAAGGTGCGCGATCAATGGGGGAACCCATACCGCGCCATTCGCCTCTGGGACCAATGTCGCTCTCGACATGGATTTCATTCCTCTTCTTGGCCAGTCGCCACTGGACATCGAGCGCCAGCTCAAATTCCTTTTCTCATTCGGAGACGGGAGCAGCACGACATCGGAGCATGGGTTCGGTGATGTCCCCGGCCTCGCCATCCCCCCGGCGTTCAATAGGTTCGATAGCGCCGAGTTCCTGGCGGAAGTGCTATCCGATCTGGTCACCACTGAGGAGACCTTTGGAGGCATCCTGCTCACGACGATGTGGGGTCAGCAGACCCTATCCTCGATACCCACAGGGCTGAACTCTACGGGTGGGGAGATAATCAACCCACCGTCCGGCACCGACATCTGGGACGGCAACTCCTGGGCTGTATTCCCCATGGAGGACGACGTGACATCCCAGCGGATTCCCCAGATGTCCTCTACACTCCCGGGGTTAGGTAAATCCCTGGGGGTATTGATGATGGATCTTGGAAACTCCTACGCGACACCACAGGCCATGCTGTCTAATGGGTTAACCGTAGCCCTGGAGAATGGGTCTGTGGACTTCATCATGAGGTGAGCGATGCCTGAACAAGTACCTACATACGGAGGCCCCACCTACAGCCAGCAGCCCGGTTGGGGGCAGGGGCCGACCGTCGAGTACGGCGGGACGAACGCACCGACCTCATGGAATCCGCAAGGCCGCTACACCGACCCGCTCGGGTATAAGGTCCCTCAGAAGAGGTTCGCACCTCATCTCTTCATGCGTCAGCTCACCGACTCTCCCGAGGCCAGGGACTACATGGATGTGGAGGGGGCGGCGCGAACATCTGGCGTACAGGGCATTCGCGGAGGTGAGGCCGCTGCGACCGACGAGGCGAGGCAAGAGGCGGCCAACCAGGGGCTCGGTCGCGGGTTCGCGGCCCAGCAGCAGACCGACATTCGGCAGCAGGGCACCATGGGTGTCTCCGACATGATGGTTCAGGCGAACCTCGAAGGACGGTCCAGGCGTTTCGAGATGGCTTCCCAGATGACCCAGTCGCTCATCGAGGCGCACAAGTACAAGGCGTACTACTACCTCGCCAGGAAGACCATGAAGGCGGGGGCTAAGGCTGGACGCCTGAGCTTCCTTGGTGACATCGGGGGCGCCCTTTTGGGCGCAGGCGGGTCCATCGCTGGCGGGGCCATAGCCGCATGCTGGATCGCAGAGGCGATCTTCGGCAAGCACGACATGAATACGCACCTCGCGCGCCACTGGGTGACGAACAAGGCACCGCGCTGGTTCTACTGGGCTTACCGGATCGTCGGGAAGAAGGTCGCAAAGCTGGTCGAGAAGAGCGACACGCTGAAGAATCTGCTCCGCCCGATATTTCTGAAGTTCGCGGAGTGGGGAGCCGACGCGATCCTGGAGGAACACGATGCCGCTTGATTTCACCAAGACGCGGGTCCCCGGCATCGCGCAGTCCTTCAGGTCGGCCATCGACAGCGGGAGCTTGATGTCCTCTACGTCGCCTCTGGTCCAGAAGGCGGCCCAACTCAATTACCAGGGGTTGGCGAGCGCGGGCAAGTCGCTGGGCAAAGGTATATCGGACGCAGGCGCGGCAATCGGCGCGGGGATTGTGAGCAGGTCCAAAAAGGAAGAAGAGGGCAAGAAGAAGGCGAAGCTGGAGGCTTACCAGGACGCACTCGCCAATACGGAGCAGCGGCCCGCATCTGAGATCATCGCCGATGGCGTGGAAATCCCAGGGATGCCAAAGGACCCGTTGGGCAAGGGGATAGGCGATGTCTCTCGGCTGTTGCTGCGGAGGACGAATCAGGGCGAATACGACGACCTGAATAATGACGAGAAGGAGGATCTCCATAATTTCATAAGGGCACAAGGCAGCAGCTTGCTCACGGCTACGACGGATGACCCTGGGCGACGAGAGGCTATGGGTCACCACGCCGCAGCGGCGCCTCCGGGGGCATCCAGGGCGGTAATGAATCACTGGTCACGCATGGGCTCGTCCCTCAACGAGTACATTCGGACGGGAAATACCCCTATGGGCATCAGGGGTAGGTCCCATCAGGCGCGCCACGCAGAGGCATCCCGGCTCAGGGATAGCGGGTTACCGGCGGCGGCTGCGATGGTGGAAAGAGGTCTGCCGAGGTCCGCTGTGGGCGCGGCGGCTCAAATCAACAGTGTGGTCAAGAGGGACCCGAGCAAGTTAAACCTCATCGCCAATACGCCTTGGGATATCAATACGGTCCAGCGGGCGATGCAGTCCCGACAGGGCAAGGCTTGGAACTTTGAGGTTGGCCCTGGTGAACGGGCGACAGGGACGGTCGTCGATCTCCCGACAGACAAGAACACCGACCAGTACGCGATAGTCCACGCCCTGGGCGGCAAGACTGCGAACACGGATCAGGTCGGTCATGGTTTGGCCGCAGATGCGGCTGGGGACATATTCGCCAATGACCTCAAGAGCGGCGCGTTCAAGGGCAACAAGAGATTCCAGTTGGCTGTCAATTCTTTGTTCTCCCAGGGTGAGGACGGCATGGGCCCGTCCCCTGAGGACATAGCCAACTACATCGCTCTGACGACGTTCGGCTCTCCGGCCCCGCAGGGCGCGTTCGAGTCGATCGGTGGCGCTGCTGGTTGGGACAAAATCAGGATGAAGGTGGAGATGGCGACCAACTCCTCGCCGGAGCTGGCTGTCCTCCTTTCAAGGAACAGTGAGGCGTCCAAGCCGTACCTGGACCAAGCGCTCAACGGGATGAAGTCCGCCACCGTCAAGACGGACATCCCCGGCCCTCTGGCCTTCCTGGGTGGAAACAGCGCCACCGACAACCTGGAAGCGCTCAGCAGATACCAGGAGGGTGAATGGAATGACGAGCTTCTGTCCAGCTTCGCCGTGCAGGCGGGCGTCAACAACGGGCTCACCCCGAAAGAGTCCCAGGAGATGAGCGCCAACCCGGCGTTTCAGGATGGCCTGAGGGACTACAAGTCGCGTCTGGAGCATAGCCGGGAGCACCGTTCCTTGGGCAGCTCGGCGCAGAAGCAGGCCCACCTCGCCCGGGCTGGCAACAACTGGGTGAAGGCGTGGATCGGGTGGCAGGGCAAGAGCAAGACCAAGGCGCCGGAGAATGTGCTGAGCCCTGGGGGCGGCCCGTCGTTCCGTGATGCTCAGACGTCGGGAGCAAAGAAGAAGCCGTTGGGCCAGACAATGGAAACCCCTCAGCCAGGGTTCCGGGTCTACTACAACGGGAAGAAGCCCACCCACTACGCGGAATACGATGGTGAGTCAGGCAAGTGGGAGTCCAAGCAGTGGCCCCACCAGCTCCCCGATGTAGAGGTCAACACCAAGGCCCTCAACCTCGCGCACAAGGTCTGGGAAGATGGCTTCAACGAAATCGAGGACCCCTTCAACAGCATCGAGGGCCGCAAGTCGGATCTGATGGCGCGCACGTTGAGCCAGGGGACTGGCGTCCCCCTGGTTGACTCCATCCTGAATGGGGAGACCAGTGACGGCCCTGCTTACCTCCACATCCAGAGGATGCTGGCTGGCGAGCTTCAGGACATACCCGAAAAGGCGCACTCCCTGGTGGGATACCTTTCAACGGCGCTGAAGGGCAAGGGGATCAGGGATTGGAAGCCCCTGATGGACGCCCTGAACAAGGCGTCGAAGACCAGCGATGACCCAACAGTGGATGCTCTGGCCCATTTCGTAGAGCACCGTCAGGCAGACGCGAAGCTGCTCCGCACTGAGGTTGAGGCAGCCGATGAGCCGCTGGTCGAAGACAAGGAGATCATCAAGGCACGCCAAGACGAGAAGAAGGAATCGGACAGGGCGATGTCCAGCATTCCGGTCAACCCAGGGACCGGCAGCGCCAATTTCGGGAGAGAGGCGGCTGAGACAGAGGATGGCGATCCGATGAATTACGGAGGTGCCGTCGCCAGGGAAGCCGAGTCGATGATGGAGTCCATGGTCGAAGGTGGGCAGGGGACCGCAGCGGTGGGTATCGGTGGGACCCTGGCCGCCATCACGGGGGGTGTGAAGGCGAAGGGCGGGGGATTGTCGGGCAAGGTGGCCGGTGTATTAGGGAAGATCGGAAGCCGCACCGGCCTTATCGCGGGCGCGACCGCTGGCATTTCTGCCGCATCTCACTTCATCCCGGGTGCGGAGCCGATGTCCCCTGACGAGGTCCCCGGGAAGGCTATCGAGGGGTGGAAGAAGCTGGGCCAGTTCGGGGAAGAGATGCGGCGCAAGCCCAGGGAGAGGGGGGAGAAGGACCCGGAGTGGCTCCAGGAGTTCTCGGAAAGCCAGGACGACTTCAGCTGGTTGTACGGCGGTCAGGAGAGGCAGAACAAATCCTCTCGACGGAAGGGGTTCGACAAGGAGAAGAAGTGGAGGAGGGTGCCGGTAGATGACTTCAAGAGGCACGCCGCGCGCGTCACCAGCATGCTGAACCGGATTTCCGAGCATGTGCCAGCGCTTGAGGGGAAGGCCAGTGAGCTTAAGGATATTCTCCGCGAGTCACCCTTCCCCGGGTTGTTCCCCCCAAATGGGGCCGATGCAAAGGCGCTGTGGAGTGTCGGCCACTGGGCAAAGTTGGTCTTGCAGGGTGGCGACCGGCTGGTCGAGACCCCTGAGGAGGCGCCAGTCGAAGCCGCACCGTATGACCTGGAGAGATGGCCAGAGCCCCACCATGACGGCAAGACCTCCACGGTGGCCCCGACCCAAAAGAAGGCCGCGAAGAAGTCGGATAGAGCGTTGGCCGCTGAATACTTCAAGAACAAAGGCAGGGGGCTCAAGAGGAACCCATTGGAAGAGGCCACGATGAAAGAGGCTTCTGCCGCGAAGAAGTCGGTCCCGTCTGGCGGCACGACAAAGTCGAAAGGCAAGGGGCAGGGCAAACCCACGCCAGCGACCTCGGAGTGGCCGGAATACCCGGATTACGCGCCGCCGCAGCGCGATGATCTACCACGCCGCGTTCCGAGCGCCGAGGATTCCCAGGGCCCGTTCACGGGTTCCGTGACTCCCGACAACACCAAGAGGTCCACGATGTCCCTTATCGAGCGGGCCCAGAGGATGTTCCGTAGCAAGAACATGCGCGAGCGCCTGGAGGGCAAGCGGGGGCCGAAATCTAAGGCGGAGGCCATTCGCCGCTTGATCGAGGAAATCCAAGGAGCAGGAGGCCGATAATGCCACAGGAAGTCCCTGGACTCACACCGCGAGAGAGGCGCGCCGATTCGTCGGCACAGGCGCTGCTCAATCAGGTTATGGGTGGCATGAAGCCGGGCCTGGAGACCCGGGGTGCGCAGGCGCCGGGTAGGGCCCAGAGCATCGAACAAGCCGAGCGCGGCTACGCCTACTTCCAGGACCCGGCCAACTCAGACGACATCTATAGGCAGATGCTGAATGACAGGTCTGGGGACGCGAGGAAGAGTTACGTCAATTCGTATCTCCAGCTCCAGCGGGTCAACCCTTCGGTGGCCAGTGCCGACATGGGCGTGTTCGAGGACAACCGTAGCTGGTTCAACATGCTCGCCGAGATGGGTTCGACGTTCGAGGCGGCATCGTCATCGGGTGTGGCGGAAAGGCGTGGGGCGGCGTTGTCCACGATGGGGAATGTCCTTGGGTGGGAGGCCCCGGGCAAGTTCGCCCAGGAGGCTCTTGGTCTCGAAGATGACCTGGACCTTTGGGACGTCGGGGCTGATGGGGGCAAGGTGCGCCCCTCAACGACCAAGTTCGTTCGGACAGAGACGATGGGCCGTGCCCGTGAGTTCCTTGCAAAGCTCGACGCCATGCAGAAGGGGCATCTCGTTGGTGGCAGGGACAAGCTGATCAAGGCCCTGAGGGACGCGGGCAACTGGCAGGTCGGGGCTGACCTCGGGCGTTTCGCTGGCGAGTTCCATGTGGTCAAGAAGGCCGCTGGCGGCCTGGGCAAGCTCGCCCCAGAGGGCAGCAGGAGGCAGCGCTGGCTGAGGGCTGTTGAGGGCAAGACGACTTCGAGGAAGAAGACAGTCAAGCAGGAACTCCCCGAGGGCTTCATCGGGCCTCCGGGCCAAGTCACGTTCGACCAGGTTGGCATCCTCAACCGGATCAACGCCACGACGGGGGCCTTCTACACACATGGGGCCGTGACCGGGATCGCAGACGGCAGCCGCACCGTCGAAGAGGCGATGAAAATCTCCTTTGAAGAGGCGATGGAGAACGACTGGACCCAGGAGGAGTGGGACGACGCCAACAACCAGACAGGTCTCGGCGCCCTCGCCAGGAGATCCTTGCACTACCTGATGTCGGGCGCCGAGGGGGCGGTAGCCGGGGGCACGGCTGGTCTCGTTTTCGCTGGGACGGGGCGCGTGATACATGCCGGTAGGGGGAAGCTGTTCAACCCGCCATCGGTGAAGACCTTCAACGATCAGATATCCAAGGTCGTCCCAGGCATTTCTGCGAAGCTGCGGAGAGGATTGAATGACCTCGCCAAGACGCGCGGTGGTTCACTCGGGAAGAATCTGGTCGGTGAGCCTCTTGAGTCGGCCCTGACTCTGACGATTGGATCGCAGATCCATCAAGCGGTCTGGGCAGCGGCCACGGGGCAGCAGGCGGAGTTCATCAGCAAGGGCCTGGGCAGCCATGTGGAGGCGGAGTTCGTCGCTGGCTTGGTTTTGGGCCTTTGGCACAAGAGCCCATTCCTGATGAGGACTCCGAAGTCTGAGCGGGCATGGGAGGGTCTATCCCGCAGCGAGAAGTTCTCCGAGCTGCGCCGGACAGCTCCTCGCTCTGGAGACCAGCGCGCCTTTATCGAGAAGGCAGAGCAGGCCCCTGGTGGCGACCCGGACTACATCAAGGGTCTGATTGATCTGGCGAATAGTGCCCAGGGCGACATCAAGGTGGCCGTGGAGGCGGCAGAGAAGCATCTGGCCAATGTCCAGAAAGAGATCCCCGAAGCCGCACGGATGGAGATCGAGAAACGTCTCCCGTGGACGGAGGAGCGGATTGCTGCTGAGCGGGAGAAGCAGGGCTTCACCGTTGAGACAGGGGACGCCCCTGAGGGCCCAGGAGTCCGCATAGGTGCCCAGCGCCGCAGGGACCTTGGCCTCGGTGAGCGCGCGGGGGACAAGCCTGCTGAGCAGCCCCGCATCGAGGACATGGACCCGGCCATCAGGGAGTCGATCAAAGATCGGACGCAGGCGGCCCGGTTTGGGCAGGAGCCGCAGGATTTCGTGCGTGGCCGGAAGGTCTTGGAAGATGCTCTGCGAGAGGCAGAGATGGCTGGGGAGACTGAGCTTGTCTCTGAAGTCCAAAGAGCCTTGGACCTCGCCCGTGAGCCGCGCCCGTTGACCCCCGAAGAGACCTCGTTCATTGATCAGGCCCGAGACAGGATTGACCAGGAGCTTCTCGGCGCTCCGATAAAGACCCGCATCGAGCGGGGGCGGAAAGCCCTCGCTGGTCAGGCGAAGCAAGAAGTCGCCGAGGCGCTGGACGCGCTGGTTGAGGCGAGAGCGGCGGCGGCAGACCCGGCCAAGGCCGGGAAGGTCCAGGCTCAGATTGACAAGCTGGAGAAGGTGCTGGACACGCTGGAGGAGAAGGGGCTGACCTCCCACTTGGCGGGGAAGGCGGGTCTCCGGGCAAAGCTGCGCGCCGCGCGCTCTGTTCTTCCGCGCGCACCGAGGCAGACAGAGCCGAAGTCACCCGAGGGCGATGGGCGCTCATTCGGTCGTGGGCAAGAGCCTGGGTTCGTCGGGCCCCCGCGTCCAGGGGCTGGCCCTCCGGCCACTGTCCCCGGTGAGTTCCTCCGAGAGAACGCGAGAGAGAGGACCGCCAGATGGGTGAAGGAGTCGCCCACCGTCAGTAGGCTGGTGATCGACGAGGGGGCGCCCGGTGACCCGGCTGCCTCCCCGTCCTACGCCGCCCGGATCGCCACGAGGGCCCCTGGCGAGCGCACCGCTCTTGAGGATATGGCCCTCCGGGCGGCCATGGCCCCCAACCCAGCGATCGGCAAAGGTCGGTCCCCCGAGACATTCCAGGGCGAGCTTCAAGCCCTCCCTGCTACGCACGCCGCTCCTGGGCCTCCTCAGCGTGGGGCCCCGGGGGCTGTCCGCCGTGGGCCGTGGCCTCTGAAGCAGCTTGTCCGTGTGCTGAAGTCGCCGAGTGACAAGAGGACCCTGCTCAATCGCCAGCTTGCTCATCTCCAGAGGACCACCAGGAGTCCCGAAGAGCTGGCCGGGGCCTTGAGCAAATACCTCGACCTGTCTGAGCTTCCGACCTTGACGGAGATCGAGAGCGGTCACTTCAAGTCCCGACCCGGTCGGCATGCGGGGAAGACCCGCGAGCAGAAGGACTTCCTGGACCAAATGGAGATGATCGGTCGGCTTGGTTCGGCCGCCGATGTTGCGTCTGTCAAGGGCGCACTGGAGGTCGCCGGGGACACCAACGGGCTTGCTGCGCTGGACCGGGGGGTCCGCATAGGTCGGCTACAGAAAGCTCGCGGTGCTCCCGGGGACCTCCCTCTTGCCCATGCGCGGACATTGCAGCGCAACCCGCCTGACCCGCAGCGCCTGGAGGCCGTCCAGGCAGTCCCCATCCCTGAGCGAGCGGTCAGCCCGCCGAAGGCGGCGCCCCCTCCAGGCGTCACCGCCCCCAAGGCCAAGGCCGCTGAGGCGGAGGCCCCGAGGGTGGAGGCAGAGGCCCCGCAGGGCGAGGCCCTGGGGGCCTCCAGCAAGCGTTGGCGGACCCTCAAGCCCAAGCTCCAGGAGGCCCTCACGGGCCCTTCAGGGACTCACCTGGACCGGGTGGGCAAGCTCTTCGCTGAGGAGCTTGGTGTCGCTCCGAGGAGGCCAGCAGTCCTCAGGGCTGTCAGGGAGAACCCGGAGGTCCTGAAGGGACTCGAAAAGCTGGTTGAGGAGAATCACCCGGACGATCTGACCGATGCCATCCGTGAGTGGATCGAGACCAGAGTGCGGACTGATGACCAAGCGATTGAGGACGCCCCCGAGCCCTCGGCCCCAGCGGTTGTGGATCGGTCGAAGCAGGCGGCGGAGCCCGATCCTGATTTCATGTCTCGTGTTGCGTCTCGTCAGGAGATTCGGAAGGCCACTGAGTCGATAGAGCCGAAGTCACCCGCCAAGCCCCCAAAGAAGTCTGAGCCCAAATCTGGTGTTGAGACGTCGATGGAGGATGCGAGCCGCTCGATGGAGATCCTCGACCTCGTGGCTGGCAAGGAGTTCGAGGCGGCGAGGGAAGCGCTTGAGGAGATAACAGACGCCGACCTGAGGGCGAA
>JABACD010000032.1 GCA_014237855.1 Planctomycetota bacterium | reverse complement strand
AAGGAGGTCCGCCACACACGCAATGAACTGAGCGGCACCCCGATTGACATCATCGAGATCGACGCTCCGGAGAGACCCCTGCATCTGTTCGTCTCACCCTGGCAGCTTGAGCGCGATGGCCTGCCAGCTCCACGCCCCGGGTACCGAATCGAGGGCTCCTTTCTATTCATGGGCCGCATTGCTGGAGGCCTTCCCCGCCCGAATCAGAAGCAGCGGAGAAATTTTGGTTAGGGTAATCCCAAGAAGTTCAGGTCGACACGCTGGCAAGAGCGATCCACGTGAATCCTACTCCCAAGGAAAGAGTAAAAAGATGAATCAAGCCACTTCACCAGGTCAGGGCAGTACAGGCAATGTCATTGCAGCGGTCTGCAGCTTCTTCATACCCGGCCTGGGACAGTTGGTTCAGGGACGCCTGCTCCTGGCGATCGTGATGTTCCTGGTCTCCATCGCCCTCTGGTTTTTCTTACTGGGCTGGATCGTGACCATCTGGTCTGTCATCGATGCAGCCATGTTCAAGCCACAGATCCAGGGCTGACCTCGAGTCGCGCACTCGGCTATCTGGATGCAGAGTCGGTGACCTCGACGATACGCTCCGCCGAGAGGGCCTCCAACGAACTTGGAGCCACTCCGTGCCAGACTTGAATCGTGACTCGTTGCTCCTCGGGGTTGCCCTCCACGAGGACCTGGGATCCTCTGCCCTCGCCCTCGCTATCCAGCTCGGCTACCGTCTTTCGCCAGGACTCCAGACGGGCTTGCATGGCCAGCTCGAACTCGCGCGCATCCTCCTCGGTGTCCCAGAGAGTGACCAGCTTCAGGAAACGCCCCTCACCGTTGTTGCCGTAGAGAACCAGCCTATCTCCATCCCAGCCACGTGCGGCATCATTCGTGAAGGTGAGCGAGCTGACCTCCATCGGATTGGTGAAGTCGACCTCCTCTTCTTCCTCCGCCAAGAGCGCCAGTGTGAGCTCACCCACCGTTGAGTTCTCTATCAAGCGCCACCCCTCGGGCAACTCACCGCCTTCGAGGACCAGGAGCCGCGGATCATCACGGCGACCTGAATCCCAGTACTTCTCAGGGTGCAGGATCTGCTCGGTCGTCATGGGGGGATCCTCGAAGGCCATCTGCGTAATGTCAGACATTTTCTTGCCCTGCTTCTTCAGCAAGCGATAGCCCTTGTTGAGAAACGACTGCCCCTGTGTGTAAGAGCCAAGCATTGGCTTCCACATGACAGCCGGTATGCCGTCGAGAGACTCCGTCGACATCTCTGCAATCTTCTGCAAGTCATCGGGGCTCAGCTCCCCGATATGCTTCATTGTCCAGAGTGTCATCAGGGAGGTGCCACTCCCCTCGACGACCGAGCTGTAGGCCGAAGAGGCATCTCGGTCGTCTAGACGTTCCTCGAACTTCCCATCAATGTCGTAGTACTGGTCATCGAGGGCGTGTGTCAGCTCGTGGGCGAGGATCACCTTCGCGATTGCTCCCGTGAATGAATCCATCAGGTAGAAGGTCTCACTCGAGGGGTCGTAGAAGCCCCCGACCTGACCCTCAAGCATGTCGAGGGTTACCTGGAGGTAGTCCATCGAGGCTGGCACGAGGCCGAGCATCTTGACGATGTCTGCCTCTGCCTCCATCTTCTCCGGGCCGCCCATTTGATCCAGCCGCTTCATCACATAGCTGATGAAACCTTCCTTGTCCGTCACCTTCACCGCGACCGGCCGCTTGAACTCCTGGCCTCGAATCTGCTCGACCTCGGCCTGAATCTCGATGGTGATGGCCTCCAGCTCGTCCTGGGTCCAGGCCTCGTCCTCCGGAGCCAAGGCCCCTGGGAAGAGCATTCCACAAGCCAGGAAGAGGCAGGCGGCGGCAAGCACACTGATCTGGATCCGATTCATGTTTGAGTCTCCGAGTGGTTCCCTACTTGAGGTCCGAGAGAGCCTAGCGGGAAAGGGCCCCCCTAGGAAATAGCCTGGTTGGGCATGAGTGCCCTGGCACGTTTGCAAGTTCGAGGCCACCTTGGCACGATTCCGGCCCTCTGAGCCACCCCAAGTAGGCCATCGCGCCAACCCCGTCAGGAATCCCCATGCGGACCACTCAGCGCTTCCTTCTCGCACTGCTAGCCTTTTTCTGTTGCGGACTCTCCACGGCCGTGGCCGAGGCTGCCCCCGAGTTCACCATCACGGAGTCCGAGACTCTCCTGGCGAGCAGTCCAGAGGCCTACAACTCGCTGGAAGCACAGGACTCGCCAGCGACAGATGAAGAGCCGCTCATACCGATACCGGAAGATCTCATCGACTCCCTGTCAGAGAGCGAGTCATTCATCTCGAGTCTCGAGAAGCGCTTCGACGACGCCCTGGGAGCAGTCAACAAGGTCATCGCCAAGGTGTTCTTCTTCGATGTGTGGTTCTGGGACAACGACAAGGAGGCCAATGTCGAGTTCCCACTTGCCGTCTTCTGGCTGATCATCGGAGCGATCTTCTTCACGCTCCGGATGGGCTTCATCAACGTCCGAGCGTTCAAGCACGCGATCGACATAACCAGGGGGCGCTATGACAACCCCGACGACATGGGCGAGGTCAGCCACTTCCAGGCGCTGGCATCTGCGCTCTCCGCGACCGTCGGGCTGGGCAACATCGCCAGTGTTGCCATTGCGATAACCATCGGCGGACCTGGAGCCGTCTTCTGGCTGATCATGGCAGGCTTCTTGGGGATGTCGTCCAAGTTTGTCGAGTGCACCCTCGGACAGAAGTATCGCAAGGTCCGATCGGACGGTCACGTCATGGGTGGGGCGATGTACTACCTCTCCAACGGACTCAAGGAGAAGGGCATGGGATGGCTGGGTGGCTTCCTTGCCATCTTCTTTGCCATTCTCTGCATTGGAGGCTCATTCGGAGGAGGCAACTCCTTCCAGGTAAACCAGTCCCTCAATGCAGTCCAGGAGAGCGTCCCCTTCCTCCAAGACAACCGCTGGATCTATGGCCTGGTCATGTCGATCCTGGTGGGCGTCGTCATCCTGGGAGGAATCAAGCGAATCGCTGCTACCGCAGAGAAGATCGTTCCCTTCATGTGCGGCCTCTACGTGCTTCTCTGTCTCTTCGTTCTCGGTGAGAACTTCTCCGAGATCCCCGACGCTCTGAAGACAATCTTTGGATCTGCCTTTACCTCCGATGCTGCCTACGGTGGCCTCATCGGTGTACTGGTCCAGGGCTTCAAGCGTGCGGCCTTCTCCAATGAGGCAGGCGTTGGTTCAGCGGCCATCGCTCACTCAGCAGCCAAGACCCAGTACCCCGTCCAGGAAGGCATCGTCGCTCTACTGGAGCCCTTCATCGACACCATTGTTGTCTGCACGATGACGGCACTCGTCATCGTCGTGACTGGAGCCTATGACTCCGGGAACCCGACCTTTTCCGAGTTCTATGACGATGCTGGAGATGCCAATGGCGCTGGCCTGACCTCTGCGGCCTTCGGGTCCTCCGTAGGCTGGTTCAGCATTGTGCTCTCGGTGGCCGTCACCCTGTTTGCCTTCTCCACCATGATCTCCTGGTCCTACTACGGTGAGCGCTGCTGGGCCTACCTCTTCGGTGACAGGAGTTCGATGGTCTACAAGGTCATCTTCCTCGTGTTCACCTTTGCAGGATCGATCATCACAGCACAGAACGTGCTCGACTTTGGCGACCTGATGATCCTCGGCATGGCCTTCCCGAACATCCTCGGCATACTCTTCCTCACCGGGGACGTGCGCAAGGACCTCGATGATTACATGGGCAAGCTGAAGTCCGGTGAAATCAAGCGCCACAAGTAGTGGCCCAATCAACATGAGCAACACCACGACCGACCCCAAGCCCATACCGCCCGTAGATCTGGCTGCAGAGCGCGCACAGATCGGCCCCGAGCTCTTCGAGGCTGTTCAACGCGTCATTGAGAGCGGCTGGTATGTGCTCGGCCCCGAAGTAGTCAGGTTCGAGAAGTCCTTTGCCGCTTTTCAGCGCGCAAGGTTCGGAGTCGGAGTGGCGTCGGGCACCGATGCGCTGATTCTCGCGCTTCGCTCCCTGGGACTGAAGCCCTGTGACTCGGTCCTCACCAGCCCCTTCACCTTCTTCGCAAGCGCAGGGTCGATCGCCTGGAGCCAGATGGTCCCCCAGCTCTGCGATGTCGAGGCGGAGACCGGCTTGATGGACCTCGAAGCAGCCCGTAACGCAATCGACGAGAGAACGCAGTGCCTACTCCCGGTGCACATCTATGGACAGCTTGTGGACATCAAGGGCTTCCGGGCACTTGCCGACGAGAAGGGAATTCCACTGCTAGAGGATGCCGCTCAGGCTCACGGCGCTGAGCGAGATGGCATTCGAGCAGGAGAGCTTGGCGACGCCGCTGCCTTTTCCTTCTACCCGACGAAGAACCTCGGTGCCGCCGGTGAGGGTGGAGGGATTCTCTGCAACTCTGAAGAGGTACACGAGAGATTGCTGCGTCTACGGGATCACGGCAGTGAGGCCAAGTACGTGCACGCCGAGATCGGCACGAACTCCCGATTGCAGGCCATTCAGGGAGCCATCCTCAATCTCAAGCTGCCCCACCTTGAGGACTGGAACGCACGGCGAAGAGCTACCGCCGCACGCTATGACGAGGCCTTCTCCAAGATCGAACGAATCGTTCCGCTCACGGTGACTTCGGGCTCCAGCCACGCCTACCATCAGTACGCCGTGCGTGTCATCGGACCTGGCCTGCGAGACCGGGTCATGGCCGACCTTGGAAAACAGAAGATCGCCGCGGCACTTCACTATCCCAGCCCGGTTCACTTCCAGCGTGCCGCTGCCGACTGGGGATACTCCAAGGGCGATTTCCCGATCGCTGAGCGTCTCTGCGAGGAGGTCCTCTGCCTGCCGATCCATCCCTTCCTCGATACAGACGACATACAGCGAGTGACCCAGGCCGTCACAGAGGCCTGTAAGGACTGACGCCAGGCCTTCAGGAAAAAAGGGCGGTCTGGTGACTTGAGAATCCCCCCCAGTTGCGCCGATCTTTCCTTCGACCCCATGAAGACCACCTACTCACTCGCCTGCCTCGCCGCCGCATCGCTGGCCCTCCCGGTTCTGACAATCGCAGCTCAGAGTCGTGGAGGGGACTCGCGAGAGCGGACCAGCACCGAGGCAGAGCTTCAGCGCCAGGCCCAGGCCGAACAAGAGCGCAAGCAAGTTGAGATTGCCGCAACCTACTTCAAGGTTGCTGACTACGACGGGAACAACTGGATCTCATTCCGCGAGGCACGCACAGGCCTGGAAATTGACCGTCCACGCTTCCTCGTGTACGACGCCGACCAGGATGGGCAGATCACCCTCGATGAGTACACGCTGGTCTCCATTGAGACCTACCGTCGCTACGGCGTCTTCAAGGCCCCCATCCCCAACCCTGACGACCCCGACGCTGCCTCCCTGCTCGAGTCCATCGATGCAACCTCGGGCGACAGTACGGATGAGGAGTTGGAGTACATTCCGGCCGAGGCCGACTCAGTGCTCGAACTCTTCGGCATGATGACGCCCCGTGTTCAACGCCAGCACACGACCCCAGAACCTGACCAGATCGTAGGCCCGGTCTTCCCGTTCAGACGTCTGGACTACGACGGCAGCGGAGCAATAAGCCCCGACGACCTGAACGCCCTGGCCCTGGGGTCCGGCCTCGATGTTCGCACAGCTGCGCTGATCGCAGCCTTTGACCTGAACCAGGACCAGGAAGTCTCCGAAGAGGAGTTCCTGGTGGCCATGGGCTACGCCCCAAGATAGGCGCCAGGCTGACTACTCCAGATAGGCTCTGGTCGGCTCGAGACGCGGGCCATGTTCCGGGTCCGAGACCGCAAATTCGGAACTCCCGCTCAGCCTGACTCCAGCGAAGGCGCCGTCGAGCCCCAGGACGTAGAAGGAGAGGTTGAACGTCGGCTTGCCTTCCTCGTCGACCAGACCGGGCTGCCATACACTGGCACGTCGAGCCTGACGGGTCACTCGGGCCATCACCTCCAGCCCTGCATCGACAGGGCTCCTCCCGGCTCGGAGAAGCTCGACGAGTGCCGAGCTGGAGTGGGCGAGGATGGCTGCTTCCCCGCGCCCGGTGGCTCCGGCACTGCCGGCCTCAGCATCGCAGTACAAGCCCGCCCCGATGATCGGTGAGTCGCCCACACGGCCGGGAATCTTCCAGGATAGCCCCGAAGTCGTGGTGGTACACGCGACCTCACCACTCGTGGAGAGAGCTGAGCAGTGAATCGTACCCGTGACTCGCTCTTCTGGCTCTCCATGATCATTGCGAGCCTGCTTGCCCTCCTCCACTGGTGGCGCAAAGCGGTCGTCAAGGTCGCTGTGGGTCTCCTTCCACTCCAGCCAGAGCTTGCGGGCATCGTCAGTCAGTAGCTCGGTATGCGGATGTCCGTGAAGTCGCGCAAACTCATAGGCACCGCGGCCGACGATCATGCAGTGGTCTGTTCGCTCCATGACCAGTCGCGCAACCTCCGAGGGGTGCAGGATGTTCTCGATGCATCCCACAGCACCACCGTTATGAGTACGGCCGTCCATGACGGCTGCATCCAATTGGACCACTCCGTCCTCATTAGGAAGCCCCCCCAATCCGACACTGTGATCGTCGGGATTGGCCTCCACCACCTTCACCACGTCAATCGCCACGTCGAGTGGAGCAGCCCCTTCTCGAAGGTCTCCATAGAACTTCTGCATTCCTGGCAAGGCATTGACACTGCCGATCAAGACGGGGTAGTCACGCCTTCCCACAGTACCCTCCTGGGATCGCTCCTTTGCTGCGCCACGCCCTGCAGGGGCGGTGCATGCGATGGCTGCTAGCCCAGCCCCGAATCCCAGGAACGAGCGGCGTGATGAACTCTTGAGGGGGCCCTGATCTGACTCTGTCATTGGAGAAGAACTGTAGAGAGAAAATGATTCAGTGGTTTCAGTCTCGTTCGAGATCTGTGCAGCTGGCAGCCAGCCATTGTTCAACACCGTGGCACCACTCACGCCAGCGCTTGGCCACATCGGGACGACCCGCGTCGAGAGCAGCCTTCACCCGTAGTTCGCGCTCCAGCTCATTGCTGGTCCGCAAGCGCTTCAGGTCTGTCTGGCGCAGATCAGCGATAGTCAGGCCCAAGGCCATGATCGTGGTCACGCTACGCCTCAGCTCCTCTGCATCGATACGGTCCAGCCGGTCCAAGCTCGTGTGGTAGGTGAAGTCCGTGAAGTGCCAGATGAGGATCCCTGGAATGCCGCGGTCGAGGAAGATGTCATGGTCGCTGCCACCCTCCCATGGATTCTCCGAGGTATTCCAGCCAGCAACGTGAAGCCCTACATCGTGCAAGGTCATGCGAGCAATCAGTGAGAGTCCACTGGGTCGCAGGTCTTCCTCCTTGACCGCACCTTTCCCCCAGGGCGTGTGCTTGTCAGGAGGCAGGGTGTCAAGCGCTCCGGGGTCGGGCTCTCTCTCCAGCAGGCAAATGGCTCCAGTTCGGGTGGCTGACTGGCCCAACATGTCGGCCGAGACAGCGGCCGTCACCTGACGCTCATTCTGCTCGAGCCAGATCGAGGACTGTCTCATCTCATCGCCCCAGATGAAGTCCAAGGTACGCGCTGGCCGTTGAATGCTCCCGCTCTTCATGGCCTCGGCCAGGCCAACAACTCCAGCACAGAGTCCACCGACCCCGCTCGCATTGTCGCCAGCACCAGGCTCTTGAACATGTGAAGCAACGACTACGACCTCGTCAGGGCGTGTTGTACCGACGACTCTCGCAACCAAGGTACGTAGCTTCCCCTCGGTGAATTCGACCTCTGCTCGCAGGTGCAGTCTGATCTCACCATGCTGACCAACAAGTGCCTCCAGCTTGGAGTGACTACGTGGCGAGATCTGGGCCACGGGTAGCCTGACGCTTCGAGAGACCGTACGAAACTGAATCGCATCGAGGTGCTCGTCGCCACCCGATGGATCACGAGTGAAGCTAGCTATCGAGGAGGAGATCACCGCCCTTGCCCCTTGCTTGGCGAGCTGCGCTATTCGGCGATCTCGAACACTCTTGTCCGTGACCAGGATGGTCCCCTCACGCACCTCCGCCTCATCGAAGACGACTCTGCCCTCAACATCAGCCGAGGGTGCATTGACTGGGAGCATGACCCGGTCCATGTCACCAGACGCCTTGAAGGCGTGCAATCGAATCGTCTCCCCGTCGGGAGTCACGGCCTCCAGACTGGCCGACTTGGGTGTCCAGGCCGGCGCGCGCATTTCAGTCTCGATCTCCTCCAGCTCGAAGCCATCCAGCTCGCCAAAGCCAGCGAGTTCGAGTCGAGAGCGGACTCGATCGAGGGTCGCGTTGTAGCCGAGATTCCCAGGAGCACGATAGAAACGATCAGCGAGGGCGACGGTCTCCATGGCAGAGTCCTTGTCAAAGGACTTGTAGACTGCCTCGACGAAGCGCGCAGGCCCCCCTGGGCCAGGGGCTATACCGGGGCCGACATGTCCCCCTGCAGTCCCCTCCTCCTGGTTCGCGAGGAGCCCGGTCGCCGAGCCAGCCATGACTAGACAGCAGATCGATGAGGGCAGATTGGCCAGGAGAGTCCTCACTCTGGATCCTGTGATCCTGCGTCTGCTTGCTCAGCTGCGGTCCCGACCAGTGGGCCCGGCAGAACGCCCTCCTCTCCCTCGAGCCCGAGGCACTGAATTCGGAACCAGTGACGGACACCGCTACACCAGGCTCGCCAGTCCTCCGCGATCTGGAACTCGCCGGCCTCCTCTGCCGCCGAGACGCGCATGCGCCGCTCATGATCCAGGCTCCGCAGGTACCGGGTGAGGTCCTTCGGCAGCGGATCGGCCAAGGCCATGCCCGTGGCCAAAGCAGCGGTCGCCATGCGCTTGAGCTCGGCGCCATCGACCATGTTCACTCGATCCAGCGAGGTGTGAAAGGTGAAGTCTGTGAAGTGCCAGAACAGGACAGCAGGGATCCCCGAGGAGATGAACTTCTCGTGGTCGGTGCCGCCCTCATAGGGGTTCTCGAACGTCTCCCATTTTCCTACATGGCTGGAGACGTCCACCAGTGCGCAACGAGCAATGATTGCGAGCCCATTGGGGACGAGCCACTCGGGATCAATCTCCCGGCTGCCCCAGAGTGTGTGCTTGTCCGGAGCAATCGTGATCACGGCTCCAGGATCGGGAAACCGCTCAAGGAGTGGGACTGCACCCGTCTCCTCCAGTGATTCGCCAATCATCACCGCATTGACCGCACCAACGGCCTTTCGCTGCTGGCTCTCCAGCCAGATCGTCGCCTCGTCGTTCTCGAGCCCCCAGATGAAGGCAATACTTCGCGCAGGATGCTCCAGTCCTCCGCGCTCGAGGACCCGCGCAAGCGCCAGTGCGTTCTCGAGCTGGCCAGCAGCCCCTGATGCATTGTCCGAAGCACCGGGTGCTTCGAGGTGGCTCGACATCGCAACGACCTCACCAGCCCGAGTGCTACCGACGACCGTGGCCACCAGGGTTCGAATCTTCTTTCCACCAATCTTCGTGACGGAGTCCAGTGCGAGCCTTGCGCCACCAGCCGCCTCCGCCTCCAGAATCTGCCCGTAGGATCGGGGTGAAATTTGAGCCACGGGCACGCTGGTACCCACACCGACCGAGCGAAAGTGAATCGCATCGAGATGACGCTCGCGACCAGTCGGATCGACGTTGTAGCTCCCCATGGAGGCGGAGACGATGGCCAGAGCGCCCTTGCGCTTGGCACGCTGAATCAAGTCGGCACGCAGTGATGCTTCCGTGACCAGAATCTGTCCAGGCTGGAGTTCCGATAGACCCAGCGCAACCTCGCCACTCACTTCTGCGGCGGGTGCATTCTCAGGCAGCAGACAGCGATCAGGATCGGAAGGCCTGTCGAAGGAGTGAAGAATCGACTCCCCTCCGGAGGCCGTCATCAAGCGCAACTCTCCGGAGCGAACGTTCCAGGCCGGCGCCTCCATCTCCGTCTCGATGACGAGCAATTCGAGATCCTCTCGAGATCCGTAGCCAACCTCTCGCAGCTGAGCCTCGATGAAGTCCAGGGACTCCAGGAAGCCTGTCGAACCGGGGGTACGGAATCGTGCATCCATGTAACGAACGGTCTCCATGGCCCGCTCCTCACGAAATGCATTGAAGAGCGTGCCAACGAAGCGAGCAGGACCAGTAGCTCCCAGCTCGACGGCAGGACCGTTGTGGTGGCGAGAGACATTCGACTGCTCCTCGACCATTGCCGTCAGAGCCTCTGCGCTGGGAAGCCCGGGGTCCGTCTGACAGGCAAGCAGCAAGGCAGTCGTCAGGGTGCACCCCAACAGCCTCGGGACAGGTGCCCTTGACCTACTGATCGCTGGCGAAGTTGAGGGTCTCAGCATGCCTGTCCGCTCCTGAGAGAGAATTCAGTCTTCCACGTACTTGTCGATTAGAAGCGCGAGCCGCTCTCGCGCCTCGCCAGGGATCCTATCCCTGGAAGTCATGATCGCATGCTGGAGCGCCGAATCGCAAGAACAAGAACCGGTCGCGGCCACAGCCGGGGCTGCAGAACGAATCAGGTCCCGGGCCTTCTCCACGTTTTCCTGCATGGTCTGGATGACGGCCTCAACAGTCACGTCATCGTGCCCGTCGTGCCAGCAATCGAAGTCCGTCGCCATGGCCACGGTCGAGTAGCCAATTTCTGCCTCGCGGGCCAAGCGTGCCTCTTGGAGGTTGGTCATGCCAATCACATCGACCCCCCACTTCCTGTAGATGTTGGATTCGGCCCTGGTCGAGAACTGCGGACCTTCCATGTTGATGTAGGTCCCGCCGTCGTGAGTCTTCACCCCAATCGAACCTGCGGCCTGCAGCAAGGCCTGGCGAGTCTCCTCGCAAATCGGATCAGCAAACATCACGTGCGCAACGACACCCTCATCAAAGAAGGTATCCACCCTGTGCCGCGTGCGATCGAAGAACTGGTCGATCAACACAAAGTCTCCTGGGACTATGTCCTCGCGCATGGAGCCTACGGCCGAGATCGAGATGATTCGCCCCACACCCAGCTTCTTCATTCCCCAGACATTCGCCCGGAAGTTGATCTCCGAGGGATTCCGAAGATGGCCGCGGCCATGGCGTGGCAGAAAGACCATGCGGGTCTCTCCCAGGATGCCTGTCACGAATGAGTCACTGGGCGCTCCGAAGGGAGTCTCGACCGAGACCTCACGGACGTCCTCGAGACCCTCCATTTCGTAGAGGCCGGATCCTCCGAATACGCCGACGGTGTGTCCTTGGGGCATGGCTAAGAGCTGGGGGTCATGAAGCTGGGGAAGTGGGGAATGTCCGCAGGGAGTCTACGGCTTCTCGGGTCCGTCCTGGCCCTCTGATCGATGGCTACCAGCCTTGCCCCGATTGCCAGGCTCAGCGCCCCCCTTGTAGCTGGGGGGCGGCGTATTGGCACTCTCCCACTTCTTGCTGCGAACTTCCTGATCTCCGCGCTCGCTGCCCCCGCGCCCGTATCCCGAGCCGCGACTATCGCCATCGCGGCCCTGGTGGCCACCGCCACCACTGCGCCCGTAGCTCTGACCTCGATTGTCACCGCCACGGCCCTGGTAGCCACCGCCACCACTGCGGCCGTAGCCCTGACCGCGGTTGTCACCGCCGCGGCCCTGGTAGCCGCCGCCGCCACTGCGCCCGTAGCTCCGATTCCGATCTTCACCTCCGCGACCTTGCCAGCGACTCCCCTGCTCGCGGCCTCGACCAGATTCCTGCTGCTGGCCGTCTCCATCACGTCCATGCCAGCTGCCTCGCCGTTCGCCACCGCCCTGGCCTCCTCGTTGTCCCCAGCGCCGATCACCGCCACCCTCGCGGTGCATTCTCGCATGACCACCTGAGTGCCCAGCGTTTCGTCGGGGGCCCCGATCCGGCCAGTCCTCCAGATCCAGGTTGGCGAGATCGATTCGTCCCTTGCGGAACCTGGCCAGCAGACCCCGGATCACCAGGGTCGCGTAGGCGCCACGTGGCAACTCGAAGGTCAATCGAGCGGTTCCCTCTGCGCCATCACGACTCTTGCCATTCTCGATCTTCAAGTGCCGGGGCCGAATGAACAGGCGCCGGTCTTCGCCCTTCAGCTGGAAGCCACTGACACCACTGATCCGGAACTGCTCGGGGGTCAGCCCTTCTGCCGCCAGGGCCTCGACGAGCAGTTCACGCTGGTTCGCATGCTCAACGTCTTCGAGACCTTCTCCTGGCAACCTGAAGCTCCCTCCCCACTCGAGATCTACCGCCAGCTTTCGGTCCGGATAGACCTGAGGTCCCTCGAGTGTCTCCGCGATCCGCGCACCACCATCTTCGGAGATGCTCGCGAAGTAGCTCGCGACTGCACGGTTCCAGATGTGGGATTGGAATGCGTAGAGATGAATCAGGCGCAGACGTGAGGAGATATGAAAGAAGGCGCCTGCGAAGTCTGTCGGTTCCTTGCGGAGATGATCGAATACCGAGTGGTGCTCTCCGAACTTGCCCGCGATGTCTCGGCAGGTCGACCAGTCCCCCCAGGCTTCACGCAACTGGTGCTTGAAAGCTCCGTGCCGTCCAGAGTCGAAGTCCGATTCGGCGCAGAGCAGGCTCCGAAGCGCCTGCTCGTGTTTACCAAGCATCAGGTCCTTGGCAATCCAGCCCTGCCCATGCTTCAAGTTGCCAAACCGCTGCTCGTCGAAGTAGTTGGGGACTCCCAGCCGGCCGACCACGTCCTTGTGCAGCGAGAGGCGCCGGTACTCGACCGGATCGAGCTCGCGCAATCGGATCTCAAAGGCGTTCCCGTAGCTATTCTCGGAACTCAAGGCCGTCTCTGCACTACCGATGGGAGTCAGCTTCAGCTCCGGCGTATTGAGTTCGACGCGCTTACCACCAGAGAAGCTCATGAACTGCTCAGTTACCCCCTGGCGGTCCTTCAATCCCGCCATCGCAATTTCTCCAACGGGGATATTGGCCAGCTCGGCAAGGACCTCTGCTGCCTCGATCGAGGTCAGCTTGCGCTTGGTCACGTGATAGACGTTGTGAGCCCCCTTCTCGGTCAGGTAATCGTCCTTCAGGAGTTCGCGAACGCGGAAGTCATTCGGCTTGTACTTGAGTTTCATATTTGTTCAGGGCTGCTCTCCCACTCCTCGTGGAAGAATGTCAGTCAGTGGGCTGGGCGGACCTTCGCAAGCTGCTTGAGCACGCGATTGAAGTCCTTGGGAAGAGGTGCTTCGACCTCGTGCACAGTTCCCTCGGAGTCAGGAAACTCCAATCGATGTGCGTGCAAGGTGAGTCGGTCGATGAGGGGTGATTCCTTGCGACCACGCTTCACCCGGTAGTTTCTCTTGATTTCGGAGAGGGCCAGTGAGTCCCGACGGCCGTAGACCGGATCCACTGCCAGGGAGAAGCCCGTGAAGGCGAGATGGACACGGATTTGATGAGTGCGTCCCGTCAGGGGCTCACATCGCAGGAGTGTGAATCCATGAAAGGCATGATCCACCGAGACCCGTGTCGTCGACTCCTTTCCGCCTTTCTCGGCAACCGTCATGCGGCCCGACTTTCGTCGATCCGGGCCAATCGGCAGGTCAATTGTCTCGAACTCCCCTGCAGCAAGCGGATACTCCCCTTCAACCAGGGCGAGGTAGGACTTGTGAATGTCACGGGTGGAGAAAGCCTCCCGTAGTCGCCTCTCAGCCTCCAGCGTCTTGGCCACGAGCACCACACCACTGGTTCCCTTGTCTATCCGATGGACCAGGCGCGGCCTGAAGTTCAATCCTGCTGAGGCCTCAGCCGGGGAATCCGGTTCGAGCTCACTTCGCCGCAGAGCCAGGTCCAGGAGCGCCCCTGAGAGACAGGCGCTACCCCGCTGCCAGCGTTCGGGCTCCACGGGGAGCCCTGCAGGCTTGTCCACAACGAGAACCTCCTCGTCCTCGTAGAGCACGTCGATCTCTATCCGCGGAGAGACAGGGGCCTGGGGAAGCTTGTCGGGGCTCTCGTCGATGTCGATCGACACCACCTGGTCGGTGCGCAGGTGGGTTGAGGGCATCGTCTTACGCCCATCCAACAGGATCTTTCCGTCACGGATCTGTCCGCGCAGAAAGCCCTTGTTGAGCAGCGGGTAGAGCAGACACAGGAACTCATCGAGCTCTATGCCGTGCCTCTCCCGCGGGACCACGATGTGATCGGCCACGAGATCAAGTAGAGGATGGGCGTGGGCGGCTCCCTCCAGGAGGATCGCGGCGCACGCTGATTATGCGAATGGGATGGGCCCGCTGGCCCCTAGTTGTGAAGCTGTGGTCCCGGAGAGGGCTCCGGGGATGGCCCGACGAGTCTCAGGCAGGCGGTTCTCCTGATTCGACGGCCGCAGCCGCTTCTTGCTCGTAGATCTCCGGACGTAGCGCCCCCACGTAGGGCAGATTTCTGTAGCCACCTGCGTAATCGAGCCCGTAGCCGACCACGAAGAGGTTCTCCACCTCAAAACACCTGAAGTCAGGCTCGTACTGAACGTCTCGTCGTGAGGGCTTATCGAGGAACACGCAGGATTGCACCTCGCTGGCCCCCCGTTCTCTGAAGGCGGCCACCAGGGAGCTCATTGTCTTGCCCGTGTCGAGGATGTCGTCCACGAGCAGCAATCGGCGGCCACGGATCTCGTGATCCGTCGGGAAGAAGTTCAGATCGAGTTCGCCACTCTCGGTCCCTTCCCGGTAGCTCGCTGCCGAGACGAAGGCCAGCTCAAGCGGAATCGGGATTCGGCGGATCAAGTCCGAAGCGAAGACACAGGACCCTTTCAGGATCGAGATCACCGTGAAGTTCTCACCACGGAACTGCTGGGTGATCTCCGCAGCAACGCGATCAATTCCCCGGATGATCTCCGCCTCATCAATGAGGACCTTTTCGATGTCTTCGTGCACGTCTCTTTACTCTTGTCCGCGAGCGCGGCTGAACCCCCGTCGTGGTCGCCGGGTTGGATGTTGGATTTCCGTTCCCCGCAATTCCACCAGCTCCAGAAGCCACTTACCGAGCTGCGTGGCCCTGGATAGGGCCTCAAAACGGGCGGAAATCTTACCACTGCCCGATTGAAGACGCCAGGGGCCATGACCTACAGATTCCCAGACAGGGCACGGTGGAGCCCATCCCTCTGGCCACAGCGAGTGTAAGGATGTCCCAGCGTGAGGATGTGATGCTGGTACCTTGATGAAATCTATTGCGCTTCGCTTTGAGTTCGCCCCAAAGTTAATTATTCTCCTACAGCACGAGTGATCCAAAGATTATGGAGCTTGCTTCTGAGTCTTTGAATCTGGAGCTGCTCGTGACAACCCGCCCCCCTGCTCCGTTCAATCCTTAGAACTTTCGAGTTCCACTGCATTATCCCCCCCTCCCCCCAGAGTGCTTCGGGATTTTCATTGATCCAAGCGAGATTCCTTAGAGATGGCTAAACGTTCCTATACGCGGCGAACAGACGAGCAGTTGATCGAAGAACTTCAGTCCAAGCTGAAACGTGTGGAAGCACGAATTGAGGCCAAGCATCGTGCGGATGCTCCTGTACTGAAGGAGATCAGCAAGCTCTCGAGAAGCCTGCGCAAGTTTGCTCAGACAGCGACCGACTACGATCGTTCCGACCTTTCCAACATGACCCTTGCCTTTCTCTCCGGCCTGGAGCGGGCTGCTGAGGAGGTCCCCAATCGAAGGAAGGCCAAGTCTCGGAACAAACGAGAAAACGCCTCCGCCTGATGAGGAGCAGGTAGCAGCCAATCTCCCTGATTGGGATCATTGTTGCTACCACTCATACACCGCGGACCTCAATGTGCTGCGGGGGCTCTTCCTCAATGGAAGGACCGCTCTCCAGGATTGGAACCAGCTTGATATCAGTCAGCCCGGCATACCCTCCTTGTCCTGGCTGAGCGACGCCGCTGCAATCCAATCTCAAACAGCCTCCCAGAGTGATTGGCCAGAGGTCACCCTGACAATTGGAAACCGCGGCCACGACCGGGGACTGGGACAGGAACTGTGCTGCGCCGGTCCTTCCAGTCTCATCGAAGTACACCAGCTTGCCGCCGCGGTGAATGACCCACACCCCTCCATTCACACCCGGAACCAACGGCCTGCGAGCAAGCTCCTCCAGAGCAGCTCCTGAGATGTCGCGCTTCCACCGGGTCACCAGCCTGGAGCTGAGTCCCTCGAGTAGCAGGGCGTCACCCAGCTTCCGTAGCAAGGTCCATCCATCGGGAGTCCGAGCCGCCCCAAGTAGAGTTCCCCCCAAGATGCGTCTGACTGTCAGGCCACCGGGAAGGAGGGATCGAACTTCGCCCGGCCCCAGGTAGAGAGTCCCCGCGGGCCCCGTACACCAGGCAATGGCTCCGGGCACCTCGGCCAGGCATTCGATCTCTCCCCCAGAAGAGACACGGACATGAGAGCGCCCCGAGAGCTGGCCGACCAGCAGCTCGACCGAGCGGTCTGGGCCTGCTCGCGGCTGCAGAGCGACGTCCAGCGGAAGCTCAAGCAGGCAAGCCCCTCCCTCATCAAGCAGGGCCAGGCTACGGCCCCCGCCAGCTCCAGGACCCCGAGCAGAGAGCACCCAGACGGCCCCACCAGCCACTGGAGCAAGCTCCAGTGGCTCAGCCAGGTTGTAGCGACGAACCTCGAAAGCATCCTCGTCGAGCCCCAGAATGCGATCCCCATCGCGATCACACAGCCAGGCGCAGACCTGGCCTCGATCCACCAGGCTCGGTCCCGATTTCTCTCTCAGCCAGACGGACCCGAGGGCCAGCAAGGCTCCAATCCCAGTCCCGGCCATGACCCTGGGGCTCAATCCCTGGAAGATGAATTCTCCCCACTTCACCTATCGAGGACGGACCGATGGCCGACCTGGTCACCTCTTTTCTTATACGTCACTCTGACCCCTGGGCTCCCGCCTACAATTCCCAGCCGCCCAAGGTCCCAGCTCTCCCCTGACGAGTGTGCACGACGTGAATCGCAATCTGCTCTACAACCTTCACGAAGCCTCCGGCGCCATGCTGCGCCCCGTGGACGAACCCCTGCCCGTGCTTGCCTACGGTGATGTGCCTGGCGAGTACGAGGCTGCCACACAAGGTGCGGTCATCTTCGACGAGACAGAGCGCGGGCTCGTGCAGGTCTCTGGAAGTGATGCCATGGATTTCCTCCAGCGTCTGCTGGCGAACGAGGTGCTTCCCGTCGAGGTCGGAAGCGGCAATCGAAACCTGCTCCTGACAGGGAAGGGTAAGGTCCGGTTCGACTTCGATCTTGAGCGCACGGATGACGGCTTTCGCCTGTCGACTCCCCCAGGAGGCGCCGCCGGTCTCTTACAGGGTCTGGATATGTATCTCTTCGACGAAGACGTGAAGCTCACCGATGCCAGCGAGAGCTACGCTCCCATGTTGCTCTCAGGCCCTGAGTCCACCGGCCTTCTCGAGGGACTCTTCGAGGAGCTTCCAGGTGAGGATCATCAGACGACCACTGTCGACCTCGATGGAGAACGGGTTCGTGTCACACGAGTCGCACCCTACGGAGGATCGAGCTCGTACCGCCTCGAAGGCGGCCCTGAGATCGCCCAGGCTCTCTGGACCACCATCGTCGCTCAAGGGGCACGACCTTCCGGACGAATTGTCTCTGATATCCTACGAGTCGAGGCAATACGAGGGCTCTGGGGCGAGGATATCGGCGAGGATGTCTATCCCCAGGAGGCCAGGCTCGAGGAGGCCTTCAACCTCTCCAAGGGTTGCTACATCGGCCAGGAAGTTGTGGCCAAGATCGATACCTACGGCGGTATCAACAAGAAGCTCTGCGCACTCGGGGTCTCCCACAATGATCCGGTGCCCGCCGGTACTCGTCTGATGCGCTTTGACGAGGAACGTGATGAGTGGAGGGATCTTGGGGTGGTGACGTCCTGGGCTTACTCCTTCAAGCAGGACAGTGGCCAGGTACTCGGATACGTCAAGCGGCGCCACCAGGACCCCGGCACGATCTTTCGCCTGGGGGAAGGGCCTGGAGAGGCGACCCTCATCGAGTAGTCCTGGATGCCGGGGCTGCCGCTAACGGCCCGGTTTGAAGCCGGACGGAGTTCCCTGATACTTGGTGAGCCGGATCCGGGCATGCAGGTCGACGATGTCACCGATCGGTACATCGCCCTCGATCAAGACAGGCACCCCGGTCGACTCGTGGAGCCAGATCTTGAGCGCCCCCTTGATGCCGAAGAGGCCTGAGAACTGGCTCTCGCCCGGGGACTCGCCCTCGGGCCGAGAGACTTCCAGTTTTACCTCCCTGCATCGAAAGGTCCCAGCCGAGACCTTGATGTCCGCCACCTTTCCTCGTCGCAGCCTGACCTTCCAGAGATGGCTCTTCTGTAGCATGAAGAGCTCCAGTTCTGAATGGTTGTCCCGGACCAGATTGCGGGCGAGATAGACGGCCCCGAGGATGTCGCAGGCTTGCACGGGAATCTCACGGCTCTTCGGAGGGTTCCACAGGCGATGCTCCCCACGCTTGCAGCCGCTGCAGTGGTAGTCCTTGTTCCAAGGCAAGGTGGCCTTGACGAAGTGTTCGCGGCGTGTGCAAGAGCGGCAGTGGCTGTTGGCCCGGTACTCGCTGGTCCAAGCGTTATCCTTCAACCCGATCTTGATCTCCTTCTTCCTGTTCTCACTGCCCTTCTGCTCCTCTGAGTTGATGAGGCTGGGCCAGGTCTGCGGCAGGAAGCGGGTCGTGATGGTGTGATCCAACTCATAGCCAAGATGCCCGCCGCGCGCAGCTATCTTCACCCAGCCCACGAGATCGCCTTCCTGTGAGAGACTCTCACCTGGGCGCGGAAGACTCGCCACGTAGGAGTCGACTCCGGAGGACATGGTCACTGTCCCAACACTCGCATCCCCCAGCACACCAAGATCAACATCCACCCGGAACTCTAGGGACTCTGCAGGCGGAACCCAGATGCTCACGCCTTCGCCTCGCCTTATCCGCAGGCTGCCCTCGACCAGGCTCGGGTTACCCGGAGCAGCGGTCTCAGCATCAATCGTCGCCAGTGCCTCGACAATGGCCGGATCCTCGATGGCCTTCGAGGTGAAGACGAGCAAGAGAATGGCAACAGGAAGAGTCGTAGAGATCAAAACGTGGAATCTGAAGCAAGAAAGAGAGGCATAGTCCACAGCCAAAGAGACTCCAGGGACCACCAGGCTCTTCTGAGGTCAGAGTAACCAGGGGGCTGACTCAGGCAATCAAAACGGAGGCTCAAGGTAAAGGACCTGGCCACAAGACACCTTTAAAGTTCTTGCTCTCGACTCGGCTGGGCTTCGCGACGCTTGCCGATCCGTGATTCGGCCTCGTCAAAGGCATGTCTGGCGGGGGGACGATCCTCTTCCTTGGCAACGCTGAGAATCTCGCCAAGGGTCAGACCAATTCGCTGGCCAATGGCCTCGACCGACTCCCGCACGCCATCGAGGTGGAATCGTGCGCCGCGGATCAGTGCCCCGCTGTTGATCACGAAGTCCGGAGCATAGAGGATCCCGCGGGAATGCAGGGCATCTCCATGAATTGGCTTCGTGAGCACATTGTTTGCGCCACCGGCCACGATCTTGCAGGAGAGGCGGGGGACGGTCAGATCATGAAGAATGCCGCCGAGCGCGCAGGGCGAGAAGACATCACAGGCCACATCGAACTCACGGCTCGAATCAACGAGTTCAATCCCCAGGCGCGTGGAGACGTCCTTGGCACGCTCGGTGTCGAGATCTGCGCCAATGACACGCGCATCAACCCCCACCAGACGTTCAGCGAGACAGCTGCCTACGGAGCCCAGCCCCTGAACAACCACCGTTCGCGATGGCCAATCCGTCTCCCCATCCAGATGACAGAGAGAGGCCGCAATTCCGGAAAAGACCCCCTCCGCGGTGGCCTCAGCCAGCTCCCCGGGCCCCAGGGAATCGGGACGGGTGACGAAGGCCGTGCGATCGGCCACCCATCCGAGCTCCTCCAGTCCAGTCCCCACATCGGGTCCCGTGTAATAGCGACCACCCATTCGCTGGACCACCTCACCGATGTATCGATAGGCGCCCTTCCAGTCCACTCCAGTGTGATGGGGCACGACCATCTTGCCGCCGCCAGCAGACAGCCCCAGCAATACACACTTGTGGGTCATCGCCCTGCTGAGCCGCAGGACGTCCCGGAGGGCCTCATTTTCGGAGCGATAGCTCCAACGCCGAATCCCCCCGAGGGCTGGGCCACTAGAGGTGTCATGAATCGCCAGAAAGCCGCGTAGCCCTGAGCGCCGATCAGAGAGCGCCAGGACATCCTCGAAGCCGCCGCGGGCAAGAGCGTCGAGGACATGAATATCCATGGAATTCGGGTCTGGGGGGCCGGGGCTGGGACCAGGAAGGACGGAGCAAGCTCTGAAGTGTACCCTGCACCCTGCGAATGCCTCTATCTTACACGGGAAGAGGTGGGCCCCTCGGTCGTTTCATTGTTCATGCGTCACTCCATCATCCTCTCCACGCCACCTCATCGCCTTGCGCCAGTCCTGTCCCTGGCTCTCGTCTTGCCCCTGATTGCGGGCTGTGCGACAACCACGACAGAGAACGAGATCGATATCACAGAGGACGAGACCTTTCGCCCTCTTGGACCCGCATCTCGCGACGATCACACGATCGGCAAGTACCTGTCAGATCTCTCGATCTCCATACGTGCCTGGAACGAGAAGACCTTGACTGCATCGACCACTCAGGAGCGCCGCAAGCAGAGCCTGCTGGAGATCAATATTCGAGAGCGCGTGACCAAGCGTCACCTCGAGATCCTGGGTGAGCTCGAAACAGGGCCGAAGAGCAACAGGATCGTCGCCGCTGCGGCCCTGGGGTTCTCCGGTGATCCCGCTGATGTCTCACCTCTGCTTGCATCTCTCGACGATCCTGATGAGAAGGTAGTCAGCAACGCACTGATGGCCCTGGGAAACCTGTGCTTCCCCGACACCCCCCTGTTTCGTATCGGTGAGCTGATGCGCTACTCGCCGAACTCGAACACTCGATGGAGTGCAGCTGACTGTGCCCTCTCCCTGATTGCAGCGGGAGCTGAAGGTGACGGCGTACTGGATGCCGCGAGGGCTGGCTTGACCGATGCTGAGGAGCCGATGGTCCGCACTCAATCTGCTCTGATACTTGGTCTGATCGGCGACACCGACTCCATTGACTCCCTTGGCAGCCTCTTGTTCGACGAGGTCCCAATCGTCTCCACCTCGGCTGGGAAGTCACTCGCCTACCTCGGCAAGAAGGATGTATCCGCAGAGGGCGACGCCGCCAGAGCTCTCTACCGCGCCCTGGCCGAGGGTGACCGCGACCTGAGGATTCGTGTCCACCCAAACCTCGTGAGCATCAGCCAGCGGGACTACGGTCTGGATATCGAGCTCTGGGAAGAGTGGGTCAGGAAGCTCCCTTGACCCGCCAGCGAAGGAGGGCAGCTCCCACGCCACTTCTCGCGTGCTGTGCTCTGACTGCAGTCGCCTTGGTATTGGTGAATGACGAGGCCATCGGCAAGCCCCCTGTCCCCGCTCAGGAGACCGGTTCCAGCGGGGCTCGACCCGAAAAACCACCACGGAGACGCCCTATCGGGGGAATCTCGAGCGTCTACAGCCGCTCGAACCTTCGATTCCCGTCGGCCCCTGACCAGAAATTCGAGTGCGAGGCGACCTTCGTCTTTCCTGGCCGCGCGCGCTGGCGAATCGCCAGGAAGGCGGCCGAGCAACCTGACTCGCCAGACGGTGCCGAACCCGCAGAGGACTATCGGGGACGCTCGATCCGCTTTCAGTTCGGGAAGAGCCTGTGGCTATTGAACTATGGACAGGTTGACTCCCAGCCGCTGGTCGGAGACGCAGAAGTGGAGCTGCTGATACAGCTGGAGCTTCGCCGTGTCGCGATGATCTGGCCGGCGGAGCTCGAGTGGAAGATAGATGGCCAGACACAAACGGCGAACCTCGGCAAGCTCGGGTCCTTGCGGGCCGAGCTCGATCCAGACTCCGGCCAGCCATCGAGCATCGAGAGCCTCAACCCCGACGGGACACCCCGGGAGAGCCTCGAGAAGATCACCTGGACACGTGAGCCAGAGGGTGAACGATCCTGGCCATCCTCCTGGGATCTTGTCGTCAAGAAGCAGGTCATCTGGAACGAGACCTTCACCGAGGTGAAGAGTGGATTGAAGGTCCTCGAGACCTCGTTCATCCCTTCTGACCGCAGAGGCAGCGGTGGCTCCACCTCCTCAGCCCAGGGGCTCGCAATCCAGCAACTGAGCCTGGGGCGAGCGGCTTTCTGGCGAGAGGAGCTGGATCCAGCAGTCCGCCGCGACTGGGACCTGAGCCTACGTGCAAGCCGGGATGCACTCGCCGAATGGAAGAAGTCACTGACACCGCTTGGTCTAACGCTCGAACCCCGGGCCTACTTCCTGCTCGACGAAGAGGGGCTCCCTCTGACCCTCCAGCTCCAGCTGACTGCCATCCCTGAGACTCTGCCCGCAGGCTGGAAGGAGCTGGAGGAGAGGTCCGCACTCCGATTGGTCTCCAACGGGATCGACTGGATTGGCACCAGCTCGCTCGCAAGACTCCGTGCCGGCGTACCTGACAAGCACATCGCCAAGGATCCACTCGCCATCGTCCAGCTGACGGCCCGAGGGGCCGGCATCACCCAGCTGATCCTCCCCATCGCCAGCTCCGAATAGCGCCATCCAAGACCCCGGTTGGTGACCCACCTGGGAGAATTCCAGGTGTCCTCTCCCGGAGTCACCCGGCCCACCGGAACGGGGCTCCCGGAGTACTGGCCCCCTCCCACGGGCCCAGAAAGCTCCCTGAGGACTTTTTTTGTGAGAGATCGAGGCATGGGCACCGAATTTGCGCTGAAGAGCGAGAATCCCAGTCCTCCCCGGATGAACCTCTGATCCAGGACAGCTCCCATGTCGATCCGCAAAGTCCTCGCCCTCCTCTGCCTGACTCTCAGCTCAAGCCTCGTCCTCGAGGACATCGCCCTGGCCCAGCGCGGAGGACGCAGCTCAGGCGGTTCCAGCCGATCGACGAGTTCCTCGAGCAGATCAACCGGTTCCTCCAGCCGCTCGATCGGTTCCTCCAGCCGCTCGTCCAGCCGCTCGTCCAGCCACTCGCGTGGTGCACGAACGACCACCACCCGCTCGTCAAGCCCCAGTTCCAGCACCTACTCAAGCTCTCGCTCGACGAGTCGCAGCGTCCCGACAAGGACAACATCGTCCCGCATCACCACGCCCACACGCTCTACTTCGACTCGTACGACCTCGCCCACTCGCACCACAACGGGCACCACTGGTAGCTTCGACTCACGGTCGAGTTCGCGCAGCGGGACGACATCCCCCTCGATTGATCTATCCGGTCGTAGTTCGGTCCGTTCAACAAGCTCAACGGGGTCCAGTTCCTCCCGGATCGAGACACGTAGCACGCTGACGCCTTACGACTCGACACGTCGTGGCTCAAGCATCGACTCTACACGAACAACCTCTTCAGCGGGATCTCTGGAGGATGCCACCATCTACGTCTCCGAGAGGAGCAGCTCCAGCAGCCGGCGGACATCAACAGTCCCGAGGGCCTACGGTGGTCGCCCGCAAGACTCTCGCATGCCGACGGCAGCCCGGCGAAGTGCGCTCTCTGAGCGTCTACGGCTGGCCACCATTCGTACAACCACGCCGGCCACGAAGGCCAGCACGGGCTCAACGACTGACCTCATCGCCGATCGCTACACGCCCAGCTCCAATCATGCCTCCCGGTCCCTGCGTACCAGCTCTGACTCTGGGCGAACCTCGACCTCCAGGGATCGCAGTCTCCCGCAACCGGGGAAGACTCGAAGGACCGCCATCGAGCGACGGTCGGGGCCAAGCGGTAGCATGGCCAGGAGCGCCGAAGGATCCTCCACCGACACCTCCGTGCGCTCGCGCAATGCCCGTACAAAGAAGCGTGCCTCTCAGATCCGAGCCGATCGCAAGGCTATCCGAGCCATGAACGCGCGCTACGATGCGGCCAAGCGCAGCGACTCCGAAAATAGGAAGAGGGCAGCGGCCGCAGCACGCAGCATCTCCGTGGCCTCCGACCTCGCCATTCGCGGCGCGCTCTCCACAGCCCCTCTTCCCGGTCTTCGAGACTCCGGACGCGGGTTCGATGGTAACTATGGTCGCGGTAGTGACCGTGGTTCCGGTGGTTCCTACCAGGGTGAAGACCGCTGGGGCGGCTATGGATACGGGAACGACTACGACTGCGGCTACAACGATTGGTACTGGAACAGCTGCTTCCCCTACTGGAGTAGCTGGTGCTTCAACTCCTGTAGCTGGTACTTCGGCTTCGGCTGGGGCTGGGGATTCGGATACAACTGGTGCTACAACCCCTACTGGGGCTGGCCTTCCTACTACCCCTACTCGAGCGGGTACTTGTTTCCGAGCTATGCCTACGCGACTCCCAGCGTGGTCTACAACTACTACTATGCAGAAGAGCCGGTCGTAAGCGAGATCATCGAGGAGCCCCTGGGAGAGGTGATCAGCGGTGCCGAGATGGCCCCCACTATGCGTACTCCTGACCTCGGACTGCGCGCCGCCACCGAGTACATGGCGCTTGGTGATCGCGCTTTCAGTGAGGGGCGCTACGGAGACGCAGTCCACTACTACGCCAAGGCAATCGAGTTCGCCCCCCAGGATGGGGTGCTCTACCTGGTGCTATCAGACGCGCTCTTTGCCACAGGCGACTACCACTACGCCGCCTTCTCCCTGCGTCAATCGCTGAAGCTCTCACCGGAGATCGCTTCTCTGGGTATCGACAAGCGATCCTTCTACGGGGATCCGGCCGACTTTGACACGCAACTGGCCTTGATGGAGAAGTATGTTGCCGATCATGTGATTGACAACGATGCGCGCCTGGTCCTCGCGGCAAACTACCTGTTCAGCTCGCAGGCCCAGAAGTGCGTGGAATTCCTCGACTCACCCTTCAGTACGGAGGTCAAGGAAAGCCCCTCTGGCCTGCTCCTCATCGCCGCTGGAGTCGAGCAACTCGCTAACAACAAGTAACCGGCAGCCAGGTCGACAGGCCAGCCGCCCCTCCTCCTGCTGCAGGTGTGGGCACCTGACCGGCCCCCTCGACTCTCGAAGAGAGAGCCAGCATGCGCTCATAGTAGGCCGGGACCTTCCCGGCCTGCTGCTCATCTCGAGCTTGCCAGTTCACGAGGGCCGTCACATCCGGTGAAGAACCAGAGCTCTGGACGTCGTCCGAACCTGTCATGAAAGCTGGAGCTCAACAGGCGCTCGATTTCCAGCTCCGCCCCGCGCTCGTGAAGGATCACCGTACAGCCTCCAAACCCGGCACCGGTCAGCCTGGACCCCAGGATGCCCTCGATCCTGAACGCGTCTGAGACGAGCTGGTCCAGCTCGGGACAGGAGACCTGATAATCAACTCGTAGGGATTCGTGAGCGGCGAACATCAAGCGACCGAATTCAACCATGTCTCCCCGATTGAGAGCCTCACGAGCAATCATCGTCCGGTCGCGCTCTCTGAGCACGTGTCGAACTCGCTTGATCTGGGTGGGAGACAGAGCAGGCTGAACGACTCGAAAGGTCTCCCAGTCGATGTCACAGAGGCTTCGTGCCCCTTGCTGCCTCTGGATCAGGAGTGCAGCCGCGGCCCCGCACTCTTCCACCCTCGTCCGATAACCAACCTCCCGCAGATCTCGTCGAACTCCACTGTCTGCAACAGCCACCCCAAACCGCTCCAGATCAATGGGCAGATGAGCGTAGCTCTGCTCCTGGCAGTTCAGCCAGAGCACCGATCCATATTCAGCCAGACCAACTGCAAAGGGATCCATGATCCCACAGGGCAAGCCGACATGTTCACGTTCCGCCTCCAGAGCCGCCTGAACCAGAGATCGCCGATCCAGGCCTAGCCCCCAGAGTTCATTGAGGGCCACTGCACTTACCAGACACAGGGAGGCAGAGGAGGAAAGCCCAGCCCCCACGGGTAGGTTGCCCCCGAAGTCGAGGTTCAGTCCACCGATGCCCTGCTCCCTGTGAGGGAGCAGGGCCCGCACGACTCCAACCACATAGTCGGTCCAGGACCCCAAGGGCTCTCGTGGCAGTTCACTGCACAAGAATTGGTGAACCCTCACTCCATCTCGTGAGGTCGCCAGTGCCAGGCGATCCCCCCCCTCGACGACTCTGGCCGCGACCCAGGTGCCACGGTCAATTCCCATCGGCATGACCGGGCCCCCGTTGTAGTCCAGGTGTGCTCCCATCAGATTGACGCGCCCCGGAGCGAAGAAAACCCGTGGGAATTGGCCTTCTCCGAACACCTCTTCGAACCTCTCGGGTTGAGGGCCCAGATTCCCCTCCAGACCGGTGTGAGTCCTGCCGATGCCATTCATGAGGTTGATTCTAGTCCCCTCAGTGCCCCTCGGTCTCGCTTCCATGCGCCTCTCCACGACGCTATCTTGAAACCATGAGACTACGCCGACGACTCCAAGCTCCAGAGCTGTGCGGGCTGCTCCTCACGGTCGTAGTGTCCGCGTGCTCGACGGTCGAGTTCAAGCGCGATACGAAGAGTTCGGGCACCTTTGAGGCCACGGGCACCAGCTTCACGATATTCAGCGTTGACCTGCCGCGTAGCGCACTGAACCAGGCGCGAGAGAACGCCTCTGATGCGGGCCTCCACAATCTTGTTGTCACGAGCGCTGATGTCTATCCGCACTGGGGCATCCTCGACTTCCTTGTCGAGATCATCGGCATTCGCTACGCGGTCATCCGCGGAACCTGGGGATACTCCGGGGATTGAGCCAGAGCTTCATGCGCCAGGCGAAGATCCAACCAAGGATCTTGTAGGCAGCACCAAGGGTTCCTCGCAGGGTTCCTGTGATCTTGCTTGCCCCTTCACGAGAACGATAGCGCACAGGAACCTCGACCACCTCAAGCCTCGCGACCCGGGCCTTGAGCTGCATCTCAACGGTCCAGCCATAATCCGGATCCCTCATCTCCAGATGCCGGAGGGCGTCAACGCGAATGGCCCGAAATGGCCCGAGGTCGGTATGGCGCGCGCCAAAGAGGACCCGCATCAGAAAGCAAGCCAGCCTGTTACCAAACCAAGCCTGAGGCAGGAGAGCATCCATGGTGGCTCCCCCAAGTGTGCGTGAACCAATCACAAGATCAGCCTTACCCTCGAGGATTGGGGCAAGCAGGTCGGGCATGTCAGCCGGGTAATCAGAGTGATCCGCATCGAGAAACACGATCACGTCCATGCTCGACAGGTGCTCTTCAGCCCCTCCCAACAGCTCATTGATACCGGCCTGGCAGGCTCGTCCATAGCCACGGACCTCTTCCAGAACGACCTGCGCACCGCCTGTTCGTGCCGCACCTGCGGTGCCATCTGTTGACCCGTTGTCCACGACAACGATTCGATCTACCAGCCCGCTGGGAATCTCCTGGAGGACCAGGGGTAGGCCCCGCTCCTCATTGAGGGCGGGGATCACAACAGCGACACGGGTCGTGCTCTTGTGGCTCAAGGCTGGATGGGGCCAGCTGGAGGGGTCGCAGCTGCCATCGAGCCCCCCGGCCGGCTCACTTCTCACGAATCAGGACCACGACTCCAGCCGAAGTCAGGTGCGCAGGACTCATGGTCCCTGGCTTGGCAACAAAGAGCCCACTGAAGAAGATGGGTAGGTCAGGGTTTTGCCGATGAATCCACCCCAGATCTCCAGCGCGCTCCTTGCCTCCAGGATCGTCATTGAATCGAGCTGCTATCTCCGCAAAGGACTCCCCCCCCTCGACTCGCTGGATCACCTCATCGGCGAGCGCCTTGGCCTCCGACTGAGTACGGTTCAGATCCGGGTCTGCCCCGACTGCATTCAAGTGAGAGACGAGAATGCCACGGGCACGAATGAAGTTGTCCTCCCACAGATCTCGTGGAAGACTCGAAGGCTCGACCCGCTTGATCAGGTGCAACCCCAGAGGGGACTCGAGGGGTCCACCAATCTCCCCCTGAGCGGTCCGAAAGGCCTCCAGCTTCAAGAGCGAGTCATTGGACCCCCTTTCAAACACTCGATATTGCCCGCCTCGAGCCGCCGAGCCTGTATCACTCGAGTGCTTCCGAGCCAGGTCACCGAAGTCCGCTCCCGCACGCAGCTGCGCCATCAGGCTTGCAGCTAGCTCCCGATTCTCTTCACTGGTTCCCTCGAGCTGAATCTGAAGGATCGCAGCATGAGGCTCGACCCTCTTGAGCAGGTGCAGCCCCGAAGGAAGGTCGAAGATCTCGCTCAGCTCTCCCATCTCAGCTCCGTAGAGGAAGCCATTGAAGGGCTCCTTGAGCATTCCCGGTGGAAAGGAACCCAGCGAGCCGTAGGACGCGCTGGTGCGCGCGTTGGAGAACTCTCGTGCCAACCCGCCGAAGTCCTCGCCCTCCTCGATGAGGCGGCGAAGATCCTTCATCAACTCCAGCGCCTCTTCTCGAGTCCGGCCTTGCTCGAAGGGTTGCCCCTCCATGTCGTCATGGAGCAGGAGTATGTGTTGAGCGGAGCGAAGCTCAGGCTGTTCCTCCTGAACATAGAGGGGGTGGGCAAGTAGTGAAGCCTGAATGCAGAGAGTGGCAATCAACATCGGAGGAGTCTATCAGGGTAGCTTACTGCTCGAGGGCAGTGGGCAGGAGGAGCACAACCAACGTGCCCCCACCTTCTTCATCGGGCATTGATTGAAGACGAATTGTTCCGCCCATCTCATCAACCACACGCTTGCAAATCGCCAGTCCAAGACCGGTGCCATGTGAACGGGTCGTCAGATACGGCTCAAAGAGCCGCTTTCTGATCTCTTCCTCAATGCCCGTACCTGTGTCCCGGACCTCGACACGGACGGAGCCATTGGCCACTGAGAGCCTGACCTGCAAGTCCCCCCCTTCGGGCATCGCCTCCAGGGCGTTTGAGACGACATTGATCATGACCCGCTTGAACTCGGTCGGGTCCAGCTGGGCAATGACGCCCTCACCCACCACGGTGGTCTTGACCCCTAGCTCCGCTGCCCAAGCATGATTCAACTCAAGTACTTCATCGATGAGCTCGCGCAGGTCAGTGGGCACCGGTTCGAGCACCTGTTCGCCTGCGAATGCATAGAAGTTCTGTGAGATCTGGCGCATGTTTTCTACCTGACGCTGAATCAGGTCGATCGTACGAGCGAGGATCTCATCGAATTCCGGACTGTTCTCGTCCCGTGCACGCTTGAGCAAGTTGACGGAGAGGCTGATCGGAGTCAGGGGGTTCTTGATCTCATGAGCAACCTGGCGCGCCATCTCGCGCCAGGCCGACTCCTTCTCCACCTGGACCAGCCGCCGACGGTTCTCCGCCATCTCTCCAATCATCTGATTGAAGTCCCTCGCCAGCTGTCCCAGCTCGTCGCTGGATGAGACCTGAATTCGAGCGTCCAGGTCTCCTGCTGCCACACGGCGGGCATGCCCCTGCAGCTGAAGAATCGGGCGTGTCGTGCGTCTCGCAATGAAGATGGTCCAGATCACGACAACGAAGAGCACCAGCAAGGTTGCATTGATCAGAAGCTCATTCAGCTCGTTGACCGTTGCGTAGATGTCCGTGTTGTCAATGCCTATCCCCACGACCCAGCCCAGACCTCCTTCACTCTCCCCCTTGCAGTGCTTGAAGGCCGCCTGCTTCAGACGCCCATCAAATTCGTACTCAGGGAACATTCCCTGATCGGCTGCGGATGCAGCCTTCACCAGCTGCGGCAACCCAATGGGCTCTTCTGCCACGCGACTACCGTAGAGGTGGGTCTTCGGATGACCGATGATCGTGTTCGAGTCAGACTTCCAGAGCCAGGAATACGACGACTCATAGATCTCGGAGCCGATTCCCTCGAAGATGTCTCCCTTGCGGTAGTTGTCGAGCAAGTCCTCCTGGACAACCGTCCAATTGAGGACACCGTAGATCACGCCAATGATTCGATCGGGGTATTCGGGGGAATAGATGGGCTCTGCAATTCCCACCCCGTAGTCGCCGGGCTCCAGCTGTGAAGCATCACTCAGGCTGGCCTTCTCTGGATGGAGGAGCGGCGAGACATGGTGATCAACGAGGGTCGATGACCCCGACATGCTCGACTGAAACCAGGATCTTTCGCTGTAGTTGATGCGGTGCAGGCGCTCGGCTCGAGCCTCTCCAAGTGGCTCCCCACCCGAGCCGACAGAGCTGGCACCAACGCAGTGCCCCTTCGAATCAACCACGAGCAAGAGATCAAAGCCCGGGCTTCGGAGTACAAATCGATCGAAATCAAGCTCCAGCAGGGGTCGGTAATCCTCTGGGTCGTCCCCCACAGACCACAGCACCAGTGGATCGGAGGCCCATAGCTCGATGTCCAATCGGCGCTCAGCCAGCTCATCGTCGATTCGATCCGCCAGATCAGCAGCAAATCGCTGCATGTAGTAGCGGACAATATCATTCGAGATTCGGTCCGCCAGCTTGACGTCCACATACCAGGCGAACACAACGAACGGCACCACAACGGCCGCCAGGACCGCAAGCACCCACTTGGTAGATATCCGTCGGATCATCGTCTTCGTATCCTACGCATTCCGCGCCTCAGGCTGGCCCGCCTCCTGCAAGCTTAGAGCAAGCATTACCCTGCCCCTTGACCAGATCCCATCACGAGACTCCGAAGCGGATACTGATCGTGCGCCTCTCCCACCTGGGGGACGTGGTCCACTCATTGCCAGTCTTCCATGCCCTGCGCCAGGCCTGGCCTCGAGCCCTGATCGCCTGGGCCGTGCAACCAGAGTTCGCCCCCCTGGTCGAGCAACTCTCCGGGCTGGATCGAGTGATACTCTTTGCCCGTCACGGGGGCCCCTCCGCCTGGTGGCACATGAGGCGTGACCTCCGCAGATTTCGGCCGGACTGGACCATCGACGCCCAGGGAAATCTCAAGAGTGCTGCGGTTACCTGGCTGTCGGGAGCAGCCAGGCGAAGTGGATGGGCCGCCCGTGACTGGACTGAACCCCTGGGATCGATCGTCCTGACGGATCCAGCTCCGCCTCTGGCGGTCCCCGGCAAACCACACGCGGTCGACCGCAACCTGCACCTGGCCGCGTACGTGGCAGGCCCCCAGGCAGTCCTCAACCACACTCACCCCAGGAGCTGGCTCAAGATAGGTAAGGACGAACTCGAAGCCGGTCGAGGTCGTCTCGCAGCGCTCTTCCCGAACACCTCGGCTCCTGCGGTCCTACTTCAGGTCGCCGGCCCCGGTGATGTTCGCTCCTGGCCCCTTGAGAATCAAAGGCTACTGCTCGAGCGCCTGGCGAGATCGGGCACACCCGTCCTGGCCATCTCTGGCCCCGCTGAAGAGGCATCGGGGAGACGACTCGAAGAGGAGTTAGTCGGGTATCAGGAGGTGAAGCACTGGGTTGGTCAGCGAGGACTTCCTGAGCTTGCAGGACTTCTAGCTGCTGCAGCGGAGCGTGGGGCGCGCTTCGTCGGCTGCGACTCCGGTCCGCTTCACCTGGCCATCGCCTGTGGCCTGCCGGTGATCTGTCTCGCGGGTCCTCAAGACGCGGCTCGCACGGGCCCCTGGCCCCCCCCCGGTCCGGACTCCATCCATCAGGTCCTGCGAGCCCCCCAGACGCTCTACTGTGCGCCCTGCCTGGCCCGGCAATGCGCCAGGACCGAGGGCCTACTCTGCATGGAGGGCATCGAGGTCGAAGCAGTCATCAACCTGCTAGGCCTTTCACCCGCCCGGGTTCACGTCCAACTGGAGCCTACTGCAGGCGATCAATGAGCTTCCGGATGTTCTTGTAGTCGGGCCAAAAGCCCTCGATCGAGCGGAGGTGCTCGAGCTTGATCGCAGGATCATCCGCATTCTGGGCCTGCTCGTAGTAGCTCGCAGCCATTTCAACGTACCCCTCAAGAGTCGCCTGGCGTGCCAGCGCGTCCTTGTAGTGATCGACGATCGTGAGCAGATCGGAGTAGGCCTTGATCGAATCCTCGAACTGACCGTCATACTCGAGATCGAGAGCCAACCTGTACTTCGCCTCCAGCTTGGCGTCATCGATCGTGTTGCGAGTCTTGATAAAGGCTTCCTTCTGGGCCAGCGTCAGTGCCTCACCCTCATCTAGAAGCTTGATCGCGGCGTCGAACTCGCGCCGATAGATTTTCATCTGTGCCTCGCGCAGTAACTGAGCTGCCTGATTCTCGATCTTCAATCGATCGATCTCATTCTTGGCCTCTTCGTTTTCTGGATTGAGGGCCAGCGCAATGCGCACTTCACTCAGAGCACCGGCATAGAACCCCTTCTCCTCGAAGCTCTTGGATATCTCTACTCGCTGCTCGGAGAGCAGGGTCTTGACCTCCGAGGAGCGCGTCACGGCGCGATCCATTCGGGGAAGGTACTTGGTGGTCGCCTCGAAGCCACGCCTGGCAATGCTCAGGCGATAATCGACCAGCGCACGAATGCCCTCGGTGTAGTAGCTCTCGCCCAACCCGATTCGATAGTTGATCTGAATCTCTACCTGCTCGAGCCCCGCCAGGGCCAGAGGATTGGCCACCTCGTATTCGAGCGCCTGCTGATAGCATTGCTGAGCTTGCGAATATTCCTGGCTGGAAAGGGCCTCCAAACCCTTGGACACCCAGGTGCGAGCGAGCTTGGCCCTGGTCTTGCTCAGCCACTCAAGGACACGCTCGGAGTCGGGAGAGATCTCTTCCGCGCGTTGAAACCAGATGAGCGCCTCATCGTCCTGATCTGCGAGCGTCGCCCTACGCCCCTCCTCCAGGTAGTACCCAACTGTGGCAACCAGGTGCAGCTCTTGAAGCTCCTCTTGATCAAGAGCGCTGCCCTTCCGGCTATCCGCGAGACTCATGGCTTCCTCGAAGTCCCCGCGCATGATCGCATCACGGATCTCGTAGTGCTTCGGACGGGAGTCATCCGTGGTCGAGCATCCCCACAGGAATACCATGCCCAGAAGAAGGCCCAGCAGGACGGAGGAAGGCGAGAGTCGTGTGAGGCTCGAGAGGTTCATCAGTGGCCAGAATTCGAGTGGAGGTCGGTGTCAGATGACTGACGAGCGAGGTTGCCGGGGCTTCCCGCCTTGCGGCAGGATATGTCCTGGGCCCAGCCGCTCCAAGCTCCCTTCCCCATTGGGTTTGTGGCGTGAACTCCCAAGGGGCCGCCCTCAGGTGCGCAGGGCATCGAAGAGCACCACGCCCAGGCTCCCGAAGAGCAGGACAGGCAGCCAGCTGGCCAGGAGAGGGTCCAGCGCCCCCTGGACGCCAAGACTCCTGCACACGAAGTCAGTGGCGAAGAAGAAAAGACAGAGCAGAAGCCCCTTGGCCACGCCCTCGACCCCTCGGGCTCGCTCGTGGCGCATCACCAGGGGCAAGCCCACCAGGAGCAGCACCAGATTCGCCAGGGGGAAGGTCAGGTGGTACTGCATCAGGGTCTGATAGACCACATTGTCAGGGTCCCTCCGACCTAGATTCACGGCCTCGAGAAAGGACAGCTCCAGCGGGTTTTCCCTCGCCCGCCGGTAGGTCTGGGCCAGTTCGGGGGTGAAATCGAAGAGCTCCGGTCCCAGCCAATCGATGGAGGTCGTGTGCTTGCGGTCCGAGAGCTCCTCACGCTGACCGTTGTGCAGCTCCAGGCCCCACTCCCCGTCCCGCTCGGCCCACCACGCACGGTCGGCGGTGATCGTCGCAAGCCAGTCGTTCCCCTCTCGGAGACTCAGCAGGAGCTCATTGCCAACCGGCATCTCCCCCTCCTCACCGGGGCGATACTCTCCGAAGCGCAGGTGGCTGCCCGCGAGGTCTCTCAGCCTCAGAACATTGTAGACCCGGTCCGTACGCTTCTCTTCCAGAGCGTAGTGCAGGGAGTCCCTGATCGGCAGGATCGTCGTCGTTGCCGATTCTCGGAGCACGACCATTCCCAGGGCTGCCAGGAGACCCCCCAGGAAGATCGGAACCAGGAGCCGACGTCCACTGACCCCGGCCGCGAGCACGGCGCCGACCTCGTTGTTCCCCAGCAGTCGGGTGAGGGTGAACAAGCCCGCGATGAGCGTGATGAACGGCGCCGCCTGCAGCAGGAGAAAGGGCAGGTGAAACAGGTAGTAGGCCGCGATGATGGCGGTCGAAACCGTGCTCCCGTCCTCCCAGGGCTCGAGGAAGTCATCCAGGTTCGAGGCCAGATCCATGATCACAAACAGGCCGAGGACAACGAAGAGCGCCGTGGCATAGCAAGAGATGAACGTCCACCCCACGTAGCGGTCGAGTCGTCCTCCTAGAGCGAGCCGGCGGCCGACCTGGCGCAACCGTCTCCTGGGCTTTCCACTTCCCATGCTCATTCCTTGAAGGCGCGGTGGGTCAACCACGCTCCGATGACGGAAAACACCACCAGTGGCCCCCAGGCTCCAATCCAGGCCTCGATCACTCCATTCTGTGCAAGCTGCTTGCCCAGTCGCAATGAGGCGATCCAGTAGACCATTGCATAGCCGACCGCGACTGCCAGGGCACTCAACTGGGTGCCCTTGCGAAGCATGACCCCCGTGGAAACCCCGACCAGGACGAACATCAGGCATGTCGCGCCATTGGCCATACGATTGTGCCAGGCAAACAGGAGTCGGCGTCGGGGCCGCCGCCAGCGCTCGAAGTAGTTACGAGGCGGCGTCATTTGCATGATGGGAATGAAGGCACGCATGAAAGCCTCCTCCAGGTCCAGACGCGACAGATTGGTACGCAACTGCTCCGATGTCTGGTAGCGCGCACTGCCGAAGTCGGCGCGCTTGTTACTCCCCGTGATGCGGTCCAGATCCACTGTGATGGCAAACTCTTCTGCACTCGCCTCGAAGTTTCCGGTTGTCCCCTGCGCGGCGTAGAGAGTCGCTGTCATGTCCTTGTCATCGAACTCGAAGTTCACCGCCTTGGCGTAGAAACTCTCGGGCTCGTTGCCCTGCTCCCCGGGAAACTCGATGAAGCAATCGTAAAACGTCTCCGGATTATCCGGATCTCGGTACATCGACGAGAGATAGAACTCCCCAATCTCCACCTCGGTCTTGCCTCTTGAGAGGTTGCGGAGAGCACCTTTGAGCTCCTGTAACTGAGCTGTCTTCTGCCAGACCTTGATGCGCGGAAGTAGTTCAGCGTTGAGAGAGTAGACCCCGCCACCCGCAGCCAGAGCCAGGAGGATCGCCGGCCAGAGCATGCGGTAGGGATTCACTCCCGCCATACGGATTGCCGTCCACTCGTTCTGTGCCGCAAGCCGCCCGTAGGTCGAGACCAGGGCCAGCAGCAACGCCACGGGCAGGACATAGGGAACGAAGACCGCCACCATCATCGGCACGAACTTCAGGACGGACAGGGTCCCTGCCCCACCGAGCTTGTGAACGGCCCCTACCGCAATTCCGGGCATGGCGATGAACACCATCCCTGCGGCGGAAAAGACGAAGGCCGTCAGGAGCTGGCGCGAGATGTAGAGGTGGAACTTCATGGGCGGCGCGACAGTAGAGTCAAGCACCTCGACAATTACAAAGCCATTCGACTCCTCCGTGCCCGGTCAAGGAGTAGCTTATCCCCAATGACCTTCGACCCCCAAACTACCTGGATCAAGCGCAGCCCACATCGCTGTGTGGGCATCCAGGAGACCGAGGACGGCCAGCGCAGGATCGTCAAGCGATTCCAGGCTCGAAGCTGGCCAGGGCGCTTCCGCGACCGCGGAAGAGCCGAACGTGAGTTCAAGGTATTGCGAAGCCTCCACGGCGCCGGGCTGGACGTCCCCGAGCCCCATGAGCTGCGGCGGCGCGAGGGGGGCTGGGAGCTGACCTGTGAGCTGGTCATGGGTGCCAGAACCCTGGGCGAGGCCCTGGCCGATGACGGCCCCCACTCAACCCGAGCTCGGGAGACTGCAGCTGCACTCGGCCGCCTGATTGGACGGGCCCACGCACTTGGGCTGGACCATGGCGACCTGCACGCAGGAAACGTGCTCCTCGACGAGCAGGATCGTCCATGGATGATCGACTTCACGGGTAGCGTACTCCGCCCGGAGCTTCCTGATTCGGTCCTGGAGCGGGACCTGCTCAACCTTGCCGCGGACTGCCGTGAGTCCGTTGACCTGCGACTACGACGGCGCTTCCTGGTAGAGTGGCGCCGCACGCTCCAGGATCAGAGACCCTCGCTGGCTGGCTTCGTCTCGAAACTGACAAGGGGAATCGAGGTGAAGGCAGTATCGCGCAGACGTGACTCCCTGATCGAGCACGAAGACCGCTGGCTGCGAGACAGTGGGCTCTGTGAGCAGGTCCGGGTCAAGGGACACGAGCTGCTGGTATCCCGGCTATTGCCTCCCGGGTACCGAGCTGAGCTGGATTCGATCTGCGCTCCGCTGCTCGGGCCGATCCCTGGCGATCTGCACCGGTGCAAGGACGGTATCGAGCTCTTGCTCGACACGTCCAGTCGCGACCGTCGGCGGTCCTGGGCCCACCTCGGCCGAGCCACCCAGCACGGCATTCCAGCACTGACTCCCGTGGCCCTCTCGCTGGGTCCGGAGTCGCGAGCTCTCTACCTGGTCTCCGATGAGGCGCGGCCGACCAGTACGGCCGAGCCTGCCGCCCTGGCACGTCTGCTTGGAGAACTCTTCGACCGTGGGCTCTGCCTGCCCCAAGAGGACCACCTGTGGGCCAGCCCCACAGGAGAGCTACTCCTGGGGCCTGGTAGCGAGCTACAGGCGGCTCAAGCCCCCCCCCACTTCCGGGATCTTCCTGACGGGGAGGCGCTGGTCGAGGCCTTCCTCGACTCCTGGCGCGGTGAAGACCATGTCCGCACGAGACTCCGTCATCGACTGCTCCATGGCTGACCCCTGGCGACGACAGATCCGTGATCGACTTGTGCGGCTCGCCAGCGCATCCTCGGTCATCCTGCCGCGATCCGCGGTGCTGGGGCCACTCCAAGGAGCTGCCTGGCTATCGCAGTTCTCATCCTTCGAGAAGACCATCCGTTCAAACCTGGAACTCGCGTACGGCGACGAACTCTCAGCCCTCGACCTCAAGCAAGTAGCCGCGGGCGTTCGGCGACACACGGCACGCCTGTCTTACGAGTGGCTGCAGCTGGCCGCAGTCGGCCCAGCGAGAGACGAATGGTTGAGAGAGCTTGTGGAGGTCGATGACTCCATCTCCATCCTGCAACGCGAACTGGAGAAGGGACAAGGAGCGATCATCGTCACCGCCCACCTGGGGAACTGGGAGCTGCTGGCCGCGACCCTTGCGCGCCTCGGCTTCCAGGGATCCGTTGTCGGCCTGGAGAAACGCAAGGACCCGAGTGCTGCCTGGCTGGTAGAAATGCGCCACTCCTACAATGTGGACACCATCCCACAACACTCGAATCCTCGAGCGTTGGTCCGCGTGCTCGAGCGGGGTCACATCCTGGGGCTGCTGTGTGATCTGGAAGCTCGCCGCCTCGACGGGACCTTCCTGCCATTCCTTGGAACCCCGGCTCTCACCATGACAGCACCTGCATCGCTCGCGCGAGCGCGACGACTGCCGCTCATACCTGTCCGCTGCGTGTTGCCCGAGGAGGGCGCCCCACGATATCGACTGCAGGTGGAAGAGCCCCTGCACTACAGCTTTGGGCTGCCTCGAGAGGACGCTGCGAGGGAGCTCTTGGGGCAGCTCAATGGACACTTCGAGGCCTGGATTCGTGAATCCCCCATGCAGTGGGCCTGGCACCAGCGGCGCTGGCGCACCCGCCCGAGTGAGGCCGAGGGCGCCCCAGGGGCAGGCACCGGGACCAACGATTGACGGAACCCCTCGGGGAGAACAAACTCCCCGGGTGCGCATCACCTTCCTGCACCCAGAGCTCGACTTCAGCGATGGTACGGCTCGCTTGATTGCGAGCGTACGTGCAACCCTCGCTGCAGGCCACGAGGTCAGCGTGATCTCCCGTAAGGGCAGCCGGACTGGCAACCTGATTGCAACCGGCGCTACCTGCTTCGAGGGCGAGCTCCCCACCCACAGGTGGCTTGGCGCCTTTGCGGCAGGACGCACCAGGGACCGCGTGGAAGAGCTGGAGCCGGATCTCCTGCACGTCACCAGCGCCCGACTTGCCCCCCTGGCCGCCAGGATAGCTGACGCACTCCGGACACCCTATCTCCTCGAGCTGGTGCGCCCCCCCGAGGCTCCACTGACCTACTCGACAGCCCAGCTGCGGGCCATCTTGCTGCCCTGCCCGACGCTCGTCGAGAAGGCCGTCAACAAGGGGAACGCCCCACGGGAGCTGCTACGCGTCATCGAACATGGTCCGGATCTCACTCGCGACTGGGAGCCACGGCCAATTCTCGAGGCCGGCAGCCCAGTGCTGATCAGCTTCGCCACCCTGGATCAGGAGCACGGCGTCGATGTGCTCGTCGCAGCCGCGAGAATCCTCACCAGGGCAGGCCGCAAGCTCAACTTCCTGGTGCTCGGCAACGGTCCCGAGGAAGACAACCTGCGCAGAATGGTACGTGAGTTCGAGCTATCCAGCTGCTTCACGATCAACTCTCCGGCCTTGAAGCATGTCGAGACGGCTCTGATTCAAGCAGACCTGCACGCCTCCAGCCTACGAGCGGGCAGCCTGGGCTGGTCCACAGTCCAGGCCCTCGGCTTTGGGATTCCGTCTGTGGTCTCCGCGATCAACAGCACCTTTCCCCTGGTCGAAGATCGCCAGGACGGGCTGCTGGTGGAGCCCGGCGATGCGGACAAGCTCGCAGAGAGCATCGCCGTCATGCTCGACAATCCTCAGGCTGCCCGGCAGATGGGAGTCAAGGCACGCGAGAAGCTGATGGGAGAGCAACGCCTGGAAGCGTTCCAGGGCCAGCTAGCAGAGCTTCACGCATTCGCCATCGGGGTCGCAGTGGGCTGAGCCTGGAAGACTCTGGCCCCAGGAACGACCTAGAGCACCCCAGCTGACCTGGCTGCCTCCCGCAAGCGTTCGTGCTCCATCAGGATCTCGAACTGCTCGGGCCGGTTTGACTTGTAGCTCGCGAGATAGCGATCTGACAGCGGTGCGCCATCGACGGTCTGCATCTTCAGGAAGAAGTCGATTGCCTGGTCTTCCATGGCCTCATCCCCAATCTTGAGGATGACCTGCACGAGCCACTCGACGGCCTTACCGTACTGCTGCTTCTCCCACTGGTAGCGGGATTCCTGCATGCGATCCAGGAAGTACTCCTCGCGCCCCGCGATCTGGTCCTGATACAGAGCCTGCCCGGCTGCCCGCTGATCTCCTTCGGACTCCAGCAGGAACTGATCAATCAGGCGAAACACCAGGGCATAGTCACGCGGCTTGGCTGCCGTACGACGACCGACCTCCCACTCGAGATCCGCATACTCGGCAGGCGAGTCCATCTCCGCAATCTTTGCGAAGCGAGAGCGATAGCGATTGACCCACTCCAGCTCGGGATGCTTGGGCCACTCTTGCTTGAACTCGTCACAACGCCTGACGAAGTATCGAGCCTTGGGGCGCTCCGCGCGATCTCCCGACAGATAGCTCTTTGCATAGCCCTTGAGGTTGCTGTCGAGCCACTTGGTGCCGCTCATGTTGTGCTCGGCAAGTAGTGCGCGCTCTTCATCTCCTTTGACCTTGTCCTGGAACTCCTGGACCTTCTCCTTGAGCTCCGGAGTCACGCGGGTGAGATCAATTCGGCCAAGCTCCTCCTTGGCGCGTTTGACCGACCCCTCCTGGTACGCGAGTACAGCCTCGTGGTAGCGCGCTGTAGGATCCCACTCGGTCTCCAGTCCGTCTTCCAGCCAGTTTCGGAAGAAGAAGTACCCGACCACGCCAACAAGCGCGACAACGGCAAGAATTGCCCAGGTCGGCATGCCACGCTTGACCGTGCGCCGAGTGTGCTGAATCCGAGCACCGTCACCCGAAGCAGTCCGACGGGCGGAGACTCCATCCGAGCGTGACGACTTGGTTGCTCCCGGAGCAGGAACCGAAGCCTGCTCGTCAGCGACGATCCGAAAGACCGCGCTACCAATCTTGAACTCCGAATTGGCCGCAAGACGCGTGGGTTGCTTGACAGCACGGCCCAGAAGCGTTGGTGGCATCACACCAGGCTTTGGAATCAGCGTCACCGTCCCGTCTTCCACACGAATCTCCGCGTGGGTATCCGCGACGTCAGAAGAAACAAGCACCAGAGAGTTGTCAGCCGAACTCCCAATGGTCAGTCGGCCATTGTTGAGCCGGAATGCCCGGCGCTTGCCTTTCTCGTCAAGAATCAGTCTTGCCATGATTCGATGTCGTTCTGAAAATTCTGACCGGTCCCGAAGTTTTGAGTCCAATAGCGACTGTTCCTTGCGGAGCCCATCTCGGAGTGCCCGGCCATCAAGAGATTTCGGTGGTGACCGCTGGACTTGCACCAGCCTTCGTGAGCGCCCTGGGCAGATCCTCCACCCAAGTGGCAGTTCTCACTGATGCCATAGTTGTAACCGACGAGCTGCATCCGATCGAAGGGCGACTCTCGGTCCGGGTTGCCTTTCTCGTAGTGGCCGAATTCTCCCGTCCTTGCCATGTAGTCAGAATGACCAGCTGAGGAGGCCTGCAGCAGGAAATTCCATGCCAGTGCCGGTCGCCCAAACATGCGTCGGTAGTCGTTGGTGATCTCAACCTGCCGCTTTTCCTCGGAGTCTGCCCGCTGCTCCTCCGTGAGGTCCTTTTGGACCTCCTTGGCCCACTGCGCAGAATTGTACTCAGTTACGGCAGCGTTGTTGGCCAGGAGCCGTGCCTCGCTGGCGTCCCAGGCAAAGTTGTTGGAATCCAGCGACCTGACCTCCGGGTTCACCAGGAAGAGCCAAGAGGGTAGCTCCTCGGAGGCCGGCAGGCTGTGCCCCTGACTCCTGGCGCGCTCCTTGCACCAGTCGAGCTCGGCCAGGTCCTGGTGGAACTTCCTGGAGATCTTGGCCTCTCGTGGCCGCTCCCAGACTTCCCGCAGCTGTTCCACCAGTTTCTCCACCCGCCGCTGAACAGGCCAGTAGAGTCGAGACTTGTCAGCCGGGCAATCCGGGGGTTGATAGGGATAGAAGTACTCCTCCTCATTGAAGATCAGGGCCAACGCCTCTTCGCGTCGGTGGTCGAGTTCCAGGCGCCGCTGGGCAACACGCTCCAGAGACTTGAGAGATTGCCCTGTTGCCAGCGACCTTGCGGCGGAGTTCCATCGCACGTCGAGGGCGCGTTTGAGGTGGGGTTGTGAGAGCTCTCCGTGTTCTATCAGGCTCTCCCAGACCTCGTCGCGACGCGCCTCCGAGGCCCTGCAGAGCAGGAGCTCCTGCTTGTTCAGTAGCTCGAGAAGCTCTGCCTCAGCTCTCTCCTCCTGGACTTGATCTGCGGCGGGATCTGTTTCTGATGGCGCGTCGACCTCTGAACCGATTTCGGCGTCTATCGCAAGAGCGCTGCCGACCTCTTCAGCAGGCAGAGACTCGATGACCAGTTCCTCGACACTCTCCACTGTGGTCTGATCCCCAGGAGCAGGCTCGCTCGGTGCTGCGCCTTCCTCACCCTCCCCGGCCTCTACCAGGTCAATCGACGCAGCGCTGTGAACCTGGCTGGCCTTCTCCTCCACAAGTAATCGCTGTCGATCACGTGACTGGCGCTCTACGGGCTGGGCTCGGTTGGCGACTCGGCTGCGTCCGCCTTCCTCTGCAGCCCGATCGGCAGCGGAGGAGATGGCTTGCTCCAACTGCTCGATCTGATGGGCCCCCTCAACTTCAGCCTGCAGGTCTCGGAGTGCCTTGAGCTCCTCGCGAGGCTGCAGCTCGGACAGGCGTGCTAGCTCGGCCTCAAAGCCCGCCCGCTCCTCGCGTGCGCGCTCGATCTCAGCAACGACTCTCTCGAAGGGCGCCCCACTCAGGCCTGCCAGAGCCTCTTCCGCCTCATCTAGCTGGCCACGATCAAGCAACCAGCGCGCCTTATCGAGTTGAGCCTCTCCTCCACCACAAGCGCACAGGGACAGGGCAGATATCGCGATCCACCTCGTGATGGACCGGCTGGAGAAGGCCTTTCGCGGGCTTGGAGAGTTCATTGAGGATCACCTGGAAGCTCTGAGCGTACAGAGAGTATCGAATCCGGGCCATTCTGGTCCTATAGCGCGGCCACGATGTGAGGTGACAGCTGCTCCCTGCCAATTACCCCGTCCGCGAACACTGCCGCCCGCTGGAGTTCATTCTCGAGTTCTCGAACATTTCCGGGCCAATGCCATGCCTCCAACGCCCGGATCGCCTCCTCGGAAATCGAGAACTGGCGCCCCATCTCTCGACCGACCGACTGAACCAGGTACAGCGCCAGAAGGCGCACATCCCCCTCTCTCTCCCGGAGAGGCGGGAGGTCGATTGTCACGACGTTGAGCCGATAGTAGAGGTCCTCGCGAAATGTCTTCTGCAGGCACATGGCCGCGAGATCCTTGTTGGTAGCCGCCACCAGGCGGCAGTCGACCTTGACAATCTTGTTGGAGCCCACCGGCCGGATCTCTCCATCCTGAAGGGCTCGTAACAGCTTGGACTGCATCTCGAGTGGCATATCGCCTATCTCGTCGAGAAAAACGGTCCCTCCATCGGCAACTCCAAAGGTCCCCTTGCGATCCGCAATCGCACCAGTAAATGCTCCCTTGACGTGCCCAAACAGCTCGCTCTCGAGCAGAGTCGCAGCAACGGCTGCGCAGTTCTCTGCCTGAAAGGGCCCCTTCGCTCGCGGCGAGGCGTTGTGCAGGCTCCTGGCGACCAGCTCTTTTCCAGTTCCTGTCTCCCCCAGTACGAGCACCGGCACATTCGCTGGAGCAATCCGTTCAATGAGCTCGAAGACACCCTGCATCGCCTTGCTCTCCCCGATCATTCCGAAACGCCCCCCAAGCTCCTCACCAGCAACAACCTGCGTGGAGGAGCATGCAACGTCTTCCGCCAGGAGCCTGCGCCACTCCTCACCAAGCGCCCCGATCGAGTTCTCAGCGCGCGCCTCTTCCACGAGTTCACGGAGACGTTTTTGAAGGTCATCCACGCTCATCGCAAGACCTCGAGCTTGGCGTACTGCAATAACAGATCCTTATTGCCGTGCCGGGGAAAGTGCACGGTCGCACGCGCGTTGATTCCAGATCCTAACAGTCGCTCCACATTGCCCTCTCCAAAGTGATCATGACGAACCCGATCTCCGACGCGAAGCGCTCCATACTCTGCCGTAGGAGCCTCGAAGACCCCCAGGATTTCCGTCTCCTCCACCTCTGGTTCGTAGCCCTCGATGAGCTCCGTGGGGATCTCCTCGAGGAAGCGTGATGGCATGCGTGCACTGGTCTGACCGAAGTGCATGCGGTAGGAGGCGTAGCTCAGATGCAGCTGCTCCTGAGCACGGGTCATGCCCACGTAGAAGAGCCTGCGCTCCTCCTCGAGTCCCTCATCATCACCGGACTCCGAGATCGAGCGAAAGTGTGGCAGGAGCTCCTCCTCGAGACCTGCAATGAACACGGCAGGGAATTCCAAGCCCTTGGCCGCATGCAAGGTCATCAACCTGACTCGGTCGGTACTCTCATCGAGGCCGTCGACTTCGCTGACCAGTGAGATGTCCTCGAGAAAACCACGAAGCTTGCCATCGGGGTAGAGTCGATCGTACTCCGCGGCGTAGCTCTTGAATTCCTCGACGTTGGCCTCGCGATCGTCACGATTGCCTTCGTCCATTTCCGCCATCCAGGCGTCGTACTCCATCTGGAGGAGCAACTCCTCGAGAGCTTCAGCAGCTGGCTTCTCCCGGCTGGCCTCGAGGTTCTCCATCAGGCTCGCAAAGGCCGCAATCCCCTTCTTGGCCCGTCCGCGCACTCCAGCCAGGGCCTCCAGAGAACGAGCTGCCTGGAGGAGCGGTAGTCGACGGTCGGCAGCCCAGCCGGCAAGTGTCTCGAGCCCCTTGTCTCCGACTCCACGCTTGGGAACATTGATCACGCGGCGAAAGGCCACGTCATCGGAGGGATTCATCAAGAGCTTGAGGTGCCCGACCAGGTCCCGTATCTCGCGCCTGGCATAGAACTCGACGCCACCGACGATCGTGTAGGGCACCTTGGCGAGGCGGAGCTGACTCTCGAGCGCCCGTTGCATGAAGTTGGCCCGGTAGAAGATCGCCATGTCGCTGAGCTTCATGCCTCGCGCCCGCAGGCCCTGAACCTGCATGGCAATCTCGCGCCCCTCATCATTCTCATCACCGCACTCGGCCAGGTTCAACAGCGCCCCGTCTTCCTTCTCGGTGTAGAGTTCCTTCCCCTTGCGTTGACAGTTCTTGCGAATGACGGCGTCCGCTGCCTTGAGAATGTTCCCGGTCGAACGGTAGTTCTGCTCGAGCTTGACGATCTTCGGCTCGCCAAAGTCTTCCTCGAAGTCGAGGATGTTCCGAATGTCTGCACCCCGCCAGGCGTAGATCGACTGATCAGGATCTCCACAAACTGCCAGGTTGCCGTGCACGCTCGAGAGGTGACGGGTCAGTCGGTACTGCACCCTGTTCGTGTCCTGATACTCATCAACCATGACGTACCTGAAGCGACTGGCGTAAGAGTCACGCAGTCCTGGACTGGCCTCGAAGAGCTCCAGCACTTTTAGCAAGAGGTCATCAAAGTCCAGGGCATTGTTGGAGCGCATGGCCTCCTGATACCTGGAGAAGACCCTGGCAAAGACCTCCTCGTCCATTCCCCCGCTGCTCTCGGGGTGCTCGCCGGCGCGAGTGTTCTTCCACTCGCTGATCCAGGATCCGACCACGGCCGGGCGGTACTGGGTCGTGTCGTAGTTCGACTCCTTGATGATCGACTTCAAGAGCTGGTTGCGATCGGAGGTGTCGTAGATTGAAAAGTCCCGGGTCCAGCCACCCAGCACCTCGATCTCTCGCCGCAGGATCCTCGAGCACATGGAATGAAAGGTGCTGATCCACATGCCCTTGACCCCGGGCAGAAGGCCCTCCACCCGCTCTCGCATCTCCTTGGCCGCCTTGTTGGTGAACGTGATGGCCAGAATCTCCGAGGGCCTCACTCCACCTTGAGTGACCAGCCACGAGATGCGGTGAGTGACCACCCTGGTCTTGCCCGAACCGGGACCAGCCAGGATGAGCAGGGGGCCCTCAGCGTGGGTGACCGCACCACGCTGGGCCTCATTCAGGCCATCCAGGAGGCTCGTGGAGTCTGCACTCCCTCCCCCGGCAGTGAATTCTGCCCCTGGGCCACTCGCCTCCGGCTTCCCGTTCCCCATTCCTTGCACATCCATCCAGGAGCTCATCACCGGACCAGTCTAAACTTCGCTTTCGAACGGAAACAGGGCAGATCCTCGAACCACACGAGGCTAGGTTTAGGTCGTGAGTGAGCCGGAGACACAGACGGTCGAGAAGGAAGAAACCGCGGCAAGGAGCGGCCACGCCCCCATGTGGAAGGTGCTCTTCCACGACGACGACCACACCCCCATGGATTTCGTGACTGCTGTACTCATGCGATTCTTTGGGCACTCCCCCGAGGTGGCCCATGAGATCATGATGACCGTCCACAGGAGGGGAATCGGGCTAGCCGGTGTCTATCCCCTGGAACTTGCGGAGCTCAAGCAGGGTCAGGTCATCTCCTCTGCCAGGCCCCACTACCCCCTCAGGGTCACCATAGAGCCATCCTGAGCAATCCCCAGCCTCTCCAGCCCAGCTGGTCGGGCCGGGGCAGCACTGAAATCGAGTATGGGGTAAAGCGCCCCGGACGGCCCACCCGATACGGGTCCAAGCCATGCGAGCCCTCCCGGTGGGCATGTCCACCCAGTTGCTGGTGTCCGACCCTCGAGACACCAGGAACACCCGTCGAGCCAGACCGCTCGAACCCCACATCGATGCACGGGAATAGCCAGAATCAAGACGGAAACAGCGACGGGTCGCGCCTCAAGGACCCCGAGCAGCCTTCGGGAGCAGGAAGCCCCGCGGGTGAAACTGGAACTTCCGGCAAGGTGGACGAGCTCAACACACCGCAGGTCAAGGGTCACGTGAGGAAGCTGAACCTCGTCGGCAGCTCCCAGATCACCCGGGCCGTGGCGGAGGCCGTCAGGAGAGGGCTCTCGAGCCAGTTCGTGGTCACCGAGGCTCAGCTGGAGAGCGCGGTCAAGGCCATCGGCAGCCAGCTGCTGAAACGGCTCAAGGCAAACTCCAAGGCTGTTCGAGGTCTGCCCAAGGATGCCTTTCTTCAGGAGGTCCGGGCCGACAAGCAACGAATCGAGGCCCAGCGCGAGGCCGCCCGCAGCGAGCTCGAGTCCCTGCTGGAGAAGCTCAACGACTGCCAGGTCGAAGGCGATCGCCAGAAAGCCCTGCTCATTCGCGAGTCCCTGGAGACTGGCAGAGCTCAAGACCAGGAGCTCACCGGCAAGATTCAGGCGATCTTCGAGAGCCTGGAATCCGGAGCAGATCCCGAGACGATCCGCAATCAGATCACAAACCTCACCCTGGGGTCCATGCAGGTGGAGCGCAACCGAGCCATCGAGGCTCAGCTCGCTGACCACCGTAGCGAGGTCGACAACTTCGAGCGTCGCATCGCCAAGCTGACGCAATCGCTGCACCTCACCGAGGACGAGCTGAAGCGCATCGCCTCAGAGAAGAACATCGAGATTGGTGTCGGCTCGATCTACCGAACAGTCCAAGGACTGTCGTCGAACGACAACAAGTACGAGACAAAGAAGGAGCTGATGTCCAGCATCTTCGCCGCGAACCTTGAACTCCAGAAGGGTCACGCTGAAGCAAGCTGAGACAAGTCAAGTATCGAGAGATTCACGTACGAGTGTCCCCACTTGGGCCACTTGATTCAACGAGAGCCCAAGGGCAATTGAGAAGCGAGTTATGACCGACCAGAACCACAATTTCGAAGAAGAAACAAGTATCGAGAACTCCAACGAGTCGAACTCGAACTTCGGGAAGACCAGCAACGAGACCAGCTATTCGGAGAACGACTGGAAACGCTACGTCGATAGCGAGACCACCGGTAGCTCCGAGAGCTACTCGGACAGCAACGGCCCCGACAGCCCAACCACGTTTGCGGCAAGCAACGATACCTCAAGTAGTGCGGCTCAAGAGGAGTCCGGGGCTGAAGCAAGCACCGCAACCACAACCGCACCCGCGACCCAGAACCTCGAGAAGTACGAAGTCAACTCCGAGCACAAGGACGGCGTCCTCTACCTCGGAATAGACCTGGGCACCTCCCGAACCTCCGTGACCGCAAGTAATGGCATCCGCGAGACGGTTGCCTCCTACGTGGGTTACCCGAAGGATGTCGTGGCAAAGAAGCTGCTCAAGAAGGACGTCCTCTTCGGGAGCGATGCGCTCCAGAATCGTCTCTCGCTCAACCTGTACCGACCGCTCGGTGAGGGCGTCCTCAAGTGCAGCCAGGAAGGCAGCAACTCGGGTGACGACTACAGCGGTAACGTCAAGGCCGCCAAGGACCTGATCGCTGAGATCATTCGCCTCGCCCAGCCGCGCACCGACGAGCTGGTCTACGCCGTCATCGGCTGCCCCGCCGAAGCCTCTATCAAGAACCGTGCGGCGATCATCGATGCCGCTCGCCAGACGGTCGATTCGGTCATGCTGTGCTCGGAGCCTTTCTCCGTGGCTTATGGACTGGATATGCTGGATGACGTGCTCGTGATCGACATCGGCGCCGGCACGACCGACCTCTGCCGAATGCACGGCACCATGCCCGACGAGGCCGATCAGACCACGCTGACGTTTGCCGGAGACACCATCGACATCGAACTCTCGCGCTTGCTCGAGGAGAACTACCCCGAGGCGCAGTTCACCATTCACATGGTGAAGAGCATCAAGGAGAGGTTTGGAGCAGTTGGAGAACTCCTGGATGCCGTCGTGGTCGAGCTCCCGGTCAACGGCAAGCCCACGTCCTTCGATATCACCAATGAGATGCGCCTTGCCTGCCAGTCCATCATCAGCCCCATTGTCGAGGGCCTGGGCAAGCTGATTGCCTCCTTCGACCCTGAGTTCCAGCACAAGCTGAAGGACCGCGTTCTGCTCGCCGGAGGCGGCAGCCAGATCAAGGGCCTCGACAAGGCCATCGAGCAAGAGATGCACCGCATCCTGGGCAGCGGCCATGTGATCCGTGTTGAGGAGCCGATGTACGGCGGTGCCAATGGTGCCCTCAAGATCGCCCACGACATGCCCGGCGATTACTGGGAGCAGTTGAAGTAGCTCGCCCAGGTCGGGGCTACGAGAATCTCCACCGGGGGGGAGGGCCTAGGCCCTCCCCCCCGGTGCTTTTACGTCAGGATCCGACTTACCAGAAAAGCCCTTGATTTGAAGAATCCTTCCCCTGAATCGACCAGTTGCCCAGGAATGAGCAGCGATTCCTATCCGGGATCTGACTTGGTAGATTTGGGAGTCAGGACTAGGACGCTTCTCAGTATCCCCCGCCCCGCTGCACCTCGGCTGTCTGTCACCCAGCCACCAGTCGGCTGCATTTGCGTCCTCCTAGACCCCCCCCCTC
>JABACD010000031.1 GCA_014237855.1 Planctomycetota bacterium | reverse complement strand
CGGATCACGGGCGCCTCCTCGAGCTCCGCGACCTCACCTGCTCCTCGTAGGGCGAGCACGAGCGCATCGTGAGCCTTGAGCCTCCCCACGAAGTCCTTGGGGAAGTGCTCATCCCCGTGCCGCGCACACTTCCGAGCCTCATCCAAGGCCAGGGGCCACTGCTCTGTCCGACCGAGGAGGGCAGCGTACTGCCTCCAGAAAGTCCAGGTCTTGTGGTCGTCAAAGAGCTCCTCTTCACGGCTGAAGTTCAGCGCAGCGAAACGCAGGGCACTGGCCGTCGCCATGTACTGCGCTTCCTCAGCCCACCTGGCTGTGTTCGCAAAGCCCTTGGGCGTCATCACCCGGAAGAGCGGCTTGTGAATGTAGGGCTCGACGAGTTCTCGAAGAGGAGCGTAGCCAGCCTCGGGGCCACCAAGTTTCCAGGCAGCTTCGACTTCCAAGACGAGCGCCTCGACACGCTCGCGCGCCTCGGCCTCCGATTCCAGCTTCCAGTGGACATTGCAGCCCTCGACCAGCCACAGGGGAACCTCCCTGGTCCTGACGAGCCCGTCCCGGGAACTCTCTCCCTGGACCTGCACCTTCCTCATCACCTCCAGGGTCTCGAGCATGTGGGGGGCATCGGTGCGCTTGATGATCACTTCAGCTTCCTCGAGCAACTCTCTGGTTTCCGCCACCGAGAGAAGACCTTCGAATCCTCGAGCCCCGGCCAGATCGCAGAGGTTTAGCATCCATAGGGCCAGGTCTTCGTCCCCCTCGGGCTTGGCCTGACGACGGGTATTGATTGCGCTCAACAGAAGCTTCTCGGCCTCGTCCAGCATCCCGATCGAATAGTAGACCCGGTGCAAGGTGTGCTCGATCTCCGCACGAAGCTCCAGGTCGTCTTCGAACCGAAGTCCGACCTTCTCGGAGGCCTCCTCTATCATCTGACGCACGGTGACCTCGGGTCCATGGCCGTTGGCTGGATCTGCCACAGCAATCATCTCCAGCAGCAGGAAGTCCTTGATGGCCAGGGTCACTTTTCTCTCGGCCTCGGTGCTGGCTTGCTCGGCTTTCACCTGCCTGAGTGCCTCCTCCGTTCGCACCTGCTCACTCGCGAGGTCCGCATTCGCCAGCTCCAGCTCCGCTGCCCTTCGAGTCGCCAGCTCGGCCTGCTCCATCGTCAGCAGACCCAGCCAGCCCAGCCCGGCCAGCGCCACCGCCCCCACACCTAGCGCCGAGCTGCGGGTCGGGTGGCGTCGCACCCACTTCATCGCCCGCTCCACCGGGCCCGGCGGCCTGGCCTTGATCGGCTCGTGGGCCAGGTGCCGGCGCAGGTCCGCCGCCAGCTCCGCCATCGAGGGATAGCGCCTGTCCGGATCCTTCTCCAGGCACTTGCCACAGATCACCGACAGGTCGCGCGGCACCTTCGAGCGCAGCTCGTCCGGCACCTGGGGATCCACCAGCATGATCTTGCGCGCGACCTGCTCCGTGGTGTCCCCCTCAAACGGCCGCACGAGCGTCAGCATCTCGTACATCACCACGCCCAGGCTGAAGATGTCCGTGCGGTGGTCCAGCCCCATGCGCTTGGTCGCGACCTGCTCGGGGCTCATGTAGTAGTAGCTGCCCATCAGCTCGCCCACCTGCGAGAGCGAGTTCTCGTCCGTCAGCTTGGCCAGCCCGAAGTCCGTCACCTTGGGTCGGTCCTCCGGGGTCACCAGGATGTTCGCCGGCTTCAGGTCCCGGTGGATCACATCCGCCTGGTGCGCGGTCTCGAGGGCCTCCGCCACCTCGGCCAGGAAGCTCGCGCAGTGCTTGTAGTAATCGGGGGGAAGCTCGGACTCTTCCCGCAGACTGTCGAGTGACTCGCGCAGGTCGAGGCCCTCCTCGATCAGCTCCATCGCGATCCAGTGGATGCCCCCGCTCTCGCCCGTGCCGTGGACCGACACGATGTTCGGGTGGGACAGGCGGCCGCCGGCGCGGGCCTCCCGCGCGAAGAAGTCCAGGCCCCTCGAGCTGGCCCGGCCGGGGAGCAGGAGCTTGAGTGCCACGCGGCGTGACAGCGAGCCCTGCTGGGCCTCCCAGACCTCGCCCATGCCGCCCTGGCCCAGCTTGCGCACCAGGGTGTAGTCGTCGACGGTGGTGCCCGCCTCCACGGAAAAGTGACTCGACTCCGCATCGAGGCCCGCGAGCTTCGCGGCCTCGGGTGCTGCATCGAGCAGGCCTCGCCCCTCGGGGACCCCCTCCAGCAGAGCTTCCACCTCGCGAAGAAGGTCGGAGGACCTGTCGCCAATGCGATCGAGGAAGGCCTGGCGCTGCTCGCCCTCGAGCTCGAGGGCCGCGTGGAAGAGCTCTTCGAGATCCAGGGATGTCGGGTTGGGGCTCATGGCTCTCGTTCACTCGACTGCGAGTGCAGCCTCGGAAAGGTCCTGGGAGAGCCAGGCCTGGGCAAAGAGCCAGTCCCGATCCACGGTTCGGCTCGTGACGCCGAGGACCTCGGCCGTCTCATCGGAGGAGAGCCCGGCGAAGTAGCGAAGCTCCACGACGCGGGCCTTGCGCTCGTCTTGAAGCTCGAGACGCTCCAGCGCCTCATGCAACACAAGCAAGTCCAGGTGCTGAGCACCGGTAGCAGCATCCAGCTCCAGGTGTTCGAGCTCCTCGCGCAGGGCACCACCACCACGCTTGTCTGTCTTCTTGGCGCGAGCGTGATCCACCAGCACTCGGCGCATGGCCTTGGCCGCCACGGCGAAGAAGTGCCCTCGGTCCTCCCATGACACATCGAGGCCAGGTGTCAATCGAATGTAGGCCTCGTGGACCAGTGCTGTGGCCTGGAGCGTATGGTCATCCCGTTCCCCCCCCATGCAGCGCTCTGCAAGGCCTCGCAACTGTCCATAGACCAGCGGAAGGAGCTCATCCGCTGCGAGAGAATCACCACCATGCAATCGCTCGAGAACTGACGTGACCTCTCCCCTTGATTCCATACTCCACCTTCTTGTTGGTTCAGGTGCACAAGCTGGCCACTGCTCCTCCTGGACCGGGCCCCGCAGCTGAAGTCTTCAATTGCTTGACGAGGTAGGCCTGCTCAATTCATGCAGGCTCCCGCTCAATGATCATTGGCAATGACAACCAAGATCATTAGAACCGTGAATCCTCAGGCGTACCACCGTTGCCCGAAACTCTCAGTGTCAAAAACAAGGAGCACACACCCTCCCTGGGGCGAGAGAGCCAACTCAGATCTGACGAGTATCAGGCGCTTTCTCAAGGGCCGTTTGCCTGTCCGCCAGGATCGTCCAGCGCTCGTGATCTCGCCAGGCGCCATCAATCATCAAGTAGCGTGGCGAGAAGCCCTCTCTCTCGAAGCCACAGGCACGAACCAGTCTTAGAGAAGGCTCGTTCTCCGGACGGATGTTCGCCTCGAGTCTGTGCAGACCCAATTCGCCGAAGCAGAGCTCGATGGCCTGCTTGAGACCTTCCGTCATGTAGCCCTGATTGGCGTAAGGCTCTCCTATCCAGTACCCCAGGTAGGCGCTCTGAAAACATCCGCGAACGATCTCACTGATGTGCACCGCGCCAAGGATTCGCCTGTCGGCCTTGCGACAGATGAAGCGTCTCTCGCGACGGGCGGCAGGTCCCATCGAACCAAGGTACTGAGAGAAAGCCTCATCAGTGCAAGGGTCATAGCCGCGCGGGGTCGAAGGCGACCAGGGCTTGTGGAATTCAGCGCTGGCACGCAGGAGCTCCTGGTACTCCTCTCGGTCGGCCATCGAGGGTGGTCTCAGGTAGACCCTGCTCTCTTGCAAACCACTTTCTCCAGCCGAGTCCGTCATGACCCGTGCAAGTATGAATACCTGCCACAAAAGAGTCGAGCCCGCGGCCGATCAGGCCCCGGGCTCGACTCGTGATCGAAGAGGTTGACTACAGCCCCTGGAGCCTTCTCTCGAGGTCGTCAAGGTCCACACCCTGAACCTCAGAGTCCGAGATCTTGCCCATCCGCTGGAACTTGAGCCGCTCGGCGTTCGAGAGCAATTCATGCTCCGAGCCAAGGGGCAGGCTGGATGCGCGCGGCCGCAGCGTGCCGAGCCCCTCGGGCTGTTCATTGGCCACCTGCGTCAAGGATGCCGGTAGGTCGGAGGGTAGAGGCTCGTGACGCTCGAGAGCGGTGCGGGCTCGAAGGCAGACGTCCAGAGTGCTCTTGAGATTGGCCCGGATCTTGGTAAGCCTCTCAACATCGGGGTCGGGCCCTGCAAGGGAGCGCCGAACTCTTGCCATGGCAACTTCGAGAAGTGCGATGAGGCAATTGAGCTTGCGTGTCAGTCGATCCCGGTACTCCGTGGAGTTCAGGTTGCTCTCGGAGAAGGGCTCGTTGTTCGGCTGATCGGTCATAGAGAGGGGGATTCGTGATTGAAGGCAGAAGGCGGTTCGGTTCGTGCGCGCGTCACAACAAAACTACCTCGAATCCCGGGCGAAGAGACCCGTCTCACAGATCCCTTCCTCAAAAACTCAAACTTCAGCCCAATCGGGGCGATGATGCGGAAAAGCTTTCCGGAAATGCTTTCCGGGTGTGGGCTCAGCAGAGCCCCTCGCCTATTCCACCGCAGACTGGAGCATCAGCAGAAGCTCCTGCTCATCTGCACGGCCAACCGCAAGAACGAAGCGGTCCCTGACGAGTCCTTCGATCATCGTCCACTGGCCAAAGGTATGCAGCCTAACCGTGTCTTGCTCCTGACCCGGGAGGACCTGGCCAGAGCTTGCGCCATTGCCAATCGCCGGGCGTGCATCTTCGCAGAGGAAGAAGATCTCGTCAGCTCCGTCGCTATAGATGAACTGAGACCAGGGGAGGTCATGCAGACCAGCACTCGCCTGGTAGGAAGAGCTGTTCAGCTCGAAGCCCACAGGAGAACTCGTCGGCTGCAAGATCGTTTCCGTGAAGACCGCCGGAGGCTGTTGGGGGTCATACCCAATCCACTCGCTGGGGCCGCCAGTGAGCGGAACGCCGCTGAGATCCGGATTGAGCTCAAAGGTCTCGTACCAGATCTTGCTCACCAGTTCGTTGTTCTGGTTCAGCCGCTCTTCAGACATGACCAATGAGGTGAGCGGATCAATCGCGATGACAAAGCGGTCACCGGTTCCGTCCTGACGCTCGATGGTCAGGCGCTCGCAGGAGCGGCCCGCGACCAGCTGCAGCTGACCAAAGTTGGCGACCTCGTAGTTCCGGAAGAACTGCGGGACATTCCGCACCACGAATCCCCGATGCCTGAAGAGGAACCCCTCCCGAGTCTCTTGCTTGTAGATGAAAGCCGCCTCTTCGTCGAAGTCGAGGAAGGGCGTCAGCAGCTCAAGAGGTGTGATCCTGAATTGACCGGCACCGTCCGAGATGATCTCTTCGCGGTAATCAACCTCCGCAACCAGGTCCTCTACCATGGTCCGAGTAAGGACACGACGGTCGCCCCGGAAAGACACGGTGGACATGGCCTGCCCGGTCTGAACGAGGTATTCCGGACCAAAGCGTGGTGCGAAGCTGGCTGCACCTGGAGCTCCAGCGCCCACGGCACTGCTGCCGCTACCGGGTTGTTGCTGCCCGGAGGCCGCCTGACCACCGGGAACTCCCACACGTCGTCCATGAGTTCCAGACTGAGTTCCACCTGAAGCCCTGGAGCCGGATCCTGTCTGGGCACCAGGGAGAGCTGCGCTCGTGGGCTGATCCAGGTCAATCTCAATACGCTCGCGATCCTGTGCACTGCGGATCGCCGAACTGAGGCCTGGGTCGAGGCGAGACATCAACTCGGCGGCAGGGGCGCTAAGAGCATCCAATCGCCCTGCACGATCCACCCGGAAAGCCAGCTCGACGCTGGGCTCACCCGTGGGCGTCAGGAGATCGGTGCCGAAGCCGACCATCAAGACCAAGGCCGCGGCCGCGCTCAGACCGACAAGGGCCTGTCGCGAACGCAGGACTCTCCAGGGAGACCTGGTCTGCCTGGAGGTGGTCAGGTCAGCATGGACTCGAGCTGCCAGCTCGGCCGGTACAGGCTCACGCTCGAGCTTGCTGAGGAAGGCCTGGCTGATGGCGCCCGGTAGATCCTTGAGGCTTTGATCGACACGCTCTTCGAGCTCAAACGGCGCCTCTCGCTCGGGGAGCTCTCCCGAGTCTCGCATTGACTCGAGAAGGCCATCAATGCGTAGGTCAAGAGCCGCGGGTGCAGCCACGGAATCCACTCCGGCAAGCCCATTGACAGCACGCTCCTGACGGAAACCGGCCTGGGATGCAGCCACGATGCGTCCATCCAGCTCGGCCGGTGCACTGACCATCGGTAGCTCACCTAGAGCGTGCAGGTTCCTCACCATGGCCTGCGCCTTCTGGGCACACGGCTCGCACCCGCGGAGGTGCTCCTCCACGGTCAGCATCCACGGGCGCTCGGCGGCACACTCTGCCGCCAGCAGCTCCTGGATTCTGTTACAGCGCGAATTCATGGGGTGACTTGGGTGGGATATAGATAGTAGAAGGAATTGCTGGGATTGTGTTGCGCCTTCTATTTCGGCTTCAAGCCAGGTAATGCTTGTCCAAGACCGGGGTCAATTCCCGATCCAAGGCCTGATGAGCCCGGGCTAGGCGAGACTTGACTGTTCCAATCGAGATTTGCAGTGCCTCGGCAATCTGCTCGTAGGAAAGGTCCTCGATGTACCGGAGCACGGTAATCGCCCTCATCTTGGGGGAAAGGCGCAGGATTGCGTGCTGGACCTCGTTTTCGAGCTCGCGCTTTCCAGCCTGGCGCATGGGGCCCTCGCCGTCCTCCTCGGAGAGATCGATCCGATTGCTCTCGAATTCCCGGGCCTCGCCCTCACGAATGGCGTCGAGAGAGGCCACCCAGCGACTGGAAACCCGTCTCTTGAGGTCAATACTGGCGTTTACAGCGATCCGGTAGACCCAGCTGGAGAACTTCGACTCGAAGCGAAAGCCCCCGATCTTGCGAAAGAGGATCCCAAAGGTCTCCTGGGCGGCGTCGAGAGCATCCGCAGAGTTCCCTGTGATCCTGTAGCAGACGTTGTAGACCCGATCCTTGTACTGGTCATAGAGCTCACGAAACGCCCCTTCCAGACCCTCTGCGGGGGCTTCCTGGCAACGCTTGATCAACTGGAGGTCGGGATCGGACTTCATGGGCGGAACTCGCTTCTCTAGACGATCTCAAGGGCATTCCGGTTCCCTCGGATGGTGGATCTTCCAGCCGGCCCACGGGCAATGCAATCTCCTAGCAAGCCCAGCAACACTGGTCTCCCCCAGCCCCAAGAAGGGCGATCGGTTCACGGAGGGGTCTGTGCGGGCCCCGTCAGCCCCCGACCAGCCCCAGCGGATCGAAGGTCTGGAATGTGCTTCCAACCGAGGAGGAGCAGTCACTGCGGCAGTGAGAGTCCCAGCCCGTGATGCAATCAGCTGCCACAACCTCGTGGCTGATAACACCGTTGTCATTGCCGATTTCCACGGCAGCTTGGAAGCAAATCTCGCCGGGAGTCCAGGTGTTCGGCACCCCGCCGCCTCCAGGCGGAATCGGGTTGTAGACCGAACCCGTGCTCGCACCTGAGATTCCTGATCCTCCGGTGCTTCCGCCACCGCCACTTCCGGGTCGGGCGGAGGCCTGGAAGAGCGCGTAGCGATCAAGCGGACCCGGCTGGACGATCATGACCACAGAGTCGTGGCTCGCCAGCTTGATGCCAGCGGCAGCGTCGATGACCGGCGACCCAGTCACATTCAGGGTCACGAAGACGGAGAGCTCTCCAACGCTGTGGACCAAGCTCTCGGGGAAGGGCACGTCGAGCAGGAGAATGCTTCCCGCACCGTTCTGAGAATTGCTTCGTCTGGCCGCGATTCCCGGTTGGCTCAGAAGCTCTGGTAGGAGGCGAATCTCTCCGTTGATGACGACTCCAACCTCGAAGTTCTTGTTGCCGTAATCATTGTCCGTGAAGAAGGACCCAATCTGCAAATGGAGGCCGTCGTGCTCGCCAGAAGCACTCATCGCCAGGTTCAGATCGCTCGGCAAAGGGACTGAATTCGGGTCCCCGACGTCGCTGTTACGGGTGAACTCCTCGAGGTCGCTGAAACCATCCCCATCGGTGTCCGGTATGTACTCCGAACTCCCGAGTACCTTCTCCGTCAAGTTGGTGAGTCCGTCCGAGTCGTAGTCGTAGGTGCTGGAGTTCCCGGCATGGGCGACTCCGACCAGCCCCTCAGGGGCTCCGGCTCTGGAATGATCGGAGAATGATGCCACGCCAAGGCCAGTTACCACGACAGCTGCAAGAGGCAGCGCTGACTCGCGCCAGCCGCCTTTTCGTGTGAGCAAGCCACCAAGCAGTGAGGGATGGTCGATCATGTTCTAGTTGGGATAGAGACCAGTCGCGTTCGGGCCAATCGAGGGGGGCGCCGAAGAACTCTGGGTCACTGAGGGATATCCACTCCGATAGGGAAGGCTACCGCAGTTCCCCAAGATAGGGCAAGAGATCGCCACTATTCGATCTCGGCCCCCCTGTCAGGGGCCCCAGAGGGCCGGTAGAAACCCCACCCGGGTGCACCATTCCATCCAGAGGGGCTGCGCCCTAGGATTGTCGCCCCTCAAAGCGCCCGTAGCTCAGCTGGATAGAGTGTCGGCCTCCGAAGCCGAAGGTCACAGGTTCGAATCCTGTCGGGCGCGCCACCCCACCCCGAGACCTATCCGAAATGGGGCCGAGGGCCCACCCCGCCTCCGTTCCCTGATTCCAGGCCAGCTCACAGGAGAACCGGTGCCCGCTATCGTCCGGCCTCCACGGCACCCAGGAGCGCCTGTTCGACCTGAGTGAAGGTCGCTTCCCGGTCGAACTCCGCCCGGCGCTCGCGACCAGCAGCGACAAACTCAGCGCACAGCTGAGGATCTTCAAGGAGCCGGCTGATGGCAGCGGCCAGCTCGGTCGGGCTGTGGGGGTCGACCAGGAGACCATTCAGCTCATGCTGAACCACCTCGGGATTGCCACAGACGTCGCTGGCAATCATGGGCGTGTCGAGGTGGAGGACCTCCAGCAAGGTGTGCGAGAGCCCTTCGTACCGGGAGTTGAGCACGAAGACGTCGCTGGCGCGCACGTAGAGCGGGATCCTGGCGTGCGGAACGTTGCCCAGAAAGGTGACTCGGTCATCGATCCCCAGATCCCTTGAGAGCTGCCTCCAGGGCTCCTCCATGTCTCCGTCGCCCGCGACCAAGAGGTGCACATCCTCCGGCAGCTGAGCCAGGGCCTCGAGAATACCCGCCACCCCCTTCCAGACCATCAAGCGGCAGATCGTCAGGACATATCGCCCCTCGCCCCTGAGCCCGAGGTCTGCGCGAATCGCAGCGACATCAGAGGGAACCTCGTCCGGACGGCGGCCATGATAGGCATTGAAGATCTTCTGCACCTTGTTCGAGGGGACCCCGTGATTGCGGATCAGGATCTGCCGCAAGAACTCCGAGCAGCTGATGATGTGGGTGCACCATCCCCACCAGGTGCGTTGCAGGAAGCGGGTCAGGCGCACCCTCCAGTCATAGTCCTTGGCCTGAAAGGCGACGATGTCATCGTCCCCACACCAGCCCTTGCGATGGGCAATCTCCCAGGAGCCGTCGACCATGATGCGAATGACCACGGGCTTGCCACGCAGCTTTGCCGCCAGGACATGGAGCAGGGCCAGGTGCTCCTGAACGTAGACGATGTCCACATCCCTGGCCTCCTTGAGGACCGCGAAGAACGCTTTCAGGTACCGGAGCGGAAGAGCCCCTCGAGGTACGACGTGTATCGGAAAGTCAAAGCCCTGTGGGTCGGGCTCGGAGCAGAAGGCGACAACCTTCACCTCGTGCCCACGCTCCATGAGGAAGCGCGCAATGCTTGGCACGTAGACGGCCGGTCCCCCCAGGTCAGGGGGAAACACCGGAGATGTGATCAGAACGCGCAAGCGACTAGCTCCTCACCGAAGATCCCTGATCCGCCTGCGTCACTGGACCCGTAGGGTCAAGCCTTGACCGCCTTGTCAGACTCGCGCAATTCCCCGCGATTCAGGCAGCGGTCACCAGCAATCGCCTTCAAGCGCTCGGCCGTGATGTCACCGGTCGGATACTCTCCATTGAAACAGGCGTTGCAGAAGTTCTCGATTTCCGGATTGCCCTCCCGGGCGGCCTCGTTCATGGCCTCACGGTCCAGGTAGATCAGGTGATCAACCCCCAGCTCCTCAGCGATCTCCTCATTGGTCCTGTTGGTCGCTATGAACTCCGTCTTGGATGCCATGTCGATGCCGTAGGGGCAGGGCGCGACCAGGGGAGGGGAAGTGGATGCCAGGTAGACCTTTCGGGCTCCGGCCTCACGAACCATCTGCACGATGCGCTTGGAGGTATTTCCACGCACAATCGAGTCGTCAACCAAGAGGACGTCACGACCCTCGAACTCGATTCGAATCGGGTTTAGCTTGCGCCGCACGGATGAGCGGCGGCTCTTCTGATTCGGCATGATGAAGGTCCGTCCGATGTAGCGATTCTTCACCAGACCCTCTCGATAGGGCAGGCCCAGCTCCGTCGCCATTCCCAGGGCCGCATCCCGCGAAGAGTCGGGGATCGGGATGACCGAGTTGGGCATCGGGGCCCCTTCTTGCTTCCACTGCCTGGCAAGAGCACGGCCAAAGCGCCCTCTCGTCTTGTAGACGGAAATGTCGTCGAGCATCGAGTCAGGGCGAGCGAAGTAGACCCACTCGAAGATACAGGGCCTGTGCGGCTTGTCCGCCAGCTTCGCCTTGTGTACCTGGCGCTCACTATCGACGAAGATCGCCTCACCAGGCCCCACGTCAATGGTCTTCTTGTAGCCGTTCACGTCGAGCACCACACTCTCGCTGGCACATGCAAACCAGCTTCCCTCTGCTGTGGTCTTCTCGCCAAAGATGATCGGCTTGATCCCAAATGGATCACGGAAGACAACCATCCCAACATCGGGCAGGGTTGCCACCACCGAGTAGGCCCCCTTGACCAGATCGAAGACCTCGCGCACGGCGTGGAAGATGTCATCCGCAAGAATCTCTGTTGCCTCGCGGGACCGCAGCCGCTCATTCAGGGCCCTGGCGAAGACGAACAGGATCACCTCCAGGTCACAGGAGGAGTTCAGGCGTGTTCGGTTACCGCTGAAGAACCCCTGAACGAGTTCTGCGTAGTTGCTGACATTGCCATTGTGAGCCATGGCGATGCCGATCGGGTAAGTGAGGTGGAAAGGCTGGGCATCTTCACCCCGGTTACCCCCGATCGTGGGATAGCGGACATGCCCCACGCCGAGGTTTCCCTGCAGGCGAGACATGTTCTTCTCATCGAAGACCTCCAGGACGAACCCGAGGCCTTTCTTGAGGTGGAACGAATCCGTGAAGGTGATGATCCCGGCGGCATCTTGACCGCGGTGCTGGACGGCCAGCAGGCCTTCGTAGATTTCCCCGGCGACGTCGACGCCATCGGGGCCGTAGATTCCGATGAATCCGCACATGGGCTGCTTATTGAGGGGCCTCGGGGGTCTCTTCCGAGGTGGAGGCGGGGTGGCGAACTTACAATCTAGACGATCCGGAGGTGAAGACGGAGCCCTGCCGACCAGAAGTCTCCTGAGTTATGATTGATGGCTGCCATGTCGCGCCCTATTCCGATCCAGAGCCTCCAGCGTGCGGACCGATTCCTCGGTCGCGTGGCCTGCACCCTGCTACAACCCTGGCGCTGGGCACGCCGGCTGCGCCGAACCCAGGATGGCCAGGGGGTCAATCGCATCCTGCTGATCAAGTTCTGGGGGATTGGCAGCCTGCAGCTTCTCACGCCTGCCGTGGGCACCCTCCGGCGCCGCCACCAGGACGCCACGTTCGTCCTCCTGACCCTCAGCGACAATGAGACCTTCGTGCGGGGTCTGGGAGTCTTCGACGAGGTCGTCAGCCTCAACGTCCACAGCACCAGCTGGTTCGGGATCACCCGCCGGATCCTGGCCTTGATAGGAAGACTTCGGAGTCAAAGATTCGACCGCATCTACGACTTCGAGTTCTTCACACGTTTCTCGGCCGTGATCTCCTTCGCCGTGGGGGCGCCTCGAAGCCTGGGGTTCAGCTCAACCTCGGCCTGGCGCGGCGGCCTCCATACGGATGATGTGACCTTCAACCGCTACTGGCATGTATCTCGGAACTTCCGGGCACTGGCCGGTGGTGAGAATGGCGCTGAGGTAACTTCCGACCAGTTGGCCCCCTTCGTCGTGACCCCAGCCGATGCACTGTCCCTGGATCGCAAGCTCGCAAGGGTTGGAGTGGATGCAGAGCGCGAGATCGTCATCCTCAACCCAAATGCCGGTCAACTCTCGCTCGAACGTCGCTGGCCTCGCAACAACTTCGCGACCCTGGCTCAACGCATCCACTCCGCTAGCAGTGCATCTGTCGTCCTGATCGGCTCAAACTCAGAGCGCGAATACACGGCGGGCGTTCGCAATGCTGCTCGCGATGGTGATCTGGAACGACTGGTTGATCTCTCCGGCGAACTGAGCATGGGTGAACTGTGCGCCCTGCTCTCCAGGGCGAGAGCACTGATCACGAACGACTCGGGCCCCATGCACCTCGCTGCGGCGCTAGGCATTCCGACCCTTGGTCTGTTCGGGCCGGAGACCCCGCTCATGTACGCACCACTGGGCCCGCGAGCCGATTCGCTCTACATCCCCCCCGTTTGCAGCCCCTGCATAAACGTCCACCAGGGAAAGGTCGCCAGCTGCATCCACGAGAGGCCCGAATGCCTCGAGAATATCACCGTCGACGACGTCTGGTCCTGGCTGGAGGAAGAGAGCGGGTGGGCCTCGTCTCCCCTGAAGATCGCCAGCCGCTCACTCAAGATCCTTGACGCTTGAGCCCCGCCGATTCCGTGCGAGTCCTCCTGCTCAACCCCCCCGGAAGAGAGGTCTACATCCGGGATTACTTCTGCTCGAAGACAACCAAGTCGAATTACCTCTTCCACCCGGTCGATCTACTGGCTCTCTCGGGGACGCTCTCGACGCGACATGATGTAGAGGTGCTCGACTGCATCGCCGAGCGCCTGAGTCCAGAGGAGGCCAGGGCTCGAATCGATGCTGCCGAACCAAGCGTGATCGTCAGCCTGGTCGGTTCAGTCAGCTGGGATGAGGACCGGTCCTTCCTCTCCGAGGAGCACCGCCGCGGGCGCCGCATCATGGTCATCGGCGATGTCTTGCACGAGGCTGCGGGCCAGCGCATGAAGGAGGAGCCCTGGATTGAAGCCGCCCTCGATGACTTCACCAACGAGGACGTCCTGCACCTGATCGATGGCAGCCACGAGCACATCGAGCGCGCCACCTGGCGTACAGGCTCGGGAGAAATCGTGTCTCGGGAGATAAAGGCCGGCGGGAGTTCATTTCGCCTCCCAAGACCACGCCATGAGCTCTTTCCTGAAGAGGGCTACCACTTCTCTTTTGCTCGAATTCCCCGTTTCGCAACCCTGCTCACCGACTACGGGTGCCCCTATCCCTGCACCTTCTGTGTCATCGGCACACTGGGGTTTCGCACTCGGCCGACGGAGGATGTGATCGAGGAGGTTGACCGTCTCCGTGCGAGTGGCGTGACGGAGCTCTTCGTCATGGATCAGACCTTCGGCATCCAGAGAGAGCGCGCCTTCGCACTATGCGAGGCCTTTGCGGAGCGTGGGAACCTCTCCTGGACAGCCTTCACACGGCCTGATCACGCGGACCGCGAGATGCTGCAGGCGATGAAGAGCGGTGGATGCCACACCGTCATCATGGGCGTGGAGAGTGCCAGCGACGAGTTGCTGGAAGTCTACCGCAAGGGGTACAAGGCCAGTGGCGTGGCGGCTGCCTTCAGTCGGGCGGAAGAGTGCGGATTGAGGACCGTCGGGACCTTTGTCATCGGATTACCCGAGGACACACCCCAGACCCTCGAGCAGACCCTCGAGCTGGCGAAGGGGCTCCGGCTGGACTTCATGAGTGTGAACATGGCTGTGCCTCGTTTTGGCACCGACTTCAGGAGTCGAACTGTCGCAGCCGGGCTCACCAATGATGACGACCTCGTGATGGACCAGGGCGGGGCCTATGCCTTCTTTGAAAACGAAGCCCTCGATCGAGAAGCGATGCTTGCGTTCAAGAAGCGAATGGTTCGTAGCTTCTACCTCCGGCCGAGCTATCTCTGGCGCCGGCTCAGAGCGGTTGATTCCTGGTCCGAGCTTCGTGGGCAGGTGCGAGAGGGGCTGGCTCTGCTCTCTCGCAATCTCTAGAGGTCAGTCACCAGGCGATCGCGGATTCTACGGCGAAGGGGCCTGCTGACCTCCTGCTGGCGCCCACGCTCGGTTCGCTGCACAACCTCCAAGAGCCTGCGCTTGTGCCGTGAACGCTCCTCTCGTCTCCTCGCACGGACGAATCTGCGCTGGAGCAACGGAGGGCTCCCGAGCATGGCGAGAGCGAGGCCGTGATTGAGCCCCCGGTCTTCCAGTTGCTCGAGCATCCGGTGGCGCTCTCTCGTTGCGTGAAGTTGCTGGGTGAACTTCAGGGTCTTGGGCGAGGGCTTCACCGATGTGAACCCTGCGCTCTCGATTTCTACCCCCCACGGTTCAAGCCGAGCCTGCATCTTGCTGGCAAGCTGTGGGTCGAGCTCTCCGGAACCGCGCAGTGACTCCCGGCCACAGCTACGCACGATCTCCTGAACCGAGAGGCTCAACATCTGCTCCATACCGTGATCAAGGTCGTCCACCTCGATCAGTGCCTTGCGGACATCAACCACGCGATAGACGAGATTGACGTCCACGAACCAGACGAGACCATCTCTCGAGGTCACCTTCTGGTGCGGAACGTCCATTGTTCGTGAACGCGTCGGAAGGGTGCGTACCTGGTGGAAGTACGGAATCTTGAGCACGAACCCCGGCTGCAGGACACGGGTTGCCCGACCAAAGCTGAAGAACAGCCCGGTGTTTCCCGTCTCTACCGTGGTCCCCATGGCGCGAATGAGGCCCCAGACCGCGAGAAAGACCAGGTAGGCATTCTCGCGCGCGAAGGTCGTTACCGTTGACTTGATGTACTCAAATGCCTTGGCCCAGAATTCGACCGCAGCTTCACCCTGGGTACCATCGACACCCTCAAGAGCGGCCTTCAATTCGAAGAGAGCACAAGCTGTCATCACGACTCGTCGTCGTCGAGGTTATCGCCGTCAACTTTTTCCTCACCCTCTGCTGCCTTCGACTGAGACTTCTTGGCGTCGAGCATTTCCTGGGTTGTTGCCTCCGCAGCCTCCAGCTCCTCTCGGCGCCGCTTCCTGCCCAGAGAATCTGTCGCGGATCCAGTTGCAATCACTGCACCTGTCAACAGCGCCACAGCCGACTCCGGAGCCAAGCCGGCGCCGCGGAAGCGCTCATAGAGCGAGAGCCTCTCGTCCGCCAGGAGCTGGAGCTGAGTGATCTCGAGGGTTGCGGGTGAAGGCGAGATGTTGGAGAAGCCAAATTGCAAGATCCGCAGACCCCATTGTTCGGCCACAGGTTGCAGCTCATTTGTGATCTCCGTGACCATGGATCCCGTATCACGAACGGTCTCGCGGTTCTGAGACTGCACGATTCGCTGTACAACCATGACGACCCGGTTCTCGAGCCCCGTGACCAGGTTATCGATCTCGATGATGGCCTTTCGCAAGTTGACGATCTGATACATCAGCTTGCAATCAACCTCGTAGACCAGGTCATCGGTGAGCTGGATTGTCTGCGGTTCGAGATCCAGTGTGGTGTGCTTGGTCTCCTCGACCTCGTACTTCTGGATGATCGGGAGCTTGAAGTGAACCCCGGGCCCCACAACACCCCCGGCGCGACCAAGCGTGAATTTCAGGGCGTGCTGTCCGTCATAGACGACGACAAAAATACCTGTAACGGCTCCGACTAATTCCAGGAACATGACTCTGAGCTACGAGGGACGAGAGGGTTCGAGAGGGAGACCCCCGACTTGGGCATCTCCGATGACGCACGATGAAGAATGGTTGCCTGTACCACTGAACGACAGGACAGCAGGCAACCGAGTCGGGATAGGATGCTCCCATGGTACCGACCACGCGCCTCGTATCATCGTATCACTGCCCATGAGCCGACTTCACACCTGCGTGGATGGCTGCAGCCTCACGAATGCCTGCTCGGTCGTCTCCAGCCCTGAAACGGTTCCGGGAGACGCATCAATCACGACGGCGGCCTGCTCAATGAAACCTGGAGGTCGTGATCTCGGAAGAAGGCCGTAAGCTGCGCAGGCTCCATCAGCAGCCTGTCCACGAGCCCCATCCATGAGAGTCCTGATCATCGGCAACGGAATCGCCGGCGTGACCGCCGCCTTGCGCCTCCGTGAGAAGCGCCCGGACTGGGAGATCACCATGATCTCAGGAGAGTCTCGCTTCCACTATTCCAGGCCAGCACTGATGTACGTCTTCATGGGCCATCAGAGCTATCAGGAGACCAAGCCCTACCCCGACGAGTTCTGGGCAGAGCAGCGCATCGACCTGGTACGCGACTGGGTCACCTCTATCGACCCCCGGGACCGGCTGGTCCAACTCAAGAGTGGTCGCCAACTCCCGTACGACAAGCTGCTACTGGCCACCGGATCGAGGTCGAACATGTTCGGCTGGCCCGGCCAGAACCTGGGGGGTGTCCAAGGCCTCTACGGACTGAACGACCTGAAACAGCTCTACGAAAATGTGAAGAGCACCAAAGAGGCTGTCATCGTCGGGGGTGGACTGATCGGGATCGAGCTTGGAGAAATGCTTCACTCCGCCGGTATTCAGGTCACCTTTCTCGTCCGCGAGAAGCTCTTCTGGGACAACGTCCTCCCCTCCGAAGAGGCCGCCATGGTGTCGCGCTTGGTCCGCAAGCATGGGTTTGGCCTGGAGCTGGAGACCAACCTCGCCGAGATCGTCGATGATGGAGACGGTCGTTGCTGTGCCGTCACAACGGATACCGGTAAGCGCATCGAGTGTCAGCTGGTCGGGCTGACCACCGGCGTCAGTCCGCGCATCGATTTGCTGGAAGACACCGACATCGCGACCGGTCGGGGAGTGCTGGTCGATTGGAGCCTGCGGAGTAGCACTCCGGACATCTTCGCCGCTGGAGATTGCGCTGAGCTGGTGACGCCGGAGGGCCAAGGTAACGTCATCGAGCAGGTCTGGTACACGGGCAGATACCAGGGCGAGGTCGTGGCCGATGTGATAGCGGGCGAGGATCGCGAGTACCTGCGTGGTATCTGGCACAACGCAGCGAAGTTTCTTGATCTCGAGTACCAGGTCTACGGACGCGTGAACATGGGCGACGAGGGGGCACGGGATATCTACTGGGAGGCCGCGGATGGTGAACACTCGATTCGCATCGTGTACACCGAGTCGAAGGTGCTCGGCTTCAACCTGATGGGGATACGCTATCGCCAGGAGGTCTGTCAGCGCTGGCTGCGGGAGGAACGAGGCCTCGACTATGTCCTTGAGAACTTGAGAGAAGCCAACTTCGATCCAGAGCTCTTCAGGTCCTACGAGGGTGAGTTGCTGGCCATTGCTAGAGGTCTCGAGGTATGACCAACATCGAGTTGTTCGACTACGACTTCGACGAGGAAGGCGAGGGCTTCGGCAAGCCCCAAGCTGCGGCGGCACCGCACAAGCACGGGGCACTGCACGGGGTGTTCTCCACTCTCTCCCTGCTTGGCCTGGGCATTCTGATGTTTCAGATCTCGGGCCGATTGGCTGCCGGATCGTGGCTCGGCTTCTTGCTCGGGCCTGGCCTGCTCCTTGCGGCCAGCTCGGGATACTTCTGGTCAGCTTACAAGGACACCCCCGAGGGGATTCGTAACGACGGCATCCGTTTCAACGGCCTGCTAGCTCGAGGGAGCTTTGGCTGGATCGCTGGCCTGTTGATGACGGGACTCTACGTTGCGCTCTACTGGTACCCGGAAGTCCTGGGGCACAACCCCGATGGAGACCCTTCGGGGCTCGTACGTGTCGTCGATGCGCCCGCTCGACTCCTGACCGGCTATCCCGCCTCCCAGTGGTTTCTCTACGGTGTGCTCTACTCTCTGATCATGATCGTGTTCGCGGTCCGCATGTGGATGAAGTACCGCCACAACCGCTACCAGAAGCTGCGCACGCTCTCGGTCGTCTTTTTCCAGGTCATCCTGGCCTGGTTGCTCCCGAACCTCTTCATCAAGCTTCAGCAGCCGTACATGGAGCTGAACGGGATCTGGCCCCTCAAGCAGGACTACCTTTGGCCGAGCAAGGTCAGTGACATGTGGAACGGAGAGGCCAGCCTCGGCCCTGTCCTCTTGATCTATGCACTCTTCCTGGCCTTGGTTGCCACGCCCGTGCTTACTTATTTCTACGGCAAGCGCTGGTACTGTTCGTGGGTCTGCGGTTGCGGTGGTCTGGCAGAGACCCTGGGCGACCCCTGGCGCCAGCTCTCCGACAAGTCCGACCGCGCCTGGAAGATCGAACGGGTGACGATCTACTCGGTCCTCGGATTTGTACTTCTCACAACCCTGCTCCTTTGGATCGACCACCTCACCGGCAATTCACTGATCGGGAGCTACGCGGAGAAGGGGCGATACTGGTACGGCTTCTTGATCGGGGCGGTTTTCTCCGGCATCGTCGGGGTGGGCTTCTACCCCCTACTCGGCAGCAGGGTGTGGTGCCGGTTCGGCTGCCCACAAGCCGCGATACTAGGAATCCTGCAGAAGGTTTTCTCTCGTTTTCGAATCACGACCAATGGAGGTCAGTGCATCTCCTGCGGTAACTGCTCGACCTACTGTGAGATGGGTATCGACGTTCGCTCCTATGCACAGGAAGGTAAGAACATCGTGCGGGCCTCATGTGTCGGTTGTGGAGTCTGCGCGGCAGTCTGCCCACGTGGTGTGTTGAAGCTTGAGAACGGTACGACCTATCTCGAGCGAGAGTAGGTCACGACCGTGCATCGATCCAATCCAGGATCTCACCTGTCACGCGCCCCACATCGCTGGCGTCGAAGTGAGCCGCTGGGGTTCGACCCTTTTCTGAGTGGTCGTAGAGCGGGTCGTAGTAGCTCTCCAGCAAGATCTCGGTGAGCTCTCTCTCCTTGCGCTCGTCGAGCAACTCAACCAGTCGCCCCTCCCATTTCTTGGGGCCCATCCGCCGCTCGATGAAAGGCAGCTGGAGTCGCAGCTCTTCCCGACTGCCCTCATTGGCGAGGTAGTCGTCGATCAGCACCTGGACCCGATAGTCCCGGGGAGCCTCGAGGTAGAGGTGGGTTCCCTCCTGCAAGGGTGACCACACACTGGGTGGAACGATCGAGTCTCCAACTTTTCGGCTCTCGCCTTCGATGACGACCTTGCCCGGGAAGCCCTGCCTCAGTCTCTCCGCGAGCCGGCTATCGAAGACCTTTTGGGAGCAGGGCTCGAGCCCGACCATTCCAAGGATCGAGCTTCGGTGGCCCGCGAGCCCTTCCAGGTCCAGGGTCAGACCGGGACGGCGGCGTTCGATCTCTCTCAGGACCAGCGTCTTTCCGACTCCCGTCGAGCCACGCAGGATGAGAGCCGGGGGCGAAACCCATGCGTCCAGCTCGGAGAGCAGGTGTCTGCGGTAGCTCTTGTACCCCCCCGCCAGGACATAGACGTCCTGCCAGCCCAATTCTCGCAGCAGGGTGGCGAGGCTCGACGAACGCATCCCACCCCGCCAGCAGTGGACCACCAGCGATCCGGGTGGCACCCCTTCACGAACCTCCGAGGACAGGGCACGGTTGACCTCGGCGATCCCACCACTCGTCAGGCGTTCGACATGAGAAGCGAGATCTCCCGTGATAACCGGACGCTGCGCGACAACTGAGAGCTCCTCGATCAACGTTGCAATCCGCTCCATGACCAATCTTCGGCCTTCGTCGAAGGCCGCATCCGGCGAGGCGCGCTTGTAGAGAGTCCCGATGAGAGCACGCTCCGCGTTATCGAAGAGCGGAACATTGACAGCACCGGGCAGGTGATCCGCCGCAAACTCGAGGGGGGTCCTCAGATCAACTATCGAGGCTCCTCTCGCAGCAAGGACATCTGATACCCGAACCATGGGAACGGCCCAGGGGGTCTGCTCTGTCGGGATAGAGGGCTCCATGAAGAAAGCGCCCGGCCCCATCGGGGGCCGAGCGCTTGAATTATAGGGCCTGGAGGGGAGCTTACCTGTCTGACATCTCTCCCTTCGATTTCCTCTTTCGTCGATGGTCTGAGCCACTCCATTCATTGGCCAGGGTACGAGCCCGCAGGAAGAACTCCTCATCAGAGAGCTCTTCAAGCGCCTTGATCTCATCCTCTGCAAGCGCCTCGAACCTGCGGATCGTCCTGACCAGGCTCTGCCGGCGCCGCTTGGCGATTTCGCCCTTTCGTTCGGCCTGGCTGAGCCCGGAGAGATCGACGAACTCCTCTGGCCTGGTCTTCAAGCTCTGACGCATCTCGCGAATCAGCTCACGGTCACTGTCACGAGCCTTGGCATCAAGAAGACCCCGGCGCTCTTCTTGGTTGAACGGTGTGTAGCCCTTGAGGCCTCCCTCGTGTCGGAGCCTCAAGACCTCGTTGAAGTAGTCTTCAGGAGTGAGGGCCTCCAGTTCACTCCACATTTCCGTGGTAAAGGCCTTGAGAGTTCCCCCCACGGACCGCTCCTTGGTGTCGAGCTTCCGTCGCAAGAACATGACGGTCTTCATGCGGTCTTCGATAGGTAATTGCTCAAGCCGTCTTACCTCCTCAGGGCCGTAGCCAAGGGACCTGGCGAGCCCTTCCACGGCCAGCGCACTGATTCGCTCCCGAGTCAGCTCGCGAAAGCGCTCGAGACGCTTGGCACGTTCCTCCGGCGGCGAGTTGCGCAGCCAATCGCGTGTCTTCTTGGGCAGCTTGGACTCAATCCGGACACCCCTCTCACGTCTCTCGGACTCGACCATCTCAGCCAGCAGCTCTTTACGCTTGGAAGGCGGCTGCGTCGTCAGGCGCCGACGGTGCTCTGGTGAGAGGCTCTTCAGTACGCGTTCTTCTTGCCTCTTGAGCTTGTTCGCACGTGCGACCAGCTGGGCACGCTCGCTCTCATTCATGGACTCCAACCGCTCGAATCGTTTTCTCAAGCGGGTCTTCTCATCCGGGCTCAAGGAGTTCCAGCGCGCCCGTGCATCTCGGGAGTCGAGCACACCAGAGGCATCGGAGCTCGCCGCCTGAGCCCAAATCCCTGCCTCAGCACCTGACAGGGCGACGCCAAAGAGCACCAACCAGCCGGTGAAGATCAGAGTGAACTTGGTAAGGGAAATCTGCACAGCCATGAATTTCAGGGGAACTCTCGGAGATCAGCCCCCCGAGGGCGTTTCGATCTCGTCCAGGTCTTCCTCGATGTAGGTCAGCAGTAGCTCGTCGCTCATTTCAAGTGAGTCGGAAAGCAGCAAGTGAAGGTCGAGTTCACCAGCTGCAAGCTCCGCACCGTCCTGGGTATCCAGCCACAGTTCGTCATTCTCAATGAGATCCAGAACTGCCAGGAGCGAGTCTTCCGGCCCGCCGAGAGCCTCGCCCGGAGCCGCATCGGTCTGCAGCACAGCGACCTCTTCGGTGGAGCCCTTCGGCGTTTCAGCCTCCTCACCCCGGAAGGCTCCTGACCAGAAGGAGATCGCCACAGCAGCCAGAAGGAAACCAGCAGCAGCGGCATAGGCCGGTGCAGACCTGACCAACCTCAGGCGTGACACCGGGGGTCGGCGTTCAGCGGAGAGTCCTCGCAGGATGTCGGCGGAAAGGCCTGGGGGTACCACGACTTCGCTGTCGAGGTCGAGCAGCGCGTCGAGAGCAAGCTCGGACCGCAGGCCAGCACGCACACGCGCTCCGAGCCCGGCGGGCACAGGAGCGCCGGCGACATCGAGCAGGTCATCGAGCCCAACACCACTGGCGTCTCCTGGCTCGCTACCTGCGTCCTCCTCAGAGAGCCTGGCAACCAGTCGCCTGGTGAGGTCCGGGGGCAATTTTGGCTCCGGGAGCGTTGCGAGCAGAACCTCTAGAGCTTCCTCGCGCTCGAGAAGCAGCCGGCACGAAGGGCAAGCAACAAGGTGTTCGTGCCAGGCAAGTGATGACAGCTGCTTCGGTAGCGGCCTGCCCTCGAGGGCGCAGGAAAGCTTGTCGCGGAACTCTCGGCAGCCGGTTCCTTGGTGGAATTCGTTGAATTGGTTCAAACCATGCCTCCCTCGTGTAGAAGCGGCGCAAGGGATTGACGCAGGGTCTCCCTTGCACGGTGGATCAGTGACTTGATGGCCTTCTCGGAGGAGCCGAGGATCTCGGCAATCTCCACGTAGGGGGTTTCGTGATACTTCGCAAGGATGAGCGCAGCCCGCTGCTGTTCCGGGAGATCAGCAATTGCTTGCCGAACTGCAAGAACGACATCGTCGCGCTCCATTCCGTCCGAGGGGTTCTCCACGTTTCCGTCGGTGACCTCGATCAGCCCACCTCCCTCAGCGTCATCACCAAGCGGTTGATCGAGAGAAAGAAAGCCTGTTCTCGAGGAGCGCTGGGTCTCGTTCACGGCCATGTTGAAGACAATGCGATACAGCCAGGTGGAGAAGCGGGCCTTGGCCTCGTACCTATCTCGAGATCGGATAACCCTCATGAAGACCTCCTGTACCAGATCCTCCCTGCCTGGTCGCTGGCCCAGGAAACGGGTCAGGAGCGCAAAGACCTGGCCCGAATACTCCTCCACGAGCTGGTCAAAAGCCGCTTCTTCGCCCTGCTGGTAGGCCAGCATCAGCTGAACGCCGCGGTCGGTTGTGTAGTCTGTTGCCATGATGAGGAGGTCTACGGAGGTCCAGGCTGAACCGATCACCTCTCTTCGAGTTTCGGTTGTGTGTGAGGATTCGGCCAGGGTTCGTCAATCCATTCGCCGCAGCCCCGCTGCCCCTTCGAGAGGGTCTATTCCTGCCCCCGGGGCCCAAGAGAGCCGATTCTTGACGGAGGCCAGACGATCCCGAGAGGGCGCCCGATGACCTGATCCAGGCGCGTCGGCCCCCAATCACGCCCATCTTCGCTATTTCGGGAGTTGTCTCCCAGAACGAAGATCTCGTCTGGCCCCAGCTGAACTGCCCTGTCGAGCGCAAAGCTGCCACGGGGCGTGTAGTGAAGGTCGCGCAACACTCGAATCCCACGAAAAGTCCCCACACCAGAGGTCCCGCCCAGGTAGACCCGGTCGAAAGGCATGGAGATCCCTTGATGACCATCATCAGCACCGTGGAAGCGGTTGCTTTGGTAGGGCACCTCGGCCTTCAGCTCTCCATCAACCCACAGGAAGACTCGGTTGTTGAGGTTTCCGAACCGCAGCTCCCGGGGACCGGGAGGGAACCCAATGGATGACTCGAGGAGGGTTTCGCGGCCGGTGGGACTGTTGCGGATCAAGCTCAGCTCTGCCGTCGGGCCCTCGCCAGTCCTGATGAGGGCCTCGAAAGTGTCCCCCATCTCCGCAAGGCCCAGACGAATGACAAGCCCCGGGACCTCCACCTCCACCGAACACTCGATCAGAGCATCTCCCACATCATCCTGGCCCTCGACGAAGCGGTCCTCATGGCCAAAGTAATGGTCCTTGAGGCCGAGGCGCATGAACATCAGGCCAGCATTCGCCCCCGGATCCACCTTGGAGGCGTCCACTCGCCAGCCCCGATCCACCTTCTCCCACAGGGGGCTCAGGCGAAAGTCCCTCTCGATGTCAGAGAGCTGATCGTCAAAGATGGTGACCGGCTGAGAAAGGGCCTGCTTGGGATAAGCAATCTCTCTGTCGATCCAGAGGTCTCCCCCACGCAAGGCAATCGCATCGCCGGGCAACCCAACGACTCGCTTCACGAATGGTTCCGGCTCCCCTTCGGACATGATGACGACCATGTCGTAGCGCTGAAGGTCTCTGCCATCGTCATAAGCCACCAGGAGGCAGTCGCCTCCGGACGCGGAACCGTGAAGTGCCGGCTCCATCGAGTTGCTATCGACACAGTAGATCCCAAAGAAGAAGGTGCGCAGGACCAGCAGCACAAAGGCTAGTCCAACCAGCCCCCAACCGACCGAGCGCAGCCTCTTCATTCGATCATACCCCCACCACCAAGCCTGCCACCCCCAGGTACAGCGCTGTACCAGAGATGTCGCTGATCGTGATCAGGAATGGCCCGGCTACAACAGCCGGGTCAATTCCCACCCTGCGGCAGACCATTGGAACAACACACCCCAGGAAGGCGGCCCAGGTCACCGCTGAGGCAATTGCAGCTCCAATCGCAAGAGCGAACCGCTCGGAATCCTCTCCTTGCTCGGTTCCTAGAAGAACACCGGTAGTCGCCAACCCACAAAGCAGCCCAATCACGAGACCGACCATCGTCTCGGATGCCAGCACAGACCCCTCTCGTTCGGGCTCTACCTCGCCAGTGGCAAAGGCGCGCACCAGGATCGTCGAAGCCTGAATTCCCACATTCCCAGCCAAGCCGATGATGATAGGAATGAAGCGCAGAAGGTCCGCATCCTTGTTCGTCTCGCCGAGAACCTGAGAAATAATCCAGGCCGTCACCAGTCCACCAAGGACCGTGAGAGCCTGAAGAGGTAGGCGAGCCCTCACCCTCCGAATGATGGATAGGCGCGTCTGCAGCTCGGGCGAGGTTCCGACCATTCGAAGCATATCCTCGTTGGCCTCATCCTCCAGCACTTCCTGTGCATCGTCGGAGGACACCACACCAACAATGACCCCGGCACTGTCGACCACCGCCAGTTCATTCACACTGTAGTGGACGATCTGGTGTGCGACATCTTCCTGGTCCATGTCAACCGGGACCAGGATCGGGTCGGTCATCACGCTATCGACCGTGTCATGGATCGAGTTGCGCAGAAGGTCGCGGTCAGGGACGTAACCAACCGGCTTGCCACCGGCATCAACGACGAACAGCCCCTGACCCTCCTCCGCCTCCTCAAGTCCATGCTTGAGCAGCTTGATGGCATCGCCAATCCGAGAGCCCAATTCGACGACCAGGAACTCAGTGGTCATCAAGCCGCCTGCCGTGTCAGGATCGAAGGCTGCCAGACGACGCAGCTCCTGAGCGCGTTCTAGTTCGACGTTTCGGAGCACACGCTCTGAGGTCTCACTGCTAGATAGCGCCAGGAGGTCGACCACATCGTCGGGCGCCATACCCTTGACGATCTCGGCTATCTGCCTGGGGGTCAGCTGCTCTAGCAACTGCTCTCGCAGGGAGTCCTCAGCCTCCGACAGGACCTCCCCTCGGCGCTCAACATCAAGGGACTCGAACACGATCCAAGCCTCTCGGTCAGAGAGGTCGAGCATCCCTTCTGCTATGTCAGCCTCATGGAGCTCACTGATCGTCTCCTGCAGGTGCTGCTGGGTCCCCTCGACCGCCAGGCGCAGCACCTCCCGGGGGCTGACCTGGACCTCTCCGTCCACCTTTCCTTTCTCTAGTGCCGACATGTACCTGCTTGCTCGGTTCGGGCAGAGTCTAACCACGCCGGAAGGCTCTCGGTACGGGCTGCCCAGTTCCAGGGCGGATCTGAGTCGTCTCCGAAGAGTCCTCGAGTCCCAGGTCGCGCTTGTCGATTCCTCAGGGGCCGAATACACTTTTTCTCGGCTGGAAGGCCATGGCTGCCAATAATCGGCGCCGCCTGCACCCTGGAGTCATGAGCCGCAAGCACTGGATAGACCTGATCGTTGGCCTCGCGGTCACCACATTGACCCTCCTGGTGATCGAGGCATCCCTGGGAGCCGTCGGCTTTGGTGAGGTTCCGCCGGCAAACAACTGGTCCCGAGGCTTTGACCCCTCAGCGCGCTACCTGGTCCCAATACCCGACTCTCCCGGCCACTGGCAGACCCGTTTCAAGCATAAGTCTCGGCCAGAGGTGACCATCCCACCCCGGGGTGACAAGATCCGGATCGTGACCTTTGGTGGATCGAACACGGCAGGGTTTGACACTGGCTACCTCGAAGAGGTGCTCGCAGAGAGAGTCGGTGATGACCGCTTCGAAGCGTTCAATCTCGGGAGGCCGGGCTACGGCTCCGAGAGGGTCCGATTCATCTTCCTTCAGGCTATTGAGGTCCTCGATCCCGATATCGTGGTGATCTACACAGGCCACAACGAGTTTGTAGAGCGCGGCTTTCAAATGGACCTGGAAGAGGCCAGCGCAGGCGCGTGGGCATCCGCACCGCTTCAAGTCGCTCGCCGCACCAGGATCTTCAACACGATCGTCCAGCACTACGCGGAAGAAGTCGAGTCACGGCAGAAAGAGCCCGAGGCGTGGGACAACGAGTACACCAAGTTCACCAACATCACGTATGACGAGACGCTCAAGTACTTCCAGGCCTACGAGAGCAATGTCCGCGCCATGTGCCAGGCAGCGCTGGATCGGGATATCAAGGTCGTGCTCTGCACGATTGTCCACAACCGACTGTCGGTGCCCTTCTCATCCACGTTCCCCGACGACCTGTCCGATGAGGATATTGCCAGTTTCGAGCAGAAGCGCGCCTCTGGAGTCAATCGACTGCCGGAGTACCTGACGACCCTCCTTCCAGCCAAGGAGAAACACCGCGTACACGCTTCCGATCTGGTCATACGGCCGCCGATCAGGGACCAGCCAGCCATGACCATCGAGTACGACGATTACACGGGCTGGAGCAAGGCCAGGGGATTCCTCAGGGATCGAGACCCCATGCTTCAACACGCGAGCCGGTGGGCCCCTGTGGTTCACAAGATGTACAGAGACCTGCTGAAGTATCAGCGGCGCGAGCTCGATGAGAAGAGCCCTGATTCTGTCAAGCGGGGTGAGAAGCTCCTCGCCGAGGCACTCGAGATCTACCCTGATCATCCCCGCGCACTGTTCGAGCTGGCGCTTGCCAAGCACCTGAACGGACGAGACGAGAACACGGTAGCCGAGCTCCTGGTACGCGCTGGAGACCTCGATCGAGCACCGCGCAAGGGATCGAATATGGTCAACACGATCGTCAGGCGCGTTGGCGCGGAGACCCCCGAAGTAGTCCTCGCCGACATCGACCTCTCGTTCCAGGGCTGCCTGCCCAATGGGATCATCGGCTGGGAATGGATGGCTGACCACTGCCACCTCAACCGTGGAGGTCGCGATGCAATCGTTGAGCAATTCGCGAAGGCGATACTCGACAACTGGAGCACGCTGCAGATTCGCGAGGTGGGAAACAGCCAATGAAGGGAATCCTCAACTACCTGAGAGGTCATCCGCTGGTCTGGATTGTCCCCCTGATCCTGGTTCCTTTGATTCTGGCGCTGGTCTTCTACCTGGCGCGCACTGAATCACTCACGCCGGACAACCCGTTCATCTACGACATCTAGAGCCCTTGGGGGGCCATCAAAACGTGAGAGAACTACTGGCCCTACTTGCACTCGCCACCTCGCTCGGAGGTGCCTCTGCCCTGTTGCTTACCCAGGAGCAGCAAGAAGACCCTCCCCACGAGATTGTCTTCACTCTCGATGGTGAGCCCATCGACGCCCTGCTCGATGTGCCCTTCGAGATCAAGATCGGCGACGAGACACACATCGGGACTGTCTCGTCAAAGGGCACGCGATACTTCAATCAGGCCGGACTTCGCTTCCGCTACCCTGCTGACTTCTACTACGAGTTCGACAACGAGATAGAAGACTGTGACGTCTATGTCATCGAGGGCCTCGACACGATGATCATGGTCCAGGTCTACAATGAAGAGCTGGAGCTTGGGCCCACGGTCAACAGGACAGTAAGAGCTGTATTGAAGGAGCTAGCTCCTTTTGATGTGGAGGTCGTCAAGCGAGAAATCTCGCTTGGAGAGAACACCTATGAGTCACGGCAGCTACGCATCTCAATCGAGGAAGACGGGCTTCTCTTTACTCAGGACTTCTTTGCCTTCTCCTATGCTCAAGGCACCTGCGTCGTCTGCCTGCAGCTTGACTATGACGAGGCGGAGATTCTCTCGGTGGAGAGCGCAGAGGCCGAGGACCTGCTCAGGTCGAGCTTCGAGTACGACGCTGCGAAGTGAGGGGGATTAGCTCCTCATGCAGGAGCCGGGCAGCACGCACGCGGGTCGTGGGCTCAAACAAGAAGACCTGCCCGAGCCCTTCATGATCCAGGCAGGAGAAGCTTGGCATCATGCCCTCTTCGCGCAGGCGCTCGAGTGCCCTGGTAGCGTAGCTCGATGATTCGCCACCGACCAAGACCACGGAGGACATCGCCGGTCGGGCCTCGGCTCGCCCTGAGAGCTCTCGACGCAACACCTCGAAGCCGGGGCTCGGCGGTGCGTAGACCAGGGTCTTGCGCTCATCGGTCTGAATGAACCGTGGGCTGACGTGATGGGCATGCATGAGAGAGAAGAGGGTCGCAGGAGATGCTCCACCCTCATGGGCAACACTTAGACCGACAAGTTCGCGGTTCCCAGCAATGGCCGCAACACCGGAACAAGGGGGGCGACCATCAATAATTGAGCCAGCGCACTCAGGGGCGCGAACATCTCGCAGTTGCACGTTTATCGTGCACTCGCGCAAGGGCTCCAGTGAGCTCGGGTGGAGCACGCTCGCTCCATGAAACGCTGTCACCTCCGCCTCGGCCAAGGAAAGCCCCTCGATGACGCGTGCTTCGGCCACCAGTGCAGGGTCAGCAGTCATGAGACCCGGAACGGTCTTCCAGTAGATAAGCTCTCGAGCACCAGAAGCCTGGGCAACCAGGGCCGCTGTCAGATCTGAGCCGTTGCGCCCCATCGTCGTCAGGTTGCCGCTACCATCCTTTGCCAGAAAGCCAGTGATCACCGGAACTCCGGGGATGTCGCTGAGTGAACGACGCAAGCTACCCTCGACACCGGGGAGTGGGCGGGCCTGCCCATGGCAGGAGTCGGTCGTCAGCCCGAGATCAAATGCGTCCACCGGCGTGGCCTCGTGTCCAGCCATCCTGAGGGCCGCTGCCACGATTCGGGCGCTCATTCGCTCCCCCATGGAGAGGACGAAGTCGAGCTCCTCAGCTTGAATTGAACGTCGGTCAGAGATGCTGAAGAGGATCTGACCCAGCTCCGAGAGCAGCCTGTCGAGCAATTCGGGGTCCAGACCTAGCTGCCGCAGCAGGCTCTTGTGACGAATTCGGACCTCTTCGAGATCGAACTCACCTGTCGCTGCTCTCCTGGCGCAGCGCTCCAGGGCGTGGGTGACCCCTTCGTGGGCACTGACAACCACCGCCGGGCCCTCCAGGGCTCGTGCTGCCACGATGGAGCAGACCCGCTGGACAGCGGGGCCATCTGCGAGGCCTGTACCCCCGAATTTCAAGACCTGAGAGAAGAGCATCTGGACGGTGATTCTATCGACGCGATGAGATGGACGGAACGGGAGGTTAGACTGCACGGGACATTCTGCGAAGAGGACCCCCGATGACCGAGCAACAGCGCGACGACCTGATCCACGACTGGAACACTCCCTATCCCGCCATCGAGGGTGGAGTGCAGTTTGACGACGAAACCCTCCGTGACGGCCTCCAGAGTCCGTCCGTGCGTGACCCCGAGCTCGACAAGAAGCTCGAATTGATCCACCTGATGAACGATCTGGGGATCCACACGGCCGACGTTGGCCTCCCCGGCGCGGGAGACCGCGCCCGTCACCACATAACGAGCCTGGTGAAGGAGATGGAGCCCCTCGACATCACCGCCAACGTGGCCTGTCGAACCGTGATCGGTGACATCGCTCCCGTCGTGGACGTTGTACAGGAGACCGGGCAGCCGATCGAGGTCTGCGCCTTCATCGGGTCCAGCCCCATCCGCCAGTACGCCGAAAGCTGGGACTTCGAGAACATGCTGAAGCTCTCGAAGGATGCGGTGGAGTTCGGGGTCAAGAACGATCTCAAGGTCATGTTCGTCACCGAGGACACATCGCGGGCCCACCCAGAGCAGGTGCGCGCTCTCTACACGACCGCCATCGAGGCCGGTGCCAGCCGTATCTGTGTCTGTGACACCTGCGGACACTCGACACCTCTGGGCACAAGAAACCTGGTGACCTTCGTGAAGCAGATCGTTGATGACCTGGGCGCAGACGTCGGCATCGATTGGCACGGTCACCGCGATCGCGGGCTCGGGCTGATAAACACCCTGGTGGCGCTCGATGCTGGCGCAACCCGGCTGCATGCGACAGCCCTCGGTGTCGGAGAGCGAACCGGCAACACAGAGATGGATCTGTTGCTCGCCAACCTCAAGCTGAACGGGGTCATCGACAATGACCTCCAGAAGCTCGGTGAGTATTGCGAGAAGGCTGCCGCTGCGATCGGCATGCCCTTTCCTGTCAACTACCCGATCTTCGGAAAGGATGCCTTCGAAACCGGCACCGGCGTGCATGCTTCCGCAGTAGTCAAGGCCCTCCGAAAGGGGGACACATGGCTGGCGAACCGCGTCTACTCTGGGGTACCGGCGGACCTCTTCGGGCTCGAACAGGTCATCCAAGTTGGCCCGATGAGCGGGAAGTCAAACGTCCAGTGGTACCTTGAAAAGCGAGGCAAGGAGGCCACCGAGGAGGCCGTCTCCAAGGTGCTCGAGCTCGCAAAGAAGACCCCGCGCCTGCTCACCGAGGAGGAGATCCTCGGCGCAGCCAGCTGCTGATCCGCCCCGCGAGGCGGTCTCGAGGGGCCTCGCACGCGCTCCGGGGTCAATCCGAGGGTTCGAGGCGATGGCGCTCAGGGAGGAGCCTGACTCCGGCTTCCTCCACCCTTGCACGGAAGGCCTCGAGCTCTTCGCCAATCACCCGGTTGTACCCGGGAATTGCCTCGGCGTAGGCCTCTTCGGCTTCCTCGAGCAAGCGCAAGTTCGTCGGCGAAGGAGCATCCCAGGACGAGCCTAACCCCCACGATGCTCGGCCAACCTGGCTGGCGACATTGTCGCTGTTTCGGTTGATGCCTTTCTGCTTCCTGGCTCCGACCAGGGAGTCTCGCAGATCATTCAGCGCCTGCTCATACTCCTCAGCTGCATCAAGTACGTCCTGGTGGGGGTTGTCCAGGTTTGGATCACGGCCCTCCTCGAGCTTATCAACGATAGCGCTCACATCCGTGAGCGTCCCATCGATGGCGTCGATGGCCAGAGCGAGGTTCTCCTGAATCACGCCCAATCGCTGCATCGCAGCCCAGCGCGCGGCACTGCCCTCGATCGAGTTGCTTGATCGCGGGTCTGCCAGGATCCGCAGGGGGCCCTCGGCCTCGTGGTCTCCATACCTGACGACCACCTTGTAGTCACCGGGCGGCACTTCAGGACCCTCGGGAGGGGTCTTCCAGTCCTTCTTGTTTCCGGGTCGACGAAAGCCATCCCGCCGCAGGTTCCAAACAACGCGGTTCAGCCCGTCAATGGGGTCTTGGTGCAGCAGTCGCATCCGATCACCGGAGCCATCGACGACTTCGACTGTCAGTTCAACCTCCTCTTCCTTCTCTTCTTCTGCTTCCTCCTCAGCGCTCTCGTCGTCTTCACTCGCTGGCCCCGCAGCCTTGAGATTCATCGTGAAGTAGATCAGCGCTCCATAGTCGCTGACTTCACCACGGAACTCCTCTGTGCCAGGAAACCGAGACTCGCCTGTTTGCTTGATGCGATGCTGTTGAGCGTCGGAGACCGGCACCAGGTGCAGCGCCTCACCAAGAAGTTCGTCGGTCAGGTGGCGCAGCGGACTGATGTCGTCGATCACCCAGGCAGCCCGCCCATGCGTTCCAATCACCAGGTCACTCTCTCGCTCCTGAACGACCAGGGCGCGAACACCTACCGTAGGAAATCCACTGGTCCACTTGTTCCAGTGGCGCCCTCCATCCAGGGTGACCCATAGCCCAAATTCGGTCCCGAGAAAGAGAAGGTCCTCGTCGACTGGATCCTGCTCGATGACGTGGGCATAGCCATCGATGTCTTCGGTGGCGAGACTGCTCCAGCTCTCGCCAAAGTCAGTGGTTCGATAGACATGTGTGGTCCAATCACCCCGGCGATGGTCATCGAAGACTGCGAAGGCTGTCCCAGCGTCAAACTTGGAGGCCTCTATGTGCGGGACCCAGGTGTTCTGCGGGACTCCAAAGACGTTCTTCTCAACGCTCTTCCAGCTCTCGCCTCCATCGCGGGTCACGTGCAGTCGGCCATCGTCCGTGCCCACCCAGATCACACCGCGTTCCAGCGCGCTAGGCGCGATCGTCACGATGGAGCAAAAGTTCTCAGCCGCGGTGACATCCGGGGTCAAGCCCCCGCTCTCTGCCTGGCGCTGCCAGTCCTCTTCATTGGTCGTGAGGTCGAGGCTGATGGTCTCCCAGCTTGCCCCCTGATCCGCGGAGCGATGAACGAACTGGCTCCCGTAATAGAGCGTGTTCTCAGCATCAAAGGGATCAAGAGCGATGGCGGCGTTCCAGTTGAAGCGCAACTCCACATCTTCGGGCCCGTCCGGGCGAATCAGGCGACGTTCTCCTGTCTCTGTATCCCAGCGGAAGACGGACCCTCCCTGGCTCATCGCATAGCCCTTCGTTGAGTCCTGGGGTAGCGGTATCGTTGCGAAGCCGTCACCAAAGCCGACCTCCTCCCAGTGGTGATTGCGAATCCCGCCGTTCTCCCAGACATCGTTGGGTCCACGCCAGGAGCCGTTGTCTTGCATCCCACCGTACACGTTGTATGGGCGGTCGTCGTCTACCGCGAGGTGATAGAACTGCGCCAGGGGCAGGGCCCGACAGAACCGCCAGCTCTTCCCGTGATCCGTGGAGATTGCGACTCCTCCATCATTCCCTTCGATGATGTGCGCAGGGTTCTCAGGATGTATCCACATTGCATGGTGATCGGGGTGAATCAAGGACCATGGAATGAATGGCTCGAAGTCCTCGCCGCCATTGTTCGAGACACGCACGGTCGAAGCCAAGTTGTAGACCCTGTCGGGGTCTGCCGGGTCGACGCGGATGTCAGCGTAGTAGAAGGGCCTTTTCGCAACGCTGTTCTTGCGGTTCATCGTCCGCCAGCTGACTCCCCCATCATCAGACCGAACAAGGGAGTTCTTCTTGGCCTCGACGAGCGCATAAACGGTCTCTGGTTGAGATCTTGCGATTGCAAGCCCCATCCTGCCCAGCTCGCCGGCGGGAAATCCACCCTCCCCATTGAGCAGCTTCCAGCTCTCCCCTCCATCCCGGGTGACGTAGAGTCCCGACCCCTCTCCACCGGAGGTGAAGAACCACGGCTCTCTTCGGTGAGACCACATGGCTGCGAAGAGCTTGTTTGGATTGCGTGGATCGACGACAAGGTCCGCACAGCCGGTACGTTCGTCCACATACAAGACATGCTCCCAGGTCTTGCCACCATCGACCGTCTTGAAGACTCCGCGCTGTTGGCCATCGCTCCAGGTCGGTCCAAGCGCTCCGACGAAGGCAATGTCGGGATTGGTCGGGTGCAGGACGATCCGATGGATCTTCTCGGAGTCCTCCAGGCCCAGATGGCTCCATGACTGGCCGCCATCGAGGGAACGCCAGATTCCCTTGCCCACAGAGGTCGAGTTACGGGGATTGCCTTCCCCCGTCCCCACCCAGACGATCTCGGGGGCAGACTGGAAGACCTGGACCGAACCAATGGAGGCTGCAGACTCCTCATCGAAGATGGGAGACCAGGAGAGGCCCCCATCCACAGACTTCCATACACCGCCCGTCGCAGCACCCACATAGATGATGTTGGGGTTCGACTCGACGGCGCACACGGCCGCAACCCGACCACTCATCCCTGCAGGACCAATCGAGCGCGCTGAGAGTGAGGAGTAGCTCTCAGCATCGACCTGGGCCAGACCAATGGGGGTCAGGAGGAGGACAGTCGAGAGCGTCCGGATGAGGGACTTGAGATGGATCTTCATGGGGTGTCTGTCGAGTTGGGATCGTTCTCCCGGCGGAAATCGAGGAGCGAGCCTATTCGAGATGCTCGGTATCGGCGATTCGGGTTAGGTAATCAGGCACATTCGCCCGCTGCGAGGCCCCACACCCCCCATTCTTGGGCGTCTTCCTATCCCCGGGATCCGCTGGTACGCGGAGGCCCTTGCACTATCCTCTGGCTGTGACCTCCAAGACCACCTACCTGCAGCAGACCCCGCCCTGGTCAGCCCTTCTACCTGCGATCCTGCTCTTTGCCTTGCTTGCGTGGCGACTCGATTGGCTCTGTGACGATTCGTATATCTCCTTCAGGTACAGTCACAACGCAGCCCTTGGTCATGGGCTACGCTACAACCTGACATTGGGCGACCCTGTCGAGGGGTACTCCAACTTCCTCTGGGTTGTCTGGCTGGCCCTGATCGACTGGGTCGGCCTGGACATTCCACTCTGGTCACGGATCAGCTCTGCTCTCTGTGGTGCCCTGCTGGTGGTCAGCGTGGCCCGTTACGCATCAAGGAGGCTCGACCTTGGGCCCTGGGGCGCTGCGGCCACTGGGCTCATCGTCGCCACGCTTCCTCCCGTCGCCGTCTGGGCAACCGGAGGGCTCGCTACCATGCCAACCGCCCTGCTGGTGTTCCTGGCCTTTGAACGATTGCTAGGAGATCCCGAGAGGCCGCGCGGAATTCAGGCTGGCCTCTTTGGTTCTCTGGCCGGCTTGATTCGCGCGGACGGCAGTGTCTGGATCATCATGCTGCTGGGCTGCGCGGCTCTCTTGTGGGCCTTCCGTGGCAAGAGCCGAGAGCTCGGTGTGGCAATCCTCCAGGCCGCGGCCCTGCCAATCCTGTTGGTCGGCACACACATCTGCTGGCGATATGGTTACTACGGTGACTTCCTGCCAAACACGGCCAGGGTCAAGGCCGGGTACTCGTCTCACCGCTTGGCACGAGGGGTCGACTACCTGGCCGCCACTCTCCTGACCCTACCCTCCCTGGGTCTCATCCTCGTCCTGGCATTGGGGAGCCTCCGCAAGAGCCTCGTGGACGTGTGGCTCCCGGCCCTCGTGCTGCCCGCCGGTAGCCTCTTGTACGCGGCCTACGTCGGTGGAGACTTCATGCCGATGGGGCGATTCCTGTTCCCCTCCATCGCCTTCTTCCCGATCCTCTTCGCACTTGCCTGGAAGCGAATTGCCCCAGAGGGCCAAGGCCTGAAGGCAGCAGGCTTCCTTGCCCTGCTGCTCATCATCCAGGTGCTCGGGTGCTTCGACCTGAACCTGGTGCCTGACTCTGTCCGCTCTCGTTTCCACTTTCGCCAGGACCGCGTGTGGGAGAGTGAGATCTCCATGCAACGCAACATGAAAGAGCGGGCGGAGAACTGGGCTCTACAAGGGAAGGCGCTCGCGCTCTTCGTTCAACCGGGTGAGTCAATGTCTCTGGGTGCCATCGGAGCCATGGGCTACTTTTCGGGGCTCGAGCTCTACGACAGTTACGGGCTGGTGACTCCGTCGGTGATAGCCGCTGTCGACCCCATCGAGAGATCTTCGCCCGGGCATGACCGTCGTGTGGGGCCGATGTTCTTCAACGACCAGCACCCAACCTACGCCGGCTCAGTTATCTCGGACACCAAGGCCCCAGTGCACGATCAGCTGGGTGATTTCTCGGCTCACCCGCTGTCTCGGCTGGTTGAGATCGAGCGACACCCTCTGCCGTCCGGCCAGGGGTTCGCACCGGGCAGCGAGCTGCGCCTGCTACGCTTTCAGCGCTGGGAGTAGGATGAAGCCCTGAAGCCTAAGGCTCGGTAGAGAGCACGTTCTCCATCCGCTGCTTCACCAAACCGTACACGCGAACGTAGTCCGGGTGACCAATCAAGTCATTCTGCTCGTTCGCGTCAACCTCTCCAGCCGCGCTCGGAACCTCTGTGCTGTAGAGGTGATAGAACTCGTCTTCCTCAAACCCATTGTCATCAAGCTTGCGAATGAGCTTGAACCAGTCGTCGTTCACTCGTGACAGATAGCCTCGGCGGCGGGAGTTATGGTTGCTGATCGGCGGCACGATAAGCCGCGGGTCTCCATTGGGAGAGAATCGCTCGACAAGTGACCAGTCACGAACTGTCTTGATGTGCTCAAGGTCGCTCATGCTGCCATCGATCAGCGACATGAACGAGATTCCGTCCATGGGTCGGCCATCATTCACGGTGGTAGAAATATCTGCCTGGCAGATATCTGCGATGGTGGCGTGAACATCGACCGCATCGACCGGGGCATCACAAACGCTCCCGGGATTGGAGACGAGCGGCCCTGCCACGATCAACGGAATGCGTACTCCACGCTCGTAGGGCTGGTGCTTGAAGTGATTGTCGGAGCCAGTGATCAGCGCGGGATAGACCGTGCCGATATCCTTGCCGTTGTCATTCATTGCAGACAACAGGGCCGGCGGCGGCGACCCATTGTCCCCACTCAAGATGACCATCGTGTCTTGCAGGACAGCATCGAGGCCGCCCATCGCATCAAACATCTCCTCGAGGCGCGAGTCGAGAGCCTCGATGTGGGCACAGTAGCCAGTCCAGGCAGTCGTGGGCCCGGAACCACCGGGGATGTTGAGGCCGTAGATCGTGGTCGCCGGCCAGTACTCGGCGGTTGACAGCCATGAAGTCGGTGGGAGGTCTCCATAGGGTGCATGGGCGGCACTGAACGAACCCATCACATACCAGGGAGAGCCGGGAGCACCTGTCTCGGCCCAGTCGATGAGCTCCTTGGTGCGCAACCTCGTCACCTCTGTCGCGTAGTTGAGGTTCAAGGTCTCCGTCTCGAAGGGGTCAACCCCGAAGTTCGCCCATGACTTGAAGTTCCAGTAGCCCTGGGGGACGTCGTCTTCTGGCAACGCACTGCCACTCACGCCCGGAATGTTGACCGGCGGCACGAAGGGCCAGTTGGTCAGGTTGGCATGAATCGACCAGGCGTAGTCCCACTTGCCGTAGGAGAGAATATGCGGGAAGTCCGTGCCGGGGGCTCCATTGAGTCCAACCTGGCCGGAACCTAGCGCCATGTGCCATTTGCCGACGTAGCCTGTCTCGTACCCGGCTGTGTCCAATACCTCGGCGAGGGTGAACTCGTCATTTCCAACCCCAACACCAAACTCACCAAGGGTACCGACTCGGTCTTCGGTCACCAACGACCCAACTCCGTGTCGGAAGGCGTAGCGACCGGTAACCAGAGTTGCCCGGGTCGTGGAGCAGGTCGGGTTGGCTCGGAACTGGTTGAACCGAATTCCCTTCGAGGCGAGCTCGTCGATGAAGGGAGTCCAGGGGTAGAGGTTTACGCCGTTCGGATCCTCGAGCTCGTTGAGGGGGTTGTCGCCGTCGTACTTGTTCTGGTCGTGGTAAGCCCGCAAGAACTCGTAACCGATATCGTCGATCAGCAGCTGCAGGACGCTGTACTGAACAGACCCAAGCTGAACATCGGTCGAGGTCGTGAAGTTGAAGGGGGCCAGTGAGTGGACCGGATCCCGATACCAGGCCTGAAATCTCAACTCGGAGCCGGCGTGGATGCTGGCATCTCTTTCCGCCAGCTCGTCGAGACTGATCTCGAGCTTGATTCGGTTGTTCTCGGCCCTGGTGACCGGCAGGACACTGGTGCGGCGTCCGGTGCTCCCCAGGCAGCTAAGGCCCTGAACAAAGGGCTTCTGGGCCCGGGACAGCGTCGCCTCGGAGGAATAGAAGAAGACCCCCGGCTCGTTCGGCACGGGGAAGGCCTCCAGGGTCAGGTGGCCCCCAGGAAGGTTCGCATCGCCGCTGACTGTGAGGGTCGCCTGCTCACCAGTGGAGTTGGCGAAGGACTCACATCCGCCTCCTTCCAGGCCCACGGTGAGCGCGAATGAGGCTGGCATGAGGGTGCCAATCAGATAGAAAGAAGCAAGGTGGCTGATTCTCACGGCTATGAATGGGGGGGGTCCGAGATCTGGCTCACTGGCCAGTCGAAAAAGGCCCCGTGACGCGGTTCAATGGATGGTGAGGCTCCTTTACTAAGTCTTGCCTGAAGCCTCCAGTAGCCTACCCCCGATTAGAGATTGCCGCCACTCGGATTGGCTGAGTTGCCGCTCTGGACGACCTCATGGGGGTGTACCTGGAATCCTCTAAACCCCTCTCCCTTGCCATGTAGATAGGATCTAGGAAAGATTTGCAGGGGATACGACCGCAACTATGCCGACAGTTTGGTGACTGCTACCGGCCCGCGACTCTCCCGATGCTGGAATCCGTAAAGAAAAAGTCTGGCGAGCTCGCGCTTCTCGCACTGATCCTCTTGGGTGCGCTTGCAGCACGCTTGGGACACTCTCACCAGGGTTTGCCCTACCTTCATCACCCTGACGAGCCTCACACGAGCGTGGTGGCTCTCGAGATGATGAAGACCGGAGACCTGAATCCGCACCGCTTCAACTACGGCAGCCTGAACATCTACATGATGTTGGCTGTCGACGCCGCCCACTACATCTGGTTGTGTCGCTCGCCCGATGAAGTCACGGGTAAGATCGTCACCCTGGAGAGCGTCGAGTCACAGGTGATTCCCAACTGGCGCTGGGAGACCTCGCATCCGAGCTTCTATCTGTGGAACCGCGGCTTGTGCGCATTACTCGGCACCCTCACCTGCCTGCTTCTCTACTTGATCGGTAGGCGGACCAGCCCGATCGTCGGCCTGACTTCAGCGGCAATACTCGCGGCCCTCTCGGTTCACATTGAGAACTCCGCCATGGTTGCGCCGGACATACCGGTGGCGTTCTTCGTCTTGCTAACGGTAACCCTCTGCTCTGCTTACATGGAGTCGGGCAGAACCGTGACCTTGTTCTGGGCCTTTGCAGCGACCGGCCTCGCACTCGCCACCAAGTACAACGTGGTGCCGCTCGTGCTCGTCCCCTACTCCGTGCTCGCAATCAGCCGACGGAAGCACGCGGTAAGGCCCCACTGGCTCTGGTGGGGAGGCGCCCTCACAACCATGGGCACCTTCTTGCTTTGCATGCCCTATGCGCTTCTCGACCTGCCGCTGTTCTTGACCAACGTTGGCTTCGAGGTCTCGCACTACTCGATCATGGGGCATGGACCGAACACGGTTGGCCGCGGCTTGCCCCACTTCGCCTGGGCAATCGAACAACTCTCCGAGTCCCTGTCGATTCCCGGGCTGGCGCTAGCCGCTGGTGGCCTCATGGTTGCCCTGACAAACCGCAAGCTGCTGCCGCTGTTCATCTTCCCGATTGTCTTCCTGTTCATGCAAACTCAGATGGTGGTGGGCTTCCACCGCAATCTGATCGTGCTCTATCCATTCCTTGCCCTGGCCATCGGCCTGTCAGCTCAGCAGTTGGTCACTTGGTGCGCCTCGAAGAGGCCCTCCGCTCGTCCAGCGATCCTGGCCTTCATGGTTGCTCTACTTGCCGGGCTGCTCTTAACCCAGCTCCACGAGGCAAGAGAGATCTTCTTCAGCCAGGAGACTCGAACGACTGCCGCCAAAGAGGTTGCGCGCCTCGCAAGAGAGCGACAGTGGAAGAAGGTTGGCATCGCGCGGTCTCTACGGATACATCCGATCGACCTGGCCCACATCGATGCCGAGGTGGTCGTGGACACCACTGCCGGTCTCAGAACCCTCGAGGGTCAGCTCGATGCGATCGTCTGCCCAACAGAGTTCGAACCCATCGGCCCTGAGGCCGGGATTCAATCCAGGCGGATCGCAAACCTGAAAAAGGGCATCCCTCCGGGTGAAGCAACCTGGCACATCCCAGGAGGCCCATGCCTGCTCAGCGGCATCTCGATAAACCCCGGAGTGCAGATCTTCGCAGCGCCCTTCTCCCCGAAGGTCCAGAAGTAGGCAGCGGCCCCGGCATCAGATCTAGCGAGGCCTTGGCTGCCGCATCTCCTTGATCAAGATGCGACTGATCACCTTCGAGGCGAGCTTGGCTCCGTCCGCGTTCCAGTGCGGGTCGTCCTCGAACGAGGTCGGGAAGATCTCCGTCTCCTGGAATTCCTTCAGAACCTCGCGGGTGTAGATCGGATAGTCGACCCGCTCAGCTAGTTCTTCGAAGAAGCGGAATGGCTCCAGGCTGTATGGGCCGAGGACTGTGTACTCGCCCTTCTCCCAGTTGTCTGGGCACTCTCGATCGCTGTATTGAAAGGTGCGGGGGAGAATGATCACCACAAACTCCGCGCCGTGTTCGTCGCACCACTTCTTGATTCGCCGCAGGTTATTCTCGATATCTCCGAAGTGCTGCCGTGTTTCCTCCAGTGGCGACTCGCACATGAAGAAGCGCTTCTGGGGCAGGTTTGGGTTGAGCAAACCAAACCCCTCGTTCAGGACCTGCGGGAAGAGTTCCTGCAGCCCACGCAAGGTGAGGGGGATGTGCCCAATGACTCCGTACATCCCCTCGCGATTGAGAATCGCCCGCCAGCGAATGTCGTCCCGAATATCGGTCATGTCGACACACATGACCACCAGGTCAGGCGAGTACTTCTCACCGATGTCGAGCAAACGCCGCCAGCTGAGCAGGGGAGAGGAGCTCACCCAACCAAAGTTTGCGACCCTGATCTCTCTATCCTTGAAGCGCGACTGGAGCCGCTTCTCAACAAGCACTGGAAATGCTTGCAGGGGTTTGAGCTTCATCCCAAAGGTGAAGGAGTCTCCGAGAATGATCACATTCGTGTCTTCCTCCCGAAAGTCCTCGGCTTGATGCGGGCACCGCAGGGAATCCGAGTTCCACCCCTTCTTTGCTGACACATGCCGTGGCAGATGATCGGGATCCTGAATCGCCAGATAGGACCCCATCCGGTAGACACGGCTGAAGTATGGGGCGCCAAAACGCTCTATTCCCAGGTAGGCCAGCAAGAGCAGCGGTAGTGCAAGCCTCCACCCCAGGGGCCCACGCCACCAGCCGTAGATCAGGCACCAAAGGACAAGCCCCCCGATGACCCCTGCGACCAGTGGCTGATAGAAGAAGTTCAGTCGCTTCTCATTGATCGGCCCCCACTGCATCACGCAGAGCAGGGCGATCAAGGCCACCACCACGGTGAGGGTCGTGCCCAGGAAGGGCGCGTGATCCTTCAACCCCCCCCTTCTCGGCCCTGGATCTTCCGCTGAGGATTGAGGCTCGGTCATCTGGCTAGTTACTCATCCTCTTGCTCGGCATCACCAAGGTATCCAATGCTGTTCAGCTGATCTGCCAGCCCAGCTGGAAGGTGGCTTGCATCGATCTCACCACCATCGCCCCCCGATTCCTGCCAGATCTGAATCGTGCCAGGTGGCAGCTTGGTCCCCGCAGCAGGGCCAGCACTCAGGTAAGGCTGTATTCGCTTGTCCATGGGGATTGAAGGAAACACGAAGTGCAACAACCTGGTATCGATCGGCTTTCCATTGATGGAGAGCTTCTCCGGATCCGGCCACGAGCCATCGATACGCAGCAGGTAACGCAGCCCTGCCTTGGGGTGACTGGCGAGCAACTCCAGCCTCGCCTCGTCCACGTCAAATGCATCCGACCGGTGGAAGTGCGAACTGGTTGGACGCCGTTCACTGAGGCCATCCATCCGCTGGGCTTCCAGGAACTTGTCCATTCGCGGCAGTGAATAGCGCACCTCGCACTCGATCTTTCTCGCGCCTGGGTGACGGATATCGATGGTCTTCAACCCGGTCTGTAGGTCCTCCTCGATCTTGTAGTCAAACGAGTCCGGAGCAGGGAGGGCCCCTGCAACCGATGTCCAGACCGGTATTGCCGGTGTACTGGAGACCGGAGTCTTACCCAGGCGAACAGCAAGGGGAAGGTCGTCGCGCCCGCTGTGGCGGATCCTCCAGTGAACCTCGTGGCCTGGCTCGTAGACCTGGGGGTGAAGCACTACATCCAGACCTTCGGGCCCAACCTTGCCGGACCAGGTGAAGGTTCCTCGGTCATCGGAGAGTGCACTCTCCGGGGCACCCTCGAGCGCCTTGATGCTGACGCCCGGCATCTGGACTTGCATCTGAAGGTCATAGGGGACCTTCATGGGTTCTGCGTGGATTCGCAGCACCACATCGGGCCGGAATTGGTCCATGGCTTCGACCAGTTCCGTGATCGACTCCTTCGGTCCCGACTCCGACAGGTCCCTGACTTCGCCCGGGTCATCGCGCCACTCGTAGACCTCGACCTGGTTGGGCATCCAGCCGTCGATCAGCTTGAGCTCATCGGAGCGCACCGCCTTCTCGCTCCCCGTGGAGGACTCGATGAAGACCCTCTCGTGAAGCTCGTCAGCGTCCCCACGCATCAGCGGCACGAGGCTCCTACCTTCGATCGACTCGTCCAATGGGAAGTCCAGGATCTCCATCAGGGTCGGGAGGACATCGATATTCTGCGTGATCGAGGGAATCCGACGGCCCTCGACTTGCCCTGGCAGATGGATCAAGAGCGGAGTGTGGGAGACTCCGTCGTAGAGCCGCTTGTGCGTGAAGGCGTAAGCGGAGCGCTCTTCAGAGTTCTCCTCCATGTTCTCGCCATGGTCGGACATGACGACGATGATCGCCTCATCCAGTATTCCGCTCTCCTCGAGGCGCTCAAATAACTGGGCAATGCCCTGGTCACAGGAGAGGATCTCTGCATCGTAGCCCGCCCGGCCAGCGGCGAGCTTGAGCCTGAAGCGCAGGTCATCCTTTGTGTTGTCCTGTATCCACTCGTTGCGAAGAGTTGGATCAAGATCCCGCAATTCATCAGCGTAGGAGCTGAGGCCTAATTGCTCGAAGTGATGGTCAAAGAAGCTGTTCGCGAGGTCTTCTGGTGGATCGTAGAGATTGCCCCACAGGTCCGTATGCGGATCGAAGTAGTGAGCCCAAATAAAGAGTGGTTGATCGGAGAAGTCACGGTCGTAGACATCCATCACCTCGAACAATCGGCCGTTTGTGTTCGAAGCCCGGGCATGGAGAGCGCGCTCCTCGATCGGAATCGGGGGACCCAGGTGGGAGATCTCGTCCCAACCACGCCACAAGGTCGCGTCCAGATCGCGCTCCGCCCCCCAGCTTGGGTGGCTTGTGACCGCAGCGGTGTAGTACCCCCGTTCTCCGAAGCGCTCTGATGCACAAGGATAGGGACCACTCTCGCTTGCCATGCCCTTGATCGGCACAGCCAGGTAGTTGCGGTGGGTCTTCGGATAGACACCTGTGAAGACCGAGGTGATCGATGGAAAGGTCGCGTTGCACTGAGTGCTGTTCGCCTCGAAGAGGAAGCTACGCGAGGCCAGCTCGTCCAGGTGGGGGCTGGTCTCGAGGGGGTAGCCGTAACATGAGAGGTGATCCGCGCGAAGAGTGTCGATCAACACCAGCACAACCGGTGTATCAGGCGCCAGCAGGAAGGGGTCGTCTGGCTGATTATCGAAGCAGGACCCCATCAGCAGTCCAACCGAGGCAAAGCTCACCAGGTTGAAGAGGAATCGCAGATGCCCGGAGCCTGATCGCGATTCGGAGGAATGTCTTCTCTCGTTGGCCATGGGCCAGGAAGAATACCTCAGGGTCCGACATATTGTCGAGCGCGGACAGGTATCAGGGTTGCGGAGGAAGCTCCGCTCCCCAGGCAAGCCTCACCTTGAGTCTTCCTCTCGCTCCCTACGCTTCTTCTTCCCCTTGGTCTCTTCCGACTGATTTGCAGCAGAGTCCTTCGACCAGTACTTCTTCCAGAATCGTGCCACCTTGGGACCAGGAACAGCCGGGGCCTCACTCACCTCGAAGGACTTCTTGTTCTCCCGCCACCAGGAGGCCCATTCATTCTCTTTCTCCCCGAAGCCCTCTCCCGTCAAGACCTCAAGTGACACCGCGAACTGCTTCATGAGAGGTTGGTTCACCCCCTTGGTCTTCGAGTTCCGACCCGTCTTTTGCATCAGGCCGATCAGTGACTCGACTGACTCCTTGTCCCTGATATGCCCCAAGGCATAGATACGGGCGATCGTCACCTCGCGTGGATTACTGGAGAGAGCCTTGTCCATCAGGACGTCGATGGACTTCGGGTTCGCGTGCTGCCCGATGGCCTTGATCACGGCCTCGTGCAGTGCATCGACCTTCTTGATCGACTTATCCTTCTTCAGGGCTGCCTGCAAGGCCTCGAGAGCGTTGGGGCCCTTCTGCCAGCGTAGGGCTTCGACCGCAGCGACTTGAACCATGGGGTCCTTGTCCTTCAACCCCTTGGTCACGAGCTTGACCACCTCAGGGTCCTCGACCTCGCCATGTTCCTCGAGGGCCTGAATGCGCTCGGGAGACTTACCCTTCTTGAAGGCCTGTTCGAGACTCTCTACCGCTGCCTTCACCTGGGCAGGATCGGGGGACTCAACCTCGATGTCCTCTTCCTGGGCCACGGGGACTGGGGCCGAAAGCGGCGAGAAAGTCAGGTTCAAGGCGAAGAGCAGGTTCAGCATGGGAGGCTCATCTGGAAGGCCTGTTGGGCTGGGAAGGGTCTCTGAGACAGGATAGATCGTTTTGGTGATATGCGAGAACCCATTTTATCGGCCCGGGTTCCGGCCCTCCTGAAGATCCCCCTGAGGCGTCGTCCTGGTTAGAATCCCCCCCGAAATGACCGAAGAACACAACCAGATACTGGCCTCTACCCACGAGCTCTACCGCTTCTTCAACCAGGGAGACGAGCAGGTAGCCGTTCTCAAGGGGCTGTCCCTTGACGTCCACGAGAATGAGTTCGTCTGCGTGATGGGTCCAAGTGGATCAGGAAAATCCACCCTCTTGCACGTTCTCGCGGGCCTGGACAAGGCTGACGCCGGCAAGACCCACCTCTCTGGCGTCGACCTCGATGACGCCACGGAGCGTCAGCGAACGCGCCTGCGGCGCGACATGATCGGGCACGTCTTTCAGTTCTTCAACCTCTTGCCGAACCTCACCGTTCTGGAGAACGTCGGAGTCCCCCTCTCCATCAAGGGGCGAAAGGCCTCGGAAGAGGCGGAGCGCATCAAGTCCATCCTGGCCCGGCTGGGCCTGGCGGGGCGCGAGGGGGCCTTCCCTCACGAGCTCTCTGGCGGCGAGATGCAGCGAGTTTCCATCGCCCGTGCCTTGATCGGAGACCAGCCCTTGTTGCTCTGCGATGAGCCCACGGGCAACCTGGCCCAGCAGGCTGGCCTCGAGGTCATGCAACTCCTGCGCGAACTACGCGAACAAGACCACAAGTCGATACTGCTGGTGACTCATAATCCACGCGACGCTACTTTCGCGGACAGGGTCCTCTTCCTCGTTGATGGAGAGCTCGCACCTGACATCGAGCTGAAGGGGCCAGGCATTCCGGTCGAGAAGGTTCACGAGATCCTCGCACAGCTTCATATCTAGTGGGACTCGCAATCACACTAGCGCGGCGCAGCTTGTTGCAGCGACCTGCCCGTTCGCTCTTCTCCATACTTGGGATTGCGGTCGGAATAGCCACTGTCGTGGCCGTCTACACGCTCGATACGAACACCATCGAGGGGCTGAAGGCTCGCTACAGCAACCAAGACGACCAGGAGTGGAAGCCTGAGTTCGAAGTCAGCCCGTCACCGGGGCTGGAAGACCCGCACTCCAAGCTGAGCGCCATTGAGGGAATCGCCGGAGCCGCCGTCTTCTTCCAGAATGAGGTGGAGCTTCTGGCACCTCCCGCTGCCCCGGCCGAAGGGCTTCGCCCTGCGCCCTCGCGAGCCCGGCTGCTCGCTGTTGACGCAGAGGTGCTACCTCTCATGGATGCCTACAACCTCCTCGAGGGAACAGACCTCCAGCCGGACAACGATATCCCAGAGGCCCTGATTGGGCCCAAGCTTGCTCAGCGCCTTGGTCTCCAGCCGGGAATGCAGGTTGACCTCTCGCGACCGGCCCGCTCTGCCCCGCGCGTCTGCATCGATGGACAGATGCAAAGAAAGAGAGGTGCTCAAGAGGACATTCCTCTCACCTTGGCCTTCACCATCGCTGGCATTCTTACCCCTGAAAAGCTTGGCCGTCGGGCTAATGGCGAGATCGTCGTTGTCGAGTACGAGTGGGGAGACCGCCTCTATCAAGATGCGCGCACCAACCCGCGCTACTGGGTTCAACCAGATCCAGTAGCCAACCTGGAGGACCTGCAGTCACGCCTCGCTGGGAACTTCGCCTACGACATGAGCCGCAGTGTCGTTATCGGCCAAGCTGCTGACGAGACTGCCTATCGCAATGGGGTCTACATGGCTGGCCTGCTTGCGTTGATGCTCGGGCTGTACGTCATCTTCCATACGCTCTCCATGTCGCTGGTCGAGCGCATACGCGAGGTAGGAGTGCTCCACGCCCTGGGCGCCGGACGTCGCCAGGTCGGACGTATCTTTCTCCTCGAGGCCTTGATCCTCAGCTCTCTTGGGGGTGCGCTGGGTCTGGCCGCCGGGGTACTCTTGGCCAAGGGTCTCCTCGGAGCCGGCATCACGACCCTCGGCACAGGCAAGCTGATCTCGGGCTTCCGTATTCCCCTGGGAGTACTTCCCTTGACCGCCATTGGCGTTGGCACCGCCTTGCTTGGCTCGGTATTCCCTCTTCTTCGAGCACGTGGCGCCAGCACAGTGGAGGCCTTGAGGGGTGAGAAGGCCATGGAGGACCAGGGTACAGCCCATAGCTTCCACATCTTCGCCGCCCTGTTGATCGCTGTGCTTCTGCCCGCGCTCTACTTCACCATCGTGCCGGTTATCGGCGCAGCCAGTAGCGCTCTGGTCGCCTCCTTGCTCCTTGCCGTTGGGGTTCTCGGCCTCCTGCTCGCAGTGCCGCTGTTGATTCCTGGTGTACTGGCGACCATCTGTCGACTGCTGGCCAGGCCCCTGACCAACCTGTTTCCATTCGCTGGAGCCATGGCGTCTCACACCATGGCCGCGAACCCTCGCCGCATCGCTGTCTCCTCGGCAGCCATCGCCCTGGTTTGTGCCGCCTTTGTCGGACTCAAGGGAATGACGGCCAGCCTTCAAGGCGAGGTCGGAGACTGGGCCGAGGTTGCCGTTCAAAACAAGGTCTGGGCACGTAACCTGCCGAAGACGGACTTTGAAGAGCTCTCCGCAGCTCTGCACGAGCTCCCCGAGGTTCTTGGTGTCGAGCCGGGCAGCGCACGCACCTATTCGCCATTCCTCTTCATTGGCCTTCGCTCATCCGAACTAACCGAGTATGGCCCGCTTGCGAATGACCCCGTCATGCGTGAGAAGTTCGATGAGCAACACGGCATTATCATCTCCGGGCGCATCGCGAACAACCTGGGGTACGCAGTGGGCGACGATGTCCAGGTCCGCACGGGCAAGGGAGAGGTGATTGGATTCGAGATCATCGCAATCAGCGATGACTATGGATACTTCCCGCACCCCGACGAACGAATGTACGGCGTGGTCAACGAGCGCTACATGAAGAAGTACTTCTGCGTCGAGATCGAGTCGCCAGAGTCGATCGCCGTTCGAATGACTGACGACGGTGATCCGGACTCGGTCATCGCCATCATCCGAAGCCAGCTAGGCGGAAAGAACAAGCGAGGGGCGCGATTCATCACAGGCTCGGGCCTTCGCAAGATCCAGATCGATGACATCAAGCACGACTTCCGGCTGTTCGACCTGATCCTGAGCCTCACCGCGCTCCTGGCGGCGCTCGGCGTTCTCAATGGTCAGCTGCTCTCTGCACTGGAGAGATCCAAGGAGCTTGGCATCTTGCGAGCACTCGGCTCGAGCAAGGCCCAGATCAGCGGCATGGTCTGGCTGGAGTCCGGAGTGATGGGCCTGTTCGGTGGACTTCTCGGGCTGGGCCTGGGGAGCCTCCTCAGCCCCGTGATCATCAGGGCACTCGAAGCACTCTCCGGGCTGGAGCTTCCCCTCAAGGGGGCGGGCGTCTGGCACTGGATCACACTGGGAGCCGCTGTCCTGATCACGCTGGTCGCCGGCGCCTACCCTGTCTGGCGCATGAATCGCACGGACTCCGTTCGGGCAATCCGGACAGGAGGTTAGACCGTTGCTCGTCGGCGGACGAAGGTCCCCTGCGGCGCGAATCAGGGCCATCGCCATCGAAGGGCCTGCACGGAGGTGGCTCATCCTTGGCCAGTCCAAGCACGGGAGATACCAGGAGACTCCCCGCCTTCAGCGTTCCTGTCATTCCTCTGAAGGAATACCCTGGAGCGGCCATGATAGAAAAGAAGCCTGATGAGGTGCCCGATTTTGTCTTGGTGGATCGTCTCTGCCATTGGATTGAGAAGACCTACGGTGAAGGCCCAATGGTGGCTGCCTCCGTTGTCGCGATCTCGATCCTGATCGGGCTCACGCTGCACTACATTGTGTTGCGTGGCCTGGCCACGCTCCTGAAGCGAACGAAGACAGAGGTAGACGAGCGCGTGCTCGCCTCTCTTCGCGGCCCTGTGATTGCCAGCGTGGTCCTGACGGGATTCTTCATTGCCATCAACCTGCTTGGTGACTCTGGGTGGATCTCGGACGCCAGACAACCGGTTGCACGCACGCTCCTGACCATTGGTCTGGGAGTCTGGACCTTGCTTGGAATGCGGATCTCTTCGATCTTGCTGCAATACGCCGGCCAGATTTCCGATCGCTTCCCACTCATCGACAGGCGTACGGCACCGCTCTTCGCGAACCTGGCGACCGTCCTTGTCCTGGGCCTCTCCGTCTACCTGGTCCTGCAGATCTGGAAGATCAATGCCACGGGCTGGCTTGCCTCCGCAGGCGTTGTCGGCGTTGCCGTTGGCTTTGCCGCAAAGGACACACTCTCCAATCTCTTTGCCGGCGTCTTCATTGTTGCTGACGCGCCGTACAGGCTCGGTGATTACATCGTGCTTGACGATGGGGTTCGCGGAGAGGTCGTGCACATTGGCCTGCGTTCCACACGAATCAAGACGCGAAATGACGTCCTGATCACGATTCCCAATGCGGTCATCGGTACCTCGAAGATCGTCAATCAGAGTGGTGGCGGAGATGCTGCAATGCGCGTTGGGATTCCAGTCGGAGTGGCCTACGGCTCGGACGTCGATCAGGTCAAGCGAGTGCTTCTGGAGATAGCCACTGACCAGGAGAACATCCATGAGGATCCCGCTCCTCGGGTTCGCTTCAGAAGGCTCGGCGCGTCAGCCCTCGAGTTCGATCTTCAGGTCTGGGTCCTCGAGCCAGCCGTCCGGGGTCGGGTTGTCGACTCCATCTTGACCGACATCATCAGCCGCTTCCGTGAGGAGAAGATTGAGATCCCGTTCCCTCAGCGCACCCTGCACCTCATGCAGGATTCGAGTTCCTGACCCGGCTTTCTCGAACGTACACCATGATCCAGCGACCACTCGTCTTCACTCCCATGCGTATCCTCGCGCACACTCTTCTCTTGCTGTGTCTTCCGCTGGCCTCTTGTAGCTCACCCTCGTGGAGACCGTTGATCGAGCCTGGCAGCTTTGATGGCTGGCACGCCCAGCCAGGTGGTGACTGGGTCTGGAACGGTGAAACCTTGGTCGGTACATCGGAGCGATCAGAAGCACGGCACGGGCTCCTCATCAGCGATGGAAGCTACACCGACTTCGAGGCGCGGCTGGAGTTTCGAACCCAGAAGGGCTGCAGCGGCTTCTACTTTCGAGTGGAGGAGACGCCCGACCATGTGGGAGTGCTCGGTTTTCAGGCAGAGATCGACCCGAGCATGGAGACCGGCGGCCTGTACGAGACGGGGGGGAGGGCCTGGGTGGTCAAGCCGGACCCGGGGCTACTCGAACGGATCTACTCTCCCGGTGAGTGGACGAGGATGTCCGTGCATGCGGTGGGAGGCGAAGTGGAGGTATGGATCAATGGCGAGCGAACCGCTGCCCTCTCAGATGACCCCGGTCGTAGAGAGGGTCACTTCGCCTTACAACTCCACGGGGGTCAGGACCTGCATGTGGAGTTTCGGAGACTGGAGGTCCGAGAGCTCTGATGGAGCCGCCAGGCCCAGACCAGGTCTTCAGCCGACTCGCGTGACCGTCTCTTCCAGATCCCTGGAGACCTGAACCTCAGCTTCTTCGACAGCGGCCAGGGGCTTGGGTTCGGGAGCCTGTGACGGCTCACCGTGGGCAGCCACGTAGTTATTGTTCCAGGCACATGTGAAGCATTTGTGGTAACGCTTCCTCTGACGATCCTGACACCGCGATCGGTCAACCTTGTGCGCAAGTAGCACAGGTGAACCATCGATGCGTGTTGGGCAGATCTGAAGGGACTGTTCCTGAAGGGCCATTCTGTTCCTGCTTGAGTGTGGGGACGCTGATCGCCATGCCGAGCGTCCGGAATCCGACCAAGATTGTGCTCCTCGTGTGAAGACCAGATCAAGGAGAGTTCTGGATCACCTGTCGTAATTGACGCATCGCCTCCTCCGCGGCGAAGGCCCCACGATGGCTGTCACGACTCAACTCCACCGAGGCGACCCCCTCGTAACCAACTTCAATCAATGTATTTACGGTCTCTTGGAGGTCCAGATCACCTGTTCCGAAGAGCCCGTGGATGTGCACCCCTCGGGGACAATCATCCAGGTGCAAGTTCCTTATTCGGGTTGCCACCCCGCGAATTGCGTCCCCAACAGGTAAATCCCCCGTCACGACCAGATGGCCCACGTCCAGGGTGAGCCATAGTTCCTCTCCCGGGGGCCCCAGCCGCTCGAGAAGCTCGTCGTATCCTGAGGGCCTCTCGACGAACATGCCGGGCTCGGGCTCGAAAGCCAGGAGGAGCCCCGAACCACGGGAGTGATCAAGCACCCCCTCGAGGCCTTCGCAGAGGCGGTCCCAGACGGGGCCGGTCTGCCCTGGCTCCTCCTCGGCCGTGATCCCACCCGGGGCCTGACCAGACCAGACGGAAACGACCTCGGCTCCAAGCGCCTGGCCCAGATCGATCGACCGTTTGAGGAAATCGATGCGTCGACCGCGGTCTGCGGCGGACTCCTCCAGCAACGTCGGGAAGTGCTTTCGCCTGGGGTCCATGAGAAAGCGCGCCCCAGTCTCGATCACGACCCGCATCCCGGCAGCTTCGGCCCGTGCGCGAATGCTCTCGATCTCCCCAGGTCGGGCCCGGAAGGGGTCGAGCTGGCCCACGTCCGGGGTCAGCGCAAGGGCCCCATAGCCCAGCTCCGCCAGAAGATCGATTGACTCTTCCAGGCGGTGGTGGGCAAGGCCGTTGGTGTTGTAGCCCAGGGTGAACATCAGTCTCCTTCGCTCTTCTCGTCCGAGGGTTGAGTCTCCACAGAGCCCGAGGGCTGACCGGGGGGGGGCTCGACTTCCGGATACCAGGGCGGGCGGCGTTCGGATTCCCCAGCGGGCTCTTCCGGCTCCTCGGCCAGAGTTCTTGCGCCAGCCCCCAGCTCTTCTTCTGGCGGCGGCTCCGGCCGCACCTCTCTCTGATCCTCTACCGAGGCCGACTCGAAGGGACTCTTCACTTCAGCCTCCACGTCCTTCAGCGTTTTCCTGGCCAGCTCCTTGGGGCTGGCACGCCTGATTGCCTCTGTGCCGCGGTCAATCTCCCTCTGCATTTGGCGCATCTCCTCCCCGATACCTGAATCTCTCCAGACCTGCATCAAGGCCCTGCGCACCTTTTGGAACCGAGAGTAAGCCTGGGCCGCAACTCGTGGAAGGTCACGACCGAAGACCATCACCGAGAGAGCGGCAATGACCAGGATCTCCATCAGAGCTAGGTCTCCGAACAGGGCGATCAATGGATGGGGCGTAGGCGAGAGATGAGGGGTCGGGCGAGGCCCTCATTGTGCCCTAATTCGCCCCAGCGTTCAGACCCACATCCGCCACACGTAAAGGCATCGCCCAAATGATCAAGAATGCTCGAGCAATATGACTCACCCGATCCCTGCTGAGCGGTTAGCTCAGCAGGACTCGTTCAGCAACTCCTAGATCCAGTCGGTCTGGACTGCGTTCGAGAAGTTGAACTCGGCGCCGCCGCCG
>JABACD010000030.1 GCA_014237855.1 Planctomycetota bacterium | reverse complement strand
AATAAGATCGGCTTGGAGGAACTGAAGGCTATGTACGATCGAGGTGAAACCTCGCCGAGAGAGGTGATGGAGGCCGCGGGCCTGTGGCAATGACATCTCGGGACCGGTGTCAGGAGAGTTGCGGTCTCAGGTGTCAACTCATCGTGCCTGCTCCCTGATCCTGCCCTGAGGGGTCGGCAGGACTCCCATGGACGGCCATCGCTTGATCGCCTGACCACGTCTCCGCAGGTTCTCCGGGCACAATTCGTGGGCAATGGACACGGAATTTCAGAAAGTCGGGGGAATCGTTGCGCTCGAGATCTGCAAGGGCGGCTTACCCATCCGATGCGTAGGTCCGCTTCATGCGTCACCTTGATGTTGGGCCGAGCCTTTGGATGGCCGCGGTGTCGATGAGGACTCCAACACGCCGAAGGAGGACGCTGGCGATGCTAATTGGAAGGTCTCGAAGCAGTTCGAGACCTGGGTAGATGTGCGTACCCGCGGGCCGCTCTTGCGAAGAGTAGAGCCCTGTCAGGAGCAGGTATCTGGGACTGATTTGCTGGACCGGATAGGCCCCAAAACCCTGGTTCCGCCGCCGCATTCGCCAGGTGAGACTATGATTGAAGTGTCGTGGTATATCCATCAGAGTCAGCCTCTCCTCCCAACGGGAGGGCCGAGCCTTGCCAGAGCACTGGCCACCAGCAGCTGTTTCCCCTCGTGTACCGGGAGCTACATCTGCTCGCCGAGCGCTGGATGCGCCGGGAGAGCAACGGGCACACACTCCAGGCCACGGCGCTCGTCCACGAAGCCTACCTGCGCATCGCCAAGTGGGAGGGCAGCTATCGTGACAAGCAGCACTTCTACGCAATCGCCATCCGGGCGATCCGTCAGGTGCTCGTGAATCATGCAGCGTCGCGGAGGGCGCTGCGGCGTGGCGGTGACCGGTCTCGTGTCCCGTTGCACGACGACCTCGTGTTGATCGATGAGCCGGGCTTGGACCTGATCGCCCTCGACGATCTACTCAGACAGCTCGAGGGGCTCAATGAGCGGCAAGCTCGAGTGGTCGAGCTTCGCTTCTTCGGTGGGCTCTCCGTGGATGAGGCCGCGGAGGTCCTTGGTTGCTCCTCCCGCACGGTGGACGGAGACTGGCAGATGGCGCGTAGCTGGTTACTCGAGCGCCTATCGAGCATCGAAGGATGAGTAGCGAAGAGCAGCGAGCACACCACGCAGCGGTCAGCGCGCTCTTCCTCGAGGCACGCTCTCTGGATCCCGAACAGTGGGCAGCCTTCCTCGAGCGAGAGACGCAGGGAGACACGGCGCTGAAAGAAGAGGTCTCGCGACTTCTCAAGCGACAGTCGGCGAGTCCAGACTTCCTGAGCACACCCGCGCTGGGCGACGGCTTTCGGGTTCCACCCCCCGAGGATGTTCCCGAGGCTCCGCTGCCCCCGCGGCTGGCCGGTTACCAGATATTGAATCGTATCGGCGCGGGTGGGATGGGGGTCGTCTACCGTGCCCGTGGCGGGACTCCCGAGCGAGAGGTTGCACTCAAGCTCCTGCGACCGGGCATGGCAGATAGCGAGTCGATAGCGCGCTTCAAGCGAGAAGCTCAGCTCCTCGCAAAGCTCGACCATCCGGGTATCGCGAAGATCCATGACGCGGGATCAACAGACGAGGGTGGAGGCTCTCAACCGTGGATCGCGATGGAGTTCGTGTGCGGAGTGGATCTCCTGACCTACGTCCGTCAGAACGGGCTCGACCACTCCGCTTGCCTGACACTCATGGCCAACGTGTGCGATGCCATCGAGCATGCGCATCAACGCGGAGTGGTCCACCGCGATCTGAAGCCAGGAAACATCGTTGTTGACGATGAGGGCCAACCCCACGTTCTCGACTTCGGAGTGGCAAGCAGCCTTGATGGAGATCTGGACCGCACGACCTTGCTGACCAAGCCAGGAGAGATTCTCGGCACGCTGCCCTACATGAGCCCGGAGCAAGCGCGCAGCGACTCGACAGCAGTCGGCATTCAGAGCGACACCTACGCCCTGGGAGCGATGCTCTACGAGCTGCTCTCGGAGAGGCGTCCTCACGATCTGACCGGGCTCTCCCTGCCGGAGGCCGTTCGAGTCGTGGCTGAGACCGAACCGAGCTCACTTGCAGCCATCAACCCCGAGCTGCGCGGGGACCTCAACCTGATCGTTCATACGGCCATGCAGCACGAGCCGCGGCGTCGCTACGACAGCGCGGCAGACCTCGCGGCAGACATTCGCAGATACCTCTCGGGTGAAGCGATCACCGCGAGCCCCCCGAGTGCGAGCGAGCAGCTGGCGCGAATGCTCCGTCGCCATCGTGCATTCGTGACGAGCTTTGCTGTGGCGACTGCCGTACTCCTGTCGCTTGTCGCCGGCCTGAGCTGGGGCTGGTTCCATGCTCTCGAGGCCAAGGCCGAGGCCGAGATGGAGGCCCGGCGAGCGCAGCGTGTCACCGACTACCTCTTCGAGATGATGAATAAGGCGGACCCTACGGTCACGCTGAGAGAGGTCCTCGAGGGTTCGGTGGACCATGCTGCCGAGTGGTTCGAAGACGATCAGCTGATCCTCGGCCGGCTGCACCACGAGCTGGGAAAAACCTTCCACATGCTTGGGGACTACGATCTCGCAGAGGGTCAGGTTCGTCGAGCCTACGCGGTGAAGAGCGACTACTTCGGCCCTGAAGATCCAAGGACGCTGGAGGCAGACAACGACGTCGGGGTCCTCCTGTCACGCCTTGGTCGACTCGAGGAAGCAGTCCAGCACCTGGAACGAAGCTGGCAGGACCATGTCCGTCTGCTCGGTGATGGGGACCCGCTGACAATGAGGTGTCGTGGAGATCTCGTTCTCGCCTACACCAAGGCAGGCCTCCACGAAAAGGCCGTGGGACACGCCCGGGCCAACCATGCCATGAGGTCCGAGGTCCTTGGGGAGGACGACCCGGAGACGGTGATCTCACTGGTCCAACTGGCCAACGCCGTCTGGAAGGGCGGCCAGGACGACGCAGCTGAGGCGTTACTCGAAGATGCCTGGGGGAGGACGAAGCTGGTGCTTGGGCTGGACAGCCAGGTGACCCTCGACGCGGGCAACACTCTCGCGCTGCAGCTACTGCGCACGAACCCGGAGCGAGGCGCGGAGCTGATGAAGGAGATTCTCGATTTACGTCGTGCTGCCCTGGGGTTCGATCATCCGGACACGCTCCAATCGGTGAACAACGTGGCCTGCACTCACATGAATAACGGTGAATACGCAATAGCAGAGGAGTTGCTGCGCGAGAACCTGGAACTGCAAGAGCAGGAGCCTGGGCTGCTTCATCCTGACACCATCAATACCATCAGCAACCTGGGCCTCTCGCTGCAGAAGCTCGGGCAGTACGAAGAGGCGGAGAGCTGCTTCCGAGAGACGCTGGACCTGGCCACCGAGGTCTTCCCGGAGAATCACTACTATCTCGGGATCCATCACAGGAGTCTCGGACGCCTCCTGGGGGAGAGTGGGAGGCACTCCGAAGGAGAGCCCGAGATGCTCACGGCTGAGAGGATCATCTCGAACGCCTTCCCTGAGGGCGACAAGCGCGTGCGGGCCAACAGGCGATCCCTGCATGAATTTTATGTGAGCTGGGGTCGCCCTGAGGAAGCCGCTCGCTGGGCAACCATCGAGTAAATCGTCAGACCAAGGGACGGTGGAGCTCACTTCGAGCTCCCTCACGCTGGTGAATTGACTCGGGATCTTGGGTGAGTTGCCGACACGCCCGACAGCCACGGTGAAGCCCTGTGCACGGAGATGGCTCGCCACCGAACTCCATCTCGGGTGTACAGGGTTTACTAAAGATGTCCTGCATGGATTGTTGAGGGCGGGAGAATCGGTGAGGATGCTCCGTTGCCCGTCACCCTCGAAACCTTCAATTCATGACCAGCACACTCTCTGGCGCCCTTCTTGCACTCGCTCCGCTGCTCGCCCAGGATGCGACCCCCGAGTGGGCCTTTCCCCGGGGCGAGGCCATTTCTGTTGGAATCGATCCCAGGGCACTCCAGCAGCTGGACGAGCTGGTCGCTGGCTTTGTCGAGGATGAGGAGGTCGTCGGTTGTGAGCTCCTGGTGATCAAGGAGGGCAAGACCATCCTGCACTCGGCCCATGGCTGGCGGGACAGGGATGAGGGCAGGCCCATGGAGCCCGGCTCGCTCTTCTGCGTGCGTTCGATGACCAAGCCCCTCATCGGGACCTCGATCCTGATGCTCGTTGACGACAGGGCACTGAAACTCGAAGACCCCGTCTCCCGATACCTGCCGGTGCTCGACAACGACACCTGGAGAGACGTGACGATCGAGCAGATGATCACGCACACCAGCGGGCTTCCCTACTCCCTGATGGTCGGGCGCGATCACAAGCAGTTCTCCAGCATCCAGGACGTGGCAGCGCTGGGCGCAGATTACACCCCCGACTTCGAGGCCGGCACCGACATCCAGTACAGCGATCAGGGCACCGATACCCTGACCGCCGTGATCGAGAAGGTCAGCGGCATGCCTGCGGAGGAGTTCGTGCGCACGCGCATCCTCGAGCCTCTTGGCATGGACGAGTCTCGCTGCTTGATAGGTGAGGACGAACCCCTCTTGGCTCGAGCAGCCAGCAAGTATCTCGGAGGAACGGCCGCATGGACCCGCTTCTGGAGCCCCACGGAGGAGCCGCTCTTCCCCTGCTTCCTCGGCTCGCAAGGCCTCTACTCGACCCTCGAGGACTACGCCGGCTTCCTGGACTTCTGGATGAACAGGGGCAAGGTCAACGGTGAGCGCCTGCTCTCCGCACGACGGGTGCGCAAGGCGCTGAAGCCGGGGCCCCACCGTCTGGTGCAGGGCACTGGCTTCACGCAGCTGCGAACCGAGTATGGCTACCTGATGACGTTGCACATGCTGGAGCTGGAGGACGGCAAGGACCAGCTGGTCAGCTTCGGCCACTCCGGCTCGGACGGTACCCACGCCTGGGCCTTCCCCGAACAGGACGCGATGGTGCTCTACTTCACGCAGTCACGGGGCAACACGACCGGGCTGCAGGTCGAGGAGGCCCTGGGCGGACTCCTGCTTGGTGACCCCTATGACCCGAACGTCGAGGCGCCACCCGCCGAGGACTATCTGGGCTACTACTGGGAAGGCGAGAACGATCTCTATCGTGCAATCGTCCGGGAGGGCTCGGGCATCGGCCTCGAGATCCTGGGAAAGACGGTGGTCCCGCTCCAGTACGTGGGCGACGACACCTGGAAGATGATGCCCAACCCATCGATGCGACTCGCCTTTCACCGCTCGGAGGACGGCGTGGTCGAGGGCTACCGGATTGGGGAGCACCAGGAGTACCGGTTTGAGCCGGACCCCGAACTGCCAACGGTGGATGAGGTGGTGGAGCAAATCGTCGCGGTCCACGGCTTGGACTACCTCTCGAGGGTGGGGCCGATACGCGTGCATGCCACGCTGGAGATGCCCAACGCGGGCATCACCGGAACGCTGGAGATGACCCTTGCCAGCGGTGGCCGCTTTCGTGCCGAGTACGACATGGGGGAGCAGTTCGAGCTGATCGCCTACGACGGAGAGAAGGTCTCCTACGCCTCCCAGGTGGAAGGCCCCCTGGTGCTCGAGGGCGCACGGGCAGAACAACTCAAGGGCGACAGCTTCGGCGTCCGTCTTGGCGACTGGCGTGAGACGAGCAAGGGGGTCGAGGTGATCCAGCGACTGGAGCAGGACTCGGGAAGAAAGGTTCTCATCGTCCGCTGCACCAGCACCGAGGGCTATGCAAAGACTCGCTTCATCGACGAGACCAGCGGCTGTCTCGGTGCTGAGTACAGCATCAACCTCGTCCCCGGTCTCGGAGTGCTGGGCGACAGGCTGAAGATGGATGACTTCCGGGAGGTCAGCGGCATGCAGTTGCCCCACAGGATCACGGTCGAGTTCGCCACGCCACTGCTGGGCACCATGACCCTGAAGGTCACCGAGATCGAGCTGGATGTGGAGCTGGAAGAGGGCGTCTTCGAGATCAAGGGAGATCCCAAGAAAGAGGGCTAGGGTCTTCCATCGGTCGCGCGCGCGTGATCTTCACATGCGCTAGGCTGTTGCGATGTCAATGCTCCTCGTCTCCCTGCTCCTCGCGCTGCCTCTCGCCGCACCGGCCTCAAAACGGCCGAATGTCCTGCTGATCATCTCCGACGACCAGGGCTGGGGGGACTTCGGCTTCATGGGCAGCGAGGAGATCCAGACGCCTCATCTCGACGCACTCGCTGAACAGGGCCTGGTCTTCCCCCGAGGCTACGTACCGACGGCGCTCTGTCGGGCGAGCCTGATGACCCTGGTGACCGGGCTCTATCCCCACCAGCACAAGGTCACCGGCAACGACCCGCCCAGTGGCGTTGATCGTGCCCTGATGCTCGACCACATCGCTCTGGTCCAGACCCTCCCCGAGCTGCTAGGTGCTGCTGGCTACTCCAGCTTGCAGACAGGCAAGTGGTGGGAAGGCAACTGTCAGTGCGGCGGCTTCAGCGAGGGCATGACTCATGGGGATCCGGCGCGGGGTGGTCGACATGGAGACGAAGGGCTGAAGATCGGTCGCAAGGGCATGGGGCCGGCGCTGGAGTTCATCGATGAGTGCGAACGGGAGGGGACGCCCTTCTTCCTGTGGTATGCGCCCTTCCTGCCGCACCGACCTCACAACCCTCCCGAGAGGATCCTCCAGAAATACAGGGGCGCCGAGGTGCCCGAGAGCATCGCGAGGTACCGGGCCATGTGCGAGTGGTTCGACGAGACCTGCGGCGAGCTGCTGGGACACCTGCGCTTGCGTGGGATCACGGAGGACACCCTGGTGATCTTCGTCACGGACAACGGCTGGATCCAGCTCCCCGAGACCTCCGGCTACGCGCCCCGGAGCAAGCGCACTCCCTACGAGGGCGGGGTGCGCACGCCAGTCATCCTGAGCTGGCCCGGAGAGATCGAACCCCGCAGAGAGCAGGTGCCGATCAGCAGCGTGGACATCGCGCCCACCATCCTGGAGGCCTGCGGTCTCGAGGTGCCTGAGACATGGCCGGGCCTGGACCTGCGCACGATCGCAGGGCAAGGGGCGAGCGAGGTCCGTCCGATCTTCGGGGCCGCCTTTACCCACGATGTGGTCGCAGTCGACGACCCCGCTCAGAGCCTCCTGACTCGCTGGGTGTTGCGGGACCCCTTCAAGCTGCTGGTGCACACCGACCCGGAGCGGCCGGACGAGCTCTACGATGTACGTGAGGATCCAGCTGAAGAACAGCTGCTGGATGACGAGCCGCTGGCGAGCGAGCTGCGCGTCGAGCTGGACGGGTGGTGGAGGGGGACCTCGGCTCGCCCCAACTTCCTGGTGGTGGTGACCGATGACCAGCGCTTCGATCAGCTGGGCGCTGCCGGCCACCCCGTGCTGCAGACGCCGACCATGGATCGCCTGGCCGAGGGAGGCGTGCGCTTTACCAATGCCTTCGTCACGACTCCAATCTGCGCGGCCAGCCGCGCCAGCCTGATGACGGGCCGTCGCGAGGGGCGCCATGGCTACACCTTCGGGACACCACCCATGGGGGCAGAGCTGGCTGCGGACACCTACTTTGCGCGCCTGAGTGACGTCGGCTACCGCACCGGATTCGTCGGCAAGTGGGGAGTGCGCTTCGAGAAGCAGGCGATGGAGGGACTCGTCGATTCCTTCCAGCCCCTCAGCCAGCCGTACATCAGGGAAGGAAAGCCGCACCTGACCGATCGGGTGGCCGACCGTGCGATCTCGTTCCTGGATGACCGCGAGAGAGACCAGCCCTTCTGCCTGACGGTCTCCTTCTGGGCGCCTCACGCCGAGGATGGCCACGCCGATCAGTACATCCCGCCGACCGACCTCGCCGGACTCTACGAGGACGCCGAGGTCCCGGTGCCTCCCCTGGCAAGCAGCGGCTTCGACGTCCTGCCGGAGTTCCTGCAGAGCTCGCTTGGCCGCAGGCGCTGGGGCTGGCGCTTCGATACCCGCGAGAAGCAGATCAAGCGCACCAGGGACTACTGGCGGATGATCACCGGGGTGGACCGGGCCCTGGGGAGGATCCTGACGGCCCTGGAAGAGCGCGAGCTGGCCGAGGACACCGTGATCCTGTTCATGGGAGACAACGGCTACTTCCTCGGAGAGCGAGGGCTCGCCGGCAAGTGGTTGATCTACGAGGAGTCGATCCGCGTGCCCCTGATCGTCTACGACCCGCGCGCTGGTCAGGGGCAGCGTGGAAGGGTGCTCGACTCGATGGCGCTGAATGTGGACATCGCGCCGACCCTGCTCGACCTCGCCGGAGCCCAGGCGCCGGAGGCCTACGGCGGCCGCAGTCTCGTACCGCTCCTGCGAGGAGAGCAGCCGACCTGGCGCAAGGACTTCCTCGTCGAGCATCTGTTCGACCACGCCGAGATTCCAACCAGCGTCGGGGTGCGCGGTGCGCGCTGGGTCTACGCACGCTACGGGCAGCAGGAGCCGCCCTACGAACAGCTCTTCGATCTGGAGAACGATCCGCAGGAGCTGGTGAACCTGGCCGCAGATCCGGCCTTCAGTGAGGTGCTCGTGGAGCAGCGCGCTCGCTGTGATGAGCTGCTGGCCAACTAGAGCCGTGCCACATGGATAGAGCCCTGATCATCTCCGCCTATCACGAGGCCGGCCACGTGTTGATGGCCCATCTCTTCGGGGGCGAGGTCCAGGAGACGACCCTCGAGACCGAGCGGGAGGGCCACCAGGGCCTGACCGCCGTTGTCTGGCGCGGGCAAGACGAGGCGGGCCGGCTGCGCTGCTCCGCGATGGTCGCCCTGGCCGGGCCGGTGGCCGAGACCCTCTGGCGCGGGGAGGAGATCCTCGCGGAGGACCTGGAGACCTGGCGTGCGGACTGGGAGGAGGTCGATGCCGGGCTGGCGGCTCTTGCGCAGCCGCATGAGCGCGAGGCGCTGCGTCGTAAATGGCTGGCCGAGGTCGCGGGTGAGCTGCAGGATCCAGATACCTGGGAGCGACTCTGCCGGATCGCCGATGCCCTCCAGGCCCATGAGACCCTCGATCGCGGGCTGCTCGACGAGTTGCTGTACTGAGCTCCGGGGGCCCGTCGCGAGCGAGCCTTGGAGGCGGCCCTGGAGTGAGGGGTCAGTCCCCGACACTGGCGGACATGCGCTCGCCGATGACCTTCACCATGTCTCGAAAGCCATCGCCGTGCAGGGAGTGAGCCATCCCCGGGACCACCTCGATGGTCATGTCCTCCAGCATGCCGGCCTCCCTGGCCAGACCCTGGAAGCGCTCGACAGCGCCCTCGAGATAGTAGGTGTCCACCTCGCCTGCATACACGCGGATCTTCCCGGCTAGCCTGGGCTTCAGCTCGTCCCAGCGAGTGAGCAGGGTGTGGGAGATGTCGTAGTCGCGCCAGGCCTCCACGGCCTCGTGGTCGATCTCTCCGGTCTCCACGTCGAAGACACGGGCGGGCGTACCATCGGCTGCCTTGGGGCTGAAGGTGCCCTCGAAGGAGCGAATCTGCCCACCGGGGTTGAGCACGACCTCGCGCCGCACGAAGTCCTCGTAGGTCAGCGTGACCTCGCCGTTCACGCGAGCCAGTGCGCGCTCCTCGCCAGCCTCATCCACGAACATGTTTCGAGGGCTGCCGTCGGGTAGCGGCTCATAGAGGTTGATCTGCTGGAAGTCGTGGAAGTCGATCGGGTCGGGGACGTGGCTCCAGCAACCGGCGAACTCCTCGGGGTAGGCCACCTGCAGCCACAGGGATGACCAGCCGCCTGAGCTGACTCCGGTGACGTAGCGTTGCTCGGCGCCCGCGCCGTGAAACTCCTTCTCGAGCGCCGGAATCAGCTCGTGCACGAGTGCCTGGCCCCAGGGACCGATCGACCTGGAATCACAGAACACCGAGTGCCCGTAGCGGTTGTTGGCATCTGGCACCACGATGATGCACTGCTCGAGAGCGCTTCCCTCGGGGATCATCCGCTCCCAGCGACCGATTCCCTTGTGGTCGCCGCCAAAGCCGGTGACGCTGTACACCACCGGGTAGGTCTTCTGCGGGTCGTATTCCATCGGCAGCAGGACACCCGCCTGCATGGGATAGTCGAAGCCGTGAAACCTGGAGAGCGACGGGCTCACGAACTCGAAGAGGCGAACCCGCTCGGTCTCCTTGAAGGGGCGCTCATGGGCGATCTGGTCGAGATGCAGGGAGACGCTTCCGTCTGAGCCCGGAAGGTAGGTGATCTCGGCTGGCTGGCTGTAGACATCTCCCTCGGCGAGACCTGCCGAGCGTCCCGTGCGGCTCGTCCTGGCAACCGCCTGGACTTTCCAGCTGGTGGCCTCGCTGTCGGAGAGCTCGGGAGGGAAGAAGGCCACCGCATCCGCGAGGGAGACCTCCACGACCGATCCGCGCTCAACGGCGGCCAGGTCGAAGCGCATCACCGGGGGCGCATTGAACCAGCCATGCATCGCCTGGCGAGGCTCGCGGTCCGTCCCGAAGGCGACGAAGACCTCGCCCTGAAATCCAGAGGCCTGCTCGAAGATCTCAGCATCGAAGTGCAGCTCGAAGCGACCGATGTCCTGGGCGCTCGCACAGGGGAGGAGGAGCGGGACGAGAGCCAACCAAGCGCCTTGCTTTCTCATGATCAGACCATAGTGAATTCGATCCGGTGCCGTGTGTTGATCCCCTCTCCTGGGGCGGGAACAGGTGATGGGAGCCTGAACTCTGACTGCTGGCAAGAAGAGAGCTCCAGGGGGCCGGGGGGCCCTCTGGAGCTGCTTGGGGGGGTATTCTTGCAGCGACTCTTATTGGGGGAATCGGAACGATCGAGCCACTACCCATTGGTGTTCCGTCTCACCATAGAGCGAGAAGCGTGCCACGGAACCGGTGATTTCGAAGTGCCCCCGTTTCAGTGGGTTACGAACCAGGCATCGGATAGGTGGGACATTCGACTGTCTCAGGCACTGTCCCAAATGTGTCTCATCGGTGAAAATGACACACATGGTGAGTCAGTCCGAGTCGGAGTCTCAATCTCCCCAGTTCGAGGGCGGCTGGTACCCCCGGCTGATCGATGCGATCGTCGCCGCGCAGACTCAGCTGGTCGGAGAGGTGAAGCGTGGCCCACTCTTCGAGGACTTGCTGAGGGCCATTCTCGAGCTGACCGGGAGCGAGGGCGGGATCATCGGTGAGACCCTCGTCGACGACTCCGGTCAGCCATATCTCCGAACCCATGCGGTCATCAACATCGCCTGGGAGGAGCAGACCCTGCGGCTCCACGAGGAGCAGGTAACCGATGGGACCGAGCCCGCGAAGCTCGAGACCCTCCTTGGTCGCGTGCTCAGCAGTGAGGCGCCGGTGATGGCGAACTCACCCTCGGTGGATGCTCGCAGCGCAGGCCTGCCGGAGGGAGCCCCGCCCCTGGAGGCCTTCCTGGGTATTCCACTTTGTCGTGGGGGTGTGATGGTGGGGGTGGTGGGGGTGGCCAATCGTGCCGAGGGCTACGAGAATGAGCTCGTCGCACGGCTCGAGCCGCTCTTCCAGACCTGCGCCAATGCGATCTGCGCCCTGCGAGCGGAGCGAGAGCGTGAGCAGGCGGAGGATCGCCTCCGGCGTGAGGAGGCCTGCGCCAAGAGCGTGCTCAATGGTGTGGTCGAAGCTGTGATCACGGTCGATGAGGGGGGCCTGGTCGAGTCATTCAATGCTGCCGCGGAGCGTATCTTCGGGTACACCGAGTCAGATATCTCCGGCAGGAGCGTGAGCCTCTTGATGCCCAATCGCATGCGGCTGGTCTTCGAGCAGCACCTCGATCAGTACGTGGGCTCAGGAAGAGCCAGGATTCTAGGTCAGCAGCTCGAGGTAGAGGCCAGGCGCTCCGATGGCTCGACCTTTCAGGCCACCCTGTCCGTGAGTGAGGTAAGGATCGGAGAGCGGATCCTGTTGACGGGCATCCTGCGAGACCTGTCAGAGCACATCGAAGCCGAGAAGAAGATCGAGGGACTGCGCGAGGAGGTTCAGCGCAAGCGACTCGGTCGGATGATCGGCAGCAGCCAGAGCATGCAACAGCTCTACCAGGTCATCGGGGAGGTCGCCTTCGGCAATTGGACCGTCTTGATCAAGGGGGAGACAGGTTCCGGCAAGGAGCTGGTTGCGCGGGCCATTCATGCCGCCAGCCCTCGAAGCGATGAGCCCTTCGTGGCCGTCAACTGTGCGGGGCTATCCGATCCGCTGCTGCATAGCCAGCTCTTCGGCCACCGCCGAGGTGCCTTCACCGGTGCCATGCGCGACCAGCGTGGACTGTTCCAGGCAGCAGACGGCGGAACGCTCTTCCTCGATGAGATCGGTGACATCTCGAACAAGATGCAGACCTCCTTGCTGCGTGCCTTGCAGGAGGGAGAGATCGTGCGCATCGGCGACACGAGACCCAAGCAGGTGAATGTTCGCGTGGTGGCGGCGACCAATCGAGACCTGGAGATGGAGGTCAAGGCTGGACGCTTCCGGGAGGACCTGTTCTACAGGCTGCGTGTGGCTCGAGTCGCGGTGCCGCCGCTTCGGGAGCGGGGCAATGATGTGGTGATGCTGGCCGAGGCGGTTCTGGCCGAGGCGCGGGTCACGAGTGGAAAGACGGTCACGGGTCTGTCTCGAGAAGCCACGGAGAGGCTGCTGAGTCATGACTGGCCGGGAAATGTCCGCGAGCTGCGGAGCGCCGTCCAACACGGAGTCATCCACTGCCAGGGCGATAGGGTTGATGTTCAGGATCTGCCACCGGAGTTCCAGGGGCCAGTGGTTGAACCGAGCCGCAGTGTGGTGGTTGAGGCTCAGCCGCTCGACGAGCGCGAGCGGGTTCTCAAGGCTCTCGACCGGGCCGGGGGAAATCGCTCGAGGGCTGCGAGAGACCTGGGCATTGGCCGCGCCACGCTCTATCGGCGGCTCAAGTCGCTGGGGATCGACGAGAGCAGCAGCGAGCGATAGCGACTCTCGGCCTGGGGACGCGGCCTGGTGAGGATTCACGAAAGGCCCGGCCTTTCACGCTTGCGAAGACGCTGCTGGATCGGCCGAATCCAGCCATGATCGGCGTGGACCTGGGGGGTAGTGGAGTTCGGGCGACCCGCTTCGGTGGTGAGCACCCGTGGGCAGGGCTGCCGGGGGCAACCGTCGAGCGGCCCCTCATGGAGGATGGACCGGTAGAGTCGATCGCGTCCGCGGTGGCTCAGCTCTGTTCCGTCAGTCCCAGCGAGTCGGAGGTCCAGGTGAGGCTCGGGATCGCAGCTCCCGGCCACAAGACCGCCGATGGACGGGGCATCGACCACGCCACGAATCTTCCCCGGGTACCGGGCTTGCTCGATGAGCTCTCGAGGGTGCTCCGGCTCAAGGGTGTGCAGGGCTTGGAGCTTCCCGGGCGACTCGTCTCCGATTCACTTGCGGCCCTCCTGGGTGAGACGCTCGTTCCTGGTGGCTTGCTGGCCGGAGAGGGCGAGGTTCTCTTTCTCGGACCTGGAACGGGACTTGGCGAGGCGAAGCTCAGCGGGGGCGAGGTCCTGCCCACGAGCGGCACCCGGGCTGCAGAGCTTGCCCCGGTGCAGGAAGAGGAGAGCTGCAAGAACCTCGAAGACGAGGTCTCGCTCGGGGGTCTGGTCGGGCTCTGGCAGAGGCATGCTCCCGACCAGGCCTCACGCGCACTTCCCATCGAGGAGGCTGCGCGGGCGGGACAAGCCGTTGCTTGCTCGCTCCTGAGCCGATTCGCCACGGCCCTGTGCGAGGTCATCGACCATCGCCGTGATGACCTGGCCTCTCTACGGAGAGCCGCGGGAACGAGGCCTCCCTGCTTGCTCATCCGCACGCGGCGCGGCAAGTTCTTCTCCGAGCCGGCGGTCAACGCCATCGTGGTCCCGCCGCTGCTCGAGAGCGCGCGTCGCCACGGGGTGCGGCTGGTCATCCCCGTTCAACCGGCGTCGCCCCATGCGGGCTGTGCCGGAGCCCTGGCACTCTCACTGCGGGAAGCCCCGCCACTCAGCTGATTCTGAACTCCCTCGGCACCCTCGACTTCGTGGTCATCCTGGGCACCTTGATCGGTGTCACCGTCCTGGGCGGTCGCCTGGCCGGTCGCCAGGAGAACGTGCGCGACTTCTTTCTCGGGGGCCATCGGCTCCCCTGGTGGGCGGTGGCGGCCTCGATTGTGGCGACGGAGATCAGCGCCGTGACCTACGTCTCGCTGCCTTCGGTGGTCTGGCGTGAGGGCGGGAATCTCACCTACCTGCAGATCGCACTCCTTGGTTCGCTGATCGCAAAGACGGTGGTGGCCTTCGTCTTGGTGCCAGCCTATTTCGAGCGCGAGATCTTCAGTCCCTATGACTACATGGGCGCCCGGCTGGGCGGAGGGGTCCGGCGAACGACAACGGTGCTGTTCTCGATCGGCGGCGTCCTCGGTCAGGCAGCAAGGGTGTACCTGGTCGCGGTGGTGCTGGAGGTCTTGCTGGCGAGTGAGCTGGCGTGGGTGGCAGAGCGAACAGGGCTCACGCCGCTGGCGGCCGCGGTTGGCTGCATTGGAGTGGTCTCCGTGGCCTGGACGCTGATCGGCGGGATCGCGGCCATCGTGTGGACAGATGCGCTGCTGTTCCTCTTGTTCCTGGCAGGCATCGCCGTGTTGATCGTATCGGCCGCCTCGGGGGTGGAGGGCGGCCTGGTCGCTGCAGTCGAAGAGGGAGCGCAGGCCGGCAAGATGCAGCTGATCAACACCTCTGCGACTCTCTTCGAACCCTACACGCTCTGGGTGGCCCTGATCGCGGCACCACTCTGGTTGATCGGTCCGTATGGAACCGACCAGCTGATCGTGCAGCGACTCTTCTCTTGCCGGGATGCCGGTGAGGCTCGTAAGGCGATGCTCGCGAGCTACGTGGCCGTGGCGGTGACCTTGCTGGTGGGGCTGGTGGGCGTGACGCTCTACGCCAACCTGCTCGCGAATCCACCTGGGGAGCAGGCGGCGGAGCTGCTGGCGAAGAGCCCGGATCGGCTGGTACCTGTTTACGTTCTGACCTCCCTGCCTGATGGGCTCCGGGGTCTGGTCGTCGCCGGGGTGTTTGCCGCCGCCATCTCCAGCCTTGACTCGATTCTCTCGGCCCTGGCGCAGACCAGCACCTCGTTGTTGTTCAAGGGCGAGGACAGCTCACCGAGGATGCTTCGCCTCTCGCGGGCGCTGGTCGTGGTCTGGGGAGTCGTCCTCTGCCTGGTGGCCGTGGGCTTGCGAGCCGTGCACGAGCGCCATGGCTCGATCCTCGACCTGGCGCTTGCCAGCGCGACCTACACCAGCGGTGCCCTGATCGCTGGCTTCTTCCTGGCCTTCCTGCCAACTGGTCGGGATGGAAGAGGCCTGGTGTGGGCCTCGGCTCTCTCGGTGGCGGCGGTGCTCGTGCTGGCCTGGCCGGAGGAAGAGTACCGCGAGTGGGTGCACCTGGGGCTGGCGGTGCTGGCACTCCTGTGGCTGGTGGGAAGGCTGCGCCCGCTGCTGTCAGCGCCGGAGCTGCGCAGGCGGGAGCTCTGGGCGACCGGGTGGCTCGTGCTCGGTTGCGCGCTCGTCTTCTTGCTCGGAGAATTCGGTCATGGAACTGAGATCGACTCCGCAGGTGAGGTCACGGTCAGGGCCATTGCCTACCCCTGGTTCGTGGTGGTCGGTGCCTTGATCGCCTTCATCTGGGGGTACCTGCTTGCGCATCCCCGTCCTGCACCGTCCAGCTGATGTCCACCTCGATGCGAACCGCCCTCTCAGCTCTGCTCCTTGTCTTGCTCGGCTCTTGTGGCATGGAGCCCGAGGAGGATCGGGAGCCGCAGCGATACCTGTGGGTCACGCGCTGGGACTATGAGACGGCCCAGGATGTCGAGAGCATTGTCGAGAACGCGGCATCGGCGGGCTTCGATGCTCTCGTGTTCCAGGTCCGGGGCGCAGCCTCGACGGCCTATCCCTCTGAGCTCGAGCCGCCCAGCCCGGAGGTCGAGGCGGCGCCCGAGGGTTTCGACCCCCTGCGCACCGTCATCCGCCTGGCCCAGGACCATGACGTCGAGATTCACGCCTGGATCAACTGCGTGCCCTCCTGGTGGGGGCTCGAGCCTCCGGCGGATCCGCGGCACGTGTACAACGCGCATCCCGAGTGGCATTGGTACGACCAGAACGGAGACCGCCAGCAGCTCAGCGAGCGCTTCTACGTCAGCCTCAACCCCTGCCTGCCCGAGGTGCGTGCACATATCGTGGCGGTCTGCGAGGAGCTGGTGACCAGCTATGCTCTCGACGGACTGCACCTTGACTACATCCGGTTTCCCAACGAGCCGCCGGCAACACCACGGGGGAGCGGGAGTGATTGGCCCAGGGATGCGCTGACCCTGGAGCTCTATCGTGAGGCGAGCGGGTTGGCTCCGGATGAGGATCGGTCGAGCTGGGACCGCTGGCGTGCTGAGAAGGTCACCGAGGTGGTGCGTGAGATTCGCAGGATGGTCGATGACAGATCACCCGGCCTGATCCTCTCCACGGCGGTTGGATCGGAGCCCGAGCGTGCCCTCGAGGAGCACTTCCAGGACACCATGCGCTGGATTGATGAGGGCTTGCTCGACCTCGTCCTGCCCATGAACTACACGAGCGACCTGCAGCTCTTCGCCGAGCGTCTGGAGCGCTGGAAGATCCAGGCGGACCGAGTGCCCATCGCCATGGGCGTGATGGTCAAGGGTGATCCAGATGTTCGGACCGTGGAGCTCCGCCAGGCCAGCTCGGTGTTCCCCAAGCTTGCGGTCTTCGGTTATCACCAGCTCTTCGACTCGAAGAACGAGGTCCTGACTCAGCAGGATGCGGTCGAGAGGATCCGACGATCCCAGCGGCGGCTCCTGCTGCTGCCGGAAATCGGCCGTGGCACCTACTGAAGGGTGGGGGGCGTGGGCGCACCGCCAAGGTGCTCCCCCCGAGAGGGCAGGATCTCTATCCTGCACCCCATGAACGACTCGAATCACCGTGTTGCCCTCGGCTCGCAGCTCCGGCTGCTGTACCCCGTGCTCTTGCTCGCCAGCTGGAGCTGTCAGGGGCTTGAAGGCTCCGCGTCAGCGCAGCCCGACGGAACTGCCCCGGCGCGCTCCGAAGCGGAGCTGCTGATCGAGCGGTCGATCGACTACCACGATCCGGAGCGGACCTGGTACAGCGAGGCGACACCGGTTGCCTGGACCAGTAGCCGACCCGATGGCGAGATCAGCTTCCACTTCGATCTCGAGTTCGGGCCCGGCGGTGACTTCCTGATGGTCGGTGATCGCAAGGGAAAGCTCTTCGAGTATCGGGTGCATGACAACCATGTCTCGGCGAGCGTGGATGGCTCCGACGAGATCAGTGACAAGATTCGTGAGGAGATGGTCCTGGTGCGCGACGAGGGCCTGTTCTGGCGTGACTACTTTGGGTTCCTGGGCGGCATGCCCATGAACCTGCTCGATGGTGGAGTCACGATCACTCCGGCTGTGAGAGAAACGGAGCTCGAAGGTAATCGAGTTCAGGCAGTCGACGTCAGCTTCTCAGCGGAGGTCGGAACCGACTTCTGGACCTACTTCTTCGAGCTGGAGACGGCCCGCCTGGTGGCCTGTCGCTTCCACCGGCAGGACCCAACTGCGGACGGAGAGATCATCCTGTTCGAGGGTGAGTCGTCAATCGGTAGCCTGAAGCTGCCGAGAAAACGCCGCTGGTACATGAACGCTGATCAGCGCTTCCTGGGGACCGACGAGCTGCGCTCGTTCTCGGACGGCAAGGGCGGGATCAGAGGAGATTGACGGGCTTGAACTGATGGCCCGGCACGATCTCGTTCGCCTGCTCGTTGCCGAGGAAGGTGAGCAGCTCGCCGTAGATGTCCCGGAAGTCCGTCGTGTGGGGTAGGTCGCGGCCCTGGTTGAGCTGCTCGCCCGTGAGTCCGGGCCAGCTCCCGAGGATCGGACCAGCGCGCCGGGCTCGGCTCTTGAGCACAGGACCACCCATCGCCAGGGCACAACTCGCCCAGCCGTGATCGGTACCGTTGGTGCCGTTTTGCGCCACCGTGCGACCGAACTCGGTCACGGTCAGGATCATCACATCATCGAGCCGATCCTCCAGGTCGAGCACGAGGGCGGAGAGCGCCTCAGCGACCTGACGAAGACGGTTGGCGTAGGGACCAGTCACACGACCCTGGTTCTGATGGGTATCCCATCCCCCCAGGTCGAGTTCGATGACCTCGAGACCGAGATCAGCACGAATCAAGCGAGAGGCTTCCCGCGCGCGCCGGCCCAGATCGGTGCTGGGGAACTCCACCTTCGAGTCGTTCGGCTGCCGGGCGACCCCTTGCAGATGCTCAAGGGCCTCCAGGGAGGTACGACCTCCCCGGTTGAGGGCGGCAGGGATGGGCTCGGACTCATCCTTGGAGTAGGCCTCGCCCAGCGCCTTGAGAGTACGGCCAATGCTGTCAGCTGCGCCGTCGAAGGAGAGTTCATCCAGACTGCGCAGGGCCAGCGCGGAGGCTTCGCCGCGCAGCGAGCGGGGGAGCGTATCCCCAAGCGCAAGGGCCCGGACAGGACCGCGACCTGTCGAGGTCACAAGGTGGCGGTTGAGCCAACCCGAGGCAAGCACTCCGCTGTCGACGAGCGCAGTCTCGTAGAGGTCCTGCTCCTTGAAGTGCGACCTGGAATTGCCTGCGTGGCCGACCGCGGGAAGGGCCACGGCCAGGTCCTGGGCGAACAGCGGAGCGAGGGAGGCAGCAGCTGGATGCAGGCCGAAGAAGCCGTCGAGATCCAGGGCCGTGCCTTCACCGCCAGGTCGAGGAATCGAGATTCCAGGTCGCAGGCGGTAGTACTCCGGCTCACCGTGGGGAACGATCAGGTTGAGACCGTCCATGCCTCCACGCAGGAAGACCAGGATCACGGTCGGCTTGCGAGTCGCGGCAAGCGGCTGGTCCTCGAGAGCCAGCGCGCGCAGCGGCATTCCAAGGAGGGCTGCGGACGCACCGGCGCCCTGCAGGAGCGATCGACGGCTGAAGTTCATGGAGTTCATGGTGGGCCCTTACTTGAGGTTGGCTTCAGGCAGTCGACAGATAAGGAGCGTCATGCGGTCCACTCGCTTGGAGAGGTCGCCCTCATCCTCCTTGAGGTACTCGAGGGCCACGCTGTTGGATTCATCCCCGAGGACGTGACCGGTCAGGCGTACCGCCGCGAGGTCAACCACGCGCTGACGCCACTCGAGCGGGTCGCCGCCTGAGTACTGGCGCGATCGCTGCGGAACGAGCGCCTTCACCGCCCAGGAGACCTTCTGGGCCCAGCGCCAGCGCTGCATCAAGCCGTTGGTATCGGCCCAGGCTCCGTCATCATCGGGATAGCCGTCCGGGGTGGCACGATCGAACATGCCCATGCCAGAGTTGCGCAGGAACTCACAGAGTCCCCAGTCGAGCTGGGGATAGCCCAGGACCCGCGCAGTCCTCAGTCCGTAGTGCAGCGGGCTGGCAAGGCGAGGAGACCTTGCACTCTCCCAGAAGCTCGGGTGCGCAACCAGTTCGGTGAGCATGGTCCCGGGATCTCCACCGGACTCGAGAAAGACAGTGCTCAGATGTTCGACCAGTTCGGGTGGCGGTGGTGAGGACACATAGTGCTCGGCCAGCTTGGTGGCCACGAACTTCGCCGTGCGCGGGTGAGAGGCGAGAAGCTCGAGGACTTCCATGAAGCGATCGAAGCGCCTGGAGGGTGGCCCGACCTCGAAGCGCCTCCCGAAGAGCACCTGTTCCTGTCCGTCAGAGAGGTCCGGTGCACTTCGTAGCACGAGCCTCAGGTAGGCTCCGGAGCCGTCGACGGGAGCCTCCTGACTGACCGTGATCCCGCACAGCAATTGAGCCAGGTGGGTCACATCTTCCTGGCTGTAGCCGCCGTCGACTCCAACTGTGTGTAGCTCCAGAAGCTCTCTGGCGTAGTTCTCATTGAGCCGGCCGGCATAGCTCTCCGACTGATCCAGGTAGCGCAGCATCGTCGGGCTCGTGGCCGAGGCGAGTAGCAGCTCGCTGAATGGGGCGAACCCGAGAAGGGAGTACTCTCGGTGCTCGCCAAACTCCGAGGGCATGCCGGTCTTACCAGCCCAGGTGGAGAAGTGGTTGTCAGTCCACAGGACGAAGCGCGCACGCACCGGATTGTCGGTGCGCATGGCGCTGGCAACGGCGAGGCGCTCGGCGTTGTAGGCAATGGCGTCACCAAGGTTGGCTCTCGACCACTCGATCGCGACCCGGCTGCCCTCCCCATGGTCATTCAGCGCAGCAGCGAGCCAGGCTTCTTCGCCTTGAGTGAGCAGCTCGGCCAGCTCGAGGGGGTCGGGGCCGAAGGCCAGGCGTTCAAGGAGGTGAATGGCTCGGTCGTAGGTGCCCGGCTCAGGGGGTGCCGCGGGGCTCACCGTGAAGCGCAGCGATTCGCTCTCGCCAAGATTGCCCGAGGCGTCGCTGACACGCACCGCGAGGGTGTGCTCGCCGGGTTCAATCTGGCGAAGCAACAGGGGCAGCACCAGCGGGCCGGCACCACGAGCGTAGTAACCGTAGGTGCCCTGGAGCTGGCCGTCGATCAGGATGTCTGCTGATTGGATTGCACTTTCATCGAAGGCCTGAACGATGACCGCGTCAACTCCGTGGGCCTGGTGACCAGCAGCTGGATAGAGAATCCGCGCAGTCGGCGGCAGCCTGTCCTGCGGACGGTCCGTGCTCTCGAAGGTCAGGCTGCGGAGCCGCAGGAAGGAATCCTCGCTTCCAGGGTCCAGGCTGATGTGCAGGGTCTTCGAGCCGTGGCCCAGGTCGAGCTCGCCCATGAGGCGCTCGCTCCACCAGTTCTTCACGTCGAGCTCGAGTGTGTCATCGCTGTCACCAAGGCGCACGCTGACATGAGCCGTGCCACCTCCCCCGGGCCCGCGGGCCTCCAGGATCAGCCGATGGGTGCCCGTGAGGTGTTCGGGAAGCTCGAGGGTCGCCTCCATCTTGACCTCTGGAGAGGCGATGCGTTGCCGCGGCTCTTCGCCCTTCTGCACGAGAGCTCCATCGAAGGAGCTGCCCCAGCGATCATCCAACACCGAGATTCGAGTGCGCTCTCGCGGGGCAACCGCGGCGACGGGGCCGGGTACATGGATCCGCTGAACCGGGGTCCTTGCCTGGCGTCCATCGGGGAGGCTGGCGAGGAGCTGCAGCTCGTGCTCCCCCGCGCCCAGGTGAGCCCGGTCGAGCAGGAAGACCGGTCGGGCAGCTTGCTGACTGTCGTGCAGGCTTCCATCAACGAGGAGGTCGATGCGTGGAGCCGGGGAGTCCACGGCTCCACTCCAGTTGCTGCTGCCGACCACGCGCAGGCGTCCGTTCACCGCCAGGCCGTCGAGGGGGCGCTCGAAGGCGACCCAAAGGCCGAAGCCGGGACCAGAGGGATACTCGTTGCCGGCGGCCGAGGCCATCATCATTGAGGCCTCGACAGGCCCCAGGTCGGAGGTCTCCAGGTGCAGCAGCTCCCAGGAGTCCAGGTAGAGGTTGCGGTTACTGCGGGCGCCGACGTTCAGCTCGTTGATGAAGCGCAGGCCGATGACCTGGGTGCCCGTCTCCAGCTCGAGTGGTGGGCCCACGGGCAGCCGATGCCAGTCATGGTGGACGACCCGGGTTGCGCCCCGGATGGGATTGGGTAGCTCGAGGCTCGAGCCCAGCGAGGGAAAGGCACCCCCTGCAAAGTCACCCCGTGCTGTGACCATGAGCTGGTAGCGCCCCGCCTCGGGGATCGTGACGGAGGTCACCCACTGGGGGTAAGGGGTCGCCTGAATCACATAACGATCGCCGGAGGCCCCGGCGCCGCCCCCGAGCCGCGGCTGGGCTTCGCCAAACGACTCGGGGCGGGGCTGCTCCAGCGCCGACTCGCACTCACCTTGGATCAGGTGGCTGGCGGTTCGAGTGACCAGGAGCCGGCGCGAGGCCGAGCCGATCTCGACGCCGTCTTCCAGCGCGAGCACTCGAAGATCTTGTTGCCCGGTTTGCAGCTCCCGGGCGTCGACCTCGAAGCAAGCGCGCAGGGTCGGCCCTTCCATTCGTCGTGGCGCGTCCATGGGCTCGAGCAGGCGTCCATCGGGCAACTCCAGCCGCAGCTCGATCCTGTTGCGAGTCTCGTCTCGGGTGAGCTCGCAGGCCAGGGCAAAGGTGTCCCAGACCGCAGCGCCCTCGACGGGTACCACGATCTCGGGCTCCGCTCGCATCAGTCTGGCCTCGACTTCGAGGGGACGAACCTGCAACTCGAGCTCGGCGTTGGCGATACGGAGAGTTGTGCGGCCCTCGCGAGCGGCTCGAAGTCGAAGGCTCCCTGTGCGCTCGCCGGCGAGGACGACGGCGGGTCCGCGAAGCTCAACCACTCCGCCAGGTTCAAGAACCACAGGTAGCTCGAGGTCTTCATCAGCCTCACCTTCGAAGTCGAAATGAAGCACGGAGGAACGCCCTAGCCACAGGGTCCTGCTGGGAGCCGCGAGGGTCACCTCGGGGCCAATCTCCGCCTGTGAGTTCGAGTCACTCGGGTGGGTGCCGGGGATGCTTGCCAGCAGGAACAGCGCACTGAGGGATATCCACATGGTCGAAGCTTTTCGGGAAGCAGAAGAACAGGAGACGGTCTGCCATCAGTGCGACCGGGTGCCGGCCATCTGTCAGCTGGAATTAGCTCCTGGGCCAATCTACCGGAGATCGTCCTGCCGGGGCAGGGCGGGCTGCTGATCCCGGTGATTGGCGGCAGACCAGGGCCACAGCGGGGGCTGTGGACCTACTCGTGCCCGGGACTCTCCGCAGCTAGAGCCTGGCGATTCGGCGCTCTATCTCAGCCACGCCGCCGAAGAGCTCTCCATCGATCCGGGCATAGGGCATGTCGGGTCGCCCCAGCTCTGCTGCCAGTTCCCGCTTCAGGCCGCGATCCTTATCCAGCGGCAGCTCCTCGAACTCGAGGTCACTCGATCGCAGCAGCGCTCGCGCTGACTCGCAGTGCTTGCATGCAGCCCAGGTGTAAAGAATGACGTCCATCACGATTGCATCGGAGGACCAGTCCATCGGGGATCACTGATCATCGCATGGGCTCGTATCGAGTGTCTGAAGATCCTTGGCAGGCCGAGACGGCTGGAGAGTCCCGGCGCGTCTGGCACCATGTGGGTCTCAAGCGAGCAAGACAACCTGTCGTCGTTGCGAGAGCGAGAGCGTACGAGTGATGGTGGGGGATCGACAGCTCCATTTCAGGTAGCGAGAAGCCCACAGCCATGATCCACCCAGCCGGCAACCAACCTCAGCTCGACGCTTCCTCCGCTAGAATTGCAGATTTTCGTTCCAGGTAGCAGCTATGCTTGTGGCCTCCAGCTCCCCTTGAAGTCCGTATGACCCCTTTGAAGAAGACCCGAGGCCAGGATCTGGCCTCTACCACGGTCAGCAACCTGGGAGTTGGCCTCCGCGACCTGGGGCTGTCAATACCAGGGTCGCACTCATGCCGATTCACGAGCCCAGCGAGAAGGCAGCATGGGTCTCGATGCTCGAGGTACGCAACGAGTCACTGGCGCAGGGGCTCAGCGACATCTTCGAGATCCGGTGGAGCCAGGCGGAGCCCATCGAGTAGGTCTCGGTAGTTCCGGCCAGGCCAAGGAGAGAGGATCTCATCGTGACCAGCGCTATTCAATTGCAAGGCGAGGCCGCTGCCTTCGGCTGCAAGCTATCCATCGAAGGTGCCGAGCTCTTGCTGGCCTATCTGGATGCCATGCTCGAGGAGAACAGGGCCATCAACCTCACTGCGGTGCGAGATCGTGAGGCTGCTGTGATGTTTCACGCGCTCGACTCACTGGCGATGGGTAGCGAGAACTTTGACTTGATGACCGGCAACTGCCTCGATATCGGGACGGGCAACGGATTTCCCGGAGTCGCAATCGCCTGCTTGTTCCCCGAGGCCAAGGTCCTGCTGATGGATCGAACGCTCAAGAAGCTCAAGGCCATCGAGCGCGCACTTCAGGTCGCTGGATTCGACTCGAATCAGTTCGAGACCATCCAGATGGACGCTGCGGAGGCACTGGGGCACGGCTACCGATCGAACTTCGATCTCATCACGACCCGGGCTGTTGGCCCACCTGAAGAAATGGGGAGGCTCGCCGGGCCGCTGCTCAGGCCGGCGGGGCGCTTGCTCTGCTGGCTGAGCGATGGGGCACCGGTGCAAGAGACGCTCCCTGGTGGGCTGGAGAGGCGATCCGAGGTCGAGTACACCCTCCCGGCTCCGGCTGAACGTCAGCGTCGCCTGGTCAGCTGGGGCAGGTAAGGACTCGGCGCCACAGCGGCGGTCCCGTGGAAAGTGCCTACCTGAGCGGAGTCACGGCTGCTCGCCTGCTCATGAGCGCCAAAGATCTCAGCGGGTGAGTCGACGCTTCGGCAAGTTCAAACGAGTGACATCTCGGGCATGCTCGGGACAAGGGATCCCTCGAGCCAGGCTCGAACTAGGTGCGGCCAAGCTGGTGGCGAAGGGCTCCCTCGAGCTCCGGGTAGGAGAAGCGATATCCGGTCTCCTCAAGGCGCCCTGGCTGGACCCTTTGGCTCCCGAGTAGCAGCTCATCCGCCATTTCTCCAAAGGCCAGTCGGGCAGCGAAGGCGGGCATCGGGAAGATCGTCGGACGGTTGAGCACCGCTCCCAGGATGCCGGTGTACTCGGCATTGGTCATGGGATTGGGGGCCACAGCGTTGACCGGTCCTGAGAGAGCTTCGGTCAGCAGGGAGTGGTGTATCGCCCCAACGACATCATCAAGAGCGATCCAGCTCATCCACTGCTTGCCTGTGCCGATGCGTCCACCGCCTCCCATTTGAAAGGGGAGTAACATCTTGGCCAGAGCTCCTCCGGCGGGGCTGAGGATCACGCCAAAGCGCAGCTGAACCGTGCGAATGTCCTCGATCCCACGGGACTGTTCCTCCCAGGCCTCGACGACCTCGGCAAGGAAGCCCCCGCCCGGGGCACTCTCTTCGTTGAGCCTCTCGTCCCCTCGATCTCCATAGAAGCCGATAGCGGACGCGGAGATGAAGGCCTTCGGCTTGACCTTGGCAGCCTTGATCGCATTGACGATCGAGCGGGTGCCGTCCACGCGGCTGGAGCGGATGCGGTCCTTCTGCTCGTCCGTCCAGCGTCCGGCCGCGATGTTCTCGCCTGCCAGGTGCACGACGGCATCAAGGCCTTCGACGGCAGCAGCATCCACGGCTCCCTCCTTGGGGTCCCAGCGGAACTCATCGGGTTCCGTTGCCGCCCTCCTCACGAGCTTGCGGACCCGGTGGCCCCCGGTTGTGAGGAAGGCGCACAGAGCACGACCGACCAGCCCCGATGCTCCGGTGACGAGGATGTCCATGGGAGTGGACCTGTCCGCGGCCTGGTGGCGTTGCAGGTCCTGCTCCGTGATACGGTGCCTGTAGGCGAAGAGTCGTTGGAGTTGCTTGCGCACAAACCGACCCGCTACGGCCTCTCCCAGCGCACCGAGCGGGAGTGTGTACCTGACCCTATCCTCGAGGGTGGAGTGGCCCGCCCTCTCGCCAGCCATGGTGTGGGTGTGCTCCCAGCTGGCAAAGGGCCCCGAGAGCTGGATGTCCTGGAACTGGCGCCCCGCCTCCACCTCGGTGATCTCAGAGTGCCAGCGCAGCTTGAGAGGTCCCAGGGAGACCACAGCTACCTGTCGATCTCCCGCAACAAGGCGTGCCGCAGGACCGTCGAGTGTCACCTTGTCCCAGGGAGGGCCAAGCCTCTCGAAGGCCCCCGGTCTGCTGTGCCAGCGGAAGACCTCATCAGCCTCGGTGTTCAACTCGAGCAGGCGCCTGAATTCGATGGGGTTCATGAGTCTGAAGTGTTCGCAAGCTGCTGAAGATGATTCGTCGTCCGACCCAAGGTGGATTCAGTCTCGTCGGTGAACAGGTCCTCTCTTCGGCACAGGTCTGGCAAGGAGGTGCCCGTGAATCGCATCGGCTGTCCGCACTCCGGACTCGAGTGAGCCCTGGATGGAGGGAGTCGACACGTGGTCACCACAAACGAAGGGCTCAGCAGGGCCTTGCTGGCGAACTGGGCCTGAGCCGAGCCGAGGGAGAGCCTGAGGAATGCGACTCACCTGCACAAGCCTCCAGTCACTGACCGGGGTTCCGTACCACCTGGAGAGCTGAGCTCGAACTTGGAGGTCGATTTCATCGTCTGTTCCCTCGGGGGTACCCAGCAAGCTAACCGAGATCAGAGCGCGACCGGTGGGGGCGTAAGCAGGCTGTGCGTCTGAGAGAACGCAGAGGTGATTGACCAATCCGTCCTCCGGTCCATCTCCGTTCAGCACCAGGATGGCCTCTCCAACTGGGGAGCTCGCTGCTTCATAGTAGACCGTCGTTGTCCCAAACCACTCCCGGCAGGTGTCCTCGCCCAGGAGCTTGTCGGCGGCGGCAGCATCCGTCGCGATCACCGTGCAGCCAAATTCTAGCTGCTCTCCTGAGCAGAGCTCGATCAAGTCCGGAGAGACGCCCGCGACCGGAGTGTTCAGGCGAACTGAATCGGGGTGCAGTGGAGCTGCTAGCTGCTGGGGAATGGCCTGCATGCCTGCAGCCGGAAGAACGGCACTACCCTTGGCGAACCAGCCGAAGAGAGAGAGGAAGTACCACGCGGGTACACTGAGCTCGCGGTCCAAGGTGACGCCGCCGAAGAAGGGCCGGAAGAAGCCCTCGCGGAGTGCTCCAGAGAAACCCCGGTCGATCAAGAGCTGGTTCGCGGTTCTCGAGTCGTCCTGGTCTGGCTGCCGAATTGCCATGCTGCGAAGCGATGACATGCGAACCCCGTCGCTCATGGAGACGAAGGGGGCCCTCAGCGTCGCCAATCCCTGAAGAGGTGAGCGCCACGGATCTACCACCCGATGAACTCGGCCACCCCGCTGGACCAGCGCTCCCGGTGCAAAAGGCCTCGCGTCCATGGCTCGCAGATCGAGCAGCCGGCGGGCTTGTGGGTAGGAGTCCAAGAGAACCTGGAAGCCTCGGTCGAGCACGAATCCGTCGACCACGTCGGTCGCGACCCTTCCTCCGACGCGGTCAGAGGCTTCAAGGATCGTGAAAGTGCACCCGAGTTCATTGAGCCGGCGTGCGCACGCCAGCCCGGCCAACCCGGCTCCCACAATCCCTACATCGATCTGAATCTTACTGCTCACCTGCTTGCCTGATGTCTCGGTGGGGGAGCATGGATCGCGGCATGATTCATGTCCAGCGGCTCTCCTACGGAAGACAGAAAGAGACCGCCCTGGTCCCCGAGGAGCTCCGGAGTCCGTGGTCGCGTTTTCGACCAGTCCCGAGGGACTGTCCCGTCGAGCGGGCACACCGTATTCTTGTGCACACACATGCTCTCCACTATCGCCTCGATGATCTACATCACCACCCCTCAGGCCTCCCGGGGTTGTTGCTAATGGTCCAGTCTTCTCCGCAGAACACGGGGTCTTGGACCTCCTGGCACGAAGAAGGGCAGCCCCTGCGCCTGGGGGTCTCCACCTGTCTCTTGGGGGAAAATGTTCGCTTCGACTCCGGCCACGCGCATGACCGGTTCGTGACGGAGACCCTTGGCCAGTGGTTCGAACTTGTTCCTGTCTGTCCAGAGGTTGAGATAGGAATGGGGATTCCCCGTGCAACCATCCGGCTCGTGGACGAGGGGCAGGGGATGAAGCTGGTCGCACCCTCAACCGGCGAGGACTTCACCAAGCCGATGGCCGATTACTCCAGGAAGAAGGTTGCCGAGCTGCGCAAGCTGGATCTGGACGGCTACATTCTCAAGAAGGGTTCACCCTCCTGCGGCATGGAGCGAATCAAGCTCTACATGAAGGGGATGCCGGGTCCACGAAACAACTCGGGGGTGTTTGCAGCCGAGCTGATGAAGCAGTGGCCTGGACTGCCTGTCGAGGAAGACGGGCGATTGAACGATCCGGGTTTGCGAGAGAACTTCATCGAGCGAGTCTTCAGTCGAAACCGCTGGCGCGGTTTGGTCACCCGAGGGCTCACTCGCCGGCGCTTGGTGGAGTTTCACACCTCACACAAGTTGCTGATTCGGGCCCACAACGAGAGTGCCTACCGCCGAATGGGACAGCTCGTCGGGAGCGCCGGGACCGTGAAGGATCGAGAACTCTTCGATGCCTACGAAAGGGAGTTCCAGGCAGCGCTCTGCACAAAGGCTACCGTGAAGAAGCACGTCAATGTTCTCCAGCACGCCCAAGGCTACCTCAAGGATATCCTCAACGCGGTGGAGAAACGCGAGCTGATGGCCGCCATCGAGGACTATCGCCAGGGGCTGCTACCGCTCGTCGTGCCGCTCACGCTGATGCGCTACAACATCCGTCTTCACGAGATCGAATACCTCTCCAGTCAGCTCTACTTCGATCCACATCCAAAAGAGCTGATGCTAAGAAATCACTCCTGAGGCCCTGGAGGTGGGGAGTTTAGGTCAGATTGACGAGTCCCCGGCGTCCGTCCCAGGCCCTCATTGTGAGAAGTGGTAGGGGCACAGGGAGGCAGACTGTCGTACCTTTGTGATAGCGCCTCATCGTCGACGCCGGTGACCCGTCAGTATTGACGATAGCCGTCGTCGACGTTTTCTTGCCCTTGGGCGTTCCGGAGTGTCCGTCTGCCCTGTCAGGTTTTCCAGGGAGGCTACTGGATCCTGGGCGAAAGCCCCTCCACGGACCAGGCCGTCAATCCCAGGCTGGTGACCATGCCAGTGGTCGTGTCGATCTCGAGTAGCTCACGAGTCTCCGAGTCCGTGGCATACATGGTCTGATTCGTGGGCTCATAAGCGAGCCCAAGGATCGAATCGTGGGTCAGGACGCTGACACCAGTACCGGCTCCTGTTGTGGTGTTGATTGTGATCAGCGTGTTCGTGTCATGGTCCACCCCGTAGAGAGTGTCGGTGTCACTATCAAAGGCGAGGGATTTCACCGACGCGAATCCAAGTGCACCGACAGCGGATCCCGCACCGGTCGTGGTAGAGATCGTGATGAGCTGATCCGTCAAGGAGTCTGAACCATAGAGGATGTTCGCAGTCGGATCCCAGGCGAGTCCCAGCACACGACCGAAGCCGATGGGACCTACCGTACTTCCGGAACCAGTCGTTGCATCGATGGTCACGAGGATGTCCCGATCATCATCCGAGCCGTACACGGTCTTGGTGCTCTTGTCGTAGGCCAGCCCCTCGACACCTTCGAAGCCGAGCGAGCCAACGGCTGTCCCCTCTCCAGTTGCCTCGTCTATCGAGACCAGGAGACTCAGCCCTACGTCTGAGCCGTAGAGCGTGTTGCGGGTCGAATCCCAGGCTAGCCCAACCAGGCTATCAAAACCCGCGCTTCCAACGCTGGTCGTGCCGCCTGTGGCGGAGTTGATCGTGATCAAGGTACTGAGACCAGTGTCCACGGAGTAGAGCGTATTGGTCGCAGAATCGATGCCAAGACTCTCCAGGTCGAATGAGCCCGTGGGACCGACGACTGAACCAGCTCCAGTTCCAGTATTGATCGTCAGAAGGTTGCCAGTCTGCGAGTCGAGGCCGTAAAGCGTGTCCGTGCTCGTGTCGTAGGCGAGTCCCTCCACTGCACCGAAGCCGATAAGGCCAACGGAAACTCCGGCGCCAGTGGTCGTGTTGATGGTGATGAGCTTGTCATCGTTCGTATCGGTCCCGTAGAGCGTGTCGGTGTTCGGGTCGAAGGCGAGCCCTTCGACGGAGGAATAACCGAGAGCACCGATCACTGAGACCAACCCTGAGGAGGGGTCGAGAGTCAGGAGGTTCTGCTGCAGGGTGTCCGTCGCATACAAGGTGTCTGTATCTGGATCGTAGGCAAGGCCTGCCACTTCCTCGAACCCGTAGGGGCCGATGACCGTGGCGGCTCCATTGGTCGTGTTGATCGTGACTGCTACGTTGTCGGTGTCATCCACTCCAAACAGCACAGACGAGTTAGGGTCGTAGGCCATGCCCTGGATGCCGGTGCGGCCGGTTGCACCCAGGACCGACGCTATCCCAGTGCCCGTATTGATCAGCAGAGCCTGGTCAGTGTCGTTATCAATTCCGTAGAGCGAGTCGGTGTTCTGGTCGTAGGCTAGCCCGGTAACGGAGTTCAGGCCGAACGGGCCTACTGCTGTTCCAGCACCCGTTGATGTGTTGATCGAGATGAGCTGGTCACTTGCATCATCAGCTCCCCAGAGCGTGCTCGTGTTCGGGTCAAATGCCAGCCCCGAGATGCCGAGGAACCCCAAAGCACCAACGCTTGTAGCGCTTCCCGTGGTCGTATCGATCGTTACCAGTACGTCGGCATTGGTCTCTGTTCCGTAGAGCGTGCTCGTGTTGGGATCAAAGGCCAACCCCTGTACCCCCGAGAACCCGTCAGCTCCAATTGCAGTCCCAGTACCGGTCGTCGTGTCGATCACGAACAGCTGGTCTGTCTTGCTATCGATGGCGTAGAGCGTGTCGGTGAGCGAGTCGAAAGCGACCGCAAGAGTAGACGAGAAGCCCGCCATGCCCACGCCGGAGCGTGGAGTGGTTACTCCGGTAGCCGGGCTGATAGTCAGAAAGGTGTAGGGGGCGCTGCCGCCTAGTGCGGCCGGGAGAGGGGTACCCGAATCACCTCCGCCGCCTCCACCAGAGCAGGAGGAGAGAAGCAGTGCGAATGTGGTGATGGCTAACTTGCGGCTGAGGGTCACGGCCACTCCTGGGCATGGTCTGCTCGAAACTGACGCACTCCCCATCGGCCATGATTTGCTGGCCGGAGCAGTAGACCTCCCGCGCGCGGGCCAATTTTCCCAGATGAGAATCAGCACGACGCCCCGTGAGGGGGGCGTCCTCACCCTCTTTGGGGCGGAATTATGCGAATCCCGGTTCTGTATCGTCCAGAACTGGAGTCCTCGAGCGCCACGACCCGATAGGAAGCTCACACCGTCGGCCACGGGTCAGTGAGCCAAGATGCCATCAAATGAGCAACGCGTTAGCCAGAACAGTTCTTGAGCCTCTCGATCCGCGTCGTCCTGCTCAAGGACCAGTGAGGAATGGTCATGGTTGTTGAGCCATCTGATTGGAAGGAGCGCTTCGAACTCGAGCTTGCTGCCCGACTGCGTGCAGAAGAGGCGCTAGAAGAGAAGGCTCAGCAGCATGCTCTTGCGAGCCAGGAGTTCGCCAAGTCAAAGGAGTGCCTCGAGGAGCGCATCATTGAACGCACCGAGGAGCTCAGGCTGGCAAAGGAAGCAGCAGAGGCTGCATCGGATGCAAAGTCCATGTTTCTGGCTTGCATGAGCCACGAAATCCGCACGCCATTGAATGGAGTGCTTGGGATGAACCGCCTGCTTCTCGAGACCAAGCTGGACGATGAGCAGTTCGAGTTCTCTCACGCCATGCTCTCGTGTGCGCAGAATCTACAGACCCTCTTGAACGACATTCTGGATCTATCCAAGTTTCAGTCCGGCAGGCTGGAGCTGGAAGAGGTCAGTATTGATAGCCGGGTGCTGATCGAAGAGTGCCTGGAGCTGGTGGCCGAGCGAGCACAGGGCAAGAAGGTTGAGCTGGTGGCCATCATCGACCCGCAGGTTCCCGCAACCATCTGCGGTGATCCAGGTCGCTTGCGGCAGGTACTATTGAACCTGCTCAGTAACGCAACCAAGTTCACCTCCGATGGTGAAGTCATCTTGAGGGTAGACCGGCTTGATGATGGTTCTGGAGACCAGGCTACGCTGCAGTTCTCGATCAGTGATACGGGTATTGGAATTCCATCAAGCGCTCTCTCGACCCTCTTCGATTCGTTCACGCAGGTGAACGCTTCTACAACCAGGCTCTTTGGAGGCACCGGGTTGGGGTTGTCGATCTCGAAGCTCTTGGTCGAGCTGATGGATGGGGAGATGACTGTCGAGTCAGTCGAGGGAAAAGGATCGACCTTTACCTTCACGATTGGTGTCAGCACTGCTGTGGCTGAGGAGCCGATTCCGAGAGAGCCTGAGATCAGCTTCGAGGGACTCAAGGTCTTGCTGCTGGAGCCGCACCCTGCGGTTGCGGAGGCCGTCCGTAGCAACCTGAGTTGCTGGGATGTCGAGATGCGTCATGCCACTGACTGCGCCGAGGGGCTCGAGATCCTCGCCGGAGACTGGGATGCCGACTTGGTCCTGGTGGATTGGGTTCTCTATCAGGACGCTGGTTACAAGCAGCGGGGTGCGCTCAGCGAGACCGCCATCGAACTGGAACTGAACCTTGCTTATCTGGTACCAGGCTCCAAGCGGCTGAGCCGGACTCAGCGTACGAACAAGGGAAACTGCCCTGATCTGGTCAAGCCGGTCAGGTGGGCTGCCCTGCGGAACATCTTGCTGACGGCCAAGGGCCTGGAGAATCCAGATGCCCTGGATACCGCCAAGGCTGGTCCGCTGAGGCCGATCGAACTCGCAGATGGACGCACCCCCAAGGTCCTCCTGGTCGAGGACAACCGGGTCAACAAGAGGTTGGCCGAATCGATCCTTGAACGTCTCGGTATAGATGTGGAGAGCGTGGTGAATGGGCTCGAATCACTCGAAGCCATGCGTGAAGGGCGGTTCGACCTGATCCTGATGGACTGTCATATGCCCGTGATGGATGGGTACGAGGCCACCAGTCGGATTCGTCAGGCTGAACTCGAGAGTGGTGAGCACGTCCCGATCCTGGCCATGACGGCCAATGCGATGGTTGGAGACCGCAGCCGCTGCTTGGAGTCGGGGATGGATGACTACATTTCGAAGCCGTTCGAGCCCGAAGCCTTACGGACCATGATCGAGCGCTGGTGCGAGGCGGGGTAGTTTCCCAGGAAGGCTCAGGGGCACTGTAGCAGGCCCAGGCGATCGAGTCGCCGGCGGCTGGCTGGTCGGCGAACCGGTTCGGCTCGCCATAGGTAGAGTACGCGGATCAGGTGTGGAGCGCGCATTCGAGAAGGAACGCCGTACAATCTCGGGCATGAACCGCTTCACCACACGGGTTCGAGCTCAGGCCAGCATGGTCGAGTTGCGAGACTTTCTCCCGAGCGTCATTGCCGTACCGCGTCTGCACGCTCGGCTGGTCAACACCCTCTCACGGATGGAGTACATCGGCGTGCGCAAGATGCTGAAGGCGCGCCACGCCGATCTCCTCGATGAAGCGGGTCTGCAACACATCATCGAGGAAGCCTCTCATGCTCTCCGGCTGAAGCGTGCCGCCATCAAGCTGAATGGGGGGCGTCAGCTTGGAGTCCAGAACTACTCAGAGGCAGACACCCTTGCTGGTCCATCGGGCGAGGAGTACATGCAGGGCGTCGATCGTGCCTGCGAGGCCTTGCTGGCGCCGGTCGAACTGGATGGTCCCGAGCGAAGCGAAGCAAACTACTTGCTCTCCACCGCAGCTATCGAGATCAGGGCAGATGCCTTCTACCCGGTCTATGAGGAGTGTCTTCAGGAGGCCGAGGCGGGGTTCTCGGTGAACGCGATCCTCAAGGATGAGCTTCGTCACCTGCAGGAGATGCAGCAGAGTCTCGAGGTGTGCCTACCGGGGAATTGGTCAGTCATGGTAGCCCGAGCCGTGGAGGCGGAGACGGCCTGCTTCGAGGGGTGGCTCGCTTCGATCCGCCGAGCGGCGAGGGAGAGTCTTGAGCAGGTTGAAGCCTGAGCTGGCCGATCAGATCGATGGTGGAGAGCCGTCGACGCCCATGAGGGCAGAGCTGACCCAGGGCTGACTCACGGCCAGGGGGCCCCCTGGCCTGCTGGAGCGCCTCACAGACCGCTGGCGGGACGCAGCTTCGGCGGGGCCTGAAGGGATGAGCGCGAGAATCCGAAGAACAGGAGTCCCCTAACCGAGGCTCCGATGATCGATTCCTTCAATTCGCCCTCCAAGTCCGTCCTAGAGCGAAACCTGCAGGCCTTGCAGAAGAGCCAGCCCGGGCTCCACGAGCGTGTGCACTGGCCTGTGGATGGTGATCACATCTGGCAGGAAGAGGAGGGGCGCTGGATCTATCGCTTTCACCGCAGCCAGCACCCCCTGGCAGTGGAGGGCCCGGCCCTTGAGGCGTCATTGACCGCCCTCGATTCAGACTCAGAGGAAGCCATCTTCCTCCTTGGCGTGGGGTTGGGAGAACAGCTGCGCGAGCTGTTGTCGAGGGATGCGACCCGTAGGGTGGTTGCCTGGGATCGCGATCCGTGGGTCTTGAGGTTGCTCCTGAGCCTTGAGGACTGGAGTGCAGAGCTTGGCTCCGGCTGCCTGGAATTCGCCCTGGGCTCCGACCTCTTGGAACATGCGGGGAAATACCCCGAAGAACGAATCGTCCGGCACCCGCTGCTAGCTGGAATCTACGAGGCCGAGTCGATCCTGATGAAGATGGGGCCTGGCAGCAAGCGAGCGCTCCTCTGCACTGGCGGCCTGTTCGTTGACTCTCTTGCCGATGCCCTGCGAGCAGAGGGCTACAGCGTCTACCCCTTTGAGGTTCAGCGACTGGCCTTTGAAGAGCTTCAACTGACCGCAGCTCGGACTCAGGCGGAGCTGGTGTGTGGCATCAACTTCGTCAATGGCCTGCCCGAGTTCTGTAAGGCCCTGAGCCTGCCATACCTCGTCTGGGAGATCGATCCGTCGACTGACTCCCTGAAGCCGCTCGGAGCTCCGGCACCCCACGTCCACGTCTTTACTTATCGCAAGCTGAACGTGGCTGCCTACAAGCGCGCCGGCTTCGAGCACGTCTCGTACCTTCCGCTAGCGGCTGACCCCAAGCGCCGTCGACCGCTCAAGCTCGACGAGGCCCAGCTCTCTCGCTACGCGGCGCCGGTCTCCTTCGTGGGGTCCAGTCTCGTGGAGAACGCAAGGACCTATCAGCAAGCGTTCCTCGAACTGGTAGAGAACTTCAAGCCCAACTCGAAGGCGGCAGCACAGCAAGTACTCTCGGATCTACTCGAGTCCCAGGGTTCTGATCTCTCTCAGTTTGTGATCCCGGAGCAGCTGGATCAGCTCCTCCCGGGGTTTCAGGCTCACTGCGTGGCAAGAGGCTTCCAGAACCCTGCGTCCCTGCTCGGTGAGGTTGCAGCCTCAGAAAAGAGGCGTAGATGGGTGGCCGACCTGGCAGATCAGCGAATCGATGTCTGGGGGGATGAGGGGTGGAGTGCACCGTTCCCCGAGGGGGCCACCTACCGTGGTCCGGCCTTGCACGAGACGGAGCTGCCCGTGATCTACAACGCCTCCACGATCAACCTCGATGTCGGCCGCCTCTACCAGGACGACATTGTGACCATGCGAGTCTTCGACATCTTGGCCTGCGAGGGATTCATCCTTGCCGAGCACACCGATGACCTGGCCGAGCTCTTCGAGATTGGTGAAGAGGTGGTGAGCTACAAGGATCGTCATGACCTGAGAGCCAAGGTCACGTACTACCTGGATCATCCCGAGGAGGCTCGTCAGATCGCCAGGCGCGGTCGCCGAGCAATCCTGGAGCGCCACACCTTTGGAGCGCGAGTGCGCTCGATGCTTGCCAGCCTCGAGTCTGTACGTCTGGCCAGCGCTTCGACCTGATCCTCAAGGGTCATCAGAGACCGGAGTGCCAGGTTCGAGGGCTGTTGTGATCTCACCGGGATGGTGATCTGAGCCCGTGAGTGACCTCAGGGCTGCGCGCAGGCTCGGAAGACGGCCATCGAAGCCGTGAAGCCGTGCAGCTGGTACTTCCTGCCGATGCGTCCGATCTCTCCCTGAGCAAAGAAGCCGGCCACGGGCAGGTCGGGCCCAAGGTGCTGGTGCAGACGCTTGATGTCGTGATGGGGCTCGACGAACATCCGGCTGCCCCGAGCATTGCAGGTGAAGAGCAGGGCGCCCGCCTCGTGGGGTTCGATGGGGCGGGGACCCGCGCGCAGCTGGATCTGTTCGAGCAGGTCGCTGCCCGCAGTCTTGGGGTCACGGATCATGAACTGGATAGTCTGGCCACGCCGAGGTTCGCCGTAGATCAGGATGGCCTCTTCTTGGGGAGCCACCCCCCGGATGACATGGGCCAGGAAGTCCGAGGGGGAGAAGTCTCGCTGCGCCGGATTCCAGGCGATGCCGAGCATGGGAGCACTCTCGAGTAGCTCCCGCTCACCATTGGGAAGGGCCTCAAAGGTTCCAACCATCACCTTGGCGGCGGCCTTGCCACCGAGCTTCCTGATCAGAGGCCCCTCACAGTCCGTGATCACCCACGGCTCTCCGACCGGCCTGTAGGCCTGGCTGAGAACCTGGGTCAGCTCGATGCCTCCGCGTAGGATCACGCCCACCGCCCCGGAGTTCAGTCGTTCACCAGCCAGAAAGAGTGCGTTCTCCCCGGGGCGAGCTCCTCCGCTGGCCATTCCACCGGTCACGTCCAGGTCCGGTGCCTGCTCCCCGAGGTGCTCGAGGTAGTTGGACATCGGAAATGAGAAGGGGTCGCCCAGGAGGATCAGGCTGCTGCCGCTGGCATTCAGCAAGGAGGCGTCAGGGTGCCCGGAGTAGTTGATGTGCTCTGGACCCTCCTGGTCGGCTTCCCAGCCCTCCGCGGGATGAGCACCCAGGCGGAGGGGGGTCAGCTGGAGGTCCTCACAGGCCACCGCCCAGAGGGAAATGGCGGGCACACCTTCCAGCTCCTGCTGCCGGGCGACGAGGCTCTCGCCGCTGCAGCCGATCAGGACTCGTGCTCCCGTAAGACTGCCGAGGCGGGCAGCCAGAGCCTCGAACTCCCCGGAGTGGTGGTGGGTCACGAAGAGGATCAGGAGGTCTGGAGTTCGCCCGGCCAGGCCCGCGCTCAGCTCCTCCACGGCCTCCCTGATGGCCAGGGTGCCATCGTGGCGGGTTGAGAGGGCAGATGCGAAGCGCGGTGAGCTCATGGAGTCCAAGAGGCTACCTACTCGACGGCTCCCTGTCCTGGGGCCAGCAGGGGCTTCGCGGCCACCAGACCTGGATCTGGGAGGGACCCCTGAACGGGGGCTTTGTGATGAAGGATTGCAGAGTCTCCTACCGAATCCTCATCTGCGGTGCCTCTGGCGCTGGAAGTCGGTAGAATCTCCGCCCAAATTCCCATCTGCGACCTGGATTCCCTGCAGTGCCTTATTCTAACCCCAAGGGACAGGTCTCAGAGGTCCCAGGACCCGCTCATCTAAATAGGCGATCCTATCGGATCCACATCCGGCAGCTCATCTTTCGCCAGGTGCCACCAACCATGACCACCTCCACCCAGACCGACGCCAACCTGCCCATCGAAGAGGCGGAAACCGTTGTCATCCGTTTCGCGGGCGACTCAGGCGACGGCATGCAACTCACAGGGAACCAGTTCACCACCACGAGTGCCCTGGCGGGGAACGACCTCGCCACCCTGCCCGACTATCCGGCGGAGATTCGAGCACCAGCCGGTACACGTGCAGGTGTGTCGGGCTTCCAGATCGCGTTCAGCTCGAAGGACATTCACACACCCGGTGACAAGCCAGACGTCCTGGTGGCGATGAACCCTGCTGCCCTGGCCGTCAATGTCGATCAGCTGAAACCAGGCGGCCTGGTCCTCGTGAACACCGGTAGCTTCAGCAGCAAGGACCTGGACAAGGCTCAGCTCGACAGCGACCCGCTCACCGACGGAACCCTCGACGGCTTCCGAGTGATCGAAATCGACATCAACAAGCGTGTTAGTGAGGCCCTTGCCGACAGCGGTCTCTCGAAGAAGGACGTTCAGCGCTGTAAGAACCTGTACACGCTGGGACTGATGTACTGGCTGTACAGCAGAAATCTCGAACCAACCGAAGAGTGGCTCAACGAGAAGTTCGGTAAGAAGGCGCCGGAGCTTGCGGCTGCGAACATCACGGCGCTACGCGCTGGATACAACGCCGGCGACATCCACCAGCTCTTCCAGGGCCGCTACGAGGTCAAGAAGTGTGAGGACCTCCCGCCCGGTACTTACCGCAATATCATGGGTAACCCGGCGCTGGCGCTGGGCTTGATCGCTGGTGCCAAGCTGGCGGGACTCGAGGTCTTTCTTGGCTCCTATCCGATCACGCCGGCCTCGACGATTCTCGAGGCCTTGGCGTCCTTCAAGAACTATGGAGTGATCACAGCCCAGATGGAGGACGAGATCGCAGCGATCTGCTCCGCCCTTGGCGCCTCTTTCACTGGCAAGCTCGGAGTTACCACCACTTCGGGGCCTGGTATGGCCCTCAAGACCGAGGCCATGGGCCTGGCCTTGATGACCGAGCTGCCTCTGGTCATCGTCAACGTTCAACGCGGTGGGCCCTCCACCGGCCTTCCGACCAAGACGGAGCAGGCGGATCTCAACCAGGCCATTTTCGGCCGCAATGGCGAGGCCCCCATACCCGTGCTGGCCTGTGCCACCGTTGCCGATGCATTCGACTGTGCCATCGAGGCCGTTCGGATTGCGGTCGAGTACATGACTCCGGTGATCCTGCTAACAGACGGCTACATTGCCAACGGCTCCGAACCCTGGAAGTTGCCGAAGATCGAGGACTTGCCGGATATCAAGGTCAAGTTCGCGCAGGCCAAGGATGGCGAGGAGTTCCTGCCCTACTCGCGCAACGAGCTCGGTGCACGTCCATGGGCCAAGCCCGGGACTCCAGGGCTCTCCCATCGTATCGGTGGGCTTGAAAAAGCTCACCTGACAGGAGACGTCTGCTACGACGCGGAGAACCACGAGTACATGGTGCACGCTCGCAATGACAAGGTCATGGCCGTGCGAGACTCAATCCCGACTCCTGAAGTGCATGGAGGCGACAGTGGTGATCTTCTCGTGATCGGCTGGGGTTCGACCTACGGCTCCATCACCGAGGGCTGCAACCGTGCCCGCAAGCAGGGCAAGCAGGTGAGCCAGATGCACCTTCGCCATGTTTGGCCACTCCCCAATGGTCTCGAAGAGATCTTCTCGCGCTTCAAGCGCGTGCTGGTCCCCGAGATCAACCTGGGCCAACTTGCAAGATTGCTTCGCGGCGAGTACTCGGGCGTCGAATTCCTATCTCACGGTCGGGTCTTGGGGCTGCCGCTGCAGTCGCAAGAGCTCGCTGACAAGATCATCAACCTCCTGGAGAACTAGACATGTCCGAGACTCTCACCAAGAAGGACTTCAAGCCTGACCAGGAAGTGAAATGGTGCCCGGGTTGCGGGGACTACGCCATCCTGAACGTGGTTCAGGGCGTTTGCGCAGACCTGGGCTACAACAAGGATCAGGTTGTCTTTGTCAGCGGAATCGGCTGCTCCAGCCGCTTTCCCTATTACATGGACACCTACGGCTTTCACACCATCCACGGCCGGGCTCCGGCAGTTGCGACCGGGGTAGTGACGTCAAACCCTGACCTGGCCACCTGGATTGTGACCGGGGACGGGGATGCACTCTCGATCGGTGGCAACCATCTGGCACACATCCTTCGACGCAACCCCAACGTCAATATCCTGCTCTTCAACAACGAGATCTACGGTCTCACGAAGGGTCAGTACTCACCTACCTCGCCCGAAGGAACTCGTACGAAGACCTCGCCGATGGGCTCGGTTGACCATCCGTTCAACCCTCTGTCGTTCGCGCTCGGGTGCAACTCGACCTTTGTTGCTCGTACTGTTGACACGAACCTCAAGCACATGGCGGGTGTCCTCAAGGCCGCCGCAGCTCATCAGGGCGCTTCATTCGTCGAGATCTACCAGAACTGCGTGATCTTCAATGATGGAGCCTTTGCAGACACCACCGACAAGAAGGTCCGCGATGATCGGACCATCGACCTCGAGCCTGGTCAGCCGATGATCTACGGCAAGGGCGGCGACAAGGGTCTCAAGGTGGAGGGTTTTCATGTTGTGCGTTGTGCTCCGGAGGAGGCTTCTACCTGGGACCCGACCGTCCAGTCGGCGGCCCCGGCCTTCCAGATGTCTACCCTCGATCACGACCCCGAGATGCCCAACCCGATAGGAATCTTCAGATCCGTCGAGAGTGAGATCTTTGATAGGGGAATCAACGAGCAGATTGATATCGCCGTTGAGAAGAAGGGGAAGGGCACCCTCGAGGATCTGATCTATTCCGGCGAGCTATGGGAAGTGACCTGAGCCGGTAAGTTCGAGCCCCAGGCAATGGCGGAGGCCCGACATTTGTCGGGCCTCCGCTCTTTGCATTGGGCCTTCTTGTATTCTGTGCAACATGAAGCTCACCCCCTCCAAGCGTCTCTGGTTCAACGGGGAGCTCGTTCCCTGGGAGCAAGCTCAGACCCATGTGCTGTCTCACGTCATTCACTATGGGAGCGGGGTCTTCGAGGGCATGCGCGCTTACCCAAGTGATCGAGGTCCTGCCATCGTCGGGCTCGACGAGCACATCGCTCGCCTCTTCGACTCCTGCAAGATCATCAGTCTGCCCATTCCTTTTGACGAGCAGCAATTGCGCGGCGGAGTGCTCGAGACCGTACGGGACACAGGGTATGAGGCCTGCTACATCCGCCCATTCGTCTTCAGGGGCTATGGAGAGCTGGGTGTAGACCCCACCAATGCTCCAGTAGAGGTGGTGATCGCGGCCTTTCCATTCGGTTCCTTGATGGGAGCTGAGGCCCTTGAGCAGGGAGTTGATGTCGGGGTTTCGAGCTGGCGACGGATGGCTCCCGATACTCATCCTGCGATGGCCAAGGCCGCGGGGAATTATCTGAACTCTCAACTCGTGCTGCTCGAGGCTCAAAGGCACGGATACGCGGAGGGTATTGTCCTCGACGTAGATGGCTATGTTTGCGAGGGCAGTGGTGAGAACATCTTCCTCGTGCGAGAGGGAAGGCTGATGACACCCCCGGTGGGGAGCTCGATCTTGGCCGGGATCACCCGCGGCTATGCAATCAGGCTCGCACAGGATCTGGGGATCGAAGTGGTCGAGACCCGAATCCCTCGAGAGATGTTGTATACCTCTGATGAGCTCTTCTTTACGGGCACGGCGGCGGAAGTGACGCCGATTCGGTCGGTAGATGCCAAGCCTGTTGGGAATGGCAAACGGGGTCCAGTTACAAGGCAGCTGCAAGCGGCATACTTCGATGTGACGCATGGGCGAGTCGAAGATCGACACGAGTGGTTGACCTTCACCGCAGGTGCTTGAGAGCAGGAGGAGTTGGGGATGACAATCAGCAGAGAACAGGCCTGGGAAAAACTGTGTGAGTGGACCTCCGGAGATGCCCTGCGCATTCACGCACGCTCGGTAGAGGTGGTCATGAGGGCGGCAGCCTTGCGCTATGGAGCAGGTCAGAGCGATGTGGAGGCCTGGGGGATTGCGGGGCTTCTCCATGATGCTGATTACGAGGCCTGGCCAGAGGATCATCCCAACCGGGTGGTGGAGTGGTTGCGCGAGATTGACGAGGGTGAGATCGCTCATGCGATCTCTGCGCACTACACCAAGTGGGGCGTGCCCTACCAGAGTCAATTGGACAAGGCGCTGCTGGCCTGTGATGAGCTGACAGGCTTCGTTGGCGCGTGTTGTTTTGTCCGCCCCGATGGGATTGCCAGCCTTGGCCCCAAGTCAGTGAAGAAGAAGCTCAAGCAGAAGTCCTTCGCTGCCAAGGTTGAGCGTGAAGAGGTCTCTGCGGGGATGCAGATGCTCGGGGTGGAGCCGACCGAGCACATTCAGTTCATTATCGACGCCCTCCTGCCCCATGCTGCTGAGCTTGGCCTGACCAAGCCAGCGGAGGTCGAGTGACGTCTTGGAAGACCTCGCAGGAAAGGTAGCAGTCATCACGGGTGGTGGCACCGGAATCGGTGCCGCCGTTGCTGAAGAGCTGGCCCGCTGCGGGAGCCGGGTCATCCTGATCTCTCGTCAGGCCGAACGGCTGAAGGCAGCAGCTGAGCGCCTCGCGACCTCGGGTCATGATGCTGAGGTACTCGTTGGTGACATCCAGTCGGAGGGCTTTCTGACGGACCTCGATCAGCTCGCTCCCCGGGTCGATGTGCTGGTCAATAATGCTGCGGTCTTTGCGCCCTACGGAACCCTCGAGGAAGTGCCCATGTCCGAGATCGATGCGGTCCTCGACATCGATCTACGAGCTGCGCTACGCCTCGTGCGCCACGTCCTCCCTGGGATGAAGGCCCGCGGCTTTGGGCGCGTGATCAACATCGGTTCGGTTGCCGGCAGCTTGGGTGCTGCGGGCCAGGTGGCCTATTCGACGGCCAAGGCCGCGCTCCAGGGACTCACACGAAGCGTTGCTATCGAGTGTGCGCGGTCGGGAGTCACCTGCAATCTGGTCGAGCCGGGGTTGGTTGAGACCGAGCGCGTGCTAGAGAAGATTGCGCCAGAGGTCCGCGCTCACTTGATCGCAGCTACCCCCGTGGGGCGAGCAGGGGCGACTGATGAGATTGCTCATGCAGTTGCCTACCTTGCCTCGCCCGCATCAGGCAGTGTGACCGGTGCACTGCTGCCGGTAGATGGAGGAATCGGGCTGCGCTAGCGAGCTCGCTCCCCTCTCGGTCAGAACCGAAAGGTATAGCTGAGCTTGAACCGAAGGTCCGTGGTCGTTGGTGCAAAGCCGCTGTCAAAGGTGGTCCAGCCCTGGTTGAGGACGATGAAGAGGTCCTGCCCCGGCTGGAAAATGAACCGCATGCGGCTGTTCAAGCCCAGGTTGTCGCTGACATCGTCCCACTGGACGAAGTTCGACCAGCTAGCTCGAGGGTTCAGCACAAGGTCGAGCTTCGCGCTGGCGATATTGACGTCGAAGTCACCATTGACCAGGTCGACCTCGTTGATTTCGTACTCGAAGCCGAGGCTTGCGTAGCGGTTGGCGCGCCAGCTGAGCTCCGCTTCGTAGTCATTGCGGGTGCCATTGAAATAGGTGCCCGTGGTGAATCGAAGCTCCGTACTCAGCGCGCGCTTGTCCGAGCTCTCGAAGACCGTGGAGTATCGTGTGAAGTCGTAGTCGCCAGATGGAATCGTGACGGGGTCTTGGATCTCGAAGATCTCGTCGAGTACCTCCTCCTGGGGCGTGACGCTGAATCGAACCTCGTCACCGCTCTCGAAGATGACACCAAGGGGAACAATCCTCAGCCTGCGGCTCTCGGTCACCCCACTCATGTTGGTGATCCAGCGCGGCTCAACCTCGAAGCGTAGCTGTCGAACGAAGCGGTTGATCCTGGGTTGATAGGAGAACTCAGCCTCGTATTCGCGAATTCCCTGGCGGCGCACGAAGCCCAGGGCTGGATTGAAGTTCTCTTCGATGGTCAGAAACCTCGCCGAAGCTTGGATCTGGTCGTTCGGATAGTTGAGTGCGGCGGAGTAAGAGAGGTTGTCTGTATTCTCGAGTTCTGACTGAGTGCCAAGGACGAAGCCGGAGAACTGGAGTGAGCTGTCCCCAAGGAAGTCATCAGTACGCAGGTTGAGGTCGGCACCTGCGGTAAAGGTGTCGTCAGGCCCCGACGGATTGCCATGGGTATAGATCAAGCCAACCGTCGACTGTTCGAAGATGTTCTTCGAGAACCGACCGACGAACAGGTTGCGAGCCCCAACATCGGCGACCGCGTCGGTCTGTGAATCAAGCAACCCAAAGCGATAACCATCGCCGGTCGAGGTGATCTTGGCGTTCCACCTCAGCGGCACCTCATTTCCCTCACTATCGAGGCCGATTCTTCGGCTGAAGAATGGAACAGGGTCATTACCCCGGTCGCGGCCGCCTCGGCCGAAGGCAAAGATCCCGGAGTCCTCGAGGAAGAACTTCCGTTTCTCTGGAAAGAACAGTGCGAACCGCGAGAGGTTCACGCGCCTCTCGTCGACCTCGGTCTGGGCGAAGTCTGTATTGAAGCTCAGGCTGAGCTTGGTGTTGGGCGTGATGCGATAGAACACGTCGAATCCAGCGTCACCCAGCCAATGCTCGCGGTCAGACTCCTTGTTCTCGTAGGCACCGACAAAGAACGGGACGACATCGAGCCCCAGGCCTTGTCGCATACCGATCAGTCCGGTGATCTTTCCTGCCTTGGAGAGCTGGAAGAAATTGAAGCGGGGGTCGGGTGTCGCCCAGCGGGCCTCCTCGCTTCGCCGTCGGATGTGGCGCCTGATGTTGAAGCCCCAGCGGTCCTTCTCGGGCGAGAAGTTGATCGAGGCAAAGGGGATACGAATCTCGCCGAACCAACCCTCATCGTTGATCGCGGCGATTCCATTCCAGATCGTGTCCCAGCGCTTGTTGAAGCTCGATCCATTGCTGGTGATCAACGCATCACCCTTCGAGCCGGCCGCGCCCAGCTGGAACCAATAACCGTTACGGTCGTCGTCGAATGTGTCGAGGATGAACTCCACACGATCGTCTGGATCAAGATTGGCATCACGGGCCATCTGGGTAGCTCGGATCGCGCTCGGGTCCTTATCGAAGCAGCGAAAGGCCACGTAGAGGTAGTCCGGATCGTAGGCCAGCAGGACCTCGGTGTTCTCAGTAGGCCTCGCTCCTGCGATGGGGATCGACTGTCGCAGGTCAGTGATGGACAGGGCCGCCCCCCAGAATGGCTCGTCCAGACGGCCATCGAGTACCGGACGCTCTAGATCCGGTGAGACCATGGGAATCTCGCCGGTGGGGAGCTTTGCTGGTTGAGCAACCTGAACCATGAGGGCCAGGCTGAGAATCGGGGTGGGGACCGGCATTGATGATTGTGCTAGCCGGAAACTGCTCACGAAGGAGCGGGGAACGGGGGAGTAGCGTAAGCAGTTAAGCGCGCGCTAATCGGTTTGGTGGACCCGCTCCTGAACCGGGCACGCTATCTTGAAGCGCGACAATCTAGCGTCGAGACCCGACTGGCGTCCACGCCAGTCGGGTAGATCATGCACACGATTTGAACCCGACTTCCCAATCCGGATTCTTCAGAAGGGAAATGACCAACCTGATCCTCAACACTGCTCTTACCCTCGTCGGGCTATCACTCATGCCGGCTCTGGCACTCCCTGGCCAGGGTGAGGTGGACGTGGACGTTCCCAGAGCCGTGTCGCAAGCCGTGAAGTCGCTGCTTGGAATGCAGGAGGGTAAGGATCAAGCCGAGTGGCCCTACGAGGGGGTCTATCGGGTCAAGCCCTACGAGAACGATTACAAGGGTAGGCGGCAGATCCCGATCGGTTACCGGGTTGGTGGCACCTCGATCGTCGCCAGCGCGTTGGTACTTGCACCTGGCTTTGATGATGACGCCGAACGAGAGGCTGCAGTCGAACGCGCTGCACTCTTCGTGTGTGAGTCGATTGCCCACCCCTTGATGGATCCTGACTACAGTGGTGGCTACGACGTCCGGGGCTGGGGGTACATCTACGCGCTCGATTTCCTGCTGTTGTTGGAGCGCCGGGAGTGCGTCCCCAAGGATCTCAAGAGAAAGCATCGCAAGGCGGTCGTCTACTACCTCGATGCGCTTGGAAAGATCGAGATCCCCAAGAGTGGGGGTTGGAGTTACTCCCGGAGAGGATCACTCAGCGAGGTTTCCGCAACGTCGCCCTTCATGACGGGGCCGGCAGTCCAGGCCTTGATTGCAGCGGATGCTCAAGGGCATCGAGTGCAGTCAGGGATGATTGATCGCGCCCTCCTCGCGCTCGAGCGCTCTCGTGCTACCTCGGGCGAGGTGCTCTACAGTTCGAACTACAAGCAAGAGGCCATTGGCGGTCAGCTGCCCGGGTCTGTGGGGCGAATGCTCGTCACTGAGAACAGCCTCTACCTGGGTGGCCGTGGCTCGATATCGGGGGTGCGTGGAGCTCTGGATTCCTTCCTGGTCCACTGGGAGTGGCTCGATAAGCGTCGTGCCCAGACTGGGACGCACGTCGCACCCTATGGTGTGGCACCCTACTACTTCTACTTTGCTCACTTTCAGGCGGCTCAGGCAATTGAGCTACTACCTGAGGAGATGCGCGCAGAGTACCGCAGGCGCTTGAACGAGCGGTTGTTCAGCGTGCGCCAGGAGGGCGGCACTTGGAACGACAGGGTCTTCGAGCGCACGGCCAACTACGGCACCTCGATCTCCCTGCGGATCCTCACGATGCCGTCCGCTGAACCGACTGTTCGCCGAAAGGACTGACCAGAAGACCTGGCGAGCTCACCTCCTGAAGACGAGGCTCGCAACCTCGAGGAGGGCTTCGATCAGGACGGTCCTCAGGGTATTGCTCTCGCTTGGAACGGGACTATTCCACCCGCGATTGCGGGAGGTGTCAGAGCGAATGAACACGGCCGGGTCGAGTGGCTTCACCCGGCTGCCTGTGTTTCCTCGGCTTCGGATGAACTCGGAGATTCGCTCAACCTCAAGGTTGTCGAGCCAGACTCCATGCTCTCGGCAGAGGTCGATGATCACCCTGGAACTCAGTCCGTCCCGGGTGTACTGGCGACGCTGCATCAACTCTCCACAGGTCAGGCAGGGTATGTAACGCACCTCGTCGACCGACCCGGTTCGTGGTGTGCTTGATTGCTTGGCCTGGAAGAGAGGGTCTCCGGCAGCCTCCCTCGCGGCTTTCCTGGTGACGTGATCAAAAGTGTCTGGATTGAGCCACATGCCCAGGCAGTCCCCGCACTCGATGACATCGATGATGTCGAGTGATCGGATCCGTAAGCCGCCGTTGCAGCGGGGGCAATCACGATCGGCTGGGAGTGGTTGGAGGGCCTGTGGTTGGATGGATATCCCGCAGGCCCGGCAGTGCTGAGAGTCGTCCTCGATTCGCGTGTAGCAACCAGGACAGAGGGTGGTCTGGCGCCTGTCTTCCTCTGAGATTGCGGACCGGCAGTAGGGACAGGTGTTGTCTGTGGCACTCACTGCGCCGCCACACTGAGTGCAGCTCAGAGCTTTAGCCACGAGCTTTGTGGGCCAGCCGACCGAGAACAGCTCCTCACAGAAGCAGCGGACCAGGGTTCCCGGTTCGAGGCCGGTGGCGTCGTACTGTCTCGAACACTTCTTGCAGGCAATCAGCAGCATGGTCTTCGCCCCTTGGAGAACGGCACGGGTTGTGGAGCTGGGCCCAGCTCGAGCCCGCCTACTGCTCGGCAGCAGAGGACCTCTCACTGGAGAGCCCTACGGCCAGCTGCGCCTGGAATTCAAATTCTGCCTGACTCAGGCCTTGAGGTAATCGATCTGTCTGCCAATTCGCTGCATTCTCGAGGACAGGACTCGTCTGGTGGCTCCTGGGAGACAGCCTCATCATGGGCTGCTGCCTGCCGCCCCGTGTTGCCTCTGATGGCCCCAGGAGTTCTCACCCCCTGCTTGTGTTCAGGTGTAGGTGCTGGGCTGAGAGGCGCGGGGAGCTGCTCTATCGAGGAGAGCCATGCTGTAAATAGAAGAAGGGCGGCGCTCGCGAGGAGCGCCGCCCTTCCGAAATGCGGGAGTCCGCCTTGGAGCGTCTAGCTACCCCAGGTCACGGCGTAGCCGTTCGAGGTGTTGAAGCTGTCCGTGCAGACCGGGCTGGACTCGCGGTACCAGTACTGGTAGTAGCGAGTGTCGCCGGGCATGGAGCCGTCCTTCGCAGAGATGCCGACGGAGCTCGAGGCGTTGCCTGAGCCGTTGGCGAAGGAGACCTGCAGGCGAGTGATGGAGCCACCGGCGCAAAGCAGACCCTCACCGAAAGCAACGCCAAGGCCGCCACCGGGCTGGGTGGTGCCGCTGAAGAACAGTCCGGGGACGCCAGGGTTGGCGCCTGCGGCGTTCAGTACCAGAGTGTCGCTACCGACGCTGGCGCTACCGGAGATGGACAGGCCGCAGCCATTGCCGCTGCTGTTCTGGCAGCCAGTTCCGGGCGTGCCGAACAGGAAGCAGGGGCAGAGAGCGCCGGTGCCGTCACCGAAGCAGTAGGGCGCGCCGAATCCGCCGCCGCCGGAACCAGGTCCGTCGAGGGGGAAGGTCAGCACACTGCCGACGCCCGGCTCGAACATCTCGAGTTCACCCACTCCGCCGGTAGGAGCAGCGTTGGCGGTGAAGCCGAAGCTGTAGCCGGTGCACCAGTTGATGGCGTTGGCGTCGGGGTTCTGCGCGAAGGTCTGCGGGCAGGTCCAGGTGATGTCGGTGGCGTTCTGCACCATGGACCAGTCGGTACCGTCCTGAACTTCACCACTGTGGTAGTCAACGTCGTTGAACCAGACGTCGGTCAGGTTCAGGCCGCCGCCAGAGGGGATGCTGAAGGAGTAAGCGCCCTGGGTGGAGTTCTGGTTGTTCACCAGGTAGTGGTATTCCCAGGTACCGTCACCGTTGTCCCAGACGCGCGAGGCAACCTGGTAGTAGCCGTTGACGCCCGCGCCACCTTCGTTGGTGTTCTCGATCTCTGCGATCACAACAGCTGAGTCCTGAGCCTTCCAGGCCTCGACAATGGTCTCCTGGCTGTGGTTCACAGTGCTTCCGCTCTGCATCGTGAAGCTCGAGTTGTTGGCAAATTGGATCAGCCGCCAGGTGGCGTTGTTGCGCGAGAAGCCGTTCTGGTGGTCCTCGTAGTGCACGTACATGCCCTCGACGAAGTAGGTGGCACCGGCGTTCTGCGACGGGTCGACGTCGGCAACTGCAACCTGCAGGCGACCACGGATGGTCGAGTTGCCTGACGGGGTCGGGTCCGGGTGCTGGTGATCGCCACTGGTGGGGAACACCGTGAACTTGGGACCACCGCCCGAGCCGTCATTGAGGCTTGAGCTGTAGGTGTCGGCGCATCCAACGCGGAGTTGGCTAGCACAGCCACTTCCTGATCCGTTGCCACACCCTGACTCGCAGAGGGCGCAGAAACCGTGCTTCAGCCAGGACTGGCCAAGGTGCTCGAATCGACGACCCTTGAGTCGATAGACGTTCTGGGAGATGACCGGGTGAGTCTGGCCGTTGCCGCTGCTCCAGATCAGGTTGACATTTCCAATATTGCAGGACTGGGAGGCGACCGAATAGGCAGCGATCCCGCTGTTCACACCATAGGAAGTGAAGCCGTTGGAGTTGTTACCCGGGTTGTAGCCCATCCGGTGGACAGTCATGTCCCCTTGGGCGGTTGCAACAGATGCCGTGCAGAGTGAAGCTGCGAGCACTGTCAGAATCGTGCGTGTGCGCATAGGGAGAGTCTTTGCTAGATGTCTTTGTGGAAGTACTTGGTGAACCTTGTTGAAGGCCGCATAGCTGCCCGGTTCATTCAATCTGATTGCCCGCTGTTCGGAGAGGTGGCGGGGCCTTTCCACCCGGGGCGTCTAAAGTATATGCCCATCACGCCAAACAGGGCGTAGAGGATGGACTCAATGCGTAGGAACGATGCTAAGGCCGATCTTGTTCCCTCCAAGGTCGGAAGAACCCGGCAAGAATCCCCTGTCAGACCCCTCGGAGGGCACATATGGGCCACCTAGGGCCAATCAGGCGATGGGGGGGGTCCTCTTTGCTGTTCTCGCTCCAAGCCTGCCCTCTTCCGGTCGGTTTCGGGTTCTGCCTGCTCCCCAGGGAGCGCCTCGAGGCCCCTCATGAGACAATCTGAGCCATGATCGCCGAGGTCCTCAGCGACTCTGGCAGGGGTCTGCCGGTCGTCTATGTGCCTGGAATTGATGGCACGGGAAACCTCCTCCTGGGGACGGCCAAGAGGATCTCCAGGGAGTACCGCCTGTTGCGAATTGCCTATCGATTCCGACCTTCAGAGTCAGATCTGAGGGGGGGGCGGAATGAATACACGAGTCTGGCCGGGGGTATTGCCGAGCTATGCGGGGATCTGGGGATACCCAGATGTCTCGTGATCGCGGAGTCCTTCGGCGGCGGGGTGGGGCTCCAGCTCGCTCTCGACCACCCAGAGCTGGTGGCGGGCATGATGGTCGTGAATTCCTTTGCCTACTACCCGGGCAGGCTCCGCCTTTGGCTCTCAAGGGGGTTCGGGGCAGTCACACCACGCCCGGCATTCGACCTGGGGCGCCGCTGGTTTGCGCCCCGCTCCCTGTTCGGCAATCGTCGGGATCCTGCAGCTCTGGCCGCTTTTCGGGCTCTGCAGGGGACGTTCTTTGACGCTGGCTATCGCCAGCGCCTCAAGATGATCCAGGGTCTCGACCTGCGCGGCCGCTTGCCCGAGATCCGGCAGCCGGTGGCGCTCTACCTGGGAGATCGGGACCGAATCGTTCCCTCCGGAGCGACGATGAGCGTGCTCGAGGCAGGTCTACCGGACGCCACCTTGGAGGTCTTGCCGGGAGCCGGGCACCTGATCTTGCCCCTGGCAGAGGAGCCATGGGAAGAGCGCCTGGCCGACCTGGCCTGTCGATCGGGTCTTCAGGGGCGGCCGGGCGAGGTGTTCCCTGGAGCGGAGTGCAGGCCATCGGAGCCCACCTGATTCATCGTGGATGACCTGTTCCCGAGGGATTGTTCGCGCTGTTCGATGAGGATGTCCACTCGCTTGGACCAGCTGTGATAGGCGATGTAGCTGGTCACGATCCATCCGCACAAGAGGCCGGCCGTCAGGGCCACGGCAACCATGGCGATGCGGCGCCGGCGGCGCCGGGTGCGTCGGGCCAGGCTGGCTGGACTTGCCTTCCGGCTGGAGTCCGTGATCTGTGCTTCCCTCCCCGGGGGGTGCTGCGGTGCAGGGGGAAGACCTCTGGTTGCGGCCCGAGGGTCATCCTCGAAGGCATCGATGGCAGCACGAAGGCGACCCTCGTTGAGGAGCGTACGGGCCCTCCTGTCCCGGTAGAGCTTGGAGTTGGGCTGCAGGGCAACAGCACGATCGAAGGCCATGCAGGCCAGGCCGTTGCGTCTCATCGAGAGCAGGCACTCACCGCTTCGAAAGTGCGTCTCGGCGTCTTGAGGGGCAAGCTCGAGGGATCTGCTCAGCTGAACCAGGGCCTCCTCTGCGTTTCCCAGGCGATGAAGGGCCAGGCCCTTCCCAGATAGCGCGGTGGGGTGGTTTGGTTCCAGGTCGATCACGCGGGAATAGCACTGAAGTGCCTCTCTCCAGCGACTGAGCTGCAGCTGGCAAGCTCCCCTCTGGCATTGGAACTCGATCTCGTCCTGACCGAATCCGAGCAGGCGGTCGAGGAGCTGGAGGGCCTCCTCGGAGCGGCCCACGAGGTAGAGCGCGATGGCTCGAGCCTGGTTGGGTTCGCCATAGTCGGCGGGCAGATTCTCGACCTGTCTGAGCAGCATCTCGATCCGCTTTCGCTCGGCACCAGCGAGGCTGTGAGGTTCGGGGAGATGCCTGAGGTCACTGCTCGAGATGTGTTGGAGCTCCTCGAGGGCTCGGTTGGCGATGAGGAAGTCCTTGTACTTCTCCGAGATTGCTCGAGCCCTCTCCAGTTCTCCAGCCTCTTCCGCAAGGCGGACTTGGCTCTCGTACGAACCGGCGATGCGTTCGAAAGAGCGCACTGCACACAGTTCCTCGGTTCTTGATCCGATCGGAGGAGGCATACAAGCGGGCTGGGCGATTCGGGGGGTGCCCCGTTCCGGGAGGTAGGGGGGCTCAGCTTGGAGAAGGGGCTACAGGAGCTATCGACCATTCGGCTGCCCGCGCTCAAATACAAAGCCGTTTGCTGCGAGAGAAAATTCAGAGAGCCGGCTGGGGGGGGCTCCTGGGGCCGTGAGAAGGGCTGAGCGTGTGGAAAGATCGTGGGGGAGTGAGGCGGAAGCGGCATCGAAGGGGTGACAGGGCCAGCTTGGGGGTCTCGCGACCGCCCTGGGGCGCTGTGGGTAGCTTGTGGATAGCTTGGCCGCTGTGCGCGTGATGGGTGGGGGGAGCTGGCGACTTGTGGTTAGATTGACCCAAAATCGTTGGAAGCTTTGGGTTTCCCTGGGTAGTTTTTGCGCCGCCGCCTGATGCACATGAATCCGAACACCAAGAATTCCGAGGGGGATCCCCGCTGATGAGCTCCTCCACCTGGCTCGCTGGCGAGCACCGAACGGTCCTCGACCCCGAGGCCCGCATCCTGCTGCCCATGGGTATCAGGAACACGCTCAATCCCCTGAGGGAAGAGGTGACCTTGATGTCGACTCTCGAGCCGGAGGGCTGTGTAGGGATCCGCCGGGTGGACCAGTGGGATGGCTACGTCCGTGAGCTCCGAGGCCTGGCAGGCCACTCTCAGCGGGACCGTCGATTGATGATGCTGGTCGCCGCAACTTCCAGCCAGGTCAAGATCGATCGGCAAGGGCGAATGAGGTTGCCAGACACGCTCCTGGCGAAGGCGGGCATTGAACGACCTGGCGAGCGAGCCGAGAAGGCCGAGGTCGTGGTCACCGGATTCTTCGACGACCTGCGGGTCTGGTCCGCGGAGCGCTGGGACACTTTCTGCGAGCGAGCGCTGGATGACTACGCGACCGATCTGGATGGGCTGCACGGCGTCCCCTCTCCAGACGGAGACACTAGCGCGGTCACCGACTAGAGCATTCAGGCGACATTGCGTGAGTTCGTTCGACAGGTGTTAGGCTGAGGGGACAGCCCCAGCTGCCCATGAACGTCTACGGACTCATCATCCTCATTGCGCTAGTCACTGAGTTTCTCGTCAATCTGGCTGGAGACCGGCTCAACCTGAAGTCGCTCAGCCCTGATCTCCCCGAGGAGTTCGTGGGGATCTACGATGATGAGAAGTACGCCAGGTCACAGGCGTATACCCGCGAGACGACTCGAACACGGATGATCCAGTCTGTGGTCAGCCTGTCCGTGACCCTGGTTTTTTGGCTCCTGGGCGGGTTCACCTGGCTGGACGAGTTCGCCCGTGGGCTGGAGCAGGGCCCCATCGTGACCGGGCTCTCTTTCATGATGATCCTGATGGTTGGACTCAAGCTGCTGGGTCTGCCCTTCCAGCTCTGGTCGACCTTTGTCACCGAGGAGCGATTCGGGTTCAACCGAATGACCGCGCGCACCTTCTGGATGGATCAG
>JABACD010000002.1:215839-302192 GCA_014237855.1 Planctomycetota bacterium | reverse complement strand
GGCCGATACGGCCCACCAGATCCTCGCAGGCTCGGACATCCTTATCATGCCCTCCCACTATCTGCCCAGCATGTCGCTCTGTGCAATCGGCATGCGCTACGGGACTGTCCCCATGGTCTACGCACATGCCGGTGTGGATGACATCGTCGTGGATCGGGCGACGGACGAGAAGGAGGGCACAGCCTTTACCTTCAAGACTCACAATGGCGAGGGCCTGATACAGGCCATCGATGCCGCCCGTACCGTCTACAAGAGTGCTGCAGACTGGACCAAGCTCACGCTGAAGTGCATGTCACAGGACTTCTCGTGGCGCAGCTGCGGGGCAGAGTACATCAAGGCCTACCGCCGGGTAACTCGGCGCGTTCGTGCGAAGCGAAACTCCGAGGTGTGAGCGACCCGGCCCAGTTGTTCGGCATCGACCTCGGTGGTACGGGGATCAAAGCCGGCCGAATTGACGCGGACGGGCTTGGGCGAGAGCGCAGGGAAGTCGAGGCCCGGATCAACGAAGGGGCGGATGCTGTCTGTGATCGTATTGCCCAGCTGGCTCAAGACCTTGGGCATGTAGGCACCCTTGGAATCGGCGTTCCCGGCCTGATTGACCGTGAGTTGGGCCTGGTCACTCACTGCCCAAACCTCGCTCCGATCGAAGATTATCCTCTGAAGGTGGAGCTGGCCAGGCGCCTCGACATCACCCCTGAGGATGTATTCCTCGAGAATGACGCCAACGTTGCTGCCCTGGGCGAACACTGGCTCGGAGGCGCGAGAGGCGAAGAGAACGTCCTGACCGTTACTCTCGGCACAGGCATCGGGGGAGGGCTCATCCTGGGGCAAAGGCTGTTCACCGGAAGCACCGGACTCGCGGCAGAGATCGGCCACATCTGCGTTGATCCAACAGGACCAACCTGCGGCTGCGGGAACCGCGGCTGCATGGAGACCCTGGCATCCGCCACGGCAGCCTCTCGCCGCGCCCGGGATGCAGGGCTCGAACCCGATCTGCGCGAACTCAGCGAGAGAGCACGCAACGGCGAGAGCGCTCCTCAACAGCTCCTGAGAGAGGTGGGCCGGGACCTTGGAAGGGGCCTCGCCCAGGCAGTCATGCTGCTGGATCTGGAGTGTTTCCTCATAGGTGGCGGCTTCGGAGCCTCCCTCGACCTGCTCCTGCAAGGTATCGGGGACGGACTCCTCGAGCGCTCCTATGGCCGTGAGAGGGACTCATTTCGGATCCTGCCTGCAACCCTGGGCTCAGACGCCGGGTGGATTGGGGCCGCAAGGCTCGGGTCACAGGCAGACTGACTCCCAGAAATACCAATTACTCGGTAGAGCTGCACTGTCGGGAGAATAATCGCTCGTCTGGCTCGTTATCCTTCTGACCATGGGTGGAGAAGAGACAATCCTGAAGACTCGCGGTCTGAAGAAGCGCTTCAAGACCGGGCTCATTCGTCGCAAGGGGTTCAAGGCCCTCGACGGCATCGATCTGGAAGTCGGGCGAGGTCAGATCTTTGGTCTGCTTGGGCCAAACGGGGCAGGCAAGACCACGATGGTCAAGATCCTGCTCGACCTCGTCCGGAACTTCGATGGCCATGCCGAGGTGTTTGGCAAACCACCGTCAGACCCGACCACACGGCGGCGCATTGGCTATCTCCCGGAAGCGCACCGTATGCCGGAGTACCTCACCGGTTGGCAGGTCATGCTGCTCTTCGGAATGCTGGCGGGGCACCCCAAGAGAGAGGTCGAAAAGAGAGCAGCTCCAATTCTCGAGCGAGTTGGAATGCTCAAGGATTGTCGCCGCAAGGTACGTGAGTACTCAAAGGGCATGCAGCAACGCCTGGGGCTTGCGCAGGCGATGATCCACGATCCTGATCTGATCTTTCTCGACGAACCCACCGACGGGGTGGATCCAATCGGGAGAGCAAAGATTCGTGAGATGGTCGTCGAACTACGGGAGCGTGGCTCAACGATCTTCATCAACTCTCACCTGCTGAACGAAGTGGAGATGATTTGCGACCAAGTCGTCATCATTCATCAGGGCAGGATCTTGCGAGAAGGCACCATCGATGAGCTGACTCCTAGAACCGGAATTACACACTTCGAGATAAGGCAGACCCCGGAGGATCTCCCCGAGCTCTTGAGCGGACTGGGGAGTGACCTCCATCAGGCCGGACACCGCTTCGAGCTCTCAGTAAGTGACCCTGAACTTGACGAGACGATCGACCGTCTGCGCAGGGCTAACTACACGATCACGAGCATCTCCCAGCGCAGACTCTCTCTCGAGGAGTCCTTCATCGATCTGGTCAAGGAGGATCGCCAGTGAATGCCACGATCATGCGCGCGATGTTCGAGGATGCTCGCCAGCAGGTCCTCGACAACAAGGTCTTTCGGCTACTGCTCATCCTGACCGGGATTCCGATCCTGTTCACGTTCTTGATCGGTTTCCGGGAGGATGCGGTCGTCATCCTGTGGGGTCTGGGCGAGTACTCCTACAGCGAGATCCTCGAAGGCTTCGGCGGGGTCAACATTGGAACAGAGGAAGTCAACATCCTCTTCATCCAGTTCTTCCAGGGGCTCTTCATCAATGTCTTCGCTGGTTCGCTGGGCATGATGCTCTGCATCGCGGCGACAGCATTCTTCGCCCCACGACTGCTCGAGAAAGGAGCTGCGGACACGGTCTTCTCCAAGCCGGTGTCACGCACTTCCGTACTGATGTCGCGCTACCTGGCCGGAATCCTGTTTGTAGCCTTCATCTCCACCCTGCTCGTGGTGGGGATGTATCTCGGCTTCCTGATCGTCTCAGGCTACAGCGACCCCGGCTTCCTCTGGGGTGCGGTCACACTCGTGTACCTCTTCGCGATGATGCATGCCTTCTCGATAGCCGTGGCTGTCTGGACCCGGAGTAGCACAGCGGCGATCCTGCTCACGATCATTCTCTTCATGATCTGCGGCGCTGTCCACGAGGGATGGATCGGGTATCAGTTCATCAAGCAACAAGAGATCGTCACAGAGCTGAGGTCCGGCGACAGTGACCACGGGGAAGAGGGAGAAGAGGAGGAGGAGAGCACTGCGATCAACACACTCCTCAATACCCTCTCTGTCATGCACTACGCTCTACCCAAGACGAGCGACGCGGACAGAATCACGAACAAGCTACGGCGTGCCATCACCGAGAAGGGCCCAGATCTGGAGACTGCGGATGGAGACTTCCTCGTAAAGCAAGGCCCCGTTGATTTCAGGCTACTCGAAGAGACACGCGAGAATCTCGAAACGACCGGGGTCATATGGGTCTCTGACTCGCAAGGCGGGGCAGCAGATGGTCAGGTTACGATCCGACGCTACGAGCGGCCCGAGATCAGCAAGACCATTCTATCCAAGACCCGAACTCGGCTACAGACGTCCAAGGAGGCCTCGAAGGACTTCATGGAGGAACTCGAGTCGAAGGGAGAGACCGCAACTTCAACCGATCAGAGCCTCAGCAACGTCCGTATGCTCTCCATTGCGTGGGACCCCGTCGATGGACTGACCAGGAACGAGAGGATGTTCTTGGCCTTCAACGACCACATGTACGTGATCGAGATTGTGGACGCCAAGCATCCTTCTGCTGAGCATGGTCGCAATAGCCATGACGAGCAGGACTCTGCTGAGAGTGGAAGTACCGAGCAAGACAGCCTCACAGACTTCCGAAAACGCCGACGGTTCCTCGGAAACGGAAATATCGTGCTCGGCCAGGTGGCAGGCATGAACCCCGAGGCCTGGTACGAGAGCGTCTTCGGCTGGGACTCAGAACTCAAGTACAACATCTACTTCTCGATCAGCACCTCACTGGCCTTCATCTTCCTGATGCTCGGTCTGGCCGGATGGAAGCTTCGCAGGATCGACTTCTAGAGCGCAGCTATCGATGAATCCCCCGATCGTCCGAGCCCTACGAGCTATCGTCGGTGACGCAGGCCTCGTCGTTGATGAGACTCGACGAATTCCCTACGAGTGCGATGGCTTGGCCTTTGAGCGCCAGAAGCCAAGACTGGTCTTGTTACCCGGGAATACCGAGGAAGCCCTCGGCTGCATGCGAATCCTGCACGAGGAAGGGATTCCGATCGTAGCCCGTGGTGCCGGCACCGGGTTGACAGGTGGCGCTACTCCGGTCGAAGGTGGAGTTGTAGTTGGTACTGCTCGCATGCGTCGAGTCCTCGAGATTAACGTCCAGGACCGCTACGCACGTGCCGAGGCTGGCCTGGTCAATCTGGACCTCTCTCGTGCCTGTGCAGATGACGGGCTGATGTACGCGCCCGACCCCTCCAGCCAGATGGCATGTACGATCGGCGGAAACGTGGCCAACAACTCCGGTGGTCCACACTGCTTCAAGTATGGCAACACGTCCCGTCACGTGCTCGGGCTCAAGATCGTCACCCCAGAGGGCGAGCTCCTCGACCTGAGCCGACCGGAGACTGACCCCGAGGGCCTCGACCTGGTAGGCCTTTTCGTTGGTAGTGAAGGGATGTTTGGTCTCGCAACCGAGGTCACAGTTCGGCTGCTTCCGGCGCCCGAAAACGTCGAGACCGTACTCGCCATCTTTCCTGATCTCGATGACGCGTGTGATGCTGTCAGCGAGATCATCGCAGAACGCTGGGACCCATCTGCGCTCGAGATCCTGGACCGGCTGACCATCCAGGCGGTGGAAGCGAGTATCTACGCAGCAGGCTACCCTGCCGAGGCTGACGCGGTGCTATTGATCGAGATCGAAGGAAGCCGGGCCGAGTGTGACGCAAACTACAATGGAATTTCCGCCGTCCTTGATCGCCATCGGGTCATTGAGGCCCGACGGGCGCAGACCGAACAGGAGCGCAAGAAGCTCTGGGCTGGTCGCAAGGGAGCTTATGGCGCAATGGGACGCATTGCCCCCGATCTCTACGTCAGCGATGTTGTCGTGCCCCGTACCAAGCTGCGAGAACTCGTTCGTAAGTCCACGGAGATCTGTAGTGAGTACGGCCTGAAGCTGACCAATGTATTTCATGCTGGGGATGGGAACCTGCATCCGAATCTGTCCTACGACCGTCGTGATTCCGACGAACTCAAGCGAGTACTCGCTGCCGGGGATGAGATCATGGAGGCTGTCATTGCCGCTGGCGGAACCCTCTCTGGAGAACACGGTGTTGGCCTGGAGAAGCGAGACCAGATGCCCATGTACTTCAGCCAGCCTGATTTGGACATCATGCTTGCGGTTCGGGCCGCCTGGGATCAGCAGCAGCGGATGAATCCGGGAAAGCTACTCCCCATCAGGGCGTGCAACGAGCACATGCCATTCAAGGGGCTGAATCGATGAGCTCGAACTCTCTGGAGAGTATTGTCGGCAGGGAGAACGTCGAAGAGAGTTGCGTGATTCCGGGTGTTCCCGTGGCCCACCCAGTGGAGGTAGATCAGGCGAGAGAGCTCTTCAAGCTGGCCTCCTCAGAGGGCCAGAAACTCCTGCTTCTAGGTAAGGGCAGCAAGCTGGGCTGGTCCTGCCTTGCGAACAGACCTGACTTTGCTCTCTCAACCTCTCGGCTATCAGGAATCATCGAGTTCGAACCTGGAGATGGGACCCTGACGGCCCTCGCAGGAACCTCCATGGAAGAACTCAACAGCACGACTCGAGGAGCAGGCTTGACGATCACTCCTGACGTGCCACGACCTGAGACGGCGAGCCTCGGTGGCGTGATTGCCACCGGAGCTAGTGGTTCCGATCGACTCGCCATGGGGCCGGGTCGCTTACATGTACTGGGCACGCGAGTGCTGCAACCAAATGGCGAAGTCACACGCAGTGGCGGCAACTTGGTCAAGAACGTCACGGGCTACGACCTGATGCGACTGTACGGAGGCTCGTTTGGCTGCCTGGCTCTGGTAACAGAGGCATCTCTTCGACTGGGAACCGTTCCCGAGGGCACGATCGTACTCTCGATGGACTTCGATGAGTTGGAGACGGCCCTGGGTGCCGCCGAAGACGTCCTTGCGGCTCGTGTCAGTCCGCGAGCTGTGACCCTGGAGAACCAGCTGCACCCTGGCCAATGGAGCCTGCATGTCGTTCTCTCCGGGCGCCTGGCTCACATCGAATTCGAACTCGACCGTCTCGCTCAGCTACTGAAGAGTCCAAGGGTCAGTCGAGAAACAGCAGCCGACGAACTCAAGTGCAGACTACGCGACCTGGAACCTGACTCCCGAGAGCGAGCCGTCTTGCACGTAGGGGTACAGCCCTCAAGGCTACGCCCCACCATCGCCGCTCTCCTTGATGGGTTGGGTCCTAGCCCACGAGCGGAATTTCTGCTCCAGCCAGGGATTGCCACGGTGGATGTCGGCCTGGAGCCCGGCTCGAGTCCGCCTGGTCCAGATACACTCCTCTTCCTGAGTCGGACCCTGCGCGCCAGTGGGGCCAGCACCACGCTACGGGTCGATCGCCCCATGGGCATGGAGCTAGCCGCCGACCCCGATGACCCCCTGCGGTCATCACTCATGGAGCGGCTTCGTGCTACCTATGACCCCAGTCGGCTGCTCTGCACCCGCCCTCCGCTTGGAGGCCTCCGATGAATCCCGCTGACATCGTCGACTATGCCAAGAGCCTCGACTGCGTACATTGCGGTCTGTGCTTGCGCACCTGCCCCACCTACCAGGTCTCTGGCCGCGAGTCCTCGAGCCCTCGAGGGCGCATCCATCTGATGCGCGCCATCGCCGAAGGCGATGCTTCCGTTGACATCCATCTGCTTGACGAGTTGGACTACTGTCTGGTCTGTCGAAACTGTGAGAGCGCCTGCCCCTCTGGGGTCGAGTACTCTCACCTCCTCGCGCACACCAAGGATGCCCTCAGCGATCACGGTGCACGCTCCTGGTTCCAGCGCACAGCACTCAGGCTCGGCCTACGCCACGTGCTGACCAGCCGGCTATTGATCTCACTCAACGCATCGCTGCTACGAATTCTTCAGCGCACTGGAGTCTTTCGTCTACTTGGTCGTCACCTGGGACCGGTCGGCCGCTCCATGAAGACCTTCCCTGAGGTGCCCGCTGCAGAGGAGAGACGGGAACTTCAACCCCTCTACAAGGCCAGGGGCAAGCGCCGGGGTACTGTCGCTATCCTGGAAGGCTGCGTCATGCCGGCTCTCCTGGGTCGCGTGAACAGAGCCACAGTTCGTGTTCTCCAGGAGGCCGGTCGAGATGTTCACGTTCCACGGTCCCCCACCTGCTGTGGGGCACTACAAGCCCACAACGGGGACCTTGATACCGCGAGAGATCTCGCGCGACAGACCATCGCGGCCCATGAGAGCCTCCAGGATGAAGGCAGGACTCTCGCCCCGATCGTGGTCAACAGTGCGGGTTGTTCCGCTCAGATGAAAGAGTACGGACAGCTCCTGGCGGACGACCCCGAGTGGAAGCAACGCGCCGAGGCCTTCTCATCTCGTGTGCGTGACTTCAGCGAGTACCTTGCCGAAGAAGCTCTGGCGGAGCTCTCGCCGCAGCTCAATGCTGCCGAGGTCGATCTCCCCATGCCGCTCACATTCGACGATCCATGCCACCTGTGTCACGGCCAGGGTGTGCGCACTCAACCAAGGATTCTCCTCGATCAGCTGAACGTGGAGCGCGTGGAGATCGACGAGAGCGAGAGCTGCTGTGGCTCTGCCGGACTCTATTCGGCACTGCGGCCCGACGATAGCCGCGAGATACTCGGCCCTCGTTTGGCCGCTCTCGAGAAGTCCGGAGCGCGCACGCTCGTCACGGCCAATCCGGGATGTCACCTTCAGTGGCAAACAGGGGTGAACACCGCCGAGCTCGAAGTCCAGGTACTACACATCGCAGAGGTCCTCGACAGGGCACTTCAGAAGACCGACGAGGCCTAGCTCCTCAGGACTCCAGCGGTGCTTCTCCGAGAGGCTCGAACGCGGAGAGTAGCTCCCCCACCTTCGCGCTGGACCCCTCGTGACTCACTGGCCAGATCGCATAGGCAATCCAGCACTCCTGGCCGAGGCTGAGATTGACACGAACCGTATCGCGAAAGGTCCCCCCCTCAATGAAGGTACGCTCGCGAACGAAGTCAGCGGAATAGCCGGACCACCTGAGCTTCCCACCCTCGACAGCCGCTCGGCCTCCATCCGCATCGATCTCCGTCAGGTCACGCCAGTCGATGCCCTGGAACTGAGACCGAATGACCGAGTCCGCCCGCTCCCTTGGATACTGAACCAAGAAGACCCGGCTGGGAGAGGTCTCCTGGGAGAGGATCTCCACACCAGACCAGTCATAGGCCTCCTCATCTCCCGACTCACCAGAGCCCACACCATGCTGAATATCGAACCCCATCAGCATCTCCGTGACCTCGGAGCCATCCTCCACCACGACTCCATCACTGAGGATGTAGACCTTCTCGCCAGTTGGCAGCAGAAAGGCTTCTTCTTGCAGGGCGAGGGCGCCAGGGACCTCGTTGAACTTGAAGCTCTCGCCTAGCCCCTCCGCGGAATCGAAGAGCCGAGAGCCGTAAGTGATGACAACCGTGAGACATCCCAGAAGGGCGAGAATCCCGATGGCTGAACCCAAGATACCACCGGGAGTTGCAGGCTCTGGAGCGTGCTCTTTGCTGGGCTCACTCACGGATCACCCTGCTAGTCGTCCGTGGAGGCTGGTGCCAGCTCTTGGGTCTCCTTGACAGCACGGAAGACATCTTCCATCTCGGAATCAAACGGGGCCACATAGACTTCCCGGTCTGGCCCGATCACGAATGGTTCGAGGAAGTCCTGGATGGCCTCATCGCTGATCTCTTCCTTCGCGTCTTCTCCTCCGGGTCCACGCATGAGGAACACCATCTGGAAGCCCGGATCGTCGACATCGGTGATGTCAACAAAACAGGCCGGCCCCTGGCCACCGGCAGTTTGTTGGCCTCCGGGGTTAAAGCCACCGCTGTTCTCAAAACGCACGACCTTCAACTCGCGGCCTTGAACGTTGACGACCCCAATCTTCGGATCATCGATCTTGTTGAGCCCAGGGAGGCCGCCGCCCTTGAAGTCCTCGCTGAAGATCGCATCGCGCTCGCTGGCCTGGGCCTCGCCGAAGTCATAGATCACGACGATGTAACCACGATCGTCCATGAGCATCCAGAAGTCCATCCCCAGACTCCAGCTGAACATGGGGTCCAACTCAGGAGGCCTGGCATCGATATCGAAGTGCTCCTCGAGCCTCGCCCAGTTCTCCTCCGGATCCATCGACTTGCTGAACGCCTCAAAAACGAAGTAGAAGCCGATCGAGCCAAGAATCATGGCGATCAGGCAGCCACCACCACAGAACATCAGCCAACCCGGGAGCCCTTTCTTCTTCGGGGGCGGGGCGACCTCTTCGTTCCAATCTTGTTCAGACATGACTATTTGAATTGCTGATGTGGGGTGGCTGACCAGACCTTACTGCTTGGTGGCCGGCTGGCGATATACCAGAGTTATTGCCTTCGATTCAACACGGCTCGGATTTCCTTGGAGTTCTCTTTCTCAGCCCAAATCCTGCCTCAGAAGCCTGGGGTGAGAACGACCTTGCCCAGGACCTCCCCGGCCTCCAGGCGCTTGTGTGCCTCAGCGACGGAGGAGAGGGGCAGGACCTCGCCAACGGCCGCTGAATAGGTTCCTCGGACGAACTTCTCGATGATGGCGGGGTAGGCGCTGGATGGCCCCATGGTCGACCCAAGCACCGAGAGGTTCTTCATGAACAGGTGCGGAAGTGCCACGGAAACCTCTGGGCCCGTCGTGCCGCCACAGGTCACGAGCCTGCCCAGGCGGGCGAGCGAGCGCATCGATCCACTCCAGGTGGCGGGGCCAATGTGCTCAAAGACCACATCCACACCGCGGCCGCTGGTGAACTCCTTGACCTCCTTGGGCCAGCTCGGATCGTGATGGTCGAAGACCTCTTCGGCACCCATTGCACGCGCATGGGCTCGCTTCACCTCGCTGCCCGCAGTACTGATCACTCTGGCTCCAAGATCCCTTGCGATCTGAATTCCCGCGGATCCAACTCCGCTGGCACCGCCAAGCACCAGGACGGTTTCACCCTCACGCAGCGCTGCTCGATCAACCAGAGCTCCCCAGGCGGTGATGAAGACCAGAGGCACGGCCGCCATCTGAATCGGATCGAGACTCTCGGGTAGCTTCATGACATGGCGCGACTCGACCGCCACGAACTCGCGATCCAGACCATCCACGTGCTCACCACGAATCCCATAGTCATCGGAGAGGTGGTCGTTGCCGACAAGATCATGAGCAGAAGTACCCGAGGAGATTCCCGGCAGGATCATCACACGATCTCCCGAAGAGAAGCCGCTCACGCCGGGACCGCACTCAACGATTTCTCCGCATCCATCGCATCCAGGAATGAATGGCAGTGGCAGCTTCAGTCCCGGCAGTCCCCTGCGAACCCAGAGATCCAGGTGATTCAATGAAACACCAAGAACTCGCACCAGAACCTCGCCATCGCACGGGACGGGGACCGGCAAATCGACCACCTTCAGTACGTCCGGCGCACCGTGGCTCGTCACGTGGATTGCCTGCATGGATCTCCTCTCAGATCTTGACGCCGATACAGCGCCCTCCGGTTCGTTCACTCATGAATTCCCACCTCGAGCTCAACCAGGGCGAGCAATCGATCAGCAGGACATCCAGCATCAGTCCGCGGAAGCGGTTTTCGTGCAGGAACAGGTCCTTCATCAGGTCCATGTTCCAGCGCTCTCCTCCGCTGGGTGCTCCATCGCCCAGCACTATCAGAGTGTCTACATCCGGGTCGTTCAAGCAGTCCATTGCGGCCTTCCAGAAGTCGCCACTCCCACGCGTGTTGCATGCCTCGAAGAAGTCGATGGCAGCTCTGACATTTCGTGCTGTTGCCACCGTCAGCTTCTTCTGCCATCGAAGTGGCTCGGACGCGAAGGGGTGAATATTGAATCTCACCTCTTCGTCGAGTCCCGAGAGCACTCGACGCATCTCATCATCAACGCGCTCTTTCCTGGTCTTGCCATCGCGCTCCTTCCACATGGAGCCCGAGAAATCGACCAGGAAGGCCACCCGGTCCGAGATCACTCGCATCCCCACGAAGGACACGGTTCCCTCGGTGCCAGGCTCCTCTGCCTCGTGCTTGCGGTCGGAGGTCCAGCCCTCGGGCAGCCCGGACAGCCACAGCCTCCAGGGACGAGGGTCCAGGCCATACTTCATCCCCGAGCTCTCCCGCAACAGGCCAACCAGTCGCCAGGAACAGCGCAGGCGAGGCTCCTCCTCGAGAGCATCGATGAGGCTCATGAGAGAAGCCCTGTCCCCGATCGCCGCCAGGGACTCGTAAGCTCGCAGGCGAACCACGAAGGCCTCATCCGAAATAGCAGCCTCGATGGCTGCCTCACGATCCTGGGCGGGAAACCTGTCGATCAGCTCCGCTGCTGCTGCACGCATGGGGACCTTCTTTGACCTGGAGAACTCGGTCAGAAGTGGAAGAGTCGCACTCGAGTCAAGTTCAGCCAGTGCCAGGAGAGCGTGCGCCCGCACCTCCTCGCTCTTGTGCTTGCTGGCAAGCGTCACAACCCCCTTGACGAGGTCCTGATTCTGCATCCCCAGAAGACCCTCTCTGGCCAACCGCTCGAGACTCCAGAGCAGGCTGCGCAACACGGCGGCGTCCTTCAGTCGAAGGGCAAGGATGTAGTCCTGCTCTGATTGGGCAGAGTTCATCCGGCCAAGAGCCTCCGCCACACGCAGGGACACCAGGCCCCTGCGAGACTTCAGGCCGGACCTCCCAAGTAGCTCACTGCGCATCTCCGCCGGCATCCGCACCAGGTCGAGCTGGGCCTGGTCCGCAACCTGGCCGGAACTATCCCCGAGGCATTCGAGCACAAGAGACCAGGCTTCCTCCGTCCCCAGCTCCACCAGCCCCTTGACTGCTTCGCGACGTTCACGTTCATCTCCGTCTCGCAGCTTCTTGACCAGCGGCTCGATGTCTGCGCTTGCACCAGGCCTGATCGCTGCCATCGACGAGCAATCCGCTCCTCCCGCGGCTGACAGCCACACACAACCAACCAGCAAGAGCCGAGAGGAGAAGCTCAAAGGCCGCTCCTCACATAGCGCTTGTCCATCAAGGGCTCGATTCGTTTCTCTCGCCGAAAGCGCTGCTCCAAGATCTCGCGCAGGAGTATCGGATCCTCACGTAGGCGAGTGGCAGTCTTCAACACTTCGTAGCCATCACCACCACCAGCAAGGAAGTTGTTCGTCACGAGCCGGTACTTCTTCTCTCGATCGAGGGGCTCTCCATCTATGACCAGATCAACCAGGAAGGCCTTATCCTCGTCATCAAGTCGGTAGATGATCTTCATTCCGCTCACTTCCAAGCCCGTATGGGCTGTGCCCTCGACGCTGGCGCGTACGCACTCGAAGAGCTGCTCCCCGCTGACCTCGACCAGCGTCAGGTGATTGCCAAAGGGCAGAAACTCGAACAAGCTCCGCCTGCTCACCGGCCCCTCAGGCAGATCGCAGCGAATTCCCCCGCGATTCTGCACAGCCACATCGCCACCCATGTGCTCTCGCATGGTGTCCGTGATCAGGTTTCCTGCGGGAGTCGAGCTGAAGCGCTTGAATGACCGCGTCAGCGGAGCAGCGAGCTCTCCCACTGTCTCACTCAGCTCCAGCTCACTGCGGCTGACGAGGGCACCGCAGATCTCATCGACCACTTCATCATGATCTTGCTCCATGGGCTCCTGCAAGAGGTCGGCCATCCGGTAGCTCATCTTCTTCAACTCCTTGCTGTCCGCATCGAACCAGAGGTCCAATCGGCCCACCGCACTGGCTTTCGATCCGGCCTGAACGATGAGTGTCTCCCCCTGGCGAACACCGGACTTGAGGTAGGTGTGGCTGTGCCCACCTACGATCACATCCAGATCCGGATGAGCCTTGGCAAGGCGGCGATCTCCTTGAACTCCCAGATGCGTGATAGGGAGAATCCAATCAACCGAGTCCCCCAGCTCGCTGCGGGCCTGCTCCAGCGCTACAGCAGGGTCCTCGAAACGTAGAGCTCCGGCATCTTCGTGGGTGATCGATGGGGTCACGGGGGTCAGCAGACCAACGATCCCAACACGTAGGCCGTTGACCTCGACTATCCGCCAGGGATCAGCCCAGGTGATACGCTCCTCACCCGCAAACACGTTCGCGCAAACAGCGGGAATTCGATAGTCCTCAACCATCGCGGCGAGCGGTTCTACTCCATAGTCCAGCTCGTGATTGCCAACTGTCATCGCATCGTAGCCCACCTTTGAAAGGGCATTCACGAAGGAGCGTCCTCTGTCGACGAGCCCCTCTGGCGTTCCCTGGAACCAGTCTCCACCGTCAACCAGCAGCACTCCGGCCCCGGACTCCTCGGCTTCCCGACGAACCTGCTTCACGTAGGCTGCAAGCCGTGGCAGCCCTCCGACCGGAGGAGGATTCTCGCGATCTATCCAGGTAGCTGGCCGGGGCTGAGCCTGTCCGTGAACATCATTGGTGTGCAAGAGCACCAAGTGAACGGGCTCATCGCTGACAGTCGCGCCAGCGATGGATCTCACCAGCGTGATGACGACGACGAGACTGGATGCGACGAGCCATGACCGTCGCGTGATGTCCTGCCGCATGGCGGCTCCTCCCTGGTTTTCCTTGAAATGCGCGGACCGAAGGTCGCCGAGTCTCGCCCGAGAGCTAGATCGTGGCGTCCGTTCCGACATCCATGGTATCGATCAGGCGGGTCCGACCATACTCGTGGGTACCCCCGGACTTGCGGCCGAAGATCTGGGACAGGTTCTTCACCCCCAGCTTGATGTCATCCAACATCCCAAAGCCCGAGACAACCGCGTGCTGGTACCACAAGAACCCCAGCCCAACGCCGTCGAACAGCGGATTGCGGGGCATCCGGACCAGCTGCTTGACCAGGGGTAGGCCCCCAGGCACAAAGACGGCGATGTTGAACAGGCGCTGGAGGTTGATCACCTCGTCGAGGTCGTCACGCCGCATCTGGGAGTCGGAGTGGATCGAGGGTCCGATATCCTTACCCAGCTCCACGCGGCCAACCTCGAAGTCCTCGCGCCCGAGGGCACTCGAACGGAAGGGTCGGTAGATCAGGACAGTACACCCTGCCGGCTTGATCTCGCGGTTCTGGCGAACCGTCTGATACATATCATCAAGAGTCTCTGCCGGTGACCCCATGATGTTGTTCGTGCGGAAGGAGATGTTGTGCTTCCGCAAGAGCTTTGGGATCGAGTAAACGATCTTGTCCGTGTAGCCCTTCTTGTACACGCGCAACCGAACATCTTCATTTCCTGACTCGAGCCCGAATTGGACGGAGACGCACCCAGCGCGCTTCAGGTTGATGATATCTTCCTCGTTGAGGAAGTTGATGTTGATGTTGCAAGCAAAGGGCATCCCCACCTGCTTTGGCCACTTGTCCGCAAACTCCTCCAGCCAGCCACGCTGCATGTTGAGCGCGGCATCACCGAAGTTGACCATACGGAACCCGGGGTAGCGCGCGACGATGTCATTCATCTCCTCGCACAGGTAGTCCACCGACTTGGTACGGTTGAACTTGTCGCCCTTGCCGCTGACCCACTCTTCTTTCATCAACCCTACCGAGCAGTAGGTGCAGCTGTTCTGGCAACCTCGGCTGGCGTGTACCTGCATCACCCTCTTCTTGCGCAGGAAGGGGTACTTGTAGAACAGGTCCACGTCAGGGAAGGGCAGGCTATCGAGATCCTGGACCGCGGGGCGGATCAGATTCTGGACAGGCTCACCATTATCAAGGAAGCCGATGTTCGGGATCAGGTTGATCGGTCGCCCCGCAGCCCAGGCTTCAACCAGGTCGATGATCGCGTGCTCGGCCTCGGCCTTGACGATGGCGTCGACGTACTCTCCCTCTCGCAGGATCTCGGCATCGAAGGAGGCATGAGGCCCGCCCATGACCACCTTGAGGTGGGGTAGCTCCTTGCGCCAGGCGAGGACATGCTCCAGGGCCCACGTCTCCTGCCCCGTTGTGGAGTAGACCCCGACGACGTCTGGCTGCCAGTCCTGGACGGTCTTCTCGAACTCGGGCTCCTCACCGGTGATGAAGCAGTCCGCATCGTGACCGCGCTGCTTGAGCATGGCCGAGAGCACCTTGACGCCCTCAAATTCGTGGCAGGTCGTTACGACGAAAGCTACTCGTACCACGCTGAGATGGGGGCTGGGGAACAGTTCAAGGGAGGAAGCCGGCGAGACTCAAGCCTCGGGGCCAGCGGGAACACCGGAGAGGTCAAGCCTAACGCGAACGGAAGACTTCGGCCGCTCAGCTGGGGTAAAAAACACCTACTACACTCCCAGTAAACACCCCTCCGGACAGCGATCTCCGATCAGGCGGGGTCACGTGGGGCCCCCAGCCCTTCCTGTCGTAGGGCCTCTGCGAGGGCCTGGTAGTCCCCAAGGTCGTTGTGGAGCTGTGCGGAGACCCGTAGCCAGCGGCGGCCTGGGCGAGGCCAGGGCACGACAGGCACCTCGATCCGGTGGTGCTCGAATAGTCGTACGTGCAGCTCATCCAGCCCCCCCGCCAGAGGACCCCCGTCAGGCAGGGGTATCGTCGCCAGGGAGCCGATCATCTCCGGGGGTGCCGGAGCCTCCACGCCCAGCACATCGCAGAGCAGGCTTCGGGCTGCCAGGACCAGGCCTCGGTTCTGCGCCATGACCCCCTCCAGACCATCAGGATGCTGACCTGCAAGCCAGTCGATCGCGAGAGGAAGAGCCAGGTAAGCCGTCGGGTCATGGGTACCCGGCCAGTCGAACTCCGTCAGGAAGCGCGAACGGTTAGGCCTGGGAGTGTTGTGACCGTGGCTGATCACCACAGGCCGAACCTCTGCCTGGAGCTCCTCCTTCACGTGCAAGAAGGCGCACCCCTTGGGGGCGCACAACCACTTGTGGCAATTTCCCGTGTAGTAGTCCGCGCTGATCCCCTCCAGGTCGAGAGGCAGCATCCCCGGGGCGTGGGCACCATCAACGAGGATGCGTACCCCCCGATCCTGGCAGAGGGCCACCAGGCGCTCGATCGGCAACACCAGCCCCGTACTGGAAGTGACATGATCGATCAAGACCAGCCGAGTGCGCTCAGACAAGGCCGCCGCAACAGCAGCAACGATCTCGTCAGAAGAGCCGAGCGGAAACGGCAATCTCGCAACAACGGGCACAGCACCAGTACGCTCACTCACATAGCGAACGACGTTACTACAAGCGTTGTAGCCGTGGTCACTGAACACGATCTCGTCCCCCGGATCAAAGCTGCTGGAGCGCAAGACTGCATTCACTGCTGTGGTCGCATTCGGTACGAAGACCAAGTCCTGTGGCCTTGCTCCAATCACGCTTGCCAGTGCTTCTCGGGCGGAGTCGAGCTTTGGCTCGAGCGTTCGCTCGGGAGCAAGCCACTCGATCGGACGGCGCTCGAGCTCTGCGCGTAAACGGGCCTGCTCTTCCAATACGGGCTGTGGACAACCGCCAAAGCTACCGTGATTCAAGAAGGTCACCTCGGAGTCGAGGAGCCAGGGAGAGCGGGACTTCATGACTTGGAAGACTGTGGCTGCACCCGGCCTGTACTAGCGTGATCCCTCACTAACCACCTGCCCCTCGATGATCGTGCTGATGCAGTGAGTCGTGTACTCAAAAGGGTCTCCGTCGTAGAGAGCGAGGTCGCCATCTTTCCCCACCTCGATTGAGCCCACCCTCTGCGCTACTCCAAGTATCTCTGCTGCCCCAAGGGTGATCGATCGGAGGGCTCGCTCGTTACCCAGCTCGCTCACTGCCGCAATGGCCGCCTCGAACAGGACGACCCGAGTCTTCGGCACATAGCTCTCAAAGCCGCTCTGCAGGGCGATGGGGATCCCGGCATCAGCGAGCCTTGCCGCATTCAGCCAGGTGAGGTTCTCCGACTCGCCTGCAGCACGTTGCATTGTCGGATGAACAATCACCGGGAACTGTGAGGCCTTGATCTCATCGACAACCAGGTGTGCTTCGACTGCATTGTCGAGCACCAGCTTGAGATTGAACTCCTGGGCCACCCTGATGGCCGAGAGGATGTCCTGGTGACGACGCACCGTGACCATCAGCGGCACCTCACCCGCGAGAAGCTGGGCGACAGCCTCCAGTCGAAGATCAACCATGAAGTCATCTTCGCCCTTGGCCTTCTTCGCGACGTATCCCTGCCCCTTGACCAGGAGCTCGCGAAGCATGGCGACGGCCTTTCCGCGGGTGCCTGGCGACTTCTTCCCTTCGGCCTGAGCCTCTTCGCCCAGGGTTGCGGCCAACATGGCAAAGGGCACCACGGTGGCTTCGTCGACCGTGTCACCGTGCGTCTTGACCACCATCGTCTGACCCGAGATCAATGCTCCTGGACCGTGGCCGGTGTGCATGGTCGTCACGCCAAAGGACCGCACCCAGTCGACCAGGCGCTCTCTTGCGTTGTAGGCATCTATTGCCCGGAGCTCGGGTTGGAGCGCCTCTGTACGCTCGAGTTGATCCTGGTCGTGGTCCTGGTTGAGGTACCCCGCCACCCCGACAACCGTGTGGGCATCCACAAGGCCGGGTGTCACAACCTCCGCCTCGACCACTCGTAGACCAGCTGGAATCGGAGTGACCTGCGCCGGACCAACAGCGCTGATCTTCCCATCTCGAATGATCACCACGCCATTCTCGATGACAGCACCCGAGACCGTGTGGACCTGGGCACCACGAACCGCGAGGTCCTGAGAGAGAGCAGGGGCAACCAGCACCACCGCCAGCACCAGGCCCTTCACGATCTTCGAAGCTCGAGCTCTATTCGCTGAATTCATGCGATCCTCGCCATCCATGCTCACGTGTTTCGAGAGAGTTGTCTCAAGCCTCATCGCGCCACCTCGCCACCATCACAGCAGCTGGTGATGGCCCTCGGCGAACCAGCCCCAAGACCGCCGGTAGCCCACAATCGATCCTTGTCGTTCGACCGGTCAAAGACGCGAACTCCGTCGATCCAGGTCTCTTGTACTCTTGAGTAGACGCTGAAGGGATCGCCGTCGAGGATGATGAAGTCAGCATCCTTGCCCACCGAGAGGGTTCCGATTCGATCCTGGAGATCGAGCATTGCTGCTCCTTCGATGGTCAGAGCCCGCAGCGCACCCTCTCGACTCATTCCGGCTCGTACGGCGAGCGCGGCCATTCGCATGAACAAGCGCGAGTCCGTGATCCAGTCGTCCGTGTGGAAGGCCACCTTCGCGCCGGCCTCTTCCAAGACTGCGCCGGACTCGAAGCCGACGTCCCTAGCCTCGAGCTTGCCGCCGGGGCTGTCGATGAGGATCAGCGAGCAAGGAACACCCGCTGCAGCAATTTCGTCCGCAACCTTCCAGGCATCGGAGACGTGGTGCAGTACCACCCGAAACCCAAACTCCTCGCGCAGTCGCAGGACGGTCAGAATGTCATCATGGCGGTGAGTGTGATGGTGAACAATCCTACTGCCCTCGAGCACCTCCACGAGGGCCTCCATGCCCAGGTCACGATCAGGGGCCTTCTCAGGGTCCTCCTTCGCCGCCTCCTGCTTGGCCTGGTAGGCCAGAGCATCCAGGAAGACCTCTCGCACCAGAGCTGCCGACTTGCCGCGCGTGCCGGGAAAGGGTGGGTCTCGCCTTGAGTTCGTTCCGTTGGCCATCTTCATGCCCCCCATCGGCCTGCCCGACTCGTCACGAACGACCCACTCTTCAATGGTGTTCAGATCACGGAGCTTGAGATAGACCGTCTGCCCGCTCATCAGGTGGCCCGAGCCAGGCATGACGTTGGCGGTGGTCACCCCACCGGACTGTGCCCGTTGGAAGCCCGAGCTGCGAACATCGATCGCATCGAAGACCGACACCCCAGGCTGGATCGGCTCCGAGGAGTCTGCTGCCCAGCCTCCACCGATATGGGAGTGCGTGTCCACAAGGCCGGGCATGATGACCATGCCTTCCATGTCGCGAATGTCGGCATCGTCAGGTGGCGAGACCAGGCTGCTGTCTCCAACTGCGACGATCTTGCCCAGATGGACAACCATGATTCCGTCTTCGATTTCTGGACCGTCAACAGGAATCAACCGGGCTCCAACGAAGGCCGTGGGCTGCTCCTGAGGCGAGGCAGTCACAACCGCAAGAAGAGTGGCTGATAGAAAGGTGGTGGTGAGGATTCGCTTGATAGGACTCATCATGAACTAGGGACCAGGCTCGCTTCTCAGTTTGAACAGCTCTTGCCAGGAGAGAATAATCGAATCGAATACGTGGAGAGAGCATCCATGCCGCGGATCAACTCTGTCTGGCCCGCAAGCGCGCTGGGTAGGGCACATGGAGTGCCGGAATTCTCTCCCAGGAGTAGGAACGAGGAGAGCGCCAAGGGCCCTCCGCCCCCTTCAGGACGCCTCCGTCTCCTTGGTGAAGAGCATCCGCATCCAGCTGCCGATGTCCGAGATCTCCTCCAGGCAAACCTCGTGCCCCATTGGATATCGCCGGTAGATCGGATCCAACCCCAGGGCACGCAGGGACTCGAGACTCGATGAGCCTAATGACTCCGGGACGACCGGGTCCTCGCTTCCGTGGCCTACGAAGATCGGGAGAGCCTGATTGGCCGCACTCACCCTGACGCTGGATGCAGTCGCGAAGTAGGTGGAGATGGCCAGTAGGCCAGCGAGAGGTTCCGGATGAGTGAGCGCTGCCTGGTAGCTCACGGCCCCCCCCTGGGAGAAGCCGGCCAGGAGAATCCGATCGCTTGGTATCCCCTTCTCGTTCTCGGCCACGATGAGCTCTCGAACTCCCTCGGCCGATGCCAGCAATTGACCGACATCTAGCTCGCGCTCCAGGTCCATCTTCAGGATGTCATACCAGGCAGGCATGACGAACCCACCATTGATCGTCACAGGGATCGATGGAGCGTTTGGGAAGACGAACCGAACGGCCAGCTCGGGAGCGAGATGTAGCTCGGGCACAATCGGCTCGAAGTCGTGGCCGTCCGCCCCCAGGCCGTGAAGCCAGATCACAGTGCGCTCTGCGGCGATGTTCGGTTCCACCAGGATGCAGTCCAATTTCGGCATCTCCATACCCTGGCATTCGCGCGGGCCAGCCGCTCGTGCATTCTGCTGATTCAGGGGACGCATCCCGTTGTAACGGCCCACGTGGTGATCGCCCGGAAGGTCGTGCTCCCTCACATTCATCTGCCTCAGATCCCCGCCCCCGTGGCTCGATGCCACGACAGGGAGTTCCTGGCTCGAGGCAGCTTGTCGCAGCTCTGCTCTAGAACTTAGGATCTCCACATGATCTTCACTTCCTTGTTGCTCTGCAGCCTCCCCTCACTCCCAGCTACGGCAGTCGCCCTGCCCCCGACTCAAGGTAAGCGAGACTTGCTATCTCTCCCTGAGATCGAACGCTCCGAGGTGATCTGCTTCGCACTCTACACAGTCTCGGATTCGGTACTCAAGATGACGGCTCAGCTCTACCCGCTCCTTGACGGAGAAGACCGCGAGGTCCGTCTCGAGGTCAATCGCGGGAGCGGCTGGAATGAAATCCAGCGAGCTACAGTCAATGAAGACGGGTGGACCTCAGTCTTTCGAGTTGCGGACTGGGACGATTCCATCGAGCACAGCTACCGACTCCTCCACGGCGAATCGGCAGTCCATGAAGGTACTGTCAGAAGAAACCCGATCGAGAAAGATGAAATCGTGGTGGTCGGCTTCACTGGCAACTCCATCCAGCCGGCTCACGGTGGTGATATCTCCCGTGAGGACCTGATCGCCAACGTTCAGAGCATTGATGCAGACCTCCTGTTCTTCTCCGGAGACCAGGTCTATGACCACAACCGACACTACGCTGCCTGGATGAAGTTCGGTCGTGACTTCGGCCCCATCCTTCGTGACCGTCCAGTGATCACGATTCCCGATGACCACGACGTCGGTCAGGCCAACTTGTGGGGCCAAAGCGGGAAGAAGTCCAAGTTCGGAGCTGGCCATGATGGTGGATACTTCAAGAGCCCTGAATACGTCCGGCAGGTCGAACGAGCCCAGACCAGCCACCTCCCCGACCCCTATGACTCAACTCCTGTTGAACGTGGAATCGGCGTCTACTACACAGACCTCAACTGGGGAGGTATCAGCTTCGCCATCATGGAGGATAGGAAGTTCAAGACCGGCCCATCAGGTGTCATTCCCAAGCAAGGACCGAGGCCTGATCACATCCTGAACCCTGACTACGATCCAAGCAGCGTCGACGTCGCTGAGGCAGTTCTCCTGGGTGATCGCCAGCTGGAGTTCCTCGACTGGTGGGGACAGGACTGGGAAGGCGTCGAGATGAAGGCCGCTCTCTCGCAGACCATCTTCTGCGGCGGGGCCCATATTCATGGCAAGGTCGGCGGTCGGCTGCATGCTGATCTGGATTCCAATGGTTGGCCGCAGACCGGTCGCAACAAGGCCATCTCTGCCATGCGCAAGTGTTTCGCCGTGCACTTTGCGGGGGACCAACACCTGGCGACCATCTTTCAGCATGGCGTCGATAGCTGGGGAGACGGAAATTACTCGTTCTGCGTACCCTCCATCGCAAACCTCTACCTGCGCTGGTGGGACCCCATCGAGGAGGGTGGAGGTCTTTCAGGCGACATGGCGCCTCACCTTGGCGAGCACCTCGATGGATTTGGTAACCACGTTACCTGCCACGCAGTCGCCAATCCCGAGCCCGGGGGCTCAGGTGGAAAGCTCTCGACCCGAGCAGCAGGGTTCGGCGTGATGCGCTTCCGAAAGAGCACCCGGGAAATCACCATGGAGTGCTGGCCCCGCAACGTGGATATCAGTTCGACGTCGGCAACCCAGTACCCAGGATGGCCCAAGACCATCGCCCAGGTCGATAACTACGGGCGCGAGGCCACTGCCTATCTTCCGACCCTTGAGATCACTGGCGCTCAGAACCCCGTGGTACGAGTCGTGGACGAGAGCAATGGCGAATGGATCTATTGCCTGCGAATCCTCGGATCCAGCTTTCGCCCCAAGGTCTTCGAGCCCGGCTCCTATCGAATTGAGATCGGCGAGGGCCAGACGAAGCAGGTCTTTGGAGGGGTGATGGCCACCTCCCTAGAGGAGCCGGGAACACTCTCAGTTCAGTTCTGAGCGCTCGAATCTGGCACGCTGCCCTGAGCTAGCTCGGGACACCGAGTCGGCCGGAAGAAGTCTCTCCACTGACGCTCAGAAGTTGAGCCTGAGGCGAAGCCCCAGGATGGTCGCTGCAGGCACCATGGCCTTGATAGAATTCGCGTACTGGTAATTCAACGACAGTTCGGCACCTTCAAATATTGCCAGGGTGTAGTAGGCCTCCATCCGATGAGCATCATCATCTAACTCTTCGCCGGTTATCGACGTCTTGTCGCTGACGACCGCATAGAGGTAGCCGATCCCATAAGAGTCATACTGCCGACGCCCCACACCGAGGCCTCCAAGGCCTCCACTGAAGACCCAGTTCACGGGATTGGTGCCCTGGTCGGCAGCGCCTACACGAGCAAAGAGACCATAGCCTCGCAGGTCTGTTCGACCATTCGAGAGGTCGATGAGCCTGTTCGTCTTCTCATCGACATGCAGGTATTGCCAGCCGTTCCAGAAGAGGTTCCAGGTGTCCTCCTCGAGCGGCACGATGAACTCGCCATCATTGATGAACTGGCCCTCGATGTTCACGAAGTCATTGTCGAAGCCATACTGACCCGTGAGCATCATTCCACCCGGTAAGCCGGAGACCTGGTACTGGTTACGAATTGAGGTTGACCAGACCCAGCCATCATCGAGATTCTCGAACCCTGTGGTCGTGGAGGAGTCTCCGCTCGAGTAGAGCGAGGTGGTGACTACAACTCGCTCATCCGGCATCCAAACTGCGCCCGCACCCAGGGTGCTGTAGGGATTGATCAGCGAGGTCACCGAGGCAGTGAGGAATGGGTGACTCATGAACTGGGTGTCACCGCGCCCACCTGCAAACTCGTTTAGATCTCCGCCGAGGGGTATGAACTTACCCAGAAAAACGCCGAACTGCTTCGACAGGAACTGCGTATAGCGCAGTTCCGTGATCGTCATCAGGAGGTCTTCTTCAGGGGGAGTCGTGAGCGGGAAGTACTGCACATCATTCACGGGCAGCACGGTGCCAGCGATCGAGTTGACCGAGTTACCGTAACGTGACTCAGTAGTCATGTTGATCAGAGCCCCAGGGAGGATCTCCATACGGTCGAGGTCCAGTTCCCACCGACTCTCGAGCTTTCCCCCATAGCGCCAGCCCTTGTCCGTACCACCATCGACGACTGACTGGCCGGACTGCGTCCAGAACACATCGACCTGCAGACCTTGCTCCGCCAGGTCAGTCCTTGAACCACCCCAATCCCCTGTCAGGTACATCCTGGAGGAGGCCGTGTAGTCCGGGATGGGCAACAGGCCGTGGGACTGTGGCTTGGTTGTACCCGCGACCTCGGAGTCACCAGCGGATTGGGCTGCCGCGGGTGCCAACAAGGCGCCCGCGACAAGCAAGAGATGAACTCGAATCACAGCTCGCCTACTCCTTCAACTTGATATCCACCGAGTGGATCTTGCCCTTGAACTCGAAGGGCCTCCGCTCGTAATAGTCAGGCGAGACGATTGAACCGAGATCAATTCCCACGTCGAAGGTCTCGGTGGCAGTGAACGCCAGAGGTACCGTTCGCTTGAGCTCCACCTTGAAGATGACGTTGCCATCAAGAAGCACCGAAGCAACGCCCGCCTCTCCAGTTCCCTGGATATCCGTATCAATCTCAATTCGATGCTTGCCGGCACCTATGGGCTTGGGACTCTTCCCGATGAAGCGCTCGAGTAACAGCATGTTGTACTCGTACACGAGGTGGCCTTCGTCCATGTAAACGGTGAGGCCACCACTTGACCCACCTACCACATAGAGAACACCACTGGCCTTTTCACCGAACTCAGCCTCGACCACCACCGTCGTGCTCTCTCGACCAATACCCGGTGCTGTGAATTCGGGCATACGCCTGATGTCTTGTGTGAAGCTCCAGCTGGAGTAAGGCGTTTCTACCCGGTCCTTGGGGTGGATTCGAAGCCATAGGCCTGCTCCAATGGGAAAGTCCTGGTTGTCTGCGGCCAGCTTGAGAAAGGCCTTCTTCATGTTCCCCAGGCGCTCAGGCTCCACTCCTGCGAGGTCGAGTGACTGCGAGAAGTCGGAACCCAGCTCGTAGAGTTCCCAGCGATCTCGCGCTGAGTCCCACGTTCGAATGCCTGCGGTCTTCGAGGCCTCCCAGGGAATGAACGGCCCGAATGTGCAGGCCATCCAGCCATCCTGATAAATCGCTCGGCTGGCGTTGTTGTCGAAGAACTGAACCTTCTTCCTGGAGGCCGCATCGCCATCGCTGAACGTGTACTCAAGACTGATCCCGTCCATCGGTAGCTGGTCCTGACCGTTGACAACCTCGGGGTGAGGGATGTCCAGGATGTCGTAGAGCGTGGGTGCAATGTCGACTACATGGTGAAACTGGTTTCGAACGGTCTCGTCGGGCTTGATCCCCTTGGGCCACGAAATCACCATGGGATTCCGCGTACCGCCAAAGTAGGCGCCGAGAAGCTTGGTCCCCTTGAAGGGCGTGTTTCCTGCCCATGCCCAGCCCGCGTGGTACATGCTGTCGCAGGCCTCGGTACCAAGTGCCGGAAGTCCACCGATACGATCGAGAGCCTCGATCTGCTCGTCAATCGTGCTGGGAATCCCGTTCTGGGCAAGCAGCTCCGAGATGCTTCCCTGTTGGCCCTCCGCACTGGATCCGTTGTCGCCAAAGATGTAGATGATCAGGGTGTTCTCACGCAATCCGCGCTCTTCCAGCCCCTCTACGATACGTCCCACCTGGTGGTCCGTGTGCTGGACGAAGCCCGCGAAGATCTCCATCAAGCGACGCTGAAAAGCTCTCTGACTCTCGGGGACCTCATCCCAGCCGGCGAGCGTTGGGTCACGCTGGGTCAGCTTCGTGCCAGCTGGAATCACGCCCATCTCCAGCTGCCGCTTGTGCACGCGCTCGCGATACGCATCCCAACCATCATCGAACTTACCCTTGTACTTGTCGGCCCACTCCTTGAAGACCTGCTGTGGGCCATGGACACCACCTGGAGCCCAGTACATGAAGAACGGGGTGTCGGGGGAGAAGGCCTGATGATCGTCGAGCCAGTGCAGGGCTCGATCAGCCAGGTCCTGACTCAGGTGGTAGGTGGGATCGTGTTCAGGCGGCTCGATGTGATCGTAGTTCTCAGTGAGCCTTGGCTGGTACTGCGAGGTTTCGCCACCGAGGAATCCGTAGAAGTACTGGAAGCCGTAACCGGTTGGCCAGCGGTCCTTCCTCCCGATCGAACTGGTCTCGATTGCTGGAGTGTTGTGCCACTTGCCAAAGGCTGAAGTGTCGTAGCCGTACTGCTTGAGGATCTCCGCGATGGTGGCTGCTGATTTCGGGATGATTCCTGTGTAACCATCGAAAGCCACTGCACGCTCCGCAATTGTCCCAGACGCCGCCCGAGTGTGATTCCTGCCTGTAAGCAGGGCGGCACGTGTCGGCGAACAGATCGAAGTCGTGTGGAAGCAGTTGTACCGAATCCCCTCCTCCGCCAGCTTGCTGAATGCCGGCGTCTCCACCTCACCACCGAACACGTCAGAGATACCGAAGCCTACATCATCGAGCATCACTAGCAGGATGTTGGGAGCGTCCTCTGGAAGACGATCGACCTTCTTCGGCCACTTCATGGTCGAGTCTTGCAGGCGCGGTCTCGTTACCCCTGCCATGGGAAGTGGCTTGAAGGGGAGCACGGCCCCATCGTTGGAGTATTTCTTTTGAGCGGTGCAGGCAGCCAGTAGGGCAATCCCAATGATGGAGAGTCGAGCGGTGGAGCTCATAAGAGAAGCTATTTCTTGCGGGTGAGGAGTGATCGGAAGAACTGAGGAACGCCAGCGAGTCAGGGTCAGTCGTTCAGGCCCACATTCTTCGGCGGGTACTTCTTGAAGGTGGCTTCGTGCGCCTTGGCCACTGCGCCAATCGAGGCAAGCCAGGCATTGCGCCGATGCCCAAGGGTCTCTTGTTCCTTGGGGTCGATGTACAAGTTGAAGAGCCAAGGAGCCAGCCCGACGGTCTGAACTGTCGCCATATCGATGTACAGGCGAGGGAAAGACGGAATCACAACCTTGAAGTGCATCTTGTACTCACGAATACGCAGGGCGGTGAACTGAGCTCCCCACCACATGTAGACCACCTCCCGTTTCGACTTGCCCTCGTCGTCGAATAGGAAGGAAGTCTGGTCGATGCTGTCCACGTAGAGATTCTGAGGGATCTTGTCCGTCACTCCCGCAAGCTCGGCGCAGGTACTGTAGAGGTCAAGCAAGTCGAAGACATCGTCCGACTCGCGCCCCGGCTTCACCACCCCCTTCCAGTACGCGATGCCGGGGACTCGAACACCACCTTCAAAGGTGGTGCCCTTAGCTCCACGGAAAGGCGTGTATCCGGCATCGGGCCACGCATCCATCTGTGGTCCATTGTCGGAAGCAAAGAACACGAAGGTATTGTCCAGCAACCCCTCCTCTTCGAGCACTTTCATGAAGGCGCCAACATGCAGGTCAACCTCCCTGACGTTGTCCTTGAAGGGATACTTGCTGGCACTGATCCCCTCCAGGTCGGGATTCGCGAAGTTGTCGCAATGGACCTTCATGAAGCAATGCTCGATGAAGAAGGGCTTGTCCCCCTTGCCGAGTTCCCGGATCTTTTGCTTTGTGAAGTCGGCCAGAACCTGATCAGCCCGAGCCATGTCTTCGAGGGAGTTCACCGAGCTGACTTCAATGGTCTTGCCACCCTTGAAGCCATGGATCAGGTGATGGCTTGGAGCCACCTTCATGAAGGCAGCAAGCCTCTTGGGATTGAGGACCAGGTCTGGATATCTGCGCTTGTCCACATACTGAGAGATTTCCTTCTCAGCCGGGTAGTAGCCATAGAACTCGTCAAAGCCAATGTCGTGCGGACGCATGCCAACGACTTCGCCAACGTGCCACTTACCTGTGAGGAGGGTCGTATAGCCAGCATCCCCCAGGAGGGTCGGCATGCTGACCTCACCAGTCCAGGGGTTCGATGTCAGCTTGTCCCCAGCAAGTATGGGACGGATCAAGCCTGTTCTGACTGGCAACCGCCCGGTCAAGATCGCAGATCGGGTCGGTGTGCAGGTGTGCTGTGAATAGCACGAAGTTAGCTTCAGGCCCTCCTTTGCCAACCGATCAATATTGGGGGTCGCCGCACCAATCGCCGCTCCTCCTCCATAGCAACCCGGATCCCCGTAGCCCATGTCATCGACAATGATCCACAGGATGTTCGGCTTCTTACCCGTCTCCTTGACCTTGGCAGCCAGCTTTTCACGCACGGCCTTTTCCTGCTTCGGCCACGGGATCGCAGGCTGACGGTTATCCGCAGTCGTTACTGCGCGGCTAAGAGGGGAGCCCTGCCCTAGCCCTGTTGCAGAGAGAACCAGGACCGTGGTGAGTAGAAGCCATAAGCGGTTCATTGCGGCAGACATGGCAATATTCGAGACTGTGAGGTGGTTTCGGAGGGACGAGGCGGGATGGCCCAAGGAAGGGGCACCATGCTCCTCACCGGGGTTCATCCCGGCAAGGAATTTCTACTCGGACTCCGACGAATCGCGCGCAATTGCCTCCGCTCCCAGCTCTCGCGAGACGAGCTATCCGGGACACGATTACCAAACCGCTGGGTCTTATCGATTGATATCCACAACTGGGGACCCAGCAAGTGCACAGAAGTGCCGTCTCCAGCGCCCCCAGCCCTTCAAGCAGGCAGGCCTGGTCGCCACCTAACAGGGCTTGGATGACCAGGAACACCCTGGCACTGGAGTCTCAGAGAGACGCGCGCTTGAACGACCGCTCGACCCAGCGAGTGATCTCAGGTCACCCACTCTATCAGGGTCTTGGCGAGTACATCCTGATCGATTGGCTTTGATAGGTATGCGTTCATCCCTGCACTAAGACACTCTTCTCTATCACCAGGCATTGCGTTCGCAGTCATCGCGATGATTGGAACCATCGAGCAGGCCTCCCCCTCCAGATCACGGATCGCCCGACTCGCTTCCAATCCACTCATCTCTGGCATTTGGCAATCCATCAAGACGATGTCGTACATGGAAGCTCGTACTCTTCTGAGAGCCTCTTCACCGTTCATGGCTATATCGACCGTGCATCCAAATCTCTCCAGGACACGGACAGCGACCTTCTGATTGATGATGTTGTCCTCAGCCAAAAGAATTCTCTTCCCGTTGAGTGGACTCAGGTCAGAGGTGCTCTCGTCCGTCGCGGATAGATTCGGAGCAGGTGCCGTATTCAGTGGGACTTCGAACCAGAAGGTAGATCCAATCCCCGGCTCACTCACCAGACCGATTCGACCATTCATCATCTTGACGATGTCATTCGAGATAGCCAACCCAAGCCCTGTGCCTCCGTATTTTCGAGTAACAGAACCATCTGCCTGTTCGAAAGGCCTGAAGATAGCCCCCTGATCTTCATGACGAATACCCGCGCCCGTATCTTGAACCTCGAACCTCAGCATGACACTCCCAGACTCACTGGTGTAGCTATCATCATCTACCTGGAGTGCCCGTAGGATGACTCGGCCCCTTTGAGTGAACTTGACCGCGTTCCCCAGGAGATTGACCAACACCTGACGAAGTCGGAGGTCATCACCCGCGAACCAGTGCTCGAGTTTCGGGTCTACCTCCTTGAGGAATTCGATTCCCTGGCCATCGGCTCGTGGAGACATCAGCGAGTAAGCGCTGGTGATGCAATTACCCAGGTGAAAGACGCCCTCTTGGAGTTCTACCTGGCCGGCCTCGATCTTTGAGATGTCCAGGAGGTCATTGAGCAAGGTCAGGAGCTGGCGGGCGGAGGTATCGATCATGTCCACCAACTCGTACTGATCAGTCTCCAGAGGCGAATCTGCAAGCAGCGTGGTCAGGCTGAGAACTCCATTCATCGGCGTCCGCAACTCGTGACTCATGTTTGCAAGGAAGACGGACTTGGCTCTCGATGCTAATTCAGCTGACTCTTTTGCACTGACCAGCTCTACCGTTCTCTCCTGAACAGTTTCTTCGAGTCTGTCGCGGGCATCTTCGAGAACCTGGTTCAGAAGGAATAGCTCGCGACTCTTGGACTCCAAGAGCTCCTCTGCTGTCTTGCGAGCTCTCCGTTCACGATTACAACGGCGTTCGAGTTGCTCCTCGCGAGGTGATTGCTCCTCAGGCTGCAATGAGGAATCGGGTTCCATCCTTCAGCACCTCTCTACCTTCGATAACTCCATGACCGAAGTGCTTCAGGCACCCCTGGATAAGACCCTCCGCGAAGTCGTCAAACCTGCGTGGAGAACGATAGGTCATCTGGATCGTTCCAGGGCCTGTCTCTTCGTATTCGAACCGAGGTAGTTCGGCATCAGGATAGAGCTTGCGCACCTCAAGGTGGATGTGATCCTCGACGCTCATGATGAATTGCATTGCGTCTTTAACGTCATCGAAGAATCTTGGAAACATCTCCACAAAGCGGCCAAATAAGTGCTCACCAAAAGTCTTCAAGAGCTCCGGCACCTGGGTACCTGTCTCCTCCGAGAGCTTGAGGACCAACGTGACCAACTCGTCTGCATCGTAGGTCCCAACAGAGGTGTAGCTACCACCAGATTCAAGATCACTGGCATCAATAATCCTGTCCGCTAATTCGTCACCATGGAACTCCTCGACCATTTCGAGGAACTCGGTGAATACAATGCCTTTCATGAGAGTGAGAGCGTGAAGAGCTTTGGTCTGGCGAGAAGGTGAATATCCGGAACGGGGGTGTTCGGCATCAGCGCCAGCTCCACTTGACTTGCGGTCTGCGATATTGACCCAGCTGGGAGACTTACATTCGGCCCGGATCCCCTTCTGCGGCAGGGATTCCCAGCGTCGCTGCAGGCCAGACGCTCGTTGTGGACCAATTGGGGGTGAGTCACCCATGAATTGCCGCCCACCTATTGCTATTTGGAGAGCGAACGGGATCACCAGTTCAACCAGCCTATGATTTCCACCCGTCCATGAACATGGCCCTGCCTTCTCACTTGAGAACTCCCCAGTGCTCTGAAATAGCCCACCGATCCCAATGAAGAGTCAGTCTCTCAACTTCGCCGTTCTTGCCCTCGCCAGCGCCCTTGCCGGGTGCAACTCCACCACCGAGAACAGTTCAAGCTCCACCCTCGGGCCGACCCCTGGATTCAACCAGCGAATTCCAGACGAGATACTGACCCCCGACCGGGTCAGCACATCGATTGGAACGCTTGAGTTCTTCGATGGCATGCCCCTTCCTGAGACTACGGACCTGGTCTACGAAAATCTGGACAGGATGAGGGCAGTCGATGCCTTTCTAAATCTGGTACCCGCTGCCTCCCTTGAAGCTCTGAGAAGAGGAATGGCAGAGCTAGGAGTAGATCAGTCAAACAGCTGCGTGCTCTTCGATGGACTGATGGACTCCAACTCGCTGTTTCTCACAGGAAACACCGACACCGTCTACGTGAGCAGCTTCCTTGATCTGGATCGTGACGGCCCCACAGTCGTCGAAATCCCTCCTGGAGCCGGCCCTGGAACCGTCAATGATGCCTACTTCAGGTTTGTTACCGATATGGGCGCCCCAGGACCTGACCGAGGAAAGGGTGGCAAGTACCTCATATTGCCGCCGAACTACGATGGGGACATTCCCGAAGGATACTTCGTCACGAAGTCCTCGAGCTTCGTCAACTGGGTGATCCTTCGTGGCTTCCTCAAGGACGGAAGTACCGACTCAGCAACAGCGATGTGGCGCGAGAACCTCCGCATCTACCCCCTCTCGGAAGCCGGCAATCCACCGGAAATGAAATTCGTGTCCGGCACCGGTATTGCCGTCAATACGATTCACGCCAACAACTACTCGTTCTTCGAGGAGGTCGATCATGTGATCCAGCGGGAACCGATTGAGTTCCTTGATCCTGAATTGCGCGGAATCCTCTCGGGCATCGGTATTCAGAAGGGCAGCAACTTTGATCCGGACGATAGGCTGAAGGCGATCCTCACCGATGCAGTCGCTATCGCGAACGCAACGGCTCGAACATTGACCTTCGAACCACGCTCCGACACCATTTTCCTCTACGAGGGCTCGAAGACCTGGTTCACTGCATTCGATGGCGGTGACTATCGCTGGCTAAAGGATGAGGGTGCTGGCGGTCGTTACCTGGACGCTCGAACACTCTTCTTCTACCTGGCCACGGTCAACACACCGGCAATGGTTCTCAAGATGGTTGGCGCTGGCTCCCAGTATGCCATCTGCGCCCGTGATTCGGCGGGCGAGTACATGGACGGCGGCGAGAGTTACAAGCTCACTCTTCCTGCCAACGTCCCGGCCAAGGACTTCTGGTCAATCGTGGTCTACGACCCCCAGACACGCTCGATGCTACAAACGGATCAGCCCTATCCGAGCAAGAACAACGAGCGAAACCGCGACCTTGTTCTCAACGCAGATGGCTCTACGGATCTCTACTTCGGGCCTGAAGCTCCTGCTGGTCACGAGAAGAACTGGATTCAGACGGTACCCGGAAAGGCCTGGTTCCTCTGCCTACGACTCTACGGCCCCCTCGAGTCCTGGTTCGATAAGACCTGGCGCCCTGGTGAGATCGAGCCCCTCGACTAGAGAGCGGGAGTTCGGAACCTGATTGCACGCAGGGCCTGGCAGTTTGCCGGGCCCTGCGTGTTTATTTTCACTATCACAAGCGAGGCCTGGCCTGCACGCTCTTTGGAGCGGTAATAAGACCAACCATGTGGGTAGAGTGAACTCTTGTGAGGAACAGCCCCTTTTCTCTCTGGCCGCACCATGCACCCGTGTGCAACCTGTACACGCGCTTGGAGCATGAATCCCCAGCTCATTGAACCGAAACGGAATAGACCTCGTGATCCACTTCAAATCTCTCGCCTTGGTCCATGTAGCAGCCCTCTCTCTCGGCTGCGTATCCAGCTCCTCCTCATCCAGCCAGGAACCGACCCCGCACCAATCGAGACCAGCTGCGGAGGCCGCCACTCGGACATCTGATCCGATCCTAGAGAACAACCTCGCCTTTCGTGCAGTCTACTCCGAGGCCAGGTCACGGGTACTCTCCAGGGAAGGCCCAGTGATTCTCGCCATGGGGAACGACCTGATCTTTGTGAGTGGGAGCACTCATGAGCGGGTGCCTACCATCCCGGAGTCCTTCCATGATCTGAAGTCGGTTGCTCACCTGCCACTCGCAATCTATGTGATTCTCGATGATACCGATGGTGACCTGCTACCAGCGACCGAAGATCAGCTCACCCGCGAACTGAAGCTCGCTCGGGCCATGCGCGCCACAGTTCTGGATGGGCGCTTTACTGCCGCGCAAGAGGACCGACAGACGGAGATCATAGATCGGTGCACGAAGTTCGTGGAGCAGGTCCTATCGACCCAGGTAGCCCGATATTCCGACACCCTTCAGTTCACCGATTCGCTCTCTGCACTGGTACTCGCAAATGTAGCGGATGCTGCCCAGGTCCAGATCGATGCCTATGACGAGGTGATTGGCGAATGGCGCGGGACAGTTTCTCCCGAGGACTGGTCCAAGACCAAGGCAATCGTCAGTGGAGCTCAGCTTCCCCGGGCTGGAGCACTACCCGTCCAGTACTTCGCGAGTCTGTTTGGCGTGTCTGGCGAAGGTCTCCGGGTAATCTACGCAGAGTCCATCTGGGATCTGGACCAGGCTCTACGACTGCTAGGCACCCACGTCCTGGACCGTCGCATCAGCCAGGCATTCTTCGACGATGACGACCGCATGCACCGAGACATTCTCTCCGATTCGGCGGCAAGAATCCTGATGGGTAGATAGGGCCTAGCTGGCAGAGCGCCCGCCTCGAGAGCAGAGGTGATGCATCAAGCGGGCTCGCTGGCTCTCTCTACCCGACTTGCTTGCTCAGCTGCCTGGTTCTACCACCCAATCCACGTCGTAGACGTTGATAAAGGTGGGTGCGATCCTCCAATCCTCAGGCGCTAGTTCGCACACGAATCCAATCGTGCCTGGTTCATCCGAGCGTCGCCCCTGCATCACAGTACGACCTCGCCGCTCACCAAGAGCGATAAGTTCGAACTTGGTGAACCGGCCCATGCTTTGATCGAAGATCGCCTCTCCCAGCACTCGGGTCGAGATGGAGTGAGGGTGCTGCTGCCCCTCTCTGGGCTCCCAGTAGTTGCCAGCCTCGAACAGCCAGGGTCCATCAGCACTGGCCCCTGTCTTTCCCTCGATCCGAATCGTGACGTTACTTCCACTCAGCGCAACAATCTCTGTCCAGAGCTCTGAGCCCACGTCCTCGGTTGGGTGAAATGGAATTGTCTGACCTCGAACGTTATCAACCAAGGCAAGGCAGCTGAAACGCCTGGTAATCACTTCGGAGACTCCAAGACGAGCTCCCAACTTCAGCTCCTCTGGTACAAGGCTCAGAGCCTCCGCCTTACTGAACCAGATCGCGTCTCGATTGAATCGCCCAGTTGCCGCTGGCTCAGGATTGCCATCGGCCGGCAGATCACGAGCAGTTCGCCGCAGGACCAGGCCGGCACTGGGATAGCTGTCCTCCCACCGAAAGCCCGCATCGACCAGACCGGGATCTGCAAGGCGCTTCTCGGCTGCCGGTAGTTCCCTCCACTCTTCGAGAGCCACGGTGATGAGGTCCAGGACCACCTTGGAACTATTGCTATTTCGTCTCCCGAGCAGCCTTCCGCTCGGCGCAAACACATAGGTTCCTTGCATGGTTCCCCTGCTAGGCTCCTCATCGCCCCTCACACACAAGCGAAAGAACCCACACTCGGGGTCGGGATCGTTCTGCAGGCGCCACACTTCATCAGCAGCGATGACGAAGCTCTTGGAGAGCTCTACAACCTCGGGATCAGACCAGACACGCCGGCCAGCGACTCCATTCCCTCACGTACACCCCAGCGGATGGCCGTTCATCGCCCAGAACAGGAGTGGTTTTTCCTGCTCACTTGCTGCCAGCATTCCTTCTCCAAAGGTCAGCAGCCAGGGCATTGCCTCGTGACCGATCTCTTCCGATCTCGGAAGCACGTAGGTCCTCCAGGCAGGAAGATTGTCTCGACTCGGGACCGGAACGACGAGTGTCTCGTCGCCAACCCCAGTGGATAGCGACACACACAAGAACCATGAGAGGAGATGAAACATAGGCCCGCAATATATCACGGAGGCGAAGCCCTACCGATCAACACTTCCTCCAGCAGATCGGCAGCCGGGTCCAACGAGCAAGCCCTCGGTTGGTCTCTGGGGTAGCACCCGATCAGTCGCAGAAGCTGATCTCCACGGCATCGGAGAGGTTGTAACCTGCCTGTCCAAATCCCGGGTCTCGGAACCAGAACTGGAAGTTCAATACATCTCCACTTTGGATCAGATCGAGACCAGACCCTGGTGTACTGAAGTCCAATGGGTAGACAGCTCCGCCCAGGGGATCCGTCTGGATGACGGATAACCTTTGGATTCCGCCCCCCACGCAACGAACCCCGTCTCCCAGGGGAACCGATACCTGGTTTGGCCCGTAGAAAATGAGTCCAGGCTTGTTTGCCGCGGCCAACAGCACGGCCAACTGAGCTGACTCCTCCGAGAGGCTCGGGAGCCCCTCCAGTCGGAGCGTTGCGCCAGTGCCAAGAGAGTTCGGGCTGGTGCCACAATAGACTGTGCCCGTGCAGGGAACAGGGTTAGCCAGCTCCACTATCTCCGCCGCAGTCAGGACCCTGTTGTAGATACTGACCTCGTCTAGCACTCCGTCGAACTCAACGGAGCTCGTCTGGTAGTCAACCACGTCTGATCCAAGGTAGAGCATTCCGCGGCCACCGGAAGTTGGCAGTCGATTGAAGCCGACCGGAGCTCCAAGCTGGGTCCCATCAACCCAGAACCTGACCTCCATGCTGGATGCATCTCGCGTCAGTGCAAAGTGGTGCGCCTCTCCAGGAGAGAGGCTGGCAGGGACAGTCGAATCCGTGGTGACATTGACACCATTCTCGTATTCCCAAAACGACCGCAATGTTCCATCACTGAGCAGGCTGAGCCAGTAAGAGTAGTTGGTCTCTTCATCCTCGCTGTAGTAGTCCGCAGTCCCGTAGCAGAGCATGGTATTGTCCCAGACTCCGGTCCCTAGTGTGTCGTACTGAGCCCAGATAGAGACGGTCAGGTCTCCATTGATCGACAGGTTGTAGTCTCCGATAGCACCACACTCGACGTAGTCATTCCCGTCGAGGTGGACGCCCTTCTGACCAACCAGGCCCGTTCCAATGAATGCATTACCCTTGAGGTCACCGTCAATTCCCTTACCAAGAGGTGCCGGAGCATCATCGGCCGCGGAATTCGACTCAAAGCTGTAGTGGGCGACGAGCCCTGTCGGTTCTGCCGAAAGCTGCTGAATGACAAATGTGTCGAGAGCATCGTCATAGCTCCCGTCCCCGTCTCCGTCAGCGTAGAAGGTGGCCGTCGCCTCAGTGCCCGCGATCTCAACGAGGAGATAGCCCTTGACCTGCTGGTACGGACGGGTCGGCTCAAATCCCTGCCATCCACCACCAGTCCCGATCAAGACCTCCCACGTATCGCCCCCCGCGCCAATGCGGTCAGGCTGGTATCGATGCCAATGCCCCGAGAAGTAGGCCGCAACGCCGTTCTGAACCATCGATTGCCAGAGTGCTCCTCCAGACCCTCCCGTGGGTTCTGACGAGCTGAATTGGATAGGGCGATGCGAGAAGACAAAGACGTGATCGAACGAACCGCTACTCGCCAGGACAGAGTTCAGCCAGTTCTGGTTGGGAGCACCACCTCCATTCGTAAAGTCCGTAGTGATGCTGATGATCCGCGTGTTGCCTACATCTACGTAGTAGCTCGCGCCACCTTCGCCCCCAGGACTGTTCGAAGTTGGAAGCCACGGAAATGCAGATGACCAACTATTGAAGGTACCGCCGTACATGTCGTGATTTCCCGGAGTCATGAGCCTGACGGCAGTCAGTGGTGCAGTGGCTGCATCCCATTCGGCCCACTCCGCCAGCGTAACGGAGGATGAGGTACTCCCAGCTACTAGGTCACCAGGGAAGAGGGCAAACGCCGGTGAGTGCGCATTCATGTCATGCGCCATCTGAGGCCAAACATTCGAGTTGATCCCACCTCCCGTTGATCCATTATCCTGAGTGTCTCCTGCTACTACGAAACGCAGGACACCGGTAGATGCGGAGGACTCCTGCAACAAGGAGAGTGTCTCTGCTTCGTTCTGGGGATGCTCAAACCGGTTAACGGCCGCAGCTGCATAGGCAATCAGCAGCACACCAAGCATGGAAATCGCTCGTAGCTTCATTGTTCTTGATGGGATCCGAAGTCGTGAGCCTCAAGAGGCGCAACTCACCGTGATGATGAGGCTCTGAACTGAGGCTACTAGCGAAGCAGTGATCTCGCAATCCAAGCTCTTGATTCCAAGTTCGGCCCGAGCGGAGACCTGTCCATTGGGCCTCCTGAGGAGCGACTTATCTTCTGGCCGGCTCAACGACTGGGTTCTTGGACCCTGTGAATACAGCATCCCCCCCAGGCCCCATGGAGACTGAAATCAGCTGGAATCGAGATTGCACTCGACGAGACGACAGCCGAACACGAGCCAGGTGAACTCTTTTGTGGGCACAAGGGAATGCATACCGCGCCGGCATGGCTAGGATCCTTTCTGAGTGAGCAAGCACAGGGGTTCAAACGCTGGCTCTCACCTCAGTGCCTCTTGCTCACGGAAGAGCGCCTTATTGGACCAACGAGATCTCAACAATGCTCAGCATCGAACTTACAGGTGAATCAGCTCCGGCCAGCGTCCCTGGTGGAGCCATCTTCGAACTGGCCTCTTCGCTTGGTATAGGATCCCAGCGTGCACGCCGCCTGCGCGTCATGGTCGATGAACTCGTGATCCTGGCCCAGAGCCGTGAGCACGGCGATGACCCCGCACACGTCAGGGTACGAGCGTGGTCTGACAGCGGTCACCTTCGAGTCGAGGTTACAGATCAAGGCATCCCAGTATTCAAGGACGACGCCAAAGTACCTCACGAGCTAGTTCGGCTGGGCTTCGCCGAGTTCATCGAACTCGAGTCGGGTGGACGAGATGGAAACATCTCCAGGTGCTCCGTCGTGATCTCAGAAGCTGACGCACGCGAGAAATTGAGCGCTAACGAAGCCATCATCTCCAAGGATGAGCCAGAGGTAGACAATGGAGATGGCCTCGCCGTGCGAGCAATGCGCTCAGACGAGTGCGGTGACCTCGCACGACTTGTGTATCGCTGTTATGGCTACAACTACCCAGCCGAAGATGTGTACTTCCCAGACCGCATGGCAGCACTCATCGATGAGGGGTTGATGCACTCTGCGGTGGTGGCAACTCGGGAAGGTGAATTGGTGGGTCATGCCTCCCTCACCCTGGCAAGCCAAGAGGCACGGATTGCTGAAGCCGGTAAGCTAGTAGTTGATCCGCGTTACCGCTCACACGGGCTGGCGAAGAAGATGGCTGACCTACGCCTGAAGAGAGCCACCGAATTGAAGCTGCTGGGCCTGTGGACAGAGTGCGTGAGCAATCACCCCTACAGCCAGCACAATCAGCGCAAGCTAGGTGCTCGAGAGACTGGGATCTTCCTGGGGATCATCCCGGACACCGTGACCATGACTGGCATTCAGACCGAGGACGCTGTGCGCGGCTCTCTTGTCGCCATGTTCTTGGCCCTTCCAAGTACTCCCAGTCGCAAGCTGTTCATCCCCTCGGCCTACCTTGACCACATTCGCGAGATAGTGGACCACCTGGAGCTCGCCAGAGAACTGTCGAGCGATGAGCGGGCTCCGACAGGACCTGGACGGTTATCTGTATCCGTAAGTCGCTCCTCAAACACCGCGGTGATCACCATTGACCGTCTTGGTGAAGATCTCAACGAGCTACTGGAATCTCATATGCAGGATCTCAAGAACATGCATGTTGCAGCTATCTATCTCGATCTACCTGTTTCCCTGCCCGAAGCCGCTCATGTTGGAAACCACCTATCGGGGTTTGGTTTCTTCTTCTCCGCACTACTACCTGAGAGCGCGCCCGATGGCGACATGCTGAGACTTCAGCTACTCAATCACGAGAGAATCCAGCCAGAGCATCTCAAGCTAGACTCTGATTGGGGCTCCCAACTCCTGAAGATGTGTGTCGACGATCGGGAACGGGTCAATCTACGTATCCGTGAGCTCCGTCTCTCAGAGTAACCACCGCCCGGTCGACCAAGAGGCTGGCGCCACCCATCTCAATGAAGCGAGCAGGCTACTCGGCTAATTCAGGCTGGCTGATACCAGTGTGCCTGGTTCGGTCCCGATGGATCGCGCGCCCAACAGCCAGTGACAGGGAATGAAGTGTGAACGGCTTCTTCAGTATCTCCCCTGACTCGATCTGCCCCGATAGTTCATCCGAATCGTCCAGCAGATAGCCAGTGATGTAGAGCACCGGCAGTTCTGGATGCTGCTGACGCAGTTGACGTGCAAGAGCAGAGCCATTCATCTCGGGCATGGTCATGTCTGTCACCAACAGGGAGATACTCTCCAGCCTCTCCGCCATCATGATCGCGTCACTGGGAGTGCCGCTCTCGTATACCATGTACCCTTCAGAGCGCAGCATGCGTGCCACCGCTGACCTCACAATGGGTTCATCCTCGACGACCAGAACCACACCACCTTCCCCGGAGCGCGGTTCGGAAGATTCTGATGACTGTAGAATGCAGTCACTTGCCCCTACTGCTGGAATCAGGATGGAAAATGTTGCTCCTTCACCAGGCTCGCTCTCTACGCCAATATAGCCGTTGAGTTGCGCGACGATTCCGTAGCAGGTTGCCAAGCCAAGTCCTGTACCCGACCCTGTCGCTTTCGTGCTGAAGAAGGGATCGAAAATGTGCGGCAACACATCTTCCGGAATTCCCATACCATCATCATTGATGAGAAGCTCGAGGTGATTCCCCGGGCCACAGCCCAGCTCATTCGCTCTCTGCGGTGTGATGTCCTGTTGTCCAACTGACACGGTAATTCGGCCACCCTCATCTGCGGCATCTCTGGCATTCAAGACCAGATTGAGCAGAAGCTGCTCGAGGTGACCTCGATCTGCACACACAGATGGTGAATCAGGATCCACCTGCATCTCGAGCACGTAATTCTCACCAATGAGGCGCTCCAACATCTCCTGAATACTCAGGGTCAGGTCTGCAAGCGAGATGGCCTCGTACCGTACCGGTTGCTGCCGAGCAAAAGTGAGTAGCTTCTGCGTCAGCCGAGAAGCCCGTTCGCCGGTAGCCTTGATCTGATTCAAGTCTTCAGCAACGACCGACTCCGTACCAGCTTCTTGAAGAGCGAGTTCCGAGAAACCGATTATCGCTGTCAGGAGATTGTTGAAGTCATGAGCGACGCCGCCGGCCAGTCGGCCGATGGCCTCCATCTTCTGAGCCTGCCGCAGCTTGTGCTCGAGCATTCGCCTTTGAGATACATCTCGCGTGATAGCCAGGTGTAATAGCTCGCCCCCAGGAGTCATCGGGAGGGGAACAGCCGTTGTTTCCATCGAGCGTCGACTACCGTCCAAACCGACTATATCGAAGCTCAGCTCCCCACCTTCGCCCCGACAGACCCTTTCGTTGAAGTCGATAAAACGCTCACGGTCCTCCGGAGCAATCAAATCATAAACCGAGAGCCCCATCACCTCTTCAGGACCCTGAGCTCCAACCATCTTGAGGCCGGCCCTGTTCATGTCGATCAGATCGCCGGATGCCGATACCATCTTCACGCACTCGGGCTCAGCATCGATGATCGAGTGGAGGAATGCGGTCTTATCGGCAAGAGCAGCTGTAGTCTCATGATGAGACGAGATGTCACGGCCCACAGCGATGACCTCTTCATGATCCAGATAGGTCAGCTGCCAGCTGCTCCAAATGTTCGTACCGAGGACCTGCCCCTCGATCTCTCCCGTTGGAGAGGACTCACTCAAGCTATCCAGAGCGACCCTCAGCCTCTCCCGACCGGGTTGGTCAAAAATATCGAACATGCTGCCACCCTCTTCAGGCAGGGCGTCACACACCATATCTCGACAGGCCTGATTCACTCTCCGAATCTGGCCATCGGTAGTCAAGTCGCAGATGGCATCTGCGGTCAACTGGAACAGTTGCTCGTAGTCATGCATGGTCAGTGCGGCGGCTGGGACCTCCCCTTGCTCAGCCGGTGATTATAAGAAAAGAACTGGGTCGCTTTTCAAGGCTTGCACTTGGTCACCCTCCAGCGCGCGCCTCTATCTATTGCACCCGTGGAAGCAGTTCTTGATCAGGCACTAGTTGCCCGGGTTTTCGTAAACCCTGCATCCTCCCGGCTGCAAGCCGCTCGCGAAAAGAAGACTGCCCGCTCCTATTTGGAGGCGGGCAAGAAAAAAGCCTGCCGGTTGTGAATACCGGCAGGCCTGAGCTCAATCCCGATGCGATTTACGGATTGAGGATCACCCCTACGAGGCTGAGGCTCATCAGACTGTTGGATGTATTGGTGAGCACCGCAGTGTAACCGACGTTTGCGCCAGAACCACCCGAAGGAACCGGCAACTCGAGGCTCACGTCCTCATCCTTTGCAGATCGGGGAATCGTGCCGACGTGTGACCAGACTGCCTGGTCAGGGTTATTTGGATTGTAGTTCTTGCACACGAACAGGTGGACGTAGCTCTTCTTCGCGGGCGCCCTGCCCCACCCGGAGACCTGAACAAAGTGCGACTCCGGACCGGAAGTACCTGTGGTTGACATTCCGCGGGTCACAGAGATGCCCATGTTGTATCTGCCACCGTTGGGATTCAGGTGGTTGGACATAGGAGTTGCGAGATGCGTCGCATGCAGAAACTGAGACTCGTGCCCCGGATCGATGATGGCAACCGAGTCAATGTCATCGGTGTCATCTGATGATCCCAGCTTGCGCGCCACCAGCGGGCCGTTGTCGGTAAGTTCCTCATGGCCGCCAACAGTAGGTTCGTGTAACAGGAGCTGGGAGCGCCCCTGGACACCCTGAGTGGAGAAGATGACCCTGCCGAATAGTGCATTGACTGCGACCGCATCGACATCATCGTTCCCTTCATTCAAGCCCAGGCTAGAGGCGGTCCTGTAGACCTCTGGCTTAGCAGTCCATGAATTGGCGTTCCATGTCAGCTGGTAGATCGTCGCGGCATTGGCCTTCTTCTGGGTGCTGCCGCTAGTAGCGAACTCGTCCGATCCCTGTTGTTGATTATAGTAGTTGTTCAGGGCCTCGGCCGATTGCCTTGTGACCGTGAAGAAGTACTTGTTCTGATGGGTGAACAGCAACTGCGGCGTCAGTCCGCCCGAGGCGGTGGTTTGCACCCCGAGACCCCAATCAATTGCGCTGATGTCCTGATCTGGTAGGGTGGGCGGCATCGCCGAGAATCCTATGGCCTCACTTGACTGTTCCAGAAGAGAGACTCCCGGCAGGGAGGGATCAATACCCGTGCTCTCAGAGAAGTAATAGCCGATCAGTTCCGCACCAGGAGTATTCCTCTTGGGCGGTGAGAAGTTCGTCCTTCTTCTGATCACACTGCCGGGTAGACCTTGTGCGCTGTTGTTGACCGACACGGCTATCTGCATCCAGCCGATCTGCGAGAGTTTCGGCCCTCTTGTTCCATCGGGTTTGTCTTCCCACTCTGGGATGTCATCGTTACCCGTTGAATGACCATTGATCTCTACGAGTGCCGCAATGCCTGGAAACATGGTGTTCAGGTCGTAGTCCGGCCCCCCGGGGTAGCTTTGCTGAGACCACTGCAGCGGGTCCGATGTCTGATTGCCAGGTTCCTTGATGAACGGCGCCAGGACTTGGCTAGAAGGATTGGACAGGTAGTGCGCGTGGGCCAAAGCCCCAGCAAATCCGCCACGGCGACTAGGCGCGAGGGACTGGCCAACAACAGTCGGCGTAGCGGAGATCAGCACGGCGAGCGAAAGGGCGGAAATCACGGGTAATCTAGATGACATCGAAATGGACTCTCTCAAGGTTCGGGGGTATTGCAAGCTGATTGGTTTTCTCTAGTTCTCGCTGACACTCTGCTGTCCACGAGCGGCCAGTTCCTCGCTGATTGACTGGAGCACATCCTTCAGGAAGATCGAATTCGGTTCGCTGGAATCCTCTGGCACCCAGTCAACCAGAATATTCAATCTTCTCCAGTGCAGAGGATCTTCCACAACTAAGTTGGCCAGTGCCTCCAGGACGGCACCCTGGTCGCCCGTCGCTAGCGCCTGACTCATCGCTGCACGGGCATTTTTCTTGTATCTAGGTAGCTCTGCAGCCTCCTGGAAGCGCTTGAGGGCTACCTTTGCCGATTGGATAGATTTGTCGAATTGGCCGGACGCGTACTGAATGATCGCGCGCTCGGTCTCGATCTCGCCCTCCAGCATTGGCCGGGGCTCTTTCATGCCCTCATCCAATCCAGGAGGTGCGGAGAGCAGGACTCGGCTGGCCCCGCTCAAGTCTCCCTGATCGACCAGCAGGCGCGTCAGGTTGACGTAGGGGCGCCAGTAGTTCGGGTCCATCCTGATTGCGTACTCCAGGTGCTCTCGTGCGGTCTGAACCTGTCCGACTCTTTCCGCAGCCTTCGCAGCGTTGACACGCAGCCGTGAGCTCTTCGGAGCCAACGCGACTCCTTCCTCGAGAACCTGATGTGCCTTTCCGTAGTGCCTCAGCCATATCAGTGACAGGCCCATTAGGTAGGCAGTATTGGCAGTCCGCCGCCCGAGTGAGTCTTCGATGGAGACGGCCTCTTCGAACATCCGGGTCGGATCTTTAGAGAGGAAGAGAAGTCTCAGTTCACGAGCGGGCAGGTAGTCGGAGAGACGAGGGTCCTGAAGCAGGCTCTCGGCACGGCCCGTGTCCTGCGCGCGCATTGCATGAAATGCTGCAAGATAGACATCTCGCTCATCCTCCGGCTCCCCGAGGCTGGAGCAATCTATCTCGAGAGCGCCCTCCGGAGCCGAAGCATAGAGTGCCGCCAGACCCCTGGCGTACTCCGTCCCAACGGATGCGGCTACGCGATCGAGGTCCTGGGCCGCTCCTTCTTGATCGCCATGGTCGAGCCGGAATGCTCCACGAATCAGGTAGGTTGGAAGCACGTCCACGCACGTGCTCGCTGCTTCGTCTAGCAGGTCTTCCAGCTCTCCACGGCCTGCCTCCATGGACATGGTCCGGCTGGAGGGCGAGATGATCGTCACGTTCGGCGGCAGGTGCTGCCACAGGTCCATGTGGGCTTTGCTGCGATGCGAGACCCAGACCCCCCAACCCAGGTAGGCCCCGACGGAAAGCAGGGCAAGGCCGGCCACCGAGGCCCCTGCAACGAACGCTTGAGACCTGAAGAGCCGCTGTCTTACTCGACTCAGTGGAGTGACAGCGCGCGCCTTGACGGGACGATAGTCCAGGAAAGCACGGAGATCGGACTCAAACTCGCTCGCCGTTTGGTAGCGATTCGAGATGCGCCTGGACATGCCCCGGTCCAGTATCGCCTGGAGATCCTTGGGCAGCCCGGGGTTGGCCTTGCTCGCCACCACAGGATCCTTGGTGGCTAGCTGCGTGAGAATCTGAGTCGGAGACCCCTCATAGGGTGAACGCAGGGTCAGCATGTGGTAGAGCGTTGCCGCCAGCCCATAGATGTCCACGGACTCATTCGGTCTTGAGTCTGCCTCGAGAGTCTCAGGAGCCATGTAGGCCGGAGTCCCGAGCGTCGCATCTTCGCGTGTAATGGTCGCCTGGCTGACCTGCGCGGCGATTCCAAAGTCCAGCAAGACGGGTCTACCATTCCTTCGAATGAAGACGTTCGAAGGCTTCACATCCCGATGATAGATCCCGCTCTGATGAGTCGCCGCAAGCCCACTCGCCAGATCCGCTGCCCAGCTGACGACCGTACGGATGTAACTCGGCTCGTCCAAGTCCTCGGTATCCAGGTGCTTTGCGATCCAACCGCTAGCAGGGACTCCGTGACTCGAGATACGCCTTCCCTCTTCTAGAATCTTGTTCAGCGGTTGCCCTTCGAGCAACTCCATGACGATGTAGGGATCATCCTCTGCTGTCCGTCCGCGGTCAAAAATCGTGACAACGGAGTCGTGTCGCACCGCGGCCAAGGCCTCGGCCTCGCGCGAGAAACGGTGCTCAGACTCGAGTTCGTCGAGGAACTCCGAACGAAGGATCTTTATCGCCACCGACCGACCGAGCTCTTGGTCCGTCGCGAGGTAGACAACTCCCATCGCCCCCGCACCCAAACGCACCTTCAGTTCATAGCGGTTGGCAATCAGACGCCCGACAAGACGGTCCAGGAGGGCTGATTCACGCCGGAGAGTCGGGAGCTGCCTGCTAATTCTCACTGAGTCTTCTACGGCTTTCTGTAGATCCGGCCGTTCGCTACAAATCACTTCAAAGCATGGCTCAATGCCCTCGTCCCACATTTCCAGCGCAGACTGCACAAGCCCGGGAAGCTGGGGGTCGCTGAGGGGATTGGTTGACATGATTTACTCGGAGCGTAGTTGCCCCAACCGGATTACCAGCAGCGCCTGTGCGGAGTAGAAGGCCCGCCGAGCTGCAGCCTTGGATGGGTAGCCGAGTTGGTCGGCCAGGTCCTGGAACTTGACTCCTTGCTCCAGGCGTGCCCGAAGTAAGAGCTGTTCATGCTCCGGGAAGGTCTGGAGGGTTTCATGTAAGTCCTTGGCTTCCTCGGCATTCTCAGCCTCTGCTACAGGGTCAGGGCTTGGTCCGGCCGGATCCAGCCCCTCGGGAGACCTTGAGGTGATGCGGCCATCGCGCTGCGCTGATTCATGGAAGCGAATCGCATCCAGGAGTCGATTCCGCACCACCATCGCCAGGTAACCTCGAAATGCGTCCTCGCTGGTGCCGCGAAACCCGCTGAGATCCTTGAGGAGTGAGCGAAACACCTCCTGAACAACGTCACCAGTGCTGAATCGCGTCGCCAGCCAGGGACGTTTGGTCCGCAAGTCCCGAGCCAGACCCTCATGAACCATCTTGCTGACTCGCGGGTAGTAGCCGGTGAACAGGGCCTCCATGGCCTCTGAGTCTCCGGCCCTGGCCTGCTCCAGGGTCCTCAAGAAGTTCGCTTGTGGATCACTTTTTTGGGGGGTCATCATCACAAATATTACTCCACAGGGTCCTCGCTCGCCTTACTCCGGCGTGGGTTAGCCCCCGGAGTTCACCTCTAACCCAAAAAAATCGATGGAATACGAATTTTTTTCGTGCCAGCTATTTTTGGGTCAGGTGATCTCCCGGTAACCGGCACCCCTCATCACAGCGCCTGGCTCGGGCGCCTGATCGCCTCAAGGAGGCCCGGGAACCATCAGGGGACCAGCAACAAGGGAGCGGCCAGCCCCCCTCTCGCTAGAGGTGGGCTGGCCGCTCCAGATGCCCTTGAGGCGCCCGGGGACTACTCTACAGGCTGTCGCAGGTCTCGGAGTTGTCACCAGCGACGTAAGGCAGTGAGCCCGAAACGCTATCCACACAGAAGGTGAAGTCGATGCCGCCCTTCTGGGTCGTAGAGGTCAGGAAGACCACATTCCCGGAGCCATCAGTCACGCCGGCAACGGACTCGTTGTAGTCACCACTGAAGGTTCCAGAGACGCTGGCGCCGGCTGCTGCTGAACCGGTGTCGGTAACGATCGAAACCGTTGCCTTGCCGTACTTCTTGCCTTGACCGGCGTTCTGGGTGCCCGGGTTGATTGAACCCACATGAATCGAGACCGGATCAGAGGGGGGATCAACCGGACCAAAGCAACTCTGTGAGTCCCTGTACGCGCTGATGGTGGGAGCACTATTCGCAGGATTGAAGATGTTAGCGCAGGTGATGTACGCATTCATCGTGTAGCTCGTACAAGAGCAGTGACCCGCATTCCAGTTGTGCCCCAGCTCGTGGGCGGAGAGATCAGTGGTGCAGGCAAAGTTGTTATCAAAGTCCGACTGAACCAAGCCGTACGCATAGCTCAGATTGCAGACCTGCCCAATCCATGCAATTCCGATCGTGCTTCCAGCGAGTGAGCGGCCGGTGAAGAGGTGTGCGACATCGCGAGAGACGCCCGATTGGTTGGAGTTCCACTCGTTGCGGAATTCATTGAGTAGCTGCTCAGCACCCTTTCTCTTGTAGGGATCGTTCGAGGATGATCGCACGATTATCGTCGTGATTGCATGTGTGATCGAAACATCTCGCTCGTACTGGATGTTCATGGAGTTGACAACCGACTCGATTCGGTTCTGTACACCACTCACCGATCCCCATCGCTGAAAGTACTCGTAGTCCGCATCACACCCCAGCTCAGCTGTTGTCTGAGCAGCGAGCGCATAGGTTCCACCACGGGTCGTAACTCCAAGACTTCCCCCATTGGGAGCACTCGAGCCTGCGCCAGGGCTCGGAAGCCTGAACTGCTCGATCAAATCGGCCGCGCAAGTTCCTGCAGAACTCGTGACTTGGTTTGTCTGATATAGCACGTGAGAACTTGCGCTGATCAAGTTCTCATTCGATCCAACGGGCTCTATCCAATACTCGCGGCCATTGGCAAGTTGAATTCGTGCGTAGAGTCCAGCATCTGTGTAGGAAGCGGCCACGAGGCTGTCTTCCTTTCCGAGGACCGTGCCCCGGTAGGTGTTCACGGGCTGCGATGGCGCTATCTCGAAGCTGCCATCTTCCAACTGGACTCGTACCTCAAAGGAGTCTGCTCTGACCGAGTGTTTCTGCAGTTCGAGATACAGGGGCTCCAAAGGATGTTCGAATCCAATCACCATCGTCTGGTCAAAGGACTCAAGAACTTGAACTCCTCCGATTGCGCCTCCTTGGAGACTCATGGAGGCCGCGACCTCGCTGGGAAAATCCTGTGGTTCGACTCGCTGTGCTAAGGCAGCAGGAGCTAGAAGAAAGACACTAAAGAGGAGATGCCATGACGAGAATCTTGACTCCGCGATTTGCTTGAGTGACGTGAGCATTTGGGTCTCCGGTTTCTTTTCAGGGGGTTTGTGAACGAAACTGTCATATGTCCACTCCGGGGGGGAATGAGCGACCGATTCCAGTAATACCACCCACCCCCGTTCCTGCATAGCGGCAATGATTTCATAGAAGTCATGGAGATCAAGAATGGAGCCCTGGGGGCCATAATCGCCCTGATCAGAGAGACTCAACTTCGGTCACCCCCCTGAGATTGAGCCGGTTGGAATAAGAGTTAGAGAACCGGACAGGGGCGGATCCCCCTCGTGATCCCCTCCATCGCGAGTCGCTCATTGAGAGTCCAAAGATAAGGCGCGCCAGCAATTGGAAGATGACTCGAGCAGTTATCGAGATCTTTCCTCCGCTCGAGTAGGCCCGATTCTCTTCAAGGTTCGGACATCAGGAGCACGCATGACTCGCCCTACCGTGTCCTCGTAGATCTCAAAGAACTCTGGATACAGGGCGGTCAGCTCAGCGCGATCACGAATAGTCCATTCCGACTCGTTCGGGCCGTAGTCCACCTGCAGCTCCCAGGCTGTCGAAATGAACCAGTAGGCAAACTCCTGGAGGAGAATACGCTCGTAGATCTCGGTGGACTCGTGCCGCTTGAGATCATCATAGGACTCGACTTGATAGTGCCCCCGTTCGATCGCCAGCTGCATGGCCTTCCAGAGCTCTGACTCCCTGGAGATCCCCCACTCGTCTGGGAACTCGTAGTGTAATCCGACATCACTTATCGCATGCAGGATGTGTTCGATTACCTCCATCACCTGACCCTCAGGGACTTCGGCCATTATGATGTCACAGAGGCTATTCTCGCGCTGCAGCCTGTCCAAGGCATCAGGAGCCGAGCGAATGATTCGCTCGAATGAGTCCTCACCACGCGGGACTGGCAGAAGAGCCCGGTAGGCATAGAGGTGAGTCAAGACCCTCTCTTGCAGTAGCGAATCGCAACCATCGAACTCTGCGAAGATCTGGCCAATCGTTTCACCGACGAGTTCAAGGAATGAGTCTGGTACGTTCCCCTCTGCGGCCAAGACGATTCCACAAGCTCGCACCATCTTCGGCAGTGGGCCGTACTCAGATGTTTCCATTACTGGAGTGACCTGCCGTAGCTTCTCGGGAGCTTCAGCCCGAGGCTCACGCAAGATACATCCGCCAAGCAGCTCACTCCTCTGGCCGTCATGGTCTGACGGCTCGTCCTCAGTCAACATGGAGTACCGTGCTAGCTCATCATTGGTCATCCAGTGGATGTCATCGGCAGACGCCGCCTCCAGGGTGTACCAGTAGAACTCGTCGGGAATGCCCATCTCCCGGTAGTACTCGAGGTACTTGAGGTGCTCGGGATCATCCCTGGGTATCTCAGCACCCTCTTCGCCGACCCCTCCACTCCAGGAGTGCACGCCAAACCTCGCTCCCTCTCCTCGAGTCCTCCTCACTCCCGCCTGGAAGAAGTCCGTTCCACCTGAAGCGACCTCTCCTCCCTGGGGAACATGGGTATCCAGGCGCCCCTGCCGCACGATGCGTGCAGCGCGAATATTCGAGTCATCGTCCATGGAACCGGGCACGTCCTCCATGACGATACAATCGACCTCAGGGTGCTCGAGGATCAGCTGCAAGGTTCGTCCCGGAGTCGAGGGGCCGATCACACCGGTCATCACCGCGTCTTCTCCGCGCACCTCGTAGGTGGCGCCACTCATCTCCTCTTCAAGCAACGCCAGCAGCTCTCTCTCCTCGAGCAGCTTGTCGTTGTTCGAGTCCAGAGCTGAGAACTGCTGGGAGAACTCCATCCGCTCGGGCAGCGGTAGCTCCTTCAGAGAAAGTGCCCCATCGCCATCAGCGTCGAATTCGTGGAGAAAACCGAGTAGCTCCTGCTCGAAGATCAGAGTTGGATCATCCAGCGCATCCGTCTCCAAGAGTTCCGCCAAGGACACTGCACCGTCACCATCGACATCCATGACTTCTACCAAGGCCAGGAATTCCTCGGGGATCTCGTCGACGGACAAGAGACCATCACGGTCCTGGTCGAGTTCCTCGAAGATCTGCTGGCCTTCACTTTGTTCGTCTCGCTTCTGCTGTTCGAGATAGCCCCCAAGCTCCAGAATGCTCAAGGCTCCATCTCCACTCGAGTCTGCTTCCGCAGTCAGGTAGAGGAGGGCTTCCGCGCCCTCGTAGGCCTCAACCAGGCCATCTTGGTCACGATCCAGAAACCTGACCAGGTCCCCCAAGTCCGCTGGACCAGTAACCGCACGCAGCACCTCTTCCGATTCATCTTGAAAGCTCACCCCACTGGGACTCACAGCCTTGGCATGCGAGGGCTCCCAGGCAGTATCAGGGAAGATTCCCTCACATAGAGCGAAGAGCATTGGATCGCGCTCTCGGAGAAGAGACCTCGAGTCTTGTCCCACTGGTCGTGAGGCCCGGAACCAGAGCGCAACACCCTCGGCCCAGTACTCGTTGGGCTCAGTGCCGGCATACTCGTCCGACCAGAGCCCCTCTTCGGTCGCATTTCGCCAGCAAGCAGCGAGATCAGCGCTGAAGGTCCCTTCCTCTGCCAAGAGCACCTCGTGTAACTCACCCTCACCCATTCGGTTCTCGACTTCCGAGAAGTCCAGGCCCAGGACCTCCTTGACCCTTGCCGCATACCAGGCCCTCTCGTCAGTCGCACCTCCGGTCTCCTGGAATTGAATTGCAGAGTGATAGATGCCATGCCCTAGTTCGTGAATGAGCACGTGCGGAGAGCCCACTCGGAGGGTGATGAAGAACTCCCCGATGCAGCCTCCCAGCCCAGCAGCTTCGTCGAGTTCCGCGTCTTCCCCTTGGTACTCGGGAAGCGATAGGAAGCTCTCATCTGGATGAATCAAGAGGATGCGAAAGCCACTGGAACGATGCAGCGCACGCAAGTCGTATCGCTCACTGCGCTCCGTCATGTGCTCGTAGACCCTTGCAGCGATGTAGAGGTATTCGTCCTCGACGGCCGCTGTTGCCTGAATTGGTACACCATGAACCTCGAGTCTCTTGGGGTAGGCAGTTGTAGCCAACTCAGATTCCTGGGACGCAGCTGGCGCTGTGATGATCGCCAAGGCGGCCAGAAAAACAGGAGCGAATCGAGGCATCCATCCGTGGAGCAGGGTTGGGCGCATATCTTTAACTAAGGTGCCGGGGAACTCGCCTGGCATCCACCTCTGACTGGTCGGGACTGCCAATTGAGAACGAGGTCGGTCCAAAGGGACTGATGTGAAGAGATGTCTGGTGCCTTCGGGAGGATATCAGAACACCAGGGTTGAGGCTCACGGACCATGCCTGATCGAACGGTCAGTCCGGATGAGTTCATGATTGCCTTCGAGGGCCATGTCTCCCCGAACCAGCGCCCAGGAATTAGTCATGCTCGAAGTGCAACCGACCGACTGACTGTAAGCTGACAGCCCAAGCCGAGGCCAATGCGGCGCTAGCAGACAAGAAGGTGATGCCTCAGCCCCTGGCACCCACCAAACGTAACTCCACACCGACACGATCCAGGCCGAGACAATTTCATGGACAAGATCCCCTTCACGACCGTCCTGTTCGCGTTCTTGGCCATCATGAACCCGATTGCGAACACTCCGCTCTTCATCGGGCTCACCGATGGCCTGTCCACCTCCACCAAGCGAGGCGTTGCACTTCGTAGCGTGCTTCTGGCTTTTGCAATCGTGGCCGGTTTCTGCTTCGGTGGCCAGGTAATCTTCCATGCCTTTGGCATCTCCTTGCCGGCATTTCGAATCGCAGGGGGCGCACTCGTCAGCCTTGTTGGCTACCACCTGCTGCAAGGTGAGCACTCACGCGTGCACACCCCGTCGGAAGAGGACAACACCAACAGCCAGGAAGCAGCCATTGGCATCTCCATTTCGCCCCTGGCCATGCCCTTGCTAGCTGGTCCTGGCACGATCGCAACGGCGATGAGCTTCAGCGCAGAGTCCGGTACCAAGGGGGCCCTCGAGGTGATCGGTGCCTTTGCCTGCGTCTGTCTCCTCACCTTCCTGGCATTCATCAGTGGAAACGCACTCATTCACTTCCTTGGCCAGAACACGATCAAGGTAATGACACGGCTCATGGGACTCATTCTCGCAGTTGTCGGAGTCCAGATGCTCTTGCAGGGCATCCATGGCGCCTTTCCAGGCAAGTGACGGATCAGTCACCAGGGGTGCCTCCACCACTCGATCGTCTGCTCCAAGGGTCCCTTACCAGAGCCAGGAGCCCATCCCAGCGAGAGGAGCCTCCCAGGGGCCTGGCCAAGCTCGGCTCACAGGCCCTTGACCCCTGGCGGTCAGGTCGAGACGCAAAAAAATCCGATTCGCGGCCAATCAAGGCCACGACCCCGGCGTTCTCTCCGCATCACCCGGCGGCTCCCCCGGGTGCCCTGGCCCTCATTAATTGGATCCCAATGCTCACTCTCAAGCTCTTCCCCTTCCTTGCCGTCCTCATCCTCGCCAGGCCCAGCCATGACAGTGAAGCCGCCCCCCAGGTGACCGCGCTCTCCCCTGGCCCGCTCGAGATCGTCGACGCAGCCAATGAGTTCGCACTCGAGCTCCTGAGTGCCACCGGCAAGTCGGATCAGAATCTCGCCTGCTCTCCAGCAAGCACCTACCTCGCGCTCCTACTCGCCTATGCCGGAGCCGAAGGAGAGACAGCCAGCGAACTGGCCCGGGTACTGCACCTGACCGACGGTTCCATCGGAGATCGCGAAGCAGCACTCAAGGCCGCGCAGACACTGATGAGGCCAGTCGATGAAACGGAGGGCAATCCTCAGCTGGCAATCGCCAATTCCATATGGGGCCAATCCGGACACCCGTTCCGTTCCGATTATCTCGAACGAGCAGGCGAGTACCTGGGTGCCGCGGTGCTCTCCACCGACTTTCTCCAGGATCCGCAGGGTGCTCGCGAGGCCATCAATAGCTGGGTTGACTCGGCCACTCGAGGGCACATTCCTGGCCTGTTGAAGACCGACGATGTCAGCTCAAACACTCGTGCAGTGCTCACCAATGCGGTCTGGTTCCAGGCCGCCTGGGACAATCAATTCGAAGTCAGAGATACCCGCACGAATCCGTTTTATTGCGCAGACGGTAAGGCAGTCTCCGTCCCCACCCTCCGTGGTATTCACGCCGAGCGGATCATGGAAACTGAGGGCTTTCAAATGCTCGAGCTCTCCTACAAGAGAGTGAACAATGAGGGTGCACGCTGGTCCATGCTCGTCTTGTTACCACGTGAAGGGCAGAGCCTCGCGAAGCTTGAAGAGACACTCTCCCCGGAGAAGCTCACGGCATGGAGCTCCAGACTCGAGGAGAAGAAGGTGGACATCTCCTTGCCTCGATTCCACACAACGAGCCGCTTCTCTCTTCGAGCCCCCCTGCAGCAGATGGGGCTGAAGCGCCTCTTCGACCCCACGAGATGTGATCTCTCTGGCATGGACGGCGGTGCTGGAAAGCTCTTCTGTGACGAGATCATTCAGCAAGTCGATGTCTCCGTCTCAGAGAATGGGACTGTGGCCGCTGCGGCCACGGCCTTGGTCATGAAGGTCGGCAGTAGGGTCAACCCTCCTGAACCGAAGGTCTTCAATGCCAACCGCCCGTTCCTCTACTTCCTGAAGGATCAGGCGAGTGGGCAATTGATGTTCTGCGGCCGAGTCGCAAGGCCCGCCCCAGCCGCTGGGAGTGCAGACTGAATCGTGCGAGCGGAAGACTAGTTCTTCTTCTGCTTGAGATCCGTGGCCAGATCTCTTGCGCCAAGCATCATGAGTGCTCGAATGATCTGGCGGTAGCGTCTCTTCGGTTGCGACAACCAGTGGCCGTCAGAGAGAGCAATCGTGTGGCCACCCTTGCCGATACGGGACATGCGATTCAAGTCCTCGAGCAGCTCCGGAGTCGGGATCGAACCATAGTAGAGCGCACACAGATTCGAGTCGGCATCCAGAAGCAAGCTCAAGGGAAGCGTGATGTCGCTGTAGGTATTCAGCACCTCGACCAGCAATGCCTCCAGGACCAACTCGTCGTTCGCGGATGCATTCAGCGCAAACTCTCCAAGGCCAAGAGCACGCAGGATCTCCGCGCCATCCCCCGCTCCGCCCTCGACCGCCACGGGGCACACAATCGCTCCGGCCTCCAAGATCTGCAGTTGTGACTCCGCAAGCTGACGCAAGAACTCAACACCACTTCGAGTCTCGGGATCCCACAAGGTGAGAATCTTGGTCATCTCCGGCAACCCGTCAAGCGTGATCGACCTCCCCTCCGAGTCCTGAAGCCCGTAGTAACGCATCGGCAGCTTGTCTGCGAGGACAGCGCGATTGACCGCACGTTGAGTTCGCCTCGCCGGTGAGTGGGGCTTCCCGGCAAAGGGCGAGGATTCGAACTCCCATTCGACGGCCTTGCCACCCTCTCGATAGAGCTTCCAGCCTCGGTCTACGGCGAGTCCCTCAAACCGCTGCGTTTCACCATCGGGCCAGCGAACCTCGACGTCAACCGCGCCATCACAGTCCCCCAGACCGAAGAAGCGCCGGTAGGAACTCTGGCCAAGCAAGCCCTCTCCCGCATAGACGGTATTGCTGACAACCTTTCCATCCGAGCGGTGCACCCGGATCCGTGAGCTCACTGCATCGGCACTACCCAGCTCTCCATGCAACTCGATGACAACTCGATGGCCTGGATCAGGGTGAGCATTCCGGACAATGCGCAGTCGCGGGCCAGTCCCGCTGACAAGCACCAGGTCTTCCAGGCCGTCATTGTCCCAGTCTGTACGAGCTGCAACTCGCCCATCGTCGATGAAGTCGACATCGCTGATAGCTGAGACATCCGCAAAGGTTCCATCACCCAGGTTCAGGTAGAGGTGGTTTCGTTCGTGCCCGTGATAGGCGAACCCCTCCATCCGGTTGAATCCGCTTATTGCCTCCCAGTTGCGGTTGTAGGTCTCATCAATCCCAGGGGATGTAGGAGTCTTCGCAACGACCCAGCGCCAGAAGAACGACTCGACATCTGTCTCGTTCTCGTAACTGATGAAGCCATTGGGTACGTAGATGTCTGGGTAGCCGTCGAGATTCCAGTCATAGAAGATAGCTCCCCAGGCCCAGCCGCCATGGTCGACACCTGCACTAGCGGCCGCTTCTACAAACTTACCCGGCGTATCCTGTACATAGAGTGACATGCCATCGGCCAGCGCCCGGTGTAGCTCTCGAGTCGCTTCATCTCCACCTCGATAGTCAGGTTCGTTGATCGCTCGTAGGCCGGGAGCAGAGAAGATATTGGTGACGTAGAAATCCAGATCCCCATCGAGATCGATGTCTGCACCGCTGATCCCCATCCCCGTTGAGGCATCCAGGATCCCCATCTCGGCTGCCCGGTCCTCGAACCCCGATCCTGTGTTGATGTAGAGGTTGTTGGGGCCAAAGTCATTGATCACATAGAGGTCGATCAGATTATCGTCATTGAAGTCTTCCCAGAGCCCAATGAAGCTGTAACGCGTGTCACTCGACACCAATCCGGTCTCCTCGCCTGCAGATGTGAAGCTGCGGTCTCCATCATTTCTCCAGTACAGGTTGGCCACACCATTCGCTGCATCATGAAAGGGCGTTGGCACGATCTCTGCACCCCTTCCCAGCCGATAACGGCAGCAGAACAGGTCCAGATCACCATCAAGGTCTGCATCGGCCGAGCAGATCGAGTAGATGGGTGAGTCGCCAGGGCCATCGAGTAGCCTGGGATCTGAGAACTTACCAGTGCCGTCGTTCCAGTAGATGACCAGATCTCCCTGGCGTGTGATGCAGAGATCGAGATCGTCATCGCCATCGAGGTCAACCATCAGGCATCCCCTGGTCGTATCCAGGATGTCAACGCCCGCTGCCGCCGCGCCGTCAATGACACTCCCGTCAGGCTGGTGCAGAAGCAGACGATTGGGGAATCCACTGATCGTGGAGATGTAGAGATCGTCGAGGCCATTCCCATCAACATCTCCCAGTGCCATCCCCAGCATTCCTGTTCCAAAAGCGATGCTGCGACGGTCATAGATGCGGTCATAGTCACCACAGCCAAGGCCAAGCTCTCGTTCCCAATAAGGCAGGTCTTCGAGGATGAGCCCAGAAATCGACTTGAATGTCGTCTTGGCCCTCCGAATCATCCGGCTCTTCTTTGCACGCATTGACAAGAGTTGCGGGGAATCGCTTCCACTCTCACCCTCATTGATCATGGCGTCAGCTCGGATGTCAATCATTGTTGGGACATCGTCAACGCTCCCAACGATCCTGATCTCTAGATCGCAGAGCCACTGCCCGTCGCCGGCAGACTGAATCCCCACCATCGATACGATTACTTCTCGAGACTCGAGCTTGCTCCAGGTCGTGAGCTGGACCCTCTCCAGGAGGCCCTGAAGATCTTCCTCCAGGTCATCTCCGTGCACATGGTCGTACACCGCAAAGGACCCATCGTCATAACGGGCCTCTCCGAACTCAGGAAACAACCCAAGAAACGCACCCGACTCGTCGGCCATGTAGCCCTGCACAACCTCCTCGTTGCTCTCCAGGACACCATGCAAGAGCGCCTGACAGTCAACCTCAAAACGAATGGCTAACTTCTCGCTCCAGCTCTTGTCTTGCTCTGGATCGATCAGGTCACGTAGTGCGTCTCCCCAGGGGGGCATGACTTGCGGGTGACCAGTGATCACTCGAGGCGGGCCGACAAGGTCCACGTCAACGTCGAACTGACGCTGCGCACTCGCCTCATTCGCCTCATTCGCCTCAACGCCGGGATCGGTGACGACTGCGGGCTCCGGCTCCGGCTCCGGCTCGGAATCAGGCTCTCCCCCGCACGCGCAGAAGAGAATGTAGATGCACGCGAGGGCGGCCTGAGAAACACGACTGGAAGTGGGCCGTGCATATGCTGTTAGGGGATTCTTGTTCATGCTGGAAGGGAACAGTAGGCGGGTCGAAGAACCCTGTCAATGCGGGCCCGCGGCTCTCAAGAGCGTGGCTCCAGCCCAGGCAAGATCGCGAGCACCACCCATGGAGTCACAGGCACTCAGGGCCCCGTGGATCTCATCCTCCAAGCGGGTCCAGCACCTGGTACGCCAGGGGCAAGCCTGTGTGAGTCCGATCCATCATCGCCCTACCAGGTACAAGGCCCGAGCAGGTCACACGCGGTCCAGCCCAGGTGATCCGGGCACCATCACAGCTCTTGCTTCTTGAGCACGAGGCTCGTTCACCCCGGTAATGCTGCCAAGGAAGCGCGCAAACACCCTTGGTCCTGTCAGACTCCTATGGGCTTTATCTGCTAGGATAGAAATTCGGGTGTGCGTGGTCTTGGATCCCGCCAACACCCTGTCGCTCCTCAACAAATTCTCGATAAACCCGTGGGCTGCGGCCCCTGCTGCCAGCTTCTCGATCGAGCCGGTAGAGCCCCAATGGAGAACCAGCATCAAGCAACGGTTTCGCGTGGAGAGAGTCAGCTTTCCGGGCTGCTCGCGTCGCTCCATCGTGGTGTCTACGATGCAGGACTCGCGGTCGAGCGATTTCGTTCACGCTGCACGGTCCGTAGCGTAGAACTTGACGGAAAGTCCTGGTCGTTCCTTGAGAGACCCGGCGACGGCCCCACGGTCATCCTCGTCCACGGGTTCACAGCCTCGAAGGACATCTGGCTGAAGTTCCTCCAGAGCTTTCCACGCAACGTACGTGTCATTGCGCCCGACCTCATGGGACACGGCGACAATGTGCCAGACCTGGACTGCCCCTACGGCGCTTGGGAATTCGTCGAGGCCCTCCATCGCGTCCTGTCAGAACTAGGCTGTGATGATTTTCACCTGGTAGGCCACTCCCTCGGAGGTTTGCTCGCTGCTGGTTATGCAGTCAAGCATCCGCGGGAGCTGCGCAGTCTATTCCTCGTCAGCCCAGCTGGCATTCAGACCGGAGAGCTCAGCGCCTTCTACCAGGTCATCGAGGACGGAGGGGAAAACCCCTTCTTTTGCCGCAACCGAGCCGAGTACGACGACGTGCTCGAGCTGATCTTTCATACGACTCCTCCGATCGCTGGGATAGCCCACTCGATCTTGTGTCGTGACTGGATTGATCGCAGACCACTCTACGAGAAGATCTGGAACGAGCTGAACGCAACGGACGAAGACGTCGCAGAGATGCTTGAGGGGGTCCAGGCAAAAACTCATGTCGTTTGGGGTGAGCACGATCGCATTTTGCACCCATCCTGTATGGAGGTCTTTACCGAGAGGATTCCTGATGCTCAAGGAAAGTGGCTCGCATGTGGCCACTGCCCGCCCATCGAATGCCCCACGGACCTGGTCAGATTGCACCTCGAACTGCTATTCAATGAGCCGAGAACCTGAAGGCCAAATGTCACGAGCCTCCACGATGAACAACCACGCCCATACAAGGCAGACTCCTAATCTGCGACGGACCCTCGGGAACCAGAGCACGCTCCTCCGAGCGCTCATAGCTCTCTCCCTGCTTCTAGTTGGAGACTCACAAGCGCAGTTACCTGAGGACCAAGGTCCTGTGCCCGTGGGCATTAGGTCGGTGAGCTTCTCCCACCCGCTCTCCGCCAACAGCACGGTCACAGCCGATGTGTTCTACCCTGCTCTCTCGGCCGGCCAGAACACGGCACCTGATCTGGCTAACGGTCCGTACCCGCTCGTCGCCTTCCTCCATGGATACTTTGCACCCCCCTCGTTCTATAGCGACCTGACCGCGCATATCGCGAGTTACGGCTTCGTGGTGGCTGCTGTGGGCACCGAGTCGGGCTTCTTTCAGAACATCCAGAACGAAGCTCATGATGCCCACGCCATGCTGCATTGGGTGGATGAGCAGGGAGCGAACCCCGCGAGCTTTCTCTACGGCATGTCCGCAGATGGTCCATGGTCCGCGGTCGGACACTCCAATGGCGCAGCGGCCATCTTCTATGCACTGGCCTGGGAAAGCCGCATCGAGTACGTGGTCTCGACCGAGGGAAACTGGTTTCAAATTCCAACAGTCTCTCAATTCGAAGGATCGTTCCTCTCGATCGGATCGAGCGAGGACCTGCTTGCACCGCCCAGTGTCAATGCTCGGCGATACTACAACGAGGCAAGTGCGACGCGCCGTCGCGTGTACGCACAGATTCAAGGCGGAGGCCATAATGGATCCCTCGACTTTCCTTCTAGCATTCACTCGCTCTCCCACAACGAGCAGAACCGCCTTCATCGGAGGTTGATCACCGGCTTCTTACGGGCAGAGGTGCTGCGTGAGCAGGACCTCTACTATCACCTCATTGGCGGTGGACTGGCCGGTGAACCAATCATTCGAGAAGCATTGTGTCCGGCGCCCCTGCTGTGGACAGCTCATGACGGCGGTCAACCTGGGACCCTGACAGCAGGTGTTGCCAGCATGCCGAGCGAGGACCTGTCCCTGGCATGGTCTCGAGCCCCTTCCGTTCAGGCCATTGGTCGCAATGTCCCTGGACTCTCGGGAGTCGAGTTCCACGCCACGACTGTGGGGAGTGATGGGATCGAAGAGGTCTCTTCTCAACTCCCTACAAGTGCCTCGGGCTCAACACTGAATTTACGTGGCATCAGCGAGGCCGTCTCCAGCTGGTCTTATACCCGCAAGGCAACTGTTCAGATTCCCTGACTGAGGGCGGTCGACGACCGGGCACTGGAAGTAGCTGAGGAATGAAGGGTGTAGCTGTGGCTGCCTTGTGCAGAATTCAGGGTAACGTCGATTTGTTTCGCCAGGCCATAGTCCATCCGAACCACGTGGCCTCCCCCTCTTCACTCACACCTCCATGGTTCCCGAAACTCTGCTCATCGCGCTAGCCCTTGTGTTCGGACGCGAGGGGGACGCCAGGCAGTCCCTTGAGAATCAGCTACTGGGGCGGTCACCCGAAGAGCTCGCAGGGGCCAGTCAGAAGCAGGGCGACCCTCGTCGAGGAGCTGTCATCTTCTATCAGGCTTCACTTGCCTGCACCCGCTGCCATCTTCCGGATGACGCTCAGAACCAGCTGGGTCCGGATCTGGCGAAGATGAGCGCAGACCTCTCTGATGAGCACCTCGTCGATTCGATTCTCCAGCCGTCGAAAGACATCCAGGAGGAATTCAAGTCAATTGAGTTGGAGGTGGACGGAGAGTGGTTCTCTGGGCTACTCGTCTCCGAGGACCCTGAAGAAGTGGTGCTGCGTGTTCCCGCGCGTAATTTCAAGCAGCTCCGCTTTGATCGCTCCCTGGTAACGGAATACCGCGACAGCACTCTCTCGGCCATGCCCACGGGACTCGTGAACTTGCTCGAGAACGAGCAACAGTTCTTCGATCTCGTCAGCTACCTCAGCGAGATTCGAGATGGTGGAAGCGCGCGGGCCGCTGAGCTGGCTCCAAACCCAGCCCTGTATGCTGCACGTCCACTACCCGACTATGAGGGTGATATCGACCATGCTGGGTTCTTGAGGGAGCTCGACGATCACGCTCTGGAGCGCGGACGTGAGATCTACAACCGCCTCTGCATCAACTGTCACGGCTCGCCCGATGCGGAAGGCTCCCTGCCGACCTCCTTGAAGTTCGCCTCCGAGCCCTTCAAGAACGGAAGCGATCCCTTATCGATGTACCAGACCCTGACTCGTGGGTACGGGATGATGGTGGCACAAACCTGGATGGTTCCTTCCCAGAAGTACGACGTCATCCACTACATCAGAGAAGCCTATCTCCGAGAGGCAAACCCCTCGGAGTATCACGAGGTTGATGAGCAGTACCTGGCCAGTCTCCCGCGCGGAGAATCACGAGGTCCGGCTCCTGTAGACACCCAGGCCTGGCAGCAGATGGATTACGGTCCGAACCAGGTGATGACCTTGGAAATCGGAGATGACGGTAGGAACTTCGCCTACAAGGGTAACGCCATCAGACTCGATGCTGGGCCAGGCGGTGTAGCCCACGGCCAGCACTGGATGGTCTACGACCACGACACCCTACGAGTCGCCGCAGCCTGGAGCGGAGACGAGTTCATCGACTGGCGAAGTATCCACTTCAATGGAGAGCACGCCATTCACCCTCGGCTGGAAGGACGCCTACATCTTGAGAACCCCACGGGGCCGGGCTGGGGTCGTGGTGAAGATGGCAGCTTCGAGGACACTCGAATGCTCGGACGCGACAAGCGTCGTTACGGCCCACTGCCCAGGGATTGGGCTCAATACAAGGGAATGTATGCCCACGGGCCCGACACCTTGATCGAGTACACCGTCTCTGGTGTCTCCGTCCTCGAGATGCCAGGCGTACTACTCGATCAGCACACCCCTGTTTTCACGAGGTCCTTCGAAATCGGTCCGCGCGAGGACTCGCTCGTTCTCCAGGTTGCTCACTGCGGACTGGAGCAATCAGAGCTTCGAAGCGAGGGGCACCTGGCATTCATCGGGGCACTTGGCCGCTCTGAGATGGACGAGGCCGAGCCGAGCACCCACCGATCGGCAAGTTGGTTCCATGGAGCGAACTTTCTCGAAGAGTCGGGCCCTACCGGCATCCAGCCAGGAAGCGGAGACTTCACGCTGACCGCAAGGGTCAAGACCGATCAGGATGGGACGCTGATAGCCCTGACCTCACCTGGGCCTCAATGGATCCCCGACGGCCTGACCTGGTTCATCCGTGATGGGCGAATGACCGTGGACATTGGTTGGGTCGGCGACTTTCAGGGCGAACGCCTCGTCGCCGACGCCAGCTGGCATGAACTGGCCATGACCTATGTCGCCAGTTCTGGTGAGGTGCGACTCTTCGTAGATGGTCGCCAGGAGAAGACAGTGGGTAGGCTTCGGCGCAAAGCTCCTCTGGATGACGCCGTGCTGCGAGTCGGCTTCACGTCTGAGGAATTCCCAGCGCCCAGCTTTCTCGTGGGTGAACTGAGCAATGCCACATACTTTGATCAGGCCCTGGAACCGAGAGCCGTTCGTGCCTGGATGGAAGGAAAGAGGTCAGGACTTCCCCAACCGATCGCTCGCTGGGCACTCGCCGAGGCCAAGACCGATCTCGTGGAGAATTTGGCTGGCCCTCATCACCCACTCCGACGGGTATCCAGTGAATCAGGCAGCTCCGATGATCGAAGCCTGGTGACCGTGGCCGGGCTCGAAGGTGATGTGGCAAGCATGCAATGGGAAGGCGATGGAAGCGACCTGCGGCTACGAATACCGGCTGGCGACCGTACTCTCCGATTCACCCTCTGGTTCGCAACAGCTGATGATACCTCTGCAGCTGCTGCGCTGGCTGAAGAGGTGGTCATCGATCGACCGACCAGATCCCTCCGCTCTCAGACCCGAGGAGGACCTCCACGCTGGGGGCAGCCGCTGAAAAGTGAGGCACTCATCAGCGCAGACGATGGGCCATTCAGCGTCGACGTGCTCAAGCGCCCAACTGAGAATCCCTGGTTCTGCAGGCTGCGGCTCACTGGCATCGACTTCACTGACAACGGTGACTCGGCAATTGTCAGCGCCTGGGATGGAAGTATATGGAAGGTCAGCGGACTTGCCGGCCTCAGCACCCCCCAATCCTTCGAGCACTCAGAAAGCCTCCCCATCGAGTGGCGACGGATTGCTTCGGGGCTCTTTCAGCCGCTGGGTGTGAAAGTTCTCGATGGCGAGATCTTCATCACCTGCCGAGATCAGATCGTACGACTCCACGACCTGAATGGAGATGAGGAGATCGACTGGTACGAGTGCTTCAACAACGATCACCAGGTCACCGACCACTTCCATGAGTTCGCGATGGGCTTGCAGAGCGACGCTGATGGCAATCTCTACTATGCGAAGTCCGCAAGACACGCGCTGCCAGCCCTTGTTCCACATCACGGGACCTTGCTTCGGGTAAGCAGTGATGGACAGGACACGAAGATCATCGCAAACGGCTTTCGAGCAGCAAACGGGGTTTGCCTCAATCCCGACGGAACCTTCATTGTCACTGACCAGGAGGGGCACTGGAATCCGAAGAACCGCATCAACCACGTCAGGGAAGGGGGCTTCTACGGCAACATGCTCGGGTACCACGATGTGACCGACTCCTCGGACAGCAAGATGGAGCAGCCGATTGTGTGGATCACGAATAGCTTTGACCGATCACCGGCTGAACTCTTGTGGGTAGACAGTCCCGCGTGGGGGCCGCTGCAAGGTAGCCTGCTAAACCTATCGTACGGGAATGGTCGGGTTCACGTTGTTGCCCTTGAAGAGCTTGGCGGCCAGATACAGGGCGGTCTCTGCGCATTGCCGATCAACGACTTCCCGACTGGAGTGATGCGAGGAAGGTTCCATCCAGTTGATGGTCAGCTCTATCTGGCCGGCATGTTTGCCTGGGCCGGCAACCAGCAACAGCCGGGCGGCCTCTATCGATTACGGTACACGGGCAAACCGGTTCACCTACCGATCGAGATGCATGCCAGCAAGCAGGGGATCCGCCTTCTATTCAGCGGAGATCTCGATCCACTCCAAGAGCTCTCGCCAGCCAACTTTCGAGTGCAAGCATGGGATCTCAAGAGAACGGCCAGCTACGGCTCGGCCCACCACAACGAGAGAGATTGGGTCGTTCACGCTGTAGGAATAGGTAGTGATGGGCGAACCGTACTGCTAGAGATCCCTGATATCGCACCGAGCTGGGGGGTATCCATCAAGTTCGAACTCGAGAGCGCGGCGGGTCATCCCGTGACGGGTGAGATCAATAGCACGATTCACGTGATCGAATAGGGCCAAGAGTGCCACGCTCAGCGCTGGAGGCATCATGCGGGCATCCAGCATCACGGAGCGCATCACCCTAGGTCTGATAGTCAGCGATAATCCCTTGCTGATGAATCAGGTCTTGGCAACGGGCAATGCCCCAGTAGAGCGTATGGGCATCTCAGTAGAAGGAATCGAGTGCACTACCCGGATGTGGGTTACGCCTGACTCCTTCTTATCTGGCCAAAACTTCAGTTAGGGCCTCTAGTCTTAGCAGGCATCGGCCAAGAAAGCCGTGCATCAGGTCTCCTTGCAGAAGAGTAATCCATGAGACTCAATCAAGAAGACGAAAGACCCTATCGGTAGTGCAAGAACCCGCACTCCACTGCCCCCCATGATGCTCCTCTCATTGATCTTGGTCATGCCTATAGTGCATGAGCCTTACCCACCTGGATTGACTGAAGCTCCGCACTCCAGTTCCAGTGATGTAGAGCTCCGCAATGAACCAGGCGTGGACACTCCTCGGCTAGCCGTCAACTCCGGCGCCGGCCCTGAGCAAGGAGCCTCTCTAGTTGACCTGATCACGGAGTTCTGGAGTCGTAACCTCCGCTACGCTTTCGATTTTAGCTATCGCCGTAGCTACAACCCTCGCACAGATGATGGTGGCGGAGTTCTGGCATTGGGCATTGACCTACACAATGTCATCTCCAACGAGAGCCAGGACATCGGCACTTTGTTGGTCCAGCTCTATGCGACGCGCCTCGACAATGTGAACCCGCATCCCTACTTCTTTGAGTCTGGTGATGACTGGGAACTGGTCTATCGCAACACCAATTTCAACTACACACAGCCGTTCAAGGGTTATGCCAATATCCGCGTAGGACACTACGAGCTACCCTTCGGGCTTGAGTACCTGGTCGATACAAACGGAACTCTCCACGATTACATCCTTGGACGCAATCTGGGTGAGAAGGGAGATTGGGGCGTAACCATCAATGGCGAGGTCGACGGGTACGAATACGAAGTAGGTTGGGCAAAGGGGACCGGTCAAGAGTGGGAGGCACCTGAAAGCACCGGAATCGTGGTTGGTCGCTTCGGCACCCCTCGTGATGCCATGGCCAATACAGGGCTCTCGTTCTTCACTGGAAAGGTGAATACCGGTGCAGGAGTCATTGACCGCTCCCGCGTCGGTTGGGATGGAACCGTGATTGCTGGGCCTGTCGACTTCAAAGCCGAGATCTCTTACGGAGAAGACTTCGACACGGACATTCTCAACAGCATCTTCGAGGTCAACTGGCGAGACAATACGGAAGAAGTATTCGCCTATGCTCAACTCGCAAGCTTCCTCAAGAAGCCTTCAAGCGATTGGGAAGACGCCACACAGTCCCGAATTGGCGTTCTCTATCGGCCAAACAACAACTGGTCTCTGAGTGCTCAATGGACCCAGGATCTGGCGGTCTATGGCAACGGACACCGTAACGGCATCTTGCTAGCTCAGGCTCGCTACCGCTTCTAGACAGCAGTACAGGTATGAAGAAACTCGCACTATTGCTAGTGATCATCCAAGGCTTACTGGCAGGAACTGCTAGCGCACAGGCGTACTGCGCACTCCGAGACCCCGTGAGCCGAATTTATGATGTGTTCCCCGATGCCAATGCATTTCGCTCATACGTTGGCACGATAGACGAGGTAACACGCGAGGAAATCGCCGAGCGACTACCATTCACCCTCCACTTCAATGAACTGGGCCGGCATACCCTCTACACCCCGACCCTCAATGGAGTACCCGTGGGCTTTGCCCACGTTCGCTCTGAACGTGGAAACTGGGGATTGATCGAGGTCTTGTGGGGATTCGACTTCGAGATGCGAGTCACTGGCTATGTCTTCCAGCGATGCCGGAGCCGCCTTCGCAAGACTGTCGAGGGGGAACCATTTGCTTCCCTCATCATTGGCAAGAACTTCAATGAGATTCGCGCGCTCCTCAGCAAGGACGGCAATTCCCTACGCGAGGGAATCTTGCCACCTCACGTGGACCCTGGCATGGCTATGGCGCTCATTCGCTGCGCACTGAAGACCATTGCCGCTACCGAGGCTGCGTGGAAGGATGAAGTCAACTTCTGCATGGCTCAGTCACGGGCCTTCTCCTGGCTTGGGCCCGGAGTCCGAGTTACAAGCCTACAAGGAAAAATTAGCCGGAAAGCTCCTCAAGAAATCAACCCGATTGTCATCGCTGAGAACCGTGTAAATTTGACAAACACAGTGGTCTTCCGACTTCGCCCTGGAGACAAGGGTGTCGATGCACTCATGCTGCGCAGCGACACGCATCTTGGAGACTACCCCCTGACACTTTGGTGGCTCTTCGAGGGTGGACGCCTCACGAAGGTCGCCTGTCAGACCGGTTGGCCCAGGGAAGACTTGAAGTCGAGTTTCTACACTGCAATTGATCAGCAAAGGGCTTGGGATGAGTGCTCGACTCCCGTGGAACTGCTGACCAGCGCTGTGTACAACTGCATGCATGGTCTGAGTTCGGAGTGACACGAAGTGTCAATCAGAGCACACATCGGTACCCTCGTAGGTGCGATTGCACTTGGGGGACTGATTCTGGCGCTCTTTTTGCGAAGCGAATATCGCTCGCTAGGCTCCGCATCAGACGAGTTCCGCGCAAACGCGCTCACGGCCGCCGACATTGCACGCATTTCTGATGCCCTTGAGCATTTCCTGTTGACCTCCGACCTGGTACTCACGGGAGAGAGTACCTACCTCGTCGATACGGTTGTCCTTCAAGGTGAAGCCGTCAGCGAGATGGCCTTCAAGCTGCTACTCGATGATCGCCTCTCGCCGAAGGGGATAGAGGATGTTCAAGCAATTGCGCTGGGCACGAGTTCACTGATCAGTCATGCGCACAAGATTGCCTATGCACGCGGGCAAGAACGCACCCGCTTGCTCGAACGGGGCTACCAGGAATTCGATAACGAGTCCATTGAACTCATCAATCGAATCGAGGAGATCCAGGCACAGTTCAGTACCACCCTGGAAGACACCCAGGTGGGCCTTGACGAGGCACGTACGCAGCTGAATGTAACCACCTGGAAGGTTGGGACGGCCTATCTACTGCTGGTTAGCCTCAGTTTCATCTGGACCTCCAGAAAGCTCATTCGCCCGCTGCAAGCCCTGTCTCGCTCTGCAAGCCAAGCATCCATGCTGGACAGGCCCTTCACTCTGACGGACCACGGGCCACGCGAGGTAGTAGAGGTGTCGAGTAGGTTCTCCGAATTGGTCGGAATGCTCGAACTGTCGCGGCAGAGCCTCGAAAAGAAGGTGACGGAACGCACCGCTGATCTTCAAGAAGCACTCAGAGTCAAGTCAGAGTTCATGGCGAGCATTAGCCATGAGCTTCGCACACCGATGAACGGTGTAATCGGAATGACAGACCTGCTCAAGGAGACAGAGCTCAACCCCGAGCAACAACTCCAGGTTGAGGTCATGCACTCATCGGCTAGATCGCTCTTGAGAATCATCAACGATGTCCTGACCTTCACGAAGCATGACCACAAAGACGTGAACCTGGAGATTATTCCGGTAGACCTGCACGATCTTGTCCAACAAGTAATGCTGCTGATCAAGACCTCAATGAACCCGGATGTCCAGCTCACCTGCAACATCGATAACTCATTCCCAAGGTGGATACTTTGTGACCCGGTCCGGATACGACAGATCTTGACTAACCTGCTTGGGAATGCTGCGAAGTTCACAGAGCAGGGCTTTGTGAAGGTCGACATTCATCATGAGCCGGCCGGAGCGGACAAGATCAATCTCAGAGTTGATGTGCAGGACACAGGAATTGGCATCTCAGCTGATGCCATAGAGCTCTTGTTTCAGCCCTTCACGCAGGCGGATAACTCCACTACCAGGCGATTTGGTGGCACAGGTCTGGGGCTTGCGATTTGCCAGCAGCTAGTAAGGACATTGGGCGGGGAGATCTCTGTTGAATCCGTGGAGGGGAAAGGCTCCACATTTTCATTCGAACTACTGGTCGAGGCCTTTGATGCATCTGAGGTGATCCTCGACCCCCCTGCAAGCCTGGAGCGCGCTGCTTCTCGCTCCCTCGCCAGACAAGACCTTGATCGATCCACCTGCCGCATTCTTGTCGCAGAAGATAACCCGGTCAACCAGCTCGTCGTCGGCAAGATGCTCTCAAGACTCGGATACGATCATCAATTCGCTAACAATGGTCTTGAGGCCATCAAGAAGTTCGCTTCCTACCAGCCAAACATCATCTTGATGGACTGCCACATGCCAGTGATGAGCGGCCTGGAAGCCTCGATGCAGATTCGGAAGCAACAGGACTTCGGGCAAGAGGTTGTCATCATCGCCTTGACCGCCGATGTTGTCCCCGGTACTCGAGATGAGGTTCTCGCCGCAGGGATGGATGACTACCTGACCAAGCCTGCTCAACTTCGAGTCTTGAGCGATTGCTTGGATCGCTGGCGCGGACTGAGAGGTATGGACAGGAGCCCCCCGAAGGCCGGCTGAGTTCGGGTCAGGCGGGGTTAGCCATAGGGCAATTGATCTCTGTTGGCACGAACATTCAGACCGACTCGCGGTAGCCCTGGTGTCCGCGTGCGACCTCGGCAACGAGACCACCAAGAACCGCCTCTCCTCTTGTGGTGCAGACATCCACCTCGAGCCAGGGGCTGCGTGAGGTGTATTGTGCCTCGCCTGAGGCGGGGCTCAATCACCCAGAATTCAATGTGGAGTTGTAATTCTGGATGCAAGTTCCAAGGGTCGCCCAAGTGAGGCTAGGCTGAACCCATGGGTATTCCTCAGCACTCTAGCAGCTCTTTGGCCCCTCCCCTCATGCGTAGCATCCGCCGTGCCGGAGTCTTGTTGGCTGCGCTCGGGCTCGCGGTCCCTCCCGCACAGGCGACGTGGTCCATAGCCGTCATGAACGTGCGAACTCGTGAGGTCGTGGTTGCTGGTGCCACCTGCATCTCTGACTTCGGTTTGATGAACTACATTGGTTCTGTTGCCGTCGGGGAAGGCGGCGGCTTATCGCAGGCGTATGTCTACCAGGCTGGAAAGGTCCAGATCTTCGAAGGCCTGAGGGCTGGCTTCGCGCCACAGCAGATTCTGGATGGGCTACTCAACACAACACCTCAAATTCAAAAGCGCGCCTTTGGCATCGTTGGGCGAAACGGTCCTGCTGCAAACTTCCTCGGCACACAGGCAGGCACTGCACAACTCGGCATCACTGGAAGCCTGGGTGATCTCACCTATTCAATCCAAGGCAGTGGGCTCACTGGTGAAGTGGTCATTCAACAGGCAGAGCAAGCTCTGATCCAATCTGGAGGAGACCTGGGACAACGTGTCATGCAGGCCATGGAGGCCGCGGCTGCGCTCGGTGGCGACGGGCGCTGTTCTTGCAACCAATTTGACCCTCCCAGCTGTGGTGCGCCTCCGCCCATGTTCACCCACTCGTCATATACTTCATTCCTGATAATCGCACGACTGGGTGACCTCGACAGCACAACCTGTGGCAATGGCAGTGCCGCATGCACCAACGGAGATTACTACGCCAGATTGTCGAACCTCGGAAACATCAATCAACCTGATGCGGTCCGGACACTTCAACGCCAGTATCACCAGTGGCGTACAGATCTCATCGGTCGACCTGACCAACTTCTTACGGGTGTCTACTGCTCTGACCAACTCGTCCAGGCTGATGGCCTGGACAGTGCCAGCATTGACATTTCCCTGGTCGATATCAATGGAGACCCGGTCACTGCAGCGAACCAAACAATCGTCGCAAGCGTGGTCGATGATCCAGGCGTGACACTGTCTCCGGTGACAAGTAATGGTGACGGTACCTTTAGCCTCACAGTTGTTGGTGGTGTAAGCCCCGGCGATGTCCGAATTCAACTGGTAGTTCAGGACGGGATCAGGGATGTCCAGCTTGTGCCTGACGTGGAGCTCTCTGTGGTCACTCCCTCCGAGCTCTTCGCAAATTTCGACTCACTTCCAGCAGGGGCCGATGCCCAGGTTCAGTTCGACATCTTCGATAGCACAACTCCAGGTGGTGCCTACCACATCCTGGCGAGCGCGTCGGGTACGAGCCCCGGAACACCCTGGGGCAATCTTACGCTGCCCCTGAACGCTGATCGGATTCTCCGATTCACCGCGCTTGAAGCGAATGGCCCTGCTCTTCCCAACACAAAAGGCAATCTCGACCAGTCAGGAAGAGCTACGGCCTGGGTCAACTTTCGTGGCCAAGAACTACAAGCCTTCGCCGGGAGCCATCTCGATTTTGTCGCTTATCGAGCTGGTAGCCCTGAGAGACTCTCCAACCTGGTTGGTCTGGACGTTACCCCCTAGCGAGGGTCGAGACAACGAGGCCCAGGGCAAGCCAGGAGGCTCCTGGGCACTCGAGAGGGTACGACACCGGCCAGTGCTTGAGAGGCCAGGAGAGGGGGATCGGATTTGTCTTCTTCACTGGCTTCTCTATCACTCCACTCATCTGACACACTGGGTAGAGTCCAGCGATAGCCCTCCACTTGTCCATTCAGCTCTCATCTCGAAATCCGAGAGTGAACCCGCAGCACCGGATCCCTTCATCCGGGCCGATAGTCCGATCTGAGACCATGCAGACCGAGCTCGCTTACTTCGCGGAACGACAAGACCGTCCACGCTTCATTGGAAAGCGCTTCGCACGAGCCCTCGCTGGTAGCGTCCTGGATGTCGGCTGCGATCGTGCGGCCTTACGAGACCTGATTGGCGCCGAGCGATACACAGGTATCGATGTCTCGCGTGAAGCGGATGTGCATCAAGATCTGATGCAAGACGGAGAGCTTCCATTCAACGACGGATCATGCGATGCCGTTGTTTGCCTGGATGTACTGGAGCATCTCGAGAACCTGCATCAGCTGTTCGGAGAGCTGATTCGTGTCAGCCGACGCCACATCGTGGTCTCCCTACCGAACAACTGGTGTGGTGCCCGGAGACGTCTCTCAAGAGGCCATGGCTCCATTGCTCACTATGGCCTGCCACTCGACCCCCCCATCGATCGCCACAGGTGGTTCTTCGGGCTGACAGAGGCCCATGAATTTCTGGAGGGCATGGCCTGTCGTCACGGCCTCGATGTCGAGGAGCTAGTGGCACTGGAGGCCCCACGAGCTGCACTCCTACGCGGGCTCCGGCACATTCGCTATCCCAAACGCGAGCGCTATCTCAATCGGTACGCACACACCCTTATCTGCGTCTATCGCAAGGGCTGAGCGTCCTGCATCACGGTTGTTAGCCGTGAGTCAGGTGCTCTACCACGGAGAGCTGCCCGTGAGCACTGGAAGAGCTTCACCCGGATCGGCCGGGCGGCCAGTTGAACTCCTCCGCACCATGACCAGCCCCAATCACTGCTTGTAACTCGCCCATGATGAGCCTTCGATCAGAAGGCGTCTTGCTGCATCAGTCGTATCCAGTCGATAGAATCAATACGCCATGCGAGATCTGCTCCCCTTCTTGTTTATCACCGCGTTGGTCTCCTGCTCCTCAGGCACGGAGACCGCGGTAGAGGCAAACCCCACCATCACAAACCTCGCCGGAAAGTCCTTCAAGCCTCTCGAACTCGACGAAGATAAGTTACGCGTCCTGGTATTCGTGACTCATGACTGCCCAATCGCGAACAGCTATGCCCCCGAGATCAATCGAATCGTGGACGAGTACGAACCACGTGGTATCGATTTTGCCCTGGTCCACGTCGACCCGGAGATCAGTAACCAACTGCTGATAGAACATGCTCGTGACCACGAAATAGTCACCGAGATCCTCGTGGATCCTGATCACCGCCTGGTCAGCACCCTCGGTGCAGAAGTCACCCCCGAAGCATTTGTCATTCAGGGCAGTGAGGGTGGGTATGCCCTGCGCTACAGGGGCCGTATCGACGATCGCAACGTGGCCTTCGGAAAGAAGCGGGTCGTGCCCGGACGACACGACCTTCGCTTGACTCTGGATGTACTCCTTGCTGGTGGCCTCCCAGAAGTTTCACGAACTCAGGCTGTCGGCTGTTACATAGAGTGAAGAAGAGGGCGGGAAAAGCCAGGGCACTAGCACTTGCACTGGGCCTGGGCACCTTCGGGTGCTCCGAGCAGAACAGACCCGTGCAAACAGGATCGTCCAGCCCTACCTGGAACGATGATGTTGCACCAATCATCTACCGCCATTGCCTGCCCTGTCATCTGCCCGAAGCAGCGGCACCCTTTCCGCTTACCACGAGGAGTGATGCGGCCAGGCGAGGACGCCAGATCGTCGAGGTCACCGCTAGCGGTTTCATGCCTCCCTGGCTGCCCGACGAGGATGGGCCAAGGATTCGGGGGGAGCGAAGGATGACGGCTGAAGAAACTCAGACCCTTGCAGTCTGGGTTGCAAATGGAGCACCGGTTGGCGTGGGGCCCGAGCCGACCCCACCCGAGGTTCAACCCTGGCCGCTCGGCACTCCAGATGAGACCCTTGAAGTCTCCGGTTCGGTGATCATTCCTGCAGAGGGTGATGGCACTCTTCACACGCTAGTTCTTCCAATTGACTTTGGCGAGCCCCGTCACCTGATCGCCAGTCAGTTCTTGCCTAGCACCCCCCGAGCCCTACATGGCGTCGGCTGGTTATTCGACACGTCAGGGCACGGACTTCGTGCAGATCCTGGCTTTCCGGGACCTGGCTATCGCGACATGGGCGGTGCCGGGATGAATACAATCGGTTCACTGGGCGGTTGGGTTCCCGGACGAAGTGCAATCCCCTTGCTCGAAGACTATTCATTTCTAGTGGAAGGAAAGGGGGCGATACTCGTTCAACTCCATCTCAACGGCACGGGTAAGCCAGAACGAGAGTCTTCCAAGCTAGGGCTCTACTACAGCGAAGAACCCCGAAAGAAGAACGTCATCGACTTCATCATGGGCTCGCTCCTGATGGACATAGATCCGAACGAGAGCAACTATGTTCTTACTGACGAGGTCACACTCCCTGTCGATACAGAGCTGCTCGGGCTCTACCCAAAGGCCCGGTATGTTTGTACTCACCTTCACGTGAGCGCCATCGGCCCGAAGGGGAACACGACCCTCCTCCTTCGAATCAGTGACTATAACTACGATTGGGTCGAGCCATACTGGTACGCGCAACCTCAAGATCTACTCGCAGGCACGCGGATCAAGTTGGAATATGTCTACGATAATAGCTCTAACAACCTGAGAAACCCTCACCATCCCCCACGGCGCATTTCGCTGGGACGCGATGCAGAAGACGAGATGGCTTTCCTGATGCTATACCTGGCAACAGAAGATCCCAGCGACCTCGCAACTCTGGAGGAACTACATCGCGATGGCTTTCAGAGGCGAATTCGGGCCCTCAAGAACTGGAGAGCGGAGCATTGATGTCATCGGGCCGCGAAGCGAACGAGTAGCATCAGGCAGTAGGACTCATGCGAACTTTCCACACCTGGGCAGGCATCTCATCCCGGCCCCGAGAGCAAGAAGAGTCGTGACGATAGAGTGTCAGCAGCCATACACCTGAGAGCTCTCTACAGGAATGCAGACATGGCGTCTGAAGCCAGTCGTCGTCAATCGATGCCTCCACCCAGCCGAAACGCGCCTAACTCGCTCCAGTTCGAGTCACGAATAGTCGACCAAGAAAAGCCCCCGGGAGGCACCGCTGCTCCGCTCAGCTGCCATTGACCTCCCCTCAGGTGGACAATCCCCCCTCTCCAATTAGTGCTCTCATTCGAGGAAGATCCTCAAAGGGGCTCCAGTCCAAACCCTTGGTTTCGCAGCACCGCATGGCGAATCCCCCTCACTCGATTAGCATTTGCGGTAGAATGGCGTATCTAGGTCCCAGCAGGTCATTGGGGAAACAGGTGATTTCAAGACACAAGAAACAAGAAGCTGATCAGTAGAAATGTACGGATTGATACACAGGGCAATTCGGGGATACATCATGGAGCAGCATGGTCCAGAGATGTGGACCAAGATCGCGATGCGAACTGGAGTGGATGAATCAGCATTCATCAGTATGCAAGGATACCCCGATGAGATCACTCTATCTCTGCTAGGGGGTGCTTCCGAAGTACTCCAAGAGGACCTCTCAGAGCTACTCTTGGAGTTCGGGCGCTACTGGGTATTGAAGACAGCTCGGGTCGAGTACGGGCCGCTCTTTGAATTTGCTGGCAACGACATGGTCTCATTTCTTGGCAACCTGAACGCAATGCATGAGCAGGTGGCCATTACGTTTGAGAACCTCCAGCAGCCGAGCTTTATGGTGCAAGGCTTGAAAGACAACCGATTACTTCTGCACTACGAGAGCCCCCGTGATGGACTCACCCCATTCGTGGTCGGCCTCATCACAGGTCTCGCCGAGCACTTTGGTGAGAACGTCGACATCAAGGTGGTCGAAGAGAAGTCCGTAGGAGCTGATCATGACGTATTCGAAGTCAGCTTCTTGTCATGATTGACGCCGCCAGCGTCAGGCAGCTCTTTCCGTTTGCGATCTTCCTGAACAAAAGCCTTGAGATTGAGCTCCTCGGCAGAAGTCTGTCCGAATACTTGCCGGCCGTCATAGGCGATGCCTTCGCCAGCCGATTTGAACTCATGCGCAAGGATTGTACCCCAACCCCCGCGATCCTCAGTGAACTGAGCCACTCGCCCCTTCAGGTGAAGGTCTTAGGCTCAGAGCTCATGCTTGCTGGTCAGGTTGTATCAATCGCTGACGGTTTTCTCTTTCTGGTGAGCCCCAAGCTCCAAGACCTCCAAGGCCTCGAGCCTCTTGGCCTCAAGATCAATCACTTTGAGCCCCATGACGGAGTGATGGCTACCTTGTTTCAGCTACAGCGCATGGAGATCAGCGCTGCTGAGTCAATCTCGAATGCGAACGAATTGGCCAAGCAGCAATTGATCTACAGGCAGATCGTAGACCAGTCCAATGACATGATCATTGGCCTCCATCCAAGCAAGGGGGTGACGCTGGCAAACCCCAGCGCTCAGCGAACTCTAGGAGTTATTGCCGGCGAGACCACGATTGATGATCTCTTCCCGCAAGAGGACAGGGCTTTATGGGAGTCTGCAGCCAAGCAATTGCTTGATGGAGCCAAGTTGGTCTTGTTTGAGTGCTCGCTTCGCAGCAGCCAAGGTCACCGGGTCGACGTTGAGGGACAGCTAGTCCCGAGCCTCTATCAGGGGCAAGAGAAGACGGTCCTTGGATTCCTTCGAAACGTCACCGACGGCAAGAGAGCTGAGCGGGAGTTGCGCGCAAGCAATGAGAAGTTGCGGCAAGCACAGAAGATGGAGGCCCTTGGACGGTTTGCCGGAGGCATTGCACATGACTTCAACAATTTGCTTGGAGTAGTCAGTAGTGCAGCGGAGCTACTTCAAGGTGACATAAGCCCCAGTGATCCTCGCCAAAAGGACGTCAACATCATCCTTTCTACCACCGAGAAGGGTGCAGCGCTCGCACGTCAGCTGCTTCAGTTCAGCCAGCGCAACCCAGACAGTGAAGGCTGCACAAACCTGGCGTCACATACGTGTGACATCAAGGAGACCCTTGAGCACATGATCAAGGACTCAGTCACACTTCAGATCTCCAGTAGCCTCGGTCACGCCAATGCAAAGATCTCGCCGGTTCACTTCGAGCAAGTCCTCGTAAACCTGGTGATCAACTCGAACAATGCCATGCCCAATGGTGGGTCCCTTTCAATTGAGACCCTTGATTCCAGCCACCCTGACCACGTCACACTCAAGGTCAGGGACACTGGTGTTGGGATGTCACCAGAGGTCGTGCAACGCATCTTTGAACCATTCTATTCGGCCCAGAAGAACACGGAAGGGACTGGGCTCGGACTGAGCCTGGTTTACGCGATCATTGACGACGTTGGTGGGGAGATCATTGTCGAGAGCTCACCTGGGTTGGGTACGGCCATGATTGTCCACATCCCCAAGGCCGCGGAACAACCAGATCTCTCCCCAGTATCTACCGCGGCGACGGGTACTCAACAGCAGGAAGGCAAGCTCCCCACTGCTCGAGTCTTGCTCGTGGAAGATCAATCAGATCTGCGACGATTGCTCATCCGCGCTCTCGAGGGCATGGGCCTGGAGGTTGCCTCTTATGGTAGCGTCTCAGCAACACGGGAAGGCATCAAGGAGTACGAAGGGGTGGCTGACCTGCTGATCTCCGATGTACTACTCGGTGACGGTAATGGACTTGACCTTGCCGCGGAGCTCGAGTCCATCGGAAAGGTCAAGCAAGTGATCATTACCACAGGCAATGCTGATTTCGAACGGATCGATTCGATGTCACTGCAGCATGGTTGGCAGGTACTGATGAAGCCATTCCGGCTAAGAAAACTAAGGCAGCTCGTCACCGACGGTATCAACGGCAACTGACTACATCGAGCCTGATGTAGCCTGGTTAGCTTTCCACCTGCAGGCCAACCCTACAACGAACCCGGCTCGAGGCGACTTCTCTATCGACTCTCGCTTCGTACTCCTTGGTTGGAGGTCGTTCGCCGTGATAGAGGTGATAGACGACGGCTCTATTGAGTAGAGGAATGAAGGCATATCCTGCTCGCCCCAGGCGAAGATCCAGATCGCGATCTTCCCGGTATGGCGCTTCCCACTCCTTGTCATATCCATTGATTGCCTCAAAGGCTGAACGCTTGACGCTGAAGTTCACCCCCATCAGCTTTCGTGCCCGTCTGTGAAAAATCCTCGCCAGGGCATAGGGCAATCGCAACCCCAGTGACAGACGCTGCGTATCTCCCGTAAAGGCGCCCCGGGTCACGGGACCCGCAAGCTCTTCAAGCCTGCCCCTACCCACGAACTCCCTATCCACTCGCGCCGTCAGCTTGGGTCCAAGCTTCACCCGACGACCACAGCGAACCTCACCATACCTGGCAGCTTCAAGATGGTCTGAAACCCACCTCGAATGTGGAACCGTATCCCCATCAATGAAGAGCAACTCGGAGCTTTCGGTCATCAGTACCGCTGAGTTACAGATCTCCCCCTTTCTGAATCCACGGTCCTCATGCCATGCATGCCGTAGCTGACAGCCGAGGCGCCCTTTCCAGGACTCGACCAGCGCCCCGGTCTCTTTGGCAGAGCCATCATCAGCCACCACAACTTCATCGGGGCGAACAACTTGCCTGGCCAAACCAGTCAGACAGAGGTCTAACCAGTTCGGGTTATTGTAAGTAGGGATGATGACAGCAGCGCTCATCTGTCAATGCGCCGGGCGAACCGCCGCCACTTTCGCCAAATAGCTCTGCAATGTGAGGTGTCCACCTGGGTCTCCCAAGAACGCGAGTAACCACTTTGAAATCCTGGCCCTGCTTGGATTAGTTCATATCCTATCGAAACTTCCACCCGCTTCGAGGACACTTGGCTTCACTTTTGACGAGAGCCTCGGTGCCATGAGGCGAGGGGCCACAGCCCTCAAACGGCGCCACCTGGGATCCTCCAAGCGGTAAGTTGAGCCACCGCGCCTGAGCCAATGCACGTCACCTTCGACACGCAAAACGTCTACTACCTTCCTCAGTACACTCCAGTACTTTCTGAATTGCGCCGGCGTGGACATCAAGGCAGCTTTGGCTGCTACACAGACAAGAACAAGGAGAAGGCCTTTACTGAGACCCTCGAGGCGCTGGAATCACCGGTCTATTGGTTCAATGGAGAGGAGCAGGCCGCAGCTAAGTATGCAGCTGCTCGTCCGGACTGGATCATCTTCGGCTCTGGCTTCCAGCATCTGGACAAGCTCGACGCACACACTCAGTCCGGTCAGCTGGGGCATGGAATCGGGCCCAAGCCCAGTTACTACAACAAGTCGTACATCCCAATGTCCGTGCGCTTCATCGAAGGCGCAGAACGACTGGAGATCATTCAATCTCGCTATCCCAAGTCCAAGTTTGTGCAGACCGGGTTCTCAAAGCTCGACCCACTCTTCAATGGAACTGCGAAAGGCCTCGACCTCGACGCCTTGGGCCTCGATAAGGGCAGACCAACAATCCTCTACGCCCCTACGTTCAATCCCAGCTCGCTAGAGCGATTCCCGGACAAGTGGCCGGCTGACTTCCCGAACCACAACATCCTCATCAAACCCCACGCGTTCACCTACACCCGATCGGCGTACAGAGGACAGCGCAAGAAGCTCAAGTCATGGTCAAAGTTCCCCAACTCACATGTTGCGGAGCCTGCCGAGATCTCCCTGCTTCCCTACCTGTACTCTGCTGATATTCTCCTCTCTGAAGCGTCCTCAACCTTATTTGAGTTTGCCGCTCTAGATCGACCAGTTGTTGTCTGCAACTTCTTCAAACTGAAGTGGTCTTATTGGGGGCCGCTCAAGTATCGATTCGAACGAAGGTTCAGGCAGGGCGACGTGCCCTTCGATGATATTGGAGCACATGCCAGCTCATACAGGGATCTCCTGCGTATCATCCCCGAGCAACTGGAGAACCCGGGGCAGTTCAAGGACCAACGAACACGCTATACCGCAGATCATGTCGGGCCCACGGACGGGCGCTCCTCAGCACGAGTCGTGGACTATCTCGAACAGAATCTTCGGTAGCTCACCTTCGCTCAAACGATAGGCCCAAGGCCTCCTTGAGCACGGTCGAGCTGACATTCGGCGTGTAGTCGAAGTACTCCATGGCACAGGAGACTTCTGGGTACCGGCCCTTCCAGTCACTTCCTACCGAGATTGCATCGATACGATACCTGTCTATGACCCGCTGCTTGTTCTTGTCTACCTGGGGAATGACTTCATCCACCATTCTCAGGGCTGCAATCACAGAGGCTCGCTCTGCGTATGGAATCACGGGAGGGCGGCCCTTCTCCAGCTCGATGAGTTCGTCTGTCGACACACCGACGATCAGGTGATCGCAAAGTTCGCTGGAGCGCTCAATGATATTCAGGTGGCCGTAGTGAAAGATGTCGAAGCATCCGGTTGTGTACAGCCGACGATACTTCTTTCTGGAATCCTGATTCGAAGCTACCGTCTGCGCCCAGTGTCTCCTCAGCTCGTCGAGTAATTGAGAGCGATGATCGTCGCCCACCTCAATCGTCGAGGTGATGTCAGCAGGTCCCGGCCAGAACTCATCTCGCCAATCACTGCCACCAAAGGTGACTGGTTCCGAGTATCGAGGAAGTACATGAAAGTGCACTTCTGGATCCACCATCATCAACGCCAGGTAGTTGAGCTTCTGATGCCCCAGACATCCGCCGAGTACGCGCTCGATCAAGGCGGCGACCTCCCTGAGTTCAGCACTGGCCTCTGCAGACAGCTCCCCCAGACTATTCGCGGGCTCCTTGCAGATGAGTACCAAGGAGCCAAGGGTGACCTGGCCAGGACGTAGCAATACGTGCCAACGCCCATGCGTGGCGATCAAGCTTTCCGGATAGCCAAATTTCTCAAGGGTCTCGCTAATCATCTATTCCTGCGCACCGTGGCCTGGTGAGATACTCGAGGGACATCAGGTCCCGCATGGTAAACAGCGGCCGCGAGGATTGGCACCCCAAAGGGATGATGGGCTCGGTTCCAAGCTCCAAAGGCCACGATTCTGGATCCAATTCTCCGCTCGATCAGGCACGAGCCTGGCCGATTGGGGGGAGTAGGGACCCGTGGCCGTTCCTTCCTGATGGCCAAGTTAGTAGAGTCCCAGGGATGCGCACCGCATGTCTGATCAACCACTACAACTACGGTCAATTCGTGGAGGAGGCCGTCGGGTCTGCGCTTGCGCAGACACATCCTCTCGACGAGATCATACTGGTAGATGATGGCTCCGCGGAAGAGGACCTGAATCTGGTCCGCGCGGCGGCTCAACTCTCCGATCGCGTGCAACTCATCGAGAAACGCAATGGCGGGCAGTTGTCGTGTTTCAGCGCGGGCATTGAGGCTTGCTCGAGCGACATCGTCTTGTTCCTGGATGCGGATGATTACTGGGATCCTCAATACGTTGAACGAGTAGTGCAGGTATTTCAGGAAGACCCAACCATCGATGTCGTCGGCACGAAGGAACGCAAGTTCTTTGAAGATGGCCGTGAAGAGATAGATGACAGAACTTCTCGATCCCTCGGCTACTCACGAGCTCGATGCATGGAGATGCAGGGGACATGGATGGGCTCTCCGACCTCCTGCCTTGCCATTCGCAGGACCATTCTCGAGCAGGTCTTTCCGGCCCCCAACCCCAAGGCTTGGCGCGTATATGCAGACGAGTTTCTGATCTATGGTGCTTCCATGGCGGGCGCGCTCATGTACTTCCTGGACGAACCTCTGGTCAGCTATCGAATCCATGGACAGAACGCATTCCATGGCAACAAGAAGAGCCCAACGGCGGATTACCTGAGTCGAATCGAGGCGCAACGCCTGGTCGAGCACATGCGCGAGAAGCAGTCGCTGCCGCGATCCCTGGCAATAATGGCCTTCCGCGAGTTTCGCACCATCGAGAGGCCAACCTCACTGGAATTCCGTGACTACCGGTGCATCGTCCGGCGCTCCAACCTGCCACTCAACAAGAAGTGTGATCTCTACCTGAGGCTAATCTTGCACTACTACTTTGGCTCTCGTCGGGCATGAATTGACCACTCTTCAGTGGCCCCACCCCTGATAGCTCCAGTGCTCTTGAGCATCGCCTGTTCTGGTATCAAGCACGGCCATATTTGAACGAAAGAGGAGCGTGCAAGCTGATCGCTCCCCTCCTGGACAGCTCAAGACTGGTAGAGCTACTACCAGTAGGACTGGTTACCCCACGGGAGAGGGCAAATGAAGCTAGTTGGCACGGATCAGACTCGCCCACTGCCAGCCATCAACTTGGCCACGCTTGCCAGCAGCTCTCCAGACTCAAAGGGCTTGGAGAGGAAGCTTGCCGTGTCGTCTAGAAGGTCCTTGTCCCCGAGCTCTTCCCGGTAGTGACCGGAAATGAAGAGAACCCTGATTGTCGGGTCAATCTCACAAACCGCATCCGCTAGCTGCCCACCATTCATCTTGGGCATGACGACATCAGTGACCATGGCATCGATGTCTTCACTGCTGGCAATCGCCATGGCTTCCTCAGGTGAACCTGTATCGAAGACCCTGGCCCCACCACGTTCCAACATGAGTCTCGCAATTCTTCGTACAGCGTCTTCGTCATCAACGAGAAGGATGGTGACCCCCAAGGCCTCGAAGGAATGGTCCTTGAGAGTTAAGCCAACTGGGCAGCCGGACTCATCTGCTGGGAAGGAAATGCTAAAGGTGGTTCCTGCCTCGAGCCTGCTCTCAACTTCTATGGACCCACCTGACTGGGTGACGATTCCATGCACCGAGGCAAGGCCCAACCCACGCGAATGCCCCTTCGTTGAATAGAATGGTTCGAAGATATGCGGGATAGTCTCACTTGGAAGCCCCGCCCCTGTATCCCCAACACTGATTTCAGCTGCTGATCGGCCCGCGGAGTCGAATCCGCGGGAACAGGAAATTTTGATTTCACCACCTGCGGGCATCGCTTCTCCGGCATTGACCACCAGATTCACAATGACTTGTTCAAGCTGACCTGGATCGATCAAGATGAAGGGAATGTCGTCTTTGCGATCGAATGACAGCTCGATATTGTCTGACAGCAAGCGGCGCAGCATCGATTGTAGATCAGCGATGACCTCGACTGGATTCACAATGACCGGCTTCATTACCTGCTGTCCGCTATAGGCAAGGAGCTGACGAGTCAAACGCGCAGCTCGCAGTCCCGCGTCCTTCACATTTCCGAGGCTCTCTTCCAGACTGCTACGCAAGATCTCACTGGCCTCATGTGATTCCAGATCCCCCATTGCCAGATCAGTCTCTCCAAGTACTGCCGTGAGAATGTTGTTGAAGTCGTGAGCAAGTCCTCCGGCCAGGCGCCCCACTGCCTCAAGCTTCTCAGACTCTCGGAGACGTCCCTCTAGCTCTTCACGGCGATTCAAGTCGTGCTCAAGATCAGCAAGAGCTTGCGCTAGCTGATCTGTTCTCGACTCCACCTTGGCCTCCAAGACCTCTCCCGCCTCTCTCAGCCCCTGCTCAGCTCGTTTCCGCTCACTCACCTCAGCTCTCAGCTGCTTTGTTCTCTCTTGGACCTTCACTTCAAGGCGAGCATTCCGTGCCCTGAAGACTCGGATGACCTGATAGATACAACCAGCCGCAATGCTGAGGGCGAGCAAGGCAAGCAAGTTCCGAACATCGGGCCTCTCAAGAAGGGTGTGTGGAACGTGAACCTGGTGGCTGCTATTCCTGGGCCCAAAAGGGCTTCCTGCTACGCTTGCCTCTACCTCAAACGTGTAGTCGCCTGGCAGCAGATCGTTGTAGCGGACGGTGCTCGCATCCGTTCCCTCTTGCCAGTCAGAGTCCCAGCCTCGCAATCGATAGCGGTAAGCGACCTGTCGCGGCTGAACAAAGCTCGGGGTGGTGAATGCAAATGTAATCCCTCGATACTCTGGCGGCAGCGTCATCAATCGAACTCCACCATTCACTGTCTCGACAGTAGCTGTCGGGTCTGGAGAGCAGATAACAATGGCCTTCAGTGGGCTTAGTTCGTCTGGTGCATGGCTGGGCAAATACCTCACGACGCCATGTAGAGTCGGAAACCAGATCGTTCCATCCGGCGAAGCCGCAGCTCGAGGCTGAAATACGCCATTTCCCTCGAATATCTCGATCCCTGGTCCCGAATCGAAGACCCTGCCCAAGACAGATTCGGCCTCTCCGGAGACCACAGCCTCCAGACTTGCAAGTGAGTAGCGAACGACAGCTCGATTGCCGAGGACAACAATGTTCCCTCTGCCATCTGGAATCAGCGCCGACGCAATATTCTCAAAGAGCCCCTTGCTGCGATCTACAACAGAGATCTCTCCTTCCTTGTACCTGAAGATGCCCCCACCGTAGGTGCCAACCCACATCTCACCTTGGTCACCCTCATGGAAGTACCTGATCTGGCCAGTAGGCAATTCATCGCCAGAGCGAAGAACAGTGGCCTTCTCTCCGTCCCAGATACAGAGAGAGGCCTCCCCCCCAATCCACAGGCGACCCAACCGGTCCTCGTAGAGGCTCTCCACGCTCCCTCTTGCGCCCCACTCCTCCAGATCGACTCTCAAGCGCTCCTCACCATCCCAGTTAATCAGCCAGCTCCCCCTGGTGATCCAGAGAGAGCCATCCCGCCCCTCAAGCAGGCAAGGGGGCCCAATGGGCAGGTCCTTTCGTCTGATGCACGTAGTGCGCTCTCCATCTTGCTGGAGTTGAACTCCCTTTTGAGTCGAGACCCACAGGGCATTCCCCGTCGAGGGGGCAATCGCTCGTGGCCTCACTCCAGGGCTGACGACAAACTCGTCGCCCCTCTTCTCCAGTAGATCCCTCGTGAGGACGAAGATCGTTCCATCCCCTGTGCAGGCAATGGAGAAGCCCTTCCGGGATTCCTCCAAGCCCGGAAGCACCCCTCCATCCAGAGGCGTCCGGGACAACTGGAAGACACCTCTGTCATCCGTCCCAATCCAGAATCCTCCGGATTGATCGATCAGAAGGCTGATGTATCGCTCCCCAACAGGCCGATCCTTCAGGTCCTTCTCAAGGTTCCAGGTCTCGGTAGAGACGTCCCAAAAACCGAGTCCCTCATCTCCAAGGGTCCAAATCTTTCCGTCTGGAGTCGCATGAAGAGCGGTCAGCACTCCAGCCTCACTTGGAAGCGATTGCCAGCTCTTCTCGGAGCTATCGTAACGAACGAACTCCGCGCCGATGCTCGCATAGAGTCTTCCCGATTCGTCAAGCGCGAGTTGAGTAGCCTTGAAGTCCCCAATCAGGACTGCCTCTGCACCATCGTAGCGAATCACCCCTTCTGGACCGGTGGCATAGATCCCTCCATCGTCAGCGCGGACAATGGCTTTCACAAACTTATCTGACAGCAAGGTGCCAACTGTTGCGCCTCGAGCGACCCTGAAGAGGCCTGCCTTGCCGCCAACATAGACCATGCCATCCGGAGCAACCTTGATGTCATGAATTGGAGTTCTTAGCGTAAAATTGCCCCAACCCTCCTTATCCCAGGAAATCTTGGTCCAAGCACCTTGCTCCCTCCTCGAGAGTTCTCCCTGCTGGGTCCCCGCATAGAGTTCACCACTCTCTCCTACCGCCAGGCATGTCAGTTGGTTGGACCCAAGCTCTGGAGTGGTTGATACATCCTCTATCGTGAACTGGAAACCATCGAAACTCACCAGTCCACTGCGAGTTGCAAGCCAGAGGACACCGTCCGGAGCCTGGACGATGTCCATGATCGAATTCTGCGGAAGCCCGTCACGCGTGCTCCACTCATGAATCGCGTATTGCTGCTCACCTGCTCCAGACACCCCTGGCGACAATAGTGCGATCAGGATTGAGGTAGCGGTGCTAGAAAAAGTCATACAACGAGAGCGCGAACAAGGTCTTTTTTTTCTAACTCCAAGGCAATCCCCAAGCGTGATGGCAGCTCTCAAAACCGATCGCCGAGCTGGCCTGCAGGGAGAAGTGGGTTGGCAGTCATTTGCTTCTACTGAGCTACATCTGATGTGGCGAGCAATTCTACCAGACTTGTTCCGAACGAGCATGGCACGCAGGAACTCACATTTGCTGATTGCCCTCCTGCAGTTCCTGAACCTCCGCCTTCTCCGGGAGAACAGGTTCTTACCTTGCCCACCAGACCCCCTTCAAATTGTCAATATAAACTGGCCTGTGCCGTGTTTGTCCTGCTGTGCCCTGCTCTTGTACCCTCCTCTCCCTCTGGGGAAGTCTCACACCACTCAGGGTGAACTGACGGCCTTTCGTGCTGCGTTGTCACGAAAAATCACTGTCGAGCTCTCCCCCCTTGGTGAAGACAACAGAAGCACTTTCTCATGAACTATCCGTGGTGGTTTTCTCAAGCCCTTGCTCTCACCCTGGCCGTGACTGCTCTGGCGATACCAACCGATCTTGAGTTTTCGGCCACGGCCTTCGACCGTGGAGACCGTCTTCAAATTCGGCTTGTAGCAGAGGGGGACCTCGCTAGAGATGCAGTGGCAGCCAGGCCAGTCATCAGGAGGGCAACCTGCCGGGGTAAACGACTGAAGGAACTCGATGCGGACTCCTCAACCATGGAGACCGAACTAGATCGACCAGACGGAGGATTGGTCACCTGGATTGATTTGGAGAGACCATCAGGCGAAGTGTCACACTTGGATGTAGCTGACGGGCATCTCGAAGTTCTCGCTGGAGGAGCTGACCGTGCTCTTCACGGCACTGGCTTTCGAAATGAGAAGCTGAAGGAAATCAAATCGTCTGAGTTCTCCGATGCAGAGATGCAAGTGAGCGCCTGCATACGAGTTGAACCAGCCCTTCGCCTTGACGTACGAAGTAAAGGTAGCAGCATCACAAAGCTCAGCCTGGAGGGTGCTCGAGTCTTTCACGCATCCAGCACCGAAGTCGAATATTCCAGGCTCACAGCGCATGTAGATGCTGGAAGGCTACCCGAAGGGTCGTCCATCTTTCTCGAAGTACGAGACTCGCTGGGAGGTCAGCACAGCTTCAAGATCACTGGTCTCAGAGCTTCTTGGAAGCCGCAGCCGATCAAGATTCCTGGACTAGACGAGGCAGGCGTCGAGCTCACGCTCTCGAGGATCAACTGCAACCATCTCTTTGTCGTGGCCGAAGGTCCAGGGTTCCGCATTCGTGATGTTGGCCTCGTCGATAGAGGCACGGTCCTTGCCTCCGAGATCATCATGAAGACACCCAGCTCAACTGGCATGGAAGTCGAGCAAGCCTACGGCTCGATTCCCTCCGACTCGAAGCTTCTCATTGTCCTTCGTGAAGGTGCGAAGTGGACTGAGGCGCCGTTCCAGCTCAGAGCCCTTCCAATCAACTGACGTGACAGATTGAATCACTCAACGGTGACGACTCCCCTCGCTGGCCGAAGGCCAAGGTAGGAGGCAATGAAAGCTCGGGGTCGGCTGATGGAGAACGCTGATCTGGCCAGACCTGCAGCATGGCTGAAGCTTCCACCTCTGAAGATGCAAGGCACGTCACCAGAGGCAACATTCACCGGATTGATGGAGACTGGCTCAAAGTAGAATCCCTGCTCAAAGCTATCCCTGCACCACTCGGAAACGTTGCCATGGATATGGTGCAGACCAAACTTGTTTGCCCTGAAGATGTCTACCGGGCAGTGGGCGGTATAACCATCATCAAAGCTCTCCTCGACTTTCCAGGCCGAAGGTGCGCCATGGTTTTGAGCATACCTGTCTTCCAGGTTCGCGATGCCCAGGAGGTCTTCCATCGTGTCACCACTCCAGAAGATAGTCTCGCTCCCAGCACGGCAGCTGTACTCCCATTGAGCCTCCGATGGAAGCATCAGCCCACATCGCGTCATCACCTCTTCACAGTCAGTCCACGAGACATCCGTTACGGGGTGGAGCAAGTTACCAATCGCTCCGTCGTGCGCCCAGTCGCCGCCCCAATCACCGTCTGGGCCATACGAACTGCGGTTCCAGCCAGTCAGTCGCTTCCACTGCCCCTGGGTCATCTCGTACTTGGACAAGAAAAATGCGGTCAGTTCAATTTCACGAACCGGGCGTCCGCCTGTGTCCGCGTTCCTATCGTAGTTGTGTCCGGCCGGGTTGTTTGATTGTGCGCCCATCCAGCACTTACCGCCCGGTATCAGCACAAGCACGAGGCCAGACGAGACCTCGACCTGAATGACGCCTTGCTCATCACGCTGCGGTTCAGATCCCGTCTGAATATCCCAGAACTCCCAAAGCCCTGAAATCGGGTCCTGGCCGATTGGCACCAACCCCATCTGCGGGGTGATCTCCAGACCAGGATATGCTCCCCGTATGGCTGGCAGGTCTTCCTCCCAGCGGCTTGCGTACTTTCCGCCCGGGGAGAAGCCCTCTTGCAAGTCCAGAGCAAGTTGAAGTCGACTTGAGACACTCCAACCACCCTCTTCGCTGACTCCATTCAGCACGAGCAAGCCCGTTCCCGGGCGATTCAGGGACTCCAGCTCCTCGATCAAGATCGAGAGCTGGTTGTGCCACCAGCGGGCACTCGTCCCCTGGGCTTCGGTCTCTGGAAAAGTCCAGACTGTCCGTCTATCCACCCGAGATGCTAGAGCCGCCACGCTCGCCTCTAGCTCGACTACCTCTTCCTGCGCTCTCGCGATGCCGTCGGCGCTGGTGGCCTCTTCCACGGCGAGCTCCAGCTCCCCATACCTGGCCTCTGCGCTCTCCTGCCGGCCATCAAGTGCTGCTTCCAGGGCTGTGTATCCCCTATCCAGGGCGCCTTCGGTGTCCCCAACCTCCAGGTGAGCCCAGGCGAGGTAATCCAAGAACTCAGATCTCAACTCAGGTGACGCGAGCTCGGCCGCCTGGCTCGCCAACACCAGGCCCAGTGCCTCCTGGCCATGGACTTTTCTGCCCGGCCTGAACATCTCAAAGGCCAGAGCCATCAACGCCCTGGCACCCGATGGGTACTCCAGGAAGTTCACCGTGGGAAGTTCCAGCGCTGAGTCCCCGCGCCTTACCTCCAGCGCACTCCGCTTGAAAGCAAGCTCCCCCTGAAGAGAG
>JABACD010000002.1:195535-215770 GCA_014237855.1 Planctomycetota bacterium | reverse complement strand
TTCGAACGTAGCTGATCTCGTTTCTCGACAAGCGCCGGGAGCTCGGCAACCAGACTGCTGGCCTTGGAGATCCAGCCTTCGAGGTCGCCGATCATCTCCGGGTGGGCAGGCCACAAATTATTGGCCTCAACCACCAGGTCTTCGTAGTCCTGAGCCAATGACAGACGAAGTACCTCATCTGCACGGTTCTTTTCCAAGGCGGCATTCTCGGTCGCCTCAAGGGTCTTGATCTTGAGGTCCTCGTTGGACCTCGCCAGCTCTTCCTTACTCGTCTCCAGGCTCTTCTTCTGATCGGAGACCCTTAGTGCCAGACCAGAGATCACGACCAGACCGATTACAACCAGGCTGATGACTGTTCCTGCGAGTAATGCGACCGCCGGATTTCGTTGGATCCACTTTCGGAATTCGGCGAATGCTCCAGTGGCATAAGCCTTGACAACGCGTCCCTCGAGATAGGCCTCCAGATCATCGGCAAGCTCGACAATTCCTGGATAGCGATCTTTTGGATCCTGCTCAATTGCCCGCTCACAGATGGCACACAACTCAGCTGGGGCCTCAGGTGCGATCAGCCGCACCTCTTTTGGCACGGATCCAACCGCCGCCATGACACGCACGATGAGTGGCCGTCGACCATCACCCTTCGGAGTCTGACCTGTAAGCAGCTCATACAGCATGGCCCCCACGGAGTAGACATCCGAGAGGGGCCCAACTTCTTCGCGATTACCAGCAGCTTGCTCTGGCGCCATGTACTCGGGCGTACCAAGCACCGTTCCGTCACGGGTTCTAAAGCTGCCTGAATCCCCATCCTCGAGAGCGTCGCGCTCGACCCCCTCAGGCAACAGGAACTCCCCTCTCGAGCAATCCCGCGCCAGACCCCAGTCCATCACGTACACCTCTCCGAAACTCCCGACCATGAGGTTTGCGGGCTTGAGGTCGCGATGAATCACGTCCTTGTCATGAGCATAGCCAACTGCCTGACAAACCTTCAGGAGAACGCCAAGAGCCCGCTCGATATTCCACCCCTCTTTACCCGCACGGGCGAGTGGAAGTACTTCGCGAAAAGTACGCCCCTCTACAAGCTTCATTGTGAAGTAGGGCTTGCCATCGGGATCAGCTCCCAGTTCGTGCACCGGCACAATGTTGGGGTGCTGAAGTCCACCGGTGATCCGAGCTTCCTCAAGAAACCTCGCCAGGTCATGAGGCGGGGTAACCGGTCCCGATCCATCGCGAGTGTCCAATGTCCGCACCCGCAACATCTTCATCGCGAGTTCACGATCCAGGTGTTCGTCTCGGACAGAGAGAATCGAACCCATTCCCCCACGACCAATTTCATCTCCAACCGAGTAGCGGGCCTCGTAGGTCCCCTGCTTGGGCGGTCGGAGCCCACCTCCCAACAGGCTACGGTTCTTGGTCTGAGGCTCACTGTGACCCGGCTCTATTTCGGCATTCACCAGTGCTCGGCCTGCAAGTATCCAGTGACGATGGCGCCGGCGAAGCGCTTCCTCATGCTCGGGATGAGCGAGACAGAAGCCATCGATATCCAGCTCCTCACCCCCCTCCGACCTTCTAATGAATTCATGATAGAGATCTTCGACGTCACGCTTCGAAGGCTCTTCTGCACTGGATTCTTCGTACGTCATCTTCGAAGACAGCTGGAATTATCCGAGCTTGCGCCCCTGACCAAGCCTCTTCAACTCGTCGAGACCTCGATCGAAGCGCTTTCGAATGGCGGACTCTCCCAATCCCAGCTCATCTGCAAGATCGCCAAACGTAACTCCTTCCAGCCGTCTCCTTACCACGACTTGAAGATCTTCATCCAGCGCATCAATCATCTCATTGAGCCAAACGAGCTCATCTTCAAGAGTAACGTCTCCGACCGAGCGATCGACCGGCTGAGCAGCGTCCTGAGAGGCCAGCTTCATGTATGCTGACTCCCCCGCGAATTTCCCAGCGTCACTTCCACGCCGCATCACGATCCAACGCGCATGTTGGAACAGGAGATTTCTCGCGTCCGAGAGGTCAGCATTTGCTCGCAGATGATCGATGGAACTCAAGAAGCTTGCCATGCTCTCTTGTGCAATGTCCTTGACTGAAAGATAGCGCGTCAGGCGCTGCCCCATCTGCCTATGCAGGTACTTCAACAGGCTCGGTGCCAAGACGGCCAGTAACTCGTCTGTTGCAGCTTCATCACCGGATATTACGGCCGCCAGAAGCTCCGCACCCCTCTCCTCGGGATCGGGCTCGTGCCTTGGGATTTCTGCGTCTCTTGCCATCATTGGTCCAGGCCTCACTTTGCAAGTTACACTAATGGATTCTACGGTGAACTCTTGGAGTCAATTCCCAGCTCCTGAATACTGCCCGACAATCGAGGCAACGATCTTATTCCTAATTCTTGATACAACTGTCTCAAGTTCTGAGCAATCAGAAAGTCTCCCGGGACCACCTCTGCGGCATTCTCCCTCGCCGTAGCGGATCTCCACACCGGGAGCACCATTGGGTTGCGATTGAAATCCATCACCCCAGGTCAGTGCGGTCTCTGCTCAGCGACCATCGACTCTGGACTCAAGCCGCCGAGGGTACAAGCCCAGCCCTGCTTGTGCTCATGACGCAGCTGACTCCCCGCAGGACCACGCCAGACCCCGATCTCGCACACCAGCACCATGGATTTGGCTATCCTGCAACCATCATGGAGGGGGTCAGAGTTCGAATCTTGGCCTCCGGCCCCATCCCTTGCCTGTTCATGCTCCTGGCTTCTCTGCGGAAAGTGCTCTTCATGCGACCCAAATCCACTGTTTTCAACAGAGGGCTTCGATACTCAGTGATGCTCATCACAGCCCTTCTTGCTCTTCAAACGACAAGCAGGGTAGCCGCGGCAAGCCCCGCGACTCTCCAGGAGAGTTCGCAGTCCGACTCCAAGCCGACATCCACCTCCAAGCCGATGTCCACAGAGCAACTTCAGCAGCTTGCTGCACCGATCGCTCTCTACCCTGACTCGCTTCTCGCTCAGATCTTGATGGCTTCTACCTACCCATTGGAGATTGTGGAGGCAGCGCGCTGGGTCAAGGCAAACCCAGGCCTGGAGAGCAAGGCGCTCGAAAGCGCCATGCAAAAGCAAAGCTGGGATCCCAGTGTGAAATCCCTCACTGCCTTCCCGCAAGTTCTCGACATGATGAACGACAAGTTGACGTGGACCACTCAGCTGGGAAATGCCTTCCTCGCGAACCAAAAGGGTGTCATGGACGCCGTTCAGGTATTGAGAAAGAAGGCAAAGGAAGAGGGCAACCTCAAGACCAACAAGCAGCAAGAGGTCGCCGTTCAGCAAGGGTCCGGAGGTGATCAAGCTGACGTAATCGTCATCACTCCAGCCGATCCCCAGATCGTCTACGTGCCCACCTACAACCCAACGGTGGTGTATGGCACCTGGGCATACCCCGCGTACCCTCCTTACTACTGGTATCCACCCGGATATGTCGCGACCCGATCGGCGATTTCATTCGGAGCTGGGCTCGTGGTTGGAGCTGCTCTATGGGGAAACTGTAACTGGGGTCGTTCCAATGTGAACATCAACGTCAATCGATACAACAGCTTCAATCGCACTCAGATCAACAGCGCAAACTGGAACCACAACAGCTCTCATCGAGGAGGTGTGTCCTACGGGAATAAGAACCTACAGAACCGCTTTGGTACGAATCAGGCTCGAGATGCGAAAGCCCGCGATTCCTTCCGTGGATACGCGGACCGAGGCAGGCAACAACTCTCCAACGGTTCCGCAGATAGGTTCAAAGGCAGCAACGCAGAGGGCCGGGTTGGAGCTGCCTCCAACAGGGTCGAGAGTGGCCTCGGAAGCCGTGGAATGAGCTCAATGGGCAATGAGCTTGGTGGCCTTCGTGGGAGCTCCAGTGGGGCTAGGGAGTCAGCACTTGGTGGAATCAGTCGCGGTCAGAGGTCCTTGCGAAGTTCAGACCGTGGATTCCAGAGTCGATCCGGGAGAGGCAGCTTTGGCGGCATGAGCCGTGGCGGTGGCGGAGGCGGCCACCGAGGCTTTGGTGGCATGCGTGGCGGTGGCCGTAGACGTTAGGGAGCACTCAAATGAAACAAAGAATCCAAGTCCTGTCATCCTTCCTGCTCATCGCAGCCCTGTCGTTCTCCAGTTCGTGCCACACGCTCGGATTCAACGACAGCCAGGTTCAGGCCTTCTCCAGTCCAGAGTCAGCAGGCGATGCACTCACCGCCGCAATCAGGCAGGGTGATGATCAAGCCCTGCTAGCGATCCTGGGTAGTGGCTACGAGAAGGTGTTGAGCTCCGGCGATCCAGTCCTGGACCAAGAGGAACAGGAGCGATTCCTGGCAGCCTATGACGCTCAACACGGTTGGCTCCCCTGGGATGATGGCATCGCCACTCTGCAGATAGGGCAGAATGGCTGGATCTTTCCAATCCCTCTCCTCGAAGACGGAGATGGGTGGCGATTCGACCTGGCGGAAGGCAAAGATGAGCTGCTCAGTCGGCGGATTGGGGAAAATGAACTCAATACCATCCAAGCCTGCCTCGCCTTCGTTGACGCTGAGCGGGAGTACTACCAGTCAAACCCCCAGGGCAAAGCTCAGCCTGAGTTCGCAAGATTCATCCTGAGTACGGAAGGGCACAAGGATGGTCTCTACTGGGCAACCGCAGAGAGTGAGACTCCTAGCCCTCTGGGGTCGCTCTACGCAGGTGCCCAGTTTGAAGGTTATGAGTTCACCCAAGGCGAGCTTCAACCTTTCCACGGCTATCTCTTCCGCGTCCTTCAGAGCCAGGGTCCGAACGCTCCAGGGGGCGCATTCGACTACATCAAGGACGGCTCGATGACGGAAGGCTTTGCCTTGATTGCCTGGCCAGCCACCTACGGAGAATCCGGAATACAGTCCTTCCTCGTCAATCACGTTGGACTCGTGTACGAACAGGACCTGGGTGAGGACACAGGAGAGCTCGCAGTTCAAGTGAAGAGCTTTGATCCCGATGGCAGCTGGCATCTCGTCTCCAAGGAAGACACGGACATTCCTTAGTGCACAGCAATGTCATCTGAAGGACCGTGATGAGCCCCGGCCAGTCAGTCCGTCTCGACAGGCTAGCTCAGTTCGTCTTCAGGACCTCGTAGAGGCTGCTGAAGTCATCGGTCCAGAGAGGCCCTGCAACTGGTAGATCGGCCGCGGCTCTCTTCAACTCCCGGTCATCAAGGAATGCTGTATTGCTCGTCAGCAGCACCCAGTCGTTCTGGCTGACACCCCTTGATTCGTCATCTTCTCTCACAACACGGACCATGGTCTTGCCAAACTCCTGCCCCAGGCGCATGACGATAGGAGCCAGGTCAACGAATCGGTTCGTCACATTGATCGCCAGAATTCCATCTGCTCTCAGGTGCTCCCAGTAGACCGCAAAGCTCTCCTTCGTCAGCAAGTGGATCGGGATGGCATCGCCCGAGAATGCATCAACTCCCAGAACATCGAACCCCTGGGAGTCACCCGCCTGGATCTGGTGATCCATGACGATGCGGGCATCTCCCATGAACACCTCTACATCCGCACCACGACCACGGGCGTCCTCCATGAAGGTGAAGTGTTGCTCCGCCCAATCACGCACCAACGGATTGATCTCGTAGTAACGCAAGTAATCGCCAGGATCCCTTGGGTCAGGTCGAACATAGACCCAATGATGAGGGTGCACACTGGCATTCATGTAGGCCGCCACAGTCCCAGTTCCCAGGCCCACGACGCCCACTCGAAACTGGCGGTCCGGATCACTTCGTTGCGGATGGCGCTGAAGTGCGATGCCAATCCCTGACTTGGGGCCGTAGTAGGAGGTCGGCCAATCCGGACAAGAGGTGTACTGGTAGCCGTGGATGATGCGTCCATGATAGAGCGCGTACTCCTCATCCGGGGTCCCCGGCTCGTACTCTTCAATGGTCAGCACGCCGTAGAAGTTTCGGGCCATCTTGTAGGGTGCGCCACCGGAACCACCAAGGACCTGCCATCCCAACACGCCGACAAGTGAGGTCAGTCCAAGACAGACCGAGAGCGCAAACCCAGAGGTCAAGAAGACTCTTCCAGAGTACCACCAGGTAGTAAGTCCAATGCCTCGCCGTCTGCGAGCCCACTCAAGCACGGTGACGACGAGCAACATTGAGGCCAACGCCACGTAGCGACTCTGCGTGCTCCAGGCCCGATCCGCTACGGAGAGTTCCCTCTCCTTCGCATCGAACCAGCCATTCGTCAATAGATACTGGCTCGATCCCCAGAGTAGAAGGATCACACAGACAGTCCAACAGAGTCGAGAGGCCAACCGGGCAACCCGCCTGACTCCAGACGGTTGCTCTCGGAGAACCGAGTGCACTACAGCTGTCAGGATCAGGACAGCGCTCGCTCCAAGGAGCAACGGGTACTCGTAGATCCCCGAGAAGATCGCGGGTGCAACGATTGCAACAAAGAGCCCTCCCAGTGCTCCTCCCAACGAGATCAGAAGAAAGTACGAAGTCAGGCGATCAGGCGCAGGCTTGCGACGCGCGAGTTCGCCGTGGCAGCACATACAGCAGACGAACAAGCTGCCGCTGTAGCCCATGACCTGGTGACTGAGCCCGACCTCTGCTCCACCATCGAGGAGTACCACCCCTGTCATCAGGGCCATTGGCAGCAGGGCACAGAAGAGAGGTCTCGGGTACCAGCGATCACCTTCAAAGCAGAGGATGAAGGTCAGCAGGTAGACAGCCAGTGGGAGCACCCAGAGGAACGGGATCGATGAGACGTCAAGCACCAGCTGATTCGTAGTAGCCAGAAGCATCGCCGATCCACAAGCCGAGAGTGATATCCAAAGGAAGACATCGAAGACTGGCAAGGTAGCTGCGCTCTTCTGATTCTCTCTTGAAGGTTCGTGCGAGGGTGTTTGCTTCAGCAACATCCAGGCACAAGCTCCACACAAGAGTGCGTACTCCGCGTACGCCCAAGACCACCCACTCGTCTGCCCGGGCAAGGTCAGCAGGCGCTCGAAGACGAAAGGATAGGAGATCAGGGCTACGACAGAGCCGATGTTCGAGAGGGCATAGAGCCTGTACGGCGATCGGTCGGGTTCCAGGAGCGCAAACCAGCTCTGAAGAAGTGGGCCAGTAGAGGAGAGCAGCAAGAAGGGCGCTCCCACGCTTGCGCCAAGGATCACCAAGATGGCCAGCACCGGCTGATCTTCCGGACCCGGTCTCCAGACCTCCGAAGGAGTGATAGGCAGTGTGATCATCGCCAATGCCAGAAGGCACAGGTGCGTCCAGCCTTGCTGCCTCGGCTTGAGGAACCGCACCAACAGATGCGCGTAGGTGTAGCCCCCCAGTAGCATCAGCTGGAAGAAGAGCATGCAGGTCGCCCAAACTCCTGGAGAGGACCCAAACCACGGCAGGATGAACTTCCCAATCAGAGGCTGGACCTGGAACAACAGGAAGGCACCCAGGAAGATCGTTATGCCGAACCACAACATTGTGGATCGTTTTCTTGTGACCTCTACTGGCTCGTTCTCTGACGAGGGCCGCGCTGCCTGTCCCCGCTCTACCGAATCGCGCGGCTGTTCAAGCAGCGCGAGATCTTCCTCCGTGGGAGCGGAGATCTGCTTGATCGGAGCGGACTTGAGGGGCTTGAACACGAGGGCTGGCACCGGCGAGGAAAACCAGAGTGCAGTTCGGAATGGCAAGGAGCCGGGATCCCGTACGGCCCGTTTCGGCAGCATCAGCCAGGCGCTTAAGTGGATTGCGGTCGACTTGGGCCGATTCCCGCACGGCTCCCCGGCTGTGCGGAGCGCCCTGGGCCTCCAGCCCTCCAGAGCCACCGCCATGGGACCGTTCCCAACTCCGAGGCCACCACAAGCAATCAGCCCAGCAGATACCAAGGCATCTCGGGCCAAGATGGTCGATCATTCAGGTCATGAAGCAAATTCTGATACTTGCGCTGCTCACGCTTGCAGCTCCGGCGGTACCCGCACAGTCCCGTAGAGGCTCTGCCCCGGGCATGCCCGAGAATGAGATCGTGAATCGCGAATCACGAGTCGCCTGGTACAGCGTCTGGGAGGACGCCAAGAACGAGGCCGCCCGCAGCGGACGACCAATCATGCTGATGAGCGCAGCTCCTCGTTGCAACGAGGTACCTGGCATGTGGTGACCTGGCTATCAGAACACAGAGATCGAGTTCTTCTCCGATCCCGCGGTGGTCACCGCGTCCCGAGACTGGATTTGCGTTCGTCCGGCTACCTATGAGTCTGCGGCGGAAGCTGAGGTGCTGCTTTCCTACTTCGAGGGTCACCAGGGCACTCTTGAAAACACAGTCTTTGCCTTACTCGACTCGCGAGGAAAACTGCTCTCGTTCCGATCCGGCAGGAGCCCTTCCATGCTCTACGACGGTCCTGAGGAGTTTGCACAAGCCCTCAACAAGCATGGCAAGACACCCAGGAGTGATTCAGAACAGCCCTTACCTCGTGTCGAAAACCTGAGGCTTGGACTGAACGTCGCCGCGTGCGATTCGCTGCCCCTCGTGGTCGGCTTCGCCCCCAGCCAGAAAGAGCGTGATGACCTCTCAAGGCGACTGGCCACCTCAGCCTGGCAAGACGATGTCGCTGGCGAAGCCCACTACGTAGTCTGCGCTCCCGAAGACCTCGATGAGTATCCGGAGCTCGCCAAAGAGCGTGGGCAAGAACGATCAGGGATCCTGGTGCTGGATCCTGACGACTACGGCAGAAGCGCTCAGGTCTTGAATAAGGTCGATCAAGGCCTCGCTGGTAGGAGCCTGACCAGTGCCCTGAAGAAAGGCCTATCCAAGCACTCAGCAGTGGTTCGCGACCACCGCGATCACGTTCGCACTGGTAAGCGTAAGGGATACGAGTGGAAGGGTAAGATCGAGACTACAGATCCCACGGAGAAGCGTAGAAGCAAGCGCGAGCGCAGGAAGAAATAGCGATCACCGCCGATGTCCTGACGTGGCCTCTCAAAGGCCGCTTGGCAAGGCTTGAGTCTCGCTCTCGAACTGGGTCGTGAAGGACACCAGCCTCCATGAAGATCCGTCGTGGACAAACTGGAGGCTATCGACTCCTCGTGTGGCTGCCTGCCCATCTGGAGGATAGAAGCCTTCGAAGAGGACGAAGGCATGAGCTATACCTCCGAAAATCTCGATGCGGGTATCGATAATTCGCTCGTGAAACCCTGTATCCACAAAGCCATCACTGCTCGAGAAGGCACGAAAGTCAGCGATGAAGCTCTCCTGATCCTGTCCGCGAGGTGTTATCCCAGGTCGAATGGGCGCTACGAATGCAGCTCCTTCCAGGTAGATCTCACGCTGTGCACGCCAGTCAGGCTCACTTCGAGCATCGAAGCAGAAAGCCACGTACAGCTCCTCGATCTGCAGCTCGAGTGACGAGAGGGCATTACTTGTGCTCAAGGGTTGGGTGGGCTCCACCGAACGGCAACCAGCACCGAGAGCGAGACAGAAGCCCAAGAAGGGCACTCTGGCCCTGGCCAGAGCAGAAGTCAGGAGAGATGGTCGACGCATGGTCTTCTGAGTATCCGCTTGAACTCCACCGAGATGCGCGAAAAAGTCGCGGCAACATGGAGAGGATCGAGACTCCAGAACCTGGAGCCACTGCAGCTCCCAGCATTCAAGTAGATCTGATCCAGCATGCTCGCTGCTCCGTCGAACGGGATCGGTAGCGCCGGACCCTCCAGCCCTCGATCAGCTCCCGAAGGTCACCTGCAAACCATCGGACAGGTCGAAGCCAGCCCCTCCGCCCTGAGAGTCCCGGAACCACGCCTGGAAGTTCCACACGGCTCCAGGCACAAAGCTGCCTGAAACTGGAGCTGCCTGATTGTCAATGCTGTACTCGAGCCCACCCAAGAGGCCGGCAAAACTGACATGCAGGCGGGTGATTGGAGCCCCGATACATCGAGTTCCATTACCAAATGGAACCTGCGCCTGGTTTGGACCAAAGAAGAAGATACCCGGCGCACTCGGAACGACAGGAGTCGCAAAGAGAGCGAGGTCGTTTGCACTCACGCTCAGGCTCCCGTTCGCATAGATCACAGCTGCCCCGCCAGTTGAGTTTGGACCGCTGACGCAGTAGTTCATGGCAGACCCGGCACTCCCAGCAGGAATGATCTGATCGCTGAACTGAAGAAACTCGATGCCCATGAGAGTATCCGTTCCATCACGCCCTGGCTGCGAATCGATCACTTGCTGTCCCTGTAGACTGTATTCGGACAGTGGCCCCTTGAAGACTGCGGTATCCTCCCCCAAGCCCCCGTTGAGGCTGTTGTCATTTGCATTCCCTTCGAGAAGGTTGTCTCGGTCATTACCAACCAGGTGGCTGACGTTCCCTCCCGAGAGGCGGCAGTTATCCATGTACTGTGACTTGAGTGTGTACTCGAGTCCAGCCACGCGATCGAGGTGAAAGGTCGCCGTCATCGACGCTGCACAGGTCAGGTCTGCCGTAAAAAACTCGGGCAGGAATTTTCTCATCGCCGTCACTCCAGCTGGATCCCCGTTGATGACCTCTGCTCGAGTTTGAAAGACATACTCACCACCGAAGGCTGTGCCATCGTTATCCGGATCATGAGCCCAATAGCCGTGGTAGACGTCAATGATGCTGATGATGTACTCGAAGGGTCTATCGGCCGGAGGGAGCTCTGAGGGCGGCGGCGGGTTGTAGATATTCGCTGCGATGGCAGCATTCGTCGCCTGCGTGATCTCGTTGTGAAACGCCGGGTACACGGGCTCTATTCCAGCTCCATGAACAAGATGGAAGACCTCCTCAAAGGTCGCATCTCTGCGGTTGTTGTTGAAGTAGAACCCTGTCCCTTCAACGACAGACTCCGTGGCGTACAGGTCCTGGGCGAAGATGTTCGCGTTACCCAGCGGACCATTGAACGCCTGATTTGCTGCACTCTCGGAGTTGAAGTAGACAAGCGTAGCCTCGTTGTTCCCCATCCTGTTCATGATGGCTGCCTTGTTCGATCCGTACTGCGAACCTGGAACGTCGGTCAGATAGAAACGCATGACTTCTCGAGCGCGCACCCCCATCTCGTTTGTCACGTTGCTTTGAAGAAGTAGATGTATTGCCTGACCATTGGGAGCCACGATCTTCGTGTAACGATCAAAGACGTTGGTGAACACCGAGCTGACACTGGCTGGCAGCTGAACGACTCCGTCTGAAGCTCCCGAAATATCGATGTTGTCTGGAAGTGACTGAGCCATCGAAAGTGAAGCGCTGGTCAGAGTGGCTGAAACCATCAACGAAGCTTTCAGGTATCTCATACCCTCGATTATAGAATGATGCGGAGAGTTAGAACGCACAGAAAGGAGCTTGGTAAATCAAGAGCGCTACCCATGCAGATCATGCAGTCCTCGATATCTATAGAGGCCGTGCCCAGCAGAAATTCCACCCCAAGCAGCACACAAGGAGGCGTTTTCATGCTTCCTATACAGGAAGGGCTACCCTCACCTCTCTCCTGGTCCCACGGCAGAATTTCACGATCTTCTCTAGCGGGGACAAGCGACTCCACCAGCTCCAACAAACAGCCATGCTCATCGATTCAATAGTGGCCCGTATTGGAATCGCGCTCCTCATGGCTCCCGCTCACGCCCTTGCAGGTGGAGGCGATGTTGGCCCCGGAGAGCTCGCAATCTACTACGGTTTCCCCAGCCTGGTAAACGGCTCCGGTGGTGACCTATCACTGGCGGCATCAGTATTCGCCAGCTACGAGATGGTCGTGCTGGGTGATGGCCTGCAGGACCCTGGCCATCCGGATCACTCCAAGACCAGCTCCATCATCAGCATGCTCCCCGGTGTCGAAGTCCATGGCTACATCCCCATGGGCCAGCTCCCCCCCGATACGCTGAGCCTCTCACAGATCCAGGCCCGCATCGACGATTGGAATGGTATGGGAGTGACTGGCGTCTTTCTGGATGAAGCGGGTTGGGACTATCACGTCAGTCGTCAGCTTCTTAACAGTGCCATTCAACATGCTCATGGAATTGGATTGTCCACATTCGTCAATGCCTGGAATCCTGACGATGTCTTCTCACCCACCCCCGATGCCGTATTCAATCCAGCAGGAGACGCAAGCCTGCTCGGCCCCGCCGATATCTACCTCCTCGAGAGCTACCAGATCGTCCTGAGCGGATTTCAGGACCCACTCGCCTGGACCAACAAGGCCGACAAGGCTAGCGCCTGGCGAGATCTATTTGGAACACGGATGGCAACAGTCACAACCGTATCTGCTGCCGAGCCGGGATTTGAGCAGGCCATGTACGACTATGCCTGGTACTCGACGCTTCTCTATGGTTTCGAATTTTCGGCATGGGGGGAGCTGTTCTTTTCCGCCTCCGACAGCCAGATGCCTTTCAGGCAACGGCCAGCGATCGCAGGTGTGGGATCATCCTTCACTGGTGCTGTTCAACACGCTCCTCCACTCCACAGCCGAACAACGGAGACGGGTACGATCACCATCGACACCTCGGCACACCAGGGGAGCTTCCAGCTGCTTCCGTGCTTGGCTTCGGGACTCTGCTCGGCTTACTGTTTTGGCGATGGCACGGAGACATCTTGCCCCTGCGGAAACGACGGAGCCAATGGTGTTGGCTGCGCGAACAGCACCGGGCAAGGCGCGCTGCTCGCCAGCACAGGAACGAGTGATGTTACTACTGCCGAACTGGCCTTGACTGGATTCCAACTTCCACCGAACAAGCCCTGCCTCTACTTCGGTGGTTCGAACGCACTGGCTGGACTTCCCTTTGGCGATGGACTTCGCTGTGTTGGAGGTGGAATCAAGCGCCTCCAACTCGTCCTGTCCGACGCCCTGGGAACCTCGCTCACTACCGTTGACCTTGCCTCCAAGATGGGCGCCGTTTCGGGCGACACCCACCGATTTCAGATCTGGTATCGCGACCCTCCCGGGCTCTGCGGTAGTGCTTTCAATCTGAGCAACGGCTTCGAGGTTCTATGGCTCTAGCGATCGCTCAGCTGACCGTACTCAGCTGCAGCCGCTCCCGCGAGCTTCAGTAGCAAGGCCAGGCTCACTCCCGCCCCACAACCCTGCACGCTCTGCACACACAAGCCCAGGCGGGACTCGATCAGGGGCAGAACTCCACGTTCAGGCCGGAGCTGAGATTGAATCCGCTCGATCCCCCTGGGGGATCCCTGAACCAGAACTGAAAGTTCCAGTTGCTGCCCGGGAAGATCGCCCCGGCTCCTCCTCCACCCGTAGGAGACACATTGAAGTCGATCGCCCTCATGGCCGTCCCCGATGCATCAGTAATCACTGCCGGCGGCAGCCTGAAGATGGAGCCACCAACGCATCGCACACCTTCCCCGAAGGGAACCGAGATCTGGTTGGGCCCATAGAAGAAGATCCCCGGACGATTGGGCGATGCTCCCTGGGAGAGGAGGACCATGTCGTTCGCTCCGATGTCAGAGCTGCCCGTCAATGTCAGGGTTGCTGAGCCTCCAGTGGAGTTTGGCTGAGATGAGCAGTAATTCACCGGCCCCTTGCAAACCGGCACGATCTTCCTCACTTCACCGTTCTGTCGAAGAATGTAGAGTTCACCATCGTTGTCTCGACCAAAGGCCGTCAACGAATTGAAGTTCTGACCAAACTCTGGGTTTCGGTGGGTCAGATCTTGAACCGCTGAACCATCCCACTCGAGACTCCAGATCGACCCTGAACAGTAGCCGCCGAAGAAGTACTTTCCCTGCTCAGCCGGCATCGCACTACCTCGATAGACGAAGCCTCCTTGGATCGAGCAATTCACTGACGTCAGCTGAGTGAGAACAGGGTCTGTATAGCTCGGATCCCCACATCCCGGCACACTTCCCGGACAACCGGATGTGCCGTTGCAGGTCGTGCCTTCCATTGTCCTCCAACCAAAATTCAGTCCTGAAGATCCAGCTGGAGCAATATCGAGCTCCTCCATCGTCACCTGCCCCACATCGGCGATGTACATGTCTCCGTTCGCCGGGTCAAAGGACCAGCGCCAAGGGTGTCGCAGCCCAAGGTGCCAGACCTCATCTCGGACAGAGGGGTCACCTACGAATGGATTGTCCGAAGGAATCGTGTACGGGAAGGCACCATCGAGGTCCAGCCGCAACATCTTTCCGAGAAGCAGGCTTCCGTCCTGTGAGTGGCAGAGGGGATCAAACCCATGGCCGTATCCATCACCAAACGCCACGTAGAAATAGCCATCTGGACCAAACTCCATACAGCCACCTCCATGCCAGGCCTCGGTCTGAGTGACCCGCAGGATCTCTACCAGGCTAGACGGGTCCACGACACTCGGATCACTCGCGTCTCGCGTCAGGCGGGCAATGACCACATCACCAGCTAGTTGTGGAACCTCGTCATAGGCAATGAAGACATGACCGTTGTTCTCGTAGTCAGGGTGAAACACAAACGCACGCAGACCCGTGAAATTGTCAAAGGCCACCAAGGAGGTGCCGTCCCAGAAGGGTGTCGAGCGTAGAGCGCCGTTCTCTATGATCTGAATGGTTCCAGGCTGTTCAGCAACAAAGAGCCTGTCATCACCAGGAGCCGACTTCAGGTCGAGCGGACTCGACAGCCCTGTAACGACGACTTCGGATGTGATGGTCTGTGCGAGAGATGAAGAGGTCAGAAAGATGACCCCTCCCAGCAGGCGAGCGAGAGAAGGCTTCTTCATATCTAGACCTTAGGAAGATCCCACAGAATCGGGGCTCTAATCTTGTCTTGCAGCCCTCTCCGGCCGTGAAGGTCAGACCCCAAACGCATACCGCACAAGGAATAGCAGCGCAAAACCGTGTACCGCTGCATGTGCAGGCCGCCCCTTCAATATCGAGAGAAAAGAGTAGCTTACAAACCCCCATGCGATCCCATCGGTGATTGAGAAGCTGAGGGGCATCAGGATAGCGCAGAGAAAGGCGGGGATCCCTTGGGAGTAGTCATCCCACTCAACATCAGAGAGAGCGCCCAGCATCATCGCACCAAGCAGGATCAAAGTTGGAGCAATGACCGGGTAGCGCATGATGCCGGGGAGCACCTCTACTCCAGCTCCGACAGTCTGAAGCAGAGGAGTCAAGAAGAGGGCCAGCAAGAAACACAGCCCCACGACAATGGAGGTGAGCCCTGTTCGCCCTCCCGTCGCAACGCCTGCAGCGCTCTCCACATAGCAGGTCACCGTGCTGGTTCCCAGGCAGGCACCAGCGACCGTCCCCGCCGCGTCCGCAGCCAGTGCGCCACGTGCTCGTTCCAGTCGTCCCTCTTTCAGCAGTCCGGCTTGCCCCGCAAGACTGAGGAGTGATCCAACGCTATCGAACAGGTCCAAGAACAGCATGACCCCGATCACGGGCAGCCAGCGCGCAGGACCCGCGGCAAAGAAGCCTTCGAAGTCCAGCTGAAACGCTGTGCCCTCCGGTGATGGCAGAGCACCAAAGAGGCCATGCACACGAGCAAGGGGAACCTCGAGGTTGAAGAGATGGGTCGCCAGCAACCCCGAACCTGCTGTGGCGAGAATGCCCCACAGGATTGCACCAGGGACCCTGCGGACCACCAGGCCTGCCGTCAGAAGAAGTCCGAAGATGGTCAGGAGGGGCACGGGCTCTGTCAGCTCAGCCAGGGCCACGTAGGTGGCGGGGTGATCCACGATGATCCCACCCCATTGAAACCCGACCATTGCTATCAACAACCCGATACCTGCTGCGATGCCAGACCGTATCGCCGGCGGTATCGCTTCCAGAACCCACTCACGCAACCCCGTTGGTGTTAGCACCAGGAAGACGGCACCGGAGACCAGGTTTCCGGCGAGAGCCTGTTGCCAGGTGAATCCCATGGTCCCGCAAACCACGAAACTGAAGAAGAAGTTGTGCCCCATTGCCGGCGCGAGAGCAAAGGGGTAATTCGCCCACCACGCCATCAAGAAACATGCGAGGGCAGAGGCAACGCAGGTTGCAAATAGCACTCCATTCATGTCCATCCCCGCAGCAGCCAGGACTACCGGCTGCACGAAGAGGATGTATGAGAGGGTGGTGAAGGTAACAAGGCCCGCAGCAACCTCGCGGCCCACCGTAGTGCCCGCCTCCTCAAGGCCGAACTTTCTTCTCAACCAGTGCATGCAGCGCATGGTAGCTGGGTCTGAACCAGCTCGCATACAGTGCTTTGGGCCAGGCGCTCTTCTGGAGGACGCCCATGCAAAGGTGAAGGCCAGACTCGGGTTGAACCAGGCGAGCTCGGGCTCACCAGCAGAGCCGCCTCTAAAGACTCCAGAGCCCCTTTGATCGATCCCTAGCGGTCAGGAGTTTCTGGAACAAGATCCGTTTGAAGCACGGGGTTCGAAGCCTTCAATTCAGACTGTGGCAATCCAAGCTCTCCTCGAACGATGTTCGCACCCTGAGCAATGGAGGCGGTCTTGAAGAAGGCAATGTCCCGGTTGCATCCCTGACGGCCGAAGCCACAGTCGCTGGAAAGAATGAGATTCTCTGGCTCAATATATTCCAGAGCGCGACGAGCGCGGGCTGCGACGTCTTCTGGCCGATCAACTTGCAGGTTTCTGTGGCTGACGACCCCCACACACACCTTCTTGGGTAGTCGCCCTCCGATTGAGCCGAACAGCTCAATGTCACGAAAGTCCCTGTCAGTCATCTCCACGGTCCAGATGTCTCCCTTCAAGGCATGCATGTAGAGCTCGAAGGACGCCGCATAGCTGTCATTATCGATCACGCGCTGCATGTTGGGGTTGCCCCAACAGGTGTGTATCCAGACCTCCACATCGTCCAGCCCCTCGATTTCACGGTTGAACGCGTCCACCATGAATCGCACCTCCTCGCTCTCTGGTCCGTAGGTGTTTGCCCAGAAGTGAAGCGTCGGCTCCTCAATTTGAATGGCCTTGCACCCCGCATCACGCAGGCTCAGCAGCTCCTTGTTCATCGCTTCCGCCATGTCCCAGATGACCTGCCGGTGATCGGTGTACTTGTCAGTATACAGATCAAGGAATAGGCCCATTACCTGAGTGCAACAGGTACCGAACTTGACTGGCCGATTGGATCGGGCCTGAGCGATACGCCAGATCTTGGCGTAGTCAAGAGGCCGATGCTCGACCTTGTCCACAACTCGTGGCCAGCGCCATCCGGTGTAGATCTCGTTCAGGAGGGTCCCGGGCGGGTAGCGCAACCAGGGAGAACGCGTTTCGTCCGATTGAAGGTAATCGCCGTCGAGCCCCGCCCAACGCTGCAGTGGATAGTGATGCCAGGATCGCCCAGCCATATCATCGTCACAGTGCAGATCTCCGTGTGTGACGATGTCCAGCCCTGCACGCTCTTCATCCCCGATCACCACGGTCATGGCGTCTTGAAACTGTTCACGATAGCGGGTGTCCATCATGCAGGAGTCGAGCGGCTTGCCCCACATGCTCATATCGAACCATCGGGGACGTGGCCACGACCCTGTAACTGTGGTGGGAAGGACGAGGTCTTTCGTGCTTGTGTACATACCGTGCAGTCTGGAGGTCCTGGAGGTCCTTGGTTCGTTGCGGTCGAGGATAACGCATTCGCTTCTTCGACCCCAGTCAAGATATTCTCTGCGAGCTTGGTGGAACCAGACACACCACCTGGCAGCAGGCATGCATCACGACTCTGTCGCACTGATTCGCCTTCGGCTCTCAAGTGAGCTGCCTAACTCAGCACCCCACCTGAGCACGAAAGAGGGCGCGACAATCTTGAGTCGCGCCCGTTTCCACAGGTCCAGCGTGGGACCGGCTGTGAGTTCCTTGTTCGGAAGAAGTCTTCTAGTTCGAGGTCAGCTCGAAGCGGCCAGACTTGAGGTCCTGGACACCTGCGATGACCTGAAGCTCTCCAGCTTCCACTGCCGCGGCAATCACTGGTGAACGCCGGATCAATTCCTTGGCAACCATATTTGCGTTACAGGCAGTTGCCACGCCAAGGGACTTCGGATCACTGGGATCAAGATTCATCGCACAGGGGGAGATGATCTGATCGATGAGAATCGGAAGTGAGCCAGGAAGCTCACTGGTGTTCTGGCGATGCTCAAGGGCCGCGCCGAGTGCACCACAGGAAGAGTGGCCCATGACGACGATTGCCTTGGTTCCCAGGACGGCAACACCATATTCCAGGCTCGCCGTGATCTCAGGTGTGGTGATGTTCCCTGCAATTGCACAAACAAAGAGCCTCCCGAGCTGCTGGTCGAAGCAGATCTCTGGGGCTACCCTTGAGTCCGCACATCGAATGACCGCAGCGAAAGGTGCCTGTCCGGATGCAAGGTCCGCGCGCTCGATCTCGATCTTGTGCGACTTGTTCATTCCCGCGACAAACCGGGCGTTCCCAGCGAGCAATTCAGCAATGGCCTCCTTGGCATTGGTGGGCTCCTCCATCGTCTTGTTACCACGACTGAAGGCAACGGATGCAAGGACCACGGCTCCAACAGCCAGAAGAACGTGGCGCGAATCCACTCGAGTGGAATGAATCTTAGATTCCTGTGTCATCTTTCTATCCTCTTTCTCTAATTCAGGGCAGCGGCAAGAGCTTTTCAAGTCGGGCACAGCATTCTATTCGCAAGCCGGACCAAAGCAAAGGATAGACACACCGGTGCTCCCGGTTGGTTGGTTCCATTTCTTGCCCCCGCGACGGCAGGGGGCGCAGGACCTGATTCTGGGGTCCATTGATACCCCATCCATCGATAGCGCCTCGATCCGAGCTGACCTCGCGCTACATCCAGGTGGTGCTCCAGGCATTCGAGAAGTTGAAGCCGCCACCACATGAATCAGCATTGTCTCGGAACCACCACTGGTAGAGCAGCGTCGCGCCCGGTGTTGCAGCAGGATCAGTGCCCAGGAGACCCGGGCCGTAGACCACCCCCCCCGAAGAGTCCGCGAACTGCACAAACCAGCGTTTCTGCGGGGAAGCACACAGCAGACCGTTGCCTACGGGATTCCCGTTGCCGCCAGCGATCGCTGCACTCCCCTGAAACAGGAGCCCCGGCGTACTGGGAACGGAACCGGTGACACAGAGTTGGAAGGTGTCATTCCCCGTATCTGGCGTGCCAGATCCGATCAGGACCGAACCCGGCCCAGCTGAATTGGCACATCCGTGCCCCGCAGTTCCATCCACGCACGGGCAAGGTGTTGCAGTTCCATCACCCGCACAGAATGCCTCCCCTGAGTCACCGAACCACTTGGACCGTAGGTAGTCTTCGATCTGAGCGCGCTCGGAGACAGAGAGAACCCGGTCGTAGACGATGACCTCGGCCAGGTCGCCCCTGAAGGCGCCATGCAATGAGCTCAGGTCGGAATCGGCACCAACCCGAATATTCAGGCTGTTGGTACCGCTGGTATTGCCCGGACTCTGAAAATTTGTGGCCAGGGTCTCGAGGGCACCATCAACAAACAGTGACAGCTCTCCTGCCGAGTAATCAAAAGTGGCTGCGAACTGCTCTAGCTGCCCGCTGACAGCCGTACCACCTTCGATCCTCTGAAAGGGATCCGAGTCGAGCCGGCGCCCCGCAGCTCCAAAGTCACCTGACCCCGCAATTGAAGTCCCGAAGCCATCGTAGAAGTTCACCCCAGCACGAGTTTGACGTGAATTCCCACCAGTAGAGATCATGAAGACTCTTTGTCCACTCGTGGCAGTCGTGCTCGCGACAGCGAAGAGGGTAGCCCCCGCCACATCGTTCAACATGCCAAAGGCCGTCGAGGAGACGTCCATGTAGTCGTTCCCATCAAAGCGCAGGATCGAGCGCGAATTCCACGCACCCGGTATGACGGTGGGGCGATTGATCGCTACCGATTGGGTGGCGTCTGCACTGTTTGCAGAGGACTTGTCAATCCAGGTTGTCCCAGAGACCAGAGAACCACCAGGAACGAAGTCGCCGTCAGGATCACTTGCGTCCAGCCAGGTCACGTTCCCCTGGATGCTAGTCGGTACTTGAGACTCACTGGATAATGCAGGACCAAGGCAAGCGAGAAGCGAGAGAGTGAGGCACATTGAGAGTTTTGATGGAGTCGCCAGGTGCAGTGTCTTCGATGCAGGGATGAGACACCAACTTAGGACTAAACCGCCTTTTAGGTGACATCACCGAGGTTCTATTGCTCCACTCGGCTCGCTTCATCGTCACCGGGTCCAGCAGGCCGCCTCGAGAAGGTCAGGTGCTGCTCTGAACTGCCCCGAACGTTCTCGAACCGGCGAGGAGAACCCCGTATCTCATCAAG
>JABACD010000002.1:193102-195381 GCA_014237855.1 Planctomycetota bacterium | reverse complement strand
GCGACTTCCGAGAGTTATTCAGGCTGCTGGGGCCCATAAGTCGGACGCGATACCTGGCGACTGGATTCGGGTTAGCGTTGGTCAAGTACACCTTTGACTCAGGTGCTTACCTTGCGGCAACCGGAGACTTCTGGAACCCGATTGCCTACCTGAACCCGACATTCGCCATGCGCTTTCAGGGTGAGGGTCCCCTACCGCCGTGGCTGCTGATCTTCTTCGTGCTCTGGGCACTGCCATTCCTCTGGATCGGTGTCGCCATGAGCACACGGCGTGCTCGTGACGCAGGGTTGTCGCCCTGGCTGGGACTGTCATTTCTGATCCCAGGCCTTAACTACCTGGCCATTCTCTTTCTTGCCACCTTCAAGGGCGGGCCAGCTAGAGCACCTCGCCCAGCGCCCGATGAGTTCACCAATCGGTTTGCCATGTTTGGCATCGGCGTCGTCATCCTCCTGTGCACGGGGATGATAGGGTTGCTGACCCAGGGCATTGAGTACTACGGAGTGGGTCTGTTCTTCGGGATTCCCTTTCTCCTGGGCGCGGTCACGGCTTACCTGTTCAACATTGCCCGTCAGCCCAGCCTTGCTTCGACTCTCACAATGGTCACGACGGTTCTGATCATTGGTTTTCTTGCCCTCCTGCTGTTCGCATTAGAGGGAATGGTCTGCCTGGTCATGGTGCTCCCCATCATGCTGGGCGCGGCCCTGCCCGGCGCAATCTTCGGCAGATCCCTTGCGCAGATGTCTCTCGGGGTCGACGCGACCCTGGGCATCGTCGTGTTGATGTTCCCCCTCGGGGCCCTGGTTGAGCGTCAGGTGACCGAACCCGCTCTGAGGGAGGTGGTCACCTCAATCGAGATCGATGCTCCCCCGAGTGCAGTCTGGAAGAACGTGGTCTCATTCAGCGAACTTCCACCTCCAAGCGACTGGCTCTTCTCAACAGGAATCGCATACCCGTTACGGGCACGGATCGATGGCGAAGGCGTTGGTGCTGTACGGTACTGCGAGTTCTCCACAGGCGCCTTCGTTGAGCCAATCACTGTCTGGGACGAACCCCGGCGCCTTTCGTTTGACGTGACTGATCAGCCGGTCCCCATGGAGGAATGGAGCTTCTACGCTAATGTCAATCCACCGCATCTCGACCACTCCTTCAAGAGCCTCCGCGGTGAGTTCCGCCTCATTGAGACTCCTGAGGGCGGCACCCTGCTTGAGGGCAGCACCTGGTACGCATTGGAGATGAGCCCAGCGCCCTACTGGCAGGTCTGGGGTGATGCCATCCTGCATCGGATCCACCGTCGCGTGCTCGAGCACATCAAGAAGCTCTCGGAGGAGGGTCCTTCCTCTCGCGACTGAGTCCAGCTTGGCCAGCAGTAGCCGCCCCGACCCTCCAGGAGGTGAACCCAATGCTTTCGAGGCGTAATGGGACTCAGCGAAGCGGTCGGGGGCGGCACCCGGTTCAAGAACGAGATGTCCGCTGCTGAAGAGCCCGATCACCGGGGGACTGGGCGAATCAGCTGATACCGGGCCTGACCGCACCCACCCCCCTGATCCACAGGGAGTCCTCTTCGCGTGACCCATGTGGCAGCGATCTGAAGCGTCCCAAGAAACATTTTGGAATGAAGCTGTACCGCCTGGCTCCGTTCTACGCCCTTAGTAGTGGCGGCGGCACCGGGTTTCTCGATCAGGGGGGGCACGTTGGCTCGCAAGCTGGCTCGTACACTGGCGTGCCCGGGGTCGTGAATTCGAGAGTCGATGGACCGGCTCCCAAGATGCTCGACCAAATCAGGCATTACCCGAGCCGCCGCCGTTTGCTCACAGCCCGCTCTCCCCACCCGGGGACGTTGGGCAGGGGCCTCGCCGTACGGGCGTGGGTCCAAGGGATACAAGGCTCTTCAACCCCACGAACAGCCCAGCCCAGCCCTCAGGCGAGCTGAGAGCGTTTCCGCTGCTCCAGGGAGCGCACGACCAGGGCAAGCAGGGCTGCGCTCATACCAATCCAGACCCCAATTCGTCGCTGCAGATTCACCGCTGCATACTCTGCTCGCATTTCCTGAGATACCTCCGAGAATTGATCTGAAGCATTCACGGGCCTGGCGTGGTCATAGACCTCGACGTACTGAGCCTGAAAGAGACGGTTCATCTCCTCGACTTCTGCCTCAGTCAACCCGACTTGCCCCACGCTAGCCTGGGCAGAAAAATTCCCCACTTGCTTGTTCAACTCGACCAAGGCCCACGTTCCTGACGAGACAACACCCAAGCCGACCACTCCCCCCAGGCAAAGCG
>JABACD010000002.1:153414-193017 GCA_014237855.1 Planctomycetota bacterium | reverse complement strand
CAGCAAGTAAGTGTCTGCACTTTGGAGCACTGCGGCAACATGAGCAGGCGCAGGCACCCCTCCGGAGCTCGTCAGGGCCTTGTTCGCAGCCCGTAGCTCAAGGCCCCGAATCCCCAGTCCCAGAATCATGGGCAGCAGAGCCACAAGCAGGAGCCCAAGCGCCAATGCATCTCGCCTGGTGATCTTCATGACTGGCTCTAGGCAGGCTCTACCTGGCAGCAACTGGATTAGCCTAAAACCTTTTCCTCATGGACTCCGCTCTCGAACCGGAACGCTCGCCGAGATCCCCAGGCATGGTCTATCTGCGCCTCAGAGAATTTCCCAGAAGTATGTGCGCTGATCGTTCTTCGCCAAAATGCGATCGCTCGAGCGTTGGATGGCCAGGTCACGATCTCCCAACTGCCTGGGTGAAGGTTGAAGCCCTCCTTCGCAGCTAGTTCTGCAGCACCACTCCCCCTGCTCGCCTGAAGCAGGAAGAACTCGTGAACGATGAAGTCCACATCTGTCCCATCAGGGTGACGTGAGCGTCCGGCAACCAGGTTGAACCCTGCAGGCTTGCCATCCACGACGATGAGATAAGGGAAGAGCGACTCTCGGTCCTGCCACCACGGGTCAAGTGCATCAACTGCTCGCCCTATGTCCCTGACACTGTCGTCCACTCCAAGCAGCCCGTGCTGATTGGGTTCTTGGACCTGGAAACGAGTCACCTCATGCTGATAGAGGGGCCACAAGTTCTTGATGATGTAGGCATCATCTTCAGCGAGCCGAAGTTCAGTACTCAATGCGCAACTATCTTTGAGAGGGGCTGGTGCCCCATTGAACCTAAGGCAAGAAGTTAATGGTCAACGCGTGGGAAGTATTGAAGCCGCTACTGCAGGGCCCCGTTACATCGCGGTACCAGGCCTGAACGTGGCGAGTATCGCCAGGACCCCACCCGCCTTGTGTCTGGAGTGCGGGCCCCCAAGTTGCAGCGCCGGCTCCATCAAGGAACTTCACTTGCATCCGCTGGATCATTCCAGTTGCGCATAGCAATCCATCCCCAAATACAAAGCCACTTCCGCCACTAGCCTGCACGGTGCCTGTAAATAGAATCCCAGGCACACTCGGCGGACCCTGCGCCACATGGAACGTGATGTCATCCTGCACGACATCGTTGCTCCCCATTGCACTGAGTATTGCTCCACTACCTCCCGAATTCGAGCAGCCCTCACCAGCAGAACCGTTGTTCCCACAAGGGCACACCGTAGAGCTCCCGTCTCCGTAGCAGAATGTGGAGTAGAAGCCCTGGCAAGACCCAACACTCGTCGGAATCGAATTGGCCGACAAATCCGAGAAAACGGGAGCACTCAGGCAAATAGCCGAGCTGTTGTCGCACTCACCTTCATCGCAGTGCACAGCCAACTCAAGAAGGACGCGCTCCGGGCCCGGAGGAATGGAGACGCCAAAGCCAAAGCAGAGAACACGGCCATTCTCGGCATTCCAGTTCATGTCAAATCCTGCGCTATCCGTGGCACCACAGCACACGCCGTCGATCGTGACCCCAGACACGTCGAATTGGAATCCGGCGACCGCAACTGTATTCGAGAAGAGGACCTCCACCGTACCAGTCGCGAGATTCACGTCCCCAATCGAAACGCTGACACTCTGAGCCCCCGCAGGTAGTGAAGAGAAAAAGAGCCCAGCCAGAAGTGCAAGTACGGATCGTTGAGGCTTCATGATTCCAGTATCCCATCACACCCAGATCCCGCAACCCAATTGGAATCGGTGCCTGTGCGCTTCTTCACCTACCCCAATCAACGGCCTCTCGTGGGCCCTCAGGCCACGATCAAGGCCTCGATACAGTCGTATGCTTCGGTTCAGCTCACCACGCGGAAGAGCAGATGGGTCTCGCGGCGCGAGCTCAATCAGGCGCCATCACGAGGAAGAGGGCACCTGATCAGGACCTGCAGCATCCGGGGCAAGGCAGTTTGAACTCCAGTTCTTGGGGCCAATCAACGGAAAGACTTTCGAGTCTCCTTGGCGCAGCCGAAGCAATCGAAAAGAATAGGCATCATGGATGCACAAGTTCATCTGACTCGCGCGATTCTCTGGCTCATTCTGATCGCAGCACTCATAAGCGCACCGATATTCTTGATAGCAGAGGAGTTCGATTCCAGGCACATCCTGCTTGTCCTGGGATCCAATGGAATCTGCGTACTCATGTGCGTGGGGCTCCTGCACAGACTGAAACGAGGTGATGTTCAACTGTGTGCTCGACTGCTGGTGTTTGGGCTTCTACTGCTGGTTGCTGGGCTGGCAACCACGAATGGAGAGAGCGTGCATGTAAACGTGGTGAACTTCATCCTCGTCAGCGTCCTGGCTGCTGTACTACTTGGGCGCAAGCTGCTGCTCACGGTTGCTGCTCTCTGCGCCCTTACAATGCTTTGGATCGCCTGGAATGGCACAGTTCCGCGACCTGGAGAGGAGCTCTTCGAGGCTCGCCTGGAAGCGATCGTGCAGTTCATGCCGACCTACTTGGTCGTTGTCGCGATCCTCTGGCTACGTGAACAAACGGCTGACCCGGTCGCGCCAGACACTTACCAGAGCAAGGGCTAGCAGGGCATCGGTCCATTCCGTTCATAGCTCACTCTCTCGTACCGGGCGTCTGTGCGTCATCGCGAGAACAGGGTGCTTCGCCGCGGGCGGTGATCTCAATCCTTGTAGGGCAGCGACTTCTTGCCGGTGTAAGTCGGTTTGGGGAGCGGACGCGGCACAAATGCGGACTCCCGCTCCCAGAAGGCCAGGAGTTTTTCCCTCATGAGCTTCAGGGTGTCAGCGGCAGCGGGGTCCTTGACCCGATCCGTGACTTCATGGGGATCTTCCCTCAGATTGACCAGACGGTAGCGATGCCTACCCCCACCGTGCCCGATCGCTGAGAGCTTCCAATCACCTTCTCGAAGCACGATCAATAGAAAGGGGTTCTTGCGTACATCAACCACGTAGACCTCACGCTCAGCTGGATCCTGCTCACCAGCAATCAGGTCCAGCAAGCTCGAACCACGGAAGCGTTCAGGGATTGGCTCTCCGATCGCCTCAAGGATTGTTGGAGCGATATCGATCAGAGAGACCGGAGCATCCAAGACCTTTCCCCCCTCAACACGCTCAGGCCATCGCAGGATAAAGGGGATTCCGATCGAGCCCTCGAAGGGCTGCCCCTTGGTCATGCTTCGAAATTCACCCGCCATATCACCGTGATCGGAGACAAAGAACACCAGGGTGTTGTCCGCCAGACCCAGCTCCTCCATGCCTGACAGGAGCTTGCCGATGTGATGATCAACCTGCGAGACAAAGGCGTAGTAGTGATGCAGGACTTTTCGCCAGTCATCTTCGTCCCAAGCTCCATACCGCTTGCTCTGAGTACCGGCCGGGATCATTTCTTGATCCATGAAGTTAGGTGGTAGCTCTATCTCCTCCCGCTTGTACATATCCAAGTAGCGCTTCACCGGTCCAAAAGGATGGTGAGGAGCAAAATAGTTCGCGTTGATGAAGAAGGGTTTATCGTCCTCCTTCGCTCTCTTCATGAGCTTCAGGGACTGCTCGGTGATCCAGGCTTCCGGCGTCAGCTCGTCGGGAAATGGGTTCGTCAGGCAAAGGACATCAACCTCTGTCGACCCCCCCGAGCGTCGGCCAATCACTGACAAATCGGACGAGACCCCCATCTCCTCCGCCCGACGCAGAAACCACGGGTACCAATGGGACCAGTTGGTGTTCAGGTAGGAGTAGTGCAAGTACACATCATCGAAGCCATGTGGGTTGTCCGGATCGGGGAAGTCAACCTTCCCGATTGCTGCCGTAGAGAAACCAGCCGCTCCGAGCAGGTCACTCAGCAGGGGCACCTCCTCTCGAGGCCGGACGTGATTCAAGAATGCCCCTACCTCGGTCGGGTACACCCCGGAGAGCATCGAGAACCTCGAAGGAGAGCAGATCGGGTCATTGCAGTAGCCGGAGCGAAAGAGCACCCCTTCCGCAGCCAGCTGATCCAGGGCAGGGGTCTTGACCTTGCGCCCCTCCATACAGCCAAGCGTTTGCCTGTTCTGTTGATCCGTGACAATCACCAGGACATTCGGACGATCGTCGTCCCCTGATTCAGCCGTCGAAGAAGGCTCCATCTCTGCCGCTGGAGCTTGGGCCACTGCGTGAGCCGTCTTGGAGAGCAGCAGGATCAGAGCAACAGAGATCAAGACTGAAATTCGGGGCATGCAGACAGTGTACCCGAGGAAGATCAGGGCACTCCCTACTGCGCGCACACGCTCACCCGGCCCCTCAGGTGCTCAAGGGCGCTGGATTTCTGCTCTACTTGATCGAGAAGGGGTGAAAGGCATTCCAAGGCAGCTCCACTGGCTCATCTGCGATACGTAGCGCAACCATGTTCGAGGTGGTCGACTTTCGGACACTCTTCGAGCCAAAGAGACGCTTGAGGATCCAGCGCTTGGGGTCATCCCCGTACTCGGTCACCGCAGTCACCCCCATGTTCTCGATGAAGTACTGAATAGCAGCACGAACGGAAGGCATCCAGGTGTCATCCACAACGATGAGCCCCCCAGGCTTCATGACTCTCTGCATGAGAGTCAGATCCATCAGTGCTCCTTCGAAACGGTGGTTGCCATCAATGAACCCCAGATCGAAGGACTCTTTCTTCTCGATCAGTCGCGGCAGCACGTATTCCGAATTGTCGTCGTAGAAGTGCAGGCGATCCCGAACTCCCGCGGCTTCGAACGCACAGAGGCCTGCATTCTTCCAGTAGCTCTTCTCTGAGGGATCAATCGCGAAGTGTTCAGCCTCCCTTGGGGCAGTCTCCATCGTTGCCTTCATCAGGAACAGGCCCGAGATCCCCATGGCGAAGCCCGACTCAATCGTTCGCACCGCGCCTTCCCTGGCAGCAATTCCTGCCAGGGCGTTCCCCTGGGGCAAGCGAAGCCCGATGGGAAAGAGGTCGAACTCCGACCCATCCTCACCCACAGCCTTTCCAGCAGCAAACAGGCTATCGAGAGTCCTGCCGATATTCGTCGTCAATGATTCCGCTTGCTTGTTCACCAGTCCCTCTGATCCAAGGTCCTTCCTCTGCATCGTGACTGATGCCCATGAGAAGAATGTCCAGTGGCCAGATCAATGGTGCAGAGAAAAGTTTGGCCATGGCCCTCCCTCATCGATCACAGTCGAGGCCTGGCGGGATTCCTTGGTCCTGTTACTACCCCGATACAGTTCCTGGGCCGCTTCTACCGTACGCTCGAGCATCCACCAGGCGGCACTTGCCTGGAGCCCCAGAATGAAAAGCGAACAACTGAACCAAGGATCCATTCTCTGCCTGCTAGCGACTGCTCTCTTGTACCTCGCCTCCTGCGAGTCAACAAGCCAGCCTTCAGATCCGATAGCTCGCCCACTGGACTCTGAATCGGCGGAACAGGCACTGGAATTCCTGCCCCACCAGAAGATTGTCAAGCTCCATGAGCTGGATGATGGGAGTGTCTGGATCTCTTTCGAGTACTCGGCGCGGTACTTCCGTATCAGCCCTGAAGTCACGCCATCCGGTGGCAGCCTCATCGAGATCGCGCGTCTCTACCAGGACTCCGAAGAAGCAATCCATGCCACCGCCCGGATCCGGAAGCAGACCGAAGATCAGGGGCCGCCGGACTTGATCAGGATCGCACTGACACCCGATCCCCGTGCAGCCGAGTAGCCAAGAGCGGGCATCGCGCTCTACCTGCCCACCCACGGCCCTGGACCAGCGCAACAGGTGCTCCAAGAACAGGACCTGACGGGTTCAGTCCTTTGGCTGCTCCTGGTTGAACCGGCATAGCACAGCACCAATCCGCCCCTCGTAGGAGCTGCCTACGAATTCGCCGTCAAAGACTGCATAATCAATTCATGCAGCTCACCAGACACCGCGTCGGACTCTTCATCGCCCTCGGTACTCTTGCCGCAAGCTTTGGCTGCCACTCCCCAGGAGCGGCTGGCAATGCACCGATCAAGGCCGCCTCCAACTTCCTACATCCTCCTTTTTCCTCTCAAGACGATTCAGGAAATGCAGAAGGCTTGGAGGTCGAGCTCGTGGCCGCGGCCGCTAACCGCATGGGGCGCAAGGTTCAGTGGATCGAGCTTCCATTCGGTGAACTACTTGATGCAGTGGCGACCGAGGAGGTGGACATCTCAGCCTCCACCATCGGAATCACCGCTGAGCGAGCGAAACGAGTTGCCTTCTCCGACCCCTACTTCACGACAACGATCGTGGCTCTCGTTCGCCCAGGAGCAGGAGAGCCCCATCGCCTAGAAGATCTGAGTGGCCGCAAGATCGGCACCGAGATCGGCACCACTGCCGTTCCTGCCGCGACTCAGAGGCTTCCTGAGGCCATACGCGTGCTCGAGCGATCCGAGGGTAACTCCTGGGCAGAGATGCTCAGCAACGGGCAAATCGATGCAGTCGTCTTGGATCACAGCCACGCAAGCAAGTTCATGGCTGACGCCAACATGTCCTTTTTCATCATCGAGGAACCTCTGCAGGAAGAGCACTTCGCCTTCGCCCTCAACCTGGAAGACGACGTCCTGCGCCAGGAATTGAACCGCGCCATCGAGGACCGGAGCAGGTAGCTTCGACGGGATCGGGTACGGAGCATCGGGAGGATCCGGCCAGACAGGTGGACCTCCTCTATTCCTCCTCGGGCAGTTCGAGCGTGGCCAGATAGATCGCGGTCTTGCCCTCGTGGCTCGAGTAGTACGAGACCAGCAGCGTACGATTGATCCGTACCAGGCCGGGATAGCTGGTGTCGCCTGAGGAAGGCAAGATCACCGGCTCGGTCCAGGCTCCATCCTTTCCAAGATGCGCCACCATGGTCCGGGTCTGGCCGCCTGCGTAGTCTCGTCCAGCCACCCACCAATCTCCAGCGCTTGACTCGATCAGGTTGGGGCCGCCAATAGCAACGGGCAAGGTCGAGAACCTCCAGTCCTCGTAGGGTGGCAAGGAGCGCCCGAAGACCGCGCGCTGGTCGCTACCTTCGCGCCGGATCAGAGCGACCATCTCTCCATTCTCGCGGACACGCAGTGTCGTCTCATTGGGAGACCCCTGCACATCGAGAGTCGTGATCAGTTCGTAGCCAATGCCGTCTCGAGTGGAGAGCAGCTGTACCAGCCACTCATTTCCTCCTGGCTGATAGATGACCCCATAGCCGACCTCTCCATGCCAGGTAACACGCCATAGCCAGTCGTCCTCTGAACGGACAGCTTCATCTATCACAACCGGCTGTACCTCGCCGAAGTTCAAGCCATCAGAGTCGCTGAAGCTCACCATGGACTGTCGCTTCAGCAGCTTGCGCTCCTGATAATAAGAGCCACCACAGTTCAGCATGATCCGGCCATCCGGAAGCAGACAGAGCTTGGGGTCGCGCAGGTCAGCTGTCGGCTTCTCCAGCAAGGCCACTGATTGCCACTCGCCCTCTCCCTCTCTCATGATGACTCGGATTCGGCCATCAGCTCCGAACACGTGGTCATCGCCCTCTCGGAAGGTGCAGTAGAGGCGGCTGTCTACCTTCAGGAGGTCAGTGAAAGCACTGTGCGGAGCCTCGCCCCAGATTCGTTCAACAGAGCGAACCTCGACGTCTTCAATGAAGCGGTAGGAGTAGAGGTCGGCATCGGTCATGACGAACCGCAGGCGGACTGGCTTCCCAGCTAGCGAGGAGACATCAGTACCTCCCTGCCAGCTGACGTCCCGCTCGATCTCGTTGCCAATCAGCTCGACAGCCTCCTCCAGAGTGAATCCGGGTATCGGATGTCCGAGCGCATCCTGCAATTCGATCCGAACTCCGCCTGCTGCCGATGTGGCGAAGTTGACCGAGAGTCGATCGCCAGTGAAGACCAGGGGCTGGGTCAGCACCTCTCCCCCAGAGGCTGGAGCACGCACCGAGGCCAGGCCATCCAGACGCATCGAATACCGGCGGAGCTCTGCTGTGGGCTGGGCGTAGTTCTGATTGACATAGAGCGACATCTCCTCCGGAGAGGTCTGCACGATGTTCAGCGCAGGATAGTTGGACCGGGATACCCAGTTCTGGAGCCCTATGCCTGGGCGGATCAAGGCTTCGCGGAAGGTCCGCTGGAATCGTGCTCCACCGCGAGAAGACATCAGGACCGCATCTGAACAGTCCTTGAAGTAGCTGGGATTGACTCCTAGCCGATCTGCTTCTTCCAAGGAGAGCACCTGTCGACCCGGCATGAAACGAGCAGCAATTGCGACGTAGATCTGTGGGGCCCTGAAGTAAGGATGCGTCTGGTTCGTGTAGATGTGCTCGAGCTGTCCCTCACCGAAGCCCATGGGAACCGGAGTGCTCCAGTTGAGGAAGTCCTCGGACGTGGATCTGCTGACACTTCTGAGGCCTGAGTAGCCGCCTCCTGTCCAGGTACGCATGTAGCACAGATACAGCCCCTCCGTCTCGGAGTAGAAGGAGACGTTTTGCGAGTCAAACACTGCGCCCGTTACGACTGGGGCTTCTCGCAGCCGGCTCCACCGCAATCCATCCGCAGAGGTCCAGGCAATCAAGCCCGAATCTTCGTTGCCACCAAGCCCCTTGAAGCGGTGCTGGGGATTGACACCTGGGCGCGTATCGAGGAAGGGGCTGAAGTTATGTGTAACAGGGGCAACATCGGCCAGGATTACATTATTTGCCCGAGAGCCATCGACCGCGTGAAGCCCAAGCTCTGGGCGCTCCCAATGAACTCCGTCGCTGCTGAGAGCGACACAGGTCGTCTCACGGTTGGAGCCATCTGCACCAGCCTCCGGTAGGCCACGGTAGTACAGCAAGAAGCGCTCTCCATCCTGAATCACGGTTGAGTAGCCACAAAACGGTCCCTCCCACGGCTGATCAAATTGAAAGACCGCACCCTCGTCTCTGGGAGTACCGAGTACGAGCTCAGCACCATTCAAAGCCTCCAGCAGATGATGATCGAGGAAGAGCTGTCTGCTCGATCCGATGACTTCCGGCTCTTCAACACAGTGCAAGGGACCACAGGCGAGGCCAATCAGGAGGGTGATGAACATCCCTTGAGTCTAGTGGTCGCCACCTGGTGGGAAAGGTCCTGCCTCGCAATTGCTCGGGGACAGTTTCCCTGTTGGCTCCCTCGGACCGACGGGATGGAGGCTCGCCTCACCAAGACCCTCATCAATCGCCTCTACGCCGGAACACCACAAGGTTGACAGGAGCAGCTGAGGGGGCACAGTCATGCACATGAGCCAACAAGACCCCGAAGTCATCGAGCAGATTCGTGCAGCCGAGGAGCGGATACGGCCATATGTGCGAGAGACGCCGCTGGAGCACTCCAACCCGCTCTCCGCCATGGGAGGTGGTGAGGTCCTGCTGAAGATGGAGAACCTCCAGCTGACCGGTTCTTTCAAGCTACGAGGAGCGCTCAGCAAGCTGCTCTCGCTCTCGTCATCTGAACGAGCGAGGGGCATCGTAGCGGCCTCTTCGGGAAACCATGGGCTGGGGGTGGCTCGCGGCTGTGCAGAGCTGGGCATTCCCGGAGTGATCTACGTACCGCGAGATGCGTCCCCATCCAAGCTGGACCTCATTCGCGGCTATGGTGCCCGAGTACAGGTTCACGGGAGTGACTGCGTGGAGTCGGAAGCAGAGGCGAGACGGGTCGCAGGCGAGACTGGGGCGACTTACATTTCTCCCTACAACGACATCGCAGTGCTCGCCGGCCAGGGGACGATCGCGGTCGAGATCACCAGGCAAGCTGAGCACGCGGACGCGGTATTCGTATCCGTTGGTGGTGGTGGCTTGATCTCCGGAATTGGCTCCTGGATCAAGCACAGGTGGCCTGACGCGGAGATCGTGGCCTGTTCTCCCGCAGCTTCCTGTGTCATGCATAACTCCCTCCAAGAAGGACGGATGCTAGATCTGCCCTCGGAGCCCACCCTGTCGGACGGCACCGCGGGAGGAGTCGAGCAAGACACGATCACCTTCCCCATTTGCCAGGAGATCGTCAGTCGTTCCGTACTTGTCAGCGAGGAGAGAATAGCCAGCGCCATGCGACTCGTCATCGAGAGCCATCACGTGCTTGTCGAGGGCAGTGCTGGCGTCGCAGTGGCTGCCTGGTTGCAAGAGCGTGAGCGCCATGCGGGCAAGCGGGTCGTGATCCTGCTGTGCGGCGCAAACATCGGTTCGAAGGTACTGGCCCAGGTTCTGGCAGGAGAGCCTTCATGAGAGTCGTTCAACGTGCGGCAATTGACGAGGTGCTGGAGGGGATCGATGTGGTAGGCGCCATGGAGGCTGCCTTTATTGCGTACTCTGCTGGACGATGCGTTGTCCCCCCTCCCGGCGAACTGACATTTGAGAGTCCACCGGGAGATGTACACATAAAGTACGGCTATGTGAGAGGCGACGACCACTACGTGGTCAAGGTCGCCTCCGGGTTCTATGAGAATCCCGAACTGGGGCTCTCCTCCTGTGATGGCCTCATGCTGGTCTTCGCCCAGCGCACCGGGACCCTGGAAGCCGTCCTACTCGACGGTGGGCATCTGACTGACATCCGCACCGCAGCGGCCGGTGCTGTGTGTGCGCGACACCTCGCGCCGCCGGTCAAGAGGATTGGAGTGTTCGGCTCAGGCAATCAAGGGAGGAGGCAGTTAGAGCTCCTGTGTCACGAGACTCCCTGCCGGGAGGTCATCGTATGGGGACGAAACCAGGAGCGTCTCTCAGCCTATGCAAGTGACATGCAGCGGATCGGCTATCGAGTGGAGACCACGACTGACCCAGACGCCGTCACCAGGTCCTGCAACCTCATCATCACCTGCACTCCCTCCACCGAGCCACTCGTTCATGCTGCTGCAATCAGACCAGGAACTCACATCACCGCCGTGGGATCGGATACTCCCTCCAAGCAAGAGCTGGAGAGCGCAATCATCGAACAGGCAAGTGTGGTTGTCGCAGATAGCCTCTCACAGTGTGCAGTTCGGGGCGAGATCCATCACTCCAACAACCCCGGAGAGGTCGTGGAGTTAGGAGCCGTCCTCAGTGGCGCTGCCATGGGACGCTCTTCCCATGACGAGATCACCATTGCCGACCTGACCGGCGTGGCTGTACAGGATGTGGCCATTGCAGCCGCCGTCCTGGAGAATCTGTCGGTTGGGTGACCAGCTAAAGGCACTCGGTTCACGCTCCTTCCCCTGACATGCTTGCCAGTGGCCTGGGATTCACGGTACCGTTCATCGAAGACGCATGGGGCCCATACTCGCAGAGTTCATCTTTTTCTTCGCCGTGATCGACCCCATTGGGACCGTTCCGGTCTTCATCTCGGTCACCAAGAACCACACCGAGGCGGAGAAACGGAGGATCGCCTTCAGAGCGTTCCTCATCGCATCCTTCGTGCTGTTGTTCTTCGTGGTGGGAGGCGAGGTCATCCTGCGTGCCATGGAAGTCGAGCTGCCGGCCTTTGAAATTGCTGGCGGTATCGTCCTTCTGATCTTTGCCCTATCCATGATCTTTGGCGAGAGCAAGGCGAGTGAAGAGCTCAAGATGGCCAAGAACTGGGGCGAGACGGCTGCCTTTCCGCTTGCCATACCCTCGATCGCAAGTCCGGGAGCCATGCTGGCGGCCGTGCTACTCACCGAGAATGATGTCAACGGTTTTGGTGAGCAGGCTCTGACCAGCGCCATCATGCTCTCGGTACTCGCACTGGCGTTCGTCTTCATGTTGGCGGCCGGATGGATCGGTCGGCTCATCGGCAACAGTGGGGCAATCATCGTCAGCAGGATCATGGGACTCATCCTGGCGTCAGTGGCGGTCAGCAGCACTCTCAAGGGCATCAAGATCTACTTCGAGCTCTGAGGGCCAGGAGGAGCTGACGCGGACGGCCATGTTCCCCTGCCGTGCTCCAAGCCACGGTGGTTTCGTCGGGAAGCGCTCTCGAGTGAGCCATGTAGACGTTGGGAACATGGCTGGAACGCATCACGTCGCAAGCGGGCCCCACTTGCTCCAGCCGTTTCCGCCCGGGCAGCACCAGGAATCAGACCTGCTGAGCTCCGAGCACCCTCGCGGCCTTGGCTGAGCTCCATCTTCCGTGGAGGTAGCAGACTGGCCCGAGAAGCCCATGGACGTAGCCTGGCATTCCCGAATTCAGGCAAGCACCGGAGATGGACAGGGCAACCGAGAGGATCGCCACCAGGGCGGGTAGAGCGGGGTCGCTCCTTGGCACCTCGAGCCCGACGACCAGGAGCGTGGCTGCGAACGCAAGGACGGCATCGCCAGAGCCGTCAACACGATTGGACTCTTCGGATCTATGCATCACGAGGAATTCAATGCTGGGTAACCAGGCCCCATCTGGCAAGAGGATCTGAGCGTGCCCAGGCAGCCAGCCGACCACACGGCCTGGCCCCAAGCACCCAGGAAGAGCCGCCCCCAGCTCGGGGCCCAAGGCCCGGGCCACCTTGTTTCTCCTGGACTCGCCATTCCCAGGCCCCTCTCGTCGTGGCGCCCCTGGCAAGGGTCCACAGGATCAGAGGAGCCCCCATCATCATTGGAGACTCGCAGCGACTGAGTCCGCCAGCTCAAAACGGCGGTCTTTCACCACGGACCGCCGGCCGTGATACATACTCTAGAGAGTAGCGCAATAGACTGCCCCCTTGCCCCGAACGACCCCCATGGCCCGCATCGTTCTCGTCCAGACCTACCACCCATACACCCAGCACACTCACGTCCACCCGCTGGGGATCATGGCTATCGCCTCCGCTGTTCGCTCGGCTGGCTTCGACGACATTCATATTGTCGACATGAAGGCGGAGAACTGGACCGCCGAGCAGGCCATCGATGCCATCACGGAGCTCCGGCCAGACGTCGTGGGTCTATCCGCCATGACCTATGAGGCGGGCTGCATGCACGAGCTGGCGAGACTGCTCAAGCGCGAGTTGCCCTGCGTGACCGTCGTCGCAGGCGGCCCCCACCCGAGCGTGGCCGACGACGACGTCATGAAGGACGGCTCAATTGACTACTGCGTCCGCGGCGAAGGTGAACACACTTTCATCGAGTTGATGCAGGGCATCACGACCCTGCGAAGCGACTGGATCGGCTGCGAGGGGATCACCTGGCGTAACCTGGACGGAGACGTGGTCCGTGAGCCTGATCGTTCACCTCCGGATGACCTGGACGAGCTCCCCATGCCGGCCTGGGATCTGATCGATCATCCCAAGTACCACAACATGCCCCGTGGGGGCCTGATCTACGCTCACAAGGAGTTCGCCACCATGTTCTCTTCGAGAGCCTGCCCCTGGCGCTGCACTTATTGCCACAACTCCTACGGCAAGAAGTTTCGGGCACGCTCGGCTGAGAACGTACTGGCAGAGATTGACTACCTCGTACAAACCCACGGTGTGAAGGAGCTCGTCTTCATGGACGACATCTTCAACCTGCGCCCAGAGCGTGCCTCCGCGATTGCTCGGGGACTGATCGAACGCAAGTACGATCTCAAGATGACCTTTCCCAACGGTCTGCGAGGCGACATCTTGAGTGAAGACCTGGTGCTTCTGCTCAAGCAAGCCGGCATGTACCGCTGCATGGTAGCTGTCGAGTCATCCGTGCCGCGCATCCAGAAGGTGATGAAGAAGAACCTGAAGATCGACAAGGTAAAACACATCGTCGACTTCATCGCCAAGCAAGGCGTGCTCGTTCACGGAGCGTTCATGCTCGGCTTTCCGACTGAGACTGAAGAGGAGATGGAGGCTACCATCGACTGGGCTGCAGACAGCGCCTTCCACACAGCGGCCTTCTTTCGGGTGATCCCCTTCAAGGGCACTCAGCTCTTCGAGGAGGTCGAGCACGCCGGCTTTGACCTTCCTAGTAACTGGGAGGCCTATGAGCCCTATCAGACCGACATCAACCTCTCGAAGGCTCCGGAGACGGTGATCACCAACCTGCGAAACAGGGCTTATCGTAAGTTCTACTTCCGACCTTCGCGGCTCTGGAAGATCTTCAGGCTGATCCCCAACAAGGTCTCGATGCTGCCCTACCTCACGGTACTCTTCGCGCAACGGGCGTACTCTCGTTAGGCCTACGAGATCCCCCCGACAACCACCACCTCCACCAGTGGTGCCATTCGGGCTGCGGAACCAGACAGCTCCAAGAGCCCGCCAGAAGTCGGGACCTGTCCGTGTGCGGTAACGGTCAATCGGAATGTAGACTGGCGATCCATGCCATCGCTAGTCTGGTTGGACAGGAGCGGGACCCTGGCTCACTCCGTCCAATCATGTACACCATGCCGCGAGTCTCCGACTGGATCTCGCCCACCTTCAAATGACCATGCGCCGCACCTCGAGCTTGTTCGCTGTCACGCTGCTCTTGCTCAACCATGCCTCTGCGAGTCCAGGTGAAGTCGGTGCTGACCCGGAGAGCTTGCCCCGCCTGAGCCAGGCCAGCGAGACCTCCTCGTCCAGCGCATCCAAGGAGTTCGAGCCTCCCAAGGATATCTCAGCTGCTGTCGCCATGGGAGCAGCCCCGCCAGCGGAATGGGAGGCACTCGAGAACTCCCAGGTCTCGGAACTATTAGGTGTCTACCGGAAGTTCGTCGTCGAGCAACAGAAGGTGCTCTCCACTGTCAGTGCACTCCCACACAGCTCGCCTGGAAAACTGCGCGAAGCGACAGCGCGTGCTGACCTTGGAGCCCTACTCTCCGCAGCAGAACGCCTGATTGAAATCTGCTCTGCCCGCGGTATCGAGGTCAAGGAAACCCGCGAGTTCATAGGGAAAGTACGCGGAGAGACTGCACAGCTGGAGGCCCCCCAACAGAGTGAGATGACCCGCGAGGCCGCCCTCGCGACCAGCCAGGAGGTGCTCAGGGCCAACCTGCGTCCGATGACCCTCAAGCAAGCCCAGGCACGCCTTGCTGCCTGGATAGTCCTGCTTCAACAGGTCTGCATGGAGGTTCGAGATCTGGAAATCTCAGCCCTGGAGTCCAACGGCGGAGATAACGAGGCCTTCTTCAGCCAGCGTGCAGTGACCTTGCGTGGTGACCGTGGTCGATTGATCGAGAGGGTCAATATCGTCATCGCAGCCTGCGAGTTGAAGGGAGGTGACGAGAGCGAGTCCACGGCCTATGTCAACTCGGTCATCGCCACCCCACCGATCACTGGAATTCAGGCCGCCATCTCGACTGGCATGGCCTGGCTGAGAAGCACCGAAGGAGGCCTCGCCGTTGGCCTGAATGCCCTTCGTGCAACCGGCATCCTCCTTGCTGCACTCATCCTCTCTCGCATACTCGGTCACCTCGCCGTAAGGGCGATGAAGAGGATTCGGCACACCTCCTCACTCCTCAGGCAGTTCGTGGCTTCAACGGTCAAGAACGGCGTGCTGGCTCTTGGTGTTCTGGTCGCCCTGTCCACCCTGGGGGTGAACATGGCCCCGATGCTGGCTGCTATTGGGGCAGCGGGACTTGTTGTCGGCCTCGCGCTGCAAGGCACCCTTGGAAATCTCGCGAGCGGGCTGATGATCATGATCTTCAGGCCCTTCGACCTCGAAGACATCGTTGATGTCCCCGGCGCCAATGGTCATGTCCGCGGCATGAACCTGATGACGACGGAGGTTCGCACCTTTGACAACCGGACTATCTTCGTCCCCAACAGCAGGATCTGGGGAGACGTGATCACAAACGTCACCGCCAATTCAACCCGGAGAGTCGACATGATCTTCGGAATCTCCTACGGAGACGATGGCACTCGAGCTCGCCATGTCCTGGAGAAAATCCTGGAGAGCAATCCGATGATCCTGGCCGATCCCGAACCCATGGTGAGGATGCACCAGCTGGCAGACTCTTCGGTCAACTTCATCGTACGGCCCTGGGCCAAGACGACGGACTACTGGACCGTTTACTGGGACATCACCGAGGCCGTCAAGACAGAATTCGACGCCCAGGGCATCTCGATCCCCTTCCCCCAGAGTGATGTGCACTTGATTCCAGCCGACCCCGCCTCCGGGGATCAACCCGCCCCAGCCGGGGGGGCTGGCGGCAGGACGGGGCCGCCCAGCTCCCCCCAGGGCTAGAAAACGGGGTCTACGGCCTGGAAACGCGGCTCTTGGCGGCTCCTCTGACCGACCTGAGGGATAAGGAATGCCTCCAGGGTGCGCGGACTGGGCCGAACAATTCTTGCAAATTTGTGTCCTACGCCGGGGCCGGGGCTCAGTTCTTGATGAGGCTCGGGCGTGTTGCTCGCGCTCAAGACCGGCACCGACCCCGAGTGAATTCGATGAATATCCGCAACGCTACCAGCCGCCTCAATCGTCTATCCGGGATGACCCTGGGAGCCTTGTCCCTCGCCTCAATTTCCAGCGCGCAGGCGACCTTCTCTATCGACTGGCACAGCCCGACTGTCGGAATGCTCGACAGCATCAACGGTGTCCCGATCACCGAGGGAGACATCCTCGTACCGGCTGCCTTCATTCCGGCCCCTGGCCCGCTTCCGGCCCCTGGCACCCTGTTCTCAGGGGGTCCCGGTGGCCTCGGATTGATCGGCCACCCACCCTGTGTCGGGCACCCAGGCGGCACCCCATGTCGCGTTGAGGTGGATGCGCTGTCCTACGGCACCGACCACACGATGGATCCCTTCGCCAACCTGGTGGGGGACTATCTCTTCTCCACGGATGAGTTCGCGATTGCCCTCGTTCCCCCGTTCCTGCCTCCCTCGATCACCACGGAGGCTCCTTTTGGTGATGCCTCCGCCGATGTCTGGATCACAGGAGGCAGCGTGCCGCCCGGTCCAATTCCCCCCATGGCTTTCCCTGTCGGTCACACTGGATTCATTGATGGTGACGGCATGCCCAGCGGCAGCGGTGCTGCTTATCCCGGAACTGGCCTGCTGGAGCCCAACTTCCCTGGCTTCCCCAACAACGGGGACAACCTCGATGCTCTGGACTTTGACCCCAACGGGCCCTTCGACCAGATGCCCCCAGGCGGAGTCTACTTCTCACTGGACGCCGTCTTCCCCGATCCCACCGGAACACCGAACTCAGGAAGCGCGGTATTCCACGGGTTCATGGGTAGCGACGTTCTCTGGACTCCCTTCCCTGGCGGGGCACCTGCCCTGTACGCACCCGGCGCGACACTTGGCCTGAACCTGGTCAACTTCCAGGAAGACGATCTGGATGCCCTGGCCCTGGGAGAGAATGGAGTGCCTGGCTACCAGCCCTCCCTGCAACCCAATGATTGGTCCAGCGGCGCCACGGACATGCTGCTGTTCTCGGTTCGCAGGGGTTCGCCCGTCATCGGCATGCCCGACTCGATCTTCGGTATTCCGATCATGGAGGGCGACATCCTCACCACGCCGCTCCCGGCCGCCTTGGGTGGCGTCTCCCCTTTCCCGGGCATCTTCTGCGCCGCAGAGAACATCGGCCTCAGTACGCTCCGCAGCGGAAACAGCTCGGATGACCTGAACGCCCTCGACACGGTCAAGCACACCACGACCATCACCGACTGCAATGGAAATGGCATCGATGATGCGATCGACATCTCCTCAACTACCTCGACAGATGTCAACACCAATGGAATCCCGGACGAGTGCGAGGTTGTCGGTGCCCCCGGCTGCTTCTGCGTGGCCGCTGTAGCCCCGTGTGGAAACAGCTTCCCCTCAGCTGGCTGCCGCAACTCGACCGGCTCTGGAGCCCTCCTGACCGTCGCTGGATCCAGCAGCGTCACCCTCGACAACCTGACCCTCTCGGCCAGTGCCATGCCCGCTGTTGTCCCGGGGATCTTCTTCGGGGGAACTGTGCCCGTCGGCCCTCTGCCCTTCGGTGATGGGCTGCGATGCGCCGGTGGCATGATCACTCGCTTCACCAGCCCCGCCTTCACGAGTGCAACTGGCACCATGAGTGCTGGCCCCGGGCTCGCGGGAGCCTTCGGGATCACATCTGGCACCACGCTGATCTTCCAGTGCTGGTTCCGAGATGCGGGGGGCCCCTGTGGAGTTGGCTTCAACACCACCAATGCCTACTCGGTGATCTTTACTCCCTGATCCCTCAAGAGATTCGGGTTCTGCGCCCCCGGGTTGCTATCAAGCGGCTCGGGGGTGTTTCGTTGGCTTCGATCACGACTCATTCGACGTTAAGCTCTACGCGTGAACCTGAACGAGACCGAGCTACTCGAGTTGATTGCAGAAGGCGAGGGGCGCAGCATGGAGTTCAAGCGTGGGCTACCCCGCGACGAGAAACTCGCCCGCACCCTGTGCGCCTTTGCAAACACCCGTGGTGGGCTCCTCTTCATCGGCGTGAACGACAACCGCAGCCTGTACGGTGTGTCACAACCCCGGAAAGCGCTGGCGGACATCTTCAGGGTAGCGCAGGAGTTCCTCGAGCCTCCCCTGAGAGTCCAGGGCACCATCGTTCCCTGCCAGGGTCTCGTGGTGGTAACCATCCAGGTCCCTGTCTCTGTCAATCGCCCTCACAAGGTCGTGCACAAGTCCGGCGACGATGAGATTGTCGTGCGGATAGGGTCCTCGAACCGGGTCGCCAAGGGAGCGACACTTGATGCACTTCGTAACGGTACAACTCGCGCTCGATCCCGAGGGTCACTGGAGGCACAGATCCTCGCCTGGGTCGACGCTAGAACCCGACTGTCCCCAACTCCCGGGGGTGATGCCAGCCCGGCATTCTTCAGCAAGGACAAGAACGTCGGCGCCCAGCGAGCACGGCGAGCCTTCGTTCGCCTGGAACGAGACGGACTTCTCGTTGGCCATGGAAAGGGCACCCAGAGGATTTATTGCCGGCCATGACGCCCGGACGCGGTTCGGGTGCTCCCCCTCTCCCGCCGTCAAAGAATATCGAGGACCCCTGTTCCCTGACCATCAGTCAGAGTTGGTGTACCTGCCAGGTAGTTGGCTCCAACAGCGATCTTCGAGTTCCAGGGCAGCGGTTCCTTGTCCGCCACGATCCCCAGTGCCACCGCAGCGAATGCTCTCGCTCGTACGTTTAGTTCGGGGTCCTCGAGCATCTTCAACAACGGCCTGACGGATCGGGCGTCGCCAATTGAGCCGAGCGCCGCAGCGATCGAGGACTGAGCCGTGAGGCTCGTGGAACCCTGCATCTCAACGATGAGGTCCTCGACGACATTCTTGTCGCCCAAGAGCCCCAAGCTGATTGCAGCCTCACGCAGGAGCAGGGGTCGGTAACGGGATGACTTCAACAGCTTGCTCAGGGGCTCGATGCTCTCCCGCGAATTCATCAATCCAAGACCAATGCACAGGTAGCCGCGCGAGCGATCATCTGAGAGCTTTGAGAGCTTCTCCAGCATGATGGAGCTCGAGTCGGTGTCCTGCATGATTCCCAGGGCAACCGCAAGGGCCCCGACCTGATCCGGCGAAGTGGCGCTCCCCAGCTCCTTTCGAATCAGGCCAGGCACGCGAGCGGAGGGAGGCAGGCCTGCATTGATCGTGATGTTCTCGAGCAAGCTGAGTGCCAGTGCTGACCATCCACGATCGGTGCTGCGGCCCTCCACAAACTGTTCGATCAGAAACTCGCGTATGGCCACAACACCATCCTCATCGAGCTCTCCGCCTGGCCCCCTGCGCGCTCCAACCTGTCCCAGGGCGATCAGCGCGAGCGTACGAACCTCGAGGAGGCGGGAGTTCTTGGCCGTTCCCATGAGGGCCTCGATGATCGCGGAATCAACGGGTTGCCCCGACCCAGTCCCCAGGACACCGAGGGCCATGATTGAACTTGCTCTCAGGTGACGTTGGGTCTTGGATGAACCGCCTGCCCAGCTGAGCAAGTCCTTGACCACAGTGGCTCTCAGCTGAGGATCGCCCTCTGTATCCAAGGTGAGCCGCCCTAGCGTGATTGGAATATGCGAGCGAAGAACATAGTTGAGGTCCTCCCTCGAGGCGAGTTCGCGTAGCCACTGGATCTGGCCTCGACGACAGTGCGAGGGGCTGGGGCACTTGCCGGCGACGAGCAAGCATTGGGGCTCCAGCTCAAGACGAACTAGCCCCATGGCGGTCAGACATGCCACTGCGACATCCGGAGTTGCCATCTTGAGGGCATCCCCTGCCAGTAGTGTTCGAACCGCGGTCAGAATTTCTTGCCGCTGATCAGCGTCTTCCGAATAGAAACCAATCAAGCCCAATCCATAGGCAGCAAAGGCTCGCGTACGCCAGCTCACCTTCCTGTTGCCGACCATCCTTCGACCATCCTTCGAGTCATTGACCAGGGCGATCAGCAGGTCGACTGATGATTCGTTGGCAAGGATCCCCAGGGACAGGGCCGCTGTCTCTGCGATCTCCTGGTTGGGCGACCCGAGGAAGGTCTGGATCGTCTGGGCCTTCGACACTTCATCGGCACTCACTCCCTGGCGATCGCCAATCTTGGCAAGCGCAACGAGCACGCCAGTCACCAGGTCGTTGTCTCTCTCCTTTGCCAGCACGCGCAGTAGCGCTGGAGTGATCTCCTCCTGGATAACCTTGTCTGTAGGGCGCAGCTGGTCGCGTGTAGAGGTCGTCGGGAGGTGCCCCAGGAACCAGGTGTCACTACCAGCTCTCACACGGCTCTCATGGATCACCGCCTTCAAGTTCAGGAAGGGATCGCGATTGAAGGCCCACCAGGGCTCCCAGGTAGCCGCTCCCCCTCCAGATGGAATTCCAGGGCCACTTGGAGTCGTCGAGGGGCTATTCGTGCCGGACGCACCCTGCCCGGAGGTACCCGAAGCCCCTCCCCGGTTGGAGCCTCCTGTGGAGGTCGTCCCTGTGGATGAACCGCTCCCCGAGGAACCCGAGCCGCTTCCGCCTCCGGGAGGAGTCGAGTCAGTAGGCCCCCTGTAGGTGCCGCCATGGGCCCCAGCGACGCCGTTCAGGGCCAGAGAACTGAGTCCAATCAATACAGCCAGGCTGAGAAGAGTCTTCATTTGAGCGTCCAGGGGGAAAGGGCCTAGGCCCACTAGTGTGCCTGGCAGCTTGGGTCACATCATCCCATCAGGTCATGAGTCAGGCCCATGGCCCTCCATGGGCCCCCAACCGACATGAATTCCGGGCTCCCCAGCCCCAACAGGGGCCCTACGAGGCGAGGGCGGAGAGCTGCCTTCCGCCTAGCACCACGAGTTATTCAGCACCTCACCGAGGCCGCCGGCACCCGGAACGATGTAGCTTCGATCATTCAGACCGCGCTCCAGATCCCATTGAGATCCTGGGGTGGTTGCAAGTACCTCGGGGGCTGACAGGCCTCGATCGACCCGACCGGCGTAGACGGCCACATCGTCGATGCCTTCGAGGACGGCCTTCAGGTACTCAGGTGTGACAATGATGGGCATGGCGATGATCTTGCGGGGGCTTCCCCAGTTCTCGCGGTAGTGCTCCACCGCCCTGAGGATCGTGGAGCCTGTCGCTCCCATCGGATCAGGGATGAGCAGGATCGAGTCCTCAACCGAGCCACCGACCTTACTGCCCGAGAGGTCGACTCCTGTCACCTGGTCATTCTCATTGGTCACACGAGACATGTTCAGGTGGTCGAGGCGCAGGCTGGCATCGGGAAGCACGGACAGCAAGCGTTCGAAGCACACCTGGCTTGGCACCATCCCTGCGCGAACGACGTCACAGATCACGACCTTTGTCGCTGGGTCCAGCACAACTCCTCGGTACACGCCCTCCTTCGGATGGAACTCCCCCATGCGTGTCGAGACTTCCACCTGAGTACGCGGAAACTCCTCCGTAGCAGCGCCAAGTAGGATCTCGTAGGACAGCCGAATGAGGTTGAGGACCTCGGGCAGGGAGACCTGAGGAGAAGAGATCCGCGCAAGAACAGAGGTGAGGAATGGGTTGTCGATCAGATGGATCTGCTCACCGTAGCAGTGCCTGAGCTCTCCATATCTCTCGGAAGCGTCTGAGGAGGCTCCGTCACCACTCATTTTCCTTCAGCCTCGCGAACTCCAATTTCCAACGTGTCAACCAAGCGCGCAATGCTGGCCTCCGGAGTCGAGCACATGGCAATGCGCACCGCACCTTCCAGAGGAACAACGTACACGCCCTGCTCGCTCATTTTCTTGGCTGTGAGCTTTGCGTCGGGCGTAAAGACCGTCACGAAGAAGCCGCCTTCATAGCGCGGGTAGGTCAGGCCGACTCTTGACGCAGCAGCGTTGAAGACCTCCACTCGCCGGTTCAAGAGGTCGACCATTTCCCGCAGGTCCTTGGAATAGGCCTCTTGCAGGTCCGGTTCGGTCAAGATCTCCGTTAGCGCCAGCATCCCGCCATGGTTGCAATTCGACCATGTACCTCTACAGGCAAAGCTCAGAGCATTCGCGATCTTCTGGCGCTCCAGCTCATCATGCTGAACTGCGATCAGAGCACCAATTCTTGCTCCATACTGCGCAAAAGCCTTCGATGCGCTCCAGGCAACCAGGATCTGAGCGCTGCCGGCGAGTCGTTCGAGTCGATCGATCCAGCGTTCGCTTCCTGGTGCACCGAACTTCGCATAAGCGATGTCAAACAGGATTGCCACTGGCGCACTCTGTCCATGGCGCTCGATGATCTCTGTCAATCCCTTCCACTCCTCAGCGTTCAGAGTGAAGCCCGTCGGGTTGTGACAGGGGAAGTTCAGCAGGATCAATGAGCGCCCCTGCCGGGCGATCTGTGAGACGAGGGCACCCTCGAAGCTGCGCAGATCAAACCCTCCCTTCTCGTCAAACATCCGAAAGGTCTCAATCGCCCTCCGTGTGTGGCTGGCGATTGTCCTGTAGGGCGTCCAGAAGTAGTCAGAGGTCAGGAGTGTCTGGCCAACGTCGAGAAAGCTCGTGATGGCATGAAGGATTGCACCGGTGCCACCAGCTGTTGCCACGGCAGTTGACGCAGCGCTGAGCGGCCCATCACCAAATGTGTCCTTGACGACTGCCTTCAGGAAGCTTGGCTCACCAGCGATGGGAGCGTAGGCCGAGGAACGCTCCAGCGGAACACGGGCGTAAGCCTGCTCTACGGAAGGAGGGACAAGGAGATGTCCGTCGTCGGAGATCAGCGCACCCAGGGTTGCGTTGAGAATGTCTTCCCCCGCGGCGGCCCTTCGTCGCGCATCCGCGTTCAGGCTGAAGATAGGATCGTCACCCGGGCGCTCGGACACGGAAGCTATCAGGGCGGAATAAGGGTTTGACGTCAATGTCGGGTTCAAGGGCACGCACCTCGAGAGTGATCTTTTCGAAAACGGCGGCCCAGTATACGAGAGAATCAAGCCGAAGGGCCATCGAGGGCCGGACTCTCCACCCCCGTGGCGGCCCCCCCAGCGGCGAGTCAGCACCCTGGGTGAGGTCACCCAGGTGTGGATCAGGAGTCGTTGGCCGTCGCTGCGATAGGCTGGGAATCGAACTGGAAGCCTGGGGTCCGGCTCCACACCCCCCCGAGAGGTGAAAGAGCCACCTCCGGGGCCACCAGGGACCCCTCGCCTGACCCAGCTAGCGTCCCAGGCCACCCAGATGCGCCTGGAGCACCTTCTGGAGCGCGTTCTCCTCCTCTGGCGTGAGCTGGCGCCCTCGAGTCGTCTCGATGTCTTGAGATCGAATTCCACGTAGAGCCAGGTAGCGATCGAACCACATGCGGCTCTCATGTGGTGAATAGAACCTCTCCGTTGTCACGCCTGTCAGGTATGTGAGTTCTTCGTTGAGAGGATCAGCGGTCACCCCCCTGACGGCTTCACTCATTGCATAGCGAAAACGGTCTGTCTGAGACATCGCACGGATCTCCTCATTGGGCTCCTCGTCAAACGGTGAGAGCAAGAGGTACTGCCGGGTACGCTCCAGGTGTTCATTGGCCTGAGCGGAGTAGCTCGCACGCTTGTCCATGAGCACGGACACCTTCTTCTTCAGCCTCGGCCAGAACATGGAAGACTCCAGGCGTTCCAGCCGACGGCCTAGCTTTTCCCTCAGCACCTCGAGTGAACGAAGACGATCACGCTCCCCCCGCACCTTGGTGATACCAATCAGCTCGGCCATCCAGGCCGGGTCAGGCGCACCGGGAGCGCCGGCTGTACCCGTCTCGCGGAGAGCATCAAGATCGAGCCGGATCGCGCGCAAGGCGGCAGCAGCCAGGTCCACTCGCGAGGCGATGTTCTTGGCCTCCGAGTCGCGCAGGTCATAGAAGCCGTCCTGGGACGCGGAGAGGAGGCGGAGCCCCTTGCGCAGCTCGACGGACTCAAGGTCGAACGTATCGAAGAGCGCGAGGCGAAGCCTGAATCGCTGATCCAGGAACATCTGGAGGAAGGGGCCAATCGTCTCACTGGAGGACATCAGCGCCCCCATGGCATCCAGATTCAGCTGCTGGTAGCGCTCGTGCAGATCCTCGAGGTTCTGATCGGAGGTACGCTCCAAGATGGAAAAGTACCCCAGCTCTCGATACCAGCGCCGCACCATCTCCCGTCGAATCAGAACGTCGCTGGGAAGGTCATTGAGGGCCTGGAGGAGCTGCAACTGCTCTTCACCGGGACTTGCGAACAGACGAGAGATCTCGTGAGCTGTGCGCTCGGTACCCAGGCCAGGGCGGCCGTCTGGCGCCAGCGGACCTTGAGCCCCGGGAAGGTTGGTCGTCGTCGCAATGGCGCCACCCAGCAGGCCGGCAGCGAGCAGAATGGCCCAGTTCATCGGTTGATCCTCAGGTCTTGCCCCTGGCGGGGCTCGTCCGATGATACCTGGGCTGAGCCTCCCGACTACCGAGGAGGTCCAAAGGACGTGAGCGAAAGCAAGTCAGGCGAAGGGCCCAGCCACGCCTCCATCATGGCCTCGGTCACGGCTGAATGACTCTCTACCAACCCCAGGGCGAGGTTCATCCTCTCCCAGGATCGGCTCGAACTCGAAGTCCAGGGAGTCGAAGGCCGTTGGAGTCTCCCGTGGACTGAGTCGTTCCTGAGTCTCCGGCCCGGCCATGAGTGGCTCTCTGGCCAGACGCTCCTCCGATCGTCGAGTGATCTCGCGCCCCGCCAGGTACTGCAGGGTCCGGGCACGGCTGAAGGTGAGACACGAGCGCTTCACCAGCTCGTCCACCGGAATCGTGGCCAGATCGTCGAGACTGAGAATGCCTCCCCTCTGGAGGACCCCGCAGACCTCTTCATCGAGCCCCTGCAGGTCGCCCGCTCGCAGCTGGCAGGGTTCCTCCTCCGCCTCCTTGCTCCGCTCCATGGCCGGCTCTGGAATCAGATCGTGAACCTCGCCCCCCAGAATCTGGAGTACACGCAGGCTCTCTGAGTCGGAGACCTGGGGTTCAGCTCGCGTGGGAGGCTCCTCCTCCCTCCAGCGCTGAGCGACGTGATCCAGGAGCTTGCGATCCCGGAGGTCGAGGTGCTCTCGTGAGCGAGACCTGGGCAACGCCCTCGGTGAGGGACTGAGGTCGGGCTCAGCAGTTACCTGCTCTGAGGCCTCCTCCTGGAGCGGCTCCTCGACAAGCTGACCCGGGGGAGCCGGCTTGGCAGCCATGGGCTGAGCGGCAGGCGGATAGGTCACCTCCTCCTGCTCGAGATCCGGCTCCAGGCGCTCCTGCAGATGACGGGCTTCCCGGGTAAACCGGCGGGCCGCCGCTGGGGCGAGATTCAAGACACGCCCGACCTTCTCCGCAGGGAGCTCGCTGATCTTCTTGATCGTGGTGCAGCCTGCCTCACGGAGCAGCCTCAAGGTCTTGGGGCCGTCGGCGTGAAGCGTGCACAAAAGGGCCATCCGGTCGATGACGTTCCTCCTCATTCTTGAAGGCCTCCGCCCCTCTGAGAGGGGGCAACGGAGCTGGGACTCAAAAGCGTGAAATCCAACCGCTCGAGGCGAACCTCAAGGCGCGGGTGGAAAATGGGTATGGAGCGGTTCGCTACTCGCGCCCCACTCTTTCAGGTTCTCGATGGAGCCACTGCGTTGAAGCGAACTCCTCAAGAGTGCGGACTGCGCTTCTGGCGCTGCCTCCTCGAACTTGATCGCCTCTCTCAAGGCCAACCACTCCTCGGCCAGGGCGTCAAAGTCATCGCTGGCGCGGCAGCTGGGGTCGAGCTGCTGGACCGGCACCCCCATCGCCGCTGCCTCGCGCAGACGTACGCTGGTGCGGATCACCGTATCCAGCATCTCACCCTCGAACCGCATGTGCATCGCGAGCAGGAGCTCCCGGGCAAACTTCGTGCGCCGATCAAAGAGGGTCGCGAGCATTCGCGTCTCGAACGGCGTGTCCAGCTCCAGCTGCAACTCGTCGAGGATTTGCAGCGCCTTGATCGCCCCCTGAAGCGCAAAGGCACCGGTCTCCACGACCAGCAATGCAGTGTCACAGGCTCGGAGCGCATTCAGCGCCAGGACACCATCGACACGCGGAGGGCAGTCGAGGACGACTTCATCGAACTCCGTCTGGCAGTGGGCCAACGCCTCCGTGAGCACGGACTCCGGGCTCACCATGCGGGCGGCAGCCTCCTCGAACTCCGCGAGATCTTCGCTCGCTGGCAGCAGCCAGAACCCACCCGGTGCAGTGACAATGGCCTCGTCCAGCCCCGACTCTCCCTGCAGGACCTCGAGGAGGATTGGCTCATCGTTGGGGGCCCACCCAAGCGCCATGGTGGCATGAGCCTGGGGATCGAGGTCGACAATTAGGACCCTACGCCCCTTGGCCGCCAGCGATGCAGCGAAGTTCACGGCGGCAGTGGTCTTTCCACAGCCACCCTTCTGGTTGACGAGTGCGAGAACGTGCATCCGGCCCTCCAGGCTCGGGTAACGACCAGCCACTCCACTGAATCTGAACGAGAGGCCAGGATCAAGCCTGGAAGGTAGGAGAATCCTGGGTCTTCCCAGAGCTGGCCAGGAACCCGCACAGGGCCGAGTCAGCCCCGGAGCTGGGACCTAGCGCAGGGCGCGGCGAGCTCGCTCGTAGAAGGGCTTGGAAGTGCGGGCCCCGTCGATCGGCTCCCAGGCTGCAACGCCGGCGAGGGCCCTGGCAGCCTTCGAATCCGGGGCCCCCAGGCTGACAGGACGACGACGCTGAACGGACCAGTAAACGGCGTCATCCTGGGGCACCCAGCCAATGAACTCGGGGGTATGGCCCAGGAAGCGATTGGAGACGGCCTCGAAACGCTCCCGTGCCTGGCTGGCTGCCTCCAGGTCACGGGCACGATTGACGACCAGTCCCACACAAATGGACTGGTTCACGGCGTGGGCCTGCTTGTAGAGAGCGTAGGCATCAGAGAGAGCCGTAACCTCCGGGTTCGTCACCAGAATCAGAGTGCTCGTGGCTGCGAGGTGGGTCACTGTCGCATAGCCCAAACCAGCACCATGGTCGATCACGATCAGGTCGTACTCCCGTTCAAGGTTCACCAGCTGGCGGTAGAGGCGGTCGAGCTCGCGCCGTGTCGGGTTGGCCAGTGCTGTACGCCCAACTCCACCCGAGAGCAGCCTGAGTCCCTCCGGGCCTTCGACCAAAGCATCCTTTGTCGTGACCCTGCCTGCGATCAGGTCTCCGATGTCGAAGCGCGGAGACAGCCCAAGCATGAGATGGGCATTGGCCAGACCCGCATCGAAGTCAATCAAGCAGACCTTCTCACCCCGTCGGGCACGAATCACAGCAAGGTTCGTTGCGAGCATGCTCTTGCCTGCACCCCCCTTCCCACTGGCGATGCAGACGACCTTCGAGGCTAGCTCCACTTCCTCCGCAAACCGCTCATCGACCGCTTTGAAACGGCGAAGAGCACGGATGCGGCTAAGATCGAAGCGCGAGAGGTTGAGCATGGCGGGGGGGAGAATCTATCTCGCCAGCTCTCCTGGAGCGAGCCCTGTTAAGGGTGGGGAAACCGGCTTTCTTGGCTCCCTGCGGCGACTGACCCCCAGTCCAACCTGGGGTCAGGCTTCCGATCCAACCGTCTGGCCGACCAGTTTTCCATGTCGACCTTGCCTCAATATCACACCATTGATGTAAGTCGCAAATTGACAGGCGCTACCGGCCCCGCTCAGTGAAGACGAACCTCTTCGCCAATTCGATGAACCTTCAGCACATTGGTGGATCGTGCAACCCCTGGCGGCACACCGGCCACGAACACCACCGCATCTCCGTAATCGGCGATGCCTCGCACGACCAGCATCTCCGACGCCATGTACAGCATGTCCTCCAGGCTGGGTTCTCGCTGAAACAGCACGGGGCGAGCCCCGGAGAGCACGGCCATCTGATTCACCGTCGCCTCATTGGGTGAGAGGGCGATGATTTCTGCCTGGGGGCGATATCGAGTGAGCAGGCGGATCGTCCTCCCGGTCTCGGTGAAGCAGACGATCTTGCCGATTCCAAGGACATGCGCCACTCGAACAGCGGCCATGGCCACGGCATCGGCGCTATCGGGCTCGGTATCGCGCCACGAGGGACGCGGCATCTCTCTGAACCGGGAGCCGCTCTCGACCGCACGAGCAATGCGTCGCATCGTCTCCACGGCCTGGACTGGATAATCTCCCACCGCGGTCTCCGCGGAGAGCATGACGGCGTCGCTGCCATCCAGGATGGCATTGGCGACATCGGCCACCTCGGCCCGGGTAGGCCTGGAGGACTCGATCATCGACTCCAGCATTTCTGTCGCCGTGATCGTGAAGCGACCTGCCCGCAGGGACCGGGTGATCATCTCCTTCTGCTGCATGGGAACCTGTTCCAGGTCCAATTCGACGCCCAGGTCTCCCCGCGCGACCATCACCCCGTCACTGGCCTCGATCAGGCCATCGAGGACCTCGATCGCACTCCGGCGCTCGATCTTGGCCACGATCCCAGGTACGGGTGCCAGAGCCCGGATCGCGTGGAGTTCCTCCGGCCGCCCCACGAAGGACACTCCCAGGAGGTCCACACCCAGCTGATTGCAAAACTCGATGTGCTCCCGGTCCTGGTCCGTGGGGAGGCTGTAATCGATTTCGGAGTCGGGCAAGTGGACTCCCTTCCGATCCGCCACCTCCCCGGCTCTGATGACCCGTCCAACCAGGAAGCCATCACCCGACTCGACAGTCTCTATTTCGACCCGGCCATCAGCCAGCAGGAGCCTGTGCCCGGGCCGCACCCGATGAAGAAACCCGGTGAAGTCGAAATTGACCTCTCCTTCGCCTGATTTGCCCCCCCCTTCGAGAATCCGAACCTCCTCGCCAGCCGCCAGCACGCGCCTGCCCTCGTGGAAGTGCCCCAGGCGTAGCTTGGGACCCTGCAAGTCCGCCAGAATCCCCACAGAGGCCATCCTGGAGCGTGCCTCGCGTCTGATGATCTCCACTCGTCGGCTGTGATCTTCGAGGGATCCATGGCTGAAATTCAGCCGTGCCACATTCATTCCAGCATCGATCATCTCACCAATCCTGTCCTCAGAGGCGGGACCGATGGTGGCAACGATCTTCGTCTGATCAGAATTGTGGGTCCTCTCGGATCGGGGGACTCTTGTCATGAGGCTGAATATGGTGGTGGAGTCTGGGAATGGTATCGGTCAGGGGAATTCAATCGGAGCCAGCTGCCAGGCGAAATTCCCGAAAGGAGGAGAGAATTCCCACTCACCCCCCCCATTTTCAGGATCCGTGGTATGCCTATACAGAGGCATTACCCCCTTTACCCCCGAATGCCCCCTCCCCAATTCTTGTTAGAGCAATATGGCATCACTACCTGGTCTTGAGAGTGATAGGGCTCCCTCGGCAACAACCGCCGTCGTCATTGCAATTGCCACCATCCTTCTTGCGTTCTCACTGACGTAGGAACCCTTCCGAGCTGAGAGGGAAACAGACAGCTCAAACAATGACAGCCACTCCTGGAAGCCGACAGCAGTCTTGATGTCGGTTGAAGGTGGGTGAGACCCTCAAGGGGAGCGCTATATCCGATTGCTCGGAAAGGGCAGGCAATCGCGTAAGGGCACCATCACTAGAGACCAATTAGCGTGGGAATCTCCTGATAGGCAGGAAACCGGTCGAGATTCAGCTTGGAGAACAAGAGCTTGTCGTCAACTGTGACCTCGAAGGCACCCCCGCTACCTCGCTTGAGTTCGACATCGATCCCGGGGACCAGTTCTCTCAATTCGGCGGCCAGACCGGTCGCCTGAGGCAGGTAATTTCACATCCCGCAGTATTCAATTCGGACGTTCATTTTCGCTCTTTGTATCTAGTCTGAGATCAAGAAAGAGGCAGCAATCAGCTCATTTGCGCGCTCTCGCACGGGCTGAGCGTACCTTTTTTCACAATTACTGAAACGTCGACACCCTAACGTCACGTCTTTGCTGGGGCTGGTTATTTTCCAGTACTTCCAAGTCGTGGATTTCCCACGATCGCTCGAGCCTCTCCGCCATCCTGTGGCAGATTCCCCAGTGCTCGATCCTCCCAATGCATCTAGAAAACTCATGAAGAAGCTGCAAACCCTCACACGAGCGGGCCTAGCGCTGGCACTCATCTCACCGGCAATCTTCGCGCAGCAAGGCGAAGACGTCGAATCGACAGCCTATGAAGTCTCACAGCGGTTTGCCGAGTGGAACCAGGCCAATGGAGCCCTTTGGCATGTCTACACGGATGTCGAGACTGGCTATGTCGAGTTCCTCTTCGGTGGTAACAGCGAGGGAGCCTTCGAGCCTGTCAGTGACGAGGACTACCTGCTCCTCGCCAGCATCGCCATCGAATCCACCGAGGGAATGCACGGCATCGAGGCAGCAACCCTGGTCGAGGAGCGCGCTCTTCACCTGCCTCTGGGGCTGATCGGCTCAACGGATAAGTTCACCACACGTTTCGGTCAGGAAATCAACGGTGTCCCCGTCCTCGGGGGCTTTGTGAACGTCTTGTTCACCACCGAAGGACGAATGCTGTCACTCCAGACGAGCGCCATGCCCGACATCGCCGGCATGTCGACCGATGCAGCCGTCGGCTCCGACCAGGCGGCCAACCAGGCCCTGCGCGTCTTCGAGGCCGAGACAGGACTCCCCGGCACGGTCGTGGGTACTCCGATCAAGGCCATCGGCCAGCTTCGCGGAGAAAAGAGTCGTGATGCAGTCCTCGTCTGGCAGGTGGAGGTCGAGTGGCACGGTCGGGACATGGAGCCCGAGGGCTACAGCTACTGGATCGACGCACGCAACGGCGGTGTCCTCCAGAGCAAGACCACCATTCACAACGTCGACGTCGGCGGAACCATCAGCACCATGGCGACCCCCGGCGTCCGACCCGATCAGGCCAATAACCCGCCCGTGTCCTTCCCGCTCAATCACGCCCGTGTGACTGCGGGTGGTGCTGGCTCGGTCATCACTGACGAGAACGGTAATTTCAACTTCCCCGGAGTCAGCGGCTCGCTCAATCTCACCATCGAATACTTCGGTGACTGGGCGGATGTGGACAACGACGTCGGTGGAGAGTACACGTTCAACACCTCGGCCAGCGGCACGGGCAACAGCATCTTGCTGAACAACCCGCCCAGTGCCCTGATCACGAGCCAGTCGAGCACCTTCCAGATCATCAGTGCTCAGCGCGACTGGATCCGTTCGATCAACCCCTCTGACAACACGGGTGACTTCCGGGCCCTGGCAAATGTCAACCTCGCGTCGACCTGCAACGCCTTCTTCAATGGTTCCTCGGTCAACATGTATCAGGCTGGGGGCGGCTGCAACGCCACGTCCTACTCCACCGTGGTCTCCCACGAAATGGGACACTGGTACAACGTCCTCTACGGGACCGGCAATGGTTCGGACGGCATGGGTGAAGGAAACGCCGACGTCTTCTCGTTGTACATGTACAACACGAACCAGCTGGGAATGGACTTCCTCGGTCAGGGAAGCGGCCCGCTTCGTAACGGCAATAACACCTTGCAGTTCTGCGGTGACAACAACACCGGCTGCCACGGCGGCGCGGTGCACACCGAAGGCCAGGTCTGGATGGGTGCCTGCTGGAAGATCTACCTGCAGCTGGAGGCATCTCTCGGAGCAGCCTCGGCAGACCTGATCTCCGACTCGCTCTTCCTGGGCTGGATGAACAGCTACAACCAGACCACGATTCGATCCGTGATCGAGCCCCAGTGGCTGACCCTCGACGACAACAACGGAAACATCAACGACGGCACGCCGCACTACACCGAGCTCGATGCTGGCTTCCAGCAGCAGGGCTTCCCCGGCTTCGACCTTCCGTTGATCGACATCGTAAACGTCACTGAGCTTCCGGAACAGAACTCAGAAGTTGGCCCTTACGTCGTCGACGCAACGGTTACCTCGCTGATCGGTCAGACCATCAGCTCCGTCGACCTGCGGTACAACGTCAATGGCGGCAGCTTCCAGACGGTCTCGATGGTGAACTCGAGCGGAGACACCTGGAGTGGCGGCATTCCCGGCCAGGTCTCCCCGGCCGTGGTTCGCTACTACGTCGAGGCTACCGACTCTCTCTCGAACACCGATACGTCGCCTGATGGTGCCCCTGGCAACCAGGGCCTGGATACCTACAGGTTCGTCATCGGCAGCGAGGTCATCTTCTTCAGTGAGGACTTCGAGAGTGGCGAAGGAGGCTGGACTCACAACACCTTCGGAGACACCTCAAACTCCCAGGATGACTGGCAGTTCGGAACTCCTGGAGGCCAGAGCGGCGACCCCTCTTCTGCAGCGAGCGGCAACAACGCCTGGGGCAACGATCTCGCGATCGGCAACTTCAACGGCGCTTACCAGGACGATGTCCATAACTACCTTCGTTCGCCGAACATCAACCTCTCTAGCGCTACGGGTTCAATCCTGCGCTACAACCGCTGGTTGACCGTCGAGGAAGGAGTCTTTGACCAGGCCAGGATCAAGGTCAACGGCAATCTGGTCTGGACCAACCCCTCTAGCGGAAACCTGACCGACACCGGCTGGGTCTCGCACGAGGTGGACATCTCGGCCTTCGCTGACGGCAACTCCTCAGTGCAGATCGAGTTCTCGCTGCAGACTGATGGTGGCCTGACCTTCGGTGGCTGGACCCTTGACGATGTTCAGATCGTGGTCCTCGAGCCCGTTCCCAGCTCCTGCGAGACGCCGACCAACTACGGCTTTGGCAAGCTGACTTCGGTCTTCTCCTTCCCGATTCTCACCGGAGTCAACCCCCCGAGTGAGTCAGCCAACAACTTCCAACTCAACCTCATCGGTGCCGTTCCCAACACCTTCGGGCTCATGTTCTCAGGTGCCACGTCGGCTGACGTTCCCTTCCTGGGCGGCTCGCGACTGGTCGGATTGCCGATTCAGCGTGAGGGCAGCTACGTCACTGATGCCTTCGGTGAGGTGACGGTCGCACAACCGATCGCAGCTGGATCCTCAGGGACGACTCGCTACTACCAGGCATGGTTCCGAGACGGCGCCCAGGCCGACGGCACCAGCGCCGGCCTCAGTGACGGTCTGGAGGTTCGCTTCTGCGACTGATTCGGTAGTTCGCCGAGGGGCGCCCTGCAGGCGCTTCACCGGCCCCCAAGCTTCAGGGGCGTCATCCTCTTGGATGGCGCCCCTCGCTCATGATCGGGGGGTCTCTCGGGCTCTCCCTGGCCAAGGGAGCACGACAGTGCGAGCAAGCCTGCGGGAGTAGGCGCCTCACCCACACCACCGTGCCACCTGGGCCCCATAGCAGCCCAGACCCCTGGGGGTCACCTGGACTGCCCCAGAGCCCCTGCTGGAAGGTGGGGGAACAAGAAATGGCCTCCGGATTCGGTCGTATGGACGGATTCGTACCAAAAGACACCATCAGCTAGGTAACCTGCGAGACCGCCAGGATTCACCGGGCACCCCAGAAGCGGTAGCTACAGAGTCCATCGCTCCCACCCCCAGCCCACTCCGTTCCGCAACACGCACAGCTCAACTGCTTCGACAACCGCGATATGAAGATCAAGATCCTTACCGCGGCAGCCCTCATCGCTGCCCCCGTACTACTCGCCTTCCAGCCCAGAGCTACCAGCATTGAGTTCTCGATTGCCGAGGGCACCTCCAAGACCAAGACCTTCACGCATGCGCTCGAGATGGAACTCGACGACATGTCGATGCTGATGAATGGCCAGGAGAGTCCGATGACGCCGGACATCCAGATGTCAATCAGCGGTGACTTCGAGGCCACGGTCACCGACGAGTACCTCAAGATGGGTGACGGCTCGCCCGCCGTGCTTCTGCGCACCTACGACTCCATGGAGCAGACGCGCTCCAGCGAGATGGAAATGGACATGATGGGCCAGGTTCAGTCGAGTGAATCTTCCACCGGCTCGAAGAGCGAGCTGGAAGGATCCACAGTGAAGTTCACGTGGAACGAAGACGAGGGCGAGTACGTGGCCTCATTCCCCGATGGAGACGGCGAAGAAGAGCTACTGGAAGGCCTCGAAGAAGACATGGACCTGCGCATGCTGCTCCCCGACGGCGAGGTCTCCGAGGGCGACGAGTGGAAATTGGACCCTCAGGCTCTCAAGTCAGTCCTCAACCCTGGCGGTGACCTCAAGCTCATCCCCGAGGAGTCGGATGACGATGACAACATGATGGGGATGAACTCCGATTTTGGTGACGCAGACGATTGGTTCACCGAGGACCTCGATGGCGAGGTGATGGCTACCTTTAGCGGCATGCGCGAGACCAGCGACGGCGACAAGGTCGCTGCGATCGCGATTACCTTCGCGATCAGTAACGCAATTGACATGACTGAAGACATGCGTGAGGAGATGGAGAATGCCGACTTGCCGCCCGAGGCCGGTGAGATGGAAGTCAACAGCATGGACATCGAGATCGAGCTGGAAGGAGAGTGCACACTCCTCTGGAACGTCGCTGAGGGTTATGCCCACTCCTTTGAAATGGAGTCCGACATCACCTTCTTGGTCGACATCAACATGGGTATCAGCGCCCAGGGAATGGACATGGAAATCGAACAGTCTCTCGAGTTCTCAGGCAGCATGAACGGCAGCACCACCGTTGGCGCTGACGAGTAGAGCCTGGAGCTCAAGTCAAGCTTGAGATTGCTTCACTCGGAATGGGCCGCCCTCGATGGGCGGCCCATTCTCGTTGCTGCGCAAGATCCCCTGAGAGCTCAGGTCGATTACTCAAAACTTTGACAATCGGCGCCCGTAGAGCTGCACCACCGAGGATGTATTCTGAACAGCTTCATGCGTGTATTGATCCTGATTCTGGGGCTATTGCTGGCCCTGCCGCCTGCCCCTGCAGAGCCGGCACTCGACACACGCGAGAAGGCCGAAGCCCTCGTCGAGGAGAAGGACTGGGCAGCTGCTCGTGAAATCCTTGAGGCTTACCTGGCCCGTACAGCCGGGGACCCGCGCTCCCATGAACTGCTGGGACTGAGCCTGAGCGCTCTGGACGAGAATGATCTTGCAGCTCACCACCTTGCGGCCGCTCTCGAGCTCTACCAGGAAGCTGGGAACAAGCGGGGCGCAAGCAACGCACAGCGAGCCCTGGGGAAGGTCGACTCGCTCCAGAGCAAGCGCGCAGCACTGGAGAAGGACGCCACGTCAAAGCTCTACAAGGCCGCCGAGAAGCTCTTCGAGCAGGGTCACCCTGATCGTGCCCGGGACATTCTCGAGAGACTGAGGCCTATCTTCAGTGGCAAGAACGCGCTGGATGCCAGGCGACTCCTCGAGAAGGTTCGTTCCTCCTCCGAAGAGGTGAACCTTGATGAAGCGGGCGAGGACGGAGCGCAGGACAAGATCTGGCCACTGGTCACCTTCGAGAGCGACCACTACATCATGAAGGCCAACCTCGAGCAGGACCTGGTGGAGCTGGTTGCAGAGACCATGGACGACATCCATGGCTACTACGTCCAGCTCTACTTCGATGGTGATGCCAAGGCCGCGAAGAGCACAAAGGCCACCATTCGTATTCACCCGAACAAGGAGTCCATGATCGCCGGCTGGTCCGGAGCATCGGCCCCGGAGGGCTGGTGGTCTCCAGGAGAGAACCAGGTCACCTGCTATGACACCCGCACGTCGACCGGCTCTCTGGAGTGGATGCTGGAGACACTCTTCCACGAGGCCAGCCACCAGTTCATGTCGCTCCTCGAGCGTAGAGGCGGCTCCTCGCCAGCATGGCTGAACGAGGGCACTGCCAGCTTCTTCGAGGGCGCAATTGCCATGGCGGACCATCGGGTCCTCTGGCCCGATGCTGCCATCAAGCGACTGCAAAACCTCGTATCGATGCTGAATGGATCGGCGGACAGCCCAACTCTCGAGCAAGTCGTCGGCTACTCGGGGGCTGGCTCCTATCCCGGTAACTACTACGCATGGGGCTGGGGCATCGTCTATTTCATGCAACAGTACGAGGATCCCGAGTCTCTCGAGTATGCGTATCGCCCGCTGTACTCCGACTATCGCGAGCGGATCACAAAGGGTGGAAGAAGCTCCATGGAACTCTTCGAGGAGATCTTCCTCGGACAGTCCTCGCCGCTGGGACATCAGACTCTCGATGACTTCAAGCGGGACTGGAGAGAGTGGATCCTCGAAATGGTTGCCCCATTGCATGTCTCACCGAAGGACGAACGACGCTCCCTGCGGCTGGCACTTGTCCATCGATACAGTGAGGCAGCGCGAGAGGCGGCCGAGAACAAGAAGGCCCTGGTGGAGGAGATCGAACTCCTAACCCGGGCATTGGGTCACATCGAGTACATACGGGACAAGATCGACGGAGAGGACTTCGACGATGTTGCCCTGCTCGCGCAACAAGCCGACATATTCGAACTGCTCGAGCGACCCGCAGCAGCGGCTCCGCTGGTCCAGAGGCTGCTGCAGCTAGCTGACGAGGAAGCCTGGAGCCCGAGCAGTGAGGAGTTTGCCGATCTCGAGAAGCGACTTCAGAGGCTCGACCGACGCAACTACAGCCTGCGACGGGCTGAGAACACTCGTAAGTTGTTGCTACGCTCGGCTCATGGGCTCTTCGAGAGATATCAGGAGTCCAAGGAGCCCATGCCACTGCGGGCCTACACCTTTGCGTCCCGCATGGGTGCAGCGCTCTCAGATACCGAGGTGCTCTTGACCGCCGCCAGCGAACTGCGTGAAGAGATCCGAGAGCGGGGCCTGCTCATGGGCAGGGTTCACACCTTGACAGCCCCTGCCAAGGACTGGATCACCATCTACACCACCAAGCCGGACAGTTTCCGTAGCACGGATGGCCGGGTCGAGCTGAGCTCCGTCCGACCCAACGGCAGGCTCAACACAACAGTCGAGGTCGGTGATGAGTATCAGATACGAGCAACCATCGTACGATCTAAGAAGCTGCACCGCAGCACATGCAATGGCCTGGTCATTGCTGGCGTGAGGGAGGGTGACTGGTTGGTCTTCGGTCTCTTGAAGTCGGGCAAGGCGGGCCTCTGGAGGCTCTTGCTGAGTCCAGGCGGCGGTGTCACCACGAAGAAGATCGAGACCTTCTACCTGAGACCAGCTCCCCCGGATGACCGTGATCTGGATGTCTCCGTCCAGGTCAGCGATGGCCGCTTCGTCGAGATCCGCGTTGGCGATTGCGACCCGATCGAGACGGTCATTCCCGAGGACATGCCCCGTGGCCGCTTCGCGGGGATCTATACCAAGGACGGCAAGACAGTCCTGCTCAATCCGGTATTGGAGCTCTACTGATCCCGACCGGAACTCAAGAAGATGCCTGCCTGACGAGCTCCTCGATGAAAGCCGTGACTGGGGCGAATTGATCCTCCAAGGGGATGAGCCCAACGGGAGGCACGTGCAAGAAGAACCCCGGCACCCCCAAGCGATCACCAGTTGCCAGCACCTCGTAGTAACACCGTTCGCAAAGATAGCCCCCGGCGTTGTCAGAGACCCGAATCTCATTGGCACCCCCGCTGCGAAGCGCCTGCGCAAGTGCATCGAGATCCAGTGAGGTGAACAGTTCCCGATCACCCAGGGGATCGATCTGCGCCGCTCTCCGGCCCTCGGAGTCCGGCTGCTCCGAGTCCAAGACCGGTCTTGCACGAGTCTCAAGCCGAAAGAAGCCCTCGCGATGAACTCCCAGGGAGAGCAAGGCAATGGGCAATGAGGGCTCAAGCTCCTCCAACGCCCGTGCGTAGCTGGGCCCCAAGCTGCGGTAAGCAACCGGCAAGATTGCGGAGTGCACGGTTGTTCCGGCAATCAACCGACCATCGAGGGCTCGAGCGATCTCCCCACTGGGATTCAATTTCACGTCGAGAAAGGGCTCGAACCCAGTGAGCATCAGGCAGGGCGACAGGATCTTCATGGAATAGCTGGAGGACTCAGTCCGCGATGTCTGGCTCCACGAAGCTCCAGCGAATTTGTGGGAAGCTCTTCTTCAGGCGGCGCTCCAGCTCATTGATCGCACGACAGCTCTCATCGGTAGGGGTCTCTCCTCGTAGCTTGATCTTGGCAGCGAGCATCAAGTCGGGTCCCAACTGCAGGGTGATCACGTTGTAGACCCCCACGATGGGATTCTCCTCGGCAATCATTGCTTCGATCTCCTCGACTATCTCTGGGTCCCCGCTGCGGCCGATCAGGAGAGCGTGGATACGCACAGCCACGAAGACCGCAACCACAAGCAGGACGAGCCCGATCGAGATCGAACCGTAGGCGTCATAGACTCCGTTGCCGGTCACCGCAGCGATGGACAGGAAGATGAGGGCCAGCCCCAATCCCAGCAAGGCACCGAGATCCTCGCCGAAGACCACCACCAGCTCCGCGTTTCGAGATTCCTTGAGCCAGCGCCAGAGACCACGATCCCCTCGCAGGTGGTTGATCTCGCGGATACAGCCGAGGAGGCTTCCTCCCTCGAGCAAGATGCCCAGAGCCAGGACGGTGATACCGACCCAGGCGTTCTCGATTGGATCGGTGTGTTCCAGCTTGTGCCAGCCCTCATAAACCGAGAACAGTCCGCCCAGACTGAAGAGCATGATGGCGACGATGAAGCTCCAGAAGAAGCTCGCCTTGCCATACCCCAGCGGGTGCTCCTCCGTGGCTGGCTTCTTGGAACGCTTGATTCCCAGCAGCAACAGCAGTTGATTACCGGTGTCCGCACCCGAGTGAATTGACTCCGCGAGCATCGAACTCGACCCGGTCATGAAGTAAGCAATCAGCTTCAGGATCGCGATCCCAAAATTCGCGAAGAACGCGTACATGATCGCCTTGACGGGGTTACCACCTCCACCTGCCATCTTCTCTCTCCTTGACTGGATCTCTATCTACTCGGACTCGCCCCAGGATTCGGAAACCACCTTGAGTATCCGAGGCTCCTGCAGGTTGAAGTTTCGCGGACGCCTCCTCTGGCCTGGAAACCACTTCCAGAGGAATGAGCCTACCACGGCCGGCTCAGACTCGATGCTCTCCAAGGCGATCCGCAAGCAGGCCTCCTGGACTCTCTCCGCCTGCCGGCTGTCCTCTGTACGGTACTCCCAGGGTCTCACAGATGCCTGGGTGCTCCGGTTGTAGCCGATCTCGGTGAACACGATCAGACGGCCGATCTCGTCGCTGTAGCCCCGCAGCTCTTGCATCAAGGACTTCCAGCCCTTGCGAAGCTCGCTCAGCTGGGCCGTGGACTGTTCTGTGATCGGAAAGTAGGCCTGGATGCCGACCACGTCCAGTGCATCCCAGAACGAGACACGCTTGTAATCGGACCAGTTGGCTGCGTAAGTGAGGGGCACGCCGGTCTGCTCGCGAACCCTCTTGATGATCCTCCGCCATTCACCCTCATGACCAAGGGTCTTGTCCAGCTCGGTCCC
>JABACD010000002.1:0-153378 GCA_014237855.1 Planctomycetota bacterium | reverse complement strand
GAGCTGGAGAAGCCAGCGCTCGTAGCTCTCGAAGAAACGCGAATAGGCCTCCTCGGAGTCGAAGTCGATTTCGCCACGCCAGCTGAACCGCGTGCCCCAGTAAGCGAGGTGGGGCTTGATCAGGACCTTGAGTCCCAGCTCGTGAGCTTCCCGTATGGGACGGACGAGGTGCTTCGGTGGCTGATCCGGGTCGATGGACTCCCACGGCCTGACCAGACCCTCTTCCAGTCCCCGACGGCCTGCCCCATCGCTGACACCTGCATAGGGGTGAATCGTCACCCAATTGCCTCCGACTGCCCTGATCTGTCGCAGGGTCTCGACCATGTCGTCAGACCCCCAATCCCGGCCCCTACCGGGAGTGGAGACGGTCACCCCACGCACCAGCTGGTGCCCATCAGGCTCCGCGCCAGAGTCATCCGATGGGGCTGAGAGCAGGAAGGCTCCCAGCCCGAGGAGCAGAGGTGTGAGCGACATGAGCACGGTCAGATTCTAGTGCCGGTCGAACCGGGGGGTAACCCAAGGGCCGTCACCGGTGCCCTGGAATCCGAGAAGGCCTGGTGATCCGCCGGTCCGGATGCCCCTCGAGCAATCGAATGGACTGCCCCGTAGTTGAGGTCCAACCCACTAATGCTCACCTGCGAATTCTGGGTTGGGCTCAGTAGGAAGAGGGGCCCCCACACGCTCCTGCCAGGTACGCAGGAGCGCATGAAGCTCGTCGCGTTTCTCCGGCAGCTCATCCGAGAGATCGCTGGCCTCTCCAATGTCCTGCGCCAGGTCGTAGAGTTCCAGCCTGCCTGACTCGAAGAACTCGATCAGCTTGTAATCCCCCGCACGAAGGGCGCCTGCAGGCGTGGTCCGCCAGCCCCCCGCCTTACGGCTGTAGGCTTCGAGGTAAGCCGGGAAGTGCCAGAAGATCGCCTCCCGCTCCAGCGTACCCCCCTCGGTCAGCAGCGTCATGAGGCTGACTCCGTCGAGGACGGAATCCTCGGGAGCCTCGACCCCTGCCGCCTCGAGCAGGGTTGGAAAGATGTCCGTCCCGATCACGACCTCGTCACTCACCCTTCCCGCCTCAATTCGTCCGGGCCAACGCACGATCAGTGGCTCGCGGATACCTCCCTCATAGAGCATGCCCTTGGAACCTCGAAGCGGCCCCATCGACGTGTTCTTTCCATGTCCGCCGTTGTCGGAGGTGAAGATCACGAGGGTATTCTCCGCCAGCTCTCTCTCGTCGAGGTGGTCGAGGAGCGCGCCAACGCTCTCGTCCATGGCCTGCACCATGGCCGCGTACGCGGGTTTGGGCAGCTTGCCCTCACGCTTGCCTCGCAACTCCCTGTACTCAGCGACAAGGTCTGGCCGGCCCTGGAGAGGCGTGTGCACCGAGAAATAGGGGAGGTACAGGAAGAAGGGCCGGTTGCCCTCCTCATCGATGAACTTGATGGCCTCCCGGGTAAGACGCTCGGTCAGATGCTCTCCCGTCGGACCGTCGGACAGGTTCTTGTTCTTGTAGGGGCTGAAGTAGCTCTTGGGGTGACCCTGCTGAGTTCCGCCGACATTCAAGTCAAAGCCGTGCTCGGTCGGGTCATCCCCCAGGTGCCACTTCCCAATGGTCGCGCAGCGATAACCTGCTGCCGAGAGTGCCTCCGCGATCGTCCAGGTCGACGGCTCGATCTGTCGGAGCGTCCTTGGCACCAGCACCCTGCGGTCTTCAGTCTTACCACGACTCGACGGGGCAACCGTGTAGACACCATGACGCGGAGAGTAGGTTCCGGTCATGAGGCAAGCCCGGCTCGGAGCGCAGTTGGGGGCATTGGCATAGGCATTGGTGAATCGCACCCCCTCCCCTGCCAGGCCGTCAAGGCGAGGCGTTCGGTAGAACTCTCCACCATAGACCCCTAGATCCGCCCAGCCCAGGTCATCCGCGTACAACAACAACACGTTTGGCAGCGATGGTGTGGTCGAAGCAGGGGGACTCTGTAGCGAGGTGAGCATCAGAGCGAAGAGAGGTGAGATCATCGGGTTTCCTGGCTGGCGGAGAGGGTGCGGTCTTGACTCAAGACCCGTGGTGGCCGGGCTCGCTTGCTGTCGGAAGTGTGGAGGCACCGTCCGGAGTGGGCCCACACGGAGAGGTCTCGAGGCGACTGTGACATCCATGGAGTTACTGATGGGCACCTTTCGCCGTATCGCCTCAGCTGGCGAGGTCGCAGTGGAGGAAAGATAACGAGAAGCGTGAGCAGGGTGCCAAGGATCAGAGGAGCAAGTCGTACCGACAGTCTGACCTGACTGCTCGTGCCAGGGCGATCCAGATGAAGAAAGCATGACCACCGGGCGCCCTATCTTCACCCTTTCCAGCCTGGTTGTAAGGATCTCCCCGCCCCAGCCTAGGCTATCCTAGGCAGGCTCTCCGCCCTCCTCACCAGGGAGCTATCCCTCATCCATGCTCGTCCTCGTCACAGGTGCCTCAGGCTTCTTGGGTGCGCACGTAGTCCGCACCCTGCTCGGCCAGAATGACCGAGTCCGAGCCCTGGTGCGCCCTGGTAGCCCACGCAATCACATTCGTCGACTGGGAGTGGAGTTCGTCGAGGGAGACCTCTTGGATCAGCCTGGATTGATGCAGGCCTGTGAGGGAGTCGAGGCCATCATCCACACGGCATCGCTGGTCAGCTACTGGTCGAGACAGAATGCAATGCTACAGCGGGTCAACGTCGAAGGAGTCTCCAACCTCCTACGCGCGGGAGGCGCGGCCGGTGTGGGGCGAATCGTCCACGTCTCATCCGTCGCTGCGGTCGGATCTTCCCGAACTGGCGAGGTCCTCGATGAGACCATTACCTGGAACCTGCACAACAGTGGAATTCAGTACACAAGAACCAAGCATGAGGGCGAGCAGCGCATGCTGGCCGCCGCGTGGGGCGGGATGCCCGTGGTTGTCGTGAATCCCTCCTCGATGTTCGGACCACGGCTCGACGGCCTTCCACCTTCACCTCTCATCACTGGGATCATGCGGGGTCGCCTGCCCTGGATTCCACCTGGAGGCGGATCGATCGCCGACGTCGCCGATGTGGCTGCGGCCACCGTGCGTGCCCTGCGCGCGGGCCGCCCGGGCGAGCGCTACATCCTCGCAGGTCACAACGTGACCTGGGAACAGCTCTACAAGGCAATTGCGGAGGCCGCTGACGGGCGGATCCCCTCACGGAAGCTCGGGCGCAAGAGCCTTCGCTGGTTGACCTTCCTGGCCTCGCTCCGCGACATGACACACCTCTCGAAGCCACCCTGGACTCCGGAGCTGTATCGCTCCTACAACTCCTACTCCTGGTTTCGCTCTTCCAAGGCCGAAAAGGAGCTCGACTACGTGGTCAGGCCCCTGCACCAGATTGTACGACACGCAATTCGCAGAGAGAGGCCATGAGTCCGGACGCTGCTCACCGCACCCCTCCAAGCGGGCCTCGCGCAAGCGCTAGGCGATGAATCCTGCGCGCTCCGCGAACCAGTAGAGCCCAACAGCAATCACCACGACCGAGATCCAGTTACCGATCGGCCGAGGAACAAGGCGAGGGCTCCCTGACTCATCTGGTGCAGCCCTGCGTGAAATCAGGTGAAAGATGAGTGCGATCGGAATCACGACCAGCACCTGCCCCACCTCGACACCGGCATTGAAGCCAATCAGTGGGAGGAGCAGTTGATCCTGGCCACGTAGTGCATCGCTCAGGAAGCCGGCAAAGCCCAGACCGTGCAGCAGGCCGAAGAAGAAGGCCTCAATCCACAAGGATCGTTTCTCCAGCTTCAACAGGTTCTCTGCAGCCACGTAGACAATCGAGAGCGCAATCGCCAGCTCGACAAAGGAGCTTGGCAGGGAGACAAGATCCCTGGCTGCAAGAGCCAGGGTTATGGAGTGTGCAACTGTGAATGCTGTCACCACTGCAATGAGCGACTTGATCGATCTTGCACCAACCAGCAAGGCAATCAGGAAGAGCAGGTGATCCCATCCGCTCAGGATGTGCTCGACACCCATGTCGAAGAACACGTGAACCGGCCCCCTCCGGGCTCGGCCAGTCGGCTCAAAAGTCTCGCGACGATTCGTACCGCTGAAGATGTAGTGGCTCGGCTCCTCGTCACCCCAACTGACAGATGCGTACTCGATGTGCTGAGGATTGGAGGTCTCGAACAGCAGCTCCTCAACAGTCAGTGTTTCAATAACTGTGTCACCAGCATACTCGAAGTCTGCGTGAATCCAGAAGTTGGTGGGCAGGTCCGGACTACCATCCAGAACGAGCTCGAACCCCAGAAGCTTGGCCTTCATCGGACTGCCGGTCACTTCATTGGGGAAGAACCGATAGTTCTGGTCGAGGTACCAGCAGATCTCCTCACGCCCCGACTCCAGCTCCTCTGCCCCGAGGATCAGGTCCCCATCCATGTCGATCGGGAGAGTTTCGATCACCGTGAGGGCCTGAACCCGCAGCGAATGCTGGATGGAGGTCCCATCAACGGTCACCACAGAGCGGCTGAAGGACCCCGGGTGGACAGGACTCGAGGTCAGGCAGATTAGTAGCGCAGCTAGGATCATGCCACGAGTCTAGAATCATGAGCCGCCGGGAGGCCGGTGATTTCCACCCTGCTCTTCCCTGCACTCTGCCCCTGCCGTCCGGCCCAAGCATCGACATGACCAGCCAAACTCCCTACCAGGCCTTGCAGTCAGAACTCCACGAAATCGCCACCCTCGGGTCTGTCCAGAGCCTGGTCTCCTGGGACCAGGAGACAAAGATGCCTGAGGCTACAGCCCAGGCCCGCTCCGAACAGCTCTCCTTGCTTGCCGGCCTCCTTCACGAACGCCAGACATCCTCGAGGCTGGGTGACCTGATTGACTCGTGCCAGGATGACAGCACGCTGGTTGGCAACGAGGAGGTCGCCGCAAACCTGCGCGAACTCCGTCGCGACTTCGACCTTGCCAGCAAGCTCCCAGCGGACCTCGTGACTGAGCTTGCCCGAGCGAGCAGCCAGGGCCAGGGCACCTGGAAGAAAGCGCGAGCCGAGAAGGACTTCGGGGCCTTTCAACCGAGCCTGGAACACCTGGTGGACCTGGCACGCAGGAAGGCCGAGTGCCTCGGCGTCCCTGAGGGCGGAGAGCTCTACGATGCCCTTCTCGACGAGTACGAACCTGGTGTCACTGCAGCCGAGATCGAGTCGATCTTCATTCCCCTGCGTGATCGCCTCTCAGGCCTGATCCTGGACGTGGCCGAAGAGGGCACTCCACCAGACGAAGCACCTCTACGAGTCCACGTTGAGGAGAGCCGGCAGCACCAGTTCGGACAGTTCGTCCTCGAGTCGGTCGGCTTCAATCTGGGAGCAGGACGACTTGACATCACCACTCACCCCTTCTGCTCCGGGATTGCCCCGGGCGACACGCGCCTGACCACACGCTACAACGAGGACTGTTTCACCGAGGCTCTGTATGGAACGATGCACGAGGGGGGTCACGGCATCTACGAGCAAGGGATGCTCAAGACTGAGAACTGGGGACTGCCGACAAGCAGTGCAGTCAGCCTTGGAATCCATGAGAGCCAGTCGCGCCTCTGGGAGAACCTGGTTGGCCGGAGCCGGGAGTTCTGGGTCTGGGCCATGCCCCACGCCCAGCGCATACTCGGGGAAGGCTTCAAGAAGTTCGATGCTGACTCCATGTACCGAGCGGTCAACACCGCCAAGCCGACCTTCATCCGCGTCGAAGCCGACGAGTCGACCTATAACCTACATGTGATGGTGCGCTTTGAGATAGAGCGCGCACTGATGAGTGGCGACCTCCAAGTCGCTGAGCTGCCCCAGGCCTGGAACTCCAAGTTCAAGGAGTACCTGGGCCTGGACGTCCCGGATGACTCCATGGGCTGCCTGCAAGATGTCCACTGGGCATTTGGACTGCTCGGTTACTTCCCCACTTACTGCCTCGGGAATCTCTATGCTTCACAGCTCTGGGAAGCCGCCAGCGAGCAGCTCGATGGCCTCCCTGGTTTGATCGAGAGAGGTGAGTTCACCCCTCTGAGGCACTGGCTCAACGAGAAGGTACACATCCACGGTCGACGCTATCGAGCCTCCGAGCTCTGCGAACGTGCCACAGGTGAGCCGCTCTCTGCCGACCCGATGATGCGACACCTCGAGGGCAAGATTCGTCCCATCTACGCAATCGACCACTAACTGCGAACCAGCTCACTCATCAATGTCCAGCGCGCCACCGGAGGACCGCTCTTCACGGTTCCGATGGCGCGCCGGTCTTCAGGAGCAGAGCGCTCCCCGTAATTCAGAGGGTAAAGAGTATCGAGAGCGCGTCAGTCAGGTCCGAACTCCCTCCATCCCGGAACCAGAACTGGTAGTTCCAGGTCGACCCTGGGGTAACCACACCAAAGGGGTTCGAGGGGCTCGTGAGGTCGACAACCTTGATGGCCTGACCACTCGCGCCGGAATTGACAACCGGGGGAAGCCTGAAGATCCCCATGGTGCCCGAGACACAAAGCGTTCCACCTCCAAGCGGAATCGATGTCTGCTGGTCTCCATAGAAGAAGATGCCATTCACGTTCGCGGGCACTCCGTTGGCAGTCAGCGTCAGGCTGTTGGCTGCGACACTCGTCGAGCCGGAAGCCGAGATCAGGGCACCGTTGACACCGGTAGTGCAGTAGCTTGTCCCGATCACAACATCACAGCTGATCGTGCCGACAAAGAAGTTGTCGAGCCCGTATTCGGCAAAGGTCGCGGTCCCACCATCATTGCCGGTGAAGCGCATCTGCACGGTGTCACTGAGCGTGATGCCCGCCGAGAGGAAGTCCGCTCCCGTCAAGACCTCGCTACGCCAGCTGGTGGAGCCACTCGTCGTGTAGGTCTCAATGGTCACCCAGGCAGACCCGCCATTGCGAGCCTCTACCAGCAGGCGATCAGTACCATCATCGTTTGAGAGGTTGGCGTAGTAATCGTAGCTGATGATCACCCCCGCACCCGAGAAGTCGAGAGATGGCGTCGTCAACGAGACCGAGCCATTATCAACGTCCGTGTTTCCAAGCTCGTTCTGCGTCAGGTAGCAGCTCCCGCTGCCATCGGAATCGGACTCAGGGTCATAAGCCCAGCTTGGGTCATTGACCGGAATACCGCGCTCCCAGAAACCCGTGGTCGCTCCAGACGAGGAGGTGGTCCAGCCCTGGTCGGTCTCGAAGTGATCCTCGAAAGCCGCTGAGGAGGAGCCAACCTCAGAACTGTAGAAGCTGGCCGGGGCATCGGGCGGATTTGTGATCAGACCACAGGTAGCATCCTGAAAGCTGACATAGAACTCGGGAGAGTCACCACAGCTTGGTGCGGGGACAGCCCCCCCATAGAGATTGCCACCCAAGGGGGTCATCAGCTGCGACTGAAACGCTCCACCATCCAGTCGAGAGTGCAGGGTCACCACACCTCCGGAACCCGAGAGAGTGGCCTGCACGCTGATCGGGATTCCGGGGGGCACGAGCCCGTCCGAGTCGTAGGTGAGGGAGATGCCCGACCCACAGATACCCGAGGGTGAGGCGAGCGCAGACTGGAGCAGAGGGTGGGAGACCGAAGTACCGGAGTTCTGTCCACCCGAGCTACTGCAACCACCGTGGGTGTGAATCCCAACAGCTTCGCCAGTCTGGTTCCAGATGACCGGAGAACCGGAGTTTCCGCCTGTTGTGTCTGTTGCATACTGCACCAGTGTTCCGCTGTTGGTCACCATCGGACCAAAGTGGGTTTGCTGAACCTGGTTATGCGTCGAGGGCGAGGAATCGGTACCACATCCCGTGATCCGGATGTCATTACCTGAGACCGACGGCGGCGCAACGAGGACAAAAGCACCCCCCTGTGCCTGGCCCGGGCTCAATCCCGTGTTCGAGTTCGGGAAGGCACCGAAGTAGCCCCAATCATCTCCGACGCCAAGGCCACCATTGGTCTGTAGGGAACTCGCGTCCACCGCGTACTGATCGTCAGGACTGGGATGATTCAGGCCACCACCAGAGTCCGAGAGCGGAACATTGAACTCGACGACATCGAGACTACCGGTGCAGTGACCTGCAGTCAGGAAGCACTTCTGACAATCGTCAATTAGCCAGCCCGTGCAACCGATAGGGAGGAGTCGTGCGACTCTTGCGTCATTGGAAAGAACACGATCATCGAAATTCCCGCAAATGCTCGGATCTCCCGCAGGTGCAAAGCCCATGGTAACCCGGCTCATGGCAGCCCGGTTCCAACCGCTACCGGGCTGAGCCAGAATCTCGACCAACACCGTGTCGCCGTTGAAGTAGGCGCTCGACTTCTTCCACTGCTGAACGTGACGGGCATCCATTTCCTGCACTGCGCCATCGGCCAGAGCAGTCATCCGAAGAATCGAGCCAGTTCCAGCGAGTAGATCGCCCGAAAGGGTCAGGTCTTCAAAGTACAGACGCATCCACGCGGCCCCCTCCATGAAGACTGGAAACGAGACCACGACATCGAGGCCAGTGCCCTCGTTCTCCGCCCAACCAGAGTCCAGTTCGAAGGCGACGGTAACGGTGGGCGGTGCTTCTTGCTGGGCTTGGCCCAGGTGGCAGAAGGGGCCGATTGAAAGCGCCGCCACCAGGATGGCGCTACGGCACGATATAATCGCTTGAATGGTTGTCCGCTGCATTGATCGTGGAGTATCAGGGATACGTGGGGATGGTCCAGTGAGAGCTGATTGGCAACCCAGGATATCAGGTTTCCCCGAGAGCGGACTCGTGGATGTCTAACGATCGCGAGTAGGGATCAGACCCCCATCATCTCTCGATAACCTCGCCCTCTTAGACACTCGATTTCGTGCTCAATTCCGCTCCAGAATCTGATCCGGGCCGTCATGGCTCGAGCAGCAGTGTGATTGGAGGCTCTCTCTAGAACTGGATCTCCACTGATCAGACGCTCGAGTAACTGCTCACCCATCGGTCCGTGAGAGCCACCGTCGAGTTCGATGTGGCGCTCAAGGTAGTAGGCAAAGCGCGGAGCCACCACTCCTCCAGTTGCCAGTTGCCCGAGCAAGCGCTCAAACATCAAGGGAATCGGGTCTTCGCGCCCTCTCAAGAAAGCCGAGGCCACCTCAACTGTGGACCCGTTCTCTGCAATGTCCATTGTGGTTGCCACGAAGTCCTGAACGACACGGCGCGCGCGAACCCCATTCAATGCCTCGGTCACGCTGCGGCCCATGCTCAGCTTGGCGAGAAAAGCACGAAAGCCCGAGGTATCGGCACCAACGTCATCCATCGCCTTCAGGTACATGTCCAGGTGACCCGCAGGGTTACCGTCGAGATCAAGATCACTCTCTTCGGCCAGAACGATTTCATTGATGAGCCGTGCTGCACAGACGTCCGCGGGGGGAGTCCAAGGAACCCTTGAGGGGCATAGGTCCGCTTGCAAGCGCTTCAGGAGTGACATGAAGTCCCAGACTGCAAATGCGTGGCTCTCCATGAAGACCCGCAACTTGGGTAGAGAGTCGACACTCTCATAGAGACTGTGCTCGAGCAACTGCCCCCGCAGTTTGGAGAGCAAGGAAGACGTATCGGGATTCGTGGTCATAGCAGTGGGTGAAGCGCTAATGCGGAGGTTACACGAGATATTAGTTCTTGCACTTCAAACCGCTTAGCTCTCTTTCACGAGTTCTCAAGAAGTGCTCGATGCCAGCTCATTCCAGCTCCGCCTTGATCCGGCCAAGTGTCAGTCTCAGGCAATAATTCGCTTGAGACAGGTCGGAAGCGGCTTCGGAAAAATTTCCAGCCCAGCTAGTCCGGAATCGCGTCGAAGGCCAGGCTTATGCGTCGAGTCTCGCTCTCGAAGGGAAGGGTGCGGTGGTAGAAGTAAGATGGGAACAGGACGAGCGAGCCCTCCTTCGGCTCGATAAGGCGGAGAGGCCGCTCGCGCTCCAGCTTCCAGCTATCTGGAGCAGCGCCAAATTCAATCCAACCGGCCTGACCCCCCTCCCCGCTGGACATCTCCGGCGGCAGCTGGGCGTAGTAGACCCCACTCACCCAGCCTCCGGGGTGAAAGTGAGCCGCCTGCCTACCTGTAGCGCCAAGCCTGGTCCCCCATAGGTTCCAGCGTAGTCGCTCCGGTCTGTGCCCCAGGTAGTGATGTGCGGCATCTGCTGGTAGTTCGTCGAGGAAGCGCTGCACGCAATCCTTGATCACACGCTCGAGGACTGCGACAGGCCCTGCCGGCTCCCCCAAGAGCTCTCCCGTCTGCTCGCCATGGGTCGTTGAGCGGTTGGCTGGCTCGTACTCCAGGGTCGGGTGGCCTGTCACGTGCTCGGAGAGAGCTAGATTGAGAGCAGCGATATCTTCAAGTCCGTCGAAGGAGTCGAGCTGAAACTCTCGAATCCAATCGAGGTTGAATAGCTCGGCTGCATCCTCGTCGCGAGCTAGCTCATGCAGTGCCATGGACCTGACCACCAGCGCTCGCCGCTCCAGTGGGTCCAGCGCCAGACAGCTCTCCGCCGACTCCAGGGCTTTCTTCGCCATCCCCGCTTCAGCGCAAACCGAAGCCAGGTTCGCCAGGGTGGTCGGGTTTCCCGAATTGAAGGTGAGCGACTTCTCGTAGGACTCTATCGCCCGACTCAAATCGCCCAGCTCATGGTGAATCTCGCCCAGCTCCGCCAGCACAGGTGCGAACTCTGGTCGTAAGTCGAGGGCCTTTTGAAAAGCTCGCAGCGCCCCATCAAGCTCACCTTGGCTTCGAAGGCAGTTCCCGAGGTTTGCCAGGATTCCCGGGGACTGGGGAGCCAGACGAAGCGCCCGCCGAAACTCGAGAACCGCCTTCACCGGCTCACCTACCAGCCGTAGACAAACGCCCTTCTCGTTCACTGCCCGAGCATTCTTTGGGTGCGCCTGGACCAGGCCCTTGATCGCCTGCAGCGCGCCCACGAAGTCCCCCTCGAGGCGCAGGCGCTCCACGTCATCGATCTTTCTATCAATGGCCGAACGGCCACCGCCAAGCGGACCGTGCTGCTGTTCGAAGGGATTGGACAAGTCGCTGATCGAATAGGGATCGTCTGGCCAGAGGATACCGCAAGGCCCAGGAACAAGCGTTCCCATGCTACGAATCCCTGGTCACCGATTGGGCCATGATCTCCTGCTCGAGCTGCAATGGCTCGAGACAGCAAGTCCAGGAGCGGCCCCCACCACCGGGGCGCAGGAACAAGGTCTCTGCGCCCCAACGATCACCGCGAATGACTCATGGCCCGATCAACCCGAGTGAGTCGTAGTCATAGGTCTCATCGGGGAAGACGTTCGAGGTGCTGTTTCCAAGGCATTCCTCGGCGATCTCGGACTGCACGTCTCGGATGTCGATCGAAACGGGTAGATCCCCCGTCACCGGAGGATCGAGTACAGCATCATCGAGTCCCTCCCAGCCACGGGTAATGACTCGGCCACCGCTGACACCGTCACCTAGGACCATGCAGAGGCCTCCCCGCCCGTGGTCAGTGCCCAGCCCGTCATTCTCGTGCAGGGTCCGCCCGAACTCGGTATGGACTAGCACGATGACCTTGCGAGCGATCGTGTCCACGTCGGTCATGAACGCGGTGAGGGTATTGGAGAGGTCAGCCATGAGGTTTGCCATCGTGCCCTGGAACACCCCCTGATCGTTGTGGGTATCCCAGCGCTGGCCCGCAATGTTGTCGTAGTCGATCGTGACCACTTCGATATCCGGCACATCACGAATGACCTCGAAAGCCTGACGGAACTGGGTACCAAGATCAGAGCTGGGATAGGCAGTCCTGGTCGTCCCCCAAGCCACTCCCCCCGGACCGTTCAGCTTCTCAATGGCCTCCAGGTCATTCATGAGGGACGTCTTCAAGGGGTCTCCATGAAGAGCGTACATCGCTGCCAGCTGGGTCCGAAGACTGGCCTCCCCCGGAAATGAGAAGCCCTCGGGGTCCGCACTGGGCGTGACACCGTCCCCGCCAGAGTATGACTTGATCTGAAAGGAGTTGATTCCCAGACCGCGCAGCGAGCCCGATCCAAGGGGAGTCGTGCTTGCCAGGTGTCGACCAATCCAGCCCAGGCCATCCTTGTTGGTCGTGCCGATGTGCTCGCCCCGCTCGCTGAAGTCCTGTTGCTGGAAGTGGGAGCGTGTCGAGCCAAGGCAGCCCACACCGTGGACGAAGCAGAGCTTGCCACTGGTGAACAGCGGCTTGATGGGCGCAAAGGCCGGTGGAAGACCAAAGCCCGTTCGCTCGAGGGTTCCACCGTTCCAGATGGCCGGGACGATCAGGTCCGCCTTCTTGTCAGGGTCTGCGCCGGTGTCGTCCGGGTGGTAGACCCGGGTCTCGACTCGCTTGGCGTGATAGTTCGGCTCATCGACCGGCACGCACAAGGTCAAGCCGTCTGCACCTCCGCGTAGATAGAGCTGGACCAGGACATGAGGTACCCCACCACCAGGACGTGCAGCAGGAGCCGCGACCGCTCGCTGTGCCACGATACCTGCGGCCACTGCACCAGCAGTTGCACGCAACAAGCCCTCACCACTCAGGAATTCCCGCCGGTTCTCAATTTCTGAATTCTTCATCGATCAGTCCTCCCGAGATCAGCAGTAGTACTGGTAGCTAGGTGACGCGAAGAGCAAGAACAGCGCCCAGCGGCGCGGATCCGGACTGTCGGGAAGATTCGGAACCACGTTGACAAGGTAGTCAGTGATCAGAGCCTCCTCACCGCTTGGCAAACAACCTCCAAAGACGTGAAGGTCCGCCGTACGCGCATAGTCCGAGATTGGTAGCGACTCGGGGAAGATCGCCTGCAGCGCTGCATTGTCGATCTTCAGGCCGTTGTCTCCGAAGAAGGAGTCGTTGAGGAGCTGGATCCGCGGCTGCAGGGTGCCAATCCACTTCTCATTCTGGGGCTGGTAGCCATTGGGGGCCGGCCAGTAGCCGGGAATCTGTCCCGCCTTGAAGGTCTGCACAAGCCAGTCCCAGACTGATGCACTCTGGCCATTCAGCTTTGCTCCAGTAGACCGCTTGAGAGCAATCAGCAGGTCGATGGGCTTGCGTACCTTGGCCTTTGCATTCGTCCCATTCGAGGTGCTGATTCGAATCTGATGGAGGTACTCGTAGTTGAAGAGCTCCCGGATGGTCTCCTTGAGGCTGCCTCCGGAATTCTGGAAGGCGAGAGCAGTGCGCACCCAAGGCTCGTAGTAGGTGCCTGTCACATCATCACCAATGAACCACTGCACCATTCGGTAGGAGATCTGCAGGGCAGTCAGAGGATGGTCACAGAGATCCTCGATCAATTCCTCGCCTTCGCCCAGCCCTGCACCCAGCACGCCGGGATACGTCTTGCCGGCACTTCCTGGCCCGGTGATGCTCACGAACTTGTCGCCACCCGCATGCTTGCTGGGATTGAAGAAGAAGTCCCCCAGCTCGGTCGTAGCGCTGACGTTCATGTCCCAGCCCGTCAGGATCTTCGAGACCTCGACGACATCAGCCTCGCTATAGGTCTCCCAGAGACTGCCCCACGCAAGGTGGGAGAGCGGTCCCACGGTGTGTAGCTCCAGCAGCTCCCGCGGATAGTTCTCGTTCGGGTTTGTCGCGTTGGATTGCGGCTGACCGAGGTAGTTCAACATCGAAGCCCCCTTGCCGCTTGCCTTGACGAGGTCCGAGTACTTACCCAGGGCGTTGGCGTGGATGACGTCCCGCAAGTAGACCAGCCAGAAGAGGTAGGCGAAGGGCTGCTGGAGAAAGGTGTTGTGGACGTTTTGTAGGAAGTCCGTCATCACCCACTTGAGCTGGTGCTCGGCATACTGACCCGCGAGGATCAAGACCTGAGGAGCCTGCCCTTGAACTTGAGCGCCGGGAAAGGGGCCGTAGGTTGGATCGATCAGTATGTCGTACGGCGAATAGCTCCATAGACTTGCTGGCACGGGGTTCTCGGCAGCGATCTTCGAGAACAGATCCTCATCCAGGATCGGATCCTCGCCCTGGTCTTGAAGCTGCCAGTTCAGGAACCCAGTCCAGCCCCGGGCCATGAGCTGCTGGGCCATCAGAGGATTACGGCCAAAGGTCAGGCGATCGAGCAGGAACTGCTCGGGGCGCCCAACTGGAATTGGACTGATCTGCGTGAACCCGCCACCAAGCTGTGCAGTTGAGGAAGCTGCCGTCGCGCAGACAGCGGCTGCCCCCAAGCTTGAGGTCTTCAGGAAGCTACGGCGTGACAATCCATGCGGATTGGAGAGCGAGTCGTTCATGCCACTAAGTCCTCGGGGCCCGAGACCCCGTCAGAGGAGAACCTGCGAGAAGGATGTGGACCCAGCCAAGGCCCATGGACCATAGGACCTGTTGACCCCAGACAAGCGCTTATCGCTCAGGGCCCAACGACACATTCAAGGTACCGACCGATGGCATCCTGCCTAGCCCGGAAGTCTGCAGTCTTACAAGCACCCTTCAGCCTCAGCGTTAACTGCCAATCCTGACACATCATTGGCCCAGGACCGGAACTCGGACGGCTCAGAACTGCCTGGGACGTAGCACCTGAATTGCGCTTTCTTGAGGCCCGAGCGGGGTCTGAGGGGGCCGAACCAGCACACGCAGCTTGCGCTCTGGATAGGAAAGCTCCGCCCAAGCCTGGACAGAGTAGACGTCGAGGATCGCCGCTCCACGGATTGCCGGGCCCTCATCGCCTGGTGGATACCACATTGGCAGGGGAGGTGCCTTGATGGGAGCGCCCGGCTCCGTGGCCTCGATCCGCTCCGCCAGCCTGTCTAAGAAATCCTCACTGGCCTCGGTAGCCAGTATCCACTCAGGATAGGAGTGATAGAGAGGTGAGTAGCGCAGCTGAAAGAAACAGAAGCTCATCAGCACCAGCCCACAGGCGATCGCGATCCCGCGAGATAGCCCATCACCGCGCCGCCATCGCTCAAGAACCAACCTGACTCCTGCTCCAAGGAAAAGGCTCATCCCGACCACAGGGATGAAGAGATACCACTGTTCGATCGAGCGAGACACGCCATACAGCAGGCCGACGAGAGCCATCCAGGCCAGGGAGACCAAGGCGGTCTTACAGGCGCATCGCTGTGAGTAGAAGCCCGGTTCTCGAGGCGATTGCCTGCCAGGTAGGGCTCCTAACAGGATGACTGTCAGGATCATGGTGAAGCCCAGGGTGCCGAGCATCACCTTCGAGTCCATGAAGTTCTGTGGTGCAAGAAGCCTCGTCAACAGTGTGCCGCTCAGCTCGAGGGATCCGGGACCATCGTAACCCTGAGGCAGAGGTGCAGGACCACCAAGCCCGCCTAGCGCAGCAAATCGCAGCCCAAGCAGTGTGCCGATCAGCAGCGAATGAATGAGCGCCACCCGCGCCACCTGCCAGAGCCTCGAGGCAAGATCGCTCTTCTGCGAGTAGAGATAGACTGCCAGACAGGCGATTGCCGGCAGCACATAGCCGGTCTCCTTGGACGCGGCTGCGAGGGCCATCAACACCGCCGGGATTATTGGCCAGCGCTTCTCGAGCCACCTCGGGGTCAGCTGGGTCCACAGGGCAATGCAGGCAAACAGAGCACACAGGATTTCCGGTCGACGTGCCGGCACTGGAACGACCTCGAAGTGAGAGTCGTGCAGCAGGAAGAACAACAAGGCTGCCATCGAGCCCCAGCCCACTCCTCCACCGAGAAGGCGCCTTGAGAGCAGCCAGACCGCCAGAGCAGTCAAGCCAAAGAGCAAGGCCCCGGTCATCTGGTAGCCCCAGGCGTCCAGGCCAAAGAACCAGTGGTCGGCTGCGAAGCTCAGGTTGAGCAACGGCCGGTAGTACTCACCGTGATAGCGGCCGTCCATCATCTGCTCGGTGAACGTACCGAAGAGATCTGCGAGGCCGTCGATCCGAGCCGTGAGGATCAGGGGATAGCTGTCGTACCCCATCATTCCGAGGTCCCGGATCTTGCAGAAGACGAGGACCGTCACGGCCAGAATCACTCCCAAGGGCAGCAAGCGCAGACATCGCCCTACTCGGCCTTGAGTAGGGGTCCTTGCAGCTGCTTGAGTAGTGCTCGTCTCGTTCATGGTGGAATCGGCGCGGCAACTCCGTGCAGGAGGCTATCATCCGCGCTCACGGTCCGTACGTCGCGAACAGCCGCCAATGAACGACCTTCCCCACTTCATTTCGCCCCCACCCCCCCACTTGCGCCTGCCCCGGACCCTCCTGGCAACAGGACTGATCGGCCTTGCTCTCTCTTCCGGAGCCTGCTCGGGCTCCGGTGAGGGTGACACTGCTGACCGTCCAAACATCCTGTGGGTGGTCTGGGATACGGCACGGGCGGATCGTATGAGCCTCTATGGTCATGGACGCTCGACCACTCCATACCTAGAGGAGTGGGCCAAGGACGCCCTTGTCTTCGACAACTGTGTCTCCACTGCGGCATCAACCGTGCCTTCTCATGCCAGCATGTTCACTGGCAAGCTCCCCAGCGAGCATGGCACCCGCTTTGGCCATCGCTGGCTGGACGATCATCACGAGACCATTGCGGAGGTCCTCAGCCAGGCCGGCTATCGCACCTACTTGTGGGCTGCCAACCCCCACATCTCCGAGGTCGAGAACTTCACCCAGGGGTTCCAGGTCGAGGAGCACCCCTGGGACCCGGAAGTTCGCGAACGTGCCCTTCAGATCGTCTGGAACAAGGTCAAGGATGACAGCAGCACCGAACTCGCTCAGAACCTCAAGTCGGGACGCGGCAATGAGTGGATGATCAAGGCTGCTGGCCAGCTCGCGGAGGAAGGCCTCGTGCGATGGCTGAAGCAGCAGGATGACGGCAAGCCCTACTTTGCCTTCGTCAATTACATGGAGGCTCACCGCCCGATGATTCCACCGCGTCGGTATCGGAAACGAATGATGTCTCCCGAGGATGTCGAGGCTTCCAAGGTGGTCGACCGCTCCTGGACACCGATGTGGGCATTCACCTTTGGGCTACATGACTACACCGAGAAGGAGCTCGAGATCATGGCAGCCACTTACGACGCGACGCTGGCCGAGCTCGACGACATCTTCAAGTCACTGATCTCATCTCTCGACAAGGCTGGACAGCTCGAGAATACGATCGTGATCTTGACCGCAGACCATGGAGAGCAGCTCGGCGAGCATCACCAGATGGACCACCAGTTCTCCCTGTATAACTCCCTGATTCGCGTCCCCATGATCCTGCACATGCCGGGACGCATCGGAGCAGGACGCAGCTCTGCGCCCGTCTCGAACCTCGATATCTACCCAACGCTTCTCGAGCTGGCTGACATCCCGCCCCCTTCCGACCTCGAGTCGAAGGCCGTGAGCCTCCTGGAAGCGAGAACGGACCGAGTGCTGCTCGCGGAGTTGCCGGTGACGTTCACCGAGCCCTTCCCGATGGTCAAGAAGGCCTATCCGGAGTTTGACGTCAACCAGTGGAGTCGCCGCCTTCGCGCCTTTCAGTCAGGGAATCACAAGCTCATCTGGTCATCCAAGGGCTCCCATGAACTCTACGACATCGAGGCGGACCCCGGAGAGAACACCAACCTGATCGAGCAAGAGCCCGAGCTCGCGGCGCGAATGCTCGAGGAGCTACAGGCCTACGTAGCGGAGCTGCAGAAAGCCGGGCCTACGGATACTCACCAGGGTGGGCAGAGCCCTGAGTATCTTGAGATGCTCAAGGCACTCGGGTATGTAGCCGAGGACGAGGAGAGCACTCCGGACAAGTGAGTCAGCCGCGCCTCAGCAGCTTTGCAAAGGAGGCAGCAGCGGGTGATAGAGGTCGGTCACGTTTGGCGATCACAGCCAACCCTCGCTGGATTTTCAGTCCGGTGACGGAGAGGGCCCGTACTCCTTCTGGTTCATCTCCGACTCCCAGCTGACTCACAAAGGCCAGGCACTGAGTCGCTCCAACCATTCTCAGGATGGCTGGGATCGAGCGTAGCTCCATGACCACGTTCATGCTCACGCCCACATCGCGGAGGCTCTCGTCGATCAGGCTTCGAATCGCGCTGGGCGACTCGAACCCGACGAGGTCCTGGCCCTCCAGAGAGTTCACCGTGATGCGCTTCTTTCTGGCCAAGCGATGCTGAGCACCAGCGACCAGCACGATTCGGTCCGTGCGAAGTCGACGCACATCGAACTCATCTGAGGAGACGGGCAGGGTGACGATTCCGAGTTCGATGCGCTCCTCCGCCACATCCCGCTCCACATCGCGACTGCCTTCCTCTTTGACCTGAAACAGCACACCTGGGTGTCGACGCTGAAAGTCAGCGATGGCCTTCGGTAGCAGGAAGGAGACTGCGGTAGCCCCGCCTCCCAGGCGCACGGTCCCCGCATCGAGGTTGGATACGGCAACGACCTCAGCCCGTAGTCGCTCCCAGCGCTCGATCAGATCTGAACCCACCTGCTGAACCAACCGTCCCTGCTCGGTCAGCTCGACGCCTCGACGGCTGCGCTCCAGCAGCGCCCCCCCGATCTCTGCCTCGAGCTGCTGGAGCCTGCGTGAGAGCGCGGGCTGGGTAACGAACAGCCGGCGGGCAGCGGTGGTGATGGCACCAGACTCGGCTACCTGCAGGAAGGACTTCAGGAGAGTCAGATCTGACATGCATGTAGTTTATGGAAATCATGCAAACAAACGATTTTATGCATGGATTATTTGGCTCTACACTTCCAGCAGTCACGTCGATTGTGACCGGAAGAGAGCCACGACCACAGCCCCCCCGAACGCCACCAACGAGGATATAGAGAGATGCTGACCAAGTACCGCGCCCACGAGACCGAGCGTTCCGCCCAGGGCATCCCCGCCTTGCCCTTGTCCAAGGACCAGACGGACGAGCTGATCGAGCTCCTCAAGTCCCCCCCCGCCGGAGAGGACGACTTCCTGATGGAGCTCTTCGTCAACCGGATTCCGGCCGGCGTGGACAACGCCTCCTGGGTGAAGTGCCAGTTCTTGACAAGAATTGTCAGGGGAGAGGACGCCTCTCCACTGATCGACAAGCCCCGTGCGATCGAGATTCTCGGCACGATGCTCGGAGGCTACAACGTGGTCTCCCTGGTCGAGCTCCTGAGTGATGCCGAGCTGGGAGCCCTGGCAGCAGAGCAACTCAAGCACACCCTGCTGGTGGCCGACACCTTCGAGGAAATCGATGCCATGGCCAAGGCTGACAACGTCCACGCACGAGCAGTGATGCAATCCTGGGCTGATGCCGAGTGGTTCACCTCACGGCCCTCCGTGCCAGAGAGCATCACCCTCAAGGTGTTCAAGGTCGTTGGAGAGACAAACACCGACGACCTGTCGCCAGCTCAGGACGCCTGGTCGCGACCGGACATCCCGCTCCATGGGCTCTCCATGCTGAAGAATCCCCGCGAGGGCATCACGGATGCGATTGCCCAGATCAATGAACTCGAGCAAGACGGAAGCGCAGTCGCCTACGTCGGTGACGTGGTTGGCACGGGCTCCTCGCGTAAGTCCGCAACGAACTCGGTTCTATGGCACATTGGCAAGGACATCCCCTTTGTCCCCAACAAGCGATCGGGGGGCGTCTGCCTTGGGGGCAAGATCGCGCCGATCTTCTTCAACACCATGGAGGACTCGGGTGCCCTGCCAATCGAATGCGACGTCACGAAGATGAACATGGGCGACGTGATCACAGTCTTCCCCTACGAAGGCAAGGTCACTGACGCGGCCGGCGCGACCATCTCCGAGTTCGAGCTGAAGACCCAGGTCCTGCTGGACGAGGTCCAAGCTGGAGGCCGCATACCGCTGATCATCGGGCGCACCCTCACGGACCGGGCAAGACAGGCGCTTGGCCTGCCCCCCTCCACCGTGTTCCGTCCCGTGCCCCAGGCTCCGGACACCGGCAAGGGCTACACCCTCGCCCAGAAGATGGTTGGCCGTGCCTGTGGCGTCACCGGTATCCGACCGGGCTCCTACTGTGAGCCAAGGATGTCCACTGTTGGCTCTCAGGACACCACCGGCCCGATGACCCGCGACGAGCTCAAGGAGCTGGCCTGTTTGAAGTTCTCGGCCGACCTGGTCATGCAGTCCTTCTGCCACACGGCTGCCTACCCCAAGCCCGTGGACATCGATACGCAGGCAACCTTGCCTCACTTCATGCAGGTACGCCACGGCGTCTCGCTGCGTCCGGGAGATGGGATCATCCACTCCTGGATGAATCGCATGCTCCTGCCCGACCAGGTCGGCACGGGAGGCGACTCCCACACACGCTTCCCGCTAGGAATCTCCTTCCCCGCCGGTTCAGGCCTGGTCGCCTTCGCCGCTGCACTCGGCATGATGCCCCTGGATATGCCAGAGTCGGTCCTCGTGCGCTTCACGGGGGAGATGCAGCCCGGTGTCACGCTACGCGACATGGTGAATGCAATCCCCTACGTGGCTATCCAGACCGGTGATCTCACCGTGGCCAAGCAAGGTAAGAAGAACGTATTCTCCGGGCGCATCATCGAGATCGAGGGCCTCCCCAAGCTGAAGGTCGAGCAGGCCTTCGAACTCTCGGACGCAACAGCCGAACGCTCAGCGGCAGGCTGCACCATCAAGCTCGACCCCGAACCGGTCATCGAGTACCTGAACTCGAACATCACCCTGCTGAGATGGATGATCGCCAATGGCTACCAGGACGCGGAGACTCTCGAGCGCCGCGCGAGCGAAATGGAGGCCTGGGTCGCCAATCCGGAGCTTCTCGCAGCAGATAGCGATGCGGAATACGCACAGGTGATCGAGATCGACATGAATCAGATCACCGAGCCCCTGCTCGCGTGCCCGAACGATCCTGACGACATCAAGACGCTCTCGGATGTTGCTGGAAACAAGATCGACGAGGTCTTCATTGGCTCCTGCATGACCAACATCGGCCACTTCCGAGCAGCCGGAGAGCTCCTGAAAGCCCATGGCGACACTGTCCCCACGCGGCTCTGGATCGCTCCCCCCACGAGAATGGACCAGAAGCTCCTGACCGAGGAGGGCCAGTACAGCAACTACGCTGCTGCTGGAGCTCGCACGGAGCTGCCCGGGTGTTCACTCTGCATGGGCAATCAGGCTCGAGTGGCAGAGGGTTCAACAGTCGTCTCCACCTCGACGCGTAATTTCCCCAATCGGCTTGGAAAGGGAGCCTTCGTGTATCTGGCCTCGGCCGAATTGGCAGCGGTTGCAGCCATCCTCGGCAAGCTCCCAACGCCGGCCGAATACCGGAGCCACTACTCCAAAATTTCCAGTGAAGACGCCTCTGTCTATCGCTACATGAACTTCGACCAGATCGAGGCCTTCTCCTCACAAGCGGTTCACTCTCAATAGGCCGATCAAACGATAGCCCGGCCATGGTGAACCACGATTCCAATGTGGTTCTCGAACCAGAATCTTTCACAAGCTCCCAATACCGAGTGAGGGCTTCTTGTAGGCTAGGAGTTGGCTTTGGCCTTGCGAGAGGTGGACCTTCGCAAGGCCATCATGAAACAGAACACACGAGCACTGATGCCCAATCGTAGACCCACTCCCAAGCAAGGCACCCGCGGTACTAACAAGACCCGCAAGATGCAACGCAACTTTGCCAACCACATCCTCAAACTGACTCAGGGAGAGTCAATCGCAGACAGCGCTGAACATGTCGGCCTGACGACGAACGACATCAAGAACCTGCGCGCGGGCAACATGCCCGGACTTCGTTCCCTGCTCTGGGTGGTGAAGGAACTGCGAGTGACCCCCGAGTCTCTCTTGGAGCGGGGACCGTTGCGTTCACTTCGCAAGGGCACCAGCATGAGGAATGCAACCGAGCCGAAGATCAAGAAGAGGATTCAGGACATCAGCCGAGAGAGTGATCCGGCCGAGCTTGCTGCAGATTCCGGACTTTCAATTGCTTCGATCTACCAGTATCGGAGCCTCAACGACAAGATCGGCCTTCACGCATTCCTCGCCTTCGTGGCAGCAGGTCACAGCCCCAGCAAGCTACTCCTCGGCACCAAGTAGGAATCTTGAGCGGCAGGCTGGTCGAGCAGCACCCGGCGCAGGGGCTCAGTGACTGGGCCCCTGGCCAGCCAGGCTGAGGGCGACTCTACGCCAGGAGAGAGCTACTCAAGGGTGGAGTGACTTGCGGGAAGTATGCCCTTCCTGTAAGTCCCAAATCCGAACATGCTCGGCTCGTAGACCCCTACCAGCTCTACGAGGCCGCGTTCAGGAATGCTCTCCTCGAGCCCGACAGCCCAGTAGCAGGAGTTGACGAAGAAGCGTCGCAAGCCCTCGCTCTCGAAATCAGGCGCCGCCCCGATAGTCGTGCAGATGATTCGTTGCCGTCCGCCATCTGGCATGGGGCGGTTTCGGAGCCAGGAGATCGGCATCCGCGGTTCATTCTTCGAGTTCTGCACGGGCGTGGACTCCGGACTCATGCCGTCGAGGACAGCTCCCTCCAGGAGCACAAAGGAGTCCTCGGGAAGGTCACGAATGCCATAGACATCAGTAGGCCCCCAGACACCCTCCACCCCTCGAAGGATCGGGTGAGCCCGCGCGGCGACGGGGACGACACCCGCAGTACTCTCCCGGCCGTGGTGGCCATGATGGTTGACCCAGGTCTCCCCCAGGACCTCACGTCCAAACCCTCCGTTCTTGTTCCAGGTCCAGCTGGCATAAGGGCTGGCGGAATCCTTCTCGTAGTTGAACGCATGAGTTGCGGTGCGGATTCCAAGTAGAGGCTTTCCGCTCTCGACGAAGTCGACGATGTACTTCATGTCCTCGTCGGGAAGTCGGCGAAAGCGCGTGAAGAGCACCATCATGTCCGCATCCTCGAGTTGATGCAGCCCGAGAATTCGACCCTGGTCTTCAGGGTCGATCTCTCCTTCTTCATTGGTCGAGAACAGGACGGTCGTTTCAAAACCGTGGTGCTTGCTGAGGATCTTCGCCAGCTGGGGCAGGGCCTCCTCTGATCGGTACTCCTCGTCACCAGCGATCAGAACGATGTGCTTGCCCTGACCGGGCCCCTCTCCGCCTGCGTGATTGACCCAGGTCCTCTCGTTGCTACTCGACGAATGCATTCCGGTGGGGAGGGCGCTGATCAGGAGGAGCGATGCTCCCATCATGAACAAGTTCATCGGCTGATTCTTATTGGGTTAGGGGATCGGCAGGCCCGATCCCTGAGCGATCGGTAGGGCGCAATATACGCCCTCCTGGCCTGTTTCGGGATGGCATTGGGTTTCAGTCCGGGAATCTCGAACATCCAGAGAACAAAAATCGATCTGGAGATAGAGCAGACCAGGGATGTCCCCACAAGCCTCGGCCGGATGGCCCGCCTTGAATCAAGCTCGGCGCTATTGAGTTGTGGCCCCCCCCACCTGTGATTCGTCAAACTGAGTTCCCAAGCGCCCATCATCTCTCGAAGGAGATCTGACCATGTACACCCGCATCCTACCCCTGCTCTCGGCACTGGTACTGCTGCTTCCGCCCTCTCATGCATTCAACTCAGACCCCCTCCCGAAACCAGCGCTCGGTGCCGCCGGCATCCCACCGGCGATCCTCCGACCGAGCAGGCCACTCCTCGAGTCTGGCTCTAGCCGCATTCAGCTCGAAGGATTCGTGCAAGGCCTCGAACTGAACTCGCTGAGAATCTCTCCATCCACCGGGGCTGACTTCGACATCAAGGACATCGATCGCGACCGGATTGGATTCCGGGCCGCCTTTGGAAAGCCCCAGGTCAGGGGCTACTTCCAGTTCTTTGGAGAGGACTGGGATGGACTCTTCTCGAGCAATAGTGAATCCGAAATGCTCGGGGTCGGCGGGGGCGTCATGGGCGAGCCCACCCTGAGCAGTCACAAGGACGGCAATGTCCGCGTGGTCTTGCCTTACCGGGGTGGTCTCAACTTGGCCTGGGGTGATGACACGACTGGTGTCGTCGACCAGGACATGCTCTACGCGGAGATGGAGGGGGAGTTCGGCATTGGGGTCAGCTTATGGGGCGTACGGCCGATGGCCGGTGTTTACGCCAGCACGGTCAGCGGAACCCTCGCACTCTCTGGCACCAGTTCTGACACCGACTTCAGCGGGACTAACGCTGGCGGCTTCCTTGATGTGCGCTACAAGAAGGACGGCTTTCCGCTCTATGGAAGCCTCCGGTTTCAGAGCGGTGAAGCCTCGGGTCTGGCCGTGACCTTCGGCGGAGAGTTCTAGACCCTGCTGCTCATGCTCAGCGGGCCGCGTGAGTTGAACTCGCGCGGCCCGCTCTCGTAGCTGTTCACACCACGCTCAGGAGAAGAGCTTCAGGCGCTTCGGCTTGTAGTCAGGGAAGAACCCCTTGGGTGCCTTGAAGTCCATGTGATCACGTAAGACCGCGTTGTAGACATCTCGGAAGTCGGTCGTGACCGGCAGATCTCGGCCCTGGTACAGCCGGTCGGTTGCCAGACCTGACCACTCACCAAGGACCGTCCCGCCCCGGACACCACCGCCAAGCAGGAACATCCCGCTTCCATGACCGTGGTCGGTGCCACCACTACCGTTCTCCATGACCGTACGTCCGAACTCGGTCATGACAATGACCAGGGTCTGGTCGAGTGCTTCTCCAAGATGCTGGGCAAAAGCTGCCAGGGACACTGCCAGCTCTCGCAGTGAGCGGGCCTGGGAACCATCGCTGGCCCCCTGGTTCGCGTGGTGATCCCAGGCACCGTAGTCAAGGCCGGCCACCTCCAGACCTTCTCCACTCAGAATCAACTGTGCAATGTGGCGCATCCCCGTCCCGAAACGAGTATTGGGGTAGCCCTCTCCCTGGCTCTCCGCCCTGGAGATGATCTCCCGATAACGCCTCAAGGTCTCGATGGTCACCTTGCCTGACTGGACGATATCCACCCCCTCCTCTCGCTCACGATCCATGTCCATGCCGTCGCCTTCCTCATCGGAAGACGCCTGCTCACCGTCCGCTCCATAGAACTTCTCGAAGTAGTCAAGCACGTCCTTCGAGCGCTTCTTCTTGACCTCATCGGGTACCGCCAGGACAGGATAAAGGCCACGCAGTGATGTTGGCAGCAGGCGCTGCATGCCAATGGCCCTGAAATCGTTGCTCTGCATCCCAGCAGATTCACTGAGGTAACGGTTCAGCCATCCATTGCGAACCGTGCGGTCACCCGGCGCTCCATACCCCATGAAGTCCTGAGCGTCGAAGTGGCTCCTCGTCGGATGTGGCGAGCCGGTATTGACAAGCGGCAGGAACTGCTTGGACTTGTAGAGCGGTAGCAGCGGCTGCAGCGTGGGATGTAGCCCCCAGTGCGAGTCCAGTGGCAGAACCTCTTCCGGGCCGATTCCTATGCCTGGTCGCTTGAGTTCGTAGTAGCGATCTCTCAGGGGAATCAGCATGTTGAGAAAGTCGGCCCCACCTCGCAGGAAGATGACCACAACCGACCGGGTTGACTCCGTCCCCCCTCTCTTCTGCAACAACGGGAGCCCCATCGCTTGCCCCTGGGCAGCGATGCCGAGTGCGGTAGCACCGCGAATGAATCCACGTCTGGAGAGCTTGCCTTTCATTGTCGTTGAAATTCTGGGGAGCCGAGCAGTAGCCCCACCACCATGGGCCCCAGCTCTGTGGCCTCTGGCAACATGTCCGCCCCCATGTTCTGCCTCACGACCTCATGCAACATGGCCAGGGTTCGGGTACTTGCGCCTCCGGGCAACACCTTGGCCACCATCTGCCGCATCCAGCTGAGTGGCGTGGTCGACGTGGAGATCGTTCCGTAGAAGGAATCTGGGACCTCAAGACCTTCGAGACGTCCACTGGTCAGGTTCAAGGCCACCTCCCAGCGCTTGGCCATGACTCCAGGATCGAGCCAGGCATCCGCCGTGTCATACCAGCCAGTGGGGTCATCGCAGTGATAGGTCAGCTGCCCCATGCTCGACAGGACCTTGCTGTAGGAAGCCGGCGAATCCAGCCGTGCCCCCGTTACCCGTAGAGCACTATCCAGGAACTCGCGCGGCGTCTTGAACTTCGACTGGTAATTCTCGCGAGACCAAAACTCCTCGCTCTCGAGGATCGTCTTCACCATCTCGGGGATGCTGGCGTTCTTCTTCTTGAAGGTCTTCGCAACATCCTTGACCAGCCTCGGGGGCGGCACATCGTTCACGAAGTAGCGCACCAGCTTCATCGCGATGAAGTCAGCCGTGTCATCATGACGCGCGATGATCTCAAGGATTCGCTCGCCTTGAGCTGTTCCGCTCTTCTTGTCACGCCGCAAGACGTAGCCAAGGAACTTCTTGTCACTCTCGATGTGATGGTCGGAATTGAAAGCAAAGCCCATGCCCTCCTCCGCTCCACGAGCAAGCCCCCATCCAGTCAGAGCCTCGGCGACTGCGATGACATCTTTCTGCTTGTAGGTGCGGTCGACTCCGAGTGTGTGCAGCTCCAGCAACTCCCGGGCATAGTTCTCATTCAGTCCTCGCTCGGCCGCTATCTCCGCCGCCTCCTCGCCACGCTCCTTGGAACCAGTTTCCCTGCGGACCCGGTTCGCAATTTCTGACAGCTTGCTTGAACTAGGAGGTCGTCGCGAGAGCGCGTTGTCCAGGTAGTGCATCATTGCTGGATGATGCGCGGAGGCAGACAGCATCGCCTCAAAGCTTCCGACTACATGAGCCTGTATCACCGTACGCTCGTAGTCACTGATGTAGATGTCTGCTGGATAGCCCTTCGTGTAGCTCACGTTGAAGTGATTACGCCAGAAATCACAAAGCACATCTTGGAGCTGCTGGTCCGAGTAGATGGACCGCAAGGCGATACTCTCGAGTAACTCGCGCTTCAGCAGACGACGCCGCTGATCCCGCTCAATGCGATCCTTGCGAGTCGCATTCTCCGGCAGGGCCATGAAGGTATGAAGATAAGCCTCGGACGGACTCATCCGCAGGGTATCCAGCTCCTCCAACCGCGTGGAGAGCGTAAGAGGCCCAGAAGGGCCGCCCGCGAGCTGCTGATCGATCCATGAATCGATTCCTATCTCCAGCACTCTCTCGACATCGACAGCCCGAACACCATTGGTGAACCGAGACAGGAGGTGGACGACCTGCTCCCTCTCGGTCAGAGAGCTGTCACGCACCTGGCGACTCGCTGCGGGTGCAGCGTGTACGAGGGTTAGAGTGAGAGTCAGCAGAGTACCTAGCATGGAGCTATCACCTTGGCCTGGGCCCAACCGAGACTACCATCCGTCAACGAGCCGTGGAGCCTCCCTCCTGCGGAGCGTCCCTGGGGAAGCCGGGGGCCTACTCTCACTAGCCACCGGGCAGCTCCCTGTTTCGGGTCCAGGCCCAGAGGCTCTCACCCTGCCCCTGTGTTCAGCAGGGGCGGGTTCCTTGCCGATGGGGTGCTGCGGCGGCCTCCTTACGCAGCCCTTTCCATCCCACACAACCGCAAGGTCGAGAATTGGGGTCCAACTGCCCCATTTCACGCCGTACGATGCAACCTAGGACTCCTGCGAAGGACGCAGCCGCCAGGGGATCCTCCCGATGGAGGCCCTACCCTTTCCCAACCAAAATCAAAGAGAACATCCCCGTGAAGAAGAACACCGCCGCGCTGACCCTGGGAGCAATGGCCCTCCTCACCACTCCTGCCCTCGCCGGCGAGGGCTGGATCGCCGACTTCGACGAGGCCGTCAAGGTTGCCAAGGCCGAGAATAAGGACCTGCTCGTCGACTTCACCGGATCTGACTGGTGCGGCTGGTGCATCAAGCTTGACAAGGAGGTCTTCAGCCACGAGGCCTTCGACCTGGGCGTCAAGTCCAACTATGTGCTGGTTTCTCTCGACTTCCCCCGGAAGGAAGAGAACAAGGCCAAGGTCCCGGACATCGAGCGCAACAAGGAGCTTCAGAGCAAGTATGGGGTTCGGGGCTTCCCGACCATTCTGCTGATGAACACCGATGGAGTCGTCTACGGGAAGACGGGCTACCAGCCGGGGGGCCCGGAGAAGTACGTCGAGCACATCAATCAGCTTCGCGAGAAGGGTCGCGGACCGCTGATGAAGGTCGAAAAGACAATGCTGGCCTACGAAGCGGCCAGTGGAGACGCCAAGACCGCGGCCCTGGGCGAGCTCCTGGGTGTGATGATCGAGCTGGACTTTGACTCGGCTCTGGCCGATCGGCTGGTCGATCCGGCTCGCACGGCACTGACTCTCGATCCTGAGAACGCGGCCGGCCTGAAGTTGCGAGCGGTTCATGCACTCTCCAATGCTGGTGTGCACGACGCCGAACTCCTGGCCCTCGCCAGAGAGCTGGACCCCAAGAACACCCTCGGTGCCTACGAGCTGCAGGTCCACGCCATGTTCAATGGTGTCAAGGACGAGGCCACCGCGCTGGCCGCCGTGGCCGAGCTCGATGCTCTCAATCAGCACGACTTCCAGGACAAGCCGACTGGCTTCCTGCTCAACTTCACCGCTGCCAACTGGGCCGCAGGCCCCATGTCCAATCCGGAGATGGCCAAGAAGTACGCCATGATCGCCAAGGGCATCGGGTCGGACGATGCCAAGCGCATGGAGTTCATCAACGACCTGGTCGAGGAGAGCCCGACGCCTCCCCCGGTTGACAAGTAGGCCCGAGAAGGCCCCCGCAGCGACAGCTGGCGGCTCCCGATGCGAATCGGGAGCCGCCAGCTTCACGTCCTGGGTGCGGCTTCGAGTCTTCGCGGAAGCCGTAAGAGGAATGAATCCATGCGATCGCATGGATTCATGGGAAGAACAGCAGCAACCATCCCATATCTGAGCCGGATCCATCCAATCGCATGGATCTAATTGATCCACCTGTCGGAACGGTCCATGATCGAGAACGATCCATGCGAACGCATGGATCCACGAGCCGGTCATGAAACCATCCCCGCACAACCTCGCCCTGGGCAAGGCCCTACGCGCAAGACGGCAGCAGCTTGGATTGAGCCAGATCCAGCTCTGCGACCTGGCCGGTGTCGGCCCCGTCTTCCTCCATGACCTCGAGCGCGGCAAGCCCACCCTGCGCCTCGACAAGCTACTCGTGGTCCTGGAAGTCCTGGGGCTGGGCCTGGAGTTGCGCGAGAGCCACAGCCCCCTGATCAGCGAACTCCTGATGGAGGAGGCCGAGCGATGAGCCCCCTGCTGGACTCCGATCGAATCAAGCGAGTCGAGAGCCTCGATGTCCATCGAGATCAACAACGCCTGGGTCAGCTGGCCCGGATCCAAGGTGGGGCCAGCTTCACCTATGACCTGGACTACGCTCGGAAGCACCGCTCGGAGCCACTGATGGCCGTGAGCTTTCGAATGCCGTTGAGGGTCGATCCCTATCTGATTCACGGAACGAACCTTCACCCCTTCTTTGCCGGGTTGCTCCCCGAAGGGCAGCGCATTCATGCCCTGATCCATCAGGTGAAGACCTCCGAGGATGACCTGTTCTCACTGCTCGCGGCTGTCGGGACCAACACGGCCGGAAATGTGCGAGTCCTTGCCGGTGACCTCGCTCCCGCCCCGGATTCGGCCCTGGTCGACTCCCGTGAGTGTGCAGACCTCAGCTTCCGAGAGGCCTACTCACGGAGCCTGGACGGGAGCGGCGAGCTGGAGCCGGCAACGGTCTCCGGAGTCCAGCCCAAGATCTCCGCCGGAATGATCTCGCGACCTGTCCGGGCACGAACTCGTCGACGGGAGTTCCTCCTCAAGCTCTCCTCCCCCGATCATCCACGAGTCGTGGAGAACGAGGCTTTCTTCATGGAGCTGGCACGGTCAGCAGGGATTGAGACCGCCAATGTCGAGCTCGTCCATGATCGAGAGGGAGTCCCTGGCCTGCTGGTCGAACGATTCGACCGGGTCTTCGGTGCTGACGGCCCGGCACGCAGGCTCCACCAGGAGGACGCCTGCCAGCTACTCGACCGCTACCCCGCGGAGAAGTTCCGGGTCCAGCTCTGGGATGTGGCCGAGGCCCTGCAGGTCTGCTCCGCCCCCCTGGTGGAGCGGCAGAAGCTCCTGCGCCTCCAGGCTTTCTCCTACCTGATTGCGAACGGCCACCTGCACGCCAGGAACATCAGCGTGCTGGTCAGGGAGGGGCTCGTCGGCCTGAGCCCCGCCTACGGCCTGCTCTCGAGCCTCCCCTACGGGGGGGAGGAGCTGGCCCTCGAGCTCGAGAGTGGTGGTAAGAGCCCCAATCGAGCGAGCTTCATCGACCTTGGAGAGGGCCTCGGGGTCCGGCGCCCGGCAGTCGAGAAGATGCTGGACCAGCTGGTGAAGAGCATCCGACCCTCCATCCTGCGGCTTGGCGAGATCGGTCTCGACCAGCGTAAGACCCACCAGCTTGCCCGGGTGATCGGAGAGAGGCTGCGTCAGCTGGAGGGCTGAGCCGCCAGGAGCCGCTCGGCCTCCTTCAGCGCAGTCTGCTGCTCGCCGCCGCCTGCAATCATGTCGGCGATCACCTCGACTCGCTTCTCACCGGAGAGCCTGCGCACCAGCGTTGTCGTCCGCTCGCCCTGAACTGACTTCTCCACCTCCAGGTGGGTGTGGGCAATGGCCGCCACGGCGGGGAGATGGGTGATGCACAGGATCTGGTAGTGCTCGCCCAGGCTCCGCAGGTGGCGCCCGACCTTCGGTGCCAGGCGTCCACCGACACCGGCATCCACCTCGTCGAAGATCAAGGTGGGGATCGTCTGGCGTGCCGCCAGGGCACCCCGGAGAGCCAGCATGAAGCGCGCAGCCTCACCACCGGAGGCCACCTTGCGCAGGGGAGAAAACCCCTCGCCCGGATTCGCAGCCAGCAGGAATTCCACTTCCTCGCCCCCCTCAGGGCCGAACCGGCGCAGGTCCGCCTCGAAGCGCGCCTTCTCCTCATCGGCATTCGGCGAGGACAGGCTGGTCACCTCCCGAGCCTCCACGTGCACCTCGAAGCTGGCGCGTTCGAGCCCCAGATCCCCCAGGCTCTCCTCGACCTCAGCCTTCAGTCTCGAGCGCAGCTTCTTGCGGGCGCGAGTCAGACCCGCCGCCCTCTTCTCCAGGACCCGTCGCGCCTCATGCCACTGTTCACCGCAGGCTTCCAGACCCTCGGACTCGCCCTCAAGGGCTGCCAGTTCCTCCTCGATGCGTGGCAGGCGCTCCACCAGTTCCGCCACCGTACAGCGGTACTTTCGCTCGAGACGTTCGACTTCGGCCTGGCGCTGATCTAGCTCCTCGAGCCTCAGAGGGGCGTATTCCACGCCCTCCAGGAACCCGCGCATCGAGCGCGCAGCTTGTTCAAGGTGGGCGGTAGCCTCACGAAGCTCGACACCGGGTGCCTCGAGCTCCTCGACCTTGCCCTCCCAGCGATCCATCACCCCTTCAGCGTGGCGCAGCATGTCCAGAGCTGCACCATCGCGCTCAGCAAGGTCCCCGAGCACACCGCCGATCTGTGAGAGCAGCTCCTCGGCATGGCGCAGGCGCTCGCGCTCACGGCGCTCCTCAGCCAGTTCTTCGAGATTCAGACCAGCCTCTCCGATCTCGCGCACCTGAAAGCGCAGGAGGTCCAGTCGATCACGGCGGAGAGCTTCCTCTTCGGCCCAGGTAAAATAGCGTCGTCCGAGCTGCACCCACTCGTTACGGCACTCCCTGTACTCGCCGATCTTCACCTCCAGGCCACCGAAGGAGTCGAGCAGGGCTCGCTGCTCAGCGGGGTCCAGCAGCCGCTGGTGGTCATTCTGGCCATGAATCTCGACCAGCATGCTGGCTAGCTCGCGCAGCAGCTTCTGAGTCACAGGTCGATGATTGAGGTGGGCCCGGGTCCGTCCCTCGCGGCCGAGGGTACGGGTCAAGACGAACTCGAGCTCAACGCCTTCCTCCCAGTCATCCAGGACTGCCGGGGCCTCAGCTCGCAATCGCTCGATCAGGCGCCTGGGCACGACCTCAGGAGCAAAGACGAAGCGGCCCTCGACCCGAGCTGACTCGGCCCCCTGCCTCACCATCTGGGTCCTGGGACGCTGTCCGAGGAGCAGCTCGAGGGCCCCCAAGGCGAGGCTCTTGCCCGCACCCGTCTGGCCCGTGATGACGTTGAAGCCGGGGCCAAACTCGAGTTCGGCGGACTCGAAGAGTGCCAGGTCACGGATGGATAGTTCGATCAGCATGCTGCCGGAGAAGATCGCACAGCTCCGGTGATGGTTGCAATCGAATCGTTGGCTTCTGCTCTCCTGACAGGGATTGATCCCTCAGCGCTCGACTCGCTGATAGATCTCGACCGGCACCTTCGTTCTGCAGACCTCGATCAGTCGGTCCAGCTCCAATCTCGCTGTCTCGTGGAGGCCTCCCGCCAGGGCTCTCTCGAACTCCTCGATCGCGCCCTTCCAGAGCTGCTTGTTCATCTGATCCAGCCCTCGAGAGGCATGGATGACGGCTCCCTCACCCAGCTGCCTCACCAGGGGCTTGACCGCCTCAACCTCCAGCCAGGGCCGGCCACCGAGAACGGACTGAACCTTGCAGGTCAGGGAGTAGCGATCGAGGGGCTCCGCATCCGCGAGCGCCCACTCGGCAGCGCTGTCGTGAGTGGCGAAGACCCGGATGGCAGGAGCGCGGAAGTCGGTCTCCCGCCAGGGGAACTGACTGTCTGACCAGGCATCCCAGGCGCTGTATTGCCCGTCCCCGAACCGTGTCAGCAAGGGGTTCCAGCTGCCGACCTTCGAGTGCATCTGGACAGTCAGGACCACCGACTGGCCCACATGCTCCGCCGGGTGCTCGAGGAGCTCGTCGACTGTGAGGGCCGTTGGCTGCCTCTGGGGCACCACACCGGGCCCACTGTCAGCAGGATTCGGGGGCACAAGCACCTCCTCTGAGGGCCCCTGAGGCCAGGCGAGGCCCAGGACGAGAAGGGGTGAGAACCAGAAGCGCAGGATGGAGGTCGACATCTCTTGCCTGAGCCCATCGGCAAGATCCCAGCAGAAGCTGGAGAGAGCCCCTGCCCGGACCGGATGCCTTCCCGAGTTAGACCAACTCACGAGAGCCCCTCCAGCCCGAATAGGCAAGCCCTGCACCTGGATCTCAAGCAGCGCTCGAACCAATCCGGGTTAGGGCGTCTGCTGATTCGCCAACGAGTTCCTGGCCCACTCGGCCCTGCCTGTCGGTCCGAGATCGCCCCGATCCCGACTGAATTCCCCCGCCAGGGGGATGAAGCACAGCTTTGATCGCCTATTCTCTTTGCCCCCACGGATGCGCTCGACAAGGCACCTCCCCCTCAAACTCGTCGATCCCTCCGATGCCCATGCGAAAACAACTCCTCAAGCGCTTCCGATATTCAGTCCGTGAGCAGGGACGCGCAGACTACGAGAGGGGATGTGTCCGGGATGTCGAGGTCAGCCACGGGCACGTGCGAGGAGTCGTCAGCGAGGGTCCGGTCGAGTCCGAGGCCTCCGAGGAAGACGAAGAAGTCGAGACCGCACAGAAGGAGTACTCGGTCGAGATCTACTTCGAGGAAGACATCTTCCAGGACAAGCCCCAGCTGATCAGTCGCTGCGCTTGCACCACCCAGGAGTTGCAGAGTCCCTGCCATCATCAGTGGGCTGTGATCGAGTACTGCCAAAAGGAAGGAATCCTCAAGAGGCTCGCGGACGAGTTTGTTCCCAGCGCACTCTGGCGCAGTCGAATAGAACAACTGGAGCGGGCAGGTCGTCGACGCGAGATCAATCCCTGGACGGAGATCGGCGAGTTCCACGGCCGCATTCGCTACCTGTTCGACATCTCACTCTCCATGCAGAGCGAGTTCGTCTACCTCACCTGCGAGTGGCAGAAAAAGAACAGGCAGGGTGGCTGGAATCAAGCCAAGCGCCTCGCAACGGACGTGCCCGGCCGCGACAGCATGGGCGACGCCGATGACCGCAAGATCACCGAACTCCTCCAGCCCTTTCACGTCCTCGAATCGGCTGAGTTCTCGGCTGCACGCCGGATGGGCCGGTCTTGCTTGCCACCGGCAGCGGTGATTCCCCTGATGAGGTTGGTCTGCAGCACGGGGCGCCTCTACGCCACCAATGGCAACCGTATCTCGACTGAGCCGCTGACCTGGGACCCTGAACCCTGGAAGATCACTCCGAGGGTCGATCGCAGCGGGATGAGGCTCGTCTTCGACTACGTCGTCAGGCGCGGCGAGGAAGAGTGCATCGAGCTGACAGCAGACATGTTCCTGACCGCTGGCGATCTCCTGTTCACAGGCAGGGGCTTCATCGTCATCGAGAGCTCCCCACCCTGGCACGTTCTGGAGTCCGTCATCCTCGGTGGTCCAATCGAGGTCCCCACTCGGGAGGAGGCCCGCCTCCTCCAAGCCACGGCCTCTCTCATGGAGGAGCAAGCGGAGAGCGATGATCAGTCTCCCGTCCTCGACGAATCCACCCCAACCCCCATCCTCGAAATCGATACGGAGAAGGAGGCTCTGGACGCCTATCGCTGCAAGGTCAGCTTTGCCTACGGTGACCAGGTCATTCCAGCAGAGGACCGCCAGCAAGTGGTCTTCCACGGTGCCAATGGGTCGCTGTCTGGGCGCTCTACCTCCTTCGAGCGACGTGCACTCAGGAGCTTCCTGGAGGCCGGCGGTGAGCTCGCTCAGGTACACGAGAACGCACCGCCGCACCCTGTGGTACCCATCCGGAGGCTGGCACAGGTCTCACGTGCCCTGGTCGAAGACGCCTGGCGTCTGGAGCTGTCTGGGTCCCGAGTTCACTCCAGCGGTAGGACCAACTTCGCCATCGCGAGTGGCATCGACTGGTTCGACGTCTCTGGCTCGATGCAGTTCGAAGGTGCCGCCATCGCCCTGCCCGACATCCTGGCCGCGACCAAGCGCGGCCTGCAATTCCTCGAACTCCCTGATGGCAGCCTTGGGCTCTTGCCGGAAGAAGGCTCGAAGCAGTGGAGCCTGGTTGAACGCCTCGGTCGAGTCGAGGGTGATGCCATGCGGTTCGCCAAGAATCAGGGCTGGCTGCTGGACGCCTTGCTCTCCTCGCGAGAGTCTGAGGTCGATGTCGATGCAGGCTTCGAGGCACTCCGTGAACGCATCACGGCAGTCACCAAGGCAGAGCCCCTCCAGGAGACTCCCGGCTTCTGCGGGGAGCTGCGGGCTTATCAGCGCGAAGGAATGGGCTGGATCAAGGCCTTGCGTGGGATTGGCCTGGGAGGGTGTTTGGCTGACGACATGGGACTGGGAAAGACCGTCCAGGTCCTGGCTGCACTGGAGGCGCGCCGAATCGATGACAGTATCAGCCGTCCCTCGATCGTCGTTGCGCCCAAGTCCCTGACTTTCAACTGGGCGCGTGAAGCCAATCGCTTCGCCCCGCAACTGCGCGTCATCACCTACGCGGGTCCGGACCGCACCGAGCAGCTGGCCAAGATCTCGGAGTCCGACCTCGTGATCACGACCTACGGTACGCTGCGCCGGGACATTGAGGCCCTCTCGGAGATCCATTTCGACTACGCAATCCTCGATGAGGCCCAGGCGATAAAGAACTCTGCCAGCTTGATCAGCAAGGCGGTACGCCTTGTGACTGCAGATCATCGGCTGGCGCTGAGTGGTACCCCCATCGAGAACCACCTCGGAGAACTCTGGTCGCTCTTCGAGTTCCTCAACCCGGGCATGCTTGGGCGTTCGACGAGCTTCAAGCGCCTCTTCATCGGTAAGCGCGCCGATCGCATCACCGACGAGGAGCGCAGCCGCATCGCTCACGCAATGCGGCCCTTCATCCTCCGGCGCACGAAGGAGGAGGTGCTCACTGATCTTCCCGAGAAGAGCGAGCAGACAATCTTCTGCGACCTCACAGAACAACAGCGCAAGGACTACGATGAGATCCGCGACTACTATCGCGCCTCGCTCCTCGGTCGCTCGGACAGTTTCTCCACCCTGCCCAAGATGCATGTCCTTGAGGCTCTGCTGAGACTGCGCCAGGCCTCCTGTCACCCGAGCTTGCTCGACCCTGAGCGCATGGACGAACCCTCCGCCAAGTTCGAGGTGCTAGTACCGATGCTGGAGGAGCTGCGAGAGGAAGGCCACAAGGCCCTGGTCTTCAGCCAATTCACGCGTCACCTGGCTGCACTGCAACACATCCTCGACCAGCGAGAATTCAAGTACACCTACCTGGACGGTCGGACGCGCAAGCGCGAAGAGCGGGTCGACCGCTTTCAGAACGACCCTGATTGCACGCTCTTCCTGATCAGCCTGAAGGCCGGGGGCTACGGCCTCAACCTGACAGCAGCCGACTACGTCTTCTTGCTGGACCCGTGGTGGAACCCCGCCACCGAGAGTCAGGCAATCAACAGAAGTCACCGAATCGGCCAGACTCGTAAGGTCATGGCCTACCGATTGATCTCGCGCAACACCACCGAGGAGAAGGTCCTCGAACTGCAGGCTCGTAAGCGCGACCTGGCCGAGGCTATCCTCTCGCGCGACAAGTCAGTATTGCGCGACATGACTCGCGAGGACCTCGAACTCCTGCTCTCCTAGGCTGAGTTCGCAGGGATTCAGGCACTACGGGCAACGCACCACCTTCGAGGTCGTGCTGACGAGCTGGCCCGGTAGCGAGCCAACCTCGACGTCGCCATTGAAACGGCGCGCCGTGTAGACGCCAGGCACGAGATTGACCTGCAAGCTGGCGGAGGCCTCACCGCTGACGAGTTCGACCACCAGCCCCAGCTCGTCTTCAAACCTGATGCTGTGGCCCTCACCCCAGGGGGAAATCGGCTCGATGCTCAGGGCAACAGGATCCTGGGCGATGATGACCAGCTCGGGCAAGAGAGCTGCGGGGTCAATCAGGTGGTTGAGGCTCCCGACATGGGGATAGCTGCGTGTGGTTCCATTCAGCCGCAGAGGCCGGGCGCGGATGATCGACTTACGGTCGGGCACAGGAGCCGAGTAATGACCATCGTCACTCGTCTTGCGGTGAATATTGGGTGGGTAGAGCTCCCTCACGGAACGCCCCCGCTCGAAAGGACCGATCTCGATCCAGGCGGGAACCTCATTCCCGCGCACGTCGACGACTCTCACGGTCAGCTCCGGCGAAGATCCGATGGGAACATCACCGAGGTTGATCGTCGTGGCCGACTTCACCGTCAGGATGCGCTGGACAATGCTCCCTTCACGCAAGATCGTCAGCACATGCTCCCCTGGCATCACCCACCCGAAGCGGGTCACTCCGTCAGCATCCGTCTCTTGATCGCTCAGATCCGCACGCCGATGGGATGAAATATCGGCCTTGAGAGTCACCCTGGCCCCGGCAACCGGCAAGCCCGAGGCCGAGTCGACGACTCTCAACTCAACCCTGGACAGGCTGGCAGCCACATCTTCATGATCAATTTCGAAGTAGAGCTGTTCCCTGGTCGAACGCAGGATCCCACTGGCAAAGTGCTGACCGTGGATCCAGAGCCCAGCCCACAGAGGCGGATCGACGTGCAGCTCCAAGGAACCCGCAACAGCGCTCGCCAGCTCCACCACCTGATTCCCCGAAGGAACGTGGAAGGTCGCCAGCTCTGGATCTAGTGCCGGAAGCTCCGAGCCTGGGCCCGCTAGCTCAGCGCTGACCTTGATGTCGAAGGCCTTCACGAACATCTGCCTGGCCTCCCAGCCGAGGTCCTCCGCCAGAGCACGAAACGGACGGCCATCAGCTGTACGAATGACCAACGGGATCCAGTTCGAGGGCCAGAGGATCACCCTGACGGTGACCGCTCCCGGTTCCTCGAGCTCTCCTGCCGCGTCGGAGTAGTCGAGCACCTGCGTGTCGTGCGTGTACCCCTCGGCCTGAACGGACAGCTCATAGACCTGAGGGGTCAGGCCCCGGAAGGAGATCGATCCCTGCCCAACCCCCGACGCACTCAGCGCAGGGCCTGACTCCCCCCTTAGCTCGGCTCGAAAGCTGGCAACCTCGATTCGCTCTCCACTGGGAAGTACCAGCTCTCCGGTGAAGCTGACCGAACTGGGGTCCTCAGACTGATCTTCCGAGGACAGGGGCGGGGTGACCGGGGCCGGTTCCACAAGCCTGGCGGCGGGCTTCTCGGACACCGACGTCTGGATTGAGCCGGCCCCTGCGATCTCCTCCGCCGCACTCGGCGGGCTCAGGGCTCCGTCAGAGCCTTCCGGTCGCAGCCCCTCAGGCCGATCTCCTGAGATCCCGCCCAATTCCCCCTCGGAGTGGCCATGGATGAACCAGGCGAGGCCGCAGGCAAGGGCCCCGCTGAACAATAATAGACCGAGTGTGCGCATGGAGCCTCCCGAGCAACCGCATTCACGGTATGGCGCGTCCCAGGCTAATCCAGGACCCCACCCATCCGTTAGAATCTCTGCCCCAATGTCAGAGACCGAGAGCAATTCCAACACTTCTCAACTACGGAAGGAGCTAGGGCTATTCGACGTGTTCGCACTTGCCACGGGTGCAACGCTGTCGGCTGGACTGTTCCTTCTACCCGGCCCCGCCTTTGCGATGGCGGGCCCGGCCATCATCCTTTGCTATCTCCTGGCTGCCATCCCGCTGATACCGGCAATGCTGTGCATCGTCGAGCTGTCGACTGCAATGCCAAAGGCTGGAGGGGCCTACTACTTCCTGGAGCGTAGCCTCGGGCCCCTGGTTGGGACGGTTGGTGGCCTTGGCACCTGGTTGGCCCTGGTGCTCAAGACCAGCTTCGCCCTGATTGGATTGGGTGCCTATGTGGCGCTCTACGTCGAGCCCGGCCCCTGGGTGATGAAGCTCGTGGCCGTTGCCTTCGCCATCATCTTCTGCTTCCTCAACGTACTGGGCGCGAAGAAGACCAGCGGGATGCAACGTGTGCTCGTCATCGGGCTGCTCACTGTACTCCTGTTCTTCGTGCTGGTTGGACTCCCGGCGGTCGAGACCGCCCACATGGCAAACTTCTTCGGCGCTGGGAATGAGGCCATTCTTGCCACCGCCGGAATGGTGTACATCTCCTATGTTGGAGTCACCAAGGTCGCCAGTGTCGCTGAAGAGGTCGCAGATCCTGAGCGAAACCTCCCAAAGGCAGTCTTCCTCTCGCTGGCAGCATCGCTGGCCGTCTACGTCCTTTGCACGACGGTGCTGGTTGGCATTCTGCCCTCGGAGGAGCTGGCGCAGAGCGTCACTCCAATGGCAGATGCAGCCAAGGCCGTCGCCGGAAACCTGGGGCAGGGAATCGTCTCGATGGCCGCGATCCTGGCCTTCTTCTCGGTTTGTAACGCTGGAATCCTGGCCTCCTCCCGCTACCCGATGGCAATGAGCAGGGACGGCCTCGCTCCTCCCGCCCTGAGCGAACTCTCGAAGAATGGAGTGCCGCTCAAGTCCATCCTACTGACAACCGCGATCATCATCGTGATCGTGGTCTGCCTCGACCCACTCAAGGTTGCCAAGCTCGCCAGCGCCTATCAGCTGTTGATGTTCGCCTTCCTCTGTGGGGCCGTCATTGTCATGCGCGAGAGCGGCCTTGCCTCTTATGACCCCGGCTACAAGGCGCCGTTCTACCCGTGGCTGCCTCTGTTCGGGACCATGGCACCTTTCCTGCTGATCTTCCAGATGGGCTGGCTGCCAACACTCTTCAGCGCGGGCTTGGTCGCCGCTGGAGTGGGCTGGTACACCTTTTACGGCAAGCGACGTGTCGAACGGCGCGGTGCCATTTTTCACGTCTTCGCCCGCCTCGGCGAGGCGCGGCATGAAGAGCTTGATACGGAGCTGCGCTCCATCCTCAAGGAGAAAGGCCTGCGAGATCATGACCCCTTTGAGGAGATCGTCATCGATTCGGTCGTGCTCGACCTGGAGGATGTCGACGAGTTCACCGAGGTGATCGACAGCGTCTCCCTGGCACTAGCCAGCCGCCTGGATCAGCCCAAGGAGACCTTCGTCTCTGGGTTCACCGAGGGCACCATGATGGGCGCGACCCCCGTCGCCAAGGGAGTTGCCCTGCCGCACATGCGACTTCCCGCCATCGAACATCCACGACTCGTCCTGGTTCGTCTCCGCAAGGAATTGCGCATCATGGCTGGAAACGTCTTCGGTGAGAAGTCGCTCAGCGAGGGGGTTCACGCGGCTTTCTTCCTGATCAGCCCGGAGGAAGATCCGGGGCATCACCTGCGTGTCCTGGCTCAACTCGCCAGCCGCATCGATCAGAGTGACTTCATGGAGAAGTGGCTCGAAGCCAGCAATGAACTCCAGCTGCGTGAGGTCTTCCTCCGTGATGACCGACATATCTCCGTGCATATCGAACAGCACTCAGAGGCCTGGACCTGGGCTGGAAAGTCATTGGCCTCGATCAATCTTCCTGATCGCTGCCTGGTAGCCGCCATCAGACGCGGTCATGAGACCCTGGTACCACGGGGATCGACACGCCTACTGGCTGGCGACCGACTGCTGCTGTTTGGAGAACCGGACGTGATCGCAGAGCTGTACGAGGAGTACGTGGCACGCTGAGCTACTTTCCAGCGGCCCTCAGGACATCTTCAATTCGGTGCAGGCTGTCGCGTATCTCGACCAGCACGGCGGAGTCCTGATCCTGAGGTACAGGGAGGGCCCGGTCACTCTTGGGGAGTTCTTTATGAACGATCGCTTCGCGCTGATTGAGGACCGCATCGCGAAAGCCAAGTGGATCGATCACTCCGACCAAGGCTGCGTCCGCACCACCCTGGGGTGCACTCTGTCCAGCCGTCTCGATTGAGAGTGACGCCAGCCCGAGCCTGCGAAGGATCGGGCCCTCTCTCAGTCCGACGTCCTGAATCTTGTCGAGGGGAATGTTCTTCTCCACTTGAAAGATCACCCCGCGCTTGAGGTTGAGTGTGCGCTCAGTGAGTGAGCAGCTCAAGTTCTCCAGCTGCTTGCGATGCAGGCCCCGGCCGAAGATCAACCAGAGCGGGATCAACGGGATCCCAACCACGCTGACGAAGAGGACAATGATCACACTGAGCATCCAGTAGACCTGGAGCTTGGCGTCAAACTCTGCTTCGAGGAGAACGATCTCTTTCCTCATGGCTATCTTGTGCTCCACTAGTTCTGCAAGGTGAGTGATACTAGGCGGACAGGCATGTCCCAGCGAGCCAAACCTGCATCAGCTGAAGATCCTCACCACCCAGGATGAGCAGGTCAGCTCGCGCTCCGGGGCTGAGGACGCCCCGCTCAGCCTCGAGGCCCAGAGCGTGAGCGGGCGTGGTCGAGGCCATCGTCAGAGCATCCGCCAGAGAGACAACTCCCTGCTCTGTCAGGCGACGCACCATCTCCAGCTGACTCATGGCAGAACCAGCTAGCTGACGTTCTTCCCGTCCAGGCCCCGCAGGATAGTAGGCGGTGCCGCCCAGGATCTCGTGGTCTCGCCCATGCACGTGGAAGTGATCACAGCCAGTCCCCGCCCCGGCGAGAGCATCACTCACCAGGCAGAGCCCCCGGGGACCGCGGCAGCGCAGGGCCAGGTCCCAGGCCTCGAGGCCCACGTGCACCAGATCGCCGATGATCTCCGCGTAGAGCAGATCTTCGGTCAGGGCGATGCCGGCCAGGCCCGTTTGCCGATGATGGACGCCGGACATGGCGTTGTAGAGGTGGGTCACCCCCCGTGCCCCGGCACGCGTGGCCGCCCTTGCCTCCTCAGCGCCGGCGAGGCTGTGTCCCATGGAAACCCGGACTCCGCAGCGCACGAGCTCCTCGACGAGGTCAGCACTTCCAGGGAGTTCGGGGGCCAGGGTGACGTTCTTGATGTCACGACCATCGCCACTGGCCGTGCCCAGGATCTCCCGCAGCGCTGCGACCGATGGCTCTGCCAGGTCCTGGAGAGGCAGGGCTCCGGCGGCGCGAGGGTTCACGAAGGGACCCTCCAGGTGCAGCCCCAGCGGCGAGGCCACCTCGGGAGGGAGGGCGTCTCGCCGTGGCCCAAAGTCGGCACACTGGGCCCCCAGGCGCCTGGGAGCCGCAGGAAACAAGGTCGGCAGGAAGCCAGTCGTTCCGGCCCTGGCGAGGGCCCGGGCCATCCCCTCGAGGTCATCGAGAGGGTCAGCAAGGGCAAAACCATGGATGTGAAGGTCGATCAGCCCCGGAGCAATCACGGGCAGATCCGCCGGTTCCCAGGCAGGCTCGTCGAGCTCCAAGCCTGAGATGCGCTCACCCTCGATGGTGAGAGCGCCCGGACGAAGCTCACCCCCCACCAGCAGTCGGCCTGTCAGGCGGGTCAAGTCGCGACCTCCTCGTCTCCTCGTAGGTACCAGAGCGCGGAGCTGCCATAGATCCGCTGATCCAGATCCGGCCCCATATCGAAGTCGAGCCCGGTCACGCCACGTCTGGGAGTGTGAAAGACCAGCAGCCCTCCTGGACGCAGGACATTCCGCGTGAGGTCGCGCACGGCCTGGAAGAGGGCTGAGCGGTCCTCGCTCTTGAGCATGGGATAGGGCGGGTCGAAGAAGATCACGTCCGCCCAGCGGCGGGGTTCGCCCTCCGGAGCCTCCCAGGCCCCCTCGGAGAGGGCACTGTCACACACGATCCTCGACTTACCCGCAACACCGAGGTCCTGTGCGTTGTCCTCCAGGATCGAGACCACCCCAGGACTCTTCTCAACGAACCTGGCATGGGCTGCCCCCCTGCTGAGGGCCTCGAAACCCAGGCTCCCACTGCCCGCAAAGAGGTCGAGGGCGTAGGCGCCCTCGATTCCCGGGCCGAGTGTCGAGAAGAGGGCTTCCCTTACCCGGTCCAGCATGGGCCGGGTGCCCAGCCCCGGGGGAGCCGTCAACCTCCGGCCACGGTGTTCTCCGGCGATGATGCGCATTCTCCTGAGCCTAACGAATTCGCACCCGAGGTCGGACTCTTCGTGGCCCCGGAAGTCCAGACAAAGGCAGAAGCTGACCCTTTGGACCCCTCCTCGCTGCGAGCTAGAATCAGATTGTAGACGCAGCCCCATCGCCCGACCCCAAATGGCCAAGCTTCACGTCAATATCGATCACGTCGCGACGGTGCGTCAGGCCCGTCGCGAGAGCTTTCCAGATCCGGTCGAGTGGGCACTCCGTGCCGAGGCCGCCGGTGCAGCAGGTATCACCTGTCACCTCCGTGTCGACCGACGCCATGTCCAGGACCAGGATGTCTCGCGCCTGCGAGATGCAATTGGAACGCGACTGAACCTGGAGCTCAGCCTGGCTCCCGAGATCGTCGGAATCGCACTCGAGAGTCGAGCACACGCGTTCTGCCTGGTACCCGAGAGCCGCGAGGAGGTCACAACCGAGGGAGGCTTGAACGTCCGCGCAGAGCTCGACCGGTTGACAGGAGTTGTCCCAGCCCTCGCCGATACCGGAGCAGCGGTCAGCCTCTTCATCGACCCTGAACTCGACCAGGTCCGTGCCTCCGCCGAACTTGGCGCCATGTTCGTCGAGCTACACACCGGGCGCTATGCACTGGCGACCGGCTCGGCCCGCGAAGCAGAACTCGAACGCCTGCAACAGGCCAGCATGCTGGCCATGGAGCTCGGCCTACTTGTAAACGCCGGCCATGGACTCGACTATGAGAACGTCGCACCCGTGGCAGGCCTACCCGGAATTGAAGAATTGAACATCGGCTTCGCCATCGTTGCCGAGTCTCTCTACAGCGGCGTTGACCAGGCGGTCGGCCGCATGGCGAGCCTCATACGCGAAGCAGAGACCACATCCCGAAACCACCCGTCATCTTGACAGGAGTAGCCCACCGTGATGAGTCAGATCCAAGGCAGCTACGTCGCACTTCCCACTCCCTTTTGCGGAGGCCGCCTCGATCTCGACACACTGTCGAACATGATCGAGAGAGCCATCGAGCTGGGTGCCGATGGCATTGTTGTGGCTGGCACGACAGGAGAGGTCCCCACACTCAACGGCTACGAGCACCGCAGCCTCTTGCATGCAGCTGTTGAATTCAATGCCGGTCGCCTGAGCCTGATCGGCGGCGTTGGAACCAACTGTACCAGGTCGTCTGTGGAGCTTGCACGATTCGCAGTCTCTTCGGGTGTGGACGCAATCATGGTGGTCACGCCCTACTACAACTGCCCGAACCGGCGCGGCATGCTCCTGCATTACGGTGAGATCGCAGAGGCCACCGACCTGCCTCTTGTCCTCTACAACGTACCCAAGCGCACAGGTGTTGACCTGACTCCTGAGCTAGCGGCGGAGCTCTCCAGTAACTTCGAGAGCATCATCGCCATCAAGGAGACCTCCACATCAATTGACCGCGTCCGCGAACTGGCCTGCACAACCGACCTTGCAATCCTGTGCGGGGAAGACCGGTTGATCTTCGATTACTGCCGTGCTGGCGCCGTGGGCGCCGTCAGCGTCGTGGCCAATCTCGCGCCAAGACATGTGACCGGTATCATCACCGCCAGCTGCAGTGGCATCGACCTCGAGATGGGGCGTGAACTCCAGAACGAGATCGAGCCCCTGCTCGAGGTCCTGGAGTGTGACGTCAATCCTGCACCACTAAAGGCAGCTCTCTCAGAGCTCGGCATCTGTGGTCCCGAGCTGCGTGCGCCCCTCGCACCTCTGGACGAACTGGGCATGAGACGAATTCGCGAGGTGCTCTCGGGTACGAACGCGATCTACGCGCCCCAGGTCCAACCAGTCGAGTAAGCGAGCTCGGTGAGGGCAGCGCTCGGTTGCCTGTCCCCTCCCAGGCTGTTCCAGTAAAGTACACCATGACCCTGCTCGTCTGCCTCAGCTGTAGCCTGCTCACACTCGGTTCCACGACGCAAGAGTCGGAGATGCAGGTGAGCCATGGGCCTTTCCTTGGACACGCAGGTCCAGGGAGCGCCAGGGTCTGGGCGCGTGCATCTGAGGAGGGTGAGTTCGACCTGCAGGTCGTGGCCCCCGATGGAGGAGCCTCCACCCTCCGGCGAGCAACCGCCTTGGCGAAGAATGACCTGACGCTCTCTTGGGAGCTCGAGGGCCTCGCACCTGGTCAGGAGTACTCGTATCGGATCCTGCATGACGGGCAATCCATCGGTGAGCTGAGCCGTCTCCGGGCCGGCCCGGCAGACGATTCAGACCGAGTGAAGATCGCCTTTGCCTCATGTGCGAACGAGAAGCGCTTCCCCAAGCAGGCTGGCTGGGGCCGCATCCTCGAAGAGGGAGCCGAGGCACTCGTACTGCTGGGCGACATGCCCTACATAGACTCGACAGAGCTTGCGGTCCAGCGTCGGCGTTACCGCGAGTTCTACTCCGTTCCGGAGATCGCTCTGGCGCTGGGTACAGTTCCCTTCTATGCCACCTGGGACGATCACGACTTTGGGCGCAACGACACCGATGGTCAGCTCCCGGGAAAGGAGAACTCTCGCCAGGCCTTCATCGAGAACCACGCCAATCCTTCCTACGGAAACGGTGAGACCGGGATCTACTGCAATTTCCGCCGTGGACCAGTCGAGGTGTTCCTGCTGGATGCACGGACCTTTGCAGGGACCCAGCCGTCCCCGATCGATCCGGAGAAGCCAACCCTGCTCGGCTCCCTGCAGTGGGCCTGGCTGAGGGAGAGTCTCGCGGCCTCCACAGCCCCCTTCAAGGTGCTCGCCACGGGGATGATCTGGAACGGGGCGACTCGGCCCGGAAAACGCGACCACTGGATGACCTACCCGTATGAGCGACAGGCGATCTTCGACTTCCTGGGCACCAATCAGATCTCCGGAGTCGTCCTCGTTGGAGGGGACATTCACCGCTCTCGAGCATTGCGGTACCCGACCGAGGACTCTGTGGGTTATCAGCTGACTGAGCTGATCACCTCACCACTCGCCAATACAGTCATCGAGTCAGCCAATGCCCCAAGCCCGCACCTGCTCCACGATGTTGGCGAACAAGAGACCTTCTTGCTCCTCGAGGCAAACATGGAGAGCACCCCGCCCAGCCTCGTTGGCACCTGCATGAACGCGGCGGGGAAGTCGCTGTTCGTGGTCGAACTCGATCTGACAGGGCTAACCGCCAACTAGCGAGCTAAGCGGTAACTGCTAGAGCATGGCTCCCTCTCCTTTTCCTCCTCCGACCGTGCCCGAGTCATGGGCAACCCGCAAGAGGAGATGGAAGATCAACCTCTACCCGGCTTTCCGTGGATCGGGGTCTCGTGTCACGCACTTCGCTCATGATGACTCGGACGTGCGCGTTCGCCTCCCCCTCTGCTGGCGTAATCGAAACCTCCTGGGGACCATCTTCGGTGGTGCTCTCTATGCCGCCGTCGATCCGTTCTACATGCTCATGTTGATGAGTCGACTGGGTTCGGATTACGTGATCTGGGACAAGGCTGCCTCGATTCACTTTCGCCGACCAGGGCGATCAACCCTCTACGCGCGCTTCACCCTGGACCCAAACGAGACAGCGACGATTCGGCAGCTGCTGGAAACAGAGCGCAGCATTGATAGGCGCTACGAGGTCGACCTGGTGGACGAGGCCGGCGAGGTACACGCGAGCGTCGAGAAGGTCATCTACCTCCGCAAGCGTTAGGCACGCCCGCCCGGGGCCCTCGGGGTCGCTGGCCCTGACCTCGAGCCCCGAGGACGAGAAGCCCCCCACACCGAAAGACTTTCCTGGGTTCAAGCCCCCCCCGGAAGCCTCCTTGAAGGGGGTCGAGGGCCCAGGGGCAGCTCAGGACGGAGCCAGCTCGAAAAAGAAGCCGGAGTGGTCACGCCGCGGGGTCGGTTCGGTCGATCACTTCCGAGACGAACCCGCGATTGCTCGATCACGGGTGGCTCTCGAATTCCCCAGAACGCGTTCTCAGGAGGCTCATCCACATGGAAAGATCCACCCAGACGGCCGACAGTGTTCGCCTCAACGGCGACCTGACGACCGAGCAGGAGTTCCTCGTTTCCCCTGACGCTCTCAACTTTGTCGCGATCCTCGAGCGCGAGTTTCGCGAGCGCAGAACCGAACTCCTGGCGCAGAGAAAGGAGCGAGCCAAGGACTGGGACTCAGGTTGGCGCCCCCAGTTCCTTGAGGAAACCAGGACCGTACGCGAGTCCAACTGGAAGGTCCCTCCCACCCCCACCGACCTTCAAGACCGGCGAGTCGAGATCACCGGTCCTACCGAGCGCAAGATGGTGATCAACGCCCTCAATTCGGGTGCCCAGGTCTTCATGGCGGACTTCGAGGACTCATCCTCCCCGACCTGGGAGAACTGCATCCAGGGCCAGGTGAACCTACGAGATGCCGTTGCCGGCACGATCGACTTCACGCACCCGACCTCCGGCAAGCAATACGCCCTCGGGGAGGAGCTAGCAACGCTTGTCGTTCGACCGCGAGGATGGCACCTCAATGAGAAACACCTGGTCGTCGATGGCAGACCAGTTGCCGCAGGGATCTTTGACTTCGCCATCTATCTGTTTCATAACGCCGATGCGCTGATCGAGAAGGGAACCGGTCCTTACTTCTACCTCCCCAAGCTTGAGAGCCACCTCGAAGCGCGGCTGTGGAACGACCTCTTCGTCATGGCTCAGGAGGAGCTGGGACTCTCCAGGGGCACCATCAAGGCCACGGTCTTGATTGAGACGCTTCCGGCAGCCTTCGAGATGGACGAGATCCTGTACGAGCTGCAAGATCATGCAGCCGGCCTCAACTGTGGGCGTTGGGACTACATCTTCAGCTTCATCAAGAAGCACCGGGCCGACCCAACTTGCACTCTCCCGGATCGTGGGGAAGTCGGAATGGACCGCCACTTCATGCGTTCCTACAGCCAGCTCCTGATCAAGACCTGTCATCGTCGTGGCGCTCACGCAATGGGTGGCATGGCCGCACAGATCCCGATCAAAGGCGATCCCAAGGCAAATGAGCAGGCCCTCGAGCGAGTTCGGGCCGACAAGCATCGCGAGGCTACTGACGGCCATGATGGCACCTGGGTTGCCCATCCGGGGCTCGTCGCGACTGCCTTGGAAGAATTTGACAAGGTGCTCAATGGCAAGCCCAACCAGCTCGACGTGATGCGTGACGATGTGATCGTCAGCGCAGAGGATCTACTGCGTGTCCCCGCTGGTGATGTGACCGAGGCCGGCCTGAGGCAGAACGTGAATGTCGGTATCCGCTACCTGGCAGCCTGGCTGGCCGGAAATGGATGTGTCCCCATCGATCACCTGATGGAGGACGCAGCCACGGCTGAGATCTCACGCACCCAGCTCTGGCAGTGGCGCAAGCACGCCGTGCAGCTCGACGATGGCCGAATCGTTGATGATGAGCTCGTCACGACGATCTTCGAGGAAGAACTCGGCACCCTGCGCGAGTTCCTGGGAGACGGCGGCTTCGAGGAGCAGCTGTTCCCGAGAGCCTCGGAGCTCTTCAAGGAACTGGTGATGCGTGATGGCCTGGTGGACTTCCTGACTTCATTCGCGGCACCCTACCTCCCCTGAGGCAGGGCCAGCCTGGCTCCCGCCAGGTAGCTCTGCGTCCATCCGTAAAAAACCCGGGGCAGTCCCTGAAACTCCTCTCAATTCGAGGCTTTCCAGGAGCCGATACTCCGCTGTTCACGAGGCGCTCCGCGACCTTCCAGAGGCCTCGACCAAGTCACCCCAGCCCCTCCACCTGCAATCCCCGCCATGAGCGCTTCGTATCTGCCCGAATTCGACAGCACCGCTCTCCCCGCCAACTGGAGTTCTCGCTGGGACGGAATCCAGCGCGACTACAGCCCCCAGGACGTCGACCGCCTGCGCGGGACCGTCCAGGTCCGCCATACCCTGGCAGAGCGTGGGGCACATCGCCTCTGGGACCTCCTGCAAACTCGAGACTACGTCGCAGCCCTGGGTGCTCTGACGGGAAACCAGGCCATGCAACAGGTTCGAGCGGGCCTCAAGGCGATTTACCTCAGTGGGTGGCAGGTTGCTGCAGATGCCAACAACGCCGGTCAGATGTACCCCGACCAGAGCCTCTACCCCGCCAACAGTGTTCCTCACGTGGTCAAGCGCATCAACCAGTGCCTGACCCGAGCAGACCAGATCTCACATGCCGAGGGCGACGACTCTGTTCACTGGTTCGCGCCAATCGTGGCGGACGCCGAGGCCGGATTTGGTGGCCCTCTGAACGCCTTCGAACTCATGAAGGGCATGATCGAAGCGGGTGCTGGTGGAGTCCACTTCGAGGATCAGCTGGCCTCCGAGAAGAAGTGTGGTCACCTTGGAGGCAAGGTGCTTGTCCCAACACAGAGCTTCATCCGCACACTGAACGCAGCGCGGCTGGCAGCGGACGTGAGCGGAGTCCCGACCATCCTCATTGCCCGTACTGATGCCGACGCAGCCGGGATGATCACGAGCAATATTGACGAGCGTGACCACCAGTTCATCACGGGAGAACGCACCCCCGAGGGCTTCTTCCTGACCAGCCCGGGTCTCGACCAGGCCATCTCACGCGGCCTGTCCTACGCTCCCTATGCGGACCTCGTCTGGTGTGAGACGAGCAAGCCGGATCTCGAGCAGGCCAAGCGCTTCGCTGATGCCATCCACCAGCAGTTTCCGGGCAAGCCCCTGGCATACAACTGCTCCCCGTCTTTCAACTGGAAGCACAACCTCGATGACTCCACCATTGCCAGGTTCCAGCGAGAGCTGGGTGCCATGGGTTACGTCTTCCAGTTCGTCACCTTGGCTGGCTTCCATGCACTGAACCACGGCATGTTCGAGCTCGCCCATGCCTATGCTGATCGTGGTATGTCAGCCTACTCCGACCTGCAGCAAGCAGAGTTTGCCTCCGAATCCAGCGGCTACTCGGCAACCCGCCACCAGCGTGAGGTTGGCACCGGGTACTTCGATGCTGTCTCTCAGGCCGTCTCCAGTGGCAAGTCCTCCACCACCGCCCTGGATGGCTCGACCGAATCTGCCCAGTTCGACGACAGCAAGAAAGTGGGCTGAACCTCTGGTGTCAAATAGACAGCGAGCCGCGTCTCTCCTCGAGGGCGCGGCTCGCTGAACAGGGGGGGATGTGCTCGCTCAGGGCAGGAAGGTCACGCTCAATCCATCCGATAGATTGAAGCCCGCAGCCTGCGCCGGAGTGTCTCGATACCAGAACTGGAACTTCCAGACACTGTCTCCGACGATCGTTCCTCCTGGAGTCAGAGGGCTTGTGACGTCTAGTTGTTTCTCGGCAGCACCAAGGGAGTCCGTCATGACCGTGTTGGTGCGATAGATCGAGCCACCTATGCAGCGAAATCCATCGCCGAACGGAATCTGGATCTGGTTTGGGCCATAGAAGAAGAGGCCCGGAGAGCTAGAAACCGCGTCATTGCAAGTGAGCGTGAACTGATTCAAGGCGACTGAGGTCGAACCCGTGCTCGAGATGACTGCGCTGCTCCCGCTCGAGTTCGCCAGACTCCTGCAGAAGTTCTCCGTGTAGACCGGCGGCTCAACGAAGGAGATCCCGTGCAGCTCTCCAGTGAAGGGCCCTATCCCGGCACCTTCTCCCCATGCACCGACAAGGAGATCTCCGAAGCCATCGAGATTGGAGTCTCCAGCACAGGCCAACGAGGCGCCATAGCGACCTCCCTTGCTGTCTCCCTCGAGGGTCGCGATGAGGGATCCGTCCAGGCCGGAGTAGGCATTCACGAGGCCGGAATTGGTCCCGTTCGGGTCCGCAGCAGAAGCACCTGCAAAGAGGTCGGGCACGCCATCCTTGGTGACGTCGAATCCGCCCGTTACAGCGTAGCCCAGCGAGTCTCCGAGGTTACTCCCCATGAAACTGTGGATGACCGCACCGCTGCTGCCCGAGTGAACTCGAGCCAGACCGGCATTTGCCATGCCCAGGTCCGAACCAGGTGCACCGATGATGACATCAGTGTTCGTGTCGGCGTCTTGATCGCCAGCATCAGCCACGGAAGAGCCAAAGCCATCACCCGCCGCATCTCCTCGAAGCGTGAGCAAGAGTTCGCCCCCTGCTCCCGAGTACACGTAGGCAGCGCCCGCACCGGGGCCGTTGGTTCCGTTTCCGGGGGCGCCGACGAGTACATCACCGAAGCCATCGCCATTCAGATCTTCGAGGCCGCTGACTGCGTAGCCAAAGAAGTCGTATGCGTTTTCGCCTGACCAAGCGTGAATGAGATTGCCCGTATCTCCGTCGATCAGGCATACCTCGCCATCATTGGTGTTGGACGTGTCCCCCAGCCAAGCACCTGTCAGTACTTCACCGAAGCCGTCGTTGTCCACATCCGGAACGAACCCAACCGAGAAGCCGAGATTGTCACCAGCTGATGATCCCGTGTACGAGAAGAGCTCGCTGCCGTCGAGGCCAGAGTAGACGAAGACCGTGCCAGAATCCGATCCTCCGAGGTCATCGCCATAGGCACCGACGATGATGTCGGACCGGCCATCTCCATTCACATCTCCTCCGGCCACAGAGTGGCCAAAGAGGTCATTAGGAGAGTCACCGTTGAACTCATAAATCTCGAGGCCTGTCGTTCCCGAGAACACTCTCACCGAGCCTGAGGAGGTCCCGTTGACGTCGCTGTAGGGAGCCCCAGCGGCACAGTCGGGGATGGAGTCGCCATCCACATCGCCGACGCCTGCTACCGAGTAGGCAAACCGGTTGCCTGCGGCTTCGCCCACGATGTCAAAGAGCGGAGATTGGGCACTTGCCAGGACCGAGAGTGAGATCGTGGCTGCGGCGCGAAACGCTATATCGATCTGATACATAGACATCCCCTTCGAATCGGGTAGATGAAGTGATGTCGAGACGATCCTGCCTACTCGTCTCAACACTTAAACCTACCCTCAGATCGCAGCAAAGGCGGGATGTGAGTCTAGAGGCCTTCAAAATGCCTCCTGAGCACCCTGAGGGCGTCTTTCGGCACCCGAATTACCTGGAGATTGCCTCCGAACGCCTCAGTCGAGGTATCCCAGGGCCCTCAATTTCTCCTCAACTTCAGAGGACATCTCTCCCCCTTCACCCGCCAGAATCCGGCTCGCGATCTCACCGGCGGCCTCCATCCAACGAGGTTTCCAGGCCTCCAGGGCCTCTCCCAGGCCCCGAGCCTCGGCGTCCAGGCCCTGCTCACTTCCGCCGTAGCCGATCAGGTTGTTGGCCTCACGCGCGTCCAGCCCCAGATCGTAGAGCTCGTCTCGTTGGTGGTTGGAGTAGGTGTGCCACTTGTATCGAGCGCTGCGCCCGGTCAGCACGGCCCGGTTGTACTGGGGCGCAAGCTCATGGAGCCCCTGTTTCACAGCGGTGACTCCGAAGGGCTTGAGAAGCTCCGCCCAGGCGTACTCACGGGTAGCATTCAGCATGTCGATGGCCTCGACCTGGTCGGGGATCTCGAGCCCCAGCATTCCGCAGATCGTCGGCAACAGATCGACATTCTGTACGAGCTCCGGGCGCCTGCCCGTGATTCCGATCGACCTGGGCCACTTGACGATCCACGGAATTCGAAGGAGCTCCTCGTAACAGACGAACTGGTGCCCCAGTACACCGTGGCGCCCGATACAGTCGCCGTGATCTGCAGTGATGATCACAAGCGTGTTGTCCCACTTCGGCGTCTTCGAGAGCTGATCGAAGAGGATCCCGAGCTGCTCATCCATGTAGGCAATACAACCATCGTAGAGCCCTCCGAGGATCGCGAAGTCCTCCTCACTCATCGGAGCGAGGCCAACCGCGTGGAGATTTGGACGCTGATTGACGGCAGCCCAGTTCTTCCCATGTAGTTCACGGGGAACGAAACGCTTGCGAAAGCGATGAGGAGGCCGGTATTCGCCGTGGGTCTCCTGCATGTGGACGTACACGAATCGCGGCTTCTCGCTCTTCTCGTCCCAGATCTCACGCACCCTTCGGAGACAGGACCCCCCACCATCGTCATAGAAGCCCGAGAGCAGGAAAGAGAGGCGCCCGCGCATCGTACCCCGCGCGTGCAGATGAGCCTGCGCCTCGGCTTCGAGGCTCATGCCGTGGTCAATACGAGCCAGGTCGGGGGCATCAGCGACCGCAGCCTGTTCCTGGGGAGCGGGCGGGCTTGATCGCTTGCGTCGGATTCGATCCAACCAGCCCCGCCAGGAAGGCGGAGGTGCCTCCCAGCTGCGGTCGAATCCCCGGTCAAGACCGCTGAAGTCGGACACGTAGGGAACGACCCCCGTGACCTTGTCGGTGGCGTAACCCTGCTGTTGCAGGATCTCCGGCAGGCTCGCGTAGCGATCATCCAGACGATCGCCGTCGATCACCAGGCGGTGCTCCGAGGGGTAGGTCCCGGTGAAGAGGCTCGCCGTCGAGGGCAGCGTCCAGGTAGCCGCCGAGCTGCAGGCGTCGTAGAAGGCCAGCTGCGAGGACAACCGCTCGAGCTGGGGAGTGGTCGGCCTGTCGTAGCCGTAGACAGAGAAGTTCTCCGCACGGGCCGCGTCGAGCAGGATGAAGAGGATGTCCGGCTGGGTTTCGTTCATCGAGGATGGGGGCGGGAGCATAGCCCGATGAGAGCCCGGGACCTCGCCCCGAATTGCATAGCCGTCAGCCGGCCCTGGGGGATCTTCGAGAGCCGGCCCTGGAGGGTGCCACATTGGCAGCACTGGCTGCCATTATGGCCGCAAGCAGCCCCACCAAACCCCTCTCTCGGGGTCGTAGAGGCCGATCTCGTCATGGCACAGCCATTGCTCTTCTCAGGTGTTCCTAGACCCGAATTGGAGACCTTCAGCCATGAACCAGCAATACACCACCAAGTCCCAGGAAGCCCTCCAGGCTGCCCAGCAGCTGGCTCAACAGGCGGGCAACCCCGAACTCACCCCCCTTCACCTCGCCGTGAGCCTGCTAGCAGAGCCCACCGGTGTGACCTCTGCGATCCTGCAAAAGCTCGGTGTCGAGCCCCGGGCCCTGGGCGCAGAACTGAGCGCAGAACTGGGCAAGCTCCCACGAACCACGGGAAGCGAGACCAGCATGTCCGGGCGCCTCGGTGCCGTCCTGACAAGTGCCGGAAGCCGCGCCCAGTCCCTGGGCGACGAGTTCGTCTCCACCGAACACCTGCTGCTAGCGCTGGCAGGCGAGGGAGGCGCAGAGCTGCAGGCCCTCTTCTCCAGCCGCGAGCTGTCACCCGAACGCATCGAGGTCGCCCTGAGTGAAGTACGGGGCAACCGCCGGGTCACCACCCCCGACCCCGAGACCACCTTCGAGGCCCTCGAGAAATACGCCCGTGACCTCACGGCCGAGGCCTCTGCCGGCAAGCTCGATCCCGTGATCGGTCGCGACGACGAGATCCGTCGCGCAACCCAGGTCCTGGCAAGGCGCCGTAAGAACAATCCCGTCCTCTTGGGTGATCCGGGCGTGGGCAAGACCGCCATCGTGGAGGGCCTGGCCCTACGCATCATCGAGGGGGATGTCCCCGACAGTCTCAAGGGCAAGCGCGTCATGGCGCTCGACATCGGCTCCCTGCTCGCTGGAGCCAAGTACCGCGGAGAGTTCGAAGAGCGGCTCAAGGCTGTACTCGAGGAGGTGGCTGAGGCGAACGGAGACGTCGTTCTCTTCATTGACGAGCTGCACACGATGGTTGGAGCAGGCGGGAGCGAAGGCGCCGTCGACGCTGCAAACATGCTCAAACCCGCCCTGGCTCGCGGCGAGCTCCGCTGCATCGGTGCGACCACCCTGGATGAGTACCGCAAGTACATCGAGAAGGATGCCGCCCTCGAGCGTCGCTTCATGCCTGTCATGATCGGTGAGCCCAATGTCGAGGACACCATCGCGATCCTGCGTGGACTGCGCGAGCGCTACGAGGTGCACCATGGGGTGCGCATCGAAGATGACGCCATCATTTCCGCAGCACGACTGGCAGACCGTCATATCACCGATCGCTTCATGCCCGACAAGGCCATCGACTGCATAGACGAGGCTGCCTCGCAACTACGCATCTTGATTGACTCCATGCCCCCGGAACTCGAGCGTGTTGAGCGAAGAATTCGCCAGCTTGAGATCGAGAAGAACGCGATGGGGCGTGACGAGGCCAGGTCTTCCCGCAGGCGGATCGTTGAGATCGATCAGGAGCTGGCAGAGATCCAGGAGAACGTCCAGGCCCTGCGCGCACGCTGGGACAACGAGAAGGAGCTGATCCAGTCCATCCGCGCAGGAAAACTGCTCGTCGAGAGCCTTCGCGAGGAGGCCGCCAAGACAGAGAGAGATGGGGCCTTCGATCGTGTTGCTGAGATCCGCTTTGGAGAGATCCCCGAGACCGAGAGTCAGATCGAGGCGAATGTAGCTCGGCTCCATGATGTCCAGGCCAAGGGCGCCCTGTTGCCCGAGGCTGTCGATGCCGAGCTGATCGCACAGGTCATCGGTCGCTGGACCGGAATACCCGCGGCCAGGCTGCTCGAGACCGAGCGCAACAAGCTCATGCACATGGAAGAGCGCATCCACGAGCGCTTGATCGGCCAGAAGGAGCCAGTGATGGCGATCTCACAGGCTGTACGTCGCTCGCGTGCTGGCCTACAGGAGACCACGCGCCCCCTGGGGTCGTTCTTGTTGCTCGGACCGACAGGTGTCGGCAAGACCGAACTCGCCAAGGCTCTTGCCGAGTTCCTCTTTGATGACGAGCGCAGCATGACCCGCATCGATATGAGCGAGTTCATGGAGAAACACGCTGTCAGTCGCTTGATCGGCGCCCCTCCCGGTTACGTCGGCTACGACGAGGGTGGTGTACTGACCGAAGCAGTTCGCCGCAAGCCACACTCGGTCATCTTGCTCGATGAGGTCGAGAAGGCTCACCCGGATGTCTTCAATGTGCTCCTCCAGCTCCTCGATGATGGCCGCCTCACCGATGGAAAAGGTCGTACCGTGGACTTCACTCAGACCCTGGTCCTGATGACGAGCAATCTTCGACAGGAGAGCCAGCTACGAGAGTTCTTCCGGCCCGAGTTCATCAATCGACTTGACGAGGTCCTCACCTTCGAGGCGCTCGGGAAGGATCAGATTCGTTCAATCGTTGAGGTCCAGATCGGTCTCATCTCCAGGCACCTCGGTGAGCAGGAGATCGAGCTCGAGCTGACCCCCAAGGCAATGGACCAGCTGGCGGAAGATGGCTACGACCCCGAGTTCGGGGCCCGGCCTCTCAAGCGGGCTATCCAAAAGCATGTCCAGAATGCCCTGGCTGACGCAATCCTCTCCGGGCAGCTGACCCGGGGCAGCCTCGGGCGGATCGACCACGACGGCACGGGGTTCCAGCTCGAGATCATTGCACGAGAGACCAGTTCGGTCTGATCCCGGCGGCAGGCGGGATGGGAGGGGCGTCGACGGCGGCGCCCCTCCTCTCGTTCGGACAAGGCGTTGCTGGCTCGATCTCTCATGCGTATCCCACTCTCCACAGGCTTGAGTCCTGGCCTCTGGGGTGCAATTGACGAATGAGCTGACGAGAGAAGAGTAGGCTCTTCGGGATGAAAGACGCTCCTGGAGCAAGACAGGGGATGGAGCTCTCCGCCCTCGGCCTGGCACTGCTTGGGCTCGGGGGTTGTGCAGCTCCCGAGCTCGAGGTCAGCTCCTCGGATCGTCCGCCCAATATCGTCCTGATCTACGCCGACGATCTTGGCTACGGAGATCTCGGGGCCCAAAACCCCGACTCACGAATCCCCACCCCGAACCTCGATCGACTTGCCGGAGAGGGGATGCGCTTCAGCGATGCACACAGCTCCTCGGGAGTCTGCACGCCGAGCCGCTACGCGCTCCTGACCGGACGTCACCACTGGCGAGACTTCCACGGCATTGCAGGCGTGTTCGGGCCCAGCGTCTTCCCCCCGGGGCGGCTGACCCTCCCAGAGCTGCTGCAGGGTCGCGGCTACAGGACCGCCTGCATCGGGAAGTGGCACCTGGGTTGGGACTGGGAGGCTATCCGAGCCCCGGAGTCTTCTGGGAAGAAGCTGGGCGCCAGCCCCGACGACTTCGACTGGACCCTCCCGATTCCTGACGGCCCCCTGGCTCACGGCTTCGATCACTACTTCGGCGATGATGTGCCGAACTTCCCTCCCTACAGCTGGATTGAAGACGACCGGGTGCTTGGGAGCCCGACACTCCCCTTCAGCCCCAACCCAGTTCCCGATGAGGGCTCTGCCGAATGCAGGCCAGGTCCAATGACTGCGGGATGGCGACTTGACGAGGTCATGCCATGCCTGACCGAGAGAGCTGTGGCCTGGATCAGATCCGCCAGCGAAGAGCCCGATCCCTTCTTCCTCTACTTCTCGTGGACCTCACCTCACGCTCCAATCGTCCCCAGCCCCGAATGGAAGGGCAGAACTGATGCGGGACCCTACGGAGACTTTGTGGCTCAGAGCGATGCTGCCCTCGGTCAGGTCCTTGAGGTACTCGAGGACTGCGGGGTCGCCGAGGACACGATTGTCATCTTCGCCAGCGACAACGGCCCCGAACACTATGCCTACCCCCGTAGCCGCGACTTCGCACATCGCAGCACAGGACAGCTCAGGGGGCTCAAGCGGGACATCTGGGAAGGAGGGCACCGGGTCCCCCTGTTGATCCGATGGCCCGGAGTCATCGATACAGGGAGTCTCTGCGAGTCATTGGTCAGCCAGGTGGACCTCATGGCGACGCTGGCCACGGCGAGCGGTGCAACCATCCCCGCTGATTCAGCCGAGGACAGCCATGACCTCACCCCACTTCTTCGAGGAGAGCCAAATGCCATCGCGCGCACGAGCCTGGTTCACAACACCCGCAGAGATCACTATGCGATCAGGGTGAATAACTGGCTACTGATCGACTCAGTCAGCGGCAGTGTGACCCAGGTGCCAGCCTGGTTCGCAGAGGCTGAGGACTTTGAAGCCAACCCTCACGAAGCCGCGCTCTTTGACCTGGAGAATGACCTCGGACAGAGAGACAATCTCGTCGACAAGGAGCAAGAGAGGGTGAATACCATGCGCATCGAACTGCAAAGGATCAGGAATTCGTCCAGGACAGCACCGCTCCATTCCGGTTCAATTACGGCGAATTGAGTGTTTCCGAATAACTAGGGACACTCCATCGGCAATGCTCAATATGGTTACCAGAATGACAAGCCCATTCGAGAGCCTGGCCGGACGTCGAGAGCACCTGGGAGTCGCCAATCCCCTGCGCGCTCTCACCGACGTCATCAATCGAGTTCCGAACGGAATCAATCTGGGGCAGGGCGTGTGTGACCTGGATGCTCCGCAGCCGCTGATGGACGGCGTCATCGATTCACTTCAAGGCGGTGACAGGCAGACCTACACGCCCTATTCAGGCTTGCCGGAGACACGGTCAGCGATCGCCAAGAAGCTGCGCGACTTCAATGGCCTTGACGTGGACTCCGATCAGGTCCTGGTGTCGCTGGGCTCATCAGGCGCATTCTTCGCAGCAGGCATGTGCCTGTTCGAGCCGGGTGACGAGGTGATTCTCTTCGAGCCTTTCTATTCCTATCACCGAAGTGCCTTGCGACTCATGGGGGCCAAGCCAGTCTTCGTGCGCCTCCCCGAGCCCGACTTCGCACTGGACGTGGATGCCTTGCGCGAGGCGATCGGCCCACGGACTCGAGCGATCGTGATCAACACCCCGGCGAATCCAACGGGCAAGGTCTTCTCCCGCGACGAGCTTGCGACAATTGCGGAGCTTCTCGCGGGGACCGAGACTCTCGTGCTGACCGACGAGGTCTACGAGTACATGCTCTATGATGGACTTGTGCACACCTCCCCCGCCACCATTCCCGGGCTGACCGAACGCTGCCTGACCATTGGCGGATTCAGCAAGACATTCTCGGTCACCGGCTGGCGGGTAGGCTTCCTGGCAGGGCCCGCCGAGATCGTGGACGCCATTGGGCTGGTTTGCGATCAGGTTCATGTGTGTGCCCCCCGGCCCCTGCAGCGGGGTGTCGCACGTGCCCTGGAAGAACTACCCGCAAAGTTCTACAGCGACCTTCAAGCCGGCTATGAAATGCGTCGAAACCGCTTCTGTGCGGCTCTTGAGACCGCAGGATTCGAAGTGACCAGACCACAGGGAGCCTACTACGTCCTGGCGGGCTACCGCGACGCCCTGGGTGAACTCGACCCGTACGCAGCAGTACTCGAGTTGATCGACCGCGTCGCCATCAACGCCGTTCCTGGAGATCTGTTCTACGAGAACGGTGAGGGCATTCGAAGCATCCGATTTCACTACGCGGTCGCTGAACCACAACTGGACGAGATCTGTCATCGAATAGAATCTCTGGCATGATCTCGATTGAACACTCATCCCTCCGATGCCTCGGGGCCCTCTTGCTTGCAGCCTGGGTTGTCCCCGGAGTCTGTGAGGCACAGAGCGGCGGAATCGAGATCCTGGCCGGCGAGACGCTCTACTCCAAGGGAACCCGGGTATCACTCGCGCACCTGTACGAGCGTCGAACCAAGCTCTACTCGGGCTCGAACGAGATCAATAACCCAACGGACCTGGAAGCCACGAAGCAGAGGGTCTTTCTGGGCTACGCCTACAGCCCGACCGCACGCTTCGACATAGGTGCGTTGCTTCCCTTCGTCGATCCTCGCGTCGACTTCACGAGTGGTGGAACTCGGATGAGGAGCGGAGAGTCCGGTGTCGGTGATATGTCCCTCTACGGGAAGTACCGGCTATACACCTTTGATGCTCTGCGTAACTCTCGGAATCTGTCGGTCATCGGTGGGGTCGAGACCCCCACAGGGCACACGGGAACCGAGCTCCCCCAGCCCGGCTCGGGATCCTGGGACCCCTTTGCCGGTCTGGCCTTCACGGAGAGTAGAGACCGCTGGCGGTTCGATGGCCAGCTGGTCTACAAGTTGAATACCGAGGGAGCCAACGAGATCAAGGAGAGCGATGAGTGGAGCGCCGGCGTCTCAGCAGCCTATCGCTACCTCCACCGCCCCTATCCCGGCGCGTCGAACTCGGCCAAGCTTGGCCTGAGGTGGGAGAACAAGGGCAAGGCCTACCGTAATGGAACATCCATCAATAACTCGGGGTCCGAGCGATTGATGCTGCGTCCTGCTCTGGGCTTCCATCCGCATCCATCAATTGACATACACTTGAGTGTCGATATACCGCTCTACCAGTACTACCGCGGAGAGCAGCTCGGCTACGACTTCCGCACCTTCATCGCACTTGGCTACCGATTCTGAACCAGATGATCAGTCGAACTCTCTCTCTCTTGCTCGCTTCCGCGCTCCTGGGCTGCGCCTCCACCTCCAGCGGTGCACCTCCCTCCAGGGGAGAGTTCTTCGCCAAGGTATGCCTCGACTTCACGACCTGAATCTGAAACGACAAGGCCTACGGTCTCGACCTGGCCATGCGACGCCTGGATGGCGTCTCTTTTGTTCAACTCGATACAGTCGATCAGCTGGCCTGCGTGTACATCGGTAGCCCAACCCAGATCGACTTCAACGAATTCATAAACGCCGCGGAGGATGCAGCCTACACGACTGTCGGCATGCGCCTGTTTGCAGAGGGTCGTGTGGACCGCACGGAATGCGACGACTGCAGACAAGAGAGGGAGTTCCTCAAGCTCAAGAGCGGTCAGAGCTTCGAGCTTGGTGAGAATGACTTTGAGCCAGGCCAGCAAGTGAGCCTCGAGGCCAGGGTGATCGGCTGGGCTTCGGAGCACCCGACGCTGATTCCGATCATGTAGCTCGCGTCACAGATCTCGCTCAGCGAGGAGCACAACACCTTGGCTGAGCGAGATCCGATCCTTGCTAGCGGCCTGCGGCCCTGAAGTCTGCGCTCAAGGCCGGGTAGAGCTGGCGATAGCGCCCGTAAGACGCGTCATAGGCCGAGGCCAGGTCGGCGTTGGGTTGTAGAGGCCTCGTCCAGGAGAGATTCGAGCAGGCATCCTCAACATCAGGAAATGCTCCCGCGCCAACCGCGGCCAGCAGGACGGCCCCATGAGCTGCCCCCTGGGGCACTGCGGAGGTCGTGATCGAGCAGTGGAAGATGTCCGCCATCATCTGCCGCCAGTAGCTGCTCTCCGCACCCCCTCCCGAGGCCCGAACCTCCGAGGGCGACACGCCAAGCTCTCGCATCAATTCAAGTGAGTCTCGCATGGCAAAGGTGATGCCCTCCATCACCGCCCTGACCATGTGCCGCCGCTCGTGCCGGAGGGTGAGCCCGACAAAGGCTCCACGAGCATCAGGATCGGGATGGGGAGTTCGCTCACCGGTGAGGTAAGGAAGGAAGACGAGCCCCTCCGATCCAGCCGCAATCTCCGCCGCACCCGCGACCATCAACTCGTAGGGATCCACCCCGCTCGAGCTGGCCTCCAGGACCTCGTCCCGACAGAGAGCATCACGGAACCAGCGCAGGCTTCCGCCGGCAGAGAGGACCACTCCCATCATGTGCCACTTGTTCGGCACGGCATGACAGAAGGTGTGGAGCCGCCCCAGATTATCGGCTCGATAGCTGTCGGAGGCAGCGAACACGACCCCCGACGTCCCGAAGGTCGCAGAGATGTGGCCCTCTTCGACAATACCTGCGCCCACCCCTTGAGCCGCCTGATCACCCGCTCCTGCCACAACCGGGATCCCGGCCGGCAGAGAGCACCCAGGAACAGCAACGGTCGAACAGCAGACTTCTGCCGACTCGTGAACCTCGGGCATCCAGTTCATGGGAATACCGAATGCATCCAACATTTCCCCCGACCAACACCGCTCACCTACATTGAAGAGCGAGGTTCCCGAGGCATCGGCAACGTCACTGTGAAACTCACCCGTCAGCCGATAGCGAACATAGTCCTTCGGCAGCAAGATCTTCGAAGCACCCTCGAGAGCCTCCGGTTCATGCCTTCTGACCCACTCGACCTTGGGTGCTGTGAAGCCAGGCAAGATGGGGTTGCCTGTTAGCTCCAGGACTCGGGGCGCGCCGATTCGTTGGGTGAGATCCTCGCATTCCTGTCCCGTCCGCTGGTCATTCCAGAGAATAGCGGGGCGTCTTGGAACTCCTTTCGAATCGAGTAGGACCATCCCATGCATCTGGCCCGTCAAGCCCACGCAGGCGACAGCCTTTTCCGAGTCGGGAACGAGCTCGAGAACCTGCACGATTCCGCGCACCGTCGCCTGCCACCAGTCCTCGGGGTCTTGCTCTGCCCACTGTGGCCGCGGGGTGGAGAGCGGGTACTCGTTGACAGCCTCCGCGAGAACCTCTCCTCGCGTGCTTGTAAGGAGCACCTTCGTGCCCGTGGTGCCAACATCGATGCCTAGCAGGAGGGAATCCATCATCGTTTTTTGGGTCGCAGGGAGGCTCTGCGCCGTGGGAGACCAAAAACAGGGCAATCACACCCTTCCCCAAGTCAAACGCTGAGCCTAGAGGAGACATCAGTGGGTCATTCCCCAGTTGCCAGATATCGCCGCTTACCACGGCGGCCAGCAATGGGCAGCAAGAGAATGACCTGCTGAAGCTTAGTTCTATCAGAGTTCCCGTTCCCGACAGTCAACTGTGGGCCCTATCGCCTAGGCGTCGGACCCGCGCTGTCTCCGGGAACTGGCCGGAGGCGCGGATATCTCCTTCTCTCGCCTCCGGCCTCCTTTCATATTTGGAGATTGAACTCTTCTAGGCAGCCTCCCCGTGCCCATGGTTCCCGGCCCAGGAGCCCGAGGGGCGATTGTGGAGGTCGGATGGCGTTCCGATCAGTATCCTGGCACGCGACTTCATTTAGCACTTTGCCAGTTCGTGGATTGCCCGGACAATTCGGGGTCCGCGACCACCTCACCAGCACTCAGTCGCCATGTTTGGTCGCCTATTCGGCAAGAAGGAAAAGATGTCCGTACCCGAGTTCAAGATTCCCGCCGAGGCGGAGCTCAAGACAACCACCAGTGGCTTGCAGTACGCAATCCACGAGGAGGGCCAAGGAGCGCCTCCAGGACCAACCGACAAGGTCACGGTGCACTACGCGGGGTGGACCCTCGACGGCAAGCTGTTCGACTCATCTTACTCCCGCGGCAAGACCATCAGCTTTCCGCTGAATGGAGTGATCAAGGGATGGACCGAAGGCCTGCAATTGATGAAGTCCGGGGGCAAGGCCACCCTGCTGATCCCTTCGGAACTTGCCTACGGCTCCCGGGGTGCGCCCCCTTCCATCGGCCCCAACGCCGACCTCGTCTTTCTGGTCGAACTCGTATCAATAAGCTAGAGCCACTCGATCAGGACGCATGAAGAAAGAAGAGCATCGCGAGAGGATTCCCGACGAACTCCAGAAGTTCGCCGAGGGGGACGGCAGCGCCTCTGTTGCCGTCTCCAAGCTGACTGGCATTCCTGCCGCCGATGTCTTTGGTGTCGAGACCTTCTACGACCTCCTCGGCAAGCGCGACACCAAGGTGCACGTTTGCACGGGGCTTAGCTGCCAGCTGCAAGGCGCCGACGAGCTCCTGGAGAAGTGCAGGCAGGTCGGTCTCGACGCAACTCCCTACTCGTGCCTGGCGGCCTGCGACTGCGCGCCGGCCATTCTCAAGGACAGAAGGACACTGGTCGAGGTCAGCGAGAAGGACATCGAGCGCACCAAGGGTGACTGGCAAGCCCTCGACTCCAAGGAGGTGCCCTCCAGTCAGCTCTGGAGCGGCCAGATCTATCCCACAACGAGCTCTCCGGAGACCTGTGCAATCGATCTAGCTGGCGCGCCCGATTGGATGGGTACCAGCTCCAACCTGGCGCTGGAGCTCGGTCCCGAAGGAGTCATCGCTGCGATCGACGAATCAGGCCTGCAGGGACGCGGCGGCGCAGGTTTCCCGGCTGGCTTCAAGTGGAAGTCGGTCCGGGGCCAGGCTGAGACCAAGCGCTACGTCGTCCTCAACGCCGATGAGGCTGAACCGGGGACGTTCAAGGATCGCGAGGTGATGATGAAGCGCCCCGACCTCGTCCTGGAGGGCCTGGCCATCGCAGCGCGGGTCGTCGAGGCCACCGAGATCTACATGTACCTGCGTGGGGAATTCGAGATTCCACAGCAAGTCATGACCGAAGCCATCGAGCTCGCTCACTCCAATGGACTCTACTCGGATCTGCACTTCCATGTGCACTCCGGGCAGGGCGCCTACATTTGCGGCGAGGAGACCGCCTTACTCGAGTCTCTCGAGGGCCGTCGCGGCATGCCCCGCGAGAAGCCCCCCTTCCCCACCGAGGTCGGCTTGTGGGGCAAGCCCACCCTGATTCAAAACGTCGAGACCATCGCATGCGTGCCCGCCATCCTGCAACGTGGCGGGGAGTGGTTCCGAGCGCTCGGGCGCACGGAAGCAGGTAGCAAGCTGTACTGCCTGAGCGGTCACGTGGCCCGCCCTGGAGTCTACGAGCTGCCACTGGGCGCAACACTGGAAGAGCTGGTCGAAGCCGCCGGTGGCTACATCGGTAAGCTCAAGGCCTTCTCGCCGGGTGGTGCAAGCTCGGGATTCCTGCCTGCGTCTGAACGCAACCGGCCCCTGGACTTCAAATCTCTCGCCGAGATCGGGAGCATGCTGGGATCAGCAGGCGTTGTTGTCATGAACGAGAGCGTCGACATGGCCAAGGCTGTCCAGTCCCAACTCCTGTTCTTCGAGCGCGAGAGCTGCGGCCAGTGTGCTCCATGTCGGATTGGCACCGCTCACCAGCGCCACTCCCTCGACTCCTTCATGGATGAGCGCGACGAAGCGGCCAAGAGCAGGTGTTTGAAGCAGGTTGACGACGTTGCCTGGGAGATGCGTGAGGGCTCGATTTGCGGGCTCGGGCAGACCGCATCTCTTCCTCTAGAGAGTGCCCGTAAGTACTTCCCCAAGGAGTTCCAGTGATCGCGAAGACAGGTGAAGTAACCGTCGATGGAGTGAAGGTCGAGTTCGGGCAGGGGGAGACCCTGCTCGACGTCTCCAACCGCCTCGGACGTCATGTCCCGACACTCTGCCATGACGAACGCCTGGCGCCTGCGGGTGCCTGTCGCACCTGCTTGGTCGAGGTGGAGGGCGTCAGACGCATGGTCCCCGCATGCCGCACACCTGCCTCCGACGGGCAGAAGGTCACAACCGCCAACGAGCGAATCGACAAGCACAGGCGTCTCCTGCTCGGTCTGTACCTGACGGACCACCCTGCGGGCCGCTCGGACTGCGAGGACGGCGCACCCTGCGAGCTGCACGCAATGGCCGCTAACTACGAGGCGCCCACGGACTGGACGCCAATTCCGCTGACTCGTGCCGGGCGCTCCGAGGACGTCAATCCCTACATTCAGTTCCGCGAGGATCGCTGCATCGCGTGTGCGCGGTGTACGCGTTATTGCGACGAGGTCGAAGGGGTCAATGCCATCACACTCGCTGGTCGCGGCGCGGCAACGACGATTTCCACCGTGGACAGCGAAGGGCTCTTCGACACCACCTGCGAGCTGTGCGGTGGCTGCGTGGCAGTCTGCCCAACGGGCGCGATGGCCGAGAAGATGCCACTGACAGCAGGGGCGCCGCCCGAGAGAGAACTGCAGAAGGTCCGCACTACCTGCAATTACTGTGGCGTTGGCTGCCAGATGGACCTGAACGTCGACACGCAGGCCTCCGATGGCAAGGGGCAGGTGGTCAAGATCACCAGTCCTCCGCCGGGCACCCCACCCTCGGACGGAAACCTGTGCGTGAAAGGGCGCTTCGCCTACGACTTCGTTGATCACCCCGACCGCCTGAAGGTTCCCCTCATTCGGCGCGAGGACGGTGAGCTGCACGAGGCAAGCTGGGAGGAAGCTCTCGAGTTTGCGGCCAAGGGACTCTTGAGGGTCCAGCAGGACCACGGAAAGGACGCCTTGGCCTTCGTATCGTCGTCACGCTGCACTGCCGAGGAGAACTACCTGGTGCAGAAGATGGCCAGGGTGGCCTTTGGCACCAACAACGTGCATCAATGCGCGGCAACATGACACGCTCCCACCGTGGCCGGTCTGGTCGCGACTTTTGGTGCGGGCGCGATGACGAATTCGATCGGCGAGATACGCGATGCGGACCTCCTGTTCGTCATCGGCTCCAACACCACCGAGGCTCACCCGATCATCGGTATGGAGATGAAGCAAGCCGTCAAGCGTGGCGCCAAGCTCATCGTTGCCGACCCGCGCTCGATCTGGCTCTCCACCATTGCCAATTGGCACCTGAAACTGAAGCCTGGCACGGACGTCTGGCTGCTCAATGCCATGGCAAACGTGATCCTCACCGAGGGCCTGGTAGACGAGGAATTCATCGCTCAGAACACCGAAGGCTTCGAGGCGTTGCCAGAGGTTCTGGCGAAATACACCCCCGAAGAGGCCGAGAGGGTCACTGGTGTTCCGGCTGCCGAGATCCGCGAGACAGCCCTCGAGTATGCGAAGACTCGCAAGGCGGCCATTTGCTACACACTCGGCATCACCGAGCACAGCCACGGGACGGACAACGTCTATGCACTCTCGAACCTGGTGCTGATGACAGGCCATCTCGGTGACGCCTCCATGGGGCTCAACCCTCTGCGGGGGCAAAACAATGTCCAGGGTGCGAACGACACCGGCGCGACGCCGATCTTCTACCCGGGATATCAGCGGGTCGACGACCCTGAGGTCCAGGCCAAGTACGAGGATGCCTGGGGTGTGCCCCTCTCTCCGGAACCCGGGCTGAACCTCAACGAGATGATGAAGGAGACCGGAAAGAGCATCCGGGGACTCTTTGTCATGGGTGAGGACATCGTCATCTCCGAGCCCAACGTCAGTCGTCTCGAGGAGGGGCTCAACAAGGTCGACTTCCTGGTCCTGCAGGACATCTTCCCGAATGAGACCACCCGTTTTGCGGATGTGATCTTCCCGGCGGCGTGCTTCGCGGAGAAGGACGGAGTCTTCGTCAACTCCGAACGTCGCATGCAACGTGTCCGCAAGGCGGTCGAGCCACCGGGACAGGCCCGCGCTGACTGGGAGATCCTGCTCGACCTCGCTCGAGCCGCTGGCGCAAGCTTCAAGCATGAGGGACCCAGGGACATCTTCGCTGAGATGGCTCGGCACGCACCCAAGTTTGCCGGGATCAGCTACGAGCGGATCGAGGAGCTCGGCCACGGCATTCAGTGGCCCTGCTCCGACGATGACTCGGCCGGTACGACCTATCTACATGAAGGGGGAATCCTTCGCGGAAAGGGGCTGTTTGAGCCGGTCGAGTACCGTCCCTCCAAGGAACTCGCTGACGATGAATACCCGCTGGTCCTCTCTACTGGCCGCACCCTGTATCACTACAACGCCGCCACACAGACACGCCGCGCAGCTGGCCTTCCGGTCAAGCAGCCCGAGGCCTACATCGAGCTGCATCCACGAGATGCTGGCCGCCGTAGCATTGAAGATGGTGACTGGGTTGATGTCCTCACCCGCCGAGGCAAGATTCGTTGCCGCGCGCTGATCTCGAAGCAGGTTCAGCGCGGATGCATCTGGATGCCATTTCACTTCGGCGAGGCACGCGCAAACCTGCTCACGGTGGACGAGGGCGATGAGGTCACCGGGACCGCAGAGTACAAGGTCTGTGCGGCCGAGGTCCGGAGGGTCACCAGCGAGTTAGCCCCCAAGGGCGAAGGGCAAGAGGCCTTCTACCCCGGCTCTTACTATCGCGAGTGACCAAGTCCGCGAGCTCCACCCAATGAAGAGAGGCCGGGCAACTGGATTGCCCGGCCTCTCTTCATTGCTCGCGTTCCGACCCCGCCCCCCTGGGGGAGAGTCACAGCGCGGCTAGATCTCACGAATTCGGATGTTCCTGTAGGCGACCAGGTCTCCATGATCCTGCAGGGCAATCCGACCTTGAGCTGACTTCCCAAACAGGGGCATCTCATTGAACTTGCTCTCGGAGACCAGCTGGTTCCACTCATCGCTGCCGATCGTGTACTCGCAGACAAGGGTGCCATTGAGCCAGTGCTCGACATGAGAATCCTGGTGGACGATACGGACTGAGTTCCACTCCCCAGGCTTCTTGGTGACATCACTTACCGGCTCATACAAGGCGTAGCAGGACCCAGCACTCGTGAACGGATTCTTGCCGTCGTAGTGCCTCTCGTTGTCCAGCACCTGCATCTCGATACCCGTGCGCCAGACAGCATCCTGGCCATCGAGCACGTTGAAGAAAATTCCGCTGTTTCCGTTCTCTGCGATCTTCCAATCAAGCATCAGCTCGAAGTCGCCAAAGACCTGCTCGGTGACGATGTCTCCCCCGCTACCGGTCATGGTCAGCTCACCGTCAACCACCTGCCAACCATCCGAGATCGTGTCCTGGTTGTAGTTGACCCAACCGGCTGTCGACTCGCCATCGAAGAGGTCTTGCCAGGACGCGGCCTCTGACTCCTCGACGAGACACACATCGCTTTCCTCGCAGCCACTACAGCAGGGCGTGGAGTTGCAGGCCGCGAGAAAGAGAGCGGAGGCAGCGACGATCAGGGCTTGAGAGGTTTTCATCGGTGGGGTGCTGGAGCTAGGGAGAAGTTGGATGCTTGCAGATTCTGTCAAGCGGTCTGGCCGCCACGATCAGCGGACCTGGATGGGTAGAAGAGTATGAGTGCGATCAAGCAGGCCAGCGAACTCCACATGGGCACGCTGAACAGTCGCGAGAAGTCCATCTGTCCATCAACCGTCGCCCACTCCGCGACCCACCCGGCGATCTTGCTACCCACAATGACGCCGATGCCAATGATAACGAGGTTGAACAGGTTTTGTGCGCTTGCGCGGACATCGGCACTGGTCTCCTCGTCGACAATCATGAAGGCCACAAAGATGAAGCAGCCGAAGCAAAGCCCGTGGAGTGCCACTCCCGAGAGCAAGGTCACCATGGTCGGCATCGGGATCGAGTCCACGTAGGTGAACAGCGCCATCCTCCCCGCGTAGGCAATCAGCCCGATAGCAAGCAGGCCCTTGCGTGAGATGGACTTGGCCAGAAAGGGAATGATGGCCAGAACAACGAGCTCAGACATCTGGCCGACAGTCATCAGCCCTCCTCCTCCAGCGCCGAAGATCGCCTTCGTCCAGGCCGGTGCTGCCAGCTGCTTGGCAGACAGGAAGGGGTCGGTGTGCACGAAGTAGAACTGATGAATACAGCTCACCGGAACCGCGATCAAGAAGAGTGTGATCAGCGGCTGGACCATGACCTCACCGATTGCCTCAAAGGTCGCATTGTTATAGGCCTTCTTCGGCGGCGTGTGTGGAAGGAAGAAGCAGAAGACTCCCATCACCACTCCGATAATGGCGCTGAGCCGAAAGGCGTCAGCCTTGCCCTGTGCAAGCGCCAGCAGGGCCTCGCTCTCGCCAAGTCCTGATGGCTGATGAGCGGAGGCCAGCCAATGGCCCATGCCAAGCCCCACAACAATCCAACCCAGGGTCCCGAAGAGTCGGACCCGCCCAAAGTCACGATCCCGATCAGGCAGATGATGGAACGCCAGGGAGTTGGTCAGCGCCAGCGTTGGCGAGTACACCAGTCCGTAGACCAACGAGAAGATCAGGAACCCCCAGTAGCTCTCGATGCTTGCCAGCTGCCAGATCAGGACAGCTCCGATCAAGTGACTGAACCCGAGGAACTTCTCGGTCGAGAAGTAGCGGTCTGCGACCTGCCCGGCAACGAAGGGACCGATGATGGCTCCAACGGCTCCGGCAGCAAACATCGTCCCGATCTCGCCGCCATCCATCTCCCGATAGCGACTCAAGAAGTCCCACAAGAAGGGGAGCCAGGCCCCCCAGATTGCGTACTGCAAGAACATCATCACGGACAGCTTGGTTCCCAGGCCCAGGCTCAGGGGGGGTGCGGTTGTCTTGCTATCCGTCATTTTTCTTGGGGTTGGCTTGGTGCTAGGAGATCGGGCTACTCGGAGAAGGCTGCATCGAAGGCGACGCCAGATTGAGCAAAGTCGAGCTTCTTGACGAACTCAGCTGCCTCCCTCGCTCCGTGTTCACGATTCATCATTGGATCCTCCCACTCGACAGTCAGCGGCCCCTGATAGTTCGCGTGGTTCAGGAGGCGGATGATGCCCTCGAAGTCGATTCGCCCGTGTCCAGGAGAACGGAAGTCCCAGAATCGTCCATCGGTACCGAAGTCGCTGTGGCCGCCGAAGACACCGATCGGAGTCGGCGCATCCGACCACCAGACATCTTTCACGTGCACGTTGAAGATCAGGTCGCCGAACTCACGAAGGAATCCCAGGTAGTCGACTCCTTGGTAGCCGAAGTGTGAGGGATCGAAATTGAATCCGAAGTTCGGGTGATGGTCGATTGCCTCGAGAGTTCGCCGGGAGGTGGCCACATCAAAGGCGATCTCCGTGGGATGAACCTCAAGTGCGAAGAACACGCCCTGCTCCTCGAAGACATCCAGGATGGGGCGCCAGACCGTGGCGAACTCCGCGTAGCCCTCTTCAATTTGCACTGGAGAGGCCGGCGGAAAGCTGTACAGCAGGTGCCAGATCGGGCTACCCGTGAAGCCATTGACGACGACTCGGCCCCCACAAGCATCAATTCGCTTGCGGACCTTGTCCGGGGCCTTGTCGAAGAAGCGCCGCGCCGCTCTCGCCGTCTTCTGCAGCTCCTCCACTGCTCGCGCACGCACACCCGCCGGGTTACCGTCTCCCCAGATCCTTGAGCTCAGGATCGACTTGTGGCGATCATCGATTCGGTCACAGGTCGCCTGGCCGACCAGGTGTGTCGAGATCGCGTAGGCATCGAGGCCCGCCTCACCAAGTAGGTTCCAGTGACGTTCGCAGTACGAATCATCATTCTCCGCGGCATCCACGTCGAAGTGGTCGCCCCAGACGGCCAGCTCGAGGCCTTCGTAGCCTAGCCCCTTGGCTTGCTTGGCGAGAGTTTCCAGCGGGAGGTCAGCCCACTGTCCGGTGAAGAGGCAAACAGGGCGGGTCATTTCGGTCTCCGGGAGTCGAGAGGTGAATCGATGAGGGGCGGGCTACTTGACGCTGCCGAGCTTGATCGCGCAGCGCTCACGGGCAGAGATCAGGGCAGCCTCGAGCACCCGCTGGGTTTGGTAGGCGTCCTCGAAATCGGGAAGGGGGATGGTCGGCTTCTTGCGGCCAAGCACCATCAGGATATCCGCGAGTTCATTCGTGAAGGTGTGCTCGTAGCCGATGATGTGACCATCGGGCCACCAGGCGTGATAGTAGGGGTGGTTCTCGCCACTGGTCGCCATGATCCTGCGCCAGCCCTGTTCAGCCGGTGCATCGGTGTTGTCGTGAAACCAGAGCTCGTTCAGGTTCTCCAGGTTCCACTTGAGTGAGCCCTTCTCCCCATTGATCTCGATGGTGTTGTCGTTCAGGTGCCCGCCCGCCAGTCGGGTGGCCTCGAAGGATGCGGTTGCGCCGCCCTTGAAACTGGCAAGGAAGAGAACGGCGTCATCCACATCGCTTCGTCCCTTCTTCTTCGTCCCGGGCTTCACGCGCTGCTTGATGAAGGTCCGCTCGATGGCTCCGTGGATCTCGGTGATCTCCTCACCGACGAGGAAGCGTGCCAGATCGACGATGTGTGCATTGAGGTCGCCGTGGGCACCTGTACCGGCGTGCTTCTTCTGAAAGCGCCAGAGCAGTGGAGTATCCGGCCCTCCCCAGCTCTGCAAGTAGCTCGCACGCACATGATAGATCTGTCCTAGTCGCTTCTTTCGAAGCATCTTCCAGGCTGTCGCAATCGCCGGTGAGCGGCGATAGTTGAACCAGACGAAGGTCTTGGCCTGCTTGGCCTTCTTGGCCGCATCACGCATCTCGCGTGCCTCGTCGAGGGTGCTCGCCAGGGGCTTCTCACAGGCCACGTTCTTGCCAGCTTCCAGTAACGCGATCGACATCTCACGATGGACGTCATTCGGCGTCGAGACATCGACCAGGTCGATCTCCGGATCGTCGATGTAGTCACGCCAGTTCGTCGTCCAGTTCTGCCACCCTTGAGCACGTGCGAAGCCGGGGAGCGTCTCACCATTGCGTCCCGCGATCGAGTGCATGATGGGTTCAACGGGGAGGTCGAAGAATCGCGCCACCTGCCTGTAGGCGTTCGAGTGAGCGCGGCCCATGAAGGCCTGTCCGATAAGTGCACAATTGATGTTCCTCGCCATGGCGCACAGGTTATCGACGGGAACCCGCAGGCACCACCGCTCGATGCCTGCCCCGGTGGATCGAGCCGGTGGAATGTCCCTCCGGCCACCGAAATGAGCTCTAGCGCTCCTTCCCTGCAAGCCAGAGAGCGATCCAGAGGTACTGCGGGATCCAGTGAGAGACCACCTTGAAGTCGCCATCCCAGAGGTCCTCTCGCTCCAGATAGAGGGCAAGCTGCTCATGGAGCCGTGTGCGGAGAGCTCCCTCGCTTCTGGATGCGATGGCCAGTGGCCAGAGCCTCGAGATATGGACGCCGAGCAAGTGCGTGGTCGAGAGATCCACCTCCTCCGGTAAGGGGGGCAGGTCCCCGAGGTCGTAGGGCGCAAGAGGCGGCTCAAAGGCTTCGAGATCGTCGATCAAGTACGCCAGGGTCGGAACCCACAGGAACTCGAAGGGGAAGGGGTCTACAACCTCGAGAAGAGAGCTGCGAATGGGGTCCACCCGCTCCCTTCGAAGGCGATCCAGCCTCTCCAGCGCGTTGGTGCCGCAGGGCCCCGCGCGCCGAACCTGGTACCAGGTGAAAGCCCAGGACCGATACCAACCGATGATTCGCCGACCATCCAGCACAGCCGGATTGTCGTTTTCTGGGAAGCTGGCCTCTGTCAACCAGTCGATGAGCCTGGTCTCGACCTCGAGCTGGAACTCCTGGACCTCCCTGGCGAGCTCGCGGTGACGGCCTAGCTCGGCCAAGAGCATCAGCAACCAGGCTTGATCGTAGGGAAAGGTCGAGAGATGAGCGGTGTCGACACTCCTCAGCCTCTGCTGCTCGTGAAGCAGGGCGCCATCGGAAAGAGGCTCGAGCACCCAGCGTGCCAGCTCCTGGTCACCTTCGAGGCGCGCATGGGTCAGAAGCACCCAGTGCGCCATGAGATTCGAGTGCCAGTCATAGGAGCCGTCGAAGAGGGACTCGCCGCCAGCTTGCCTGACCACATTGGCCGTTGGTTCCGCCCGCCTCAGTCCTCGCTTGATCACGTGGACGAGCCGGGACTGCACCTCGGCACTCCATGCATCAGGCACAGCTCTGGAGCTCATGAGAACTACAAGACTGGACGCGGCAGGGAGATCTCAGGGACGCCCGATGGCTGCATCGCGTCATCCTACCCGGAGCCGGAATGGAAGCCTTCGTCCGGAAGCTCCCCCACCGAGTCCCCTCGAGAAACTCCGCGGGGATCGCAAGCTCGCACGAATAAGCGGCGCGAATCGACAGGGCCGCCACACATAAACCCTGCGAATTCTCTCCGCGGGCAACGCGGCACGGGAGGTTCAATTAGAATGTGAATGCCAATGGCATCCCCCCCAGCACTCCCCCCGAGGCCCCGGACCCGGCCAGCCGCCGCCTTCATGTGGGCCCTCGTCGCCTGGCAGCTGCTGCCAGGTCCTGCCGCAGGCGCAGACGACGCCAGCGAGAGGATGGCCCTCGACCACTTCGAGAACTCCGTCCGACCGCTCCTCGAAGCAGAGTGCATCAAGTGCCACGGACCCAGGAAGCAGAAGGGTGGTCTACGCCTGGACACGCCAGCGGCAGTGATGGCAGGCGGCGAAGGCGGTCCCGTGATCAGGCAGGGAGATCCAGATGCCAGCCGTCTGATCCAGGCCGTCCGCTATCTTGACCAGGACCTTCAAATGCCACCGCGCTCGAGGCTCCTGGACGATGAGATCTCCGCGCTGGTGCGCTGGGTCCAGGACGGAGCGGCCATGCCGTCACACTCAGAAGAGCCTGGCAGGGAAGAGTTCGACCTCGAGGAACGGCTCTCCCACTGGTCATTCCAGCCGATCACGAGGAGTGAGGCACCTGAAGTGCTCGACACCAGCTGGCCCAGAGACGAGCTGGATCGATTCCTCCTGGCGCGACTCGAAGCAGAGGGCATCAGGCCGGCGACTGACGCAGCACCCGCTGACTGGCTACGCCGTGTGAGCTTTGACCTGTGCGGGCTCCCCCCGACCACCGCAGAGCTCGAGGAGTTCCTGGCGGACGGTGAGTCCGGCGCGAGAGAGCGCGTTGTCGATCGCTTACTCGACTCGCCCCACTTTGGCGAACGCTGGGGTCGACACTGGCTCGACCTCATGCGCTACGCAGAGACACGTGGCCACGAATTCGACATCCCGATCCCCAATGCCTGGCACTACCGCGACTACGTCATTCGTGCCTTCAATGCCGACGTTCCCTACGACAGGTTCATCCAGGAGCATGTTGCTGGAGATCTGATCGAACCGCCTCGCCCCAATCCTGAGCGTGGTTTCGACGAATCCCTGCTCGGCACGAGCTTCTGGTTTCTCGGCGATGGCGTTCACTCTCCAGTCGACATCCGTGCGGACGAGACCGACAGAGTCGCCAATCAGGTCGATGTTCTCTCTCGTGCGTTCCTCGGCCTGACCGTTGCCTGCGCACGATGCCACGACCACAAGTTTGATCCGATCAGTGCAGAGGACTACTACGCGCTCTCCGGCTTCCCCATGGGCGGGAGCTACAGGCAGGCCAGATTTGTGACCGAGGAGAGTGATGCAGGCCTGCTCGAGAGAATCCTTGTCGTGCGGAACCAGCACCAGGAAGAGGTCACGCGCACCCTCGAGCAGGCTCTCGAACACGAGATCGAGCGAATCTCCACCCGAATTCAGGCTGCCACGGAGTTCATCGAGCGTGCCGCGGCCCCCATGGACCAGCTGGCTCCCGAGAAGCGCGACATGCTTGCGCTCGAGATCGCGCTTGCCCACGATCTCGTCGCTGAAGATCTACTCACCTGGATCGCCGAGATTGAGAGCGCACGCTCATCTGGAGACCATCGGCTTCATCCGCTGCTCGGCCCTGACCTCGGTTCTCCCCAGCATTCCTCGAACCCCAGTTCCTCCGCAGAACTCGAGGCCCTGTTCGTGAGCGATGAGCGTGGTGCCCCCGACCTTCTCACGGACGGATCGTCTGCGGGACACTCCGCGCTTCGTTCGGGCACCCTGCTCCTGGGCAGTGACCCAAGGCGGCCGGTCCTCGGCGTCATGAGCCGAGATGGCCTGCACTTCGACCCGATCTGGAATCGGCACGAGTTCGAGGTTGGGCACCAGGGAGACTCCGAGGCCACCAAGGGCATCCTGCCCGGTCGTATGTTCCGGACGCCGACCTTCGAGTTGAGCAAGGAAAAGGTCTCTGTCCTCGTTCGTGGACAGGGCTTCGTCTACGCAGCGGTTGACTCCCATCGTGTGATCCGTGGCCCACTCCATGGAGAGCTCTGCAAGACAATCGACACTCAAGGACGATTCGAGTGGGTCGAGCTCTCACTGGGCAACTACCTGGGACACCGCCTCCACCTCGAGTTCAGCCCTGCCAGGGGTGACGATGTGTCCTTCGCCGTGGGTGGCTTCCGACAAGGATCCACATCGGAGTCGAGCCACCGTCCCCCCACCGACTTCGACTCCGCCCACGGGAGGTTCTTTGGGGCTGGAGTCGCCGCAGAGGCGGACCTTGAATTGCTCGACTGGATGCTCCAGCGCCCAGATCTGTTCCCCCTCGAACACCAACCATATCGAGAGGCTGGTAGTGCCTATGCGAAGGAGCTCAACGCCCTACTCGAGGCTCATGAGTGGTCGTCACCAACGGCTCCAGTGATGCTCGAGGGCAGTGGAATCGATGAACATGTCCTCTCCCGCGGCAGCCCAGCCACTCCAGGTGAAGTCGCGGAGCGCCGCTTCCTCGAGGGCCTTGACGGCAAGCAGGACCCGGTCATCACACACGGCAGTGGTCGCCTTGAGCTCGCCCTGCGATTGACTGCACCCTCGAATCACTTTCTTCCACGAGTCTGGGTGAACCGTCTCTGGCACCACCTCTTCGGGCAGGGAATCGTGATCAGTGTGGATGACTTCGGCGCCATGGGATTGCCGCCCTCGCACCCCGAGCTCCTCGACAACCTCGCCTCCGCACTGGTCGAGGACGGCTGGTCCACCAAGCGCATGATCAGGAGGCTGGTTCTCTCGAGAGCCTATGGAATGTCCAGCCGCATCGAAGAGTCCTCCGAGGAGAGAGATCCAGAGAACCTCTGGCTTCATCGAATGCCCGTCAAGCGCATCGACGCGGAGTCCCTCAGAGACTCCATCCTCGCCGTCTCCGGAACACTCGATCGCAAGCTCTACGGTCCTAGCATTCCAGTCCACCTGACTCCATTCCTCGAGGGACGAGGAAGACCAGCGACGAGCGGCCCCCTGGACGGCGCGGGTCGCCGCAGCATCTACCTGGCGGTCTGCCGGAATTTCCTGGCCCCCTTCCTCTCGGTATTCGACTTCCCCAATCCCTCCACGACCATCGGGCGGCGAACCAACTCGAACGTTCCCGCCCAGGCATTGACCCTGCTCAATGATCCATTCGTCCACCAGGAGGCCGAGCGCTGGGCGCATGAGCTGCTGAAAGAACACCAATCGTCGACGAGCGAACAGCGCATCACAGTCATGTACATGGCTGCTCTAGCTCGCCCGCCGGAGCAACCAGAGCTGGAAGTAGCGCTCGATTTTCTGGTCGGCCAAGAGCAAGACCCACAGGCCTGGGCAGACCTTGGACACGTGCTCTACAACTTGAAAGAGTTCCGCTACCTACGATGAGTGGCCCCAAGCATGGACCGGCCTTCTTCCACAAGGCACTGCATGGAACCGGCGGACTCAGTCGCCGCGAGATGTTGCTCGGGAGCGCCCAGGGATTTGGCGCCCTGGCACTCTCCTCGCTGCTGGCGCAACGTGGCTTCGGTGAAACTCCTGACACCCAGCCGAGAGTGGACCATGGCCTGCATCACCCGGCCAGGGCAACCAGCGTGATCTTCCTCTACATGGACGGTGGCCCTTCTCAGGTGGACACCTTCGACCCCAAGCCACGACTCGATCGCGAGAACGGCCAGCCAATCGGAATGGACGTTCCCAGAACCCAGTTCGACAACGTCGGTAACGTACTCGCCTCTCCGTGGAAGTTCCGCAACTACGGAGAGAGCGGACTCCCCGTCTCCGATCTATTCCCCCATGTAGGCACCTGCGCCGACGATCTGTGTGTGGTTCGCTCGATGACCTCCAAGTTTCCCGAGCATACCTTTGCCAACTACTTGTTGCACACGGGCCACGGCTTGCAGGGGCGTCCAAGCATGGGCTCATGGATCACGTATGGGCTCGGTAGCATCGGTGAGAACCTACCCGGGTACGTGGTCCTGAACGGCGGCCTCGTTCCTCCGGGTGGACTCGACAACTTTGGCAGCGGGTTCTTGCCCGCGGCCTACCAGGGGTCTCTCTTCCGAGCCGGAGAACAGGCCGTCGCGAATGCCCAGGCAATCGAGAGCGGTGAGAACCAGCAACGTAGGAAGCTCGAGCTACTCAAGCGCCTGGAAGCTCAGAGCGATCTTCACCTGGACAGGCAGGTCGAAGCAGCTATCGAGAACTACGAGCTGGCCTTCCGCATGCAGGCCGCCGTTCCTGAACTCCTCGAGATCTCTGGTGAGAGCGCAGCGACTCGCGAACTCTACGGGCTCGACGCCGAGTACGAGCACACCCGGACGTACGCACGTCAGTGCCTGCTGGCAAGGCGCCTGGTCGAACGTGGAGTACGCTTCATCGAGCTCACCTGCCCCTCGACCGGAACAGACCGCTGGGATCAGCACGACAAGCTAAAGGAAGACCACGAAAAGAACGCTCGCGCCGTCGACCAGCCGATTGCAGGGCTGCTCAAGGATCTCAAGTCACGTGGACTGCTGGAGACCACCCTGGTCCTGTGGGCCGGAGAGTTTGGCCGAACACCGATGGCCCAGGGCACCAATGGCCGCGATCACAACCCACATGGCTTCTCGATCTGGATGGCCGGTGGCGGCGTGAGAGCCGGCTCGGTCTTTGGAGCTACAGACGAATACGGGTACTACGCGATTGACGGAAAGATGACCGTGTACGACCTCCACGCAACGATCATGCACCTGTTGGGAGTCGATCACACCCGCCTGACTGCTCGCTTCAGTGGAAGAGATATGCGGCTGACAGACGTCCACGGTGAGGTTATCTCCGAGTTGCTCGCATAGTAGTTCACCCCACCAGAGCGAATACTACTCGCGACCATCAACGACGAAGGCTTTTTCGTACAGGACCTCGCCCTTCACATCGTGATGCCGAATCGTCAGCCGTTGCCCTCTGTCCCCGTTCGAACGCAGCGACCCAGAGAGAAACCCACCACGAACAGCAAGATACCGATGGGCATCTGAGCGCTGCTTCTCCGAGAATCCGCCCGCGTGTCGGTCTGTCGTCGGACCACATGAGAACTCCCAAAGACCAGTAGCTGGATCAATGCTGGAGTACTGCCAGTGACGATCACCGCAGACGACAATCGTGTTCTCCTGATCGGCGAGGAGCTTCCGCAGGATTTCGCCCTCGTGAGAGAAGGCCCGGTTCGAGTGATTGTCTGCCTTGCTACTGCGGTCCGGACCAACGATTGGTGTCGCTGAGAAGATGACCTTGAAGGTTGCGTCCGAAGCTGCAAGGCCACGCTCGAGCCAGCTGAGCTGCCGCTCACCAAGAATGGTCTTATCGGGCCCATCTGTGGCCTTGTTCGGACTTCGAAACTCCCTGCCTTCGAGAAACCAGAACTCGATGTCTCTCCCCCACCGAACTTGCCGGTAGGGCAATGCACCGGATGGAGTCTGCTCACGGAACAACTCGACACCTCGTTGAAAGGTGAGCTCTCCGTGGGTCTGCCCCGGCCAGCAGTCGTTCTTCAGCGTGTCGTGGTCATCCTTGAGGAAGTAGGCGGGAACCTCGAGGTGGAACTGCTTTTGAAGATCCAGAGAGTACATACGGTGCCAGTGATATCGGGCAGCCTCCACGTCCCGAGCATCGGGGTCCTTCTTGTCGTAGTAGACGACATCACCAGTGTGCACGAAGAAGTCAGGGCTCAACTCCTTCATCGCTGAGTAGACCAGGTGCCCACGATCCGGGTCGTCCCGTCGATGATAGTCCTGGCCAGTGATCACAACGAAGCTCACATCTTCTGAGTCGCTCGATGCTGGCGCTGTGGAGAAGCTGGCGCCGAGACTCTCGATCACATCAGCCTCGTCAGCGCGAGTGCTGACCTCTACCGAGTAGAGGGTTCGCGCAGTCAAGCCACTCAATTCGAATTGCCGGACTCCATCTTCTTCAGGGCTAACCCGGACCCAATCTGTTGTCTGAACTGACTCCTCGTCACCCGCTGGCCACCACGAGAGACGCAACTCCCCGCCGGCCCCCGCGGCAGGATCCCCCTCGACAGCCTGAGTTCGCCGGGTCCAGACCAGGGCGCTCGCTGAGTCCACCTCTCCGACCTTGATGCCGGTAGCCAGAGAGGAGTGTTCCACCAGCACCAGGGGTGCCGCCCAGGAGCGGAGAGCCAGTGGCGCCAGCAGGCCAAGCATTGCAATCCTGAACTTCACGCCTATCAGTCTATCGCCACGTCTGCCCTCGTCGAATCTCGAGTAACAGCCTAGTTCTGCTTCGCTTCGAGCTCAGCGACCAGCTTCTTGGCAATCTCAGTCGCAGCGTTACCGTCATGCCCGCGATAGTGAATCCGGCGCTCGGCATCGAGAATGACAGTTGTCGGCCAGGCCATGTAAGCCTCGTCGGCTTCGCCCTCGAGTTGAGCCAAGCGCTTTGAAGCAGCGTCGGAGATGGCGGCTCCATCCTCCGCCTGCGCGGTCAAGCCGATCAGGGATACCACGCAGAGCAGCCCGAGGAGAGGCCCAAGTACTTTCTTGTTCATGAGACGGGTATTGGTGCGGATCTGTTGAAGACAGGCTAGCAGAGCCAGGCGCCTCGATGACCAATCCGGGCGCTGGCCCGGCAAGAAGAGCCCCTGCCTGACTCAGTGCTCGAGCATCCAGGCCACGACACGGCGGGCCATGATGCCTGCCGCCTCCCCCGAGAAGACGTGATCGGAGTCCGCGATGTCGACGAAGTCCGCCGAACCTCCCGTGCGGGTAAGGATCATCTCGGTCTCTTCGATCGGAACCACATCGTCCTTCGTTCCGTGAACAAAGAGCCAAGGTGCCTCGATCTCTTCCGCCATATCCATCACGGACTCGATGGCATTCATGTCATCCACGAAGGTCTGGCTGAGCGGGCACTCTGGCTTTTCCCACATGCAATCAACCCCGGGAGTCAGCTCGCCAAACTTTCGGCTGACAAAATCTGCGGTCTCAACCATTCCAGCCAGCGAGATCAAACGTGTGATGCGCTTGTCATCCTTGGCGCACAGGACGCCCACGGCCCCGCCCATCGAATGCCCCACAAAGGTGACGCGAAAGTCGCCGCAATGATCAAGGACCGCGCTCAGGTCGGCGGCCTCCTTCGTTGGTGTGGACTCACGAAAGTCTCCCTCGGATTCGCCATTACCTGAGAAGGAAATGCGAAGGCTCGAGAAGCCAGCAGCTGCAAGTTCCGAGGCCAGGACCACGGCCCACTCACGATCCTTGTTACCGGTCACGCCATGACCGATCACAACCAACTCTGCTTCCCCATCACGCTCCTGCGCTGCGGGGGTGAAACTGCAGTCAATGCGCTCGCCTTGAGCGTTGCGAATATCTTCAAACATGCGGAACTAGTCGAACTTGATGACTGAACGAATGCCGTCCTGGTGATGCATGAGCTCGAAGCCCTTGTTGACCTCGTCAAGCGTGATGCGGTGAGAGACAAAGCCGTCGAGGTCCAGCTCGCCCCGCATGTACATGTCCACCAGTTGAGGGACATGGGTGCGGCCCTTCGCTCCACCGAAGCTACCGCCCTGAACCGTTCGCCCGGTGATCAAGAACCTCGGGATGACCTCGAGCTTCTCGCCCTTGCCAGCCACCCCCAGCACGGTGCACAGACCCCAGCCAAGCCTGGCCGCCTCGACAGCCTGCCCCATGACCTCGACCAGCCCTGTTGCCTCGAAGGTGTAGTCAGCGCCCAGACCACCCGTAGCAGCGACGATCTCCTCGACCGTAGTTTCGCCAGCCTGCAGACAGTCCGTTGCTCCCCAGCGCTTGGCTAGCTCAAGCCGCTTCTCGCTGGTGTCGACGACGAAGATCCGCTCGGCACCGCGCAACCGGGCACCGGCCACGGCACCCAGGCCAACCATTCCCGCTCCAAAAACCGCCACCGAGCTGCCTTCCTCCACTTCGGCCTTCCACAGAGCAGCAGCAATTCCCGTCGTGGCGCCGCAGGCCAGCAGACAGATCGACTCCATGTTGGCCTCAGGGTCCACCTTGGCCAGGGCGATCTCGGGCATCACGGTGTACTCAGCAAAGGTACTGGTACCCATGAAGTGCCGCATGGGCTCACCATCTCTGGAGAGGCGCGCTGTCCCGTCCGGCAGATAGCCCTTGCCTTGTTGTTCGCGGATCGCCGTGCAGATGTTGGTCTTGCCGCTCTTGCAGTTGACGCACTCACCACACTCCGGCGAGAAGAGAGTCACCACGTGATCTCCCTTCTTCAAGCCGCGGACGCCCGGACCGACCTCCTCGACCGTCCCTGCACCCTCATGACCGAGGACACAGGGGCAATAGCCGCTTGGGTCGGCTCCGCTGGCCGTGTAGAGGTCGGTGTGGCAGACGCCGCAAGCGTGAACCTTCACGAGCACCTCGCCTTCCTTGGGCCCTGCAATGTCGATGTCCTGTACGACCAGGGGCTGGCCGAACTGCTCCAAAACGGCGGCGCGAATCTTCATCTCGAACTCTCCTCTGATTCTCTTGCGGTTAGGTCCCCTGTCACGGGGACGATCAGTCTATTCCATTCCAGCAGTCGCCTCAGCCACCGCGGGTATGCATCTCCAGGCGCGGATCGGCCCTCAGCTCTTCCTTACCCAGCAGGGCCGAACGTTGCTCTTCCTTGAGCCGTAGCTCCGCGCCTCGATCCTCGCGCAGTGCCCAGCCTTCGGAGATGAGGGCCGCCAGCTCTTCCTCGCTCGCACCGGCACGCAGAGGGGCACGCAGATCCTTGCCTTGCTTCGCATAGAGGCAGAGATAGAGCATTCCATCCGCGGTCAATCTCGCCCGATCACAGGCGGAGCAGAACGGCTCGGTCGTCGAGGAGATCACTCCGAACAAGGTGCCGTCCGGCAGGCGATAGCGATCGGCGGGTGCTGAGTTGCGCTCACCAGTACTCTCCAGCTCACCGTAGTGATCAGTCAGCTGGTCGATGATTTCTCGGCGTGAGACGACCCTCTCCATTGACCAGTTCGTCGCTCCTCCCACATCCATGTACTCGATGAAGCGGACCTCCGCTCCAACCCGCTTGCCATGTTCAAGCAGGGGCACAAGCTCATCGTCGTTGATGCCACGCATCACGACCGCGTCGATCTTGGTCTTCTCGAACCCCAGCTCTGCCAGGCTCTCGAGGCCCCTGAGGACTGCATCAAGGGAGTCGCGCCGCGTGAGGCGCATGAAGCGCTCTCGCTTCAGCGAGTCGAGACTGACCGTCACGCGCTTGAGACCGGCGTCGAGAAGCTCGCCCGCATGCTCTTCCAGGAGCACCCCATTGGTGGTCATGGCGATGTCTTCCAGCCTCTCGTTTTCAGACAGGCTCCTGACCAGCCGGCTCAGCTCACGCCGTAGAAGGGGTTCACCCCCGGTCAGACGCAACTTGTGGACCCCCAGGAGAGTGAAGGCTCCCACCAGCCTGGTGAGCTCCTCAAACGACAGGGCCTCGCTCCTGGGCAGCCAGATGTACTCGTCCTCCGGCATGCAATAGCCACAGCGCAGATTACAGCGGTCGGTGACCGAGATCCGCAGATTCCGCAGGGGGCGCTGGCGAGTGTCGAAGACTCTCTGAATGGAGGAAGAGGACAAGCTGCGGGCAGTATAGCAATGCCCCACTCAGGGCGTGTTCGGGGGGGGTACAGAACCGGGGGCGCTTGACGTTTCAGCTCGGATCGGCCCCGTGCTAGCCTGACGCCATGTTCATAGGTCGTGACAGGGAACTGGGAGTTCTGGAAGAGCTCGCCGATCGTGGGGACCCGGAGCTATTCGTGCTCTACGGCCGGAGACGGGTCGGCAAGACCGAACTGCTGCAGCAGTTCTGCGAGGGCCGCAAGGCAGTCTATTTCCAGGCGGCCCAGCTCCGCGAGAAAGACAACCTCAGGGCCTATCGCGAAGCTCTCGCCGACGGCCTGGGTGAGAACATCGCCGCCGTCGACTTCCCCGACTGGGAGACCGCCCTGCAGTTCACCTGCGAGCGTGCGAACGAACAGCGGCTGGTGGTCGTGATCGATGAGTTTCCGTATCTCTGTGAGGCTAACAAGGGGCTTCCTTCGGTCCTCCAGCGATTCTGGGACAGGCGTGGCAAGCGCTCGACACTGATGCTCGTCCTGTGCGGCAGCCAGGTCTCCTTCATGGAGGAACAAGTCCTCTCGGAGAAGTCGCCCCTCTTCGGGCGCCGTACTGCGCAAAAGCGACTCTACCCGCTCGCCCCACCCGACACGGTCGGCTTCTTCCCCGAGTGGTCGGTGGAGGATCGCCTGCTGGCCTACTCCATTCTCGGTGGCATGCCAGCGTACCTGCGGCGGTTCGATGACTCTCGAACCCTGAGGCAGAACATCCTCAAGGAGATCCTGCGGCCCGAGGGCTACCTCTTCGAGGAGGTCCAGTTCTTGCTCAGGAACGAGCTCTCCAGCCCCACGACCTACAACTCAATCCTGGCTGCGGTTGCTCGTGGGGATCGCAAGGTCGGTGATGTCGCTCTGACGGTCGGCGTGGACTCGACCATGGCGAACAAGTACCTGACCGTCCTGCGTGACCTGGGCCTGGTGCAGAGGCTGATTCCGATCACTGACCCCGACCCGTTGCGTTCGCGCAGAGGCAGTTATCACATTGCCGATCGGTTCGTGGCCTTCCATTTCCGGCACGTGCAGCCCTCTGTGACCCTGATCAACGCGGGTCGCGGAGCTCGAGTACTCGAGGAATCGGTCGAGCCAGACCTTGCGAGGCTCTTCGACGAGGCTCGCCTCGAATTCGTCATGGACCACCTCCAGCGCAGTGCAGCCGAGATTGTGGGTGAGGAGATTGTGGAGCATGGGCGATTCGATGGCGAGTACATCCGTGCTGTTGGCCGAACCGTCGAGGGCACGACGGTCACAGCGATCGTGATTCCCGAGAGACAGCCTGACGAATCCGTGCTCATCAAGGAGCTCGACAGCCTCCAATCCGCCTTTGGTGGGCGTATCGTCAAGCTCACCTACGGCGTGACGGACAACCCGGAGCGGGTCCTGGAGGTCGAGCGGGTCCCGGATGGGGAGTTGCTCTAGATGGGGCTGGACAGGCGCTTCCACGAGTACTTCAAGGCGCTGGACCGCTCAGGCGGCCGGGACCGCTGCTACCTGTGCCAGCGGACGCCGGCCGACGTGAAGCTCTTCTTCGGCTTCGATGAGGACGGAACCCCTCTCGATGCGGACGAACATGGCCTTGAGGACGTGGTACTCGAGAACCTGGACGTGATGAGCTATCGGGGCCTGCGACCCACCTGTGCGGTGTGCCAGCTCAACCTGGACGCCATCACGCTGCTTGGAGAGCAAGCCGTCCTGCGTAGGCTCTACTCCGAGATGACCGATCGCCGGGATGAACTCTGGCCTCCAGGCGATAACGAATAGCCCATTGGGTGTTACTCTCCGCGCCACATGGGAGACGTCACCCCCACTTCCGGCTCAAGACTACGCGCTCTGAGCCAAAGCCTGGACTTCGGCAGTGTCACGAAGTGGGTGTTCTTTGCTGCACTGATCGGCCTGGCCTCGGGGCTGGCAGCGGTGGGCTTCAGGTGGCTGGTCCATGCAGGTAAGGAGTATCTATTTGGGGCCACCGTAGGCACAACCTCGGAGGGGGTGGGTGGCCTGGACTACGCCTTCTGGATGGTCCTCTTGGTTCCCACCCTTGGTGGACTCCTGACTGGAATCCTGGTGCAGAAGATTGCCCCGGAGGCCGAGGGGCATGGCACCGATGCGGTGATCCACTCCTTTCACAATCTCAAGGGAAAGATCCGCAAGCGCGTGATCGGGATCAAGTCGCTCACAAGCGCGATCACGATCGGCACTGGCGGCTCGGCAGGTCAGGAGGGCCCGGTTGCTCAGGTGGGCGCAGGGGTCGGCTCGGCACTGGCGGACCTCTTCAAGCTTTCGGATCGGGATCGGCGCATGTTCCTCCTGGCGGGAGCAAGTGGTGGTATCGGGGCCACGTTCTGCTCACCTCTGGGTGGGGCCCTCTTCATGCCGGAGGTGATCTATCGCAAGGCAGAGTTCGAGGGTGACTCGATCATCCCCTGCATCATTGCCTCTATCTTCGCCTTCGCCACCTTCACGGCAATCTCCGGTGAGCACCGGGTGATCGAGATCAGTAGCGAGATTGCACAGACCCTGAGTTTCAAACCAGCTCATCTCCTGGCCTACATGGTCCTGGCGATTGCCTGCACTCTGGTGGGCTGGATTCACGTCCAGATCTTCTACGGCATTCACCGACTGTTCGACCGCTTCAACAGGATTCCCAAGTTCGTACGTCCGGCCATCGGTGGATTCCTCGTTGGGGTGATCGCCCTTGTCATCGCGGGGTTCGCCGGCACGGATGGAGTCTTCTTCGGTGGCTACGGTCTGATGACCGCCTCCATCGAGGGCCGTGTGACTGCGGTCGTCCTCCTGGGACTCGTCCTGGCCAAGATCGTGGCGACTGGATTTTGCATCTCCTCGGGTGGCTCGGGAGGTGTCTTCGCACCATCTCTGGCGATTGGTGCTCTGCTGGGAGCTGCTGTCGGGGAAGGTGCCAACAGCCTCTTCCCTGGCCTCGGCCTCAGTCCCGCAGCCTTTGCGCTGGTCGGAATGGGCGGCTTCTTTGCCGGAGTTGCCAAGGTGCCCATCGCCGCAGTGATCATGGTTTGTGAGATGACCGGCAACTACAAGCTGCTCGCACCTCTGATGCTGGTCTCGGTGCTTCACCTGATGCTCTCCAACCGCTGGTCACTCTATGAGGCCCAGGTTAGCGGGATTGTCGACTCCCCCGCCCACGCCGGGGATTTCGTGGTGGATGTGCTCTGCGACATCCAGGTCTCGGAGATCCTGGAGGACGCGCGACGCCCACACCTGATCCACCATGGGGCCACGCTGCGGCGTATTCTCACTGTCGTTGCTGACGCCAAGGAGTCCTATTTCCCCGTCGTGGATGACGAGAGCAAGCTGGTGGGCATCTTCTCGCTGACGGATCTGCGTCGGATCTACCTGGAAGATGTCGTCGAGGACATGGTCATCGCCCGCGACTTCATGATTGATACGGTGACCACTGCAGAAACCTCCGAGAACCTGGACGAGGTCCTGAGGCGGCTGACCATGAAGAACATCAACGCGATCCCCATCATGGACCCCGAGAATGAAGGCCAGGTCCTCGCCATCCTGGAACGTAACGAGATCGGACGCGCCTACGACAAGCGCCTGAGAGACTGGAAGTCAGGGGAGATCGTCCCCAAGGGCAACAAGTAGCCCCCAGGTAGCAGATGCCAGCGAACTCCCTGGGACAGGCCCAGCGGACCGGCGAGGCGGGAACTCAGCCCTTGAATCGAGAAGGCGGGCCACCCTTGGGGTGGCCCGCCTTCTCGTGAGGCGCTATCCTCCGCATCATGCGGGAGTGGCGGAACTGGCAGACGCGCAAGATTTAGGTTCTTGTGCCGCAAGGCGTGGGGGTTCGAGTCCCCCTTCCCGCACCACCTCCAGCCTTCAGGGAGTGAAGTGAACCGAAAGGCCGTTCGTCGTATTCGACATGGCTCCACCAGCCGAGACGTCTCGATACCAGGCCTGGAACTTCCAGGTAGACCCGACGCTGATATCACTCATCATGCTGTTGGATGAAGCGTGATCTACCACCTGCTCGAGTTCCCCGTTCTCGTTCGAGAACGTCAGGTTGAATCGGTAGAGACCGACATCAAGGGACTCCACGCAAAGTAGGCCGTTTACGAATGGCTCTGCTGATTCGTACCAGGAATAGAAGAAGAACGCCGGCGTGTTGGGCGGAACTCCTGAACCCTTGAGAACGAGATCATTGGTGTCAACGCTGGTGGTCCCTTCCATTCCGATCGTCGCTGCGCGACCGGATGAATTCGGGAACGACTCGCAGTAGTTCCTGACAAGGGCCGGGTAGAGCGCCTCATCGAGGGCATCCGAGACCAGGACATACGTGTCCCGGTACGGTGAGTTCACGTCCGTTGCCAGTGGGGAGAGTTCGCGGGGGTCGATCAGGACTCCCTGGGAATCGGAGATCTGGAAGAACTCATCCCAGACGATGCCGGGAGGCGGCATATAGTCCAGCTCGTTACTCCACCCAGGAAGACCAAACTTCCTGACCAGCTTGAACTGGCCCTGGTCGGGAACGTTCAACAGGCAGCACGCCTGGCGCATGTCCGTGGCGTCTTCGGCGACGCCGTTCTCGAAGAAGAAATCCACGACAACCGACTGACGGGCATGGTTCCACAGTCCGACCCGCTCATCCTGTAGGACAGGCTCGAAGGAGTATCCATCCACCACGCCAGGGTCAGCGTCCAGCAAGTCTGCAATCGTCGGGAACAGGTCTGTCACGCTCACCAGGACGTCAGAGGTACGACCGGGATTCTCGACTCCCTTGCCCCACACCAACAGCGGCACTCGCAAGGCACCCTCGTAGACACTGTGCTTGAAGCGCAACTGAGGATCTTCGACCAGGGCCTGGTAGGTAGCGCCGAGATCAAGGCCGGACTCGTTGATCATGGAGTTGAACAACTGCTCATCGGTTCCGTTGTCACCCATCAGGATGAACACTGTGTTCTCTCGCCGCTCAGGATTCAGGCCGTCGAGGAAGTTACCGAGCTCAGTATCGAGCGCCTCTAGAGTGGCCGAGAAGTTCTTGTGGTAGTTCGGAGTCCCTCGCAGGTGCTCGGGAGTGTTGACGAGGTTCCTCGGCGGAAGCTCACCAAGAGGTGGGTGACAGGCGTTGGTCGACACGTAAGCAAGGAACGGCTCCTGGGCAGTATTGCAGTACTCAAGGGCGTCGCTGAACTGCTGCGTGGTAGCGTAGTCCGTCAGCACGCTCGTGCGCGCCATGCCGTTGGTGTCGATGTGCTGGTAGTAGCTGTAGTAACCACCACCTTCCGGGAACGGGGGCATGTCAAGATTGCCGAAGGTGCAGCGGATCTCGTCCCAGTGGCCGCGCTCGCGGATTCCACTCCAACCCAGAGGACCATTGGGGCTCGGGTCTTCATCGAAGAGGCTCAGGTGCCACTTGCCGAAGATGGCCGCCTGCAGTCCACGGGTATGAACCATCTCCGCGAGGGTGAAGTGCTCGAAGCCGGGGTCACCGAACTCGACCAGATCGCCTACCAGGTCTTCGCGAATGATCTTCCCAATGCCGTGTCGCGTGGTTCGAACTCCCGTCAAGATCGAAGCTCGTGTCGAGGAGCAAACAGGTGTGGCGTAGGCGTTGTTGAACTTGACTGCCTTCTCCGCGATGGAGTCGATCGTCGGTGCCTCGACATAGATGTCTGACTCGAAGGGATCGTCCACCCCCGAGTAAGGGTTGACCGAGTCGTAGATCCCGAGCAAGTCCGTCCCTACATCGTCGATCAGGATCAAGACGATGTTCGTCGGGTTCTCACCTGGCGTGATCTCGGCGGAGCCTCCTACTCCAACTTGAAACGCCAGTGCAGGCGTGCAGAGCAGGGGTGCTGTTGTGACGAATCGAAAGAAGCGGTGGGGTTTCATAGGGCCATTGCTAGCTGGGGTTGGGCTAGGAACCGTACAGTTTGAAGTATACGACAGAATCCGGGTTTGGGTGGGTTCGTAATGTGGAGCCTCACCTGCCCCCGTTTCCTGGCTCCTCGGATGACCCCCGAGCCCCATCCCGCGGCCGGAAGCCCATCAGGCACCGGGGACACCTACAGGTACCCTCCACACCATCCAAGCGGCTAGGATCTACACCCCTAGCGCCTCTCCCTTTCCCCGCAAGGAAGGAGTCCCCGCTCCCCATGACAGCCCTGCCGGATGGCCACGCGCTTCCACTGGAGGGGCCTGTGAGGTCCGCTGGCGCGGCTATCTCCAGCTCAGCGCGCCCAGGTCTGACCGGGCCCGGGGTTCAGGAGCGAGCACGACCGTGACGGCGGCAGGCTCCGCGATCAAGACAGCCCCCTCCATCTACCCCCTCCCGCAAACTCCTTGAGTAGCGAATCCCGAGCATGACCACCTCTCTTCTGATTTGTGCCTTGCTGGTTGCCTCGCCGATTCATGCATCCACTTCGGATGAGCTGGCGACAACCTGGAGAGCTGTTCTGGAGTCCCCGGGTGGTGAACTCCCTTTCCGACTGGACTTTCCAGTCAGAGGACCCGAGTACACAGCTCTCGTCCACAACGGTGATGAGCGAGTCAAGGTTGGCGAAGTCAAACGTGAGGGTTCGACACTGACCCTGCGGCTGGACCCCTATGACTCCTATCTACACCTACGACTTGCTCCGGATGGAGAATCCATGAGCGGATTCTGGGAGAAGTCTCTGGGAGGCAACCGAAAGTCTCGGTTGCCCGCACACGCACTTGCCGGTGAGCTGGACCGATTCCCCCTGGTAAGGCTTGATGCGGATCAGCGTAGAGCAATCGACGGTCGCTGGGCAGTCCATTTCGCAACCGACGAGGAGATCTCGATAGGTCACTTCCAGTCCTTCGAGGATGGGCGCCTCCACGGGACCTTCGAGACCACGCTAGGTGACTATCGCTTCCTGGCCGGGTCCTTCGACGGCAAGCGCCTACGTCTCTCCTGCTTCGACGGTGGCCACGCCTTCCTGTTCGATGCCAGCCTGGACGACGAGGGAAGGCTAGACGGAGGCTTCTGGTCCCGGGACTCGTGGCACGAGACGTGGACCGCCGAGAAAGATGATCAGGCAAGACTGCCCGACTCCTTCGAGCTGACCAGCTGGAACGACGCAGTGCTACTCGACAAGCTCAGCTTCCCCGACCTCACGGGGAAGACCAGATCACTGACTGATCCAGCTTTTGCCGGTGAGGTTCGCATCATAACTCTCTTCGGGTCCTGGTGCCCAAACTGCAATGATGAGGCGGACTTCCTGGCAGAACTCCAGAAGAGCTATGGTCGCCGTGGACTCTCAATCCTCGGGCTGGCCTTCGAGCTCGACGATGACCTTGCGCGCAGCAAGCGCCAGGTGGAGAGCTTCACGAGGCGGCACTCATTGCGCTACCCTATCCTGATTGCCGGCACCTCCGACAAGCAGCAGGCCTCCAGGGCCATGCCCCTCCTCGACAAGGTGCGAGCCTACCCCACAACGATCTTTCTGGACCGTGACGCGAAGGTTCGCGCAGTCCACACGGGATTCAGCGGCCCGGCTACCGGCGCAGCACACGAGCGCATGAAGGAGCGCTACGAGCTGCTCATCCAGCAGCTTCTGGAGCAACGCGATGGCCAATAAGTCAGAAACCGATGCCCTCGTGTGATCACATTGCCTTTCGGGTCCATGACATCGAGAAGACCATTCGCTTCTATGAAATGGTCTTGCCGGGTCGCGTCATCGCACGCCGTCACGGCCGGGACTTCATGCGCAGCGAGATCGCCTACATCGAGCCTCATGGCCAGCCAGGCTTCGCCCTGGTCGTGATCCAGCCCACCCGCATTCGGTTCCTGCTATGGCTCTTTCACATGCTCGTTCCCAGGCAGGTTCGCAGCTACGAACACATGGGCTTTGCCTGCGACTCAAGAGAGGCTGTTGACGAGCGCGCGCGCGTCGCGAGAGAGAATAAGGTACGTGTGCTGGTTCCCCCGACCTATGTAGACGAGCAGGTCGGCTACATCTTCGAGGTCGCCGATCCGGACAACAACCCGCTCGAGTGGACTCATGGACAGTCCTTCGGCTGAGACTCTGCCCCCTTAGTCCTTCGAGGACTGATGCATGGGGGAAGACTTACCATCGTCCCTGGGGGCCTGAGTTTCATAGGGACTACCGACCGGGCTGCGGAGTACTTGGAGGAAGGAGATCATTCCGGCACGGGTCTCGAGCTCACCGGGGTGATTGTCCTGTCCGATCATGGCCGGTGTCAGCGTCCCTCCAGCCATTTGCGTCGCGCGATGCAGGAACCGCGGATCATCAGTCACCTTCATTCCGAAGACGAAGACATTCCATGTCTGCCATCCGTCAGTCCCCTCGTGGCCATCAGGGGGAACGAAGTCACAGAAGGGAGCCTGCGACTGGTCGTAGGGTCCAAGCGCCGTGTAGAAATAAGGCGTATTCGCTGAGTCGTCCCATGCCCGTGGGTTGATCATTGCGTAGGTCGAGCTGGCCAAGATGCCCTTCAGAACGGAGGCCTCGACAACATGCTCTTCATTTAGAACGCTCGTAAGCACTCCCCACAGGCCATTCTGAAGGATCGCCTCGCTGATCGACTGCATGATGCGGTACTGACCATTGAAGTGGGCTTGATTGGGCTTGGACATGATCGTCCCGCTGCACGAGGACTGGCCCTCTGAGATCAGATCGATCACATCGACGAACCAGGAGTGAGCTGACCGCCGGAACTCGGGGTCACCCAGGGCATAGGCGGAGGCCACGGTGTCGAGCATCCAGCCTTCGCCACGATCGATGACAAAACCGTCCTGCGGGTGGCTCTCTACATACTGACGATCGAAGCCAAGACCAGTGGTTATCAGGTAGCCCTGCTCGTTCTGCGGGTAGATCGAGTAAGACGCTCGACATAGCTCTGCCTGCAGGTGCAGGTCCTCCTTCGCAATTGCGTCATTACCCAGCCAGGCCAGGACCTTGGCTGAGCGCGTGTAGCGAATGAGGTGCTGAGTGTCTATCCACTTGTAATCCAGTAGCTGATCCTCATAGGGTGGTTGACGACCCTGGTTCACAACGGCATCCACCTGGAATGTTGGCGCAGTCGTGAATCCGAAGGGGTCTCCAAGCGAGAGCCACGGTACGAGGAACATCCAGTTGGGTAGGATCGTTCCCTCTGGTCCGGCATAGATCCAATCGTCGAGGCTGTAGCTGTCGCCATTTCGGTTGTACAGGGCCGTAGGGTGACGCTCACTGTACATACGGTGAGTCATCTGGAAGGTCCGGTAGCCGGTCGTCGATGCCCCCCAGGCCGTCTTGATGCCGTCGAAGAAATAGATCTCCGACCCGCCATGCATGTTCCCAACCTTCAGGCCATAGGGATGAGCCCAGCCCAGGCTGCCTGACACAACGGGCCAGGGCCCGGGGGAGCCCAGCGAGAGAGCAGTGTGGAGCTCGGCGAAACCCTCATCCATCTCCGCTCGGGACTCCGCTGGTGTCTCGAGATAGTCGAGATTGGGCAGGGGCAAGTTCTGCGCCCAGTAACGGGCCGTCCGCGGATTCCACCAGGAGAAGTACTGTTCGCCGTCCTCTCGCACGCCGGCCTGACAAAAGGCGAGACCCTCCTCCCGCAGCATGGCCAGAGCTCGAGCTTCCTGGCCATTGCGAACGAGCACCAGGCGCCGATGGAACTGACCCTGGGGCGCGATCACATGCAGGGCCCCCTCGGTCAGCGGCCCAACCAGGGGCTGCACGACCTTGCTCCCATCGTGGTAACTGACGCCCATCGAGGGGGTCTGGTAAGCCTGAAAGACCCTCCAACCATCTGGTACGAGCAGCTCCAGCTCATTGAAGTAGAGCGTGCCCATGGGGTCATCGCTCTCATCGTCCTGGTCGAGACCATCGTGTCCGTTGTGCACCCGAATGTCGAGGGAGATGAACTCCTCGTCGCGCCAGGTGGTCACGTAGGAATGAACTCCCATCATGTGAGGAAGGGTTCCCAACGGGCCGTCGACCTCATTCCTGGGCGCAAGGTTCTCGTGAGTCCGTACCTGAAGAGCGACCTCCCCATTGCGGAGTACTCGTAAGTCCTCAGCGTTGCTGACTCGAATATCCCGGAGAAGGTCCGCATCGTATCGATGGCCGAAGACATCCTTCGTTCGCAAGAGAACCGAGCCTGGCGTGGCCAGCAGCTCTCGAACCGAGTCTGACCTCGAGTGGGGCATGGGAGCGTTCTGCGCATGCAGGACCTCGTAGGTGAGCTGAGATCCGGACTGAGTACCGGGAGGGGACTCGACGATGGCGAGGAGTTGCAGCACATCCGCCCCGTCCTCGGTCGCGGAGTACTGACTGACCACCTCGACCTGAGCCCGACTTACCGCACCCTGCGGAGCACGAACCATGAACGGTGAAGTCCCCGAGTCCACATCGTGAAACCCAGGAGGAACGGGGATCGTCGCTCGCAGGACGAAGGGGCTCGTGGATGGCGCTGTCAGGCGCAAGATCGCGACGGACTCGGCGCCAAGTCCATTGCCCATGGAATGCTCGGGAGGCGATCCATTTTCACCTCCGCCTGCGAGTTCTGTGCGTGAGCATGCCACCAAGAAGACTCCAATCACGGCAAGCCATCGTGAGGCGTGCATCGCAGCACTCCACGACCCTGACCGATGACCGGGCTCCCTGTCTTTTGATCTCCTCATTTCTCAGGTTGGGTGCGCTGGTAGGACCCATCCATGAAGGTCCGGCCTATGCCTGCGGTTCGTGGTCATCAAGCCACGGATACGATGACCAAAAAGCTGATGGCCAAATTCTAATGAGTATTCCTTTGCGGTGCCTGTAAATCGGCCAACCCGGGGCATTTTTGTCAGCTCTGTCCGAAAGCTGCGCCCACCCAAAATGCAACTTCGTACATCCGCGGCCGACGTGGGTCAAGCCCCCGAGATTGTCGGGGGGTCAGAGTTGCGCCACTGCCGAGGCCAGACCTCAGGCGATATCGAGGCCAGCCGACCCCTCAGCGGCGAGAGCCACTCGGCGAGAAGTTGCCGCTCAATTGCTCGTCGATCGAGCCGTCGGCCTTCCAGGAGTGCCAGTTTCCGACAGGTCGACCCGCAGAGTATCGACCAATCGACTTGAGCTGGCCGCTCGGGTACCACTCCCGATGCTCTCCAGTGGGGACACTGTTGACGTACTTACCCTCGGAGCGCTTGCGACCATTCCCAAACCACAGCGTCCGGCGCCCTTCCTGTTCACCCTGCTGATACTCGAACTCCCACTGACAGCGACCGTTCTCGTCATAGGAACTGAGGATTCCCTCCTGCTCACCAGCCAGGTAGCTCCCCTGCTGACGGATACTTCCTGACGGATAGTAGAGCCGGAATGGTCCGTCCTGCTCCCCGCCGCGATAGCTCGCCGCCCAGACCGGGCAGCCAGCATCATCCCAAGTTGATCTGATGCCCTGAAGAAATCCATCCACGTACTGGGCCTGCTCACGCTTGATGCCTCCAAGCCCCCAGAGCTCATGCTTGCCAACGCGTTGATCGGCCACGTACTCGCCATGACGAAGCAGTTCACCTGTGGCGCTCCATTCCCTCACGATCCCGTGCTTCAGGCCGTCCTTGTAATTCACCTCGGAGACCAGCACCCCCTCCTGGGACCAGCGGCGATGAGTTCCCGACGCGTCCCCATTGAGAAAGTTGCCCTTTGACTGCAGGTTCCCACCAGGCCAGTAGGTAACCCAGACCCCCTGGCGGTCCCCCTTGCGGTAGGCACCCTCAGCCGTGAGCTCCCCCTCCTCACTCCAGAAGTTCCAGTTCCCCGTTCGCCCCACCCGGGGGATGTCCGTGGAGCCGTCCTCGAGGTCAATGGGCCCGGGCATCGCGCCCTCGGTAAAGAAGCCCTGGGCCTGTCGCTGTCCATTCGCATACCAGAACTGCCACTGGCCATTGGCCAACTCGATGCCGTTGGGTGTGTTTCGGTAGCTGCCCGTGAACCGGAGCTGACTCGCCTCGCTGTAGTGGACCTCGATCACATCGTGGCCAGGACTGCAGGCAAGCGGAACGAGCAGGGATGCTGCAAGGAGGGTGATAATTACAGGGCGCTTCATGGCTGGATCGACCGGGACTCGAGGCGGAACCGTCCTGCACCCATCGACAGAAAGCCCGCCTGTCCTGCAGCCTCGATGGAGGCCGCTGTCTCGGTTCGGAGCGAGGGCTCGGCTCCCGGGCCCCAGCACGAGCCCCGAAGGAGGCTCTACCTCTCGGAGATCGACTCCAGGGTGATCTCCACCACGCGCTCAATTCCCTCCCGCTCGAAGGTCAATGGGATCCGATCGCCCGGTGCTCGGCCCTTGAGCGCCACCAGGAGATCGTGATTCGTCCGGGTAGCCTGCTCTCCGATTCGCTTGATCACATCGACGACATAGCGTCCGTCGCTCCGCACAGACATGGATCGCAGGCCCGCTTGCTCTGCAGCGCTACCTGGTAGCACCCTCTCGATCATGACTCCTTCCACCCCTTGGAGCTGAGTGAAGCTCTCTGGTGCAATGATGACGCCCAGGCCCGCACGGCCAGGCACCGCCTCGGTCGCAGCGATTCCACCGCGAATGATCATCGGCACCACCTGATTCACGGTATCAACGGGCACCGCAAACCCGATTCCCTCTCCACCCTCAGAGTCGATGGCTGTGTTGACACCGATGAGAAGTCCAGCACTGTCAAACAACGGCCCCCCCGAGTTGCCGGGATTGATCGCCGCATCGATTTGAATGACGTCCTCGATGATCTCGCCCGAGTAGCCCCGGATCCTTCTTCCGAGGCCGCTGATGACGCCCGTGGTCAGGGTCTGATCCAGCCCAAACGGGTTGCCGATGGCAAACACACTCTGCCCGACCAGTAATTCGCGCGAGCTGCCAACCTGAGCGGGCTTGAGGCGGCGTGCCGGCGTCTCGATCTTGAGCACTGCCAGGTCGTAACGCGCCATGTAGCCGACAAGGCGCGCCTCATGGGTCGACATGTCGGCGAGGGTCACCTCCCAGCGCGTCCCCTCCGCGACCACGTGAAAATTGGTGACCACATGGCCCTCGTCACCCCATGTAAAACCTGATCCGGTCCCGCGTGGGATCACCAGCGGGTTTCGAAATGAGGACCCCCTTCCGACCGTACTCGTGGTGACATGAACCACGGAGGGCGAGCAGCGCCGAAAGATCTCAATCGTCGACTGCTCCGCCGGACCTAGCTCCCCACGAACCTGCACGATTGCCGGTCTCGCGGCAGGGTCGTGCAGCGGACTCCAGAGCAGGCCCACGAGATTGAAGGCCCCATAGACGGCCAGAACGACCAGCAGGAGCAAACTCGCCGCGGTCACGGGTCCCACTCGTGAGCCGGGGGTAGCGGGCATCTGGGTAGGTTCGTAATTCATACTGCGGAAGCAGAGTACATATATTGGGACAACCGAAGTATCGTCCCCAGCAACATGCGGAATTGTCAGCCCTCACTCCGGGCCATCGCCCTGGCACTGATCCTCACGAGCCCGGCTTCTGCACAGGTACAGGCTTGGGAGTTTCAAGGTGAGGCAGCCGGCTACCGTAGTGGCTCCGCCCTGTCCACGATCGAGGACCTTGATGGCGACCAGCTACCCGACCTGCTGATCGGTACGCCTCGCAGCGACTTCGGCAACCCCAACGCCGGCAGCGTCCACGTTGTCTCCGGGGCGAGCGGACTCCTGATTCGCCGACTGGATGGCTCCGGCACGGGCGAACTCTTTGGCCAGGCGCTCGCTCAACTTGGAGATCTGACTGGAGATGGAGTCATGGACCTCGTCGTGGGTGCGCCCTTCGCCTCGATCGGCCTACCCAAGAATGGTCGTGCCGAGGTGTTCTCCGGAGCCGATGGCTCCTCCTGGTTCGAGATCCCGGGCATCGAACAGTTCGGCCTGGCCGGGTCAGCAGTTTGCGGACTCGGGGATGCCAATGGTGACGGCGTTCCGGACCTGGTTGTGTGTGCGCCCTACGAGGACTCGAACGGCACTGACTCTGGCACGGTCTACGTCCACTCAGGATTGGACGGCTCGATCATTCGATCACACACCGGAGATGCCACCAGTGACCGGCTCGGACTCGTTGCGGTGAGCCTGGGGGATATCAACGGAGACGGAATTGGCGACTACGCCGCAAGCACCCCTTACGGGAATAGCGGTCGGGGAATGCTACGCGTTTGGTCCGGTGCATCCGGAAGCGAGATCTACACCCGATTGGGTACAGAGGTCGACGCCCAGTTCGCCAGCGCAGTCTGCACGGTCGATGACCTGACTGGTGACGGACGCCCCGAGATTGCCATCGGTGCCCCGAACAGCGACCTGATTGCAACCGACGCCGGCCTCGTCATTCTCATCAACGGCGCCACCGGGGCTCTGGTGACTCAGCTGCCTTCGAGCATCGGTCAGCTTCGAGGTAGCGCACTGGCGGATGCGGGCGACTGGAACGGAGACGGGACCGGAGATCTGGTCGTATCAGCACCCGGGTCAGGCACAGCCGGCATGAACTACATCATCTCCCTGGCTGACAGCAGCGAACTGGCACAGCTCGCCGGACTCGGAACCAACCAGGGATTCACCAGCTCCCTCGCCGGGCAGCTCGACGTCAACGGAGACGGGCAACCAGAGATCGCCATCGGATTCCTGCTGGCGGATGGAGCGGGGATCGACTCCGGGCTGACTCGCTGCTACTCGCGCCCTGACCTCCTCGGCACCGCCTACTGCCTGGGAGATGGCTCCAGCGAGACCTGCCCCTGTGGAAACCTCAGTGGCGGTGGAGAGGGTTGCGCCAACTCCAGTGGTACAGGCGCCCTGCTCACCAGCGGAGGAAGCCCGAGTGTCCCCAACGACGACCTCCTTCTCCTGAGTAGTGGCCTCCTGCCGAACAAGGCCGGGCTGGCCTTCGTGGGCACCGAGGCAGTCAATTCCGGGCTCGGGAACCTCTTCGGAGATGGTCTGCGCTGCGCTGGTGGCACCGTCCAGCGGCTCGGCGTTCGCATCCCCGATGGCGCCGGGTCTGCTACCTGGGGACCGGGCCTGGGAGCCATCACCGCCTGGTCTGCGGGGGACACGCGCTACTTCCAAGTCTGGTATCGCGACATTCCCAGCAGCCCTTGTGGCAGCGGCTTCAACCTCAGCAACGGGCTGGAGCTCCAGCTGCTTCCCTGAAGGATCAAGACCGCTGGACGCCTTGGCCTCAGGCACCGGCGGTGAGCACATCATCCAGGCCGACCTGGCCTGAACTACCCAATCTGCAGCTCGAGAGTGAGCAGTTATTTCAGTCCTCAAACCAACGGTATCCATGTCTATATCACCCAAGAAATGGGACCTGCTGCCCACTCTACTCTGCGCTGTCTCCACAGCTGCAACGGGACAGACTCACGCAACGGTTGATGAGGTCGTAGCTCCGACCAGTTGTGACCTTCGGGTCAGTCAACACCCCGACAGCAACAAGGATCACGTCTGCCTGGACGTGGACGAGGCAGGACGCGCAACTGTCGTCTGGCAGAGCAGGAGGCAGCAGGCTGGCACCTACGGAATCTACGCTCGAAGGTTTGGCACGGACGGATCGCCTCTCACGAACGAGGTTCAGGTGAACGCCACCACGACCTCGCACCAGACAGCACCCAGCGTTGCCCTCGATGCCGATGGCACTGCCTGGATCGCCTGGGTCTCTCACGCCCAGGACGGCAGTCTCGGCACGATCGTGGCGCGGCGCTTCGATGCTGACCTCGGAACCGCCAGCGCTGAGATCATCGTGAATGAGAACTTCAGTGGCGATCAGCGCGACGTCTGCATCGTGAGCGATCACAAGGGAAGTGCTGTAGCCATCTGGACCACCCCCCGCGAGGAGGGCAGCGGCCGCACCCTTCGTGGGAGACGGCTCGCTGCCGATGGAACAGCCCAGGGCCCCAGCTTTGAGGTCGAGAGCACCCGGGAGGGCTCCGCACATACGCCCAGCTTGACGATGACTGCCGATGGTGCCTTCATCGCTGCCTGGGCCAGGACCAGCGCCGATGGGACCCCGGTGGCAATCCTTGGACGACACTTCGACGCTGAGGGTGCGGGTGGCGAGGTCTTCCAGATCTCGCCCGAGGATCGGACGGCTGGAATCGAGCCTTCAGTCGCGGCTATCGACGAACGGAAGTTCGTGGTCGCCTGGCTCGAGAGCCATCAGCAGAGCTATCGCCTTGTCCACAGACGCTTCGAGCTGGATGACGAGAGCCTGGCGCAGGGTGCCAAGGTCGAGCTGCTACCCCGCAAGGAGTCCGGCTACGTCAGTGGAGTCAGCACGGCGGCTCGAGCAAGCGGAGAGGTCGCCTTCGCGTGGAACCACTTCGGAGAGAGCCCCAGCCAATCAGACCTCTACCTGGCTACCTTCGACCAGGACGGTGCGCCCCTCCGAGAGGCCTTCGTTGCAACCGAGCGCCGGGCCGGGCATCAGCACCTGACTCAGGCTGATGGGTCGCAGATGCTGATCTACGGATCGGACGGCCGGCTCGTCGTCGCCTGGTCAGGAGACGCAGGGCTTGGTGATCACAAGGCAGCTCACCTGTCGATGCACGCCGCTCCAGGTAGCCAGCTGATCGCCTCGACTGGGCTCACCGATCCTCCGAGACAGTTCGAGGAGCCGGCGCAGCCCCACACACCGCCAAGCTTTCAACCCGTCACGGACCTGACCCCCATCGACCGCAACCCTCAACACCACGCCCTCACAGGTATGGTCGGATTCGATGGAGGATCCTCCACGGGGTGGACTCCGCCAGACCCAGATCTCGCGGTGGGCCCCAATCATCTGGTGCAGATGACCAATGGCAGGATCGCGTTCTTCCAGAAGAACGGCAGCATGGACTTCACTGACCAGATCGAGGGCAGCTCGGGCTTTTGGGGCAACCAGGGTGCAGCCGGCTTTGTCTTCGACCCCGAGGTCCGCTGGGATCCGCATACGCAGCGCTTCTTCGCGATGGCCAACGAGCGCGATGGCGACGAGCCCTACTTCTTGCTGGCGGTCTCCGATGACGACAACCCGAATGGGTCCTGGGCCAAGTACCGCATCAACGTACAGGCCGCAGCCGGCGACACGGACATCGACTCGCCGAACATGGGGATCGATGAGGAGGCGGTCTACCTGACCGCGGACTTCTTCGGCCCGACCAAGTTCCTGGTCTACGTGATCGAGAAGGCGCCTCTGCTCAGCGGCGGCCCAGTCAATGCGAACTCGGTCGTTCTCACCGGACAGCAGTCCCTGGGCGTTCCCGTGACGTACGACACATCGACTCGCCAGTACATGATCTGGTCTCCAGAGTCCGGCACCTCGAACTCGATCGAGGTCTTCGCGATCAACAATCCACTCAGCAACCCATCACTGGTCTCCACGACGGTCACAGTCCCGAACTTCACTCAGCCGGAGGATCCGCCGCAGCAGGGCACCAGTACCCGCCCCCAGACCTTCGAGTCGCGATTCTGGAGCTGCATCTATCGTGACGGCTCCCTCTGGGCAACCCACCACGTCAACAGCAATCGAGTGCGCCAGCGTTGGTACCAGATCGACATGGCTGACTGGCCGGTGAGTGGAACACCAACCTTGGTCCAGTCGGGCGAGATCGATCCCGGAGCGGGAGTTCGCACCTACTTTGGCAGCATCGCGGTGGACGCCTTCGGCAACATGGGCATGACGTTTGCGCGCTCCTCCAGCAGCGAGTTCATCTCAATGGGCTACACCTGGCGTGAAGCGAACGACCCCCTTGGTACCACCCGCCCCATGGTCATCGCTCGCGACAGCAACTCGGCGGACAACAGCGGCCGCTGGGGTGACTACTCGGGTATAGGACCCGACCCCAATGAGCTGGGGAAGTTCTGGGCCACTCACGAGTACCGCACCAGTGGCTGGAAAACCTGGATCCAGAGCTTCTTTGCGGTGGAGTCCATCAGCAACTACTGCTCAACTTCTCCCAACTCAGCGGGACCAGGCGCCTCGATCTCTGCATCAGGCTCCACGAGCATCGCAGCAAACGACCTGGTGCTCGAGATCCTCGGAGCTCCCCCCAGCGTCCAGGGCCTCTTCTTCTTTGGCTTCAGCGAGGACGCAGTGCTCTTTGGCAACGGCCTGCGGTGTGTCGGTGCTCCCCTGCAGAGATTGCCCGTGAGCCCCTCGGACGTCCTCGGAACCGTCAGCTTCCCCCTCGATCAGAACAGCCCCCAGGTAGGTGGATCGATCACGGCGGGGATGGCAGGCAAGTTCCAGTACTGGTACAGGGACCAGGGCGTGGGCGCGAACTTCAACCTCAGCGATGGCCTCTCCGTCATCTTCGCTCCCTAGACAGGAGCTCATCTGCCCCAGCTGGCAATTCAGAGCGAGGGCCCCCCGAACCAGCTGTTGTGTTCCGGGGGGCCCTGCTCAGTTCTCGGACCGCGCCAGCGGCCACCTCGATCACGGACAGAAGTCGACGCTCAGGCCATTGGACGTGTTGAACATCGCGCCTCCGGCAGCCACATCGCGATACCAGAACTGAAAGTTCCAGGTCGAGCCCGCGGTGATCTGATCGCCGGGCGCGGAGGTCAGATCCAGGCTATACGAGGCAGTGCCGAGGAAGTCGGTCAGTACGGGCGGGGGCATCCGGTTGATTCCACCACCAGCGCAGAGGAAGCCATTCCCGAAAGGAACGCTGATCTGGTTGGGTGCGAAGAAGAACAGACCCGGGACACTTCCCACGACCCCCGAGACACTGGCATTGAAATTGTTGTCGCTGATCTCGTACGAGCCAAAGTATCCGATACTTGCGCTGTTGCCCGTCGAGTTCGTGGCACCCGTGCAGTAGGCAGTCGGCACGCCGCAAACTGGAATGATCTTGCGGACAGTTCCATTCTGCTGAATCGTGTAGAGCTCTCCGAATGCATCCTGCCCGAAGGATGTGATTCCATTCACAGTCACCCCCAGATCGCCGTTGCGCTGGGAGTAGCCCGTGGTAGTTGATCCGTCGTAGCTGAATGACCAGATCGAGCCGGAGCAGTAACCCGCAAAGAAGTAGTTACCCTGTTCCGAGGGGATTGCAGCGCCGCGATACACGAAGCCACCCGTGATCGAGCAGTTGAGGCTCGTGCTCTGGGTCAGGATGGGGTCCGTATAACCGGCATTGTTGCAGGGCAGTACACCACTACAGCCCGAAGTGCTGAAGCAGCTCGTCCCCTCCATGACCTTCCAGCCAAAGTTCTGCCCCGAGGTACCGGCACCGATGTAGTCGATCTCTTCCTGGCCAGATTGGCCGACGTCGGCGATGTAGATGTCCCCATTGGCAGCGTCAAAAGACCAGCGCCAGGGATGACGCATCCCCAAGGCCCAGACCTCGTCACGAACTGCAGCATTACCCACGAATGGATTGTCGGCCGGTATGGCGTAAGGGAAGGCGCTGTCCAGGTCGATGCGAATCATCTTGCCCAGCATCTTCGAGCCATCCTGAGCGCTGCAGAACTGATCGCCGCCAGTACCGTGGCCGTCGCCGTAGGCCGTGTAGAAGTAGCCGTCCGTCCCGAAGGCCATATCGCCCCCACCGTGCCAGGCGGCGGTCTGAGTCACCCGCAAGATCTCTACCCTCGAAGAAGGATCGACCACGTTCGGATTGGAGCCGTCCACAGTCAGACGATCAATGACGACATCACCGGCCCCCGAGGTCACCGTGTCATAGGCGATGTAGACGTATCCGTTGCTGGCGTAATCCGGATGAAAGGCGAGGCCTCTCAGTCCCGTGAATGAGCTGGAGGCCACCAAGCTCGCCCCATTGAAGTAGGGCGTCGACAAGACCACGCCGTTCTCAACGATCTTGATGCGGCCCGTCTGTTCAGCGATGAAGAGACGGCTATCGCCAGGGGGAGACTCCAGGTCGAGCGGACTCGAGAGCCCCGATGCAACGACCTGGGTGGTGATTCCCTGCCCCAGAACCCCAGGCGAAAAGAAGAGGAGAGCTGATAGTGATAGCGACGCTCTGATAGATCTGCTGTCGATTGACCTCATGGTCAGACCTTACTCCACATTGGGAGACTCAACGCAAAAAAGCCGTCAACGAGAGCATTCGGACTCCACGGACGTAAAGCCAGCCCGCCGTAACAGCTGTCCATACCAGTCCAATGCCGCCTCGCAGCGGCCGGGCAACTCTCGAGTTCCCCAGATCAGCGAAAGCGTCCTCAAGGACTTCTCGTGAGTCTTCGTGCGCTGGGAGTCCTTGACAGCATTGGCGCAGGCGCCCTCCTGATCGTGCAGACAGAGCAGCCCATCAAGGCGGATCTCTTGCCCCGAGGCATTGAAGATGTAGCTCGTTGCCTCGGGGGCGACCCTCACGCGAAGAGCGCCCTGGACGAGGTCCGCATCGACCACGCTGATGGGAAGCCCGGAGTGCAGGCTGACCACATTGCAAATGTCCACGGGCAAGTTGATCGAGGTCAGCTTGTCCTCCTCGGCAGCGCGTACCAGGTACTCCGACGCTGGCTTACCTCTACCGGTCGGCTTGTAACCAAACCCACGTAGCAGGTTGCGCACCGCGCTGCGGCAGGCTTCGTCTCGCTCCACAGGCGCATCGGACTCCAGGGAGAGCAACTCGACCAACCAGTCCGGAGAGCCAAGCTCGCTGGGAAGGTCCGCGGTGATCAGGCCGAGCTCGAGCCGCGGGTGATCGTCGATGATAAGTGATCGCATGGACTGCAGGGTTGTGGCACGAAGCACTCTCGGATTCAGCCCGCGCAGCTTACAATCGCATCGTGTTCGCCGTTCTGCGCCATAACCCTCAATTTCGCAAGCTGTGGTACGCGCAGATTGTCAGCCAGGCTGGCGATTGGTTGAACCGGCTGGCAGTCCTGACCTTGATTGCCGAACTGGGCGACCCGAGCGCTGCCCTCAAGGTCGGCGGACTCTTCAGCCTCGAGCTGGCCCTGCGCCTGGCACCCGCAGGGCTCTTCGGTCCGTTTGCTGGTCCGGCTGCCGACCGGCTGCCTCGAAGGCTGGTGATGGTCGTGACCGACCTGCTGTGCGCAGCCGTCGTGCTCTGCATGCTCCTGATTCGGAGTACGGATGACCTGCCGTTGCTCTATGGCCTGCTGCTGGCCCAATCCAGCCTCGCGATCTTCTTCCACACCGCGCGCTCCGGCGCCCTCCCCAGTACGGTGCGCGACGGTGACCTCCACGCAGCAATCGCCCTCTCGTCCGCGACCTGGAGTGTGATGCTCGCCCTGGGCACCAGCCTCGGCGGCCTTCTCATGCTGGTCGTGAGCCTGTCCGGGATCTTCTGGATCGATGCCGGCACCTACCTGCTCAGCGCTGCCTTGCTATGGCGGCTACGCTTACCTCCGGTCGGTGAGCATCCCCAGCCGTTCCGCTGGCGCGACGCCGCCCTCCTGACAGAGATTCGCAGGGGCTTGCAGCACGCCCGGAAGATAGGCATCGCTCCCGTCCTCTTCGCCAAGTCATTCTGGGGTGGTGGCGGAGGGTTCCTCGTCATGATTCCAATCCTCGGTACCACCCGTTTCGCCGATCTGGGCGGTGAGGCCACATCCACGGCCACGGAGCTTGGGCGCGCCGGATTTGCAACGGGAATGCTGTACGCCGCGCGTGGAGTCGGTACGGCCTTCGGCCCGATCCTCGGTCGCTACTTCTTTGGCAGCACCGACCGACGCCTCCTTCAACTGGTAAGCGGGGGGTTCGTGATTGCAGCCATCGGCTACTCACTGCTGCCCCTGTGCCATGATCTATGGCTAGCCTGCGCCTGCGTCGTCTTCGCTCACCTCGGGGGGAGCTCCATCTGGGTCTGCTCCGCGACCCACTGGCAGAAGCACGTCTACTCCGAGTTCCGCGGTCGAGTCTATGCCCTCGAGTTGCTCGGCATGACGCTGGCCTTCTCGCTGGGAGGCTTTCTTGCTGGAGCCTTCTATGACTCCACGAATGATCCAAACCTGGTCCTCTGGTCGCTTTCGACCCTGGTTCTCTTCTGTGGCGTGATCTGGACCTGGACAGCGAGAAAGGTCGTGCGTGAGGACTGAACGCCAGTTCTGCCTCCCTCCCTGCACCAGCCAGCCGGACTAGCCCGCCATTCGATCGAGCACCTCGCGCAAGGAGTCGTAGACCCCCTGGAGCTCTGCCGGTGGGCTGCCCGACTCGTCTAGCAGGTCCTGAGTCTCGAAGAAGTCAAGCTCCACATCGTAGAGCTCTAGCTCCTCGGTGGAGACCTGACCACCGACATAGACCCGCTTGCGCAGCAGCTTGTAGCGGCTGTTGCGAACTGTTTGATCGTGAACGTCCAGGTCGATCTCTGAAATGGCCGTCCCCGCCTGTGGGCCGAAGTTCGGTTCGAAGCGCTCCGCGAAGATCCAGGAGCGCTGGGCCGGAGCCGCAGGGTTCTGGAGATAGGACAGGAAGCTCTGCCCGTCGATGTCCGCGGGGGGGGTCACCTCGAGCATGTCCGCCACCGTCGGCATCAGATCCGTGATATCGATCAGGCCAGAGCATTCGGAGCCCCTGTAGCGCGGAGGAATACGGCGCCCCATCACCAAGAAGGGGACGTTGACGCCTCCGTTGTAGACCGTGGACTTCACCTTGGTCGGATCCCAGGGTGGCTCCACAAGATCCTTCTGGGTCCCATTGTCGGAGAACCAGAAGACAGTCGTTCGCGCCAGAACCTCGGGGTTGATGCTCGTCAACAAGCGTCCGATCTCCGTGTCCAAGGCCTCGATCATCGCCTTTCCCTGGCCGAGGCTCGTACTCAGGTCCAGGTTCCGACTCTGAATCAGATCCGCAGGCGGGACGTGAAACGGCTTGTGCGGTGCATGGTATCCCACCCACAAGAAGAATGGCCGATCACCAAAGGTCTCGATGGTACGCAGTGCGTCATCAGTCGTTCGAGTTGTCGCATACTCGTCGCTGAGCGCAACGATCTGAGTTCCTGCAAGATTGGCGAGGAAGGAAATCAGCTGGGTCCAATCGAAGTAGTCGATGGGGTCCGTTCCGAGATTGCCCTTGCTACCAACATGGAGGTCGAAGCCACAGCGCGGCGCGTGATCGAGGCCGGAAGTGAGCCCTCCTGAGGCTCCATTCCCTGTCAGATGCCACTTACCGATGATCGCGGAGACGTAGTTCGGTGGTAGTAGGTCCGGGATGGTCAGCAGATCCGCGCGCATCCCTTCGGCCCCCAGGATCTGTGCGGGAATCCGGCTACCAATTCCTGTTCGGTTCGGATACTTGCCCGTGAGCGCAGAGGCTCGACAGGTGGAGCAGGCCGGCGCAGTCCAAGCGCGTCGAAACAGCATTCCCCGCTGGGCCAGGCGATCAATGTTGGGAGTTCGCGGCGCAAGGGGAGCACCATCCACCCCCAGGAATCCGTACGCCCCGGTCTTGTCCATCCCCATGTCGTCCACGACCAGCACCAGCACGTTCTCCTGCTCCACCGTCCCAGCGGGTGCCGTGGAGGTGAGGGCGAGCAGAAAAGCCGAGGCCAGAAGAATGAGGGTACGCATCGAGATGGGCGGGCACCGGAGTGTCTCGCTGACTCAATCGTCGCCCGAGTTCCCCGATCGTGCCAACCAGAGTTGCCCGGAATCACATCTTCGAGGGCCTCAATGGCTCTCCTTGCCCCATACAGCCGGTCCAGGGGCACCTGCCAGCCGTTCCGTCTAGCGAATCCCGCTGCGCAGAATGGACCACAGCAGCATCAAGCCGATGCCAAAGGAGGTCGCGAAGCCAAAGAACCCCAGCACCGGCAATCCAAGGAAGGTCGGGCCCGTATCGATCGTCATGGCGATCGAGGTCCCCACGATCAGGGCCGAGGTGATCAGGCCCACAGTGATCCGGTTGGCACTTCGATCCAACTGGCGGCCAAACTCGTCCAAGCGCTGCAGGTCGAGCTCGATCTTGAATCCAGTCCTCCGCAGCCGCTGGAGGACCTTGCGAACATCTCGTGGAAGAGAGAGGGCAAGCCGTCGCAAGTCTCGCCAGTTCCGTGCCACGATCCGCCGCGGTGAGCGCATCTCGGACATCATCCGCCGGACGAGGGGCTCCACGTGCGCATCGAGATTGAAGCCTGGATCGAGCCGCCGCCCCAGGCCATCAAGTGTCACGAACACCTTGATAAGGCCCGCCACATCCGCCGGTAGGATCAGATCGTTCTCACGAACAATTCGAGTGATGTCCTGAAGCATCGACGCGACGTCGAGGTCCTTGATCTCCTTGACCGTGTAGCGATCCAGAAACTCAGTGCAGTCCTGGATCAAGGTCTCACTATCAGTTTCGCCCCCATCGGACCACTCGAGCAGTGTGTCCACCAGCCCTTCCTCGTCGCGGTCGATGACGGCCGCCATGAGCAAGGCAAACTGCTGGCGACGCTCATCCGAGAGCCGACCGACCATTCCAAAGTCGAGCAAGGCCACTCTCTCATCCGGGAGGAAGAGCACGTTGCCCGGGTGAGGATCGGCATGATAGAAGCCATCAACGAACACCATTCGGAGGATTGCCTCCGCCCCAACATGGGCCACGTGTGGCCCATCGAAGTCAGCTCGTCGTTCCCCGCGTATCCATGAGTCCGCTGAGAATCCATCCACATAAGAGAGCACGAGCAGGCGCTTTGATGAGAACTCATCGAAGACCTCGGGAATCTCGAGGTCGTCGAGATCCTTCATGTTCCGCGCGATCGTCCTCGTATTGCGTGCCTCTATCGTGAAGTCCAGCTCAGCCTTGATCGAACGGGCAAACTGGCGCACCACCATCTTCGGCCGGTAGCGCCTGAACTCGGTCAGCTCTCGCTCGATGATTTCAGCCAAGCGTTCGAGGAGGCGCAGGTCGGCGGAAACCTTCTTCGTGATGCCCGGTCGTCGGATCTTGAGGACGACCTCCTGCCCATCCTGCAGACTCGCTCGGTGGACCTGGCCAATGGAACCAGCGGCGAGGGGTTCAATATCCAGATCCTCGAAGACACTCTCCGGCGGCGCGCCGAGATCTCGCTCCAGCTGTGGCCGAAGCTCCTCCCAGGGGATCGTTCCAACATTGGACTGCAGCAATGAGAGCTCTTCGACCCACTCGGGGGGCAACAGGTCCGCACGGCTTGCCAGGACCTGACCAAGCTTGACGAAGGTTGGCCCGAGAGCCTCGAGAGCAAGGCGCGTTCGCTGTGGAGTGCCTCCCTCGGTGATCCGATCCGCCCTATCAATCCGCAGGAGACGCCCGGTCCGCTGCAGGAGCCCAAGCAGCCCCATACGCTGGGCTATATCCTCAAAACCCGACTGAATCAGGATCTTGGTGATCTCCTGCAATCGACCAAGGTCTTCGGCTGCAATCAAGACATCGAGTAGCACACAGGCAAGCTAGCGACTGAGAACACTCACGGCCACTCTCAAGCCTCCCCTGAGTGCTAGCCAACCCCTGATCGACTTGAATGGTGAGGATCAGCGGGGAACCAAAATTGACCCCAATGCACGTTCCAGGGCGGTATGACGACCGCTCGCAACGGGGCGATCGGAAACTCCCCTGGACAAATACGGGGCAATGAATACAGAATTGGGCGAGAAGGGCATTGGAGGAGGAGACCACGCTCTCGCCGACTCAGTTGCTGACTCTCAGCGAGCACAATTGGATCGGGGACGCAGCCTGAGAGCACGATGACCTCCTTCGATTCCCCGCGAGGAGAGAGTGCCGCCGTTACAGAGCCCGCAACTCTGAAACCTTGGACATCGCTCCCCCCGCGCAGAGCAGTCAATGAATCCAAGGAGCCCACAATGAACTCTCTCTCTCATTCGAATTTCCCGCCGATTCGGCCAGAACTCGTCAGTGAGCCAGCAGGGTTCTGGATCAGCTCCATCTCAGTTCGGGTTAGATCGCAGGACTAGTACGGCGCTAGATGACTCCAGCCTGGAGTCATGGATCTTCCATTTGGTGAGATCCTCCGTCGAAGATCTTTCTAATTCATGCTGATGAGTTCTTGAACTCAACCCCTCGGAGCCCTTCCCTAAACTTTATTCGGGGATCATCTCCACCATCGCCTCATGGGGATCCTGGCCGGACCCTCGTTTGTCTCTCCACCGACCTGATCGCTTCTTCCGCGCACTCACAGTCTGAGATGCGCCTTTCTAAAGAAGGCAGAGCAATGACATTTGACATCGTTCCTGGCAATGCGCTCGGCTGCCGCACCAACGCGCATCGACACGGATGGGATGGGTCAATCTGCGAAGACGCAGCAGATTGGGCCTGTGGGATCGAGTCCGACTTCCGAACGAAGTATTGCCAGGCTGGCACTCCCAGGTGTTTTCATCTTCACCTCTTCGATGAAGACGATCCCCACCTGATCATTCCTGACAGTGGAGTTGGCTGGCTGCTGGGAAAACACCCCGAAGCCTTCGATGAACAGGTCCTCTTGATCTGGGCTCCTCAAGCTGAAGAGCCTCACGGGATGGTTGGAGGCCGCCCGGTTGGCTCCTACATGGCCGGCGCCTACCGCATCGAGTCCGCCGAGAGGATCGAGCAACGCAATCACATCGAGTGGAAAATCCACCCCTACGATGACGGCTGGGCCTACATGGGATCGTTGGAGACCCAGGCTCCACGCTTCATTCATCTAGGAGGGCCCTACATCAAGCAGGTGGATCGTGCCGCCATTGGCACCCTCTTCGAGTCCGCCATGAAGTCCGCAACGGAGGTCACCGAGTACTGGACGCAGGAAGAAAAAGAGCGCCTCGAACACTTCGCCGGCCACGTGGACGAGTGGCTATCCGGGGCTGAGGAACGAGTCGTCGCACTCATGGGCGACTCCAGGCCAGGTGTCACCAAGGAGCCCAAGCAGTCGGAGTCCTCGGTAGAGGCCCCCGAGCCCGAGCCTGAACTCGCCCAGCGATTGATCCCGCTGCCGCCCAAGGCCCCCTCAGTCGAACCGCCGGACAGCTTCCCGATGATCGACGAGTCGAGGCGCGAGAGGATCGAGCAGATCTACGGGACCCGCACCCTACGCTCGCTGCAGGTGGCTGCCATGACCCACCCCCTAGTGCTCCTGACCGGGCACGCGGGCGTCGGGAAGAGCACCCTGGCACTCGAGTTCATTGACGACCCTCAAAGAGAGCGCAGCCTTGTGGTTCCGGTCGGCGCCAACTGGGCGAGCCCTGAGCACCTGTTCGGCACCCTCAACAAGTCCACGGGAATCTTCGAGCCGACTCGCTTCACCAATTTCATGCGTGCTGCCGAACTGGCCTGGCTCGCGGGCGACTTCGAGACCCGCGTCGTGGTCTTCGAGAACTTCGACCTCTGCCCGCCGGAGGACTGGCTGTCGGAAATACGTATTCGTCTGCAGTACCCCGCAACCTCGACCAGAGACCGCACCATCGACTTCGGTGGCAAGGCCGTACGAGGCTGGGCGCCAGGAGCCGAGCCCCGGCTCTTCCTCTCTCCGACAGTCCGCTTCGTCGCCACCGTGGACGAGCCACTGAGGCCTGAGTCCCTGACCGCACGCCTGCTCGATGACGTTGGAATCGTGGAGCTGACCATCTCCACCGCCGATGCCCTGCGCCTCTCGGGAGCCTCGCTGACCACCAAGCAGATCGAGGGGTTGGTCGCTCTGGACCGCTGCACCCGCCCCTTCCTGGCCGGAATCAACCTGACCACGGCGAATTCCATCTCCAACTGCCTGGAGCGCATCAAGGAGCTCGGAGTCGACAACTGGAAGACCCTCGATCTGGTGCTCTGCCAGGAAATCCTGAGCAAGATGGAGCTGCTGAAGATAGACGGACTGTCCGAGGAGCACGGCCACGAACTCATCAACTGGAGTGAAGGCCCCGGCAAGAAGTTCATCCGGACCGCCGCCCGATTGGCGGAACTGGGCGAGCGTGCCAGCCGGGTTGGGGTCTACGAGGTCTGACGCGGGCATCCGAGAGGCTTCACCCGTTGAAGAGGCCCGGCGATTGCCGGGCCTCTTCAATTGCCTCTCGCAATGTGCAGAAAGAGGGGCGGGCATGATGGCCTCCCTGGCTATAGAATTACGCGCCCATGGCTTCCACCACGAATCCCACGGCCAAGGACGCCGTCACCGTCTGCCCGGAGTGCGGCGCAAAGATCCCCAAGGCGGGGATGTCCCTTTGCCCCTATTGCGCCTCCCCTCTCCAGAAGAGCCCAGGCCTGGAGCAGGACCGCAACCCAATCGTCAAGCGTCTGCTTGGACTCGAGGAGAAGCCGGAGTTCAAGGAGGCCCTGCAGGAGACTCCTCCGTGGACACCCGAGTACGCCCAAGCACGCAATCAACTGGGCCAGGGCAGGGTGTTCCTGATCATCGGGTTGATCCTCCTGGGTACCTCCATGACAGTCGCCGAGGGTTTGCTTGGGTTGACACTACGCACAGGAGGCACAGCCCTGAGTGCCCTCGGTGCCATATGGCTGATCCTCGGACTGAGTACTTCAAGACGCCTGGACAAGCAGAGGATCATCGCCCGCAGCGCCTACCTCGTGCAGCGACGCAGTGACACCGCGCTCGCGCAGAGTGGCAAGGTCACCTACTACTTCACGATCACCTTCGGTGACGGTTCCGAGGGCGAGTTCTCTTATGCGGGCCGAGGAGTGAACGAGGAGCTCTACAGCAACGGCATGACCGGCGTGGCATTCACCCGCGGGCAGGAGTTGCTCCACATGACGCGCGTTCGTGCCTGAGCTGGTAGGCACGCGAGGATGAAGCCGGCACGCATCGCCTCGGCCCTTACCCGGACCGTGGACGCCCTCGAGTTCGGCGAGCCGGTGACTCACGTTTACAATCCTCTGGCCTACGCCAAGAAGTCACACTCCCGATACATCGAGCGCTTCGCGAGCAGGGGCATCGAGGCTCTGATGCTGGGCATGAACCCCGGTCCCTTCGGCATGGCCCAGACCGGAGTTCCCTTCGGCGAGGTGAACGCCGTCCGCGAGTGGCTGGGTATCGAGGAGCGCGTTGGCAAGCCAAGGGTCGAGCACCCCAGGCGCCCGATCCAGGGCTTCGATTGCACCCGCAGCGAGGTGAGTGGTCGACGCCTGTGGGGCTGGGCTCAGGAGCGCTTCGACTCTCCCGAGGCCTTCTTCGAGCGCTTCTTCATCTGGAATTACTGCCCGCTGGTGTTCCTCGAGGAGTCCGGACGAAATCGAACTCCCGATAAGCTTCCTGCTGCTGAGCGTGAGCCTCTGTTCGCCGCCTGTGATAGGGCGCTGATCCAGCTAGTCGAGCACCTCGAGCCCAAGCTGGTGATCGGCGTGGGGAAGTTTGCAGAGAAGCGAGCTCGAGAGGTCCTGGTGGACTCTGACTGCGAGTTTGGGACCATCTTGCACCCCAGCCCTGCCAGTCCCATGGCGAATCGCGGCTGGGCGCCACAGGCCGAGAAGCAGCTGGCTGCGATGGGGATCGAGTTCGAGTAGGGGGAGCCTGTGGAGCCCCAGGGGAGTCGCTGGGTAGGATGTGCGGCACACCCAAAGACCACTCTGCCATAATCCAATCGGCCCCGGGACCTCCACTTACCTTCAAGACCCCTGCCAAGGCCGCGGAAGCGCTCGACCAGGAGTTCGGATCGAGAAGCAACTCCGAGATACTGACAAGAGTCGTCGCCACCTGAACGAGATCCAAACGAGCTGAACATGAATCACACGACGACTGGAATCCTGATGACCCTGCTGATCGCTGGCTCATCAAACGCTGACCAGGTGGTCTTGCTCGCCGCGGACGAGGAGAATCAGGCCCAACAGTCGCTGGAGAACTTCGTGGCCGACAAGTTGGCCGGAGCCTTCGAGCTCGAGTGCCAGATCCTGACCCCCAACGACCAGGGTGCCTTCGAGGGACTCGCCAGCCTGAGTGAAGCCGACCTCCTGGTTGTCTTCAGTGACAGCCATACCCTCGACGCGGAGAATCGTGCTGTTATCGAGGGCTACATCGCGAGCGGACGGCCAATCCTCGCCATTCGAAGTGGCTGCAACGGCTTCGAAGATCTGGACGAGTACAGTCACGGCTGTGTGGCTGCGAACTTTCTCGGTGTCTGGGAAGACAAGGGCAGCCCCAGCGTGCGCCGCCCCCCTGCGGCGATCGAGCACCCGCTTGTTGCCGGCCTGGACCTGGCGAGCTTCAAGGCCCACGGGCCGCTCTACCGTGTCCTGCCGCTGGCAGAAACCGCAACACCGCTCTTGATGGGCAAGGTGGTCGGGGTCCGCGAGGCAGAGCCCGTTGCCTGGACCACCGGATTTCGCGGTAGCTCTTCCTTCGCAACGACACTGGGCACTCCCCAGGACTTCGCCGAGCCCGCCTTCCGTGAGATGCTGGCGAGGGCGGTGTTCTGGTGCCTGGGCCGCGAGGACCTCACCGGTAAGGAGCCCGTTCCCGTGCTCGACGAGAGCAACTCCGTCTCCATCTTCGATGGTGAGTCCCTGGAGGGCTGGACCAACCATGGCGGTCGCTACGACGGTAACGCCCGCTGGACCGTCGAAGACGGTGTAATCGTCGGTCGCCAGGGCCCCGCGAAGTCCGGCGGGCTGCTGTACACCAACCGCCCCTACGACAACTTCATCCTGTCCTTCGAGACACTCATTGACTACCCCTTTGACTCGGGCGTCTTCCTTCACATGGTTCCCAGGGGTGGCGGTAAGGGAATTCAGGTCACCCTGGACTACCGACCTGGTGGACAGATTGGCGGAATCTATGCTGACGGATTCCTGCAGCAGAACCCCGATAGCACGGACCTGCTGAAGCGTGACCAGTGGAATCAGGTTGTCGTCCGCTGCGTCGACAATGACATGCACGTCACTGCCTGGCTCGACGGAGAGCTGCTAGCCGACTACGTCACCCCCAAGGGCAGCGAGGGCTTTGCCGACACGGGGCTGATCGGAATCCAGGTTCACGGTGGTGAGAACGTCCCTGAGACACAACGCGCGATGTTCCGCAACTTGCGGATCCGCGAGTTGCCCCACTACGACAGCGAGCTCTTCACCGTGAATGACCGCGGAGTCCTCACCCCGACCGAGGCGGCCACTGCTGCCGGTTGGACCCCACTCTTCAATGGCCTCAACCTTGATGGGTGGGATCCGCGGCCAGGCCCCGCGAGCTACCGTGTCGAAGAGGGAGTGATGATCTTTCCCAACGAAGGTGGAGGCGGAGAGATCAGGAGCCTGGGCCTGTACCGTAACTTCGAGCTACGGCTGGACTTCAAGATCGCCAAGGGCGCTAACAGTGGCCTCTTCCTGCGTGCGGCTCCGGAAGGCGATCCAGCCTACTCAGGATGCGAGATCCAGATCATCGATGACTTCAACTGGGAGACCCTGACGGACTCCAAGCTGCAACCCTACCAGTTCAGCGGCGGGCTCTACGGCGCCATGGCACCCAGGATCAAGTCCGCCTTACGCCCACTTGGAGACTGGAATACATACCTCGTGCGATATGTAGGCTCACGGATCTCTGCACGTTTGAACGGCTACCTGCTCTACGACGTCGACACCTTTGAGCTGGACGCCAAGCCACCCTTTGCTGAGCGCGCCGAGCGGGGCTTCATCGGCCTGCAACGCCATGGAATCGCCGACAAGGAAGTGAAGGACTTCGCCTGGTTCCGCAACATCTTCATCCGAGAGATCGACGAGGAGTAACCTCAGCCTGGCAAGTAAGACCTAGGCTCCAGTCAGCGGTCGCCAAACATCAAGATCTCATTGGCTGGCAAGTAGCCGATCCGGTGAGCCTGAACCTCCAGATAACCGGGGGTGTCGGGCACTTCGAAGGGGCCGTCGGCCAGGGTCCAGGGCCCGGACCGCTCTTGCCCCGACTCCATCCAGCGAAAGCCGATCGAGGCGCCGGGGGTGGCACAGCTGAAGCTCAGGACCGGCAGGTCGCTCTGCACGTCGAAGTCCAGCGAGGGAGCTGCGGTGGCTGGCTGCAGCCCTTCCGGCGGCCAGAGGACCTCACGGACCAGGCGCGACTCGGGTAGAACGAAGCCCAGGTCTCCAGTGTCCTCGATCCAATCATCGAGGGCAGTGCGAAGCTCGGCCATGCGTTCGAGGTGCTGAGGCTCTGCCGCCAGGTTGTCGACCTCCCAGGGATCGGTCGCACTATCGTAGAGCTCTTCCAGCGGGCGCTGGCTGACAGTCATCTGCCACTGCTCCGGTCGCTCAGGACCAGTCTCACGCAGGGCGTAGAGATCGGCTGTCATCGGAATGCGTTCGCGGTAGGCGACGGGGAGCAAGTAGGGCAGGTCCGTGGAGTAGTTCCGCACGTAACGAAAGCGACCATCGCTCACACTGCGGGTCTGCTCGCGCACGGAGTCGAAGCGGTCCGCATGGGTGAAGGCGAGTCCACTCCCCGGTCGACGATACTCGCCGAGGAAGGGGACCCCGTCCAGTCGGTCATCGGGGAGGATTCCCGCCAACGAGAGCACGGTCGGTCCCAGGTCCACAAAGCTGACGACCCGACTCTCCGTCGTTCCCGCAGCTTGGCCATCTGGAAAGCGAACGAGGAGCGGAACTCGCGTGCCCGTGTCGTAGACCGACCGCTTACCTCGGGGAAGCCCCACCCCATGGTCGGAGTAGAAGAAGACGATCGTCTCGTCCAGGAGATCCGCTTTCTCCAGCTCCGAGAGGCGCTTTCCTATCCAGGCGTCCAGCTCCGCGATGTTGTCATAGGTCCGAGCCATGGCATCTCGAACGGCCTCGGTATCTGGATAGAAGGGCGGGAGCGGCACTTCCTCTGGTCGGACCACGGAGGGTCGCCGCTTGGCCCCGGGGAAGGCCTGGCTCTCGTGTGTGCCACCGAAGTTGAACACCGAGAAGAAGGGTTGGCCCTCACCCCGATTTCGCCAATGCGCACGGCCACCCGAATGATCCCAGGTCGTGACAGGCGCCTTGAACTGGTAGTCGCGCTTGCTGGCATTGGTGCAGTAGTAGCCCGCCCGGCGCAGGTGCTCCGGGAAGCAACGCACGAACTCCGGCGGGACACCCTCGTAGCTGGGAATATCCGCATAAGCCTCGGGGTCGGCCTCGATCGCAGCCTTGCTGGGCTTGCCCGTGCGGTGGTGCATGGTGCCGATGCGTGTGGCGTACATGCCCGTGATCAGGGACGAGCGCGCAGCAGCACAGACCGGAGAGCTGGCAAAGGCGCTTGCATAGCGAACCCCCTCCCTTGCCAGACGGTCGAGATTGGGTGTCGGCACCGTCTCATCGCCATAGCAGGCAATCCACGGACTCATGTCCTCCGCCACCAACCAGACGATGTTGGGTCGAGCCAACCCCTCGGAGGCGTGGCTACCAACACAGAGGCTCGACAGAGCGATCGATACCAGAAGCTGCTTCTTCATCAAGAACTGTTGAACTGTTCAGGGTACAGCCCCAGACCAAGCCCACCATTGAGGGGCAAGACGGCGCCCGTGATGTACGCGGCCGCTGGCGAAGCGAGGAAGCAAACGCCTCTGGAGACCTCCAGCAGACTGACGGCCCGGCCACTTGGAGTCCTGCTCAGGAGCTTGGCTCTTGTCTGCTCGTCACCCACCTCGGAATCCATGAGGCCAAGGTCGATCGCGTTGACCGTCACGCCCTCACCACTGACCTCCAGAGCGACCGACCTCAGTAGACCAAAGAGCCCAGCACGTCGATGCGATGATGCTTCCGTGCTCGGGCTGACCATGACCACTCGACCCCAGCTGCGCTGCCGCATCCCACGCAGCACTGGCTCCATGGACTCGCGGACATCGTCCAGGGATCCCAGGGTAGGCCCCTCACCTCTTCGGTCCACCAGCACCAGCAGATCTACTCTCTTCTCGACATCCGCCGGCCAGGACTGGCTGGTGCTCGCCTGTGCGCCGCGCTCCTCCAGCGCCATGCAAATCGTCCGGCTCAGCGCGTCCTCGTCAGCAATGACCAGCGCGGTCCGTCCACTCAACTCGGCTTCCTCAAGGGGCTGCATGGAGCGCAATTCTAGCCCCACAAGAGGTCCCCGCGCTCCAATCGAGGTCATCAGTTAGGCTATTCGGCCATGGCGCCCACGAGCCCCCTCTCAAGTTCCAGTCCCCACGGGCTCTACGACCTCACCATCATCGGTGGAGGCGCATCGGGGATGGTGGCGGCCATCTCAGCCGCACGCCGCGGCAGGCGCACCCTGATTTGCGAGAAGTCTCCCTCGCTGGGCCGCAAGCTGCTGGCCTCCGGAGGCCAGCGCTGCAATCTCTCCAACACCCTCTCCACCGATGAGTTCATGGAGCGCGTTGGTCGTGATGGTCGCTTCATGGGGCCCGCCCTCGAGCAACTCGGCGGCCCCAAGTTGAGAGAGTTCTTCCATGGCATAGGGGTCAAGACAGTCGTCCACGATGGCTTTCGAGTCTGGCCCGAGACTCGCAAATCCTCCACGGTCCTGGAGGGTCTTGAGCAGGAGCTGAAGCGTCTCGAGGTGGAGGTCGCCTTCGGTTGCGCCGTTTCTACCACGGACTTCCAGGAGAACGAGTTTCGAATCAGCCACGCCGGCGGCGTGATTCGTTCACGAGAGCTCTTGATCGCAACTGGTGGTCTGGCACTCCCCAAGTCAGGGGCAGCCGGCGGTGGCTACGGTTTCGCGGAGAGCTTTGGGCATCGCAGCACTCCACGATTCCCAGCCGGAGTCCCGCTGCTCAGCGCTGAACAATGGCCGGCTCGATGCACCGCGCACACGATCGGAAAGGCACACCTTCAAGTAGCGCTCAAGAAGTACTCTCGAGTTGCCCGGACGGGAGATCTGATCTTCACCAAGAACGGCCTACGCGGCCCGGTCGTCCTGGACATCTCCCGAGAGATCTCGACCATCCTTGAGAAGCTAGATGAGGTCCCCCTGTGGATGAATCTCTGCCGCGGAAAGAACCAGGAAGACTGGCAGCTCATCTTCAAGGCGTGGCGCAAGGAAGGCGACGCCCCGCTCTGCGCCAAGCTCATGGAACATCTTCCCTTGGAGCTTGCCGAGGTCTTGTGTGAACTCGTGGAGATAGAGCCTTCCTCAAGGGTCCACGCCCTCAAGGGCGAGGCCAGGGACGAGTTGATTCGTGTGCTCGTGAAGACGCCGCTGACCATCACCGGGACGACAGGCTTCGACGGAGCCTTTGTCACTCGCGGAGGCCTGCGACTGAAGGAGGTGTCGCCGGATACCATGGAGAGCAAGCTCCAACCCGGACTCTACCTCTGCGGAGAGGTTCTCGATCTGGACGGCCCCTGTGGGGGATTCAACCTGCAGTGGGCATTCGCCAGCGGCTACCTTGCTGGTTGTGGGCTTGGGACTGGCAGTGCCGCCTCAAGGGTGGGCAGCGAAGGATCGCCTGTAGAGTCGTGGGGCCGCGCTCGGTAGCCTCGAAGGAGAGCCACCTGCTCGGTGATGCGAGCTGCACACAATTCTCTGCGACAACCCAATCTCGGGTTCACTCGAAGCTGAGCCTCTCCAGCCCCGCTTCTTCGCGGATGGAGAATTCTGGTGCTATGCTCCGCGACTTACATCCCTCTGAGCACTGCCAGTCAGGGGAGCCCGCAGCCCTGTGATGCGAGAGGAATATCGTGAACATCAAGTACAAGCTCCGATTCGCAACCCTGTTGACCTGCCTCCTGCCCCTTGCCTCCTGCCAGTCGACCGAACAGGAAATCACCTGGGTGGACTACGGCGAAGTCCCGATGGCCAATCCCAGCTTCTTGACGGATTGGATGGCCACCGGAGCACCGGGCGAAGAGCACCAGCGGATGGCCAGTCTGGCCGGAGACTGGACAGTCAGCGGCAGGATGTGGATGACACCGGATGCCGAGCCTGAGCCGAGCAGTGCAACCGCGACGAGCAGGCTGATCCTCGGTGGACGCTACCTGCTCCAGGAATACAAGAGCGAGTTCGCGGGGATGCCCTACGAAGGGCTCTTGATCCAGGGCTACGACAACATCAAGCAAGAATACTTCTCAATCTGGATGGACAACATGAGCACCGTCCCGGCCTTCAGTCATGGTGAACGCATAGGAAGTGTCACCGACTTGGAAGGAGTGATGCGTGACGTCCTGACCCCCAGCGGAAGGCCGATGCGCACCGTAGTCACCGAGGTGAGCACTGACGAGTTCACCATGGAGATGTACGACTCACTGAAGGACGGGACCAAGTTCAGGACAATGGAGCTGACCTACACTCGCTAGTCACCCAGGAGGGCTCAACTCTCGATATCAGTTCACGGGGCGGACTCCGCGCAAATTCGCCAGGCCCCTGGCAGTTGCGTGGAGTCCGCCTCGGCTCGTAGGATCGCGCCATGATCTTCGACACTCTCCTCGGCACTCTCGCTCTCGGCTCGGCCGCCGCCGCAACTCTGACCCCTGGGAATTCCCAGCAAGTACTTGGCCGCTTTGAGGCCGACGCCGGCTGGGTCCAGCTCTTCGACGGGGAGACGACTGCTGGCTGGCGCGGGATCGGGAAGGATGCATTTCCAGCCCGGGGCTGGGACGTGGTGGACGGCTGCCTCCATCACAAGGCCGGCGGGGGTGGTGGTGACATCGTCACCACCCGTGCCTACGGTGATTTCGAGCTCGAGTTCGAGTGGCGCGTCACCCCGGGGGCAAACAGTGGAGTGAAGTACCTCGTCCGCGATCAACCTGGCCAGGGTTCCGCCTTTGGCCCCGAGTACCAGGTCCTCGATGATGGTGGACATGCCAACGGTCAGAGCGACGAGACCTCCGCAGGCGCTCTGTATCACGTCCTGGCCGTGAAGAAGGAGCAGCCCCCCCACGTTGATGGCTTCAACCACGGTCGGATCGTCTGTCGCGATGGAATTCTCGAGCACTGGCTCAACGGGAGTCAGCTCTTCCGTGTCGACCGTGACAGCGAGTTCTGGACCGAGCGCGTTGAGGACAGCAAGTTTCGTGGACGTGCAGATTTTGCGACAGCGGGCCCGGGACGAATTGCGCTGCAAGACCATGGCGACGAGGTCTGGTTCAGAAACCTCCGCCTACGCGAACTCCCCGCACCCGCGGAGAGCGAGGCCGAACTCTACGACGGGCAGTCACTCGAGCTCTGGAGGGAGTACGGCGACGCAGACTACAGCGCAGAGGGCGATGCAATCCTTGGCAAGGTTGGCGGCGGCGGTCAGTCGTTCTTGATCTCGAAGGATGTCTATGGCGACTTTGTGTTCGAAACCGATGTGATGACCGAAGAACCGGGCAACTCCGGTATCCAGATACGCTCACACGAGCTCGAGAATGCTCGGCCCTTCGGCTATCAGATCGAGATCGACCCTTCGAAGCGTGCCTGGTCCGGGGGTCTCTTTGACGAGCATCGTCGCGGCTGGTTGCAAGACCTCGCTAGCAATCCGACGGGGCGCGCGGCCTATGTCCATGAAGAGTGGAACCACTTTCGCATCGAGGCCAACGGTCCCTGGATTCAAGTGCGAGTGAACGGAATCCGAACAGCTGACTACTTCGATACGTTTGACCTCGAGGGCTTCCTGGCTCTACAGGTCCATTCAGGACACAACACCCGGGTGCGTTGGCGCTCTCCGCGGATCTGGGACCTGGGAGTGCGCAGCTGGGAGAACGCTGCGCTGACCACCGATGGCCCCCGCGAGCCCTGGAGTTGGAGTGGAGGAGCGGGCGCGGTGCTCGAGCTCCCGCTACAGCATCTGTCAGAGGCGGCCCGCCGTTATCCCGTGATCAAGTTTGACCTCATGGTCACCGCCGGCGAGCTGCACGTTCTCCACCAGGAACAAGCGCCCGACGCCTCCCGGCCCCACGAGTGCTCGGCGTCGCAGGAGATTGCCTCGACAGTACCCGGGGGCTGGTGCGTGAGGACTGGGGCCTCGAAGAGCTTCAAGCCAGGCGAATGGAACGGGGTCAGTGTCGGCTTCGATGCACAGACCTGCGCACTGCAGGTGAATGATCGCTCGGAGCGCGTGACCCGCAAGACCCCCGAGTTGAATGGCTCCAGGGTCTTCTTCGTGGTCGTGGGTGAAGGCGCACGAGTCGAGCTCCGCGATCCGGTGCTGCTCGGCGAGCGACAAGCTCGCTAGGCTCAGTTACCTCGAGCAGCCTCCAGCTCCTCCGCGCTCCAGACACTCTCACGCTCGCTGATCTCCTCCAGCACAGCCTCGACCTCTTCCTTGGAGATCGGCTCGGCGCCGTGCCCCCACTCCCGTCGAGCGTAAGTCAGAACTGCCGCCACATCCTCTGCGCTGGCATCGTAGACCGGCATCTCCAGGTCCCAGGTCTTTCCGTTGACTTTGATGGGACCATCCAGCCCCCCGAGCAAGATGCGAATGGGAGTGACCTTGTCCTCCAGCAACCAGGCCGAGTAGCGCAGGGGAGGAGCCAGCCCATCTTCACCTAACCCCGAGCTGTGGTGACAGGATGCACAGCTGTCATTGAAGACGGTTCGACCGCGCTCGAACTGCTCCTGCTCCCCCAGTGTCAGGGGACGCACCTCTTCGTCTGAGGCATTCGGCCCACCGGGCCAGGTGACCCACTTCAGGAGCTCACGCAAGGGCTCACAGGCGACGAACTCCGCCTGCCAGCGCGCCATCACGATTCCCTCGGGCTCCTTCGCGAACGCGATCGGTGCTGGCTGACCCTTGCCACCCCTGGGGCGCCCGGCCATCGCACCCTCGATCAGGGCGCTGCTGCGCCAGCCCATGCTGGGCCTGAATCCCAGGTCCTCATTCATGGCGGTCAGCGCGATCAAACCCAGCAGGCGTTCCAGGGAGTCATGACGCCCCTCCCTGGTGATGCAGCGCGCCAGGTCTCGGAGGAGTTCCTTGCGACCAGCTCGCTCTTCTGCCCAGGCCTCCCTCTCGAAGAGCGTCAGCAAGAAGGGTAGCTCCCGGTGCAGCAGACCCGAGAGCACGAAGGAGCGCTCGGCCGCCTCGGAGCAGTCCGCCTCCATGAGGTCCGCCAGGAGCTCATCAGCAGCCTCCGTCCTGGCCTCTCCCAGGGACAGGAGAACCTGCTTGCGGGTGCGAGCCGGTGCTTGAGCGGCGATCTCACCAACCCGCCTCAACACCTCTCGATCCCCCTCGGAGAGGGCCTGCTCCGAGGCCCGAACAGCCGCCCGCACGACTCGTTGATCCTCATCGGACAGTCCGCTCATGATCGATTCCTGGTCGAGGGCACCGATACCTGAGAGAGCCCAGAGCGCGTGACCTCGGCCGAGCGCAGTGCGACTCCCCTGGAGCGCCTCCCGGCAGAGGTCAGCGGCATCAGGATCATCAGTCCCATCTTCCACGATCAATCGCTGAGCCGTCTGGCGCCACCAACCATTCGTGTGGTCGAGGGCCCCGGCAAGTTCGGTCCAGCTGGCATCGCTCATTTTCGGTGCCGGCGACGACTCCGCGTCATCGTGCGTGATCCTCCAGATACGCCCCATCCCAAGCGGCTCCTCCAGCCCACGATCTTCGATCTGCTTGCGCAGCCAGCTCGTCACGAACAGTCGGTGTTGGAGAACACCACGGTAGAGATCAACCACATAGAGGGCTCCATCCGGGCCGTCGTAGAGGTTGACCGGCCTGAAGCGCTCGTCGGTTGAGGCCAGGAACTCGCGGCCCTCGTACGCATTGCGGGCCTCGAAGCCAGAGTCCCCCCTCGCGTGCATGGTGTAGCGCTTGACCAGGTTGCCGCAGGGCTCGGCGACGAAGGCGTTCCCGTGGAACTCCCCGGGAAAAGCCCCCCCCAGGTAGATCAGCGGCCCACACGCCCCGGTGAAGTTGCGCAGGGTGAAGTCATCGCGGAGAGTCTCCGGCTTGTAGCCACGGTTGACTCCCGGAGTGATGCGCGCGGGCCAGACGGTTTGCTCGAGAACCGCACGCTGGTTCATGCCCTTGGCCGTGCCGTAGTTCGGGTTGCGCACCGCATAGTGGGAGGAGAACTGATCACCACGCAGTCCGTCACTGTTGGTGTTGAAGAAGGCTCGACCCTCCTCATCCAGTGTCAATCCCCACTGGCCGCCGCCGTTGGTCCGTTGCGTGATCCAACCCTCAGCCGTCTCACGGAAGCGGAGCCGATGGTTCGAGCACTGAATCCAGTTGTCTGGAGTCCAGCGCAGGGCGTTGATCGCATGTTCGGGGCTGGCAATACCGCCAAGGCCCGTCGCGATGACCTCCTTGCTGTCTGCCTCTCCATCACCATCTGTATCTCGATAGAAGGAGAGCTCGGGCGGAATGATGACCAGCGCACCGTCCCGATAAGGCATGACTGCGCGGGGCAGGACCAGCCCCTCGAGGAAGTTCACACGGCTGTCAAAGATCCCGTCTTCATCCTGATCACTCAGGATCGCGATCGTGCCGATCGGTTCGGTCTCGCCTTCGCCGTCGACATTGGGCATGTAAGCCAGCATCTCCGCGACCCAGATGCGTCCATCCCCATCAAAGGCCATGCAGACAGGGTCAACCACCAGGGGCTCGCTTGCAGCCGCTTCGATGGAGAAACCAGGCGCCAGCACAAAGCTCTCAAGAGCCTCTTCCACCGACAGGGCCGGAGCGGCAGGGACCTCGAGATCAGCAGGCAGGGGCGGCTGCTTCTCGTTGGGTCGGTCTCCGTTCTGGGCCTGTGCGACGGTGCCGACAAGCAGGATTGAAGCTAGGTAACAGGGCCTGGAGCTGGTTCGCATCGAATCGGGTTTGGTCTCGTGGTAGCAAGAGAGGCTATCACCGATTGAAGCCGGGCGAACCCCGTAAAGAAGTCCGAGCACTCCCGTGGTTCCACAATCCCCAGGATGATGAGCTGAGCGCCAGTGGAACTCATGATCCGAAGATAGTTTCGCCGTCCTCGCTCACCCCGAGCCCAGCGATCTCCTGGAGCTTGCCGCCTTGCGGCGGATCAGGGTGCCCATCTCACAACAAGGCCGTCTGAGAGCCCGAACTCGGCCTGCTGACCATCGCTCTCTCGAAAGAAGCCCTGATACCGCCAGGTTGCCCCGGCACAGACCGCCGCCTGTGGACTGGGAGGCGCTCCAACATCGAGCGTGTGCCTGAGGACTCCACCTTGAGTCGAGATGTTGAACGGCAGGTCGAAGGGACCGAATTCGTCCGAACCCAGACAGAGCGTCCCGTTGCCAAGAGGAATCGATGCAGCCCTCGAGCTGTAGCGGAAGAAGCCCAGGACCTCAGCCGGTACGGGGCTCGTCTCCAGCGCCAGGGCATTCGCGCTCACACTGGCAGGGCCAACAGCACTCATGAGGGCGGGTAAACCCGTCGAGTTGGCTTGCGAGCTGCAGAAGTTCTCCAGACACTCCGGGGCCAGGGCAAGAGCACACTCCAGGTACTCCGCGTGATAGGCGGAGCCTGGAGCGATGTCCAGACCGGCCAGCTCATAAGGATCGACCCAGGCTCCGCTCGAGTCCTGGAGGAGGAAGAATCGATCCATCACGCTGCTGTGCTCGGGCAGCGCAAAACGGCGCAGCAGCTTGAAGCGACGCCCATCACTCAGTCGCCTGGTGTAGGCGATCTCACGGTGGTTCCTGGCCTCTTCCGAGCTCCCGTTCGTCGAGAAGAAATCGATGCGCAGATCCTGCCGCGAGTGATCGTTCGCACTGACGGCCGGGTTCTCCAGGACAGGCAAGAATGACTTGCCGTCGATATCGCCTGGAGGCATCGACCACATCTCGGCGAGGGTCGGGTAGATGTCACTCACGAAGACCAGGGCATTCGAGGACCTGCCGGGCTGCTCGATTCCAGCCCAGCTCACCACCAATGGGACCCGTATCCCACCCTCGAAGAGAGAGTGCTTGAAGCGCGGATAGGCGCTGTTGATGACCGTGTTGTAGGTCTGCCCCAGGGGCCCATAATCGATCAACGCGGAGCGCATGACGGGTAGGTCGGTCCCGTTGTCCCCCATGACCACGATCATCGTGCGTGCTCTCCGCTCGGCGTCCAGACCGTTGAGAAAGAGGCCTAGCTCTGAGTCCAGCGCCTCCAGTGCTGCCTGACAGTCCTTGACCTTCGACTGCGGCCCCTGGATATAAGCTGGAGTGTTGACCAGATGGGCTGGCGGTAGATCGCTCAACGGATAGTGCACCGCGTTCGGAGCCACGTAGGCGATGAATGGCTCACGAGCATTCTGACAGAAGTCGAGAGCCTCGCTCATCTGCAGGCTCGTCGCATAGGAACCCGTCTGCAAGCTGAGAGTCCCATTCTCATACCACTCGAAGTTGTAGTAGCCACCGGGCTGCCCGTTGGACAGCTGAGGGCTATTCAGGTTGCCGAAGGTACAGCGCACGTCATCCCAGTGCCCACGAGCCGCGATTCCCTCCCAGCCCCCGAACTTGGGGTTGCCATTCAAGGGGTCCATCAGCTCCGTCGGAAGACTGAGGTGCCACTTTCCTATCACCCCAGCTTCTCCACCCAGGTGATGTACCAGGTCTGCCAGGGTCGATCGCTCGAAGCCAGGATCTCCAAACTCCGCCAATCCCCCCACAAACTGGTGGCGGATCAAGGTTCCCAGCCCCGTCATCTGCTGTGAGCACCCGGTCAGCAGGGAGGCGCGCCCAGGCGAACAAACCGGTGAGGAATACGCCGACGTGAACACCACCCCACGGGCAGCAAGCGAATCGAGTACCGGAGTCTGGACGTAGATTCCGTTCGTGAACGGGTCGATGCCCGGGTCGTACGCATTGACCAGGTCGTACAGTCCGAAGAACTCCGTTCCGATGTCGTCGAGGTAGATGATGACGACGTTCGGGGTCTGCTCATCCTCGCCGATGGGCAATCTTGTGGCCGCGGTACAGACCGTCGTTTCCAACAAGGTCCCCAGGATGACCCCGCACTTGAGTGGCAGAATCGACCGAGACCTTGGACCAGGGATTGCGGTTGGTGGACTCATCGGCAATCGTCGAAAGCTGAGATGGAGCGCGAATCAGACTCGCTCAGTTTACTTTGTAAGGGCGCCCCTTACAAAGACTTAAGACCCTGAAGTCGCTCGAAAGAAGCGCTGTAAATAACTACGATTACTGAGCTTGTATCCAAGCCTCAAATTCAAGACCCATGGGTGACCAATTCCAGCAGCCCGATCATCAACGGTCAGACGCACCCCTCTGGCCCGCGAAGGTCCCCAGGGAGGCGAGGCTACGAATTGCCCGCCACTCGGCGTGGCTGTCCCTGGGCGAGCGGCGGACGAAGAAGGCCGGCTTCTTCCTCGGAGCCAGCCTGCTGGTCGGATTCACCGTGGCCGGTTGGCCCGGTGTCCTCGCCTGTGGGCTCTTTGGCGGCTCGATGTTCGCGGTGGTGATCGTCCTGAGAATGGAACGACACATCCGCGCCGGGGTACAGGAGTACCAGGACCTCCTGAAGTCCGAGGACCTCAGACCTTAGCTGCGCAGCCCTTCCCGCTCTGCCTCGAGCATCCTCGCGAGAGCAGCGGCATCCGCCACCGTGCAACGCAGCTTGTCACCCCCCGCCCGAATCGTGTCAAGGAGGTGCTGGACCTCCCCCACATACCCATCTCCCTCTGGAAGCTGGACAGGAAGACTCTCCCCGTCCCTGGAGATTGTCAGCACGGGATCCCGGGACAGATCGAACTCCGCTGTCGCCTGCTCGAAGACGACGATGTAGCGCATCTGGAAGGGAAAGCCCTGGCTGTGATCCCAGCCCCCCTCAGCGACCACATGGGCAGGACCATCGGCGAACCGGTAGAGAGCTGTCAGGTGGTCGAGTGTTCCTGAGGCCTGCACTTCTTCTGGCTCGCCAAAACACCAGCGAATGAAGTCGGCGTCATGAATGTGGAGGTCGATCAAGGCTCCGCCCGTCCGTTCCGAATTCGCGTAGAAGTCCGGTGACCAGGCTGGTGGAGAGGCCAATCGCCGGAAGACCGCGGATCGTACAGGGCCGTACTTGCCCGACTCGATGCAGTCGTGCAACCAGTCCCATCCAGGCCAGAAACGCATGCAGTGTGCCGGCATGCAGAGCGTCGACGCCGCCTTTGCAGCCGCCACCAGGCGCTCCACATCGACAGAGGAGGTCGCCACAGGCTTCTCCACCAGAACGTGCTTTCCGGCCTCGAGGGCCTGAATCGCCAGATCCACGTGAGAATCGGTGTGGGTGCAGATCGAGACCAGGTCCACTTCGGGGTCTGCAAAGAGCTCCCCAGGCTCGGAGTAGGCTCGCAGGGCGGTGGGGTCGAACATCAGCTCAGGAGCCTCCCCATTCTCGAGATTTCCAGCCGCGCCCGCTCTCCCGGCACGCCGTTCGGGATCCGAGTCGCAGACCGCGACCAGGCGATTCTTGCTCCCGCGCTGATCGGCAGCCCGGTAGGCTCCGATATGGGTTCGCCCCATGAATCCCAGGCCGAGCACGGCCACGTTCACTCTCCCGTCCGGACTCATCGAGAGACCTCCACGACCTGCAGCTCTTCGAGCAGCTCGCGAGCCGTACGCATGTCAGTGACTCGCTGATCACCCGCCTCTCGTTCGATCATCAGGTCACAGCCGATCTGGTGCTCATGGAGCACATCGAAGAAGGAACGCCAGTCGACGTCCCCTGTCCCAACGGGCACCTCTGCTCCCCAGGTGCCCGGAGCCTTGGTCGCGGTTGCATCCTTTACATGCACCTGGAAGACGTGAGCTCCGAGAGTTCGCAGGGCTGCGACTGGATCACCCATTCCATAGAGGATCATGTTGGCCGGATCGAAGTTGACGCCAACGTTTGGGCGGGCGATCTCAGCCAGGACGCCAAGCAGGGTCTCGGCGGTCTCCTGGCCAGTCTCGTAGGCCACCCGTACTCCCTCCGCGGCAAAGACATCCGCGATCTCCCGCAAGCGATCGATCAACAGCCCCCGCTCCGGATCGGACACATCGTGGGGCAAGAAGCCGGCGTGAAGACTGACCAGGCTCAAGCCCAGCTCCCGGGCCGCCTTCGCACAGCTTCTCGAGGCTTGCAAATTGGCTGGCCAGTGCTTGGTCGGGCGAATTCCTCCCGTCTCCCTGATCGACTCGAGAGTCGAGTAGTCCTCGCCCTTCATGCCCATCATTCCCGAGCACACCTCGACGCCGGCAGCCGAGAAGGCCTGGCGGATGTCCCCGATCTTCCAGACGCCGTGAATCACGGGGTCCAGGCCGAGCTGTACGCGGCTCACTCCAACTTCACAAACAAGGTCAGCCAGAGGAGCGAGCTCTTCGGCTCGCAGTGACCAGGAACAGGCTCCGAGGCGGTGCTTCATGGGGGATCTGTATCCACGTCCGGGGAATGAGCGGCGGTGATTGCCGGACAAAGTATCATCTCCGGGCCGAATCGCATTCTCCGCTCGACTGTCATGTCTCTGCTCAAGCCAATGTTTCATCCCGGCCTGATTCTCGCCCTTACCTGCCCCTTCATTCAGGAAACCGAAGTAGCGGCACCCGAGGCAGCTCCCCCCGCCCTGACAGCGAGTACGGAGGAGCCCAGCGGTGTCCTGCGCTTCTCGCTTCACGAGCCCAACGGATTCTTGATCCCTGGCCGCCTGACCTTTGTCCAGAAGGGCAACCAGACCCCTGAGCTCTTCCCCGGTGTCGACGCCCGCCCTGATAACCTCGCGGTTCGCAAGAACGTGGTCTACTGCCTCTCGGGCGAGGACTCGATCACAGTCCCGGTCGGCAGATACACCGTCTATGCCACCCGCGGTATCGAGTACAGCCAGGCACGGGAGGTTCTGGAGATCGTCGAAGGCCAGGAGACCGAGTGGCACCCAGTCCTGCGCCAGGAGGTCTCAACCGCCGGCTGGATCAGCGGAGACTTCCACCTGCACACCCTGACCCACTCTGGTCACGGAGATGCGAATCTCAAGGAGAGGGTCATCAGCCTGATCGGCGAGGGCATCGAGTTTGCTGTGGCGACCGATCACAACCACAACACCGACTACGGGCCGACCATGGAGGAGCTGGAAGCCTCCGAAGAAATGGCTGCCGTGGTGGGTAATGAGATCTCCACCCCCATCGGTCACTTCAATGCCTTCCCCCTCGATCCAGATCACGCCGTGATCGATGCGGGGCTCTCGGATGCGAACAAGCTCTTCAAGCTCATCCGCCAGGAGACGAACGAGTACGGCATCGAACCCGTTATCCAGCTCAATCACCCTCGCTGGGCAGGCATCGACTACTTCACCGCCGGGGGCCTCGATCCCATTACAGGCCTGAGCACCGACCCCAACTGGTCGAGGGACTTCGACACCATCGAGCTGCTCAATGAGAACGAGGGTTGGGGCTATCACGACGCGGACACCGCCGGAGATCTCTACGTGGGTGCAGGGCTGCACTCGGTCCTTCAGGACTGGTACAACTTGCTGAATCACGGGCACCGCTACTTCGTCGTCGGAAACTCCGACAGCCACACGGTGCATCGCGCCTTCGCCGGCTATCCGCGTAACTTCGTCCGGAGCTCCACCGATAGCCCCAAGCGCATCAACCCCGCGGAGATTGCCCACGCACTCAAGAATGGGCGCAGCTTCATCAGTCTGGGCCCTTTTATCGACTTCCAGGTCAACGGACAGGGCCCCGGAGAGGTCGTTCGGACGACCCAGCACAACCTGCTCGTCACGGTCAAGGTCAAGGCACCTTCCTGGATCTACCTGAATCGCATCAAGATCATCGTCGACGGCGACGAGCACAGCACCTTCAAGCTGCAGCCCAATGTGCTCGAGAATGGTGCGATTCGGTGGCCCACCATGAAGGCTGTCGTGAGGATCCACCGGGACTCGTGGATCCACGTCATCGTCGAAGGTGATGAAGGCCTGGAACCAATCGTGACCGGCAAGCGCCCGATCCTGCCCCTGGCAATCAGCAACCCGATCTGGATTCAGACGACCAACGACGGGCAGCACACCTCCATGTGGACCTGGGCACTCGGCTCATCAGCAACCCGCAAGGACCTCGATGGCCTCAGCCCGAGTGAGGCGGCCATGGTCCTCCACGCGGGGGCTCATCAACGGGTACCCGACATATCAGGCCTGGTACGCAGCGGCCTTGCTTACGGTGAGCGGAAGGTCCAGCTCGCTGCCCTGAGAGCCATCGAGAAGCTCGAGCTTCGCGGGCTGACCCCTGTACTGCTGGCTGGGCTCACAAATCCAGGAGACCCCTATCTGGCACTGACGACCTGCCGGGCGCTCAAGGCCACCGAGGTCCCGGGTAACGAGGGGCGGGTCGCCCAGCTCTTCGATCAGTTCGGCCGCGACTCCCTGATGCGATACTCGAAGGATCTTGAGATCCTGCTGGAGGGCCAGGCCGTCCGAGACTGGATGGTGATTGGGCACTTCGAGAGCCCCGATCCATCCACGCTCTTCGAGCAGAGCTTTGGCCCTGAGGACGACGACAGCCCACAGGCGACGTTCTCCGGCAAGGGTGGGCTACGAGGCTGGCAGCGCGCTGAAGCCTCGGAGGCCGGCTACCTGGACCTGGCCGCCATCGCCCCCGAGACCGCGCCCGCGTCGGTCAGCTTTGCTCAGACCTGGCTGAAATCTGAGGCAGACACCGAGGTCCTGTACGCCATTGGAAGCGATGACGGCTGCCGACTGTGGCTGAACAACGAGGAGATCTACCGTGACCAGTCCCGCCATGGCGCACACCCCATGCAGCAGGTCGGGCGGATGAACCTCAAGGCTGGCTACAACCTGGTGCTGGTCGGGGTCGAGAATGGCGGCGGCCCCAGCGGCCTCTACTTCCGCGTCCTGAGCCCCGGGATCACCAACCAAGCTGAGCACCCCTGAACAAGCCCGGAATTCCTGCGCTACCTGTTCTGTGCGATACTCTCGCCTTCTCCAGATCTCCCAACTCACACTTACAAGAGAGCATGTCCACGAATCCCTCTCGCCGCGACCTCCTCATCGCCACCACAAGCCTGAGTGCCTTGGCGATCTCTTGCAAATCGAGCCCAACCGAAGAAGAACTCGCTCAGCTCTCCGACCCGTACCATGAGGGCTTCTTTGGAATCTCTCTGGCGCAGTGGTCCAACCATCGAGCCCTTCGAGGGGGTGAATTATCCAACCTTGAGTGGATCTCCAGTGTCCGCGAGAAGTACGACGTGGATGCCATCGAGTTCGTGAACTCCTTCTTCAAGGACAAGGCGATGGATTGGGGATACCTCGATGAGATGAAGCAGCGCGCGGCCGATGCAGACACGCGAATGCTGTTGATCATGATCGATGGCGAGGGGTCCCTCGCGGCACAGGACGCGAATGAGCGGGCAAAGGCCATCGAGAATCATCGCAAGTGGATTCTCTCCGCCTCCTATCTCGGCTGTCACTCAATCCGTGTCAACGCCGCAGGTTCGGGAGAGGCCACTGAAATGGCCAAGCGCGCGGCGGACTCCCTCGATCAGCTGGCCCACTTTGGCGAACCATTCGAAGTCAGTGTCATCGTGGAGAACCATGGCGGCCGGTCATCCAATGGTCAGTGGCTGGCAAGTGTCATGGAGCTCGCAAGCAATCCCGGCGTGGGAACGCTGCCCGACTTCGGTAACTTCAATACTGGTGGCGGGGTCTGGTATGACCGCTACCTTGGAGTCCAGGAGTTGATGCCCTACGCAAAAGCTGTCAGCGCCAAGAGCCACGACTTCGATGCCTTGGGAAACGAGGTCAACACCGACTACACGCGGATGTTGCAGATCGTCAAGGATTCGGGCTATACCGGGTATATCGGTATCGAATACGAAGGGTCGAAGCTGAGTGAGGACGACGGCATTCGCATGACTCGTGACCTCCTGATTCGTGTTCGCAAGTCTCTCGGCTAGTTTTTTTCCGCTCACACATCGATGCTCACTCCCTCCATTCTGCCGATCACCCTGTCCCTGTTCTCAAGCGGTGCACTGCCCCAGGACAACGATGCCCAGGAAGCCCCGAGCTATCAGCCCGAGGTCGCCGAGGCATCCGAGGAAGGGCAGGAAGCCATGGCCAAGTTCGGCCTGCCAGATGACTTCGTCGTCGAGCTCGTAGCCGCCGAACCGCACACGGCGAATCCTGTCTGCTTCTACCCGGCCAATGACGGCTCGATCTACATCTGCGAGACCTTTCGCCTGCACAATGGCGTGACAGACATGCGTTGGCATGTCGAGAGGCTCGAGGAGGACATGGCCTGCCAGACGGTCGAGGATCGTGTCGCGATGCACGAGCGCTGGGCCGGTGACAACTTCATTGCGGAGTACGGAACCGAGCACGAGCGCATCAAGTTGTTGAAGGACACCGATGGAGACGGTGTGGTGGACTGGTCAGAGGTCTATGCCGACGGCTTCAACGACCCGGCCGATGGGATCGCCGCAGGCCTGCTGGAGCACAACGGCGATGTCTATTACGCCTGCGTCCCCCATCTCTGGAGATTGCGCGACCTTGACGGTGATGGTCGGGCTGACGAGCGCGAGAGCCTGTCCTACGGATACGGCGTGCGTGTCACCCTTCTCGGCCACGACCTGCACGGACTACGAATCGGCCCTGATGGCTGGCTCTACTTCTCTTGTGGCGACCGAGGATTCAACGTCGAGACCGAAGACGGTCGACTGTTCTACCCCGACGCCGGCGCAGTCCTGCGCTGCCGCCTCGACGGTAGTGATCTCGAGATCTTTCACACTGGACTCAGAAATCCCCAAGAGCTGGTCTTTGATGAGTACGGCAACCTCTTCACTGGAGACAACAACTCGGACGGAGGTGACAAGGCGCGCTGGGTACAGATCATCGAGGGTGCAGATACAGGGTGGCGCTCTTCCTACCAATGGATTTTCGAACCCGTTGCACGTGGCCCCTGGAACACTGAAGGTCTTTGGAAGCCTCACTTCGATGGGCAGGCGGCCTACCTCTCGCCGCCGATCGACAACCTCGCCAACGGCCCCTCCGGCCTCGCCTACTACCCCGGCACTGGCCTGAGCTCCAGCTACCAGGGCTCCTTCTTCCTGTGTGACTTCCGCGGACAGTCAAGCTCGAGCGGTGTGCACACCTTCAAGGTCGAGCCCAAGGGGGCGGGCTTCAAGATCAAGGATCTCGAGCAGTTCGTCTGGCATACCCTGGTCACCGATGTGGACTTCGGACCTGACGGAGTCATCTACTTCAGCGACTGGGTTCACGGCTGGAACATGACCGGAAAGGGCCGCCTCTACCGCACCTATCAGCCGAGGCAGATCGAGTCTCCTGTAGTTCTCGAGGTAAAAGAGATCCTGGGACAAGGCGTTGCCGAGCGCTCGCTCGACGAGCTGCAGAACCTCCTGCAGCACGACGACATGCGCGTGAGACAGATGGCCCAATTTGAGCTCGTCAACCGGGGAGCCGATGGCTGGAAGCGTATGCAGCAAGTGCTCAAGGCCGCCGAGAACGAGCTAGCCTGCCTGCACGCCATCTGGGGCCTGGGAATGGCCGCTGACGAGGAGGAGTCCCTGCTCGAGTACCTGCATCCATTCCTGCGCGACCCGAACGCTCGAATTCGGGCTCAAGTCGCCAGGGTTCTTGGAGACCATCGCTACACGCCTGCAGCGGCCCGCCTGGTCGAGGCTCTAGGTGACGAGAGCGCTCCCGTTCAGCTCTTCGCCGGGATTGCCTGCGGAAGGCTCGAAGATCCGCGTGCTGTCGAACCACTCTTCGCCCTCGCCCGTGAAGCCGCCGATCGCGATCTCGTCCTGCGCCACGCAAGCATCTTTGGCCTCCAGGGCTGCGCAAGCGACGAGCAGCTCATTGCCGCCAGCGCGGACGAGAATGTCCATGCGCGCCTGGCCGCGGTGGTCGCGCTGAGGCGTCGCGAGTCTCCCGAGGTTGTGAACTTCCTCGATGACTCCTCGCCCCTGGTCGTCCTCGAGGCTGCTCGCGCGATCATTGACGTCCCCATCGAATCCGCTTTCGAAGCGCTGGCGCGACTGATCGACGACAGGTCGATCGAAGACGAGTCCCTCTTGCGGCGGATACTCAATGCCAACCTGCGTCTGGGTGATGACACCAGCGCCGATGCGTTGGGCTCCTTCGCCATTGACAGTGAGCGACCTGAACGCCTGCGAGCCGATGCCATCATGATGCTGGCCAGCTGGGAGGAGCCCGCTCCGCGGGATTACGTGATCAGCAACTGGCGCCCGATCGATGCCCGCGAGGCTGGAACAGCGCCTCGACAGGTGATGCGCCTGGCCGATGAGATCAACGACCTACCTGACAGCATGGTCGGGCGCTGGATCGAGCTGGCTAGTGTGTATCCAATCCCGGAGTCGAACGCCTTGCTGGCAGGGCTCGTACAAGACCGTGATCTCGATGGAGAGCTCCGGGTCGCTGCTCTGGTGGCCATCGAGCCACTCGACTCCTCACTCTTCGAGCGCCTGCTACGTGGAAGCCTGAGTGACCGCAACGACAAGCTGCGAGCCTCCGCCCTTGAGGCACTTCCACGAATTGACTTCTCCGAGGCTGTACCCCTCTTCGAGTCCGTACTCGAGAACGGTGGTATCGAGGAGCGCCGTGCGGTCTATAGCGCTCTTGGTCGTGTCGACGACGCAGAAGCTCAGGCCCTACTCATGCTCGAGTTCGAGAAGATCGGGACCCAAACCCTTCCAGCCGAACTACGCCTGGACCTGATCGAAGCCATGGCTACGCGCGAGCCGTCCAGCACCCGAGAGGCTGCCATGAAGCTCCGCGATGCACGCCTCGCCCAGGATCCCATCCTCGGAAAGTGGCGTGATAGCTTCTTCGGTGGTGACCTGGAACAGGGCAGGAAAATCCATGAACAGGATGCGGCCCTGAGCTGTGTTCGCTGTCACCTCACCGGTGACCAGGCCAACCAGGGTGTCGGCCCGGACCTGAGTGGTGTCGGTCAGCGCCTGACTCGAGATCAGCTCGTGCAGGCCATTGTTGATCCCAACGCACGCATCGCGCCTGGTTTCGAGGCTGTGCTCCTGGTTCTGGAAGACGACGAACTGGTTGCCGGGCGAATAGTTGACGAGACCACCGAGTGGCTGACACTCATCAACTCTGACGGGGAGCTCATCGAGGTCGAGAGCGCTGCAGTCATCGAGCGACGCCCGGACCTCTCCGCCATGCCCGAGGGAATGGGTGAGTTGCTCACCCCACGCCAGATGCGTGACCTCATCGAATACCTGAGCAGTCTCTGAGACCCAAAAAGTCAGCATGACCAGAATCAATCGCCGCAACTTCATGGCCGGAACTCTCGCCGCTGCGGGGACTGCCCGCGCCACAGGTCAGGACCGCTCGGTTCCCGATCAACCCCAGGGTGATGAAGCCAGTCTTGCCGAGGATGACTTCAAGCCCGGTAAGACCAAGAACACCCGGTTCGCTGTCAACATCGAGATGTGGTTTCGTCGTCTGCCATTCCTTGACCGCATCAGAGCAAGTGCCGACCTTGGTTTTGACGCCGTCGAGTTCTGGGGCCTGGGCGGAAAGGATCTGGAGGCGATCGCGGCGCTGTCCAGCGAGCTCGGAGTCGAGGTCGCACAGTTCACCGCCTGGGGCTTTGTCCCTGGGATGAACGACCCGAAGAATCAGGAGGCACTGGTGAATGCCATCGAGAGTGCGACCGAAGCAGCCGCCATTCTCTCCGCACGCAAGGCCACCGTTGTTGGCGGCAATGACCAGCCAGGCATGACCCAGGAGGTCATGCACCAGAACATCATCGATAGCCTGAAACTGGTAGCACCCATCGCCGAGGAAAAACAGCTGATGCTAATCCTCGAACCGATGAACATTCGAGCGGATCACAAGGGCCACTGCCTGTATGGGAGCCCAGCACCCGTGAGGATTTGTCGCGAAGTCAACTCTCCAGCCGTGAAGCTCAACTGGGACCTCTACCACATGCAGATCACCGAGGGCGACCTCTGCCGCCGGCTGAAGGAAGGCTTCGATCAGGTCGGATACCTACAGCTAGCTGACAACCCCGGTCGTAACGAGCCGGGCACGGGCGAAATCAACTACGCCAGAGTACTACGGGAAGCCAAGGCCTTGGGGTACGACGACATAGTAGGGCTAGAGTGCCGCCCTCTCGAGGGCGAAGAGATTGCAGCACGCCGAGTATTTGAAGCTGACCAGTGGTAGCAAGCCCTAGGGCGCTGCCTGCTCCATGACCGCTGCCAGGTAACGTTCGAATCGGTTGCCGCTATCGCGATCATCAAGGGTCTTCAGGGCCAGCGACACAAGATCGATCGAGGCGTAGAGATCGTGAGCAACAAGAGCGATCTTGCTCAGGGCAGCCTCATCCAGCTCTGAGAAGTCCGTGAACCGCTTCACGTAGATGCCGTCACTCCAGAGCAACTGAGAGAGTCCGGCATATGGGTCGTCATTGATCAGGAGCGGCTTGAAGACTCGCGAGTGGATCGGAGTGAAACGGTGCAGCCAGAATCCCGCGTTGCGCAGAGCCTGGTCGAGTTCGGCAAACAGAGGCTGATCCTCGTAGAAGGGCACGAACTGGACCTCGATGTGCACCACCCCACACCCGGCGAGGATCTCCGTAGCGTGCTGGAGAATAGCCAGCTCTCCCCCCTGAACATCGATCTTGAGATAGTCACAACCACGTGCTTCGGGAACATCGTCAAGCCTGCGCGTCGAGACCGGAACTCGTTGAACGACCTCACCCCACTCACCAAAGCCGTGGAAGTGCTGCAATACCTCCTGGTTTGGTTCGAGCAACGACGTCATTCCCGGACTGCGGCAGACCCGGAGCTCATGGTCATCTCCGTCACCGACCGCATGAGGAAGGTAATGCGCTCGCTCCTGGCCAAGCGCCTGGAGCGCAGCGAACTGCTTCTCGTCAGGCTCGAACCCTACTAGATCCGCATGTCCGTCTGCGAAGAGCGATTGGTAGGGCGGATCACCGTCGATCGGGCTTGCTCCGATATCGACGATCTTGAGATCCGGCAGGTCGGGGAAGATGCTGTGGAGAGAGAAGGCCATCGAATGAACGAGGTGATGTCTCGGATAGGCGCCTAGCCTAGCTCAGGAGCACGAGCGATCCCCACTGCGGAGAAGACGAATTACGGATTCGGCTGTAGCAGCTCTCCCAAGGGGTACCAGAGCACTAGCCCGGAGCCTGTAGTCTGACCACGCTCTCAGGGAAAGCTCAACAGCACCTCATCGCGTCCCGGCGCGAGTGGATTCAAGGTCAGCTCGCGACTGTGCTGCACGCCCCGATCCGTGGCAAGCACGACCCGCAGCGTGACCTGATTGCCAGGAGTCGAACAGGACCAGCTGAATTCACCCAGGTCCTTGTCTATCCACCGCTCTGTGGCATCGTCGGTGGTCTCCACGGGGGGGAGCTGTTCGAGTGCCAAGGTGTAGTGATCGAGTCCCTCTACATCCGCCCAGTGCGGATCGACCCTGACACGGCCGAGGACTCGAAAGCTGCGGTCGCGCTCTACCTCCCAGACTCCAAGATCCCAGCTCTCCTGGCTTCCGCCCAGGTGCAAGGCCCTCGGAGGGGGAATCTCAGCGAGCGCTCGAGTCGGATCCACGACCTCCAAGCGGAGGTCACCGGGAGAGAGACGGCCCAGGCGAAAGCTCCCCTCCAGATCAGTACGCGCACTCCAACGCAGGTCGATTCCGACACTGTCGGCTCCGTGCACCAGCAGGTCCAGGCCCTCGACCCCGAGGCCATCCTCGTCGACGATTCGGCCCTGGAGCACACAGCCCACGCCCCCCAGAACCATGTCTTCCAGCCGAACCAGCTCTCCACTGCCGATCTCGAAGGTGGTTGGCAAAGGGGAGTGGCCAGCAAGTTCGGGCTGGTCAGGCGGCGTCTCGACCTGAATCACGTAGAGCCCCGGATAGACGCCTTCAAGCCTGAACAGACCCCACTGATCCGTGCGGGTCGAGATCAAGACGCCATTCTGCGACCGGATGGTCGCCAGTGCCCCCTCAATAGGCTCACCGCTCGATCCGATGACGCTACCGGTGACCTCGCTCACCCGAAACACTCGCAGATCAACCTGTAGATCTTCGTGATCCGGAAGCATGAAGGATGTCCCGTGGATGCCCGTTGCCTCGCCAGTGTAGATGCGGGGAACGCCTTGCTTCCATGGTGCAAGCAACCCCCTGGGCATTTCGGAGCGATCGACGAATAGTCGATGCTGCCCGCCGGCCAGGTTCTTGAACTCGAAGGCCCCCCTCCCATCGGTGACCTGTTTGTGCCGCTCCCGGCCATGGTAGAGGAGCACACCTACCCCTTCGACTGGGCGATCTAGAGAGTCCAGGACCGTTCCGTGAACGCCAGACATGAGAGCGACAGGCTCTGTAGCTCGTTCGACCGGGAGTTCTTCAGAACCCGGAGCCCTCCTCTCCAAGGATCCGGTCTCGCCCACTGATCTTCGAGAGTCATGAAACAGCTCGGAGTCCACCGGTCCGGGCAAGGTGTCACCTGGAGGCATGATCCCCTCCGCGACGGGACCATCCTGGGGGTACCACCAGGCTGCTGAGCCGGCAAGGGCCAGCAAGAGGCCGAATGGAAGCAGATCTCGGGTCGGAATCTTAGCCATCACCATCAATTTACGAGAACCGCTCTATCCCCCAGAGAGCCCTTACTGAGGCCCATGAGGGTCGTTGCAGTGGGCAGGAGACCGGCCGTAACGAGTCGCCGCTCGTATCGCCAAATCGAGTTCAGGCCAGGTCCCCCTTGAGGACGATACGGGGAAATCTCCTCGGTACTGTCCCGAGCTGTCCCTCTCCGCCAGTGGAGACCCAGGAGCCCTGATTGGCTCTCTTCTGGCGCCCCGCCCGGCATCGATTCATGAAACTTCACGATTCCCTCTTCTTGATCACCCCTCTGTTCCTATCCGCGTGTGGTGGCAGTGGAGGAAGCGATGGCGGCACAGCGGATCCGGTGCTCCCGCTCGCAGGCTCATCGGGGACACGCTTCTTCGGTGTCAACGCCACGAACGGTGGAATTGATATGCGCTCGGGCCCCGGCCTCGCAGGCTTCCTCGGCGTCGAGGGCCTGACCTATGACAGTAATTCGAACACGCTCTACGGAGCGGATGCGGGTAGCGACCACCTCGTGACCATTGATCCGGCGACAGGTCAGGGCACGGCGGTCGGGCCCTTTGGCTTCACGGGGATCGTCGCGCTGGCCTTCAACTCCAACAACAACACCATCTACGGTTTCGATACCGGCCCGGACAGCTTACTGTCGATCAATCCCACGTCAGGCCTCGCCACCGAGATCGGCTCAGTCGTCGGCCCTAGCGACATCGAAGGCATGGCCTACGACTCCAATACGGGCACACTCTTCGCTGTTGACCGTATCACGGACCAGCTGTTCACAGTCAACACGACGAACGCCACCACCACCCTCGTCGGTGCTCTGGGTTTTGATGATGTCCGCGGACTCGCCTTCGACTCCACGACCGACACTCTCTACGGCACGAATCGTACCTCAGCTCAGCTGATCACAATCAACACGACCACCGGCGCTGGAAGTGTTGTAGGACCACTAGGATTCGCTGATGTACGAGCGCTGGCCTTCCATCCGGGAAACAACGAGCTGCTCGCATCGGAGATCGGCACCTTCCAGCTGGTCTCCATCGACAAGGCGACCGGCAACGGGTCCCTTGTCGGCACAATGGGCTTCGATGACATCCAGAGCATGGCATTCGACCCGGGCACCAGCACGATCTACGCCACGGACACCAAGTCGGATCAGTTGGTATCGGTCGACCTCACCACAGGAGCCGGTACGGCCATCGGCGCCTTGGGGCGAAACAACATCAAATCCCTGGCCTACGACTCACTTACCGACCGACTCTTCGGCATCAACGAGCCAACCGATGAGCTGCTGACCATCAACACCTTGACCGGTGCAGCAACTGCCGTGGCCACGCTGACGGTTGGTGACGTCGAGGGGCTGGCCTTTGACCCTGCGAGCAACAGGATCTATGCAGTAGACCGAAGCAATACTGTGCTGATCTGGATCGACCCCCAGACCTTTGCGGTGACGACTGCACCCAACCCGTTGGGATTCGCAAGTATCGAGTCACTGGCCTTCGACTCTGACACGAACACCCTCCAAGGAGTCGACACAGCCACGAACCAGAACATTGACATCAACACCACCACCGGCATTGGGAGCGCACGAAGTGCGCTCGCCTTCGAGGGCATCCGCGCGCTCACCTACGACACCAACTTCAACACGATACGCGGGAATTCCAAGTCGACGCTCGCTGTGGGAACTGACGAGCTGATCAATCTTGACCCCTCGACAGATGGGTTGAACTCCGTGGGCGCTCTCGGACTCCACTCGGTCTACGCGGTCGCAACCGACTCGAACACCAACAGTGTCTTTGGGACGGACACCTGGAGGGATCAGCTGCTGTTGATCAATCCCGTCACGGGCGCCTCCTCGCCCATTGGTCCCCTGGGCTTCGACCAGGTCGAAGGGCTGGCCTTCGACCATGAGACCAGCACGCTCTACGGTACAGATCTCGCCACTCACGTATTGATCACGATCAACACGACGACTGGAGCTGGCACGCTCGTGGGCGCACTGGGTGTCACAGGGGTCAGGGCCCTTGCCTACGACACGTCGAGAAATCAGCTCTTCGGGGCCAGTGACACCACGGATGAGCTCGTCACGATCAACTCGAGTACCGGCGTGGCTTCTTCGGTAGGAGCCACCGGAATCTCAGCGCTGATCGGCCTCACCTATGACAGCAAGACCAATCAGCTCTTCGGTGTGAGCAATCAACGCCAGCTCCTTCAGGTCAACCGGGACACCGGCGCGACCACGACGATCGGCACGACCGGCCACGTGATCCAGGGCCTGGGCGGACGATTCCAGTAGTGGCTCGTCAGCGAGCGTCCTGGATGCGCTCGCCTGGAACCCCGTCAAAGAAGTCGACCACCCCCGTCTCCAGGGAGTACTCAGCGCTGACCACGAGCAAGCCATCTCGATCTTGTGCCCGGGCAATCGGGCCACTCTCGTGGCGCAGTCGGCTCGCAGAATTCCTGGCGTTGGCACGTATGGCCCTGGCAATGACCTCCTCGGTCGTTGAATCCGGTGACGAGTCGAGCACGAGTTCGACCGCTGGCCGAATCCCCTCGACCAAGCCTGGCAGCTGCCCCGAACGCTCCTCAGGTACAAGCTTGAGCTCAGAAACCGCGGCCTTGACTGCGCCACAATTCGAGTGCCCCAGGACCACGACCAGGCGAGCCCCGAGGGCCTCCACCCCGTACTCAATACTCTCGAGCAGGACCGGTGCCACCACGGTTCCCGCAACCCGAACCACAAACAGGTCGCCCAGGCCAACATCAAAGATCAACTCCGGAGGCACACGAGAGTCCGCACAACCCAGGATCACGGCCATGGGCTCTTGCCCGGGAATCAACTCCTGGCGCCTCGCCGGTAGACCTGTAGTCGAGATCACACGATCACCAGAAACGAATCGGCTGTTGCCTTCCCGAAGGCGTTCGAGTGCTTCCTGTGCAGTGCTCATCAGTCGCGTTAGAGGGTCGGGGAACTTGCGCTGGCGCTGGACTCTAGCGCCCCGGCGGCCGTTGCCAAGGATCTGCCCGACAACGATGTCCGCTCTCACGATTCTGACGCCCTCACCCCGCTCTCTGGACAGATTTCGGCCAGGAAACGAGCTCGGTGGCACCCTCGAGAATGACCGCCTATTCGGCCGGCCCCTTGAGAAGCCGGGCCGCCGGGAGGCCTGAGGCTAGTCCTCGGTGGCTGGGACCTGCCCGGGAGAGTCCGTCACATTGCCCTCAAGATGAACGCCATGCGAGCTGTTGATCAGCGCAAAGGGCTCGGTAGGCCTCTCTCTGCCGACTCCGCTATCAAAGATGACGTTGTTGGTGATGCGCACATCCTCAATGGTGCTGACCTGGATTCCGACACCTAGGCTGGCGCTCAAGAAGTTCCCGGTTACCTCCGAGCCACCATGATTCTCGATGTAGATGCCGTTCTCGCCGCAATCCCAGATCGAGTTGCCGCTGACCTGTGTGCGCGTCAGCTTGTCACCGCTTCCGTTCGCCAGGCGGATGCCACCTGAGACGTTGCGATTGTCGTGATTGGAGACCCCCCGAATCTTGTTCCCTGTCAGTGTGACTCCCATCGGCTTGGAACCGCCCTGGAACGCGTTGCAGAGGATTCCCACACCCAGGCCCTCCTGGATCAGATTGTCAGTGCAATGCACGTTTCTACAGCTCGAAAGCTGGATCCCAACACCAACCTGCACACCATCACCAAGGTAGTGTCCGCCAAAGTCGCTTACGGTGTTCTTGCGCACGAAGGAGTCACTGCAATCCGCAAGGTAGATCGCGGACTTGGACGCACCGGTGACGCTGACGCCCTCAACAGTGCAGTCCTCGGCCTGTGCGATCGCCAGGCCGTCAGCATCCGCTGCGGAGATGTGCAGATTCTCGAGATGGATCCCCTTACCTCCGGTGATCTGCAAGAGGCCATGGCCCAATCGCTCACCATCTCCACCGGGCCCTGTCAGGGAGAAGTTCGAGAGCGTGAGATCATGCACCCCCTCCCCACGTAGGAGCTGCAAGCCATACTCGTGAGTCTTGAGCTCGGAAGCTTGGCTCCCCGTGATCGTCAGGCCCTCACGAATGATCAGGCCGTACCGCTCCCCAGGGGATCGTCCGATCAGGATCGGGAACTCAGGCAACTCCAGGGTCTTACCAGAGCAGGCCACGATGGCTGCTTGAACGGCACCCCGATAGTCAACCGTCCCATCCAGGACGAACCCGTCAGGAAGGAAGTCACGTAGAGAGCTGCGCTCGCCTTGCTGGCGAGACAAGCTCGAATCAATCGCTGCCTCGGTTTTCGATGCTGCCTCTCGGGAGCGTTGCGCTGCGCCGTCGTTGTGCCGCCTCGACGGCAGGGCGATCAGGGCAATCGCCAGGAGTAGTGCGATGGCAGGGTAGGTCGTCCAACGGGGGATTCTCATGCTGACCCGCCTACCTATTCGCTGGCCTTCTCTGTGAACCGCTCTTCGACCCGTCCTTCCAGCTCAGCCTCCAGACGAGCCTCTTCGGAGCTCGGCACTGCCCTCTCCGTGGCCATCTCGCGCGCCCGATTGGCTGCCCCTTCGTGATGGGGCAGTGACCCCCGCTGGGGAACCGCTGTCACGGCAAGGGTGGCAAGCGTGGCGAGAGCGGGATACACAGTCCAACGAGGGAGTTTCATCGCGGCGGGGTCAGGGTCTCGGAAACGGCAATAGACGCCCCCAATTGATCGAAACATCAGCCCCTGAACTGAAGCCCCGGCATCTGGGGCCCCTATTAAATGGTGGGGCTACGAACCACAAACGGGCCCTGGGGCCCAATTTCGCGGCTCAGGACTCACCAGAGCGGTTTGGATAGCACCCCAGGATTCGGAGGGTATTGGTGTGCTCTTCGAGGTTCTTGAGAGCGCTGCTCATGCTTGGATCCTCAACATTGCCCTCGATGTCGGCGTAGAAGAGGTACTGCCAGGGACTGTCCGCCAGGTTCCGGCTCTCCAGCTTGCAGAGATTGATGTCCTCGTCCGCAAGGCGCTGAAGACAGGAGGCCAGCGCACCACGCCGATGGTCCGCTGTGAAGAGCATCGAGATCTTCGCATTGATGCGTGGATCCACGGACTCGGGCTTGGGGCCCAGCAACAGGAAGCGTGTCGTGTTGTGAGAGCGATCAGCAATGTTTCTCTGGAGGATGTCCAAGCCAGCCCTGAGGGCTGCCTGCTCCGAGCAGATCGCCCCGACTTTGGGGTTCCCAGCCTCCACGACTGAACGGGCAGAAGCAGCTGTGTCGTAGTAACTCTCCGCGCGACAGCCGACGAGTCCATCGATGAACTTCTCACACTGCTGGAGTGCTACTGGGTGGGAACGCACGACCTCAAGATCCTTGAGGCCCGCACCGTGCATCCCTGCGAGTACGTGCTCCACCAGCCAGTACTCCTCATCGATCACATGAACATCTCGCTCTGCGAGCAATCGATAGACCTCGATGATCGATCCGGCAATGGTGTTCTCAATTGGTAACAAGGCATACTCCGCATCACCGGAACCGAGAGCATCAAGAACTGCGGAGAAGCTGTGCAGGCCGATCCTCTCACGGACGGGGGTCGGGCGCGAGATGAAGAGCTTCTCGATGGCCAGGTCACTGTAGGAGCTCGGAGCACCCTGGTAGGCCACTCGGACGCTACTCGGGCCACTGACAGGCAGCTCGCCACCAATCACACTCTCTTGGTCCCTGCGTGAGTAGTTCAAGACCTCCCGCAAGATCCGGCCGAGGAAGTACGGTGAGAGTCCGTACTGCTGGCCCTCACGAGCCCAGGCATCGAAGACCTCCCGCTCACGTTCCTCGTTGCGGAGAGGGACTTCCGGATCCTCGCCCTTGATCGCAGCCACCGAGCTCACGAGCTTCATGCGCTCGGCCAGGGCTTGGATCAGGTCTCGGTCGATTCGGTCAATTTCGTCTCGTGTCTGATCGAGGCTCTTCATGATTGTGAGAGTAGATTACCCTGACGAGCATGAAGATCCTCAAGTCGATCGTGGTGTTGCTCTCCCTCGCCTCCTGTTCCGGTCTTGGTAGCACCGCAAAGCTACCCGCAGACGTCCAGTGTCTGTCCCTGACTGGGACCGAGCTGCGCCCGGCGGAGCTCTCGGACGAGAGGTACGCCAGCTTGCTCGATAACCTGCTGGCGGCTGAGACAGAGCTTGTCCAGGACCCCAGAGACGAGATGGCCGCCATTTGGGTCGGTCGTCGGCTCGGGTACCTCGGGCGCTACAGGGAGGCCATCACCATCTACGGGGACGCCCTCGAGTTCCATCCTGAGAGCTACCGCCTGAGGCGGCACCGCGGGCATCGCTACATCAGCCTGAGGCGTTTTCCCGACGCCATCGAGGACCTCGGGCAGGCTGCCAGGCTCGCGGATGGTGTCCCTGACAGCTACGAACAAGACGGAGCTCCAAACGAGTTCGACATACCTCGCTCGACCACCCAGTCGAATATCTTCTACCACCTGGCACTGGCTCAATACCTCGACGGTGACTTCGCCAGGTCGCTCGAGTCCTGGAGACGCTGCTTGTACTTCAGTGAGGTCAACGACGACATGTTCGTGGCTGCCGCCTATTGGAACGTCCTCACCCTGTGGCGGCTCTCCATGGACGCCGAAGCCCGGCTGCTGCTCGATGAAATCCGCCCGGAGATGGACGTGATCGAGAATCACGACTATCACCGGCTGCTACTGCTCTTCAAGGGCGACCTACCCGCGGAGCAAGTGGAGACCGTCTTTGACGCGACTGCACCCAGCCCCGCAACCGTCGGCTACGGCCTGGGCATGTGGCACTGGAAGAATGGCCGCACGGAGCGGGCCTTCCAGATCTGGCAGAGGGTTGTCGACGAGACCTACTGGCCGGCGTTCGGCCACATCGCTGCCGAGGTGGAGATTGCTGGTCGCTAGATCCCCCTCGTAGCGCGAAGCTAGCCAGCGAGGTCCTACTCTCCCTTGCGGAGCTCGATCTCGGCAAACCCCACGTGCCCTGGATGTCGCTGACCCTTGTCACGCTCGAGTACCCGAATCGTGATTTGGCTGATTTTTGAGGAACGCGACAAGATCAAGATGCTCTTTCGCTCCTCGTCTCTATCGAGCTCAAAGATCTGCGGCTCTCTCTTTCCGCCCAGTTCGACGGAGACCTTCGTCGCTCGGTCGAAGTGATGACGCAGGAGCTCCTTGCTGGAGACATGACTCAGAACCACGCGGTCCGCACGCACGGCTCTCTTGAAATCAATGGTCAGAGAGGGCTCAGCATCTGCTTTGGCCGAGATCCAGGCAGTTCCCGCCAGGCCATCAATCGCCAGCGCTGGCTTTCCGCCATCGCCCCGCTTCGAACTGGCACTCACTGTCTTGCGCTGGTCGAGCACAAGGTTTTGAAGGCTGTCATCGGGATAGTCGAGCATCCAGCTCTCGAGGAGCTTGTCAATGCGAACCGTGACCTTGGGAGATTCGATGATCTGCGGCTCAGATCCCGGCACGGCCGGGTCAGGAGCCAGATGGACTCGCAGTTGAATCTCGTGATCTCCGCGAGTGGAGAACTTGTACTGGGTAGCGAGGGTGTCGGCCTTCCAGGGCTTGGTCGCATCTGCCTCCACGATCGCGATGGTCTCTCCATTTGCCAGGTACTCCGCCTTATCGAGGTAGACGCCGTTTCCGCCCGCACCATCTCGCGCGTAATCCTGGGTCGCAGCCTCGCTGATTTCGGAGAGCCACATGGTCAGGGGCGTGTCCCCACTTGCGCGTAGAACGATCTCTGCGCCTTCCCCGTCGGTCGCATAGCGACGGCTGGCATGACTCGATGACTTGGTGCCAGTCATTGATGCCGTGCCCCGGGATAGAAAGATCAAGCCGAAGGCTGTATTGGATTCTGGCTCTGCGCCGCCGGCAACCCAGCTCCCTTCCCTGGTCTGGGATTTGACGTAGTACGCAGATCCCTGTCGATACCAATCGTATTGACCGATCTCGTCAATGCCCAACAGTGCAGCGAGGCGCTCAATGCCGTAGAGGTAGTAGTGCTTCCAGCGCTCCTCTCCCCCCCCATCGACTCTCGGGTTCTTGTCGGATCGAAAGTTCTCAGCCAGCCAGTTCAAACCACTCTCGAGCGCCTTCTCTGTCTTTCGCTCCAGCTGAGAAGGGACTCCAGCGACTCCATACCCCTGCTGGCAAATCGCAATGATGGTCAGGCCAGCAACCGTCATTGAACCCGTGGAGGCGCCACCAATCCGGTAACCAAACCCCCCGTCATCATTTTGGTGGTTGAGAGAATTCCGGAGTAGATACAGCCAGACCCGCTGAGGAATGTCGACGCCCACCTTCATCGCGGCCCAGAGCCCCAGAGCGCCATACTGGGTATTGGAGAGGTCGTTCTGGCCTGACGGATAGCCAAACCCTCCCTCCTGCCAGTCCATCAGGACCATCGCGAGATCCTCAATCCACTCGCTGTGACGATCATTCTTCATCGCAACCAGCGCCAGGATCTGTACGGAGGCCGAGTAGGTCATCTTGGGCGGATGCGTACGCAAGAACTCCATCCCGCGACGAACCGCCGGGTGATCCTCCGTCAGGCCCGACTTCATGAGCGCATACAGCGAGAGGGACGTCTGCCCATTGCGGTACTTCTTGCCTTCGTAGCTCCAGGACCCATCGAGGTTCTGGGTCTTCAAGAGGTACACGGCACCCATCTCGATGGCCTTCTCGATGGTGGAGCGTGGGGTCTCCACAGCCGGCGACTCTCCGGTGGGCGAATCAATCAGCTGACATCCCCAGGCCCCGCCCTCGTTACAGACCTTGACGAGCAGGTGATTGGTGCCTGAGCGCAGATCCAGTTCCAGTAGATCGTCTGTGGGGTTCACCCCACGCAAGATCGGCTTGTCGTGTACCAACTTGCCGTTCAGCCAGATGCGAGCCCCGTCGTCACTGCCAAAGGAGACCTTGATCTTCTGGTTACTTGGACTGCGTAGAGACCGGTGAACATAGGCAGCCGACATGCGAGTGAGCTGCTCGCCCTTGTCCGGATAGTCATCGGGAATCAGCGTCAGAAAGTCGATCACCCCAAAGTCCGCGTCGACAGCCTCTCCGGTGCGCACTGGTCGCCATTGGATCGGCTTTCCATTCTTGCCCTTCCATTTGCGGCCAAAGTCCGGCCCCTCCCCGTTCAGCTTCAGCGGCTTGAGCTGGCGTTCAGGAGAGTGTGCATCCTCAACAGCGATCCCGCCCCCAGGATGATCAAAGGGCAGAAGGACCGACCAAGGCCCCCAGGCAAGCTCTGCCTCCTCGGGGCAGGACAGCCCGATTGTATTGCCGGAGGCTGGGATCGCGCTGAGCACCAGCGCCAGACAAGACTCTTGGATCATCAGGAGAGCGGTAGGTTGGGGACTGGCCTGACTATAATACGGCCAACCGCTCAGCGGGTGCTCTACGTGGTCGCTCCCGGATAGAATGGGCCGTGCCCTGACAATCCCTTGGCTTCCGCTTTCTCCAGCCCGACCCAGAATGGACGCTCCCCTCGTCTCCGTTTGCCTATTCCTCGGCTGCTTTGCCAGCATTTTCGCCTCCTCGGTGCTTGCGCAGGATCGCATCACCGGACGGAACTTTGCGACGCGTTCCGAGGTCATCGCTCAGCACGGGATGGCAGCGACAAGCCAGCCGCTTGCCACCCAGGTTGCCCTGGACATCTTGAAGAGTGGCGGCAACGCCCTCGATGCTGCCATCGCCGCCAATGCACTCCTGGGTCTGGTCGAGCCAACTGGCAACGGCATTGGGGGCGACCTGTTCGCCATCGTCTGGGATGCCAAGACCAAGCAACTCTACGGCTACAACGGTAGCGGTCGATCACCGGCCAGCCTGACCCTCGAACACCTCCAGCAACTCGGCATCGAGAAGATCCCCAAGTACGGCCCCCTTCCAGTCTCCGTACCTGGAGCCGTGGATGGATGGTTTGCTCTGCACGATCGCTTCGGCAGGAAGCCGATGGCCGAGTTGCTTGCGCCAACAATTGAGTACGCGAACAACGGAGCTCCTATCTCCGAGGTGATCGCCCACTACTGGAACCTCAGTACGAAGCGGCTCTCCAAGTTCCCAGGTTTCGTGGAGCAATTCACCATCGACGGCAAGGCCCCGAAGAAGGGTGAACTCTGGCGTAGCCCCTTCCTCGCGAACACCCTGAAGAAGATTGCCGAAGGTGGTCGGGATGCTTTCTACAAGGGAGAGGTCGCCAAGACCATCGCGGACTACATGCAAGCGCAGGGTGGCTTCCTCGATCAGGCGGATCTCGCCGCACACGTGGGTGAATGGGTCGAACCGGTCTCTACGAACTACCGCGGGGTAGATGTCTGGGAGCTGCCTCCCAATGGTCAGGGTATCGCTGCTCTGCAAATCCTGAACATCCTGGAGGGCTTCGACATCGCGAAGATGGGTTTCGGTAGCGCGGACTACATTCACACCTTCGTGGAGGCCAAGAAGCTGGCCTTCGAGGACCGCGCTCGATTCTACGCCGATATGTCCATGGCGGACGTGCCCGTGCAGACGCTCATATCCAAGGAGTACGCCGAGAGACGCCGTGCCTTGATCGACCCGGAGGACGCGATGAAGAGGGTCGCCGCCAGCAATCCAGCCCTCGAGTCAGGCGACACAATCTATCTCTGCACGTCGGACGCGGAGGGCAACATGGTCTCGCTGATCCAGAGCAACTACCGCGGGATGGGCTCGGGCATGACGCCCCCCGGTCTGGGGTTCATTCTCCAGGATCGTGGGGAGCTGTTCGATCTGACCCCTGGGCGTCCCAACACCTACGCACCAGGCAAGCGCCCATTCCACACCATCATTCCGGCGTTCATCACCAAGGACGGTGAACCCTGGGTCGCCTTCGGCGTCATGGGCGGTGCAACACAACCTCAGGCACACGCCCAGATCGTGATCAACCTCGTGGACTTCGGAATGGGGCTACAGGAAGCAGGAGACGCTCCCCGCATCTTGCACTCTGGATCTTCTCAACCAACTGGCGAGGTCATGACAGACGGCGGTGAACTCTCACTTGAGTCCGGCATTGAGTACGAGGTCATCCGCACTCTCATGAGACGACATCACAAGGTAGTCTGGGCGAATGGATCCTATGGTGGCTATCAAGCCATACTTCGCGACCCCCAGAGCGGGGTCTACTACGGCGCATCCGAATCGCGCAAGGACGGCCAGGCCGCTGGTTGGTAACACTCGACTCCCACCGACTCTCGCTACCAAGGGCTAACGCCTCACTGCCGTCGCCGCCCTGGATTTTCTTGGTCATAAAAATAGGGGCTGCTTCCGCCGCCTACAAGTAGTTCCGGAGCGATGCACCGATCTCAGATCTGGGCGATTGTCGACGGGGCGGGTCTTCTGCATTAGTCTTAGTGAGCGACGCAAGTCCCAGCCAGATTGGGCGGTTAGCCCCATCATGTCAGTGCTCCCAACTCGTAGCGCCAGAATGCTCGGCCACTCTCGACTCCAATACATCCTGGCGATCGCGAGTTTGTGCCTGTTGCTACTAGGCACTCCTACGAGCGCACAGCAGCTTCAGACAGCAAGATACGCCGAGAGCCGCGGGCTACCGGACCTCCGGCTGTCAGACCTCGAGCAAAGCACCGATGGACTCATGTGGTTTGCAGCTCACAGCGGCGCCTACGCCTTCGATGGCGCCAGGTGGGAGAGTTTTCTTGCCGGCGAAGACCTACCCGAGGGCTTCGTTCCCGAGCGCTTGGCCGCTGGCTCAAACGGACGGATGTATGTCCTCCCGCAAGTGCACAGCCATGGACTTGGCTACTACGAGAACGGCGACTGGCAATTGCTTCAAGTCCCAATGAGTAATGCTCCTGGTCGTCGCAGTAATAGAGAGCTCGCGGTACTTAGCGATGGAGACGGTAACGATCGAGTGATCATTGCTGAGCCCGACCGGATCATTGCCTGGAACGGTGAGCAATGGAACGATCTGAAGCGCGGCCTTGGGAGAGACGGCAGCAGGATCTTCTCGATCGCAAGCCAGGGGTCGACTCTCTTTGTCGGCAGCGATCTCGGCGTTGAGGTCTTGCCCCCCGAATCTCTCTCCCTGCTCTCCACCATCAACCTTCCCGATGGCGAAGGCCCTGTCGTTGCGATTGATGCCACCAAGGTCAACGGCAAGCTCCGAATCTGGATCGTAACTCCTGATTGGATCGGGAGATCGGATGGACCAAAGCTCACCAAGCTTCCCACCGAGACGGACTCTTTCGACCTCTCGGGAATCTTCGCCACCCATTTGCTCGATGACCGCCACGGTGGACTATTTCTGGGCACGCACCTGCAGCTGTGGAAGCTGGAGCAGGAGACCGGCGAGAAGCGCCAATTGGGAATCCTCGAGGGCATGGTGTCCGAGGGCGCTACTGGACTCATGTTGGATAGAGACCAAAACGTCTGGGTCTCTTGCTTGCGTGGTGCAACCCAGGTGCCCCCTCAGATGTTCGAGAGCTACACAAGGGATCAAGGACTCGCCGCCATTGAAGTTACAGCCATCGAGGAGATTCAACCCGGTGTCCTGCTCATCGGCCACATCAATCACCTGAGCCTTCTCGAGGACGGCCGCGTCACACGCACGATCACGATTGAATTCCCAGACCTCGGCAACGGGGAGGTTCTTCGAGTCCTCGATATCTGCAGGGATGAGAATGGTGGAGCCTGGATCGCCTCCGGCATTCGAGGAGTGCTCCACTGGAGCCCCACAGATGGTCTGACCAGAGTTGAGCTGGAGAATCCGACCTACACCAGCTCCATCTGCTATGGCGCCGATGGGAAGCTCATGGTGGGCACGGCCAAGGGTCTTCAGGAGCTGCGAAATAACACGCTGATACCAATCCCCCAGGGTGAGCAGGAGACCGACATCCGAAGGCTATTCTCCTTCGAAGATGGGCGACTGTACCTGGCCAGAACACTCGGTGGACTGGCCCTTTGGGAGAACGGCGAGTGGTCGACCGTGATCTCCGGAGAGATGACACTGAGGACCAACATCTACGCAGTGCATCAGCAGGATGACAAGCAGCTGCTGCTTGGAACGAGTGCTGGACTCTTCGAGCTCAGAGAGGGCGAGCTCCGACGCCTGCGGGGCAAGAGGTTCATCAGCGCCCCTGTGTACTCAATCCTCCAGACGCGAGATGGCAACCTGTGGTTTGGCACTGGTAGCGGCACCAAGAAGTGGGACGGAGAGCTCCTGCACGAGTACGGCCAGGACGACGGCCTGCTTGGGTTCGAGGTGAACAGGGACGCACTGATCGAGGATTCTCAATCGCAGGTTTGGATTGGAACAACAAAGGGGCTCTCTCGGAGCCTCAACAAGAACTTCAAGAAAGTACTCGAACCAAGGGTCGAAATACTGGGGGCAACGATCCAGGGAGAGGAGGTTCGCCTCGGTGAGGGGATCGAGCTACACAGCTATAGCGATGTTGAATTTCGACTTCGAGCCATCTCCTTTTCGAGCCTTAGAGTTCCCTCCTATCGCGCACGTCTTGTCGGCCTTGAGTCAGAGTGGATCCCAGCGCGCCCGATTTCCAACAACATGCTGCGCTATACGAATCTGCCTCCTGGCAACTACAGGCTGGAAATGCAGGCCCGAGGTGAGCGAAGCGACTGGGGGCCGGTAACCAGTTCACCGAGCTTCACGGTCCTGACGCCGTACTGGCAGCAGTGGTGGTTCTTGGCAGCAACCCTCGGTGCCCTTTGTTTACTCATCTTCTTCTTTGCCAGCTTCCGGGATACACGCAAGCGATCCGCTGGCCTCGCCGTACAGGTGCGTGAACAAGACGTCACAATAGAGGTCTCGGAACGTCGCTACCGCGAGATGTTCGAGATGAACCCCGCAATCCAGCTCTTGCTGGATCCAAGCACGGGACGAGTGCTTGAGGCAAATACAGCAGCCGCTAACTACTTCGGGAACTTGCCGCAGGACCTGCAAGGTCAGGACCTCTCAGAGCTGACGGGGATCGCCCCCAAGCTACTCACTCAAGGGCTTGAAACGCTAGAGTCCACTGCGGAGTGGGTCATTCGGCCAGCCGAGAAAGATCCTATCTTCGGCCCACCGATCGAAATCCGCACCTCCCTCTATCCCCTGCGTGGAGAGAAGGTTGTCCAGGCCACGATCTATGACATCGAGATGCGCCAGCACCTCGAGCAGCAGCTACTAGAGTCTCAAAAGCTGCAAGCCGTTGGCGAGCTTGCCCGTGGTGTCGCCCATGACTTCAACAATCTGCTCACTGCGATTCTTGGAACCAATGAACTGATTGCCATCGACTGCAGAGGTGACAACAAGCTCTCAGGGCATCTCGAGAGAATTCGCGATGCCGGCGAGTCCGGGGCGAACCTCGTCAAGAAACTGATGAACTTTGCACGAAGGCAAGAATTGCTCTATGAAGAGCTCAATATTAACGAGGTCATCACCCAAGCCAGCACAATACTCCGGAGTGCTGTCGGGAGCCGCATTGAGCTCAATATGGACTTGGATGACTCGGCGGATCTAGTCCGAGTGGACCGCAACCAAATTGAACGAGCGCTGATAAACATCGCTCTGAATGCACGTGACGCGATGCCAGATGGCGGCAAGCTCTTCCTCTCGACCGCGCAGGCTGACCCTGCCGACATGAGGGTCCACGCTCCTGAATTCGACCCTGAAGTCTCTTACCTCAGGATGTCCATTCAGGACACGGGTTCGGGGATGACCCCCGAGGTACGCCGTCGTGCCTTTGAGCCCTTCTTCACCACACGGAGCGCAGACAAGAGATCAGGCCTCGGACTCTCGACAGTCCACGGGATCATCGGTCAGTACGGTGGGTTCACGGATATTGAGACCAGCGCTGAGAAGGGCACATGCATCCATATGTACCTTCCCATGGTCACAGACAACAAGGGAAGAGCCGTCGAGCCCACCGTGCCAAAGGTCTTCCCCGCTGAGCTAGTCCATGATCAGACCGTCCTTCTGGTTGAAGACGACGACGCAGTACGCGGAACAATCTGCGTGTTGCTCACAGGAACAGGGCACCGCGTTCTGGAGGCTGCCTCTGCCGGCGCAGCGCGGGCCCTCTACGATGACAGCAAGGGTTCAATCGACATTGTGCTCTCGGACTTGCGCCTTCCGGATATGAGCGGCCGTGACCTTGGCCGCAGCCTGCAAGAAGAGCGGCCCAACCTGCCCATCATCTACATGTCCGGCTACTACGACGAGGCCATCAAGAGCGAGAATGAGATCTTTATCATGAAGCCGTTCTCGCTGGACAAGTTGAAGCTGGCCTTGTTGCAGGCCGGCCTCATCACATAGCAAATCACAGCGACTGCTCGGAGCGCTACATGTCGTCCGCCCCAGAGAGGTTCGGGGGACAGCTCCAAGCAACCCCGAGCCAGCTGGATCTCAGGAATTGGCCTCGATGACCTCGGCCGGAGCCTGAACCAGCTCGATCAAGACCCCCTCGCCTCCAAGAGGG
>JABACD010000029.1 GCA_014237855.1 Planctomycetota bacterium | reverse complement strand
GACGAGTGTGACCTCTTCGGAAATGACTGCAACTCGAACAACATTCCCGACGAGTGCGAGTTCGACTGCAACAACAACGGCTCACCGGATGACTGCGACCTGGTCGGCAATGATTGCAACACGAACGGAATCCCGGACGATTGCGACCTGCTGGGCAACGACTGCAACAACAACGGAACGCCCGATGACTGCGAGCTGGCTGGCAACGACTGCAACAGCAACTCCATTCCGGACGATTGTGACCCTGACTGCAACAGCAACGGAACGCCGGACAGCTGTGAGAGCATCGTGGATTGCAACCTCAACCTCATCCCTGACGAGTGCGAGCTGAGCGGCAATGACTGCAACTCCAACAACATTCCGGATGACTGCGACTTCGACTGCAACAACAACGGGACCCCCGATGATTGTGAAGTTGGAAATGACTGCAACTCGAACAGCATCCCCGATGAGTGCGAGCTCCTCGGAAATGACTGTGACAACAATGGAGTCCCCGACGAGTGTGATCCTGATTGCAACTCAAACAGCATCCCCGATGGCTGCGAGAGCATCACAGATTGCAACTCGAACGGTGTTCCCGACGAGTGTGATCCTGACTGCAACATGAACGGCACTGTTGACGACTGCGAGACCATCACGGACTGCAACGCCAACGGCATCCCTGACGAGTGCGACATCAGCAGCGGTGCTAGCTTCGACAATGACTCGAACGGCATCCCTGACGAGTGCGAGTCCGTTGGAGTGGCTTACTGCTTCGGCGACGGTAGCGGCACTGCCTGCCCCTGCGCTAACTTTGGCGCTGCTGGTGAGGGCTGCGCGAACGGTAACGGTAGCGGCGCCATCCTGTCGGCATCCGGTTCAACGAGCGTCGTCGCTGACGACCTGTTGCTCCACGGCAGCCAGCTTGTTCCCGGCACCGCGGCACTGCTGTTCAGCGGCACGACGCGGATCAATGGCGGCATGGGCAACCAGTTCGGTGATGGCCTCCGCTGTGTTGGCGGCCCGGTCAAGCGTCTTGGCGTCCGGATCTCCAGCCCGACTGGCGAAGCAACCTGGGGCCCCGGTTATGCAGCGGCTCAAGGCTGGGTGCCCGGTGAGGTTCGCACCATGCAGATCTGGTACCGGGATACTCCCGCGGGTACCCCCTGCGGCAACCCCTTCAACCTGGGTAACGGTCTGGAAGTCACCTACGACATCTGATTTCCAGCTGGACTCCAACAGCCGCGGGCTAGCCCCGTGAGTTCGAGCGCTCCTCGCCTTGGCGAGGGGCGCTTTTTACTGGCCGCAAGTCCTGCCTCCCTCCAAGAAGAACCTCGCTGCTTGCGCCCCTCGGCTTTGCACGATCGAGGGAACCTGGCTTCTGCAGCACTCGTCAACTTGCAGGGCCTCCCTCTGGCCCCCGCCCGGTCCTCCCCCCCCCAAGAACTGGTCCCTGACATGATTTCCCGGCAGCTCCCCCTCATCCTGAGTTCCCTCGCGATTGCGCTGAGTACCACCCTCGCTGTCTCATCAACGGCCACTGCGCAAGACTGCATCATGCCTCCGACCCCGGAGCCGATTCGGGTCCTCCAGCCGGACGGACTGCCCATCCTGCTGAGGTTCAGGGGAACCGGATACAACCACTGGTACGAGGACCTGGACGGACACCCTGTTGTCCAGGTTGGAGACGGCTACTTCTTCGCCAGGCAGGACGATGAGGGTCGCCTCCTGCCAACCAACGCGATGGTAGGCAGAGGGAACCCCACCCTCCTTGGAATCCCTACCGGAGTCACACCCCCGCCCCCTCCTCCGAGTAGCTCCGCTTCTGGCGCATCCGCTGCCCTTGGAAGCAAGTCCCCCACCAGCCGAGGAGGAGTCCTACCCTTCCTCTCCGGAACCGGGACAGTCAAGAACCTCGTCATCCTCCTGCGTTTCTCAAACCACGGTCCCGGAGGCCAGAACCGCTCACTGCCGTCGATAGCCGATGTCGACAAGATCATGAACGAGCCTGGCGGTCACCCCAGCCTGGCACCCACCGGCAGCGTCCGCGACCACTACCTCGAGGACTCGTATGGACAGCTGACAATCAACTCCACAGTCAGCGTTTGGGTTGATGTTCCAGACTCCGAGAGCTACTACGCGAACAACAACTCGGGCCTGACCAGTCGTACCTGGGACCTGATCACGGACGGACTGAATATCGTCGATGCCTCCATCGACTTCTCGCAGTTCGACAATGATGGTGACGGCGTCATCGATGCCATCACCTTTCTCCACTCTGGCTATGGAGCCGAATGGGGTGGCACTGACTCCTATGGCACGAGCTACACCGATCGGATGTGGTCGCACAAGTGGTCCATTCCAACCTGGACTTCCGCTGAGGGCGTGACAGTATCGGAGTACAACATCTCTCCCGGCCTGTGGGGAACCTCTGGTTCGGGCCCCGGCCGCATTGGCGTGGTTGCACATGAGCTTGGGCATTTCTTTGGGCTGCCCGACCTCTACGACACGGATGGATCGAGCAATGGCAACGGCAACTGGTGCCTGATGGCCGCAGGATCCTGGGGCTTTGATGGATCCCAGCAATACCCATCCCACATGGGAGCCTGGGCCAAGGCCAAGATGGGCTGGCTGCTTCCCCAGGCAATCCTGCCAGGCAACCATTCAGTACCCCGCGTGGAGGACACCCCCTCGGTCTACAAGGTCGACAACGGCTACCCCCCCGGCGAGTACCTGCTCGTCGAGAACCGTGCCGCCTGGGGATTCGACGCTCAGCTTCCGACCGAAGGATTGGCCATCTGGCACGTCGACGAGACCAAGGGCAGCTTCGGATCGAACAACCCCAACACCGACGAGGGGTACTCGGGCCAGTCAGGTTGGCCCGGCAATGGAAAGCACTACCGGATTGCCTTACTCCAAGCAGACAACGACTACGACCTGGAGAGAGACAACAACCGTGGAGACAGCGGCGACCTCTACCGCGGAGGAGGAGTCAGCTCGATCACAAGCAGCAGCTCTCCCAGTAGCGACAGCTACCAGCAGGGGTCCATCATTGACAATGGCAATGCCATCACCGGGATCGGTAACGCCGGTGCGAATATCGCCATGACCTTCAGCAATAGCTTCTCGCCCTCCATCACCACCACCAGCCTGCCCAACGGTGCTCAGAACACTGCCTACTCACATACCCTCACAGCATCCGGCGGAGACGCTCCGCTCATCTGGACAGAGCACCTCGAGAACCCAACGTATGGGATGAGTGATCTCGGAAACAACCTCTACAGCTCAAGTGGCACAGCTCAGGGGTGGAACGCAGATGACAGCATCTGGCAACTCACGCTACCCTTTGAGTTCCCCTACTACGACGGGAGCTACGGAACCTGCTACGTCAGCTCAAACGGGTTCATTGAATTTGCGCCAACCGAGGCGGAGCCGCGCAACTCGCCCTACACGCTGCGGGCTAGCCGCAGGATCGCTCCCCTGTGGGACGACCTGATCACCAACGGCGGAGGATCACAGGACATCTACGTCGACACCAGCAACAATGGCCAGGTCAAGATTCGCTGGCACGGCGAAACCTACAGTGGTGGCAACACGGTCAGGTTCTCAGTTGTGCTCTTCAATGATGGGCGCGTGCGCTTCGACTATGGCAATGGAAACTCAGGCATCTCTCCCAACGTAGGGATCTCCCGCGGCGAAGGTGGGATCTACGACTTCCCGAGCAGCCATGACGGAGCCAGCAACCTGAGCAACGCCAACTCGGTCATGTTCACCCTGAATGGCTCTCAGATGCCTCCTGGGCTCTCACTGAGCACAGGCGGCGTCCTCAGTGGAACGCCGACCGCCGATGCCACCTACACTCCCTGGTTCCGGGTCACAGACAACAAGTATCGTTACGACCTGGCTCAACTCAACATAGATGTCGGCTCCACGACGGACTGCAACTCCAATGGAGTTGATGACAGTGATGACATTGCCAACGGCACGAGTCAGGACTGCAATATCAACGGTATCCCTGACGAGTGTGAGCTTGCTGGTAATGACTGCGACAGCAATGGTGTCCCCGATCCCTGTGAGCTCGACTGCAACTCCAACTCCATACCCGATGCCTGCGAGAGCGGCCCAGACTGCAACTCGAATGGCATCCCGGACGATTGCGACCTGACAGGGAATGACTGCAACACGAACAGCGTTCCGGATGAGTGTGAACTGCCCGGAAACGACTGCAATTCGAACGGGACACCCGACGAATGCGATCTCGCGAGCAACGATTGCAATACCAACAGCATCCCGGACGAGTGCGAGCTGCCAGGCAATGATTGCAACTCGAATGGGACCCCCGACGATTGCGACCTCACAGGCAATGATTGCAATTCAAATGGCGCACCGGACGAGTGCGAACTCGTGGGCAATGACTGCAACAACAACGGCACACCCGATGACTGTGAACTGGCAGGTGATTGCAACGGCAACACGACCCCTGACGATTGCGAGCTCGTTGGAAATGATTGCAACAGCAATGGCTTCCCTGATGAGTGCGACATCATCTTCGATTGCAACACCAATGGGGTTCCGGACGAGTGCGAGGCTGACTGCAACACCAACGGTACACCGGACGATTGCGAGTCAGGACCCGACTGCAATCTCAACGGCACACCGGATGACTGCGAGCTGACAGGAAACGACTGTAACTTCAACAGCGTTCCTGATGAGTGCGACCTGCCAGCAAACGACTGCAACTTGAACGGGACTCCTGACGACTGCGAACTTGTCGGTAACGATTGCAATACAAACGGAACACCGGATGACTGCGAGCTGGCGGGCAACGACTGCAATTCGAACGGAACCCCTGATGACTGTGAGCTTGTCGGTGACTGTAACGGCAACTCCACTCCTGACGAATGTGAGCTCGTTGGCAACGACTGCAACAGCAATGGCTTTCCTGACGAGTGCGACACTCTCATTGACTGCAACTCGAATGGAGTGCCGGACGATTGCGATGATGACTGCAACAGCAACGGCATCCCCGATGACTGCGAGTCTGGCCCCGACTGTAACTCCAATGGCACTCCCGACGACTGCGAGCTTGCGAGCAACGACTGTGATTTGAATGGTGTTCCGGACGAGTGCGATCCCGATTGCAACTCGAACAACACCCCCGATGCTTGTGACTCTTTTGCTGACTGCAACAGCAACTCGGTCCCTGATGAGTGCGAACTGCCCGGCAACGACTGCAACACCAATGGCATCCCCGACGAGTGTGACATCCTGTTCGACTGCAATTCCAATGGAGTACCCGATGAGTGCGAGACCGACTGCAACAACAACGGGAACCCGGACGATTGCGAGAGCTTCAGCGATTGCAACAACAACGGCACACCTGACGAGTGCGACATCTCCTCGGGTTCGAGTCAGGACTCGGATCTGAACGGAATCCCGGATGAGTGTGGCCCGGCGACCTCCTACTGCAGCGGCGATGGCAGCGGCACACCCTGTCCCTGTGCCAACACGGGCGCACCAGGAGCCGGTTGTGCGAACTCCTCCTCGGTCGGGTCCACCCTGACCGCTTCAGGTAGCTCGAGTATCCTTGCAGACGATCTGGTGTTCCACGCTGCTGGGCTTCTGCCAGGTCAGGCTGCCCTGCTCTTCAGTGGGTTCAACCAGATCAATGGCGGTAATGGCCTCCAGTTTGGTGATGGCCTGCGATGTGTCGGCGGTCAGATCACACGACTGAACGTACGCATCCCCGATGCTTCAGGGGATGCGAGCTGGGGCCCCGGGATGGCTGCAGTCCATGGCTGGATCAGCGGAGAGACCAGGACCTTCCAGGTCTGGTACCGTGACTCCATCGGCAGTAGCTGTGGCACGGGCTTCAATCTGTCCAATGGCCTGAGCGTGCCGCTGACGAACTGACGACCCCGAGCTGGCATGGCGTCCGCGGTAGCGCGGGTGCCATGCCGGTGTCACCTGCAATAGCAGGTACAGTGTTCGTGGTGCCCCCCCCCCGTTGTTGACCCGTATCTAAACCTGGGAACTGGAGCCACCAGCCCTGGCATGCGAGACCTAACTCGTCTGGGTGCGAATCCACCCCAGATAGGACAGCAGCTGATTTGACATCTCAACTGCCAGGACCTCATCCTGAAAGCCAGCCACTGACTGAACAGACGTGCCGTCAAACAGCATGAACTGATCAAGAGTAACAACCATCGAGACGCACCCTATCCTGACCGCCTGCTCAGGATGTGGATGCCCTATCTCTGCCCTGCGCTCCAAGAGGAAATCGATGTAGCTCGAACACGGCCCTTGGTCGTCAAGGGGCCCCGGAGCAGTCCCTGACTCCTTCCCGAGGATCTGCCTTATCCGAATTGTTCGCAGCAAGCCTCGACGCTCGCGATTGAATTTAACGATCAAGCGAGTGAGCCAGCTGACTCGCTCGCCCAGATCAGCCTCTTTCCACGGGGATCTGCCTACAATTTGCCCTTCGACAACACGGCTGTGCTCCTCGACGTATCTACTCTCAAGACAATGAAGCAATCCATCCTTGGTCTTGAAGCGGTTGTAGAACGAGCCAATCGAGGTTTCGGCCTTCTTGACGATATCCTGGACCTTGAGCTCACTGAAGTGCACCGTCTCGAGCAGCTCTTGTGCTGCGTCGAGCATTCGCTTCATGCTCTCCAGCCCTCGGGCCTGGCGTGGGCTCGCCCAAGCCTTACTGGTGGTCTCTCCCATGGCGAAGCCTGTTTGGGGGTAAGTGATTCACTCTCTCCTGGTTGCTCTATGTCCCCAATCTAACCAACCGCAGTCATGCGGGCATTGAACTCCCTCCGATCTCTGCAGCTGGTCTTTCATAGATCAAATCTTTTACTCTTGGAGGCGACCGTACCGAACAGCCGGCAAGACTCGTCGACCGCCCTTGGACTTTCACTGGTGAAAGTCCGGGCCAAGAACAAGATCATCTCATGACACTCCTCGAGGTTTGCGTTGATTCCGAGGCGGCCGCAGAACTTGCCTCGGAGGTGGCCCAGCGCCTGGAGTACTGCTCCCGACTCGACCTGGGAGGTCTCACACCGGACCCCGGGGAGTTACGTCAGGTCGTTGAGAATAGCGGCGTCCTCGTCCACGCGATGATCCGTCCACGAGGAGGGAACTTCGTCCACGACGACCTGGAGCTAACCTGCATGGAGCGCTCAATTGACAGCGCGCTTGATGCAGGTGCTCATGGGCTGGTCATGGGCGTGCTGGATCGCGAGGGTTGCATTGACGTCCCGGCGATGAGACGCCTGATCAAACGCTCGAGAGGAGTTCCCGTGACCTTTCACCGAGCTTTCGACGAGATCGATTCCCCCCTGCCGGCACTTGAGGTCCTGGTTGATCTCGGGGTCAAGCGGCTCCTCACCACAGGAGGCCCCCCCACAGCCTGGGAGGGTCGAGAGCAGCTCGCTCGCCTGGTTCAGGCCGCGCGAGATCGCCTCGTGGTGATGCCAGGTGGAGGTGTTCGCCTGGATCACGTCCACCAGCTGATCGCCGCCACTGGGGCCCGAGAGGTACACAGCTCCGTCGCCCTCGACCTGCAAGCCAACTCCAGCAGGGATGAGGAGAGTTCTTGAGAGCCAAGCATTAGATTAGCCGCCCATGACCACACTGATGATCTTCGCGGGGTACCTGGTGCTGACCATCGCGGTCGGTCTATGGGCTTCGCGCCGCAACCGTGACAGCCAGGAGGACTACTTCCTCGCTGGACGCGAGATCTCGGCCTTCTCGATGGCCCTCTCGGCTGTCAGTTCCGGCCGGTCAGCCTGGCTCGTGCTGGGCGCGAGCGGTGCTGCGTGGGTATCTGGACTCTCCGCGATCTGGCTATTTCCAGGCTACATCCTGGCCGAAGCAGTGATGTTCGTGACCATTGGCCCTCGGCTGCGACAACGCTCGATCGAAACAGACTCCCTGACCTTACCTGATGTCCTCAAGCGCGCGCCGCTTGGACCAGCGGGGCCAGGCACCTCCCGTCTCCCGACTCGACAGCTTGCCGGCCTGGTCATCGTCCTCTTTCTGCTGACCTATGTGAGTGCGCAGCTCGTCGCTGGTGCCAAGACCCTGGGAGTTGTGTTCGAGCAGGTTGATGGTCGCACCTGGGGGCTGGTGATCACCGCCGGGATCATTCTTGTCTACACCTTGCTCGGTGGCTACCGAGCTGTGGTCATCACAGATGTGGTACAGGCCTGCCTGATGCTCTTCGGTATCGTCCTGCTACCCATCCTGGGAGTCGTCCACGCGGGAGGGCTCACTGCGGTAGCCGATGCCTTGAAGGCAATCGATCCCCAGCTTCTGCAGCTGTCGAGCGGGTGGCTCTCCCTGATCGGCGGCTTCTGCATCGGCCTGGGGTCGTTTGGTAATCCACACATACTGGTGCGCCACATGTCGCTGGACGATCCCCGGCACGCGCGACAGGCGATGTTCTACGGCACCTTCTGGAACATCGTCATGGCCGCCGGCGCCCTGGCGCTTGGGCTGGTCGGTCGGGCGATCTACCCGGAACTATCCATGCTCGGAGATGGTAGCCAGGGAGTTCAGGAGGTGCTCTACCCCACCCTGGCTCAGGACATGAGCACGAAGTTCCTGTTCACTGGCTTCGTTGGCTTCCTACTGGCCACCTTGTTTGCCGCGGTCATGTCAACCTGCGACAGTCAGCTGCTGGTGATCGCCGCTAGCTTGCTTCGTGACCTGGGTCCCAGGTCCTGGCGAAGACGAGAGGTCGGCGGCCTCCTGCTCAGTCGTCTTGCAGTCCTGGCGACCCTGACCGCCGCCGTCTGCTTGACCTTCGGAAAGAGCCCGCTGATTCACAACTTCGTGCTGCTCTCCTGGTTCGCTCTCGGAGTAGGCCTCGGACCTGCGATTGTCTTCCTGCTCTACGATCAACGAACCACGGCGCGCGGTGTCTTCTTCGGAATTCTGACGGGCGTACTTGGAATCGCGGGTACCTGGTACATCTTCCTGCGCCCAACAGACGACCATGTCTCGTGGGAAGGCGGAGTGGTATTCCTGATCTCCTCTCTGGTCATCTGGTGTCTTCGGGACTGGTCACCTCAGGAAGAGTCCACCTGATGAACAACGCAACTCGGATCCCAGAGGAGGCTGACGCTCTACACATCGCCCCACCCCAGCTGAGCCGAACATCCCTTGCAATCTGCCTGCTCATCCTGCTGGGTATCTTCGCCTTCTTGAATCCAATCTGGGAAGCACGAGAGATGAGCGCCTGGAACGAGAACATCTGGTGGAGCTACATCCCCATTCCATTCCTGGTACTCATCTTCTTGAGGATCGAGGGCAAGCTCGCCTTCTCGGCCCTCGTACTGGATTCCATGAAGCTCACGTTCATCAAGTTCGTGATCACCATCGTGGCTGCCAATCTCCTGTGGGAGTACTGGGGTACCCCGGGGACTGGAGAGCCCCTGAGCAGCCTGGCCATCGAGACTGGCGAGCCGACCTTTGAACCTCGCGAGGCTCCCCTTCCAACTGCACCCGATCGCACCAGGATTGCCAATGTCTCTGGAGTCATCGTTGACCAGGCAGATAACCCCATACCCAATGCCCTGGTCTGGATTGCAGCCGGTCTCGAGCAACACATCTACCCTCCGCCAATTGAGCCGCTCCAGCTCAAGAACGCTGGCGACGGCTACCGGCCGGTATCTTCCGTGGTGCAGACCTGGCAGCGGCTCGAGCTCTCTTCGGGTGATCGTGCCCTGCACACGGCGGTCATGACCAACGCCGCCGGTGAGCGACTCTTCAATTACCCGGTACTTCCCGATGGAGAGCGAGCCTTGATGTTTCGCCGTAGCCGAGGACTCACGAGGCTCACCTGTAGTGTTCACGGAGAGTCGGAGTACCCCGCAGAACTCGTGGTCACGGACAACCCCTTTCATGCTTCCAGTGACGCGGAGGGGTACTTCTCCTTCGAGGATGTTCCAGCCGTCGATCTCCTGTTGAGAGTGCTGGCCAGCGATGGACGGAAACAGGAGGGTCGGCTGCAGCTCAGCCCGGGGGAGACCTCAAGCATCCGAATTGCTCTGGACTGAGACTCCTGCACACCAGGAACCTCGAGCACTCAGGGCGAGCAATCCATGCCTGCTCGCACTAGGAGAGGGGTCGACGGGCTAGCGCGAGACCTCTGGAGCCAGCCGCAGCACGCTGGAGATCGCGTCCCTGGCTGGGAATCCCGGCAGAGCCGGCGATTCGCTCGCTTGTGCCCCACCAAGCAGCCGGGCTACCTCCCCGCGGAGCTCCTCGCTGAGGGACTTCCACTCGACAAGCTGGTACTCAAGCGTCTCGCTGATCTCGCGGATTGCAGAAGGGCTACAGCGACAGTGCAGGTTGAACAGATCACCGGAGCGTGCCTCCAGGTAAACAATAGGCCCCATGGGCGCTTGCCCCTTGCTGACGAGGCCAACGACCAGCAGGGCTGGCTGGTCGGCGAGGTCAGGTTCGATCGAGAACTGACGTCCCGGCAAGGGCCCTGAGCCGGCCTCAGTTGCGCGCAGCTCCTCGGTGGACGCTGCGTAGACGAGGGTCACTCCATTACTGTCTCTCATCACCTCGTAGAGGGTTGGATAGCCCTCGGAGTCGTAGCTCACCCTGAGCCCCTGCACCGTGACCGGGCCTTCAACGCCAGCACGGCCAAACCACAGAAAGCTGCGCTGCTCGGGGAGTTCCGCGGTGGCGGGCTCGCCATGAAAATAGATGGTTGGCTGCGCCGCCCTCACCTGCAACTCACCCCCCGTGGACTCGACGATGCCAAGGACCACCGACTCATCCGCCTTCAGATCTTCTCGATAGAGGATTGGCGCCTGGTAGGGATCCAGCAGGGGCTCATCGCTCCTGGGCTTGATGAATTGAATCGTCCCCAGCTCGGTCGAGGCCCTCTGACGAATCTCTTCATGCCCCAGGGGGTCTCTGGGAAGCTGCTGGATGGTGCCCTCACCCTCCGAGCCACAGGCGAGGACCGACAAGAGAGAAAGGAGTGCCATGTAGCGCGGTTCCATGATCGCCTGAGTCTACCTCCCGGATCTTTCAGCGCCCCCATTGGATTTTGGAGCGTTAGACTGCCCGGCCATGGTCCACGAGTCAGATGCCCTGAGTTTCCTGCCAACCACCCGCGCCGAGATGGATGCCCGCGGATGGGATCAGGCCGACATAGTCTTCGTCTCGGGCGATGCCTACCTCGATCACCCCTCCTTCGCTGCCGCCCTTCTCGGCCGAGTCCTCGAGAAGGCTGGATTTCGGGTCGCGCTGCTCTGTCAGCCCGATTGGAAGAGTGCTGACCCCTGGCGAGAGCTGGGTGCACCGCGCCTCTTCTACGCAGTCAGCGCCGGAAACATGGACTCGATGATCAACCACTACACGGCCAACAAGAAGCGGCGCAACGAGGACGCCTACTCGCCCGGTGGTCGAATTGAACTGCGGCCAGACCGCGCCACGAATGTCTATGCCCAGCGCTGCCGGGAAGCGTTCAAGGGCATACCAATCGTGATTGGTGGCGTAGAAGCCTCCCTGAGACGAATTGCGCACTTCGACTACTGGTCGGAGACCGTCAGACCCAGCGTCCTTGTCTCCACGAAGGCGGATCTGCTCGGGTTTGGAATGGGAGAGCGGGTCATCCTCGAGGTTGCCAGGCGACTGGACTCAGGAGAGACCGTGCGCGACCTCCGAGACATGCGGGGGGTCGCCTACCTGCTGGGCAAGAAGGAGTCTCTCCCCGACTCATCCGAGGGGACCATCGAGCTTCCATCCTTCGAGACTGTCAAGGTCGATCACCGGTCCTTTGCAGACATGACCCGCAAGCTCCATCACGAGACAAGCCCATTCAACGCCAGGCGACTCACACAGCCGCACGGCGACCGGACCCTGGTGATCAATCCCCCAGAACTCCCCCTCGACGAGGGCGAGATGGATGGAATCTACGACCTACCCTACACCCGCAGGCCGCACCCGTCCTATGACGAGTCCATCCCGGCGTGGGTCATGATCAAGGATTCGATCTCGATCATGCGCGGCTGCTTCGGAGGCTGCACCTTTTGCTCCATCACGATGCACCAGGGGCGCGTCATTCAGAACAGGAGCGAAGATTCCATCTTGAAGGAGGCCAGAGAGGTAGCCAAAGCTCCGGACTTCAAGGGAAGCCTGAGCGACCTGGGGGGCCCCACCGCGAACATGTATCGAATGCGTTGCAAGGACCCAGAGGTCGAGAAGGTCTGTCGAAGACTCTCCTGCATCCATCCCAAGGTCTGCAAGCTGCTTGATACAGACCACGGTCCCACCGTGGACTTGATGCGTAAGACCCGCGACATTCCCGGGATCAAGAAGGTCAACATCCAGTCCGGAGTGCGCACTGACCTTGCCGTGCTGGCACCCGAGTACCTGGACGAGCTAGCCGCGCATCATGTAGGCGGTCACCTGAAGGTTGCCCCCGAGCACACCAGCCCGGATGTCCTCAAGCTCATGAAGAAGCCCGAGGTCGAGAGCTTCGATGAGTTCGCCGATGAGTTTCGCGCCGCCTCTGAACGAGCTGGCAAGGAGCAATACCTGGTCCCCTACTTCATCGCCAGCCACCCCGGCTCGACGGTAGAGGACATGATCGACCTTGCCCTCTTTCTGAAGGCACGTGGCTACCGGCCCCGCCAGGTACAGGACTTCATTCCTGCACCGATGGATATTGCCACCTGCATGCACTACACGGGACTCGATCCGATCTCGATGAAGCCAGTGCACACCGTCCGCAAGCTACGCGACCGCCAGACTCAACGAGCCCTCATGCAGTTCTTTGCTCCGGAGAACTACTTCACCGTCCGGGAAGCCCTGCTAGACGCCGGGCGCCAGGACCTGATTGGCTCGGGAAGGCAGTGTCTGATTCCCGAGCGGCCTCCTCGCGAGGCTCGCGAGCGACCGCGCCGAAAGCGTCGCTCCGAATCACGCTAGCTCCGGCAGCGCAGCTGCGGTCCTCTCCCGGCATCACTCCGATCCGGGCTCCAGCTCGCTGGCCAGCCTGGCCAGGGCTCTCGAGAGCAGTGTCCGCGTGGCCAGAATACTACGGCCCATCCTCTCTGCAATCTCCCGATGGGATAGCCCCTTGATCCGGGCCAGGTGGATCACCGTACGGAAGTCATCGGGAAGACGCGCATAGGCATCCTCCAGGAGCTGCAGCTCTTCACGCCCTGCCACGTGACGGCTAGGGGTGCACAGGTCATGGAGGGGTGCTGCAGACATCTCAAGGCCACCCGCCGGTGCCTGCCCCTCCACCTGAGCTTCCTCACGATCGCGGTCCCGCTTGCCCCGGTGCCAGAAGCGCTGACGGTCCCGAATCTTGTTCTCAGCCTGAATCAGGAGCCACTGCCGAAAGCTCTGCTCTCCGCGATAGTCGAAGTCATCGAAGCCCTGAAGCACCTGCCGGCAGACCGATTGGGCCAGGTCCTGGCTGGTCTCCTTCTCCCGGAGGTGATTCCCGAGCCTCACGCGAATATAACTACGCAGGCTCCCCAGGTGCCTCTCCAGCAGCGCATTGCGAGCCTCGGGGTCACCACTGAGTGCACGAGCCGTGGGATCGTCGTCAGGAGCATCCATCACCTCCAATCGTAGCCTGTAGAGTGTAGCCCGGTAGTAGACGATTGAATTCCATTGAAGCCCCCCCAGCAACGCCCCAACAGCCCTGATCTTGAGGAGCTCCTGGCCGACTGCATCAGACTTCTCAGCTCTGGTGGTAGCGCAGCACTCGAGACCCATCTGGCCGAATATCCCGATCAGGCCCCGATGCTCCGTGCACAACTGGCGACACTGGAGCGGCTGGGCATGCTCAGCATCGGGGGAGACGATCAAGAACCGCAGACGCGCATCGGCCCCTATGTGATCCAGCGAACGCTGGGCCAGGGAGGCATGAGCCGGGTCTACCTCGCTCTCCACGAGCCCAGCGACGAGCTGGTGGCGCTCAAGGTGCTGCACTCCCCTCTGATGGATGACTCTCGGGCTCACCTACGCTTCGAGCGTGAGGTGGTAGCGGTGTCCTCCCTCTCGCATCCATGCATCGTGACCGTTCACGAGTCTGGCGTGCACGACAGGCAGCCCTGGCTCGCCATGGAGTACGTCGAGGGCGCTACACTCGACCAGATCCTGGTGGAACTTCGAGAGAGTGAGATCAGCCTCGAGGAACTAGACGGCGCACACATTCGCGGCATCGCCCAGCGAGAGAGCAGCCGAGCGCCAGAGACCAAACCCCATCACGGTTACGTCGAGAGCATCTGCAGGATTGTCCTCGATATCGCCGCGGCGCTCCAACATGCCCATCACTTCGGAATCGTACACCGGGATGTCAAGCCTGCGAACATCGTTGTCAATCTCCACGGACGCGCAAAGCTGCTCGACCTGGGACTCGCCAGCCTGGAGGGTTCTCCCTCATTGACCCGCACGGGCGACTTCGCGGGGACGCCCTACTACGTGGCCCCCGAACAGGCCCGGGCTGTGCACTCAGCCGACCACCGCTCCGATGTGTTCAGCCTGGGCGTCACCCTGTACGAAGCGCTCACCCTGAAGCGGCCCTTTGAGGGCCGTGACGCGGCAGAAGTCTTCCGCAACCTCCAAGTCTGCGACCCAGTACCGCCAGGCAAGCACAATCCGCTGCTACCCCGGGACCTCGAGACCATCTGTCTTCGAGCTCTTGAGAAGGCCCCCTCTCGTCGCTACGGCTCAATGGCAGAGCTGACGACCGACCTTCAGCGTTTTCTCGAGTTTCGCCCCATCGTGGCACGACCGGTCAGTCGCACGAGGCGGGCACTCCGCATGGCTCGCCGACGTCCAACCCTCACTCTCTTTCTAGCAGTACTGACCCTGATCGTGATCACTGCCCCTGTGGTGCTCGTGATGGTCAACAAGGCAATTAGAGACTAGCGAGACCTCGCCCAGGCCAACGCCATCGAGGCAGAGCGACAGGCACGCATCGGCGAGGCCGTGGTCGACCATCTGGTTGAGCTGTTCTCCCCACCGACTGAGGTCACGGACGCCGATCTGGACTGGGGCTGGGAAGAGATGCTGGCAGCCAGCATTGACCGAATCCCCAGTGAGTTGCAGCAGGATCCACTGTTGCGTGCGGCGCTGCTCGAGGCCGCCGGGCGGATCCACGCCAACCTGGCACGCTACGAGCAAGCGGTGCCCCTCCTGGATCGCGCCTACGGTCTGCGGCAACGCCAGCTACGTGATGGTCATCCCGGGCTGGCCACCACGCTGGTCTGGCTTGCCCGGGCACATCTGGACGACGCCAACCCTGAGGCAGCCAGGTCCCTGGCCGCGCACGGACTCGAGGTTCTCGAGTCCCGTTCAGAGACCCGCTACCGCGAAGCCACCTTCGACCTGCGCTTCCTGCTTGCCCGGGCTGCTCGTGATTCCAAGGACCCCGAGCAGGCCCTGATCGAGCTGCGCAGGCTTGAGAAGATATCGTCTGATCCCACCAGAGGTCTGGGACACAAGCGCGTCCAGGTGGACCTATCCCTGGCAGACCTGCTACTTGAACTCGGGCAGCTGCGCCTGGCCCTGGAGCACTGCGAGAGAGCGCTCGAGGAACTTCACCAGGCCTGGGTACCGGATGCCAGGAAGCTCACGGCCACACTGGCGCTGCGTGGCCGCATCCTTACCGAGCTCGGTGATGGCCTAGCGGCCGCCGGTTCTCGCTCCGAGGCCGAAGCTCTCTCGAGGATCTTCGAGGTTGCACAGCTCGGACTTGCAGGGGAACTCTGGCTGGATGCTTTCCCCTACGCCCTTGAGCCAAGCTGGACAGAAGACTACGACGCCGCCTTTCAGCGGGGAATCACTGCGCTCCAGAGCAAGCGAACGGATGATGCAGTCGTGGCCTTCGAGGAGTGCCTGCGGTTCGCGCCTGACCACCCCGTATGCCTCTACAACCTCGCCTGCGCCCATGCGATAGCCGGTGAACTGGACTCGAGCCTCAAGCGACTCGAGCAAGCCCATCAGCACGGCTACGGCCTGGTGCAGGGAAACCTCCTGGCCATGGACCAAGATCCCGACCTCCGATCTCTCCAGGTGGACCCACGCTTTGACGAGCTCAAGGAGCGGATGAACCGCTCCTACCGGCTCGCCTCACGTCGCAACTCGACTCCACGTACCCACATCCCAGCTGCAGGCGGAGAGTCTGGCGCACTCCTTGTTGTCCTGGGTGGAGACCGCAACCAGGTCTTGGCCAGTGCGTTTGATCGCTGGTGCGCGATTGCCGACGCGATCGACGCCTACCTGCTCTACATAGACGGACTGCAGTTTGGCACACCATCGGCCTGGATCGCAGAGATCGACAACTTCCTGGACGATCCCTGGGCTGCTGAAGAGTCTGCTGCGACATCAATTCGAGCCTTTGCAATGGAGCACGACCTGCAGGCCGGTAGAGCCATCCTCATTGGTGAGGGGTCCGGCTCTCCCGTTGCATTCGATCTTGCACTACGAGCTCCGGGCTTCTTTGGAGCTGCCCTGCTCCTCGATGGAGTCCCCCTGCCATCGGCCGACGCCACAGCTCTTGCACTCGCCAGGGCTTGCAACTCGAAGATTCGCCTGCTGATCGGCAACCAGGCTGTACTACCGGAAGCCCTCGCCGATCTATCCAGGACAGAGCTTGCTGATGGCATTCAGGATTGGATGCACTCCGGAGGCCTCGATGCCAGCACCGAAACCACCCCCGGCCTGGCGGTAGCCCTCTCCACCGAGCAACTGATCACCGAGCTACGCCGGCTGTGGGAGCAGCCTCAGGAGTCGGACGAGTAGATCCCCGACCTCACCCCACTCAACCCTCAGGGGCAGAATGATGCCTGTAGCCCGTCAGAGAGGTTGAAGAGTCCAGGGGTCGCTGCGTCCCGATACCAGTACTGGAAGTTCCAGGTTGAGCCCGGGTTGATCCTGCCCTCTGGCTGTGGGGGATCCTCATAGTCGATGACCCGCAGGCCCTCTCCGGCTCCATTGGCGAGCGCAGTTGGATTCAACCGGAAGATGGAGCCTCCAACGCAACGGAAGCCCTCTCCGAAGGGCGCCTCAATCTGATTCGGCCCATAGAAGAAGAGACCGACCTTATCAGGCAAGACACCACTCACCTCGAGCACGAAATCGTTGGCACAGATACTCGTGGTACCACTTGAACTCATACTGGCAAGGGTCCCGATGGAGTTCAGGGTGGAGGTGCAGTAGGTGCTTGTGTTCTGGCACTCCTCAACAATCTTGTAGATCTCTCCACCGCTGTTGCTGAGGATGTAGATCTCACCAGCGTTGTCCTTACCGAATGAAGTCGGTTGATCGATCGGCCCACCCAGATCAGGTAGTAGCTGCGAGGTTCGATCGACGTGATCGGTAACCTGACCTCCAACCCACTTGAAGGACCAGAAACGACCTGCACAGAAATCCGCATACAGGTAGGCGCCATGGAGCGTGGGGACCTTCGCCCCACGGTAGACCTCTCCCCCGATAACAGCGCATAGGGCGGGGGGTTCACCTCCATGTGCGTAGGTGATCACCGGAGGGACGTAGGAGGGATCGGTGCAGTTCAAGCATCCGCCCCCCGTGTAGTTGGTGCATGAGTCACCCTCCAGGCACCGCCACCCCATGTTCTTGCCTGCAGCCGTACCGGCCGGCAGCACGTTGATCTCCTCCCACTCCTGCGCACCCACGTCACCGATGTAGAGGTCCTGGGTCAGTGGATCGAAAGCGAAGCGCCAGGGCTGACGAAGCCCAAACATCCAGATGTGCTCATCAACTCCGGGTTGCCCGAACAGTGGATTGTCAGGCGGGATGTGCGGTGCCGGGAGATCAATGTCCAGCCGCAAGATGCTCCCAAAGCTATTCGAGAGATCCTGAGCAAAGTTGTCGACCTCATTGCCGACGAGAACACCATCGCCCATGGAGACATAGAGCTTTCCATCCGGACCAAACTTCAGGCAATCCCAGTTGTGAATAGCCGACGGCTGCAAGGTCGGACCCAGCACCTGTATTCTTGTGCCGGGGTCGGCAAACTCTGGATCAGCCGAGACCGCGAACTCGGCCAGGTGTGTGAACTCCTGGCGATCCATGTAGAGGACGAAGAAACGACCGTTGGTCTGATAGTCGGGGTGGAAGGCAAAGCAGGTGGCCCCCTCGTTGAAGGACCCTAGCTCACTCGTAAGGTCAAGGAACAGGTCCTGGTTGATGACCCCGTCCTTGACGATTCTCAACCCCCTGTCACGCTCCAGGACGAACAAGCGCGTGTCATCGCCCGGCGCCTGGCTGATGTAGGCGGGCTTACGAAGCCCGGTCGCGATCCGCCTGGTGCTCAGCTCCTGTCCCTGGACGGACTCATTGAGAGCTGGAATGAGTAGGATCAGACAAGGAATGATCTTGCGAGGGGTCATCGAGAATATCCGCGAGAGGGTAGTGCCTTGAGGAAAGTGGCCGGAGAACCAATCGAACTCATGCAGCTCAGCCAATTCACATCGTGACACGGACCCTTCTGGGCGGGGACCCCTAATGTCGCGGTCTGATGCCGGACCGACCTCAAGACCACCTCAAGGCCTCAGTCCCCGTGACTACGGGGCTCATCCAGGGCGGCAAGCCAGCTGACCGCGGCCTCCCGATCCAGCAGCTCCCCGTTCAATTGCAGCCGCTCCGCCTCGCCCAGGAGCTCCCCCCAACGCGGGCCCCGATCAATCCCAGCCCTGGCCAGATCCTCCGAGCGCAGCAGCGGCTCAGGGAAGAGCTCCGCCCTGGTCAGCCCATCACGCTCCTTCTCAAGGTCGTCCAAGAGCACCCTGGCTGCCGCGCCAAGCTGGCCACTGCCGGCCTCCCACCAGGCACGCGTCGTGCGCAACACCAGGGGCCACTCCTCCCGTCGGGTGAGCAGCAAACGATCGGCCCGAGTAGGGCTCGCAGCCGCCAGCAACATCCTCAGCTCCACTCGCCCCATCCAGCAATGGACAACGGCCTTTCGTAACTTCCTGGAGGGGTGCAGTCGACCCAGCAAGTCCTCGGCGAAGCTCAGTGCCCGCTGATCAGCTGCTTCACTGTGCGTCCAACGTGGATCGGGCTCCAGCAAGAGCGCCAGCCCAAGCTCGAGCGGCAGACCTCCACCCAGGTGTGACAGCGCCGCGCAGAGCAAATCGCCCCGCTGCGCCCCGCTCTCACCTTCATCGATCAGTCCCGACACCCCGGGAACTGCCAGCTCGAGCAGGTCCAGCTCCTGCAGTCGTCGCAGCGCTCGGCAGGGGTCGCCCGATGCGAAGATGCCCTCCAGCTCAGCCAGCACACGCTCCGGACTGACGCCACTGAGGGACAAACGCGCAGCACGGGCCCCTTCAAGAGTGGTCACAACGGGCTCCAAGGCAAAGCGCGCCTCGAAGCGCACCAGGCGCAGCAGACGCAGTCCATCCTCCGCAAAACGCTGAGAAGCCTCACCGACGCAGCGCAGACGCCCGGCCCTCAAGTCCTCAAGTCCCTGTTCCGGATCCAGGAACTCGTCGGTCAACGGGTCGAGGTAGAGCGCATTGCAGGTGAAATCTCGGCGCTGAGCGTCTTCTTCAGCCGAAGAACCATAAGTGACGTCATCGGGCCTACGCCCGTCAAGGTACGCACCATCGCTGCGAAAGGTCGTCACCTCAACACCGAAGCTGTACCTCTTGGAATCCACCTCATCTCCCAGCACATCGTGCACGATGACCGTGCCGAAGGCTCGCCCAACCGAGGTCGTGTGCTCGAAGAGCCCCTCGACCGCTTCTGGAAGCGCATCAGTCGCCAGGTCCACATCACCGGGAGGGACCCCCAGCGCCAGGTCACGTACAGCCCCCCCCACAAGCCAGGCCTGGAAGCCTGCTTCTTCGAGCCTCTCGGCCATGGCCACGGCAACCCGTCGGAGGTCGTCTGGCAGTCGATTCACGGTGGGTCGAATCATCCAGGGCTTTTGGTGCATCTCACGAGTTGATTCCGCCTTCAGCGTGTTGTATCAGGACAGGCGGGATGAGCGACACTGGAACCATGCACGAATCGCGCCTTCGATGAGTAGAGCCCACGGAACCGCCGGAGCCAGCTCCTGATGGCCGAGACCTACGCACCCGGATTGGAGTCCGCGGACCAGGCCACCAAGAAAGGTCTCTCCTCGAGACTGCGCCCCCTGTTCCATGGCTCCCGGATCCTCCTGATAGCAGTCGGGCTGGTCGTCGCACTGGTCTCCCTGCCCCTGCTACGAAGCCTGGCCATCAAGGAGAACGAGCTCGATGCGGTTCGAGCCCTCGATCTCCTGGGAAGAGAGGCCTTCTCGGCAGATTGCGCAGCCCAGACCGTCGGGGATCTCCTCGCCAGTGGAGGCAACCTGGCCGGTCGCTTGCCGGACACCCGGCTTCTGGCAGAAGGCCGGGTCATGTTCCACCATGGCTACCTCTTTGACCTGGTTGACACCGAGACGGGAGAACGCCTGCTTCGAGCTTGGCCGCTCTCCCATGGTGAGACAGGCCTGGGGGTCTTTCGCCTGGGTGACTCGGGCAAGCTGCTGGGGCACCCCAATCGGTCGGCCCATTGGAGTGGAATGGATGGCGCCCCTCCGAGCACCCTGCTGACAAGGGCTCGGCTGGATGGCTGGCGAGATGTCCGCCTGGGCACCCGTCGCAACTCCGGAATCTGAACAGCGCGCCCGCGGCCACGGGCACCAGGGGTCGATCAGCCGTACCAGCGCCAGAGCAGACACTCCATCGCCGGTCTGAACACGGGGTCACTCATGCGCAGGTTGGCCCGCTTGATACGCGGCGCCACCAGGCTGGCGGGCCCTTCTCTTGCCAGGCGTTCCGCGACATGGAGCCGCTCATGGGCCTCACTGCGGGGAGCGTCCAGGACCTCGAGCAGGAACGCTCGCGTCTCAGCATCATGCTCAAGGCTGGCCGCCCACAGCAGATCGAAACGCCTCTCGAGATCATCCTCGGAACGCCAGGCCGCTCGCAAGACCTCCCTGCCAGCACTTCCGGAATTGCTCGCCTGAAGGATCAACCAGCTCTGTTCGGCTCCCTTCTCCGGCTGGCCATCGAGCTCCTCGACCCTCTCCAGTAGCCACTCCGTGCTCTGGGGTCCTGGCACCTGAGCAAGGGCCTGCAGGAGGTGTCGTCCTCCGCCTTCTTCCCAGCGCGTGCGCAGTCTCCTGAACGCTCTGTCCGACAGACCTGGATTGGAGTCCCAGTTACGTGCCATTGCACGGGTCGCCATTCCAACCTCAGCCTGACTGCCGCCCAGATACTCGAGCGCCGTGTCCATCGCTCGATCATCACCGACCTGCAACAAGAACCGAAGGCAGGCCTCCCGAACTTTGTCGTCCGCATCGTTCAGCCCGATCTGAAGGGCAGCCAGCGCAAGGGGCTCCCCCGTCCTGTGACCCAAGAGGCCGGTCGCCATCAGGCGCACCCCCGGAGCTGAGTCCGAGGTCAGTACAGTCGCGATGAGATCAGTGCTGTCCGTGAATTCCAGCGCGGTCAGGGCCTGGGAACGCACTCTCGGATCATCGTCTTCGAGCATCGCTGCCAGGTAGGGATTTCCGCCCCCGGCGTACCCTTCCCCGTCGTCGGCAAGTGACTCGAGGAAGGCTCGGATCGCAGGGTTCTCAACCTGCTCCACGAGGGGCTCGAAGAGCTCCGCGGTGGTCGCATCGGCTCCCTGAGCCACGAGCCTTGCTGCATGGACCTGCAGCCCACGCATCTCGTCACGCTCCAACCAGCTCGCCAGCTCTTCCTCCAGCCGCCTGCGATCCGCTGTGACCATGGCCGTGATCACATCCCCCTGGGTGGTGCCATGGGCATGGGCTAGAACCGCCAGAAGATCATCGAAGTGCGAGGGTTTCGCGTGCCTGGTCAGGGCTCGAATCGTGGCAGTACGAATCGTTTCCTGCGGATGCCCCAGACAGTCCCTCAAGAGCTTCTCCGCTGTTGGCCCACCACCAGCCTCTGAGAGCTGAATCACTCCCAGCGCATTGATGATGATCGGCGCCGAGTGCGCGTCGCTGTAAAGGCGACGAACGACCCTGTCCAGCTCCGCCACAGCCGGCTCCCCCGCCATGGCCAGCTCCTCCCGCACGTTCCGCAATACATCGAGTGAGGAGCTCTGCAGCTTCTCGATCAGCACAGGCAGCATCTCGCTGGTGTTCTGATCGAAGCGCCCCTTCTCGTAGCACGTCGTCACCAGGGAAACCAGCCGGGGGTCCTTGGACCAGTCCTTGCTGGCTGTCGGAGCCGTCATCTGCTCGGAGTCTGGACTCCTCGAGCAAGAACCAAGGGTCATGGCGACAGCCATCGAGAGCAGCGCTCCAAGGAACCGCCACGGCCGGACGGAGTCCCTCAAAGCCGCTCGCCCAGGGTGCCCTGCGCGGCGCGCAGTTGAAATACCGCCTTGGCGAAGTTCACCCTGGCGGTCTGTTCGCTGTTCATCGCTTCCACGAGCTGCATCTGAAATTCCAATACCTGAAAATTGGTCGAGAGGTCGTTCTCGTAGCGTGCCTCCTCGGCCGCTAGCTGTCGCTCTGCGGCGCGCAGACTCTCTCCTGCAGCGCGGACCGCAAGGCTCTGATAGTGCAACTGTCGTACCGCATCACGAACCTCTGACACAATTGTAACCTGCTGTTGATCCTGGGCCGCCTGAGCCGATCGATGATTGCGCTCAGCCGCACGCTCCGCATTGGCTGCCGTTCGATTCTGTACAGGGGCATTGAGGCTCAGTCCGGCGACGTAGGACATGTACTTGAAGTCCAAGGCCTCGCTGGCCGAGTCAGCCCAGGTCGTGTCCAAGCCCTGACTCACGGCGCTGAGATTCAGGTCCAGACCGATGCGTCGATCTGAGATGGTTCGCTCGTGGATCAGCTTCGCGATTTGAATCTGGTAGGCCCCCTGCCGCAGCTCCGGGCGATAGTCCAGAGCCACTTCCAGCGCTGCCTCCCAGCTGACGAGGTCATCCACGCTCACATCTTCGGGTACCTCGGTCGTCGGGAGCAGGACGGTGTTCCAGCTAGCGGTGTCCGTACCTGGAAAGAGCAGAGCCTTCAGCGCATCACCAGCAATGCGCATCGTGACATCGGCGAGCAAGCGCGTCTCCTCACGACGCGCCACCTCCGCCTCAGCCTGGATGACCTCTACCTCGGTGCCAACACCCGCATTGAGCAAGCGCCGATTGCGCTCGAGCTGCTCTCGCCCGAGTCCAAGGCTGGACTCGGCAACACCCAGCTGATTGCGGGTTTGAACCAGGTTCCAGTATGCATCACTGGTCTGCTGGAGAAGGCTCTGAAGGGCCTGCCGCCGCACCTCGATCTGCTGCAAGTAGACCAACTCTGACTCACGCTGGTCTGAGGTTGCCCGATCATATCCCACCCCACGTAACAGGGGCTGATTCAAGTTGAAGCTGATTTGATCCTCGATCTGGGTTGGAAAGATCGAGTTCTGACTCGTCGTACTCGTCCGGTTCGAATCAAAGACCGCGCTGAAAGCTCCGCCGCTCTCCAGGTTGCGATCCAGCCGCAGATCCCAGAAGAAGATGTCGCCTTCTTGCAAGACAAGACCCTCGGTCTCCGTCGAAGGCTTGCGCTCGAAGTCCGTGTAGCGAACATTGCCACCAATCACCCAGTCGTAAGCTCCCCAGGCCCCCAGCGCATTGAACTGCGCCACCTCCGTGGCCAGATCCTGCATGTGGAGCCCGAGGTTGTTGGTCTCCGCCAGTGTCAGCGCCGATTCCAACGAGATTGGCAGGGTACGCGGCCCTGCGACCTGATCGGGCTCCGCGTCTACCACGATGGGCGAGGTCGAGCTGGCGGTCTCATCCTGGCCAAGCTCTGCGGGCCAGGAAAATGAGAGCAGAAATGAGAGTACCGGAATCGTGCAGAACGAGCAGGCAAGCGTCATCGGGGGGGTCATGGTTGGTAGAGGATAGGGCACCGGTTCAACGGACTCCACACTGCCCTACGCACATTGACCCGCTTGTTTCGATCTACCCCGTCAGACTCTCTCGCAAAGCCTGCCTACCGGGTATCGAACTCGTTTCTAGCCTCTTCGAAAGCCAATCTCCAGGCGCCTGCATGCAGGAAGGAATCACTACCCAACCACTGCCGACAGCTGGCCAGCATGGCGGGGTCCTCTGCTCCTTCCTTGGCCTCCCGGGCACGTAGCCAGGCGCTGGCCGCCAGCATTCTCAGAGCCTGATCATCAGCACTCGCTCCCAGCCGAGTGAGTTCGGAGCGCAGTTCTGACAGGACGAAGTCCAGATGCGCCCTGCGCCTCCAGTTCGCGAGATCGGCGACTTCATCCCGTTCGTCAAGGAGCTGTTCGCTTCGCAAGATCAACCCCAGAGCATCTCCCCAGTTGACACTCTCAACCGGTACATCGCCATCCAGACCATCGAGATCGAAGCGCCCTTGCGCACGTAGCCGGGCTCGGAGAAGCGCCCCAGCACTCTCGCCTTCACCCAGCCGGTCGAGAGCCTGTTCTCCCAGGACATCATCCGTCTCGGACTCGCTGTCCGGAAACTGTGGCTCGGGATCCGCCGCGGCAAAGGGAAGCTCCCCGGGGAACTCGAAGCCAATGCGAGTTTGCGACTCAGGTTGAGCCCAGCCGAAGTATGCCAGGACTGGTAGCGCTGCGATGTGAATCAGCAAGCTGGCCGCCACCACACGCAGCACGACCGAGGAGTGCAGACGGGTACGCAAGAATCCTCCGACCAGACGTAGATCTCCTCTCCAGGAGACGTCCTCCCGGGTCGTTCGATCGAGGATAGCCTCGTTCAGGACAGTCAGATCCTCGTTCTGCCCAGCTTCCTCCGAACGCAACTCGCCACGTACATGATCGAGAAATTGCTCATAACCCTCGAGGCGTACGCGCACATCGTCGGACGACGCAAGCTCCTCGCGATTGGGTGCATCGAGCAGCTGACGATTCAAGATCCAGGCAACGAGGTCCTCGTCCGACCAATCTCTCTTTGAATCATCCATGAGCTATCCTTGCTCCTGCGCACGGCGAGTGCCGGCTGCCCCTTCAGAGGACGTCGAGTCCTTACTCTCGACCAAGGAGCGAAGCCTACGAACAGCGTGGAACATCCGGGACTTGACCGTGCCCTCGGGGATCTCGAGGATGGAAGCGATCTCGCTGTAGGCCAGCTCCTGAATCACACCCAGCTCGAAGACCATGCGCTGGCCCTCGGAGAGCTCCGACAGATGCGCCTCGATACGACCGGCCTCCTCTCGCTCCTCGGCCACCTGGAGCGGGGACGGCACGGTCGAAGGTTCCTGCAGGAACAGGTCCTGCTCATCCTCACCCTCAGGAATATTCGAGCCAAGCAGACGCGGCCGCACCGCGAGTCGGCGCGAACGGTCGATCCAGGCGTTCTGGGCAATGCGAAATGCAAAGGCCTGAAAACGCCCGCTGGGCTGGTAGTTGGCTGCGTGACGGAACAACTTGAGGAACACCTCCTGGACCAGGTCCTCCGCTTCATTCGGAGTCACCCCTCTGCGCCGAAAGAAAGCCAGGAGCACTCCGCTCTGGGATGCCACGAAGGCCTCGAAGAGCGTCGGATCCCCGTCTCTCAGGGCGACCAAGGGGTCCCGTTCAGAGTCCCAGGGCCCATTCAACGAGGGCCTCCAACGCCCGGAGCGCCGTTGGGTTCAACTGAAGCTGGCTCCAATTCGAGGATTTCTTCCATGGGACCCTGCAGGTGCTCAGCCTGCCTCTTCCCCCTCCAGAAGGCCCTGCATGGGCCTCAGGGCGGTGACGAGAGCCTCAAGCCCCTCGGAAGGGCCGATGATACCAACCTCGATTCGCCGGGTTTCGGGCTCTCTCCTGTGGGAGAGTTTCAGACGCAGGAAGGGTCGCGGGAGCCACTCATCGACGCGCTCACCCCACTCGATCAGGGCAATTGCCTCTTGCCCCAGCTGGTCGGCCCCCCCATCAGCCAGGAAGGACCGCTCGCGACCCTCCATCCAGGCATCGAAGTGCAACAGCGGCAGCCGTCCCTCGTACTCGTTCATGAGGGAGAAGGTCGGGCTGGTCACGGGTTCGACGACCTCCAGCCCCCGGGCAAAGCCACGCACGAAACAGGTCTTGCCCGCACCCAGCTCACCCTCGAGAACCAGCACGAGCCCAGGAGGAGCCAGCCGAGCGATCGCGGCACCGAGTTCCTCCGTGGCCTCGGTCGAGCAGCTCAGAAAGATGCGCGACGTGTAGCCCGGAGATTCCCCTGCTCTAGCCATGAGTCCATCCTCCCATCTCCGGTCTCCAGGAACGCGCCTCTTCCTCCCCAGTCAGTTCCGATTCCAATTGCAGGCCCGAGCCCTTGCTGACCCTGCCGATCTCGAGACAACCAGGCGGCAGCTGACCTCTTCCCAGGCAGGCAATCAGCTCGTGGTCCTCACCATCGTGCAAGGCGTGATCCAGAGCACTTCGACCGCTTCGGCTGGCGGCCCGGCGTGCATCCCGATGGATGGGGACCGCCTTCAAGTGGATCCTCACACCGGAGGCGCGAGCCAGCCTGAACAGATCCCAGGCGAGGCCGTCGCTCACGTCCATCATTGCGGTTGCTCCTGCCTGAAAGAGAGCCTGCCCCTCGCTGATCCGAGGTTTGAAGGACAGGTGACGGCCAGCTCGACTGCCCCCAACAGGTCCCGAGAGGACGACGCGCTGTCCAGCCCGAGCCCGATCTCTTCCCGGTGGGCGACGTCGACCGGGCAAGGCGCCCGAGGCAAAGACCGAGATCACCCGCGGACCGGCAATGGAAGAGAGGTCCCCCCCAACAAGCTCCGCACCGGCACTCTCGGCAGTTCTTGCAACGGCCTGAATCAGACGACGAACCCACGACTCCTCGGTCGATTCGGGCGCCGCCACATTCAGGAGTATTGAGCGCGGAACAGCAGCGGTGGCAGCAAGGTCTGAGAGCACACGATTGACAGCCTTGCGCCCTACGTCGGAAGGCCTTGTTTGCGGCTCGAAGTGCACACCTTCGATGGTCTGATCCGAGCACTGCACACAACGATCTGCGGAGGGCGCAAGCACGGCCGCATCGTGCCCAAAGCTCCCACGCAGGATCTTCGGCGCATTGCGGCGTGCAAGCCAACGGTGGAGGTGATCTTCGTTCCAGCCCAAGTCACGAGCCCTACAGGTCGATGGACATCATCAGTCTACCGTGAATCGACTCCTCATCGATCCACCCCAATTCCTCACTCTGATACCCAGGGCAGCCTGGATTGTCCGTCTCGAGCCAGTAGCGCAGCGGACCCTCCTCGATCCGGCCCACCTGAGCCAAGGCGATGGTCCCCTCGGGGAGATCGAAGAAGACCACATCACCCACGCCAATCCTGGCCGGAACGAGATCGATCCAGAGAGTGTTACCAGGTCGGATGCTCTGGAGCGGCAAGCACCCCTCCCCGGGGAGCACGATCACCTCGTAGCGATTCCAGAGATAGAGCCCCCCCAGGGCGGCACAGCTCAGGGTCAGGAATCGCAAGCTTCGCTGGAGCCGCCTGGGGTTCAAGAAGGACCTCCGCCGGAAGGTTCGAGCGCCATCATGAATCGTCTGACAGCGGGCCCCACGTCCGCTGCCCCCAGGATGCCAGAGAGTACGGCAACACCAGCAGCACCGGCCTCGCGCATGGCTAGAACGTCATCGGGCTGGAGCCCTCCCAGGGCGAGGACCGGCTGGCTGGCAGAAAGCACCGCACGTCGAAGCCCTTCGACCCCCGTGGGCTCGAGCAGGCCACGCTTGGACGTGGTCTCCCTGACAGGGCCAAAGGTCAGGTAGTCCGCACCACTCCAGGACCTGGCTTCATCATGAGCATGGGCGGAGAACCCAATCGTGCACTCCTCAGCGAGGGCCAACCGAGCGACCTCTGGAGCCAGGGAACGAAAACCAAGATGCACACCATCCGCGCCGGCCGCGCGACAGACATGAACCCGATCATGCACCCCAACCCACTGCTCTTCGAAGCGACGTGCCAGGTCGACAACCTGCTGCGCAAGGAGCAAGAGGTGGCCGTCGGGAAGAAGCGGCTCGCGCAAGAGTACAGCAGGAAGCCCCGCTTCGAAGGCCTCTCCGATCTTGCTGAGAAGTCGTGCGCAGTCTGCTTCACTCCGCGCGAGCCCCGGCGTCAAGGCCAGCAGCCGCCCGGGCAAGCGCCGCCTCATCACTCGGCCAGCTCGACCAGGAACCCCAATTCTCGCAGCAGCGACTGCATACGCTTGGGAGTCGACTTTGACTTGAGCTTGACGCAGCGGTCGTCAATCACCTTGCCCAGATAGGGACGCACTCCGGGATCTGCGGCGAAGCGAGCGAGGGCATCCACGTTCTCACCACGCACCTCCAGCGCCTTATTCAGCTGTAACAGCCCGGCATGAGCGGCCCAGTCACTGATCGAGTAGAGCACGTTCTGTGGCACAGGCGTCCTTGAGTTCTGCTCGAGGGTGGACAGGATTCGGCGCAGGAACATCCCCTCGGCAAGAGCCCGGTGTACCCCCTTCTCGAGAATACGAAAGTGGGTCAGGTGACCATTCTTCTCTCGCTTGCAGAAGCGGTCCAGGTCGTGCACGAGCTCCGCATCATCTCCTGTCGGGAACAGCACGACCTCAAAGTCCGGCGTCACGATGAGGTTGCCGATGCCGCCATGCTCTTCTTCTTGCACCGCAACTCCAAGCATCTTGGCCCCCATACGCGTGAGCCGCATGGCCACTGGGCGACCGTGACCGTCATAGCCGAGATCAACGATTCCAAGCAGGTAGAGGCGCTTACGTACCCAACTGACCAGATTCCATGCCAGCCGCTGAAGATCCTCCATGTTCCCACGATGGCCACCATGCGCACGGAAGTAGTCCTCTACCGCAAGTCCGTCGAGATTCGAAAGGTAGGTATTGCGAGCCAGGAACGGCAGATACATCAGGTCGTACCAGATACCAACCTCAACACGCTTGAGCAGCCGCAGGTAGATCCGGCGCAGCCGCGCCTGGTGAAAGTACTCGCCGCCAAGGTCGCGCTCCTCGATGGTGTAGTCGAGTAGGGTGGCGATTTTTTCCTCGAGGGGGCGTGGCTCCCAGTCCCGACCGTGACCGGTCAGCGCAAAGGTTCGTTCACCGGTGCTTTCAATCAACCTCGCGTGTCGGGCAAAGCCGTAGATAAAACTCAAGACCTGCTCACGCGCGAGCTCTCGCCCAGGATTGGGGATCAGCTCACCCAGAATTCGCTTCTCAGTTGTCTTGAAGATCTCACCCCGCACCGTGAAGCGGACGCTGTGATCCAGGATGTACCCAATGAAGCGCGAGATGTTGGAAGCCAGATCAACGCCGATCGACGCCTCATCTCGTGGTGCATCGGGATCGCCAGGAACAGCAACCCGCCGTAGCCATGCCAGCGCGACCTCGTTGAAGACGATCAGGGTCTCATCGTTGTGCTGCAGGCCATAGGAACCAAGATCAAGGCGCTCCACCGTGCCCACCATCGAGTCCTCGAGGACCTTCGCCCAGCGTCGTCCATTCCAGGTGGGCAGCTCATGATCCATCCGCTCGAAGAGATCTCGAGAGAGGATTCCACCAAACTCGAGGACAACCTTCTCAACGAGTACACGCAACTCATCCGGCAGTCGCTCGATCCGTGCCACCGCAGCGGCCTCATTCGAGTACATCTTGTAGAACTCGCGCTGCCGCTTGGTGGACATCACCGACTTCTTGGACGACTCGCTACACAAGCGATCGAGGTGCCCCCTCAAGGCAAAGACATCAAAGACTCCACGACGCTCGGAACGACGCTGCTGCTGGATGCGCTCTCCCAGGTCGACTGGAACTGCGTACGCACGCATTCCATAGCGCGCCATCTCCTTGGAGCGACTGGGGACCAGCAGGCAATGGCGCTCGAGCACGGCTATGGCCGCCTCAAGGTCATAGGTGGACAGATAAGCCAGCTGCTTGTGAACCGAGAGTTCGGACATCGGGAGCTCATACCGAGGCGCCCCCAGCAAGACGTCGAAAATCGTGTGCAGCCGACTACCCATGCCCTCGATCCGGGCACTGAGCAGCTCACCATCCTGCATCAATTCCAGCACAGCAGCCCGCTGCTCCTGGGCGGTGCCCGCTGCACTTCCGCGTCGCTTCCCCGCCCAGAATCGATAGAGCTCGGGGATGTCGGAGTCGGGCAATGAAGCCACGGCATCGGCCACGACGACCGGCTCATCACTGGCCCGGGTGGACTTGACCCTAGCCGTGGACGACGAGCCGCTACGGCCGGTCTTCTTTCGTCTCGGACCTGACGATGAGGGGCTCATAGACCTTCTCCGCTGGTCGTTAGTTCTTGGAGCATATGGGACTCGATAATCTCGTAGCTGTAGCCCTGTTCGGTCAGGAAGAGCTGACGCTTCTCAGCGAACTCCTGGTCACGCGATCCGGTCGTCACAACCGAGTAAAAGACGGCCTCTGCACCATCCGACTTCGGGCGTAGGATTCGCCCCAGACGCTGTGCTTCTTCCTGTCGTGAACCGAAGGTTCCCGATATCTGAATGGCGACACTCGCGTCCGGGAGGTCGATGGCGAAGTTCCCAACCTTGCTGACGATGAGAATCGGCTCGCTCCCATCCCGAAAGGCTCCATAGAGTCGGCCACGCTCTTCGTTGGGTGTCTTGCCTGTGATCAACGGAGAACTTATCGCCGCAGCGAGCGACTCAAGCTGATCGATGTACTGCCCAATGATCAGGATACGTCCTCCGGGGTGACCACTGATCAGCTGGCGTACGACCTCAACCTTGGAGGGGTTCTCCGATGCGACCCGGAACTTGCCACGGGCATCTGCACCCAGGTAAGCATCCTTCATTTCGGAGGCCAGAGGAACGCGTACCTCGACGCAGGTGGCCGGAGCAATGAAGCCCTGGCCCTCCAGCACCTTCCACGGCACGTCGTAGCGCTTGGGCCCGATCAGACAGAAGACCTCGTCTTCCTTGCCGTCCTCGCGAACAAGGGTCGCGGTGAGCCCCAGCCGCCGCCGCGCTTGAAGATCTGCCGTCACCCGGAAGACAGGCGCTGGTAGGAGGTGCACCTCGTCATAGACCACCAACCCCCAGTTCTCCTGGGAGAAGAGGCCAAAGTGCTCGAATTGAGCAGTCTTCGAGCGCCGCCAGGTCAGCATCTGGTAGGTGGTAATGGTGATGGGCTTGACGCTCTTGTTGTCGCCGGTGTACTCGCCGACCTGATCCTCGTTGAGCTTCGTCTTGTCCAAGAGCTCCTGCCGCCACTGACGCACCGCAACCGTGTTCGTTGTCAAGATCAGCGTCTTGGTCTGCACCAGGCTCATGACACGCATGGCAACCACCGTCTTGCCAGCCCCGCAGGGAAGCGCCACAACACCATTCCCTCCCATGACCGAGCCTCCCACGAAGAAGGCGCTGGCGGCCTCCTCCTGGTAAGGCCGCACCGCGAAGACCCCGCCTGCACGAGTTTCCGTACGCATCGTGATCTCGAGCGAGTCCCCCTGCAGATAGCCGCCACGGTCGTCGACCGGAAAACCAATCTTGATCAGTGCTTGCTTGATCGAGCCTCGGTTCAGGCCGGTGATCCACGTGCGCCCCTCTTCATCCTGCTCGACAAGGCGAGCGATGTCCCGATACCCGAGGATGTCCTTCAGGACGTCGCTATCGTCGCTGACGAGTTCGAAGCGCGGGCCTGCACCTTCCTGCTCCTCCCGCTCAATCCGCAGCACGCCATAACGCGCGACCCACTGGCGCACATCCTGCTTGACCGACTCAGGCACCGGTATGCACGCGTACTCGTCCAGCGTCGCCTCAATATCCGAAGCATCGAGACCGAGCGCGGCTGCATTCCAGATCGAGACTGGTGTGATCCGATAGGTGTGCAGGTAGTTTGGACTCTTCTCCAGCTCTGCAAATCGAGCGAGAGCGTCCCGGGCTTCTGCGTAGCGTGGATGTTCTTCGGTCGCGGGCTTACCGTCAGCGTCCTTGCGCTGGCCACCGCACTCGTCAACCACTGCACGCACCGTGTGAAGCATCAGTGAACGGTCAGACTGGACGATCAGCGGATTGTCAGGACGAAGACTCACTTGGCCACCTCCCGACGTCTGCGGGGCTTGCCACGGCTCCGCTTGCCACCATGAGCCTTCTTGGCTCGCCTCCCTCCAGCTCGTCGCTCACCCGATTTTCCGGAGCGACCGCCAGTAATAAAGAGGAAGGGCCCAGTCTTGGATTCCGGGCTGGCAGCCAGCTCAGCTGGGGTTCCTTCTGCCAGCACACGGCCCCCGGCAGCACCACCCTCCGGGCCCAATTCGAAGAGTCGGTCGCAGGCCTCCAGCACCTCGGTGTTGTGCTCGATGATCACCACGGCGTTACCCGCTCTTGCCAGGCGCTGGACCACCCCGATCAGTTGCTGCACATCGGCGGGATGCAAGCCGGTAGTCGGTTCATCCAGAATGATCGCGCTACAAGTACCGGCACGTACCTGCAGCAGCTCGCTAGCGAGCTTGAGGCGTTGAGCCTCTCCTCCTGAGAGAGTCGTCGAACTCTGGCCCAGCCCCAGGTATCCCAGGCCAACCTCCTCCAGGGCACGGAGAATCCTGGCCATGCGCGGCTGATGCTCGAAGAACTCCAGGGCCTCTTCAACACTCATCATCATCACGTCTGCAACGGATTTCCCGCGATGACAGACCTCGAGCACCTCTGGTCGATAGCGCTTGCCATCGCACTCCTCACACTCCAGCCACAGATCAGGCAAGAACTGCATCTCGACCTTGGTGGAGCCCCGGCCCTCGCAAGCCTTGCAGCGCCCCCGCGTGGAGTTGAACGAGAAGTGGGCGGGTCCGAAGCCACGCATGCGCGCCTCGGGAGTGCGCGCATAGAGCTCTCTCAACGGATCGATCAGGCCAGAGTAGGTGGCCGGAGTCGACGCCGGCGTGCGTCCGATCGAAGAAGCATCCACGACCACGACACGCACTCCCTCGAGCTCACCCTCGATTCTCTTCCAGCGCCCCTCGCTGTCCTCGCCTTCAAGTGCAGGCAAGACCGTCTCGAGGATCAGCGATGACTTGCCCGATCCCGAAGCACCACAGACTCCCAACAGCTCTCCGTAGCACAGCTCAAAATCGACGCCGCGCAGGTTGTGAGTGCTCGCACCGAGCACGGTCACATTCCCGGGTAGCTGGCGGCCTTCTTCCAGGAGCGCGGCATCATCTTCAAGCACACAAGCCTCGAGTTCCCCACGCAGGGCGGCCCCTGTCAGGGACTCGGGATGCTCACGCACCTTCGTCGGAGGACCGGCGACCACCAATCGTCCGCCGTGACGTCCAGCCCCTGGTCCGATGTCCACGATCCAGTCGGCGCGCTCCATCAACGTGAGGTCGTGCTCAACGACGATCACCGTGTTTCCGCTGTCCTTCATCTCGACCAGGGCGTCTGTCAGGAGCTCGACATCCTGGGGGTGCAGTCCAACCGTCGGCTCGTCGAGCACGTAGCAGACCCCGACCAGGCGCGAGCCCAGGCTGGCTGACAGTCGGACACGCCGCGCCTCACCACTGGAGAGTGTCGCCGTGCGACGATCGAGGCTCAGGTACCCCAGGCCCACGCGCTCCAGAAGCTGCGTCCGCGACTGCAGCTCCTCGAGCACCTGACCGACTCGTTCCTGGACGGACCTGGCCAGCTTCAGCCGGCCAAACCACTCGACAGCTTCCTGCACGGTGAAGCCAAGGACCTCGGGAAGGCGCTTGCGCCCCAGGGTCACAGCACACCACTGGGGCTTCAGTCGCTCCCCCTTGCAAGTACGACAGACCTGACGGCGCAAGACCGGTTCCAGCACGGCACGCCAGCCCGGATCCTCGGCCTTTGCGTACCAGCCATCCACATGCCCACAGAGGCCAGGCCAGTCGGAGCTGAAGGCCTGCTCGATGTCCACGTTTCTGCCATGCCGCTCCTGGGACATGTGATAGACCTGATGAGCGCCCTCTCCATAGGCAATCAGACGCTGTTGCCTGGCGGTCATTCTTGCAAACGGCCTGGAGAGGTCGATGCGATGACGGCGGGCAACCTCTCGCAACAAGAGCTCATAGAAGCCCTTGCCCTTGACCAGGTAGCGCCCCAGCTTTCCAGAGATCGCGCCCTCACGAAGGGGCTTCTCGGGCTGATCGATGAGCAGGTCAGCGTCGCAGTGCAGGACCTCGCCCAGTCCATCGCAGGTCTCACAGGCCCCCACGTGTGTGTTGAACGAGAAGTGTCGCGGCTCGATCTCCTCGTCGAGCAGGAAGCCGCACTCACCACAGGCCCCGCTGGTTGAGTACTCGAAACGCTCACCACCTTTCAGGCGCAGAGAGAGGCGACCGGCCGAGAGCTGTTCAGCGTGTTCAATGGCCTCGGCCACGCGCCCCTTTGCCTGAGGCTCGATCTTGATTCGGTCGATCACGAGATCCAGGCGCGAGTTCTCGTCGAGCTCGGGCAACTGCTGATCGAGCCGCGACTCCTTGCCATCGGCAAGCAGTCGCACGTAACCGGCAGCACGCCAGCTCTCCACCCTCTCGGCCAGTGCAGCGTTGGGATCGTCAGGCTGCTCAACTCCCGGCGCGAAGATCGGAGCCAGCAGCCACCCCCGCAGGCCATCGTGGGCCTTCAGGATCCTCTTCGCCAGCCTGCTGGGATCACTCTTCTCCAGCTTGCTCCCATGATCCGGGCAGTGCGGAGTCCCTCCACGTGCCCACAAGACTCGCAGGTGGTCGTGAATCTCGGTGGTTGTAGCGATCGTGGAACGAGGTCCACCACGGGCCGTGCGTGCCTCCACCGCAACCGAGGGGCCCAAGCCCTCGATGCGCTCCACCGGAGGGCGATCCTTGCTACCGAGGAACTGACGAGCGTAGGTCGAGAGAGACTCGACGAACCGGCGCCGACCCTCGGTGTGGATCGTGTCGAGCGCCAGGGAGCTCTTGCCTGAGCCACTACGACCAGTGATCACCGTCAGGGCATCCCGGGGGATGTCGACCGAGAGCTCGGCGAGGTTATGGGTGCGGGCTTCAACAACCCGAATGCAGGTCAGCGGTTCGACCTCCTCGAGTGTTCCTGACCCTGTCAGATCCGACTCGCGGTCCTCCAGCACCTGCGCCAGCGCCTGCCCCGTGTAGGATTTCTTCTGCTGCTTGATCAGCTGCTCAGGTGTCCCCATGGCGACCACTCGTCCACCACGCTCTCCGCCTTCGGGCCCCAGATCGATGACATGATCCGCCGCCCAGACAAGCTCAAGGTTGTGCTCGATCACCAGCACGCTGTGCCCCTTGTCGACGAGCTGCTGCAGCGCACCGACGAGGCGCTCCACGTCGGCCATGTGCAGGCCAGTGGTCGGCTCATCAAGAATGTAGAAGGTGTGGCTGCGCGGTCTCCGCGAGAGCTCCTTGGCGAGCTTGATACGCTGAGCCTCCCCGCCGGAGAGCGTCGTGGAGGGCTGGCCCAGGGTCAGGTACCCAAGGCCGATCTCATCGAGGATCTTCAGGGGCCGTGCGATCTTCGGGTGATCCTTGAAGAACTCCCTGGCCTCCTCGATGGTCATCGCGAGGACGTCCGCAATGCTCTTGCCATTGAAGTGCACAGCCAGGGTCTCCGACTGAAAGCGATGACCACCACACTCCTCACACGGAACGGTCACCGGCGCGAGGAACTGCAGCTCAACGAACAGGGCACCGGCTCCCTGGCAGGCCTCGCAGCGCCCGCCGCTGGTATTGAAGGAGAAGCGGCTCTTGGTGTAGCCACGCATCCGGCTCTCGGGCAGGCTGGCGAATAGATCCCGAACCGGCCCCAGGATTCCTGTGTAGGTAGCGGGGTTGGAGCGCGGGGTACGACCGATGGGGGCTGCATCGATACAGACCAACGAGTCCACAGCCTCGAGCCCCTGGATCGAATCGTGGTCAACCGGATGAGGAGTCTCCAGCCCCAGGTGGCGCTGCATGCCCCTGCGCAGGATCCGCTCAACGAGGGTGGACTTTCCCGAACCGCTGACACCCGTGACGCAAGTCAGCGTTCCAAGCGGGATGGCAACGTCTATGCCCTTGAGATTGTAGCCGCGTGCACCACGAACAACGACCTCGGCCCCATTGCCCTTGCGGCGCTCGTGGGGCGCAGGCATCTCGATCTCTCCACGCAGCATGCGGCCAGTCGGAGTCTTGAGCTTGGCCAGCCCTGCAGGAGTACCAACGGCATTGATGCGACCACCGTGGGAGCCAGCGCCAGGCCCGACGTCGACCAGGAAGTCCGCTGCGCGCAAGGTGGTCTCGTCGTGTTCGACGACGACGACTGTATTGCCAGCATCTCGCAGGCGTCTTAGAGCACCCAGCAGACGTCCCTGGTCGCGCCAGTGGAGACCGATCGAAGGCTCATCGAGGACGTAGAGCACGCCCTGCAATCCAGCACCCAGCTGCGCAGCGAGACGAATGCGCTGAGCCTCCCCACCAGAGAGGCTGTCAGCCGAGCGATCCAGGGTCAGGTAGTCGAGACCGAGTGAGAGCAGAAAGGTAGCACGGCGACGAATCTCGATGATCAGGTCGCGAGCAATACGCTGCTCCCGCCGGGTCAGCTCCAGCTCGTCGATGCGCCCGAGAAGATCGGACACGGCGCAGTGGGTCAGATCTCCGAGCACGTGACCGCCTAGCCTGACCGCATTGGCCGCCGGTCGTAGCCTCGTCCCGTCGCAGTCCAGACAGGTCGACTCATCCATGAAGCGTCTGGCCACGCGCTTGAGGGCACCCTTGTGCTGCCCTCGAATCACGGCCGGAATCACGCCATCGAAGCGCCGCCGGAACTTCGCGCTACCCGCGTAACGCTTACCATTCCAGCTGGCCGAGTCCTCGTAACGAGCACTGCCGGTCCCGTGCAGGATGGCCTTCCTTGCAGCTGGCTTGAGCTTCTTCCAGGGCGTGTCGAGGTCGAAGCCATTCGCAACACCAACCCGCTCCAGGAACTCGAAGCTGGCCCGGGGAAAGTTCAAGGCACCGCCGGCCGCGCGCGTCACCGCCAGGGCACCTTCCCTGATGGTCAGATCCCCCGACCTCACCAGGGCGTTCTCCGACGGCTGACGAACAACGCCCATCCCCTTGCAGGTGTCGCAGGCACCGTGTGGAGAGTTGAATGAGAACAGGCGCGGTTCCAGGGGCGGAATATCAGCACCGCAGCCGGGGCAGGAGCGCAAGGTTGAGTAGGTAGCCTCTTCCTTGTCCGCGAGCAGGACCAGGTCTCCTTCGCCAAGCTCAAGAGCAGCCTCAACCGACTCTCGCAGTCGGGACGGATCGGCATCGTCCGGACGAAGTCGGTCGATGACCGCCTCGATGGTGTGCATCTTGTAACGCTCGAGCTCGGGCACCTCCTCGATTCGCACGACCTCCCCATCGACGCGTGCCCGCAGGAATCCCTTGCGCCTCAAGTCCTCGAAGACGGACTTGTGAAATCCCTTGCGAGCACGAATAACTGGCGCCAGCAACTGCACCCGAGCGCCCTTGTAGTCGCGCAAGATGTGCTGAACGATCTCCTCGGGGGTCTGCGAACGAACCGGCTGCTCACATTCGGGGCAGTGAGCCGTTCCAGCCCGAGCAAAGAGCACGCGCAGGTGATCGGTGATCTCGGTCAGAGTGCCGACCGTGGAGCGCGAACTACGAGAGATGGACTTCTGATCAACGGCGATGGCAGGAGAGAGGCCACTGATCGACTCCACGTCGGGCTTCTCCATTCTTCCGAGGAACTGCCGGGCGTAAGCCGAGAGGGTCTCCAGGAATCTCCGCTGGCCTTCACGGAAGAGCGTGTCGAAGGCCAGGGATGACTTCCCCGAACCACTCACCCCGGTGATACCGATCAACTTCCCACGCGGGAGATCTACGTCGACACCGACGAGATTGTTCTGTCTCGCCTGCCGGATCCGGATCAGGTCAGCGGGCATCGATTCGGTGCATGCGGAAGGGCGCCAGGCGTGATTCAGTGTTCGTCCAGGCAGGCCAAGAGCGCGGCTCCAGAGAGCTCACTGGACGAAGGCGAAGGCGAGCATCGTAGCAATCAGCGCTTGGGCCCGGAAGGGGCCGAGCCCCCTTCCGGGCCGGCTTTCCCGCACATCCTTCCCGACTCGCCCAGACCTGATCACCGGGCACCCAGCCGAGGCGTTCAGCCCCTACAACTTGCCCACAAATCGTCCCACGGGACCCCTTGCGAACTCAACGCGAACTGGTTAGTCCGAGGCCACCAGGTGGCCTCGGTGCTCAGCCCGCTCAGTGCACGACTCGCTCCCTCACGACCTCGTGCAGGCCTCTACCCGCGGCCACGATGTGACCACCTCTCAGCCAGTCCTCACCGCCGTCGGCATCGGTCACAAGACCACCGGCCTCGCGCACGAGCAGCGCTCCCCCAGCCACGTCGTGTGGTGAGAGATGCAGCTCCCAGTAGGCATCCAGGCGCCCCGCCGCGACGTAGGCAAGGTCGATGGCCGCGGACCCCATGCGCCGCATGCCGCGCACGTCGTAGAAGAAGCGATTGAAGTTCTCCAGGTTGGAGTGCTCGAGCTCATTGCGTCGGTAAGGAAATCCAGTTGCGAGGATGGCCTCACCAAGAGAGTCGACCTCGGAGACCGAGATGCGCGCTCCATTCAAGAAGGCACCCCCGCCCAGTCCGGCGCTGAAGGTCTCACCTAGCCTCGGCAGGTGCACCACTGCAAGCTGCGGCTGGTTGCCCACGAAGAGCCCGATGGAGACGGCGAAGGCTGGTAACCCATGGACGAAGTTCACCGTTCCATCGAGTGGATCGAGGAACCAGCGCGGACGCTCGTCCAGGGTGAGTGCATCCTGAACCTCTTCCTCAGCCTCGATATGGAAGTCCGGGGTCAGGCCACGAAGGGTGTTCACCAGCAGACGCTCGCTCTCAACATCTGCCTCGGTGACCAGATCGCGAGCCGAGGACTTGCGGCGAATCTGAGAGTTCTGCAGACGCCCGAGGTACGACAGCAACAGCTCTCCAGACTCCTCCGCAGCACGTACGGCGGCCTCGAGCAGTTCCTCTCCATCCCCGATGGACTCGTGAAGTTTCATCGAACGCGCCCTCCGCTCCTCTCCCAGCTCACGAGTTCGGCACAGATCTCGTCCTGCATGGGTTTCCAGCAGTACCTGTTGAGGCCTGAGACCTTGGGGTAGTCGACCAGGATCGAGAAGCAAAGCACCTCTCCTGCCAGCGTCTCAACATAGCCGGAGAGCGAGCCGCTCCCCTCGATCCAACCCGTCTTCGCAAAGACCCTTCCGACCGTGGGCTCGGCCTTCATGCGCGACTGTAGTGAACCGCTGCGGCCGGCCACAGCCAGCGAATGGATGAAGGGATCGCGCAGGGACGGGTCCAGCTGGAGGACACCCGCCAGAAGACTCGAGAGCTGCTCTGCGGTGATCCGGTCATCACGGGAGAGCCCCGAGCCGTCCACCTGCACCAGCCCCTTGGCGCTGACCCCGAGGATCTCGAGCGCCTGGCCGACAGCCCTGGCGCCGCCCGCCCTCGTTCCGCCCTGGCCGAGAGCATCCCCCAGTGCCAGGAAGAGCTGATCTGCCACGGCATTGTTGGAGTCACGGTTGATCGGGGTCAGCACCGTCTCAAGCGGTGTTCGCAGGGTGGCCAGGGTCTCGCCCTGAGGGAGATCGCGCTCGCGTCGTCTGCCACCACGCAACTCGATTCCGCCATTAGCCAGGGCAGCCTCCAGGGTCGTCCCGAAGAGCTCGATGGGGTCGGGATGGGAGAAGCGGCTGGTCCAGAGGGGAACGCTCGATGGCATCTCACCCCGCAGTGTCGCCTGCCCTCCACTTGCGCCCACGTTGATGTTCAGGCGCGACCTGGCCCCCATGGTCCTGACAGTTCCAACTCGCTGGAGTCCATTGTGTAGAGGGCGGACCTCGGAGCGTGCAGACTCGCCTGCTGTGGTCGACTCGACGACCGCTGTCAGACAGCCCGCGTTGGCACTGAAGCCCCCGGACAGGGCGCAGTGCTCCTGCCAGTGCTGGCTAGCCCCGGGCCACCCGGGGCCGGGGCCAGGCTCCTGGTAGCTGCCCTGATCGAGTACGAGCGCCCCCTCCACTGCACGAATCCCTCGCGAGCGAAGGGCACTCACCACGGGATCGAAGAGGTGCGCCACTGCGCCATCTGCATCGATGTCGAACAGCGGGTCCCCCCCAGCGCGGACGACCAGATCACCACGCAGTACCCCTCCCTGGATCGGGGCTGTCGAGTGAAAGCGTGTCTCGAAGTTCCAATCGGGGCCCAGGGTGACCAGGGCGGCAGCGCTGGTGACGAGCTTCATGTTCGATGCGGGCTTCAGTCCCAAGCCCGCCTGCCTGGACACCAGGGCACCACCGCCGACAGGATCGAAGACGTGCACAGCGATGACCGAGTTGGCCGCCGAGACCTTGCCCTGGCTGCGACGCCGCGCGTCTTCCACGGCTGCGGCGATGTGCCGCTCCAGTCGCCTCGCGAGCTCCGCGTCGGGAGTCACGACCAGACGCGGCAGGGTCAGCGCCCTCCTGGGCTCAGCCACCTCCTCGATCACCAGCAGCTCGGAGGGCGCCTCCATGGCAGACTCCTCGGGCGGAGCACCTCCGACCTCCCCGCTGCCTCCGGTCAGGGACCGAATCAGCAACAGGGCAGCCGCAACGTTGGCGATGACCAAGAAGCCTAGTCGCGCGGTTCGGGCGGTCTGCCGTCGTCGTTCGCCAGAATCCATATCGTGTTGTAGACCATGCGGGCCGTGTTGGTGACCTTCGGGATGTTGACGCGGTCCACCGTATCACGCCAGGTGTGGTAATCCTTGTTGTCGGAGATGGGCAAGCCCTCGAAGAAGAACATGACGGGCAGCCCCAGGCCATGAAAGGCGTAGTGATCCGAGCGGGTCCAGAGCTCCTCACCCTTTCCCGTGATCACCTTCCGAAGTCCCGTCTTCTCCAGGCGTTTGGCCCGGTCCAGGACCTTCTGTAGCTTCGGGTTGCGATTGATACCAAGGACCGACGTCTCGTCATCCTCTCCGAACCCGATTTGATCGAGGTTCACCATGCAGACGATCTTGCTCAGCTCCACCGGCAGCCGCTTGGTGATCTCGTAAGCACCCACCAGGCCGTCCTCCTCGCCACAGAAGCTGGCGAAGATCACCGAACGGCGCGGAGGAGCCTGGGCTAGTGCTTCAGCCACCGCCAGGAATGCCGAGACTCCCGAGCCATTGTCGTTCGCTCCACAGCCCACGCGACCGGCTGGGCCGACCCCGATGTGGTCGTAGTGCGCCCCAAGCAGGACATACTCGTCAGCCAGGTCAGCGTCTGTGCCCGGAAGCACCCCCAGGATGTTGTCGTGACGAATCTCTCGTCGCGAGGTGTGAGAATCGAGCTGAACGACGATGCCCTTGGTCTTGACCTTCTTGGGCCGTGCACTCCTGTCCATGCCGGCCGCCAGCTTGGACGCATCCGTGCCCAGGATGCGACTCGCACACTCCATCGAGATCTCCAAGCTGGGGAGCGACTTGGAGGGCTGTCGGGGGCCCCTGCGACCCTTCTCATCATTCCAGCGGGCATGGCTGTAGCGATAGTCGAGTAGGTTCTCCGTGTCCTCCTCCGCACCCAGGGGGGCACGACGAACGACCAGAGCTCCGGCCGCTCCTTCCTTGTTGAGGTGGTTCAGCTTTCCCCATAGGGAAGCGCTGCTGGTGACCTCCTCGCCCTTGAACTTCTTCTTGTGCCTCGGTTCACCCTCGAAGAACAGCACGACCTTTCCCCGCACCTTGACCGATTTGAAGTCGTTGTACTTGTCGCTGCTACTGTCGATCCCGAAGCCACCAAAAACCAGGTCCGCCTTGCAGCCACCGCTTGCCCGGTGAATTGGCACGAAGTCCTTCCCGTACTCGAAGGTGATCTCTTCCTTTCCGCTCACCGAGAGCAGGCTGTTGTCCGGGTCCGGCGCATTCACCTCACGCATGAAGGGCCGGTAGAAGCTGCCCTCCTTGCTGTCGTGCTCGGGCCCGTCCTCCCCGTGGTCCCCCATGACCTCGAGGCTGTCGGCGGCCGGCACCAGACCGTACTCACGATAGAGCCCCACCAGGTACCTGGCGGCCCTCGCCTGACCCTCGCTGGGTGTGTCGCGCCCTTCCATGCCGGGATGAGCGAGCGTTGCGAGATGGGCACTGATGCCCTTCTCGGTGATCGCTGGGAAGCCTGGCCCCTTGAGATCCCCGCGGGTCGGCTGGACGGCGGCTGACAGGAGTGAGGCAATCACGATCCCGCCAAGTGCCAGGAAGAAGGGGAGAGTGATCCCTCCAGTACCGGTCTGCTCTTGATTCAATTGGTCAACCCCTCGGCTGGCTCTTGTACAGGGAATAGATGACGGCTTCCATCTCGGGCCAGTTCGATCCGGCCGTCGAAGTGCTCTGCTGCCTCTCGGCCGGCACGTTGCGGGTCCATGGAAGGGTAGAAGTGCGTCAGGAGGAGCAGGTCGCAACCAGCATGGGTCGCCATCCTACCGGCACCAGCCGGGCTCAGGTGATTGGGCTGCGCAACCTCCTCAGGAAAGGAACACTCGCAACAGAAGATCCCCACGCCCTTGGCCAGTTCCGCCACGCCGCGCTCTTCCCCACTGTCACCGCTGTAGCACACCGACCCCCCCGAGGGAAGGTCCACACGCCAGGCGAGACTGATCTTGCTGTGATGAGTGTCCACCGTGCTCAGGCGATACTCCGGGAGACTCTTTGAGGCGATCCGCTCGCCCGGATCCACCTCGAGGTAGCGAACCCCGTTGAACCCACGCTCCACTCCACCCAGCGCCTTACCCGCTCGCTCGACGAAGCTCTGCAACCCGGAGGGCCCGACAAGATCCAGGTCCCTGGCAACGAAGCCGGGATTGCGCCGGGCATAGGCGAGGGCGAATAGATCCAGGACATGATCGAGATGGAAGTGCGTGATCACGACCCGTTTCACCTGCTCCAGCTGCAGGCCGGAGTTCACCAGTGATCGCAGGGTCCCGGGTCCGCAGTCAAACAGGGTCAGGTCACCGCCTTCTCCCTCCTGCAAGGCGTAGCCGGCGCAGCCGTGCCCCGGTTGCTGGAGAATTGAGCCCGCTCCGAGCACGATCCAGGTGTCTTCTGACTTTGCCACGATTGCTCGTCTGGTCTCCGCGAAGTCAGCTCCCGTAGCCGTTCGGATGGGCCTCGAGGAATCTCCAGGCATCGGCAACTATGTCGCGGAGATCGGGCCGCTCGGGCTTCCAGCCCAGCAGCTCCCCAGCGAGAGTTCCCCCACTGACCAGCTCCGGCGGATCGCCCGGTCGACGTGCATCGACAACCGCCGGGATCGAGTGACCGGTAACCTCCCGCGCAGTCTCGATCACCTCACGGACAGAGAAGCCAGAGCCAGTCCCGAGGTTGCAGGCGATCCTGTCCTTGCCAGCCTCGAGCTTCTCGAGGGCAGCGAGGTGAGCTGCGGCCAGGTCCTCCACGTGGATGTAGTCACGAATGCAGGTGCCGTCAGGGGTCGGATAGTCATCACCGAAGATCTTGATGCTCTCGCGCTGTCCGAGTGCAACCTGAAGAACAAGCGGGATCAGGTGCGTCTCTGGATCATGATGCTCGCCCAGGTCACCACGCTGCGAGGCACCAGCAGCATTGAAGTAGCGCAAGGCAGCGTAGTGCAGGCCATAGGCATGAGCGAAGTCCTCGATCATGTGCTCCATGTGGAGCTTGGTCTTTCCGTAGGGCGAAATAGGCTTCTGGGGATGACCATCGGTCATGGGCATCTCCACTGGATTCCCATAGGTCGCGCAGCTGCTGGAGAAGACGATGTTCTTGCAGTCGGAGGCGCGCATCTGCTGGAGGAGGTTCCACGTGTACAGCACGTTGTGCTCGTAGTACTTGGCTGGATCCTCAACCGACTCGCCCACGTAGCACTTCGCAGCGAAGTGGATCACCGAGCGCGGATTGTGCTTCTTGAAGACACGCTCCAGACCCGCCGGGTCACCCAGCCCACAGACTTCGAGTGGGGCGCGCAGAGCTTCCCGGTGTCCTGCCGAGAGGTCGTCCAGCACCACCACCGGCACACCGCGTTCTTCCAGCGCACGGACCGTGTGGCTGCCAATGTATCCGGCTCCGCCGGCGACCAGCACCGGTCTCGCATTGTGATCTGTACTCATGGTCGGGAAAGGATAGCGCACCAAGGGGGAATGGGGAGGAGGTCCCGGACAGTCGGTGTGCTCAGGCCCTCAGGACCCCGCATCCTCGAGGTCCTGCCAGAAGCCCGGCCAGGACTTCGCCACGCAATCGGGATCGGAGACCGAGAGCCCGGGGCGTACCAGCCCGAGCAGAGAGAAGGTAAAGGCCATCCTGTGATCTCCTCGTGGATCGAGGACCAGATCCTGTGCAGCCCCACCCACCTGTCCAGGCCCCTCGATCTCGAGGACCTCGTCGGTGGCGTGGACCTGGAGTCCAAGGGCCCGCAAGCCTGTCGCCAGGACCTCGACTCTGGGGCTCTCCTTCGCGTTGAGGGTCCCCAGGCCGCCGAGACGGGTGACTCCCTGCCCTCCGCTCAGAGCGTGGGCACCCCCCACGGCTGCAAGTACCGGAGCCAGATCGGGGCAGTCCGCCAGATCCAGCGAGGCCGGTTGGCTCGGCGCCCCCCGGGCCACCAGCTCTGCGCCCTGCCGCTCTACCTGGCAGCCGAAGGCACGCAGGTGCTCGACGATGGCCAGATCCCCCTGCAGGGACCGCTCTTGAAAACCCGGCACACGGACCTCACCTCCGCTCAGGCACGCAGCAGCGAGTGCTACCGCAGCTGCAGAGGCATCGGTCTCGATCTCGAGCGGCCCGGAGGGCGCCACGAGAGGTCCAGCAACCCGCCATTCGGCACCTTGATGCGTAACTTCAGCACCGAACCAGCCCAGCACACCTGCGGTCATCTCGACGTAGGGCTCGCTCGGCAGCCCCCCCATCACGAGAACGGAACGACCGCGCTCCGTGGCCAGGTGGGCTGCCAGCGCAATGAGCAGGCCCGAGAGTTCCTGGCTCGAGGTCGGGGCCTGCAGCAGCAGCGTCTCAGGGGCCTGGACAGCACGAAGCACGACCGGCCAGGACCCCTCCTCACTCGCCCTGACGAGCTCGACCCCGGTGCTGGCGAGCGCCTCGAACAACGGCTCGCTGAAGCGACGTCTCAAGGTCCCGCTGACATGAATCTCATGGGCAGCCGAGGCCGATCCGCAGTAGGCCATGATCGCGGTGATCAGGCGAGCCAGGGTGCCAGACTCGCCGCACTCCAGCTTCTCGCCGGGCTCCAGGAGAGCCCCGCTGGCAGGAGAGCGGCCCAGGACAGTGACCTCGGTGCTCGAACGGCAGAGGATCTCAACCCCGGCCGACCGCAACAGCCCCAGACAGGCGGCCACGTCCTCTCCAGCGGGGACCGCGGTGATCCTGGTCTGCCCCTCAGAGAGAGCGGCAGCCAGCAGGGCCCGGATCGCCAGGGACTTGGACCCAGGGGGCTGGAGGACCCCTTGAATCCGCAGATCCGGGCACAGGCCCCGGGGCTCCGCTATTGAAGATGACGGCACCCCGCCCTGATCTCGCCCTTCACCCATGAGCTGGAGTGTAGCGGACTCACGACCGGATCCAGGTCCATTCGGGCTCCTCCTGGAAGTTGTCGGGTCGTCGTAAGCCATGGCGATTCTGGAGCCAGCTCTCCAGCCCCCCCCGGGGACAGCTGACTTCGCAAAGTTCCCCGCAGGGTGCCGATTGTCCACCGGCGAGCGGCCTGCCATACTCCCGCCTGCACTCTGTCCGATTGCGCAGCCCAGCGCATGCGAGAATCAATCCAGGATCCGCCCCAGCCAGCCCCATGATGACTCAAGATACAGTCTACCTTGGCCGTGACGACGCTCCGCCCGGCCTCAAGCGCCTCGCCAGTGGCAAGGTTCGTGACATCTACGAATTGGATGCAGAACGCCTGCTATTCGTCACCACCGACCGCGTATCAGCCTTCGATGTCGTGATGAACGAGGGTATCCCCCACAAGGGACGAGTGCTCACCGCGATCTCGGCCTGGTGGTTCGCAAACACCGGCGAGATCATCGCCAATCACCTGCTCTCAACCTCCATCGATGACGTACCTGGCCTCGACGAAGAGTGGCGCCGGAAACTCGAGGGGCGCATCATGATCGTCAATCGCTGTGAGCCGACGGAGGTCGAGTGGGTCGTCCGAGGCTACGTCGTCGGGTCCGGTTGGAAGGAATATCAGGCCAAGCAGACGATCTCCGAGATCCCCCAGCCGGCTGGACTGAGGCAGGCGGAGAAGCTCCCGAAGGCAATCCTCACCCCCAGCACGAAAGACGAAATCCACGACAAGCCCATCAGCCCGGAAGAGGCTGCGGAAATCGTCGGCAAGGAGGTCTTCGAGACTGCCGAGCGTGCCTCTCTGGCACTCTTTGATCATGGCACCAGATGCCTCGCGGAGCTCGGCATCCTGCTCGCAGATACCAAGTTCGAGTTCGGCCTGCTGAACGGCCAGCTGGTTCTGATCGACGAGGCTCTCACGCCTGATTCGTCACGTTTCTGGCCCGCAGATGAGTACGAGGTCGGCATCTCCCCGCCGAGCTTCGACAAGCAGATCCTGCGCGACTACCTCGAGACACTCGACTGGAACAAGGATTACCCCGCCCCGGACCTGGACCCAGCCATCCTGGAACGGGTGGGCGCCCGCTACCTCGAAGTCTGTGAGCTGATCTGTGGTCGCAAGCCAGAAGGAGTACCCGCATGAAGGTTGCAGTATTGATGGGGTCGGATTCAGACCTCTCCCGTCTCGAGGGTTGCCTCGATCACCTGAGGAAGCTCGAGATCAACTACGAGGCGCGGGTGCTCTCAGCTCACCGCACTCCAGAGCAACTGGTCAAGTTCGTCGAGGATGGCTCCGCTGGAGATGTCGGCGTCTTCATCTGTGCCGCAGGCGGAGCCGCCCACCTGGCTGGCGTCGTCGCGGCCCACACGATGAGGCCAGTGATCGGCATTCCGATGGACAACCCGCCGCTAGGTGGGCTCGACGCACTGCTAGCCACCGTCCAGATGCCCGGGGGAATTCCCGTGGCCACGGTGGGCGCAGGTGGCGGAGGTCCGGTGAATGCAGCCCTCTGCGCCGCCAGAATTCTGGCCCTCTCCGATCCGGCACTGGCCGCCAGGCTGGACCAGTTCAAGGAGGACATGGTCGCCAAGGTCCTCGCCAAGGACGAAAAGGTCCGCGCGGCTACCCGCTAGACCCTCAGAGCCCCTCAGTCAAATGCCTGTCGAAACACTCGTCTGGGTCGGGGACCGCCCCGGCCATGTCCGCATGATCGAGCAGACCATGCTTCCTACCCGGTTCGAGGAACTCGATGTTCGAGACGTCCCCGGAATGGTCGACGCGATCTACCGCCTGGCGGTACGAGGCGCTCCCGCCATCGGAGTTGCCGCCGCCTACGGCATGTTGCTGGGAGTACAGGATCTCGAGGGACTCTCAGGGCTGGAGATGATGGCCACCACTCGCGAGGTCGCTGACACCCTCGCCAAGGCCCGGCCGACTGCCGTCAATCTCTTCTGGGCGCTCGACCGAATGGTCAAGCGAGCCCAGAGTGAGCTGGACGGGGGCGCGGACGGGGACGCAATCCGCGATGCCCTCTTCGATGAGGCCCATTCCATCTTCAGCGAGGATCAGCACACCTGCGAGGCCCTCGGACGTCATGGCGCCAAGCTCATCAGTGAGGGTGGTACCTACCTGACTCACTGCAACGCAGGCGCGCTGGCCACCGCCAACACGGGAACGGCACTCTCGCCCTTCTACGAGGCCCAGCGACAGGGCAAGAAGATCGCAGTCTTCGCGGACGAGACTCGCCCGCTCCTCCAGGGCGCCAGATTGACCGCCTGGGAGCTCATGCAATCAGGTATCGACGTCACGTTGATCACCGACAACATGGCGGGACGCGTGATGTTCGAAGGCAAGATCGATGCCGTGTTCGTGGGTTCAGACCGCATCGCTCGAAACGGTGATGTCTGCAACAAGATTGGAACCTACAGCGTCGCCGTCCTGGCAAAGGAGCATGGGGTCCCCTTCTACGCAGTCGCTCCCCTGTCGACCTTTGATCGCAAGATCACCAGCGGCGATGACATCCCCATCGAGGAGCGCCCCCCCGAGGAGATCACTGCAGGGTTCGGCCGCCAGACCGCCCCGGATGGGGTCAAGGTCTACAACCCGGCCTTCGACATCACTCCCGCCCACCTGGTAACCGGAATCGTCACCGAGGTGGGCTTGATCGAGAACCCCACCCAGGAAAGTGTCGAAGCGGTCATGCGAGAGGCGGGCATCGAGCTGATCTGAGAGGAGCGCTCGAGCTGGACTCCTGTAGCCAGGAGAGAACTTTCCGAAGGAAAGCGCCTCATTGTTTCCAGTGAGGAGCCAGAGGTGGACGAGAGGGGCTCTGAACCCCCCGACTCTGTATCCGAGCCTCCCCAGCCATGACTGCATCCAAGAAGAAGAGCGAATGCGGCGGAGCGCAAAAAAGCGCGACATCCCAGGCCAAGAAGCCCACGCCGACCAAGCCCGACGAGATGAGTGAGGACCTGATCGAGTTCATCACCGCAATCGATGAGTACAAGCGAGTGCACAGTCGCCCCTTCCCCTCCTGGGGAGAGGTCTTCGATGTCCTGAAGTCCCTGGGTTACGAGCGGCCCGAGGACGTGGCCTAGGCCCAGGACTCAGGAGCAGGCAGCCCACCCGCGTTCGAGCTCCTCGCGATCCAGATCTCGGCCGATCAGGACCAGCGCGGACTCCTCCGGTGCAGGTCCCTCACCTGGACCGAGCTCCAGCCACTCGTACATACCCTGGACGATCACTCGCTCCGTGCGACCCGTGCAGCGCAGGATTCCCTTCATGCGGTAGAGCTCGTGAGACCTTCGATTGGCCAGGAACTGAAGCCAGATCTTGAGCCGCGCCAGCTCGAGTGGCTCGCTGCACCGCAGGGCCACACAGCTCACGTCGGCGTCGTGGGCATGCTCGTGTCCTGAACTCGAGAGGTCCCAGGCTCGATCCCGGGTCGTGCCGATTGCCAGCAGCGGCTGGATGGGTAGCTCGCCGTGACTTGCCACCAGGAGCTCTGCCAGAGCGTTGCGAGCACTGATTGCCCCTTTCGCATGCTCCAGTTCCTCGGGAGTGGCACGATCTGCGTGGCCGAGAATGATCCGGTCAGCGTAGGCGACTTGCTGGGCTGCCTCGGGGTGCTCCTCGAGCTGTCGGGTGATATTGACCGAGTGTGCCAGTGCAAGGATCCCATCAAGGCGCAGGGCATCCCGCAGCTCTGGATCGATTGCCAGGGTCTGAGCAATGGGGCCCGGGGCGGCCAGCCCGGAACTCTCGATGAGTACGCGGTCGAACTGTGTCCGCTCTGGGCGCAACCGTCCAAGCAGGCTTCGACGAGAGGACAGCAGGTCCTTCAGCCCCTGCTGCAGATCCCCGCGCACCGTGCAGCAGACACAGCCGTTCTCGAGCTGCACGATTCGCTCGGCAGAGGCGACAATCAGGCCACCGTCGATCCCCACATCGCCAAACTCGTTGACGATCACGACGATGCGTTCCCCGTGCTGCTCGCTGAGAATCCGGTTGACCAGGGTGGTCTTCCCTGCGCCTAGAAAACCAGTCAACAAGGTGACCGGCAGTGCCTCCGGAGCCGTCATGGACACGAGCTTTTTCCTGGATCCGATCCGCGTACCAGGCCCGCGGAGAGCTAGCCCTGGGAGTAGATCGGGAAGGCTCTGGCAGTCTCGGCGACCTCTGCCCGAATTCGCGCCGCCGTGCCCTCATCTTCGGGATTCTCCAGTGCGTCGGCAATCCAGTTGCCGAGCCTGCGCATCTCCTCGACGCCCATCCCTCGAGTCGTGATCGCAGGGGTGCCGATACGAATGCCGCTGGCCTCCATCGGTGGACGCTCGTCGTAGGGAATCAGGTTCTTGTTGCAGGTGATATCGAGGGCATGCAGCACGTCCTCGGCTCTGGCACCCGACAACCCCTTCGAGTTCACATCAACCAGCATCAGATGGTTGTCAGTCCCACCTGAGACGATCCGCAGACCGCGCTCCACGAGGGTCTCTGCCAGCACCCTGGCATTCTCGACGACTGCACGGGCATAGAGCTTGAACTCGGGCTCGAGAGCCTCCTTGAAGGCGATCGCCTTCGCCGCGATCACGTGCATCAAGGGCCCTCCCTGGCCTCCGGGGAAGACACTGGAGTTCACTCGCTTGAGCACATCGAGATCATTGGTCACCGTCAGCCCTCCTCGCGGTCCACGAAGAGTCTTGTGGGTGGTCATGGTCACCACGTCAGCATGGGGAACGGGACTCTCATGCTCCCCACCCGCCACGAGGCCGGCGATGTGAGCCATGTCCACCATGAGCTTGGCATCGACCTCCTTGGCGATGGCAGCAAAGGCAGCGAAATCTATCGGACGGGAGTAGGCCGATGCTCCCGCCAGGAGCAGCTTCGGCCTGACCTCGAGGGCTCGATCACGAACAAGATCGAGATCGATCCGCTCGGTCTCGCGGTCCACTCCATAGGAATGAAAGTCATAGAACACTCCCGAGAAGTTCTTCGAGTGTCCGTGGCTCAAGTGACCTCCATGATCAAGGCTCATGGCCAGGACACGATCTCCTGGATCGCACAGTGCCATCAGCGCCCCCATGTTCGCCTGGGTGCCAGAGTGCGGCTGGACATTCGCATACCCTGCCGAGAACAGCTCCTTGGCCCTCGCGCGGGCAAGATTCTCGGCTGTATCCACGTGCTCACAGCCTCCGTAGTAACGCCTTCCGGGATAGCCCTCTGCGTACTTGTTGGTCAGGCAGCTCCCCATGGCAGCCATCACCTCTCTGGAAGTGTGGTTCTCGGAGGCGATCAGCTCCAGCTGCGCCTCCTGACGCGCTGCTTCCGCGTCGATCGCCTGCCAGACCTCGCTGTCGGTGTGATTCACAGTCTTCATCAGCCTCGGTACTTGTGCTTCTGTGGTCGGTGCCGAGCAGGAGGTCTCTCGAGCTTCCTGACCCAGCCTCCTACTGGTCCCGTAGGTCAGGGGCCCGTGGTGGGGCCACCTTTTCCGGTAGGTCCTGGCGATGCAGGTCCCTTGGTGCGCTTTCCCGGACGTCCCTGCTGAAGTCCGGAGGGAATTCCGGTCCCAGGAGGCACCGGGTTGCCCTCGAGGTCCTTGACCCTGAGGCTGTTCTCGTAGATCCCGGAGAGCTTCGGATTGATGCTTCCGTCGGGGTTCCAGATCTTCCATTCCCCGACTCTCAAACCGTTCACGAACTGACCGGTCGAACGAGTCGAGCCATCGGGGTTGACCATCTCCTCCGGACCTTCCTGCAGACCCTTCACGAAGCTCACCGTGGCTTCCTGGACTCCGTTGGGATGCAGGCGGACAACGGTTCCATTGATCTCACCATCCTCGTAGGGCATCTCCATCTGCAGCTGGCCCTCGGGGTGGAGAATGGTCCAGGTGCCGACCTTCTTACCGTTCTCGTAGTCGCCCTTGGCCTGGATCCGGCCATTCTGGTGATAGCTGGTCCAGGTTCCTGACTGGGCGCCCCCGACGAAGGGCCCCTCCATTTTCTTTGTTCCGTCACTCCAGAACTCGACGAGGTCGCCGTCTAGCTGGCCCAGAACGTAGCTCTGTTCCAGTCTCACCTGGCCGTTGGGATACCACTCGGTGTGCTTGCCCAGGGGAGTGTTCCTGTCGAATTCACCTTCCGCCTGCTCGCGACCGTTGGGGTGCCAGCTCCTGACCACTCCATCCTTCTCGCCGTCGATCCAGGTGATGACCGAGGCTTTCTGGCCATTGGAATGGAACTCGGTCCATTCACCGGTCGCGGCCCCCCTATCGAAGAGTCCGCGGACGGCAACCTGGCCGTTCTCGTGCCACCAGGTCCACTCTCCTTGGCGCTGCCCGAAGCTGATCAGGCCCTGAGCCTTCTTCTTGGTCTGGGTCTGGGGATCAAACCACTCCGTGACCGTCTCCTCCTTACCTTCGCTGACGGTGGAGCTTTCATTGGCCTCTCCGCCACCACAACCCGATAGGACGGGGCACAGGCAGAAGGCCAGAATCAAGGGCAGGTGGAGGGTGCGGCTCAAGCCGCTCCGGGGGCTCCCGGGGGGAACCGAGATGGTCTTCGGAGAGTTCATGGGGAGGATCATAGGGTTTCGAGCACGGGTTGCAGCCCCTGTCTGGACGCTTTGGGAGCTGGACTGCTAGGCTGCCCAGCTCCTCACACCAATCGGCTTGCAGCCGTACGTCCCTCCATGCGAACAAAGAGCGTCCTGCCCCTGGTTTTTTCACTCCTGCCAGCCCTCCATGCCTCCTGCAGTGGCGGCGGGGATTCGGGAACCTCCGGAGCATCAGAAAATGTGATCCTGGTCACCCTAGACACCACCCGGCCCGACTTCTTTGGTGCCTGGGGCATGCCGGGTGACCCGACGCCACACTTCGATGCGCTGGCAGAGGATGGAGTGCGGTTCTCCACGGCCGTGAGCTCCTCGGCCGTGACCCCGGTCTCTCACGCCTCGATCCTGACCGGGCGGGCCCCCTACGGACATGGCCTCCGGATTCTCGCGGGCCCCGCTGGCTTCCAGCTGCCCGAGACTGTCCCCACCTTGGCCAGCGTCCTCAAGGAGCGCGGCTACTCGACGGGAGCATTCCACAGCGCCTTTCCTGTCTCCGCCGTCTACGGCTTCGCCAGGGGCTTCGACAAGTTCGAAGATGTCACCGGCACCGGACTCCAGGAGAACGAGCAAGGAGGAATCAAGTGGGACGTCACCAAGGGTCAGCGGCGCTCCGATGAGACCAACCGCCTGGTCCTCGACTTCGTGAAGAACACCGCAGAGCCGTACTTCATCTGGATTCACTACTGGGATCCCCACGACCCCTACATGATGCCCCCCGATGACTTCCTTCAGGACCACGACGTGCCTCGCGGCCCGCAGGGTTGGGACCTGCAATCGAGGGAGCGCTACGGGGCAGAGATCAGCTACGTCGACCAGCAGTTTGGAGAGCTCGTCGAAGCTCTCAAGCAAGCTGGTCAATACGAGAACACCTTCTTCGCCATCGTTGCAGACCACGGAGAGGGCCTCGACGACGGCTTCAAGCGGCATGGATGGGGCGCCCATCGGATTCTCTATCAGGAGCAAATCCATGTACCCCTGATCGTCCGCGCACCGGGTGCCCCAGCCGGAGGAACAGTCGACCAGCTGGTCCGCTCTGTGGACATCTTCCCGACCGTCCTCGACTTTCTCGACATCGCACCGCCGGCCGAACTCGAGGGCCGCAGCCTGCGAAACCTGATGGAGGGCAAGCCCGACGAGCCGCGCATGGCCTATGCAGACCAGATCAACCTCTGGGACGCCAATGCGAAGATGCTCGAGCGGCGCCCGATGGCCGATTTCATCCACGTCATCATGAACGATGAGCACAAGCTCATCTTCCGGCCTTCCTACCCGGAGAGCTCGGAGCTCTACGCCTATCGGGAAGATCCAGGAGAGATGAAGAACCTCTTCCGCGAACCGGAATCACGCCAGCTCGCCATCTCGCTGCTCGAGGAGCTGTCCCGCAGAGAAGGTTGGGTCCTGGAGCCATACACCGCAGGCGAGGCGGACGGCATGTCTGCCAAGGACCTCCAGACTCTTCAGGAGCTTGGCTACATCGGCGGCGGTGAAGCATCGACCGTGGACGCAATCAACATGTGGGAGTGGCTCTGCCCTCGAGAGTGGAAGCGACTGCCCTCTCCTGGCTCTTGCCCTGACTGCAAGGCACTCCTTGTGCCTGTGGCTCGCCCAAAGTAGGACCGTGAGGTCCTCGTGAATCGAGCACTCTGCGGGTCGCCCCCGTTCGGCAGATGCCGAATTCTCAGGGCTCTGGGCGCCTTGAAATAGTCCTCACGGAATTCACGCCAGTTCATCTGCCGAAACATGGCAGATCCGACTACTCTCTTGGGGAGCCGAGGCCCGTTCCTGGTGCCTCTGATCCCACTAAATTCCCGAGAATGGCCGGGCGGCCCCCCATGGCCACTGGGCAATTCCTCCCCACTATCCTGCTAACTGCCTTGAGTCCGGGAGGACTTGCTCAACCGCGAGGGGCTGCACTCATGTGTGCTCTTAGCCCAACCCCGTTTGGTAGCTACGAACGCAATCACAAGAGCAACGGCCGACCAGAGAACCGAGAAGAAGAATAAACAACCATGAAGAAATTCGTCCTAGCCGGCGCAACCACAGCGTTCCTCGCTTCGCAGGTAGTTGCCAATACTGGCGGCCCCACCTTTGCCCTCAACGAGCTCTACATCTCGCATACGGGTACAGACAACATGGAGTTCATTGAGATCACCGGTCCTGGCGGCGCAAGCCTGGACGGCCTGATGATCCTCGAAGTCGAAGGCGACAGCACCAACACTGGAACCCTGGACCGCGCCATCGACCTGACAGGTCACACGATGCCTGGCGACGGCTACTTCGTCGCCGGCAACACCGCCGTCACCAACAATGACCTCGATGTCGGTGCTGACAACATCTACGAGAACGGCACCGAGACCTTCTACCTGATCTCCACCACCGATGTCGCCGCAGTCTCGGCGCTCCTCGGCACCAACGTCGACGGTGACCTGGATCTCAATACGGACATCGCCGCAATGTCCTCCGTTACCATTATCGACATCATCGGGATGGTCGACGGTGGCTTCGGTACCACTGATTTCATCTATGATGGAGCCCAGGTGATCGGGCCCGATGGCACCTTCTTCCCTGCTGGCATCTTCCGTGGCAACGACGCCCCGAACGGCTGGTGCACCGACACCTTCCTTGACTTCAACCTCGCTGGCGATCGGACACCCGGCGCCATGAACATCGCCTGCCCCACCACCGAGCCCGGCTCCGGCTTCTGTGACGGGTCCAGCGGATCCTGCCCCTGTGCAGCAGTAGGCGCAGCCGGACAGGGTTGCCCCAACACCAACGCCAACGGTAACGGCGCCTTGCTCGTCGGCAATGGCACGGCCTCCCTCTCCGGCGACACGGTCGGCTTCGTCATCAGCGACGGATCCCCCTCCAAGCCCGGCATCCTGATCCAGGGCCCCAACGCACTGAACTTCCCCAACGGAAACCCGGCCGTCCCGAACGCCTCCGGCATCTTCTGTGTGAACCCCACCCTCCGCGGTGGTGTCTTCTTCACAGACGCCAACGGAGACGCAACGGTCACCGATTTCCAGGGCATGCCCTTCGGCGCCTCGGCACAGCCCGCGGGATCGGATACGTACTACCAGTACTGGTTCCGTGATCCGGGCAACACCTGCCAGAACGCACCCGGCACCAGCGCAGCATTCAACTTCTCGAATGCCTACTCCATCAACTGGGGTGCCTAGGCCAGCACTGGGCTCTGTAGGCGACCGATCCTCGCCTACCTAGCCCTGTCACGCAGTCTCGGACGGCGCCGCCTTGACCAAGGCGGCGCCGTCCTTCTTTTCTGCCTTGTGCCTCAGGCCACTCCCCGAGAGGGCCGGCCACCAGCTCCCAAGCCAGATTCACTGGCAGGTCTCATTCGAGCTTCCGGGGGTCCCCATGTCCTGACCAGGGCCTATTCGAGTGGAGGAGCTACACCAGAGCCCCGGATCGTTATTGACCATCGCATCAGAGATCTCGTCGCTCAGGTAGATGGACCTTCCGGCCTCATCCGGCCAGCGCTGGCCGTCGTCGTAGGTCACCCCATCAAGGAGCCTCCCGACGCTGTCGTAGACCAGGATCTGGTCCGCGGAGTTCTTCAGCGAGAACCCGCTCCACTGGTAGTCGACCGGGATCCCCCCGTTGGACCGCAAGTCCCCGTCACTCCCGACAACAAAACGCTCTCCAGGGGCAATCAGGATCCCACGACCGGCATTGTTCAGCGTGAAGGAGGCGCCACTCAGATCTGTGAAGGTCACCCCTTCGAGATCCAGCCGCCAGGCCTTGGTACTGAGGATCTCGATCCACTCTCCGTGGCTGTCGGTCACCGCGCTCGGGTCCTTCATGAACTCGGTCACGATCAGATCCCCGGGACGTGCCTGGGACCCCTGGAACTGAGACATTGGCATCAGGGTGATCGGAACTGAGTAGACACCAGTCGTGGACCCCACTCCCAGCTGCATGGCCTGGACGAAGGTCCGGCTCCCCGGGGTTCCCAGGGGCACCTGGGCCCGCCCCTGAAGGTCGACCTCGACCCTCACGACCCGGTGCGGGTGAACACGACGACCACGCTCCGTCCCCAGCTCAGAGGACTCCAGGGATTGCGGACCGAGAAGATCTCCACAGAGGAGCAGGACCTTGGACCCGGGCTCGGAACTGATCTCAATGACGTTTCGTTCGTCCACCGAGACGGTTGGTGCCCCTGAAGAGAGAATCAAGGATTCGGGTGTGCCCTCTCGGTGAGCACCCGCTCGTTCTCCGAAGTCCTGGGAAATTCCAGGGGCTGCCAGGGCAAGGATTCCGACCGCGAGAGCGTTCAGGGTAAGTCGAGTTTGAGCCATCAATTCCTCCTCAGGGGCTTCCAGATGTGCGAGTTCACTTCTGTCGCGACACGAGATCGCAACGACTCTCCAGAGACGGCTCACAGCGTGGGTGGTCACTCCCCTTCCTTCTTCGATTGTGCTCGATGCTGTCCCGACAACCCGCGGCTGGCTAAGCTCTAGCCCATGAAGTGCCTATTCAAGTTGCTGGCCATGGCGGTGCTGCTCGTGCTGCTGCTGATGGGAGGG
>JABACD010000028.1 GCA_014237855.1 Planctomycetota bacterium | reverse complement strand
AAAGACGATCCAGCGCGCGCTCCAGCCCGCGCCATGCTCCGCGCGACGGGCTTCACCGACGCCGACTTCGACAAGCCGACCGTCGCGGTGGTCAACACCTGGACCGAGGTCACGCCGTGCAACCTGCACCTCAGGCAGCTGGGTGAGCAGGTCAAGGCGGGCATCCGCGAGGCGGGCGGTGTCCCCATCGAGTTCAACACCATCGAGAGCTTGGATAGCAGCTTGTGCTTCCTCATCCGAGCCCATCTCAACGAAAGCGAAGCCACGGGGGCGTCCGGAATCGCGATCAGTGACGATGTGTGTGTCAGTAACGGTTCGGCCGTCGGAGCCGAAAGTAGCGCGCAGGGTCTCTTCGTTCGTGTCCCAGGCGAGGTTTCCGACGTACAGTCGTTTACCCATGAAAGTAGTGTCCAAAATCAGTAGTGCTCGGCTGGACATCGACTCAAAACAAGGCAGACGGCGCAGCAAGCTGGTAGCAGGAAGAAGTCGTGGCCATTGAGGCCACCAGAACGCGAGCCCCTAGGGGACCACTGTTCTTGGGGAACAGGATGCCCCAACCCGCGCGAATGTCACAAGCACGAAGTACGCAAAGTGTTTTGTCCCACCTTCTCGCATTGGCCCCGGAGTCCGCCAGAGCTTCTGTTCAGGCTGCAGCTCCAAGGGGCTACCTTACTCCCCTGAAAGAGCTTACGACTGTTGGTGGAAGCTTTAGTGCTCGCGGAGCACGCCCCCTTCTCTCCCTCCACCATAACCCTGAATTGAGCCATCAAGCTCAAGCCCCAGCTTCCGGCGGACTGGTCCAGGGGGAGACCTCGGAGAGAGCCGGCGCCTGGAGGCAGGCCATTGTCAGGACAATCGGGGCACCCCTGGCTCACCTGCAGGCACATCCTCCGGCTGTCCTTGCCCCCTCCCGCAAGCCCCGCCGCAGGGACACTCCAGGCAGGCGCTCCATGTCCTCCCGCTCCCAACTCCTGAGGCCCCGCTGACAGCTAGAAGACCCGATCTGGGGCTACCTCCACCAAATAGAGTTCAATGTCCTCCAGAACCCTGCTCCGTCAATCCGCCCACTCAGGAGGACCTCGAGATGCGTTTGATTCTCCCTTCGCTGCTCACACTTGCGCTGGCCAACGGCCAGGCACTTTCGACCAAGTACGACGCTGAACAGTCATTCCGCATTGAAGTGCAAAGCGCCTTTACCATGGAGATGGTCGACTTCTCCATGGAACGCGATGGCGAACCCATGGACACCAGAGGCGGAGGGCGCCGATCCAGTCAGGCGCGGGAGATCGTCATGATCGACACCGTGCTCGACTCCAAGGACGGAGAGCCCACACACGTTCGACGTGCATTCGAGATGATCTCGGGGACCGCCACCTCGACCTTCGGCGAAAACGAGATGGAGAGCGAGAGCGAGTGCCCGCTCAGCGACGTCATCATCGAGATTGTCCTCGATGATGGTGACATCAGCACGGAGGTCGTCGAGGGTGACGAGCCCGAGGACGAGGCTCTACTCGAGGGCCACAATCTGACCTTGGCCCTCGACGCGTTACTGCCCGAGGACGAGGTCGAGGCGGATGACTCCTGGGGTCTGGATGGTGAAGCGCTGCTGCGCGCGATGGGACTCGACGTTGAGAAGGCCTACTTCCCCCCCCCGAGCCGAGATGAAGGAGAGGGCCGGGGCGAACGTCGCGGTGGTGGGAGGCGCGGAATGCCTGGAATGCGCGGAGGCGGAGAGAGCATCGAGCGCTACGTCACCAACGCTGATTGGGATGCAGAGGCCACGCTGGAGAGCGGCACTGAGGAGTACAACGGCCTCGATTGCCATGTCATCAGAATCGAGGCTGAAGCCACCGGTGAGCTACCGGAGCGGGAGTGGGGTGGTCGTGACCGCCAGGACCGCTCCTTCAGGCCCCTGCTTCCCGCGCTGCGCCCCGAGAACTCCTTCGAGTTCGAGCTCGAGGGCAAGCTGTACTTCAGTGTCGAGGGCGGACATCCGGTGCATCTTGAGCTCGAGGGCACAGTCTCCACGGAGAGCATGACCGAGAGGGAACGAGGCGAGTCCGTGATGGTCATCTCCCGCTCCCAAGAGGGCAGCTTCGAGTACTCGGTCGACATCACACCCGTCACCCCGGAGCTGGAAGACGGAGAGTAGGCTCCCTCAGCTGCTCTTCATCAGGTCAGCCGGAAGCCTGCCGTGGTCTCGGACTACCGCAGGCCAGGCAGTCGCTCGCGCAGCCACATGCGTGCGATTCGCCAGTGACGCTCGACCGTTGGTGTCGAGAGCTCCAGGACCTCCGATGTTTGCTCGATCGTCAGGCCCCCGAAGAAACGCAACTCCACCAGTCGGCCGAGTTCGGGATCGAAGCTCTCAAGTTTCTCGAGGGCCTCGTGCAGCCCCACCACGTCTACCCCGTTCTCCTCGACAAAGGCCGTGACCTGGTCGAGCGCCAGCCGCTCACCACCATCACGCTTCAAGGCTCCCCGTGCACGATAGTGATCCACGAGCACATTGCGCATGGCTCGCGCTCCCAGCGCCACGAAGTGCCCACGGTCGCGCATCTGAGGAGGACCGCTACCTCCGATGAGCCTGATCCAGGCTTCATGGACCAGGGCGGTCGGTTGCAGGGTATGGCCATGGCCCTCACCACGAAGGTACCCATTCGCAATCAGACGTAGCTCCTCGTAGACCATTGGGAGGAGTTCCTTCTGAGCAGCCAGATCGCCGGCTTCCACGCGTTCCAGAAGCCTGGTGGCAAGTTCGGGGTCCACAGACATGGACCGATATTATCGAGCTGCCAGCCAACTCCAACAAGGCTTGCCATCAAGAGCGGGGGCGCTCCCTGGAGCAAACCCCCGCCACGATGAAGTAAGACCGTTTCGAGACCACGGTCCAGGCAGAATTACTCGGGCGTGCTGTCCTCCAGACGCTCCTTCAAGGTCCACCCCAGCTCAGCTGCCTTCGCCGGGTTCGGCGTGAAGTCAGGGTTGAGGGTGCCATTCTCTACAAGGATCTGACGCAAGGCAGCGGGGTACTGGTTGCCGTAGGGAAGGTCCCTGACGGTCGGGACGAAGCTGGTGTTCTCGCGGATCGTCTTCGTGTCCTTGAAGCCTCTACGAACACCGTTGACCATGTAGTGGAAGCTGACGTCGCCGCTGGCACGAACCACGATCCGATTGAGATCCTGGGTCTCGATCCAGGCCGAGGCCGGCGAACCGACCACCGTGACCTGAACGGTCAGGCCTTCGGTCTCCGTGACCAGGCGGAAGTCCTCTGGTACCTCGATCTCCGCAACTCCATCGAGGATCTGTCCGGTTCCACGGAAGTAGGTGCCTGCCTCGTTGCCCTCCAAGCAAACGAAGTTGATCTGCTTGGAAGCATCGACAGGGTGCGGCTGAATGAAGTTCTTGACCCCCGTCACGGCCAGGTCACCGCTGGAGTAGACCCCATAGCCAGTGGCTGAATTGGACCATCCACGGACGCCCTGTCCGGATCCCGTGCTGGCCTCCAGTCGACCATAGACCCCTCGTCCGCTGGTTGAGCTGGATTCACCTTGGACGCCAACCGCGACTCCCGTGGTGCCCACATTGGTACCCCACACTCCAATGCCAGATCCGGAGAGCGATTCGCCCTTCACTCCAGTTCCATTGAGACCATTCGAACGCGACCAGACACCGTAGCCGTACCTCGAGCCGGAGAAGGCCTTGACACCGTAGTTCACCGAATCGCCCGTGTTGTAGGCAAAGGCATCCACCGCAATTCCACTCGAGGAGTAGGTGCTGACCTTCATGCCGTCTCCCTGGGAGCCGCTGGTGGAGTTTTCCACCGTGAGTACGGGACCGGCAGCCCCCCAGGTCAGGGGCGAGGCGATGTCCGCCCGCTGGATGCTCGAGTCGGCGATCTCCGATGTACCGACGGCACCTGTCGCGATCTCGGACGAGCCCACGGAGCTCGTGGCCAGATCAGAGCTGCTCACCGAGTTGTCGAGGATCTCAGACGTCCCGACCGCGCCCGTGGCTATCTCAGAGGCACCCACAGAGCTCGCCGCCAGGTCGGTGCTGGTCACTGAGCTGTCGGCGATCTCCGAGGTGCCGACTGCACCTGTAGCGATCTCCGAAGATCCCACGGAATTCGAGGCCAGATCGAAACTGGTCACCGAGCTGTCGGCGATCTCCGATGTGCCCACTGCGCCTGTACTGATCTCGAGAGCGCCTACGGAGCCCATGGCCAGGTCACTGCTGGTCACCGAGTTGTCGGCGATCTCCAACGTACCGACGGCGCCCGTAATGATCTCAGAAGACCCCACGGAGTTCGCGGCCAGATCGGAGCTATTCACTGAGTTATCAGCAATCTCCAACGTACCGACGGCACCTGTCATGATCTCAGATGCCCCCACGGAATTCGCCGACAGATCATCGCTGGTCACAGAGTGGTCGGCGATCTCCGACGTACCGACGGCCCCGGGAGCGATCTCCTCGGAATCCACAGCATACATGGCGATCTCGGCGGAGTTAACCGAGTTGGTTGCCAGCTCGGAGGATGTGACCGCTCCCGCCGCGATCTGGACAGGCGTGATGGCATTTTCCGCGATCGCCGATGTGTTGACCGCTCCAACGGCAATATGGCTGGTGGTGACTGCACTCATGGCCAGCTCCGACGAACCGACTGCTCCTCCGGCAATTTCGATGGAGCCGACCGAGTCGGCGGCAAGCTGATCACTGCCGACTGCGCCCATCGCGATATGGGTGGCATTGACCTGATCTGCTCCGATGTCCTCGGCCTGGATCGTGGAGTCGAGAATCGCCATGGAATCCACCGCCCCCGCGGACAGGTGGGTACCCAGGATACTGAGGTCTGCGATCTCGTCTGCATCGATGAGCTGGCCGAGCTGAGTGAAGTCCGACGCGTGCATACCGTCCAAGAGGTCTGCATTGAGCGAGTCGACCCTCTCCGATGAGCTCACGACGAAGGGGGGCAGAAACACCTCTTTTGAAGTGAACTGTCCGGTCGCCATCACCCCACCGATCACATCCAGCTTCTCGCCCGGAGCCAGTGTTCCAAGGCCGACATTGCCGGCACCATCGATGTTGAAGTCCAGGCCCAGGGGATAGATTGAACCGAGCATGGGAACCGTGGAGAGCGGAACGCATGTCCCCGGGTTCGACATATCCTCCACGGAGCCGGCACACGCGAACGCCCCCGAGGCCTGCTGCTGACCACCTCCGGTGGAGCTGGTCCCCCCTCCCAGGGGATTTCCGAGGGAGGAAGAGGCCGAGGAGCCCGGGGTGCTTCCACCACCGATCAGGCCAGGTGTTGCCTCCGTCGAGCTCCCCGTGGTGTTCACTGCGCCACCCTGGATCAGGTCAGCGAGAGCAACCTCGCTGAATTTCCCTGCTCCATCATTGCGGAACAGGCGGTCTCCGGCAGCAGTGCTGCGCTGCAAGTCGATGAGTCCATCTGCATCGAAGTCCAGGGCCACGATGGACTGGTCTCCTACACCGATGGCCAGGCCGGACTCGAGAGTGATCTCCACGAAGAGTCCGTCGCCCTCATTTCTCCAGAGCCGACTCGAGGAAGAACCCGCCCAGGTGAGCAGGTCAGGATCACCATCGTTCTCCACGTCGATCCAGAGCGCCCCATGCGAGCCCCGTGATTCTCCCAGGCCAGCCCCCTCGGTCACATCGATGAAGCGCCCCTCCCGATCACTACGGAAGAAGTGGTCACTGCCGGCCGGGGTTGCCACGAAGACCTCCAGGCGACCGTCACCATCGAGGTCTACCCACGACAGGCGAGGGGCCGGAGGCTCCCCGTTGAGCACTGATGGGCTCGAGTAGGCCAGGGGGCTGAGGATAAGAGTCGATAGAAGCACTTCGTTGAGCATGGCAGTTCCGTGTGTCGCTACTGAATGAGGGAGTCCCTGGCCCCTCCGGGGGACACAGGCCGAGGCTCATTGGCCTCTCTACCGGGATCTCGCAAGCGGCCCCTGGACCCCATCAGGGAATCCTCAAAAATCTCATGAAGCTGCGAATGGTTGCCTTCGGCTCTCATCTGGTGATTTGCGGTAGGCTGATGGAGGCGTGCGGCTCCCCCACGCTCCTGATTGACATGCTCGAAGATAGATGGAAACAAGTTCGCACGGCCCTCGACGAGGCCCTGCGCCTACCCTCCAGCGAGAGGGCCACCTGGATCTCCGGCATCAGGGCGGACGATCCCGAGCTCGCCGACGAGCTCGAGAGACTCCTCGAGCAAGACACGCCGGAGTCCGCCTCTTCGGCATCTCCGCTGGAGGCCCCGATCAATCAGCTCTTCGGAACCGCTTCGCTGACCCCTGGGACACGGGTTGGCGCCTATGAGATTCAGGCCCTGATCGCCTCAGGCGGCATGGGGTCGGTCTATCGAGCTGAACGCTCCGACGATGAGTACAAGAAGTGCGTTGCGATCAAGTTGATCAAGCGAGGCATGGACTCCGAGGAAATCCTGCAGCGCTTTCGATTGGAGCGACAGGTGCTCGCCAACCTCGAACACCCAGGAATCGCGCGCCTGATCGATGGAGGCGCCCTCGACAGTGGTCAGCCCTTCCTGATCATGGAATACGTCGACGGCAAACCAATCGACGAGGACTGTGATAAGAAGAATCTCGATGTTGAGGCTCGGCTTCGGGTCTTTCAACAGGTCTGTCGTGCTGTGCACTTTGCACACCAGCGCCAGGTCGTTCACCGAGACCTCAAGCCAAGCAACATCCTGATAGCTGACTCCGGGCAGTCCAAGCTACTGGACTTCGGCGTGGCAAAGGTCCTGGACACCGCTCCCCAGACCGAGCAGGCGGAGCTGACGGTCGGCCCGACCTTCTTCGGCACTCCGGCCTACGCCAGTCCAGAGCAGGTCCGTGGAGAGACCGTCACGATCGCGAGCGACATCTACTCGCTGGGGGTCGTGCTCTATCAGCTGCTCTCCGGGCAGCGCCCCCATGACCTCGCCAACAAGTCCAGCGCTGAGACACTCCGGCTGCTCTCAGAGGTGAGCCCCCAGCGCCCAAGCGAGGCAATCAAGAGTCTCGCGAGCAGTGACAAGAATGCATCGGCTCAGGAGCTTGCGCGATGTCGCGGGCTGACTCCGGACAAGCTGCGGACACGGCTGGTTGGAGACCTCGACAACATCGTGCTCAAGGCTCTTCGTAAGGAACCGGAACGCAGGTATAGCTCAGCAGAACAGCTCGCGGAGGACGTCCAGCTCCACCTCGACGGCAGGCCAGTCAACGCCCGGCCAAGCACACTGCGGTACCTCACCGGTAAGTTCCTGTCTCGCAACCGCCTACCCGTTGCAATTGGAACTGTACTGCTGGTGACCATGATCACGGCCTCCAGCGTGATCAGCAGTTACTACGTGAGTGCCGCGAATGCCACCGAGGAAGCAAACCGGCGCTCCACGAACCTGCGAGAGATGGCCTCTAGTTTCATCTTCCAGGTCAGTGAGGAGCTGGATCGTGGTGATGCATCGCTCGCGACACGCGAGCGCATCGTGAAGGAGAGTATCGGGTCCCTCGACCTCCTGGCGAAGGACTCGCACGGAGACCCGGAATTGATGCACGAACTCTGCAGGGCCTACATGTATATCGGCGACCTGCAGGGAGGACTGATCACCGCAAACCAGGGCAAGCGCGGAGAAGCGGAAGAGAGCTACATCAAGGCTCTCGAGATCGCCGAGCGCCTGGTTGCTTCCTGGCCCGACGACCCGCGCTTTGGCGCCCTCAAGGTGAATGGCGTCGTCCGAATCAGCGATACCGCACGACAGCGCGGCGAAGTCGAAGAAGCGCTCAGGGGATACGAGCAAGCACTGGCCCTCTGCCCCGATGATTCCAAGCTGGCCCCCCTGAATCACGCCAGGGGGGTCTGTCTATCTCGCCTGGCTTCTGTCGTGATCGAGCAGGGCGAGTTCATGCGAGCTGTTCAACTGAGCCGGGAGGCACTCTCCATCCAGGAGGCGCTACTTGAGAAACACCCTGGCAGCTCACAGGGGCAGATGGAGCTGGCCACTGCCCACAGCGCCCTGGCCGAGGCCCTGATGCGGCAGGAGGAGATCGACGAGGCCGAGTTCCATGCTCTCAAGGCCCACGCCATTCTCGAGGGCCTGCCTGCCGGATTAGCTGCTAGTTTCGAGCTGAAGCAGCAACTGGTCATGACCACCTACGGCCTGGGAGCGCTCTACAAGCGACAAGAGCGCTATGAAGAGGCTCTAGAACCACTGGAGAAGGCCACCGGGATCATGGAGGACATCGTGATGGCCGACCAGTCTGATGTCGTTGCAAGGCGAAGGTTCTATCTCCATCAGCAGGTCCTGGCCGAGGTCCTCGAGAAGCTGAAGCAGTACGAGCGGGCTCTCGATCTTCAGATGAAGAGCCTGGAAGGAAAGCGTGCCCTGCTCAAGCTCGACCCAGAGAACGCGATCTACAAGCGTGACCTGGCCATGAGCATGTCACTCGCCGGGGGGCTGCTCGTGCAGTTTGACCGACGAAAAGAGAGTGCTGAGCTACAAGAGCAGAGCCTTCAGGTGTACATGGATCTCGCAGCTCAGTCACCGGAGAGTGTCGAAGCAAGACGCGACCTGCTCAGCGCCCTCGCCGGGGTGGGTGGAGCAAGCATGAATAGCGCCCTGAAGGAGAGCATTGCCCCACAGGAGCGTCTCGAGCTCGCGATGGAGGCATCTGAGCGGTTCGAGGAGGTTCGCTCCGGTCTCCTGGACCTGTATGACGAGAACCTGCTCGCCCCAACAGACATGAAGTACATCAGGAAGATGGAGCGCTTCATCGACGACGCTCAGGCTCTCGCGCTCGAGCTCGAGCAGCGGCTGAACTCCAACTGAAGCGGAGCGACCTGAAGGCGCCGCAATGGATCCGCGCAGTTCAACCCTCCGTGAGACCTTGCCTGGCCCTGCAGTGGTGCTTGAATCCGCGCCAGAGGAGCAGGGTCAGTCCCCCATGAGCAAGGTCGAGAAGGCCTCAGCTGCACCGTTGTAGATTCCATCCCCATCGCCCAGCAGAATTGCCTGGAGAGTCAGATCCTCGAGCCCCCGCAGGGACAGCAGCACCTCTGCGCGATCGCTGATCTTGGGATCGGGGAGCAGCCGCAGGCGCCCGGATTCGTGGGAACGCACGAGGTCCGCAAAGTAGATGGCCTCGAGCGGCTTGAGATGGAGAGCAGGCTCCATCGGGGACTTACCACCACGCATCGCGTGGACCTCGATCAAGCTCGACAGCTCCTCTGGCAGACCGCCCTCGGCGCTGAACCAGCCATCAACCTCCTCAGCGAGGTCGCCGAGACGCTCGCGTTCCTCTGCAGGGGCCAGGAGCGTCGCTCCAAGCGCTCCCTTGAGTGCGGGCCCGGCGCGCATGTGCTCTGCGTTGGTGATCAGGATCCAGCGTGCCCCTCCGCGCTCACTCAGCTCCTGCAGCCCGGCCTGGTCGAGCTCCATCGGGTCGATCAGGACTCCGCCGGCAGGGCTCGCCCAGTGGAAGCCGTTGAAGTCGATTCGGCGGTCGGGCTGGTAGACGCCCCAGTAGCTGAGGCCGTCAAGGCAGGTATTCTTCATCGATGGCAGTTTGGGCCCCGGTAGCAGGTTCATGGAAGATGAGCTGGCGCGTTCTAGCCTATTGCACAACCCACGAACAGGGGCCAGCTCCCCGATCGGGGTGAGGCCCGGTCCCACGACTGGGGAATCCCCAGGTCCCTCGAAGGGAGCACCTCAGGCTCATCACGAATCGAGTCGAATTCCCCTCCATGAGCCATCAGAATCAGACCGAGGAACGCAAACTTCATCTTGGCTGCGGACGTGACATCAAGTCCGGCTGGATCAACCTGGACCACATTGCTGGGCCCGGTGTCGACGTGGTGGCCGACCTGGACGACTGTGCGAACACCCCGCTGCCGTTCGAGGACGACAGCATCGACGAGATTCTCGCCAGCCATCTGATCGAGCATCTCAAGAACCCCCTGCCCTTCATGCAGGAACTGCACCGGATCTCCAAGCCTGGTGCCCAGGCCGTCTTCCGTGTGCCCTACGGCTCAACCGATGATGCCTTCACCGATCCCACCCACGTCCAGCGCTACTTCATCCAGTCCTGGGGCTACTTCTCTCAGCCTCTCTACTGGCGAGCCGACTACGGCTACCGCGGAGACTGGGACACGGGTTACCTGCTGCTGCACGTGGACGGCAACACCTTTGATGGCTGCTCTCCCGATGAGATCCTCAACGGCGTCATGACCCTCCGCAACGTGGTCACTGAGATGACCGCTGTTCTCACTGCAGTCAAGCCGATTCGACCGGCGGACAAGGAGCTGCAAACGCGGCCCCAGATCGAATTCGAGCTCTCCCCCGTCACAGCTCGAGCCACCAGCTGAAAGTGCTTTCGACCCAGATCGTCGGCATCCGCTCTGGCTCGGCGACTGAGAACGCAGGCGAATCGGTGGATTCGTCGAGGATCGAAGGCGTCGATCCGGAGTGGAGGACGGCGATCCGCATCGGAATGACTTTTACCACGGGCTGCTAGAGGTCCATTCCGTAGAGGTTATCCATCGGTGTGCCGGGGATGACCTCTGCTGTGCCTTCAAGGCGCATACCAAGGCTCAGCAACAGTCGAATTGACGCGCTGTTCTCCGGGTGTGTCGCAGCCACGATGCGCTTGAGGTCGAGGTCTCGACGGGCATGTTCGACAACTCCCCTAGCAGCCTCGATTGCATAGCCCTGGGACCAGAATCGGCGAAGGAAGCCATAGCCGAGATCGACGTGAGTCAGGTTCTCCCGCTTGACCAGTCCGCAAATTCCAACTGGCTCGGCACTCTCGGTCAGCTGAACCAGGTACAGGCCAAATCCATTGATCACGTAGCTGCCGATGTAGGCTTCACGGATCATCACTCGCACCTCTTCGAGGCTGTGATCGGGCGTACCGAATAGATACCGCCGGTAGCTCTCCTCCCCCATCAACTCCTGGAGAAAGACAGCATCGTCCTCCAAGAGCCGGCGCAGCGACAGGCGTTCAGTCTCCACGACAATCACCCTTAGAGAGTAACGGCGGTCAAGCCGGGGAGTGATAGCCGAGGTCGAGTTCGACCCTGACAATTGCACCTCCAGGAGCTCTCGAACCACCAACTATCCCAATCAAGGGCAAGGCGAAGATGGCGTGCTAGCTGCCAGCCAGGATGCCTTGGAGTCCCACGATGGAGCGCACCCCATTTCGGAGTAGGTAGCAAAGAGAGCACCACTCGCCCCCGGTGAGGCAGAGAGTCCCGTCGCCGGGCTGCGCCTTCGCCGGATCACCCCGCGAGGCAGCTGACGGTTGATCAGGGCCGCTGTCTCAGGTTGACAGCGTCCTGCCACCGCATGTCTGCCGGTCGAACCACGAGGCCATCATTGCTGCGGAAGCCAACATCCGTGTAGGCGGGGAACAGGGCCTGGTCATCCAGATCATGGAGGTACAGCCAGGTCGCGTATTCGATTGTCAGACCATCGGTCAGATCAAAGAAGATATCGACGTAGTCGCCTTGTTCGGTGAGTCCCCCAGGAAATGGTGCCGAGGCGGCTCCTGCCCAGGATGTCTCGGTGAAGATCACGGGCCCCGACCAGTGCATGGCGATCTCGTCGAAATAGTCCGCAGGAATCGCCTGCGGCGTTGCGTACTCGAAGTATGGGTAGGAGTTGAAGCCAATTGCGTCCACCTTTCCGGTCGCCGCAACCTCATCCACCAGGTTCCAGTGGGGCGGGTCCGTCCACCCCTGAGTCGCGTTACCAAGTCCCTTCAGACGCTCGAGCTGAAAGGTCGTGTACACGATCGTGTTGGGACTGACCCCCTTGATGGCATCGTAAGCCTCCCCCAGCACGTCCAGCCAATCAGACCAGCCGGCTTGGTCGGTCCAGAACCAGGCATTGATGTCGTCCCCCAGATAGAGGTAAGCCGGGGAGTAGGTGGATGCATAGTCGGTGACCATGTCCAGGAACTCGTCTCTACTCTCCTGATTCGACCATGAGTTGTTGATCATGTCGCCATCGCTCAAGAGATCGGCAGTTCCATCCTTGGCCGACCAGGAGAAGCCCACCGCTGGGTTCGTTCCAAGGTCGCTGCGCGCATCCATGGCAAACTCAGCAAACGCCGGAATCATGCCGGACTCCGCCATCGAGTCTCGCCAGCCCGAGTAAAAGCCGATCAGCTTCCCCCAGGCGTCGCTGCCCGCCAGGAACTCGACATCATCATCTTCCGAGATAGAGCTGAGATGCCCGATCGGCGAGTAGTTCACCCCCAGGAGTAGATCCTGGTGGATGACAAGGTCCCAGCTCTGCGTCACGGCCGTCTCTCCATCACTGACCGAGAGCTCAATCGACCAGGTCCCCAGATCGGCCAGAGTCGGCAACCAGGTGACCTGCCCATCTTCTCCTACGACCATTCCCGCTGGAGCAGTGACCAGGTTGTACGAGACCGAATTCACGTAGCCTGCGGCAAAAGCATCGTACTCGTAGGTCGCGTCGGCAACCGATGACTTCGGCGGCGTCGTGACGAAGAACGGCCCTCTCAGGTTGCTGTCTGCGCAGCCAGGAATGATCGTGGCTACAACCAGGAGATAGCCGAACCAGGCAAGCAGTGAGTGTCGTGAGTCTCGCATCATGGCAGCAGGGACCGGGCGGGTGAGCGGGCAGGCTATCCAGCCTCGCCCGTCGAAGCCAACTCTTTGGGCCTCAATCGAACACTGTCTGCCCGGGAGACTCCACCAGGCTCAGCGGTTGCCTGCTGCGGTGCCCCGCGAGCCTGATCTCGCACCAGCCTCCACGACACGGGCCCTGGTTGGAATCCAGTTCACGTAGCAGATCATCATCTCCTCCCAGGTCTGCTCACCAAAGCGTACCGACCTACCAGGATCGGGGTTGGCCGGATTGTCCGCGGTGTTGTCGTACCAGGCGGTGGCCCGCAGACGCGTCCCAGCGGGCACGCTCAAGGGCGTCTGCCAGAGGTAGTTCAGCTGCCAGTTGAAGTCGTAGAAGGGCAATTCGAGCACTGCCTCCTCACGACCGTCGGGATAGACGAGTTCGCAGAGGAAGCGGTTGCCTCTCAGGTGGGTATGAGGAAAGAGCGACAGCAGCGTACCAGCCTCGGGGAAGCGGAACTCGCTGGTGACAGCGTAGTCGAAGGCGTGTGGCGGGATGGTGAACCTGCGGTTGATCGCCGAGACAGTCTCCACCTCCACCAGTGGAGTCTCCGAGAAGCGCAAGGCGATGGAGGTCTGCTCGAGGACCTCTCTTCCGTCAGGGGTGTAGTGGAGCTGAAACTTGAGCCAGGCTCCGGCGGGCAGCAACTTGCCAGCACCCGCGGGAAACTTGAGGCCATGCTGGCCCGGGACTGAGCTGGCGAAATAAGAGTCGACCCCGGACTGAAATGCTCGATTGGCCTTGCGATCACGAGGGTTGCGCTTGATGGCCTCGAGAACCTCCGGCGACTCGAGGAATACGAGTGCATGGTGCACGACTTGCGGTGCGCTGGAACGAACCTCTACCGCCTCTACCCAGCGGTCCTGGGCCGTATCGACCTTCACATAGAAGTACTTGTAGTCGACCACCCCCTCCGCCGGAACGCGATAGGCCTCGGGTAGCGTCACCACGAGATCCGGCTCACCGATGCTCCACCCGTCGACCCACTGTCGCTCCAGGGGTGCATCTGCGGACTCCCCCTCGGGAGCATCGGCAGCGATCCATGCGAGGAAGTCATCGTGCTCAGCCCCGGTCAGGCTGGTGTCGTTGGACCAGGGGCCACTGGCCTCATCCGCGTACCACGGGGGCATGACGTGCTCTTCGAGCGCCCACTCGATCATGCTCCTGCGCTTGTTCACCTGACCGTAGTTCATCAGGGCGAAGGGTCCCGCCTCGCCGGGACGGTGGCAGGTCTGACAGCGGTTCTGCACGATGCGGCTGATTCGGTTGTGCCACGTCACGTCGCGTGGCGCTCGCTCAACAGACTCGAGCTGGAGCTTGCAGCCCTGTGCAGTGGTCCCCGCAGCCTCGATGACATCTCCGGCACACACAGCTTCCAGGGCCTCCAGGAGGTAGCTACGCTCGGCCGCCGCCTTCGCATACCCCAGCCCGTACTGGTCGTCAATCATTCCGCGATACACCAGGGTGTTGCCTGCATCGATGACGAAGACCTCGGTGGAGGTTCGCGCATCCAGCTCGCGGGCGATCTCGCCTGCCGGGTCGACCGCATAGGTTCCCCCCAGGCCATGAAGATCAACGTCCTCGAGGGCGGCCTGCCGGGTGTCCATGCCAACGTAGAGCAAGCCCAGCCCCATCCTCGCTGCCTCCTCCTCGAGAGCTCTCAGCCGGGGCGAGTACTTCTTGGAGAGGGGACACTCCGGGTCACGCATGGCGATCAGGAGCCCTCGCTCCCCGGCCACCGCTGAGAGGCTCGACTGCTCCCCCTCCAGGGCCGAGAACTCGACATCCATGATCCACTCCCCGATCCGAGAGGCCTCCTCTCGCGCAAGCAGACCTGGAAGCCGACGGTACTCGAGATCCTGGCCAGGAGCAGAGCCAGGGGCTCCCAAGCCAGAGAAGGCAAGCAGCGAGAAATAGATGAGCGAGGTCATGATTGAATCACCAGACAGGAGCAGCCAAGGGCCCAAGGAGCGCGGATTGTAGGCAGCAGAGCTCGCGACCAAATCAGGTGTCGTGGAACTACCAGCACTTTTTCCAGAGTCATACGCCCCACCACCAGCCCCCCCTGAGGTTCAGAATCCCCCTGCCCCTGGCCCTCTGGAGGGATGACCCTCGGGTCAGGACCGCTTACAATTCCCGCATGCAGATCCGGAACAATCACGGGCGTTTCGAAACGCGAGCCATCCACGCCGGCCAGTCCTCCGACCCCCAGAACGGAGCGGTGATGACGCCGGTGTTCCTCACCAGCACCTTTGAGCAGGATGCTCCGGCCGTTCCTCGCGATGGCTACGAGTACTCGCGAACCAAGAATCCGACTCGTCTTGCTCTCGAGGAGAACATCGCCTCCCTGGAGGGGGGCCAGTGGGGCTTGTGCTTCGCCTCGGGCCTGGGCGCGACCAACGCCCTGCTCGATCGCCTCGTCCCAGGCGACCACGTGGTCTGCGGAAACGATCTCTATGGCGGCACCCACCGGATCTTCCGCCAGGTCTTCGAGCGCTACGGGATCCGCTTCAGCTTCATCGACTCCACGGATCCCGACGAGGTTCGAAAGGCGATGGAAGCCTCGACCAAGTACGTCTATCTGGAGACCCCGACCAATCCACTGCTGAGGCTCTCGGACATCGCAGCCGTCTCCGAAATTGCTCACGCCGGCGGAGCCCTCTCGATCGTCGACAACACCTTCGCTACCCCCTACCTGCAGAACCCCCTCGAGCTCGGCGCCGACGTGGTTCTGCACTCCATGACGAAGTACCTCGGCGGGCACTCCGATGTCGTGGCGGGAGCGCTGGTCGGCAACGATGAGGAGCTGTTTGACAACTACGCGTTCTTCCAGAATTCCTGCGGAGGAAGCCTTGATGCCATGAGCAGCTTCCTGATTCTACGCGGTACCAAGACCCTGGCTCTACGCATGGATCGGCACGGCGAGAGCGCCATGAAGATCGCGGCCTTCCTCGAGGCTCACGACGCCGTCGATCGCGTCTTCTACCCCGGGCTCGAGAGTCATCCACAGCACGAGCTCGCAAGGCGCCAGATGAGGGGCTTTGGAGGCATGGTCTCCTTCGAGCTGAAGGGCGGAGTCTCCGCCGGCGAGGCCTTTGCCAGCTCCACCAACTACTTCACCCTGGCCGAGTCTCTCGGCGGAGTGGAGTCCCTCGTCGAGACGCCGCCCTCCATGACCCACGCTGCGATCCCCGCTGAAGAGCGCCACGCTGCGGGGCTCGCGGATGGACTGGTGCGCCTCTCCGTGGGCGTCGAACACGTCGACGATCTCCTCGAGGATGTCGAGCAGGCGATTCTCAAGGCGACCTCGACCGTCAGCAGTTCCTGATCGAGTTGCTGCCCCTCCTCTCACTTGCAGAGGAGTGGATTAGCTCTTCCAGGGCGCCTCATAGCGCATGCCCAGGTTCAGGATCTTCTGTATCAACTGGCTGTAGCTGTAGCCTCGCTGCTCGAAGGAGTCAGCGAGGTCCTCGCCCTGACTCAGGTCCGGATTGGGGTTCGCCTCCAGGACCCATATTCGATCCTCCGCATCCATGCGCATGTCGATACGGGCATAGCCCGAGAGCCCAAGCGCTCGGTAGATACGTCGAGCCAATCGATCGATCTCCTTGCCCTTCACGGTAGAGAGGCCTTTCGCCTTGGAGGTCTCCAGCCCGATCTCGTCCTGGTAGTCCAGGTTCCACTTGACCCGGGAGGTCACGATGTTCGGGGCGCTGTCAGGGAGCTTGGGCATGGTCAGCTCCCACACTGGTCCGGTCTCGAGCCGAGAATTCCCCAGGACACCAATCGTCAGTTCTCTGCCCTCGATGTACTCCTCACAGAGCGCGCCGGTTCCGACATTGCGGTGGACAAACTCGACGCGCTCCTGGAGCAGTTCTAGATTGTGAACCAGGGAGGCCTGTGAGATTCCTGTGGAGGCGTGTTCCGAACGCGACTTCACGATCAGCGGAAAATTGATCCTGGCAGGAAGCCGACGAACCTTTTTTCCGCGCGGTACGGAGAAGAACCGTGGTGCTCGAATGCGATGGTACGAGAGGACCTTTTTCGCCAAAGCCTTGTCGCTCGCCACGAGCAATCCACGCGGGTTGCATCCCGTGTAGGCGAGCTTGTTCAGCTCCAGCCAGCCCACCACTGCCGAATCGTAGATGCCGGAGTCGTGGAAATAGGTGAGAAGATTGAAGATCAGGTGTGGCTTGAACTCCTTCACCGCGTGCCGCAACTCCACGAAGTCGTCCTCCATCCCGACCACCAAGACCTCGTGACCAAGGCCCTTGAGGGCGGTCAGCACGTCATATTCGACCCTCCACTCGTTGATGTCCTTCTCGCTGTACCCCTCCCTCGAATCGGGAGGCACCAGCGCCGCGTGCATCATCACGACCACCCGGAGCTTTCTCATCTGTGGTATTGCGGGTGACCGCCGTAGAGGAACTGGGAGGAAAGAGCAGTCAGGAGGATGGCGGCTGAGATCCGATCTTCATCGGTGGCCCTTGTGACCCTCAGGTCCTTGGCCTTGCAGCGCGCGATCATCTCTCGTAGCACCGAATCGAGGAGATAGCTGTGCTGCCCAGTGGCTTGGGCCACGCTACGAACCAGGGCCCGTCGATACTTGCGCAGGAAGGCAGCTGCACGGGGCTGCGTCGGAGCATCGGGTGCCGCCGGAAAGATGTGTTGCAGCTGGCCGTCGAGCGCAGGGCTGGAATCCTCTGAGTAGGCAGCACGCTTTCGCTCGTAGTACTCCTCCAGGGTGAGGTCGATGGAGCTGAGCGGCTCTTCGTATGCGCGAGTTCGCTTGACCGGAGCCTTCGTGACCAGTTCAGACATGACGGCGTCGACGTACTCGAGCTTTCGCAGAGCAGGCCAGTCTGCGTAGCGCGACCGCCAGCGTGACCCAGGACGCAACCACACCGCAAAGGTCTCTGCCCAGTCCTCCAACGGATGACTCTGCGAGTACCAGTACGCCAGGTTCTGGACATGTTCGCGACTGGTCGGATCGGGCGTGTAGCTCGCTGCGTAGGCCTCGCCAGCCCGCCCGAAGTGCGCGCGCCACTGCTTCCTGCGGCGAATGCCATAGGCGTTGTCGATTGCATGGGCTGCCTCGTGCCTCATGATCTTGAGGCACTCCTCTCGCGTACCTCCCTCAACCTCGAGCATCTGCCGCCGCTCGAGTCGTATCAGCCGTGGGTGAGCCAGGTAGAAAGGGATGGCGAAACCACAGAGGTGGTCCGGTGTGAACCAGTCCGTGGACAACCAGGCGTAACAACGAAAGCCGAGCCCACGTAGTGCCAGCTCGTCATTGATCTGGGTCAGGTACTCCGCCACGGGGGTCCCCGCGAGCTTCAGCTTCAGATCACGAATCTTCCACTTCAAGAGCTCTGAATCTGAGGCCTCGGTCCACGCCGTTCTTGTCTTGCGTCCAGCCATCGCCTGTCAATTCAGACCTCTTCCAAGCCCTGCGGTCCTCGTGAGATCGTCCCTGCGAGTCTTCTTCATCGAGTACAGCTCAGCCATAGACGGTGACGGGCACCCGAGCCACCTCACCGTGGAGGAACATCATCAAGCGCTCGGGAGAGAGCGGAGCACTGTAGCACCACTGCTTCTCGGCTCGAAAGGCACGAGCGGCCTCACGAATGGCAAAGTAAGTGCCGATGCCGTACAGGAGCGGTGGCTCACCGATGCCCTTGGAGTGCAGCACGGCCTCGGGGTTGTCGCAGTCCTCGAGGAAGTGGGTCTCCACCTCAGCAGGAGAGGCGTTCAGATCCGGAATCTTGTAGGACGCCAGGTCCTTGGAGAGCAGTTGCCCCTGATCACTGTAGCAGAGCTCCTCAACCGTCATCCAGCCGATGCCCTGCATGAGCGCCCCCTCGACCTGCCCACGATCCACGTCAGGAGCCAGGCTCTTCCCCGCATCATGAACGATTCGAACCGACTCGATGCGGTAGGTCCCTCGTAGACAATCCACCTCGACCTCGGTCAGCGCGGTACCGAAGACGTGATAGGCAAAGGGCCGCCCCTGTTCGAGCTCCTTGTCGTACCAGAGTTTCGGCGTCGCGTAGTGCGCCTGGGCCGAGAGATTGACCCGAGATGAGTAGCCCAAGGAGACCAGCTCCTGCCAGGTCAAGGCCGCGCCGCCCTCGAGCCCCTCCAGCCGATCGCGCAGCTCCTGGCAGGCCAGCTCAGTGGCTCGACCATTGAGATCCGCGCCTGCACTCGCAGCCGTGGCTGAGGTGTTCGCCACTGTGGTGGTGCGGGTACTCGCAATCGTCACCAGCTCAGTAGGCACACCAAGAGTCCCGCAGGCGATGGCACGCAGCTTCTCGCTGACCCCCTGCCCCATCTCGACGGCCCCGGTTGCCACATGAACGCTCCCGTCCGTGTAGATATGCACCAGAGCACCAGCCTGGTTGAGGATCCTGTTCGTGAATGAGATCCCAAAGCAGGCCGGCATCAGGGAGAGACCACGCTTCTTCAGCTTGTTCGTCGCATTGAACTCATCTACACGGGCACGAGCTCCCTCGAAGTCGAAGCGCTGCTTGGCCTCTCCAAAGCTGCGCACCGCGTGGGCGCGCTCCATGGACATTCCGAAGGGAAGGACATCCCCATCCCTCAACAGGTTTCGCTCCTGCAAGTCGACGCGATCCATCCCGCTCGCCTCTGCAACATGAGCCATGGCGCTCTCCATCACGAAGATCCCCTGAGGCGCACCAAATCCGCGGAAGGCGGTGAAGGGCGTCAGGTTGGTTCGGCAGGAGTGAGCAGTGATGCGAGCATTTGGAACGTGATAGCAACCCGTGCCATGAAAGAGGCTGCGCGTCAGGATCGCGGGCGAGAGATCTGCGGCCGAGCCGGCATTCTGGAAGTAGGTCACCTCCAAGGCCAGCAGCTTGCCAGCGGCGTCGATCCCCAGACGATAGTCAGAGGAGTAGGGATGCCGCTTGCCAGTGACAACCATGTCCTCGCTGCGATCGAGCGAGTACTTCACCGGCCTCCGAAGAGCGTGGGTCGCCAGGGCACACATGATCGCCCAGGGCGTCGCCTGATCCTCCTTGCCGCCAAAGGCTCCACCGAGACGCTGGACCTCGACCTCGATCGCGCTCATGGGCAGACCGAGAACTCCCGAACCGGCGCGCTGGACCGCAGTTGGCCCCTGGGTACCCGCATGAATGCGCAGGCGGCCCCCCTCCAGGGGCTCACTCATGGAGGCCTGGGTCTCGAGGTACAGGTGTTCCTGGCCGGCGGAGTCGACACGTCCCTCAACGATGGTCGTGCAGCGACTCCAGGCCTCGTCGACCTCGCCGATCTCAATTGTCCGCGAGGGAATGATCAGAGCGCCGGCAGCCTGAGCCTCGCGGGGATCGAAGATGCCAGGCTGCTCCTCGATGCGAGCCTCGACCAGGGCTGCAGCAGCTCGGGCCCTGGCCACCGTATCGGCAACGACGAAGGCAATCGGCTGGCCGACATGGTGCACCTCGCCATCTGCAAGGAGCGGCTCATCCCTGACGATCGGACCAATCTGGTTCTCACCAGGAATATCCGAGGCAGTGAAGATCCCATGGACCCCGGGAGCCGCGAGTGCACGCGAGGTGTCCAGTCCAAGCAACCGCCCATGAGCAACGGGCGAGTGGAACAGCGCACCGTGCAACAACCCCTCGGGCTCGGGCAGGTCATCCACGTAGCGTGACTCGCCGCGCACGTGCAGGTAGTCATCGGCTCTCACAGGCACAGCTCCTCGAACCCATGGTCCGGCAGGGCCTCCACGAAGTGAGCCAACACGAGCTGACGAAGGAGCAATCGCTTGTACTCGGCTGTCCCTCGAACATCGGAGATAGGCTGCACCTCGGACTGTGCGATCTCGAGAGCCCCGCGTAGTCGGTCGGGGGTTGCAGCGGCCCCCTCCAGGTGGGCCGCTGCGCCCTTGAGCAGCATCGGGGTCGGCCCCACTCCTCCCGCGCTCAGGGTCACTCCCTCGAAGTTTGCTCCCGAGAGTTCAAAGCAAGCGGCGCTGTTCACCGTGGCGATGTCCAGGCGCTCGCGGCGCGAGACCTTCTCGAATCCTCGCAGGCGTCGACCACCAGGAATTCGAAGACGACGAATGATCTCTCCCTCCTCCAGGGCCGTGAGCTTGTAGCCCAGGAAGAACTCGGCCAGCGGCAGCTGCCGGGATCCAGTGGGGCCCTGAAGCTCGAGCTCGGTCCCCAGGGCCAGGAGACAGATCACCCCATCCGCGATTGGAGATGCATTGGAGATGTTGCCCCCCAGGGTCGCTCGCTCCCGGATCAGCTGTGAGGCGACCAGATCCATGTTCCGGACCGCCCTGGAATCGATTGTCCGCCACGTCTCGGAACGCTTGAGGTCCTCAAAGGTGGTCGAGGCATCCAGAACGCAGTCCCCCGACTCCATCTTGATGAGATCGATACCCTGAGGCCGATGGTGGAAGTGGGGTGTGTCGATGTGGGTTGCCACACGCCGCTGCACCAGCGCATCCGTTCCCCCGGCGATTCCGTAGTCGGCCGAGGAACTGGTAGTGCCCGCTGGCTGATCGCCTCCTTCCGAGGCGCCGCGGAGCTTGCGCAGCTTCGCGGGTGCCGACTCGAAGTGCGGTGGAATCACCCCCGCCTGAATCAGCTCACGCAACCGAGCAACAGGATCCTGTGGTCGCTCTCCGAAGTCCGCTGCAAGCCGACGTGCAGCGCGGCGAAAAGACATGTAGCCCGTGCACCGGCAGATATTGCCCCCAGCAGACTCGAGCAGCTCCGCCTCACTGGCCGTCGTGGAGCCGAACAGGGTCGAAGTCAGGGAGATCACGACGCCGGGCGTACAGAAGCCGCACTGAGTAGCTCCTTCTTCAGCCACAACACGCTGCACGGGAGTCAGTCCCGCCGGCGGGTTGAGGCCCTCGACAGTGACCACGTGTCGACCCTCGACGTGCCCGAGCAACATCATGCAGGAAGGCATGGCTCGGTAGCTCAGCCGCTCTCCGGACAGCTCGCCGATCAGGACCGCGCACGCTCCACAGTCGCCTTCGCGACAGCCCTGCTTGACGCCCGTCCTACGCAGGGGCCCACGCAGAGTATCGAGCAGGAGTTCCCCAGCAGGACGCTCCAGCTCGACGGAAGTGTCGTTGAGGAGGAAGCGGATCACCGCGGACCTGGGACGGCGGGAAATCAGAAGGGTGAGTTGGACGCCGGGGGCGCCGGGGGCGCCTCGGGGGGCGCGGTCCCTGCTGCGGGGGGCGGCGAGGTCACCTTTCTTCTGCCGACCGGTGCATCATCACCGCAGACTCGCTCGCGCATGGTCCGCCCCACCTTGAACTTCACGACCCGCTTGGCAGGAACAGTGACCTTCTCAAGCGTGCGCGGGTTCTGAGCCTGACGAGCTGCCCGCATGCGAACTTCGAAGACTCCGAACTCTCGAAACTCGAGGCGGTTGCCCTGCTCCAGCTCACCGATGATCTCGTCCAGGAAGCGCTGAAGGATGTGCTTGACCACGACCTTCGTCTGACCCGTCTCCTCGGCAATTCGATTGACCAACTCCTTCTTGGTGACGGTGGTGGCTCCGCGGTCGGACATGGAGAGGATCTTCGGGGCTTGGAGAGCTGTGTGGGACGGGCGAGGCCACGATTGTCAAAGCGCATTATCCTCCCGTCAAGCAAGAACTTGCGTCAATTCATCCTGGCGACTCGGGGCACCTCCTGATGGACTCTCACTCCTCCAGGACGAAGGTCACCGGGCCGTCATTGCAGATTTCCACCGACATCATCGCACCGAAGCGCCCCGTCTCGCAGCACAGTCCCAACTCACGCAAGCAGCCCACGAACTCCTCGTACAGAGGCTCTGCCTGTTCCGGTGGAGCCGCCCGATCGAACGACGGGCGACGGCCCTTGCGCCCGTCAGCCGCCAGGGTGAACTGGCTCACGACAAGGGCCGCCCGCCCGGTGTCCAGGGCGGAGTGATTCATTCTCCCTTGATCGTCTCGAAAGAAACGGAATCGGGCAATGCGCTCAGCCAGCTGGCGTGCCTCCCGCTTGCCGTCACCCTCGAGGACCCCAAGGAGTATCAACATGCCCTCCTCGATACGGCCAACGATCACCCCTTCGACCTCCACCGAGGCACGGGTCACACGCTGCACGACTGCCTTCACGGTCCCTCCCCTCTCCTGTGTCCGGCCCTGCTCTCCAGACGTTGCAAGTGAACCTCTGCTCGAAAGAGCTGCAGCCCGGCAGCCAGGTCTTCACTATTGGAAGCAATTTCGATCACCTCCCTCCAGACCCTCATCGAAGCCTCCTCGTCCCCCAGCCACAGCTCGAGCAGGAGAGCTTCCTGAACTGCAGGAAGTAGCGCCTGCCCATCTGACTCACGAGCCTGTTGCACCGCGCGCAGGGAAGCGGCCACATCTCCACCCCCTTCCTCGACAACGGCCAAGGCTGTCAGGCGGCGGATCTCGTCCACACGCCCCGGTGCCAATTGAGCGAGTAATTGCAGAGCCCTGCCCTCGTCACCGTTCGCGTCATGCGCGAGTGCAAGGTCGAGCCGGACCTCGTCCGCCGTCTGCTCGGTGGCCAGGAGATCTTCATCGGCATGCTCGAGCCAGGCCTCGAGGGCCTGGATGGCAGCCTCCACATCACCGGCAGCAGCCTGCAACCAGCCGTAGAGGCGAAGTGCCGGGAGATGTCCGGGCTGCAACTTGAAGGTCCGCTCCAGCTCCGCTCGCGCGGTGCTCCAGTCCCCCGAGCTGGCGGCAACATGGGCCCGAGCGTAGTAGGCCCAGGAGAATTCAGGATCCAGGTTGATGGCCTGGTCCAGGAGAAGTCTGGCGGCCAGACCATCGTCCTCGAGGCGAGCCGCCAGGAGGTAGGCCAGAGGCGAAGGTGATTGCTGGGCTTCGAGCCGGTACCGATCACGCATGACCTCCTCAGGCGAAGAGGCCACCTCGACCGAGTCACCGCGGCTCGCCTCTAGCTCCGAGCGGTAGGCGACCCGCGCTTCCTGCTGCCAGAAGGCCACGGGGACATCCTGCGGTGCGCGATTCGCAAGGCTGGCAAGCGTCGACCGGGCAGCCATCAGGTCCCCCTCTTCGAGCCACCCTACCGCCTGGCGGAGCTCGTCGATCTCCTCGGAGGTCAGCTGCTGATAGCGATCGACGGTCGACGTCTCGAACGACCACGGCCTGGGAGTCGAGGAGCAGGCCGCTCCAAGGACAACCAGACCCAAGACCGTCAGGGCTGAGCACAGCTGCGAGACCAGGGATCTCACCCCTCGTTGGGGGCGCCCACTTCGCTGCTCGCCTCCTCGGGCTCGGGGGGCCCGTCAAGGGCCCCCACGATCTCAAGCTGGGAGCCCCGACGTTCCTTCCCGGTGGTTCCATCACGCATGTACGCATCCCCCGACAGGACCACCCGCACCGGGAGCTCTCCGGGGCGCTCGAGGACGATCAGCTCGTGGAACGCCACGATCGAGAAGCCGTCGAGATAGGCCCGCAGCTCGACACCGGCGGCCTGGTTCAGCACCCTGAAGGACTGCTTGAAGCCCTCGGGAAGGGTCTCGGCCTCATAGGAGTGAAAGCCGTCCTCGGAGCGACAGGCCAGGTGATCGAGCAGCCCCTTGGGCCCCTCGATGTAGGCCCGGTCCGCAACCAGGAGGGCGGGGCTCCGAAACCGAGCCGTCCAGGGTCGGGGCACTTGCGGGTCACCCTGTGTACCGCCCCTGGCCGCCTGCTGATCGAGCTCGGTGGTCGAGTTACACGAACTCGAGCAAGCCAGAAGGGCCAGGGCTGTCAGTGAGCCGAGCACGGTCATTGTTCTCGAAGAGCGCATGGTCGTATCGTCGCCTTGGGATTCCTGTCCCTTCCGGGAGTCGTCGTGATTTCCAGCCAATTCTTACCTCAGACCGCAAGCAACCAGCGCACGGTCGCGGGTCGCCTGAGCTCGCTCGCGAGCCCTGGATGCACCCGCTCGCAGGATCTCCTCGATCCTGTCGGGGTTTGCGAGCAGTTCCTCGCGACGGGCACGAGCCGGGGCGAAGTACTCCTCCATGGCCTCCCAGGCGCGCATCTTCAGTTCGCCGTAGCCCGGTGCCCCCTCGCCTCCCTCCTGCAAGCGCCGCTCCCAGTCCTTGAGCTCGTCCGCTCCAAGAAAGAGCTCCAGGAATCGAACGGGCAGGATCTCAGCTGGATCCTTGGGCTCTTCTGGTGGCCGACTGTCGGTCTTGACCTTGCCGAAGAGCTTCTTGAGCTTCTTGCCCGTCTCGAAGATCCAGATGTCGTTCCCGTAGGACTTCGACATCTTGTCACCGTCGATGCCGACCACCTTGGCGAAGCTAGCCTGATCCGCTAGCAGGTGCTCCGGACGCACGAAGACCTCCCCGAAGGCGTTGTTGAAGTACCCCACCATGTCCTGGGTCATCTCCACGTGCTGAACCTGATCCTTGCCCACAGGCACGTAGTTCGCATCGTAGGCGATGATGTCTGCAGCCATCAGGAGCGGGTAGGTGAAGAGCCCGACATTGGGCTTGATGCCGTGAGCAAGCTTGTCCTTGAAGGAGTGAGCCCTCTCCAGGAGCCCCATCCCCGTGACACACGCCAGCAGCCAGGCGATCTCGGTCACCTCAGGCACATCGGTCTGTCGGAAGAGGGTGGCCCGCTCAGGGTCGAGCCCCAATGCCAGGTAGGTGACCGCGGTCTCCTGCACCTGGTTGCGCAACTTCTCCGGATCGCGGCTGGTGGTCAGCGCGTGGTAGTCCGCAATGAAGTAGAAGTGCTCCCCCTCTTCTTGGTGCCCATCAATGTGCTGCTTGATGGCCCCGAAGTAGTTGCCGAGGTGTTGGAGTCCGGTCGGCTGGATGCCGCTCAGGTAGGTGCTCATTCTGTGCAAGCGCCCGCACGCGTCCGGGCGAGGAGAGTAGGGTGGTCGACGGGGCAAGCTACCCGGAGGGACTGGGAGCCACAAGCGCCAGGAACTCACCGCCGCGCCAGAGCCGGGGGGGCCACGCCTGGGCCCTCGCCCTGGCCAGGGCCGAAAATCGTGCTCGTCCGGGCTCCAGACCAGATCCGCGGTACCTGGCTGCCCCGCTGAACTGCCCAGCGGGTGCACCAGAGGACCTGCATCATCGATCGCGGGCACCGCGCCCCGTCAGGAACAACTCATCTCCCCCTCTGCTGAACTCGTTCGAAGAAAGCGTCAGGAATTCAAGTCCGGCGAGACGAGCGAGCTCGCGGACCTCCGAGGGATCTCGATCTGACCTTGAATCGGGCGTACAACCATCGACAATTCCGCGATGCGAGGTATGCGATGAGGCTCAGGTTGGCAAGACGATGGAGTAGAGCCCTGCCCTCGCTGCTGCTTCTGCTTGCCTCCTGTGCGGGCCCGGGGACCGAGCAACACCTCGCACCCGTGTACACACACATCTCAACGGTTGGCGGCGGAGAAGAATACGACGCGGTGGCCGGCGCTGTGATCGCCCGGCGGTATGAGCTCGGCGAGGAGTTCAGGGAGTGGGGCCTGCGCCCGCTATTCCTGCACTGGCCGGACCGGGATGAGCGCAGCAAGACCCAGTTCCTGTTCCCCCTGGGCCGGGTCGTGAGCGGCGGTGGCGAGTTCAACTGGTGGCTGTTGCCAATCATCGACTACCGGCGGGAGGACACCGCAGAGGGTCGCAAGTGGACACTGCTGAGCCTCCCCGGAATCTACCTGGTCCGCTTTCCAGACGGCAGACAGACCAACATCTGGTGGCCCTTCTACGGTGAAGCCGTCGAGCTCCTGAGCTACGACGAGCTCGACTTCGTGCTCTGGCCAATCTTCATGCGGAGCAAGCGTGAGGGTCGCACGACCTGGCACCTGCCCTACCCCTTCCTCTCCTACACCAGTGGCCCCGATGGCGGGGGCTGGCGCGTCTGGCCACTCATCGGACACACCTGGGTAGAGGACAGCTATGACCGCTGGTTCGCCCTGTGGCCGATCTTCAATTACAACGTCGAGAATCTGAAGTCGGACCCCGCCTTCTACCAGACCCAGTGGACGATCTTCCCCCTCTACGGTCAGCAGACCCAGGGCAGCTACACGTCAAGGACCTTCCTCTGGCCGTTCTTCGGCTATGCCAGCGATCCGACCACGGGCTTCTGGGCCTACGACGGCCCCTGGCCTCTGGTCCGGATCCAGCGCCCCGGATCGGAGAAGTTCCGGGCCCTGCCCGACAAGCAGGGCGCCTTCGAACGAACTCGCTTTTGGCCCGTCTGGTCGGAATACAAGGGCGACGGCCTCACCTCGTACTGGTACCTGTGGCCCTTGATCAACAAGCGCCACGAGGAGTATTACGACAGCACCCGAGACGCCTTCACCATCGTCCCCATCTGGACCCAATGGAAGAAACGGTACGACGACGGCCGAACCCACTCCTACCGCAAGGGCTGGCCCCTTTTCCAGTATGAGCGGCTGGATGACACCCGAAAGTACCTCTTTCCCGCACTCAGCCCGTTCTGGTATTGGCCAGACCTCGACGCACACTATTCTTGGCTGTATGCGATCTACACCACAGAGGTCTCGCCGGAGACCCGCAAGGAGTACGCACTCTGGGGCCTCTGGCGTCGAGAGCATGATCTCGACGAGGATCGCAGCTATCTCAGCGGCCTCTGGTCACGGCGGGACTACAGCCAGGGAGGACAGCAAGTGAGCGAGAACTCCCTCCTGTTCGGCCTGTTCCGGTGGCGCTCGGACGAGGAAGGCATGGAGCTCATGCGCCCGGCCTTCCCCGGACCGGGGTGGCCGATCGAGCGGACCCCCAGCTCACTTTCGCCCTCATCCTCGGGAGGAGCCACGCCGTGAGTATCGCTGCTAACTTCCTGCGGGGCCTGGGCTACCGGGTAGAGCTTCTGATCGCGACTCTCTTACGACTGGGGTCGATCGTCGAGCGCAGGGTCCTGATCGCGAATCAGATGGTCAGCCTGGGTCTCCATATGACCCACGTCGTGCTCTTTGTCGGGCTCTTCATGGGCATGATCGTCTCCCTTCAGACGGGCATCGAGCTGGCCCGGATCGGCCAGCAGGATCAGATCGGTCTGATCGTCGCCATCAGCATGGCGCGAGAGATGGGCCCCTTCATCACAGCAACCATCCTGGCCGCCACCTCGGGCAGCTCGATTGCCGCTGAGCTGGGAACCATGTCGGTCAGCGATGAGCTTGCGGCCCTGGAGGTCATGTCGATCGACAAGTTCAAGCTGCTGGTCCTGCCACGGGTGGTCTCGCTCGCGGTGATGTGCCCCCTGCTCACCATCCTCTGCGACACCATCGGCATTGTGGGCGGCGGTCTCGTCGCCTCCACCCAGCTGAACGTCGGCTGGCAGCTGTACTCGGAGACGGCCATCGATGCCCTGCGCCCGGTCAATGGCTGGTTCTCCCTGCCCTTCGACATCTACTCCGGACTCCTGAAGTCCTTCATCTTTGGGATCATCATCTCCGTTATCTCCTGCTCGGAGGGGCTTCGCGCCCGCGGAGGTGCCCTCGGAGTCGGAATGGCAACCCGCTCCGCAGTGAGAGACTCGATCATCTACGTGATCATTGCCAACTACATGATCTCCCAGATGCTCTACGAGCTCTAGAGGTGGCCCCGTTGAATCAAGCAGAAACCACGGACCAATCAGCCCCCACCGGACAGGGAGATGAAGCAGTCATCTGCTTCGACCAGGTCTCCAAGAGCTTCGGAGATCAGCAGGTCCTGCGAGACCTGTCCTTCGACGTGACCTCTGGACGCACCCTGGCAATCATGGGGCCTTCGGGGTCCGGCAAGTCCGTCACCCTCAGACACATCATTGGCCTGATGAAGCCCGACAGTGGGCGTGTCCTGATCGAGGGCCAGGAGGTTGCCGCGCTCTCGAGCAAGGAGATCGCCAAGCTGCGCATTCGCATGGGGTACGTCTTCCAGGAGGGTGCCTTGATCAACTGGCTGAACGTCGGCGAGAACGTGGCCCTACCCCTCAGAGAGAACAGCGACCTCCCGGACTCCGAGATCTCCGATCGAGTGCAAGAGAAGCTCGAGATGGTCAAGGTCCCCGATGCCTGGAACAAGATGCCCGCGGAGATCTCGGGCGGAATGAAGAAGCGCATCGGCATCGCCCGGGCACTGATCACGGAGCCTGAGATCATTCTCTACGACGAGCCCAATGCAGGCCTCGATCCGGAGATCGCTCGGGCCATCAACCAGATCATCCGCGAGCTCGGGGAGACTCTTGACGTCACCTCGATCGTGGTCGAGCACCGCATCGAGTGCATCAAGGCTGTCGCCGACGAGGTGCTCTTCTTACATGAAGGTGGGGCACTGATTCAGACCGACCCCGCCAGTTTCTTCGCCAGCGAACATCCCCGGCTCAAGCGATTCTTCGGAACCGACACCCCTTAGCACGACCTGAAAGTCCGACGCCATGAATACGTCAAACCACTTCCTGCTGGGCCTGCTGTTCATCGTTGCCCTGGGAATCCTCGGCTATTTCACCATTGCGAAGAGTGACTTCACTCTCTTCGGCGAGGCACAGCAGATGGTCGTGCAGTTCCCGGAGGCGGACGGCCTACGCGAAGGTGACGCAGTCTTGATCGCAGGGGTGCGCTGGGGCAAGGTCACGTCAATCGCCTACAACCCCGAGGAAGCCGACATGAGCCGGCGGATTGAGGTCTTGATCTCACTTGATGAGCCGATTCAGATCCGCGCAGGCCACGAGATCCTCATCGAAGATGCGACGCTGCTTGGCGGGAAGCGCCTGACGATCGATCCGGGCCCGGCCGACAGCGAGGTGGTCCCCATCGAGACCATCTTCCAGGGAAGCGTCCAGCTCAATGTGATCGAAGCCGCAGGCGAGTTGATCACCGAGAACAGTGAGGGCGTCACCGATGCCATCGACGGAATTCGTGACCTGGTTCAGGGCGTGCAGGCCGGCGAGGGAACCATGGGCAAGCTCTTCTCCGACGACGACCTCGCGGGTGAGGTCGACCGTGCAGTGAGGAGCTTTGCCGAGACAGGTGAGAATCTCGCCATCGTCAGTGAACGTCTCGAGAAGGGTGAGGGAACCATGGGCAAGCTCTTCGCATCGGACGAGATGTACATCTCCCTGCAAGGCATCAGCGAGGACCTGGAGACCCTGCTGAACGAGGCCAACGCAGCGGTTGCCGACCTTCGCGCAGGTAAGGGAACGATCGGTGCCCTGATGACCGACGAGGAGATGAGCAGCGACGTCAAGGTAGGTCTGCGCAATCTTCGAGAGATCATCGAGCGAGCAAATCGCGGCGAGGGCACCCTCGGGAAGATCCTGGTCGAGGACAAGATTGCCGTCGACATCGAGACTGTGATGAACCGCCTGGCCAGCGGAGAGGGCACCCTCGGACGACTCTTCGCCGAGGACCAGGTCTATGACGACATCGAGCGGATCACGGCGGATCTCGCGGATGTGGTCGCCACTGTGCGTGAAGGCCGCGGTACCGTCGGCAAGTTGATCATGGAAGAGCAGCTCTACTACGAGATTCTCAAGGCGGTCTCCTTGCTGACCCGATCCCTGGAGGAGTACCGCGAGGCGGCCCCGATCTCAGCGATGACCGCGGTCATTTTCGGCGCATTCTAGGCCCCAGGGGCATCCTGAGAGGCCTCGGGACGGCCCCCCCCCGCCTCCGGAGCATCCAGGGGGTAAGCTTCATCGAGGCCGCCCCCCCCTCAGAATTCCAGATTCCTGGTATTGTCGGGATCCTTCTCAACTGGTCTCCCCTGCCAGAGCCCCACTGTGCCAGGTCGTCAGCGACAGAACCCGGCCGCACCCTCTAGATCCGGACCCCCCCGTGCATCTCCAACGACTGCTCCCAATCGTCTTCCTGGCGACAACGGCCAGCGCCCAACTCCACGTAGTCGCAGAGGCTCCCGTTCGTAATGTCATCAACGCGGCGCAGAACGCTGCAATCGTCGTCGAGTTCGACCGCCCCGTCGATCTGACCTCGCTGGCGCACGTCCGGGTCTACGGCAATTTCAGCGGCCCGATCATTGGTAGCACCTCACTGGAAGCCGGCGGCACGGTCATGCGCTACATCCCCCGGGAGGCCTTCCTTCCCGGCGAGACAGTGAAGGTCAATATTCCCCGCCAGGTAGCCGGGCAAGACGGAGTGCACATGCGAATGGAAGGGCACTCGTACCGCTTCCGGGCAATGGCAGCTCCAGCGTCGATGATCTTCTCGACGGAGGAGATCATCAGTGTGAGAGGCCCAGGTAATTCGCCCACTCGCCTGTACGGGGTCACTGCCGTCGATCTCAATGCCGACCGGCGGATCGATCTGGCTGCTGTCAATGAGATCAGCTCGGATGTACGGATTCTGATGAACAACCCGAGCAACGGCCAGACTTACCAGCCGTTCCTGACCCCAACGAATGCCACTGACGATTCCCCGAGCCCCAGCGCCACCGCGGACTTCGACGAGGATGGCCTGATTGATCTCGTCACCGCCAACACTGGCTCTGACACGATCACGGTCTTACTTGGTAACGGGGACGGGACGTTCCAGAGCGGTACCGATTACTGGGTCGGTAATAGCCCCTACGGCTTGCAGGCCATCGATCTCGACGGTGACGGCGATCAAGACATCGCCATCTCGGCCCAGGCAGCCGGGCACCTCGGCGTGCTCATGAACGATGGCCTGGCAAACTTCTCTGCCGCTTCAACCTTCGATGGAGGCGGCTCTCGCGAGTTCGGACTCTGCGCTGTTGATATGAACAATGACGGCATCCCGGACCTCGTTTGCGGGCTCTGGGCGCCACCCTCGGTGGCCGTGCACATAGGAAACGGAGACGGGACCTTCTTCCTGACCGATGTAGAGGCGGCGGGCAGCGATGTCTGGCAGATCTCCTGCGGAGATGTCAATGGCGATGGCAATCTCGACATCACCTCCGCCAGCGCAACTGGCAACTCCTCAGTGCTCATTGGAGACGGCCTTGGAAACCTGTCGCGCTCCCAGGTATTCGACGCGGGAAACTTCACCACGGGTAGCGAGCTTGGTGATCTGGACGGCGATGGTGACCTGGATTGGGTCCTGTCCGACTTCGGCACGGGCTACTGGACCCTGCTTGAGAACAATGGCAGTGGCAGCTTCAGCGTGAAGCAGACCTTCCAGGCGGCCTCCAATCCTTCTGGCTCGTCCATGTACGACATCGATGGAGATGGAGATCTGGACCTGGCATTGATCGATGAGATCTCGGACCTCATTCGACTCGAGTTCAACAAGTCACCTGCAACCTACTTCTGCTTCGGCGATGGCACCACGAACACCTGCCCCTGTGGGAATGATTCTCCCTTGGGCAGTAATCGTGGCTGCTCCAACTCCACAGGAACCGGGGCGCTCAGCCTGGCGATTGGCTCTCCCAGCGTCGCGGCCGCCGATCTGAAGTTCAACCTGCACAACATCCCGCGCAACAAGGTCGGGCTGCTGGTCGCCAGCACCAACCCCTCCAACTTCCCCCTCGGAGACGGCGTCTTCTGCCTTGGTGGCCCACAAATCAGGTTCCCCGTGCAGTTCAGCAACTCCCTCGGCTCGCTGAGCCAGGGCGACCTTGGCTCCGTGCTGCCCCTATCCAGCGGTGACCGCTACTGGTTCCAGTTCGCCTATCGCGATGTCGCCGGCCCCTGCGGCGGAGGTTTCAACTCCTCCAACGGAATGGGCGTGAACTTCGCTCCCTGAGTCTGAGATTCAACTCGTGATCGACCGCCCGGTTCTCCTCGAATCGGGCGGTCGATCACGTTCAGGAAGACCTGCGCGTCTGCTGGAAGCCACTCCACGGCTGATCATCTGCTGGGAATCCGGGCAAGAGCTTGCCAGCCATGGGGTGGATCGAGCCAGTTTGAGAGGACTACAATGCCGGACATCCCCCACGAGAGCGTGCAGGCGATGAATCCAAGCAGTGGACCCTACCGCGAGCGCTCGTCATGGAGTTCAAGAGCCCTCCTGGCAGGGGGCGTTGCCCATCCAGGCCCAGCTAGAGGAGCATGGTGACCGACAAGTCCGACAGAGGCGTGCGCTTGACGCTGCTAGCCCTGGTACTCCTGGCACTGCTCCTGCGCCTTCCCAATCTCAATCAGAGCCTCTGGTTTGACGAGGCCTGCATGTCTGATCAGAGAATTGGCACCTGGGAGCAGCTGCTGTCGACGATCCACATCGACATCCACCCCCCGCTCTACCTGCTCTTCGCGCACGCCTGGAATGGCATCTTTGGGGACTCCGAGCTCTCCCTTCGAATCCCTTCCCTTCTGGCCGGGCTGGGATCCCTGCCCCTGGCATTCCTGCTGGCACGACGCTTCGTCGGGCTCGACGCGGCCAGGGGCACCGTTGCCCTGCTGGCGGTCTCACCTGTGCACATCTGGTACTCGATCGAGGGACGGCTCTACGCGCCGATGCTCTTCTTCGCGCTCCTCGCCATCGAGCTCTTCATGCGAATCCTGGACGGGCAGCTGAGCCGTCGTGGTTATTGGCTCTACGCGACTGTGATCGCGGTGATGCTCGCCCTGCACTACTACCTGGCCATCTACGTCCTGCTCTTCGCCCTGATTGCCCTGGCGGCTCCACGCATGAACTGGAGCGCACGTACCCCGCGTGCAGTCGTGTGGATCAACGGAGTCGGCCTCTTGTTGATAGCAGCCTGGGTCTCAGGCAAGGCTGCGCTGATCGGATTCCAGACGTCCCAGGGTTACCTGCGTCCTCTGAGCCCATTGGAGGTCTATCGCTTCCTCTTCGAGTGGTGCTGGACAGGCAACAGCCTGCCGGCCGCGATCGACGGAGAGTCAGGCCACCCGCGCCAGCTTGCATGGCTCTTCGCACAGGTTGTCGGGGTCCTGCTGTTCGGTCTTGGCCTCCTCGAACTCTGGCGTCGGCGTGAGCAGAACTCCACGGGACTACTGCTGCTGGCGAACTTCCTCTGCCTGCCAGTCTTCCTGTTCGTACTCCCGCTCATCGGGATGCCGAACACCTACATCGAGCGCAGCCTGCTGCCATCACTCCCGTTCTTCTTGATGATCATCTGCCTGGGAATCGCATCCCTGAGGCCTCTGTTGAGAGGAAGTGCGGTGGTGATCGTGGCCCTGCTCTCGATTGCAAATCTGGTGGCCTTCTACCAGTTCGAGGATCACTGGACGGTGTACAAGCCTCATCAAGACTGGCGTTCGGCGGCGCTCTACTTCGCCGAAGAGCTCGACGAGGGTGCCGGGGGTAGACCGATCTACTCCGGAATGCCCAACTGCCGGAGCCTGCCCTACTACGATGCTCGCATCCAGGACGCCAGGAATCTCGAGCCCTCGGTCGACTCGGCCAAGCGGGGTATCGAGGGCTTCAAGGACGTGCTGGGCGAGGGTCTCGGCGGACTGCTAGCTGGCTACGCCACGAGTGTCGCGGAGGAATTCGAGACTCAGAAGGCCGAGCTCCACCGGAACACGAGGCTCTTCATCCTGCCCCTTGGCGAGGCAATCCCTCCGTCAGTGGAGTCAGAGGAGCCCGGTAGGGACGGGATCCTGTACCTGCTGGACAATCTCTGGCATCCCACTGGCGCTGGCCGTGTCCAGGCCCTGGTCGAGGGGGATCGCTTCGAGGAGCTGGATCGTCGGGACTTGCGTGGCCTGACGATCTTCAAGGTCCGCGACCTCCAGCGCCCATAAGGTTCGTCCCGACTGCTGGTCCCTCGCAGCAATGGCGCCGTGGGTGTACAAGGGGTCCATGAGGATCTTGCTTCCCGCCATTCTGTGTCTCATCACGAGCATCTTTCCCGCCCAGCCGGCAAGCCTTGACAGCTCGACAGGACCGGGCCTGAGGGTGATGAGCTTCAATCTGCGCTATGCCTCGGACCAGGCCCCCAACTCGTGGGGCGAGCGCCTTCCCGTCTGTGTGGCCCAGATACGTCTGGAGGCCCCTGACCTGATTGGTACACAGGAGGGACTCTGGCGACAGGTCCGCGACCTGGAGAGGGCGCTGCCCGAGTACGCCTGGATCGGCCTCGGCCGAGAGGGCGGTAGCCATGGCGAGTTCGGGGCGATCTTCTACAGGCGAGCTCGCTTCGAGCTGCTCGAGTTCGATCACTTCTGGCTGTCCGACACACCTGATCGCATCGGCTCGGCCACCTGGGGCAACACCAACAAGCGCATGGTGACCTGGGCACGACTGCTCGATCGAGAGAGCGAGACCCTCCTGGTGATCTACAACACCCACTTCGACCACCAGGTCGCTGAGGCCAGACTGAAGAGTGCAAGGCTGATCCTGGATCATGCACGCGAGCGATTCGACTCGATCCCCACCCTGCTCGTTGGAGACTTCAATGCACGCGAGGACAGCCCACCCCACCGGCACCTGGTCGGTGAGGATGCTTTTGCCGATTCCTGGCTGACCGCCGCAGAGCGTGGTCCCGCCTACGCCACCTTTGGCGGATACCGCAAGCCAAGACCGGATGGGAGTCGCATCGACTGGATCCTGTACCGCGGCAACTGGAAGGTCCACAGGGCCTGGATCGCGACCCACCAGGAGAACGGTCAGTATCCAAGCGATCACTTTCCGGTGCTGGCCCAGCTCTCCCTGGGCCCGGGAGACTGAGCCTCCCGGGGCCCCAAGCCCTTGACCACCATATGGACGGGCAGCCAACTTCTCCGGAGCACCCGCCCCCTGGATCCCCATCCATCGCCCAGAAATGCGGCCCAAGGGCGATTTCATAGTATGAAACCAAGCCGCAAGAGATTCCTCTTGAGGGATTCCCCGGAGCGTCATAGCTTTCGCCGCCATGCCGCGCCCCACCCCCTTCCATCCACGCACGAGCGAACTCTGCACCAGCATGGCCTACAAGGAGTGGGCTGGCTGCTATGCGGTGTGTCGCTACGACACCTATCACGACCGCGAGTACTACGCGCTACGCCACCAGGCCACCCTGATGGATGCCACGCCCCTCTACAAGTACGAGGTGCGCGGATCAAACGCAGCTGACCTGCTCTCGCGGGTCACCGTGCGTGACTACTCAAGGCACAGCGTCGGTCGCGTGAGCTACGTCTGCTGGTGCGACGAGCACGGCAAGGTCCTCGACGATGGCACCGTCACCAAGCTCGCCGACGACCACTTCAGACTGACCTCCGCTGACCCGGCGCTGGCCTGGATCCATCGCAATTCGCGAGGCCTGGATGTCACCATGACAGATGTCACGCGCGAGGTCGCAGCTCTCGCCCTGCAGGGCCCGCTCTCCCGCGAAGTGCTGCGTCCTGTGGTCGGCAACGGCATCGACGAACTCAAGTTCTTCCGGGCCATGCCGGTACGCTATGCAGTCGAGGGCCCTGAGGTCGAAGGAGTCGTCACCCGCACGGGCTACACGGGTGACCTCGGCTACGAACTCTGGATGGACTCTGCAGACGCGCTCCGGGTCTACGATGCGGTGATGGAGAGCGGCACACCCCTGGGGCTCTTGCCCATGGGGCTGGATGCTCTTGATGTCTCACGAGTCGAGGCCGGCTTCCTCTTGAATGGTGTGGACTACACCTCTGCCAGGAGCGCCTTCATCGAGAAGCAGAAATCGACTCCCTACGAGCTGGGCTTCGACTGGATGGTGCAGCTCGAGCGAGATCCATTCGTGGGGCAAGCTGCCCTCCGTCAGGAGAAGATCGAAGGCCCGCGAAGGAAGCTCGTGGGGCTGGAGGTCGACTGGGATGACTTCGAGGCCATCTATGAGAGCTTTGGGCTGGCCCCCCATCTGACGGCCGAGACCTGCCGAGCGGGCGCGCCGCTCTACGAGCACGGTCAGCAGGTCGGCTACGCGACCAGCCGCACCTGGTCACCGACCCTCAAGAAGTACCTGGCCCTGGGCACCGTGGACGCCTCGCTCTCCAGGCCCGGCACCCGCCTCGAGATCGAGGTCACCTGCGAATACGAACGTCACCGGGCGGCGGCAACCGTGCGCCCGACTCCCTTCTTCGATCCCGAGCGCAAGAAAGCCTGATGGCCAGCCACGACTACGACGCGATCATCGTCGGCGGAGGTCATAACGGCCTCGTCTGCGCCGCCTACCTGGCCAAGGCCGGCCAACGCGTGCTGGTGCTCGAGCGCAGGCATGTCCTGGGGGGGGCTGCCGTCAGCGAGGAGATCCATCCGGGCTTCACCTACTCGGTGTGCTCTTACGTGGTCAGCCTGCTGCGGCCATGGATCATCCGGGACCTGGAGCTCTCGCGCTTCGGGCTCGACCTGATCCCGCTGGAGTCCTCCTACCTCCCCCTGCCTGACGGCCGCGATCTGTGCCGCTGGTCTGACGGGGAGCTGACACGGGACGAGGTCTCGCGCTTCAGCCGCCACGACGCAGAGGTCATGGGCGAGTTCAGCCAGGCCATGAGCAAGATCGGACGCTTCGTGCGACCGATCATCGACTCACCGGCGCCCGAGCCCGCCAGCTTCAATCCCAAGGAGCTGATGAACCTGCTACGTCTCGGCCGACACTTTGGCGACGCCACGGTGGACCAGATGGAGCTGCGCTTGAAGCTACTCACCATGAGCGCCGTGGACTTCCTCGACGAGTGGTTCGAATCCGAGGTGCTCAAGTCCCCCATGTCGGTCAGTGGAATCATCGGCACCTTCCTCGGGGTGCGCTCGCCGGGCACCGCCTACGTGCTCCTGCACCACTACATGGGCGAGATCGACGGGGCCTTCCGCTCCTGGGGCTTCCAGCGCGGCGGCACCGGCGGCGTCAGTAACGCCATCGCCAGCTCGGCCCGCCACTTCGGCGCAGAGATTCGCACGGAGGCCTCGGTCGATCACATCATGATGCAACATGGCAAGGCCACCGGCGTCGTGCTCGAGAACGGCGATGAGCTGAGCGCCAAGCAGGTGGTCTCCGGCTGCGATCCGCGCCGCACCTTCTTTGGATTCGTCGGCCAGGAGCACCTGCCAGACGAGTTCAGCCAGAGCCTGCAGCGCTACCGCTTCCGAGGCAGCTCGGGCAAGGTCAACCTGGCACTCGATCGCCTGCCTGAGTTCTCCTGCCGCCCCGGTGACGCACACCTGCGTGGTGACATCGCCATCGCCCCCAGTATCGACTACCTCGAGCGCGCCTACGACGAGGCCAAGTACGGCACCTTTTCCAGGCGCCCCTACATCAATGTCGTGATCCCGTCCCTGGTCGACCCCAGCGTGGCCCCCGCCGGCAAGCACGTCATGTCCTGCTTCGTGCAGTACGCTCCCTACGACATCACCGAGGGCGCGGAGAACTGGCCCTCCAAGCGCGAGGCCTTCGGAGAGACCGTCATCGACACCCTCGCGGAGTACATCCCCGGACTACGCGAGATGATCCTGCACAAGCAGGTGCTGACCCCCTGGGACATTCAGGAGGAGTTCGGCCTGACCGAGGGCAACATCTTCCACGGGGAGCTGACCCTGGACCAGATGGCCTTCCAGCGACCGATGTCCGGCTGGGCGCGCTACCGGACTCCCGTGCGCAACCTGTGGCTGGCCAGCTCCGGCGCCCACCCCGGCGGCGGGCTGATGGGCGCACCGGGTGCCCTGTGCGCCAAGGCCATGCTGGGAACGGAGGGCAGCTGAGATGGCGACGAGATCCGAACGAGCGGTTGTCCTGGGCGCTGACATCGAGGGGCTGGCCGCCGCCGCAACCCTTGCGGCAGCAGGCAAGGAGGTTCATCTGTTCGATGGCCTCACGAACCCCGGTGGCGCCGGCGGCACGCTCGAGTTTCACCCCGGACATCACGTACCAGGCCTCTTCAACGAGACGGCTCTTGTCCGCCGCAAGTTGATCGCGGGCCTCGGACTGGAGCAGCTGGGGCTGAAGTGGAAGGGCAGAGAGTCCCCGCTGCACGTCCTGCGGGACAATGGCGAGGTCCTGACGATCCTGCGTCACTCGCTCGCCGGCGGACAGGACACCGGGAGCTACGCCAGGTGGCGAGCCTGGGTCGATCGCATGGCACCACTTGTCTGCGAGGTGCTCGACGATGCACCGCCTGAGGCCGCTGACCCCGGAGTCATGGATCTCTTCTCCCTGGCGCGTAAGGGCTTCAAGCTGCGCACCCTGGGCGAGAAGGACATGATGGAGCTGCTCCGAATCGTCACCATGCCCGCCTGGGACTGGATGGAGGAGAACTTCGAGGATCCCGCCCTGCGCGCTGGGCTGGTCTCCCTGACCCTGCCGGGCACCGTGGTTGGTCCACGAGCTGCGGGGACAACGGCCATGCTCCTCATGCAGGAGGCTGGTCGAGGGGTCGAGCCCGAGGGGGGCCTGGCCGCCGTCGTCAGCGCGCTCGTCGCTCGCTGCGATCAGCTGGGCGTTCAGATGCAGCTGGGTGTTCAGCCCGAGAGAATCCATGCGGACAGCAGCGCCCAGCCCGGGGTTCAGAGCGTCGAGCTCTCCGGCGGCCGCCGCGTGGATGCGGGGCTGGTGGTCTCCACCCTCGACCCCAAGAGGACGCTGCTGGAGCTGGTCCAGCCCGGCTTGATCCCCCTGCACGTCGAGGCTGAGGTCGAGGGCTGGCGAATGCGCGGGAGCTCGGCGGTGTACCTGCTCGCCTTCTCCTCAGCAATCGAGCTCCCTGGTGGCGCCGAGCGACTGATCACTGCCTCCACCCCCGAGGAACTCGAGCGCGCCGCGGACGCCCTGAAGTACCGCCAGCTGCCCGCAAGCCCCTGGCTCGACATCCGCAACTGGAGCCGCGAATCCGAGGGCCCTGGCACCCTGTCGATTCACGTGCACGGGGTACCCCATGAGCTCGACGGCGGCTGGACCGACGCCGCGCGTGGCGACCTGCGGGATCGCCTGCTGGCCGCCCTCGAGACGGCCGTGCCCGGAGCGCGCGAGTCCCTGGTCGGCGAGCGACTGCTCACGCCCGTCGACCTGGAGGCTGAATTCGGTCTACGCGGCGGACAGCTGCATGGCGGCGAGGAGGTCCTGGATCAGCTCTGGGTGCAGCGGCCGGCCCTGTCCCTCTGCCGCTACGAGACGCCCCTGGAGGGGCTCTTCCTCGGTGGTGCGGGCTGCCACCCCGGTGGCGCCTTCGTCGGCGGCGCTGGTGTACTCGCCGCACGACGAGCCCTCGGGAGGTGATTCGCCGGCGATCGTCGCGGTCACTCGCGCCGATCAGCAGCGCCTGTCGGGCGACGGGGGCTCATGCGAGTCTCCCCGGCGGCGCTGGCTGCAATCCCTCCAGAGCCTGATGGTGAGCTGAGAGCTCTGGGAAGCGCTCAGCTCCGGTCGAGAGCCGCGGCCAGGCGCGCCGCCAGCAAGCGATGGAAGTGATACTCCCCCATCTCCACCTGTGGCGCGTAGCGACCGCGGTCATAACTCCCCGAACTCAGGCCCACCTGCACCGACTCGCAGATGGCAATGTCCTCTCGCTGCGTGATGTCGCTCTGAATCATGCTCTGTTCGATGAAGTCCGGCTCAGCCTCCGACGAGCCACCCTCGAAGAAGAAGTCGTAGATCACCCGACAACGATCCGGCCCCTGAGGAATCACCAGGTTCGTGTCGAGGCAGGAGCCGTAGCGATTGAGCATGAAATTAGGAAACAGCCAGAGGTACAGAGCCTCCTCACCGATGCGCTTGCCCGCCTCGTAGTCGATGCGCCGATCCGCTGCCTCAGCAGAACGCGAGGACTGAACCGAAGAGGACTCGAAGATCTCGGTGCGGTAACTGTCCATGTCGAGCTGCGCGTCCAGTGACGGATGCATGTGCGGAATGTGATATCCACCGTCGAGGTAGTTGTCGACGACCACCTTCCAGTTGCTCTTGATATCCCAGGTGATGCGTTCCACGAACTTCAGGCCACGCCAACCTCTCCGGTCAAGCAAGTCGATCAGGGGTCCGGCACTCGCTGCCAGTGGCGGCGCGAGGGGATCTGGATTCAGGAATATCCAGGGGCCCCAGACTTCGAGGGACATGGCCGGCAGGGACATGGCCTCGCGATCGAACTCCTCGATGCCAGCCATGCGAGGCGCCTTGCGGAGGCAGCCCTCAAGATCGTAACTCCAGGCGTGATAGCCGCAGACGAGCTCATCCGCGCGGCCCGCTCCCTGGACGACCTCTCGGCCCTTGTGCCGGCAGGTGTTGTGAAACGCCCGTAGCTCTCCGTCCTGACCAAGTGTCACGACCCAGGGATTGCGCCCCAGGCAGCCCGAAGAATAGTCACCCGGGGCCACGAACTCGTCGACCCTCGCCACCGGCTGCCAGCTGCGCTCGAAGATCTCGCGCTGTTCCAGCTCGGCAAACTCCGTCGAGACGAACCAGGAAGCCGGGGGCGTGGAAGCCCTCTCGATCGGAAGTGTCGGGTCGAAGCCGGCCAGGGCTGATCTCAAGTCGAGCGGAACCATGTCCTCCAGGCTAGCCTGGCCCCCCCTCAGATACCACATTGTGATCATTCCAATTCATGCCGACAAGCACAAGAGAACCCATTCCTCGCGCATCTGGAGGTATAGCCCCACTCCAGGATCAGCTAAGGGGGTAGCGCACGAGCCCCCTATTCCATAATATGGGGGGCAGATGAGCCCCATCCCCAAGCCCCCCGCCCCCGCCGGCACCCAGGCCATCCTGCGTGCCATCGGGTTGCTGAAGACCTTCTCCAGGACCCGCCCGCGACTCTCCCTGGCGGAGCTCCATACGGCCACCGGGCTCACCAAGCCCACGGCTCATCGCCTGCTCAGTGCGCTGGAGAGCGAGGGGCTCGTGGAACGCACAGGCCCCCAGGGGACCTTCCGGCTGGGCCCGGCCCTGATTGCACTCGGGTCCCAGGCTCGAGAGACCAATGACCTGCGCACGGAGGTGCGCCCCATCCTGGAGGAGCTGTCCCGCAGCACAGGTGAGACGACCACCCTCGAGGTCCTGGTGGACGACTCGATGCTGATCCTCGATTCGGTACGTGGGAGCCACCTGGTCTCCGGCAGCCTCGAAATTGGAACACGTTGGCCCCTGCACGCCACCTCGACCGGCAAGTGCGTGCTGGCGAGGAGCTCCGAGGTCTTCACTCAGGCCGTGCTGGCCTCCCCCTTGAACGAGTTCACCGAACGCACCCTGACCGATCCCGCCCAGCTATCCCAGGAGCTCGATTCGATCCACGAGCGTGGCTACAGCACTGCCTTCGAGGAGCTCGAGTCCTACTACGTGGCCGTCGCTTCGGGTTTCGATGACGCCTTCGGTAACATCGAGGGTGCCATCAGCTTGGGCGGCCCAGCCAGCCGCTTCACCACAGAGCGTGTGCGGGAGTTCGGCGAGGCACTTCGCCAGGCTGCAGCCAGGCTCTCGTCACGACATCGCCAGGGCCCCGCTCACTAGAGATTGGAGACGGAGGCAGCCCCCTGCTCCGGGCAGCGGTGGCGACGAGCCGCCAGGACCACCCTCCCGTGTGTCCCGCTCGTGGTCTGGAAAAGGAGCCCGGTCAATCTGGTGCTCTGAGCGGTAACATCGGCAGCATGCAACTCTCACGAAGAACCCTGATCTCTGGCGCTGCCGCTGGCTCCATGGCCCCACTGACCTCTGCGCTGAGCCAGCAAGATGAGAAGGCAAAGAGCCCCTCGACGGGCTCACGGAAGACCCACCCGATTGCCCTCTCGACCTACTCCCTGTGGCGCTTCCGAAACGAGGAGCTGCGCGACATGGATCTCTGCATCGACCTCGCTGATGAGTTTGGTTTTGACGGCGTTGAGATCCTGCTCTATCAGATCGGACAGAACGAGCTCATCAGCCGCGCGAAGCTCATGTCCTACAAGCGCAGGGCCCAGCGCCTAGGACTGCCACTGATGGGGCTCTCGACCCACCAGGGCTTCGTTACTCCCGATCGAGAAAAGCGCCAGGTCAACATAGATCGCACCATCGCCCAGATTGAAGTGGCCTACGACCTGGGCATCCCGACGATGCGTGTGAACTCCGGCACCTGGGGAACCTCGAAGGACTTCGATGACCTGATGGCCAAGCGAGGCATCGAAGAGCCGCTTGAAGGCTACACCGATGAAGATGCCTACCCGTGGGTCATCGAGGCCTTCGAGAAGTGCCTGCCCACGGCCGAGCGCTGCGGTGTCGTGCTGGGCCTCGAGAACCACTGGGGCCTCGGGCTCACTCCCGAGGGCATCCTGCGCATCGTCGACTCCGTGGATTCTCCCTGGCTGCAGATCACGACGGACACGGGCAACTTCCTGGAGGACCCCTATGAAAGGCTCGAGAAGCTCGCTCCGCGTACGGTACTCGTCCAGGCCAAGACCTACTTTGGTGGAGGTCAGTGGTACTCACTCGACCTCGACTACCCTCGGATCGGACGAATCCTGAACGAGGCCGGGTATCGGGGCTGGATCTCCCTCGAGTTCGAGGGCCTCGAGGACTACCGGACCGCGATCCCCAGGAGCCTGGAAGTCCTGCGAGAAGCCTTTCCCCGTTAGCCCGATCCAGAGTGGGCCCTGCGCGAGAAGAGGCCGCGGCACAGGCCGAGCCCCGGGATTGCTGGTGCCAGGTCACTGACAAGTCAGGACTCAGTGCGTGATTCCTTCCTCAGCAGCCGAATTTTGATGGCCCCGGGGCCTCCGCGACTCCAATCTGGGGGCTCCTTCCCGCCTTCGCCTCGACTCTCCCCGCCCCCATGGCTGGATCCACCCTCGGCACCCTCTTCCGCGTCTCCACCGCCGGTGAATCTCACGGCCCGGCCAACGTCTGCATCGTGGACGGATGCCCGGCGGGCCTCGAGCTCTCCGAAGCGGATCTGCTTCCGGACCTCCTGCGCCGTCGCCCCGGTCAATCCACGATCACCAGTGCCCGCCAGGAAGGAGACGTGCCCGAGATTCTCTCGGGGGTCTTCGAGGGCCGCACCACGGGCACGCCCATAGCGATCCTGATCCGCAACGAAGACCAGCGCTCCCGGGACTACTCGGAGATCGCGGACAAGTACCGCCCTGGACACGCGGACTTCAGCTTTGATGCCAAGTACGGCATCCGCGACCACCGCGGTGGCGGACGTAGCAGCGCGCGCGAGACCACGGTTCGTGTCGCCGCAGCAGCCATCGCGAAGAAGCTGCTACACGAGCTTCACGGCATCGAGATTGTCGGCTTCGTCGATCAGGTGGGCGACCTGAGACTGAACCACCCCAGGCCCTGGGAGGTCCAGCTGGACGAGGTCGAGGCCAACCCGGTGCGCTGCCCGGATGCCGAGCTCGCTGCGCGCATGCAGAGACTGATCGAAGAGGTTCGCAAGGACCAGGACTCCATCGGCGGTGGAGCGACGCTGGTAGCGCGGCAGGTCCCTGCAGGACTGGGCGAACCGGTCTTCGACAAGCTCAGGGCGGATCTGGGCAAGGCGATGTTCTCCTTGCCTGCAGTCCTGGGAGTCGAGTTCGGCCAGGGCTTCGCCGTTGCCACCGCACGCGGGAGTGAGCACAGCGATAGCTTCGTGCCCTCGCAGGAGTCCTCGATCCTGCACGCACCCGGAAAGATCGCGACCCAGACCAATCGCCACGGAGGCATGCTCGGTGGAATCTCCACGGGGATGCCGATCGTGCTGCGCTGTGCGGTGAAACCCACGAGCTCCATCCCCCAGGATCGCCCGACGGTGGACAAGGAGGGCAAGCCGACCACGCTGGCCACCAAGGGGCGCCACGATCCCTGTCTGCTGCCTCGCTTTGTTCCGATGGGTGAGGCCATGCTGGCCCTGGTCCTCATCGATCACCTGATGCGTCATCAGGCGCAGTCGATGCTCCGAGACTGACCCGGTTCGGGCCTAGGGCTGATAGTAGGTCGGAGTCCCCGGCCCGACGGGAAGATCGAGGCCGAACACCCACACGTAGAAGAGCACCATCCAGCCGAGCAAGAAGGCGATCGAGTACGGCAGCATCGTCGAGATCAACGTGCCGATACCGAGCTTCTTGTCGTAGCGCATGGCGAAGGCCAGGATCAAGCCGAAGTAGCTCATCATCGGCGTGATGATGTTCGTGGTCGAGTCTCCGATCCGATAGGCCGCTTGAATCACCTGCGGGCTGTAGCCGACACTCATCAGCATCGGCACAAAGATCGGGGCCGTGACCGCCCATTGAGCCGAGGCGCTGCCCAGCATCAAGTTGACGACGCAGCACATCAGGATGAAGGCGATGAAGACCGAGGGCCCGGTGAGATCCCAGGCTCTCAGTAGATCCGCCCCGGCCACAGCTGTGATCGTCCCCAGATTGGTCCACTTGAAGAAGGCCACGAACTGGGCGGCGAAGAAGACCAGAACCAGGTACAGGCCCATCGAGCTCATGGCCTTCGACATGCCATCAATCACGTCCCTGTCGGTGCGCATCGATCCCGTGATCCTGCCGTAGACAATCGATGGCACGATGAAGAACACGAAGATCAGGGCCACGACGCTCTTCAGCATGGGGCGAAGATCCTGAACCAACGACTCGTTCTCCGCCGGGTCCCGAAACCAGCCATTTTCGGGCAGACACAGGGCGGCGAGGCCGAGGAACAGCAGGCCGATGGTTGCGAGAGCCCACAGCAAGCCCTTGCGTTCGAGGGCAGACAGCTTGCCCATGTCCCGCGTCGAATCCTCAATCCCTTCCTCGGAGCGAGTCGGGTCGTAGGGTCCGAGCCGAGGCTCCACGATCTTCGTGGTGACCAGGGTACCGACGATCGTGATCAGGACAGTGCTGGCCACCATGAAGTAGTAGTTAGCCGTGGGCAGGATCTCGTTGGCGCCCCCGACGGCGTAGCTCGGGTCGATCAGCTGAGCTGCCTCATTCGTGATCCCCGACAGCAACGGGTCCACGGTCCCGATCAGGATATTCGCGGAGTAGCCCCCCGAGACACCGGCGAAGGCTGCTGCCAGCCCGGCCAGCGGATTGCGACCGACCGAGTGGAAGACAACGGCCGCCAGCGGTATCAGGACCACGTAGCCCATCTCGGAGGCCGTGTTCGAGACCACCGCGCAGAACACCACCACCATCGTGAGCAGGCTTCGGGGAGCACCAAGGACCAGCGCCCGGATACCAGCTGCCAGGAGACCGGAGCGCTCCGCGACGCCAACACCCAGGAGGGCGACCAGGACAGTCCCCAGTGGTGCGAAGCCCGTGAAGTTGGTGACCAGCCCCATGCCCACTCGCCTCAAGCCCTCGGCATTGAGCAAGCTGACCGCCTTGATGACCCCGCCTTCGGCACGGCCCTTCGCCCCCTCCGGCCTGGGATCGGCCACCTCGAGCCCCAGCCACTCCGACAGGCCAGAGACGAGGAGAACCCCAACGCACATGGCAGCGAAGAGGGTGACCGGGTGCGGCAGCAAGTTGCCCAACCACTCGACCAGGGTGAGGAAACGGCCCAGCAGTCCGGGCTTGTTGGGAGTCGTATCCGAGGAATGGCTCATGGCGAGGGGGGAGTGGTTTGGGCCTTCAGTCCGACGGAAGCAGCCGCTCGATCCACTTGCCGACCATGTCCGCCTCCACGTTGACTCGCTGACCTGTCCGGGCAGCGCCCAGGTTGGTCGCCCCGAGGGTCACCGGAATCAGGGCCACGTCGAACACCCGGCCTCGGGGCTCCACGACGGTCAGGCTGATGCCATCGAGAGTCACCGAGCCCTTTTCGATCAGGTATCGCTCCAGGCCCTCGTCCACCTCGAAGGTGTAGACCATGCCCCAGTCCCCCGAGTCCTTCATCGCCACGATCACCCCTCCGCCATCCACGTGGCCCGAGACCAGATGGCCGGAGAGGCGGTCAGAGAGCTTCATCGCACGCTCCAGGTTGACCTGGGTACCCACCTGCAGGCCGGCGAAGTGGGTGCGGTCCAGCGTCTCAGCGCTGAGGTCGAAGACCATCGTGGCCCCGGGCGTCCCCTCCGGGAGATCACCTCCCGGCCCTGGCTCCTCTCCTGGAGCCCCCGCGGCCCCCAGGACGGGTTCGCAGACCTTCACGACCGTCAGGCAGCAACCCGAGACCGCCACGCTCTCTCCCTCCGAGACGGCCCAATCCGGGCCCGGAGCGGGGATCCACAGGCGCATGCCCGTCCCCTGGCGCTCGAGGTGGAGGACACGCGGATTGCCTTCGATGATGCCTGTGAACACGGTGAAATCGGGGGTGCGGGATGGGGTCGCCGGGGATGGCCTCAACTCCCTGGGACGCTCTGGGTATAAAGAGGTGCGAGAGCGGGGGTTCAGGGGCCTAGACTCTTGACGTTCGAGCCCCCGCCTGTCTACCCTGCTGGGCCTTTTCCTGGGGCTGGAGGTCGAATCCACAGCCCCCGACACCTCGTGGATACCGGTAGGCCCGACTGACGGGAGGCACCGGCGACAGCCACGGGGCGCTCAGGGAAACAGGAGGCTCCCGTCCACAGGAATTTCCGTGCCGCTCTTTGCCATTCTGACTCTGTTTCCCGAAGCCCTGGAGCCCTACCTGGCCTCCAGCATCGTGGGCATCGCACAGCAGAAGGGCGCCGCCTCGATCCGCCTGATCGACTTTCGCGACTTCGCCCGTGACCGCCACCGCACCGTGGACGACCGCCCCTTCGGCGGCGGCCCCGGCATGGTGTTGCGCCCCGAGCCCATCGTCGATTGCATCGACTGGCTCGAGTCCGAGCACGGTCCCTTCCGCAAGCTGATCCTGTGTCCCGGCGGACACACCTTCCAGCAATCACACGCTCACGAGCTCTGCGAAGAGGAGCGCATCTTGCTGCTCTGCGGTCGCTACGAGGGCTTCGACGAGCGCATCACCGACTGCCTCGACTTCGAGCGTATTTCGGTGGGCGACTATGTCCTGGCTGGAGGTGAACTCCCGGCCCTGACAATCGTCGAAGCCACGGTGAGGCTGCTGCCTGGGGTTCTGGGAGACGAACGATCAGCGATCGAAGAATCCTTCCAAGGTGAGGGCGAGCTCGACCATCCGCACTACACGCGCCCACGTGTTTTTCGCGGCCGCGAGGTCCCCGACATCCTCCTGGGGGGCAATCACTCATCGATCGAGAAATGGCGCAAAGCTCAAGCACACGCCCGAACCAAGCGCACACGACCGGATCTGCTGACTGAGATCCAATCGAACAGGGAGCCCCAGGCCCCCCCCCATCATTCGACCAGACCAACCGATACCAATCCGACACCTGAGGGTGTCTCCGAACACCCGAACTAGCGATGAACCTGATCCAAACTCTTGAAGCCGAAAACGGGAAGGACGTGATTCCCGCCGTACACGTCGGCGACACGGTCAACGTCCACTACCTGATTCGCGAAGGGGAGAAGGAGAGAATCCAGATCTTCAGCGGCACGGTGCTCTCCATGAGCGGACGTGGCATCAACAAGACCATCACGGTGCGTCGGATCGTCCAGGGCGAGGGTGTCGAGCGCATCTTCCCGCTGCACAACCCGCGCGTGAAGGAGGTGGAGATCGTGCGCCGCGGTGATGTCCGCCGCGCCAAGCTCTTCTACCTCCGCGACCGGGTCGGCAAGAAGACCCGCGTGAAGGAACTCCTGGGTGACAAGGCCCGGCGCGACCAGGATCGCGACGCCAGCCTGCAGGCGGCACAGGCCGCAGCTGCCGCCGAGCGCGCAAGCAAGAAGCCCGCTGGCGAGCCCGAGGCTGCCGAGTCCGAGGAGTAGCCCTCCCCCGCAGCTCCCCTCCCACCACCATCGAATCGAGGTGGCGCTCCCCGGCGGGCGTCACACTCAACTGCCCCGCGTCCTTGTTCCTTCGCTCTGACTCTCATCGAAGCCTTCTCCAGCCGCAACGCTGGCCCCTTCCCAATGGTTCAAAACCTGGGTCGCAAGACCATCCTGATCCTCGCCCTGCTCACCGGAGCCGTGCTCTCGATCGTGCTTCCAGAGAAGCCCTTCCTGTTTGGTCTGGATCTGCAGGGCGGCACGAGGCTGGTCTACCAGATCGATTGGGACCAGGCCCTGGCCGAAGGCAAGATCAGCGAGTCGGAGCATGCGAATCAGGCACAACTGCTTCGCAGCACGCTCTCCATCCTGCGAGAGCGTGTCGATCCGAACGGGGTGCTGGAAGCCGGGTTCTACCCACAGGGTGACAGCCGCTTCGTGATCGAGATTCCCAGCACGGCGAACATCACCGGCTCGGAGGCCGTGGCGACGCTCACCGAGGAAATCGATGGGCTCCAGAGCTCCCTCACGATCACGACCGTCGACGAGGAGATGCTCAAGCAGTTCCCCTCCACGGGCGGCAAGCTGCAGATCGGGGCCGAGCGGCTCTCCTACGAGCGCCGGCAAGGAAACCTCCTGCTCGAGGTGGATCGTGGAATCGATGGAACCTCGGCAGCCGTGCACGCCCAAGAGGTACTCGTCGAGCTCAAGGGTGAGGACGCGATCCGCTCGTTGATCGAGAACCCCGGCTCGATGAAGCTCTACATTGCTGCGGCTCCGACAGACTTCCCCCCCGGCTCTGACGAGACTGCGGAGGTCCAAAAGGCCCGCGCCTGGGTTCTCGCCAATCCCGGCACTGATATCTCGATCTACAACCAGCAGCTCGCGAGCACTCCTGGTCCGCTCGCAAACCTGCGCGCCTTCCCCAGGCGGTTCATCGACGAGGCTGGAAATTCGACCTCGGACCCGAACAACATCGTCCTGCTGCTGAATCCTCAGCCAGAGTGGAACTTCACGGGGGACGACCTCAAGAACGTCAACCGCACCCAGGACCCCATGGGGTACCCCGCAGTCGGCCTCGAGATGAGCACCGAGAAGGAGTTCGCCTTCGGTGACTTCACGGGTGCGAACAAGGGCAAGGGCATGGCCATCGTCCTCAATGACGAGGTCGTCACGGTAGCCACCATCAAGAAGAAGCTACCTGGCAGCTTCATCATTGAGGGAGGTGGAAGCGGGTTCACCCAGGCCGAGGTCGACGAGATGGTCAAGGTGCTGAAGTCCGGCTCCCTGATCATGAAGCCGAACCTCGAGCAGTCAGAGCGAGTGGGCGCAAAGCTAGGTGACGAGTATGTCAGGAAGGGCTTCACGAGTGCGCTCCTGGGCCTCTCCCTGGTGCTCGTATTCATGATGCTCTACTACCGCAAGCTGGGCCTCTTCGCCTCGATCAGTCTGATCTGCACCCTCGCCTTCCTGATGGGTGCCATGGCGCTGTTGCAGGCCACCCTGACCCTGCCCGGCGTGGCGGGAATCATCCTGACTGTCGGTATGGCAGTGGACGCGAACATTCTCATCTACGAGAGGATTCGCGAGGAGCTCGCCCGCGGGCGCAAGCTGGCCCAGGCCTGCGAGAATGGCTTCAATCGAGCCTTCGTGACGATCATCGACGCGAACGTGACGACCTTCATCACCGGCGCGATTCTCTGGCGAGTCGGCACCGGACCGGTGAGAGGATTCGCAACGACCCTGATGATTGGCATTGTTGCCTCGGTCTTCGCTGCCCTCTTCATCACACGCCTGCTGGTCGACTACTCGATCAGCCGCGGCAACGAGCGCTTCTCGATGGGCACCTTGGTCAAGGAAACCCACATCAAGTTCATGGCCAAGGCCAAGGTGATGCTCTCGATCTCCTTGGTTCTGATCCTCGGCGGAGTCGGGCTGTTCGTCTCCCTGCCCACAAGCGAGACAATGGGCATCGACTTCGTCGGTGGAGTCTCCGTCACGGTGAACCTGGAGGAGCCCCAGACGACGAAGACCATCCGTGACCGGGTGAGCGAGATCGAGGGCTCCCTGGGCTCCTCGGCAGAGGTCGTCGCTCTCAAGGCCAGCGGTACTGCAGAGGCCGGGTACCGCTCCTTCCGCATCACGTACAAGTCCCTGGTCGACGTCTCCGTCGAACAGGAGGCGGGAGCCGAGGCGACTGGAGAGGACGACATCAGAAGCGCCCTCTCCGACTTGCTCGCCAAGGGGCCGATCACAGCTCAACTGGTTGGCACGGGCGCAGAGGGGAAGATCTACTTCGAGGAGCCGCACCAGGACAGTGATGTTCAGGCCGTCCTGAGCTCAGGAGGCTTTGGTGATGTGCAGGTGGAAGAGGTTCCGGGCTTCATCGGAACCTTCAGCTTCACTGGGACCAGCTCCCCCACTACCAACGGCAACCTGCTCGTCTCGAGCATCGCCAAGCTCTTCGCCAACCAGAAGGACTCGAGTGGCACCAATTACCTGCTCTCGCAACCGATTCCCAGCACATCGGTTGTCGGCGCCCAGGTCGTTGGCGAGCTCAGAGACGCCGCCATCTTGGCGATCCTGATCAGCCTGTTTGCCGTGGTGATGTACATCCGTGTTCGTTTCGCCGAGTACAGCTTTGGCTTTGCCGCAGTCGTGGCCCTTGTCCACGACGTGCTGCTCACCCTGGGCGCTCTGGCGGTTTGCGACTGGCTCCAGATCATCAATGCCGAGATCAGCCTCCCCATGATCGCGGCCTTCCTGACGATCATCGGTTACTCACTCAACGACACCATCGTCGTCTTCGACAGGATCAGGGAGAACCGACCACGAATGGCCAGCAAGCCGCTCGCTGAGGTGCTGGACATCTCCATCAATCAGACGCTGTCGCGGACCCTGCTGACTTCGATCACCACCCTGATCGCCGTCGTCATCCTGTTCGTGTTCAACTACGGTGGAGGGTCGGTACTCGAAGGCTTTGCTTTCGCGCTCATCTTCGGCGTGTTTGTCGGAACCTACTCCTCGGTCTTCGTCGCCAGCCCCTCGCTGATCTTCTTCGAGCGCTGGGCTGAGAAGCGCAGCGAGGCCGCTGCCAAGAAGGCTGACGGCTCCCACTCCGGCAGCGCCGCCTGACTATCGAGTGCGCGCACTGATTGGCTTGCTCCTGCTGCTGGGGCTCTGCTTGCTGGCGGGGTTCCTGCAGGATCGCTGGTCCGAGAGTGTGCGTGCCGAGCGCGAGTCATTGAGGTCGTTTCCCACTGACCTAGATGGACGCGAGGCGGGCTGGGGCACCCTGAGAATTGGTCGACCAAGCGGAGCAGAGCCGATTGAGCTGCCGTCCTCTCAGCCAGCGCCGGTTGTGGAATGGGTGGAGGAGGAAGAGGCCGCTTCGGACCCGCTTCAGTCCCCCGAGGACTGGCGACCTCCCGACTTCGAGTACGTGGTGCCTGAGGGCCGTGTGCTCTCGAAGATCTGCGAGGACTTCTACGACTCTGGACGCCAGCCGATCCCCCAACGAGTGGCGACCTACAACGGACTCGACAGCCCAAACTCCCTGAGAGCTGGCTTCCTCCTGCGCTTGCCACCCTGGGAGGTGCTCTTCCCTGACGGAGAGCAACGTCCCTGATAGGTCAGGTGGGTGGGGCTGCTTGCTCAGCTCCCCCAGTACAGGGGCTCCGAGGGAGGCTCGAGCACCTCGTAGTTGAGATTGCCCTCGCAGGCACGCATCAGGTTGCCCAGAGCTCCCTCGTCCATTCGAACCCGCAGGACCAGCTCCTCATCCCCGCGGACCTCCTCGGCCAACACCACGCCGCTCATGCGAACGCGGGCTGCCAGGCGCCCATCGGCGAGGGGTAGCAGGATCCTCAGCAGCGCAGAGCGAGCGTCCAGGATCTGTCGGATGGCGCTGTCCACCCGGTCGAGCCCCTCCCCCGTCTTCGCGGAGAGGTGCACAATGCGCTCGTCGCGATCCCGGGTCAGGAGCTGCAACTCGATGGGATCCCTCATCACATCGGTCTTGTTCAAGACCAGGATGCCGGCCCGGGTCGTGTGAGAGAGTTCCGCCAGGACCTCGTCCACGGCGGCAATCTGGCCAGCCGCATCAGGATGGGAGGCATCCACCACATGGAGCAGCAGATCCGCGTTCAGGGTTTCCTCCAGGGTTGCATGGAAGGAAGCCACCAGGTGGTGAGGAAGCCGTCCCAGGAATCCCACGGTATCCGAGAGCAGAACGCGACGGCCATCGGAGAGGGCCCACTGCCGCGTCCTGGTGTCCAGGGTGGCAAATAGCATGTCGGCAACCAGTTCCTGAGACCCCGTCAGCCGATTCAGGAGTGTTGACTTGCCGGCGTTCGTGTAACCGACCAGTCCAATCGTGAACTGATCTGCCCGGGAGAGAACCTCGCGCTGCTTGCGCGCTTCGATCTCCTTGAGCTCGCGCTTGAGGTCGCTGATCCGTTTTCGCAGCAGACGGCGGTCTGTCTCGAGCTGTGTCTCACCCGGACCTCTGGTCCCGATCGCCCCCTCGGTGCGCTCCAGGTGAGTCCACATGCGCCGCAGACGCGGCGCCAGGTACTCGTTCTGTGCCAGCTCGACCTGAAGCTTCGCCTGACGGGTTCGCGCACGACTCGCAAAGATGTCGAGGATCAATTCCGAACGATCGATGACCCGGCACTCCCAGGCCTTCTCGAGATTCCTTCCCTGCGCTGGGCTGAGGTCGTTATCAACAGCCACCGCATCAGGCTTGATCGCATCGACCTCCGCCTTGACCTCAGCAACCTTGCCCTTGCCCATCATCGTGGCGGGGTGCGGTCGAGCTCGACGCTGGGTCATCGGCTCTCCGACCACCTCGCCTCCAGCTGCAGCTACCAGCCCCATGATCTCCGAGAGTTCCCCTTCGTGCTCCTGCTCCTGGTCCCCTAGCAGGACTCCACAGGTCAGGATGCGATCACGCGGAGTGCGGGTCGGAGTGGATCCCCTACTCATGAAGTCGAGAGAACATTGGCCGCGTCGATCGGCAAGCATCCGACCGCAACGGAGACTGAACCAAGGTGGTCCATGCTCGGGGTCAGCAGGGTGTGGGCACTGCTCCCCTCACGAGCTTGGGGGAAGTCGCTGCGGAAGTGCACCCCGCGGGACTCCTCTCTGAACAGGGCTGAGATGGCCGTCAGGCGGGCAACCGTCAGCATGTTCGTCAGGATCCAAGACCGTTGGTTGGGCTCTGCCAGATCCCTCACCACGCGCTGCCAGAAGCCAATCTTCTGAACCGCCTCGGTCATGCCCTCGAAGCTCCTCTCGACGCCGAGCTGGCGCCACATCATCGATTTGAGCGAGTAGGTCAGGTCCTCGATGTTCACATTGAGTACGGGATCCCCCGTGTGCTTCCAGTGTCTCACTGTCTCCCCGTAGGAGAGCTCCTTGAAGACCGTGGCCACGTTGCTCGGGATTGACTCACCTGCGCGCATCCCCATCACGAGTCCCTCCAGGAGGGAGTTGGAGCCCATACGGTTGGCACCGTGAAGGCCGGTTGAGGCGCACTCCCCAACAGCCCAGAGTCCAGGCAAGCTGGTCCGACCATCGGCATCCACCTCGATTCCACCCACGAAGTAGTGGGCCCCAGGGCGCACCGGGATCGGGTCCCTGGCTATGTCCATGCCGAAGACGCGACAGATCCGGCTGATGCTCGGGAAGAGGGCATGCGGGTCTCCATCCAGGCCCGAGAGGTCCAGGTAGACGTTGGTGTCCTCGGTCTCGATCATCCTGCGGAAGACTGCCCGGCTGACCACATCACGGGGAGCCAGATCTCCGCTGGGGTGCACCTCGCTCATGAAGGACACCCCATCGCGATCGATCAGACGCCCACCGGCACCCCTCACGATCTCGCTGATCAGGACGCGCGCCGCCCCCGCGATGTAGAGGCAGGTGGGATGGAACTGGACGAACTCGAGATCTCGCAACCGGGCGCCTGCCCGAAGCGCCATCGCCACCCCATCGCCCGTGGCCACGACGGGGTTGGTTGTCTCGCGGAATATCTGCCCGGCTCCTCCCGTGGCCAGCAAGACCTCAGGTGCCCCAAAGACGACCATGCTGGCGCTGCTCGTCTCGGCGAGTACACCCTCCACGCGCCCATCGGGATCCACGAGCAGGTCTATCGCAAATGTGTCCGGGAAGGTCGTGATCCGATCATCGTTACGCAGCGCATCAGAGAGTGCGCGCTGGATCTCCAAACCCGTGGAGTCTCCCCGAGCGTGAATGATCCGTGGGTAGGTGTGGCCGCCTTCTCTGGAGAGAATCCTCTCCCCACCCGGTGAGCGATCGAATTCCGTGCCGATGGACTCGAGGTACCCAACAGCGCTGGGCCCACCGCGAACGATCCTCTCCACGACCCCGGGCTCGCAAAGTCCACGACCACATCCCAGGGTGTCAGCAATGTGGGACTCGAAGGAATCCTCACCACTCAGGACCGAAGCAAGGCCACCCCGGGCATAACGACTGTTACCCTCCGAAAGACCAGCCTTGGTCACCACGGCCACCTCGAGGCCCCGTCGCGCCGCGCTGAGGGCAGCCAGACTCCCTGCTACTCCCCCACCAAGGACGACCAGGTCAAAACGATAGGCCGGCGTGTGGCGGGTCTGGAAGCGGGTCAAGTACCGCTCGAAGCCAAGGTGCGCGTCAGGTGCCAAGTTGGGTATGCGTGAGGCCGCCCATCGGCGTGGCCCGTGGATTGATCATAGCCGAGATCGGGCCCAGCACAGTGCCTGGGGCCCTGGAAGGCGACATTCAAGGCAATTGGTCCCGTGACTCGGAATGGGAAAACCAAAAAACCCAAGTTCGGGTCCTGTTCGGGTGCAGGCATCCGATATATTAGCCATCTGTTAGCCGAACGAGCCCTAACGAGGGCAGGATCGCCCCCCCCTTTGGGATCCAGATTATAGAAAGGAAAAGACCTATGACCGAACTCATCCAAATCGCTCGATACGACGGACCCGCCCTATTTTTCTGCGCCCTGCTGGTGGCCTGCACATTCCTCTTCTAGGCCACCCAGGACCCGCCCTTATCCGCGAACACAGCCTCGCCGAATTGTCGAAACAAAGCCCCACCAGCTCGAGTCCGAACCAAACCATGAGCCAACGACCTCTCACACGTCGCCAGCGCGAAATACTCGACTTCCTCCAGGACTACATGGATCGCGAGGAAATCAGCCCGACTCTCGAAGAGATCGCTCAGCAGTTTGGCGTCAACAAGGTGACCATCTTCGGCCATGTGGCGGAGCTGGAGCGCAAGGGCGTCATCGAACGGGCAGCACCTGGAATTTCCAGGGGGCTACGAATCGTCACAGAGGAAAACGAATCGAACGAGAAGGTTCACACCATTCCCAGTCCATCCATCGACGTTCTTGGAAGCATTGCTGCCGGAACGCCGATCGAAGCCATCGAGGCCCCTGAGAAGCTGGACTTCGCCAGCCTGATCCCTGATGGAAAGGATGTCTATGCCCTGCGCGTGAACGGAAACTCCATGATCGAGGACTCCATCCGCGATGGAGACCTGGTCCTGATTGAAAAGAGAGCTTCAGCCCGCAATGGAGAGACTGTAGTGGCCATCCTCGATGACGACGAGGCCACCCTGAAGCGGTACTACAAGGAGAAGGACCGCGTGCGATTGCAGCCCGCCAACTCCACCATGGATCCCATCTACGTTGACCAGATTGAGATTCGTGGCGTCCTGATTGGCGTCGTACGCCAATATGGACTCTCCTGATGTTGTGGTTCTTTTTTTGCGTGATCGTGTTTGCGGGCTTCTTCTTCTTGAAATGGGGAAGAAGGGATGAGTAGAGCCCCACATCGCCCCTGATCTCCGTCTATCAGCACAAGGATCCCGCCAACAAGTCATCGAGCACCAAAGAGACCGGGCCTTATCTTGGGCCCTTTGGATGAAGGCCACTTCTTGCGAAGTGGCCTTCCCTCTAGCTCCCTCCGTGTACGACCGACCCCGACCCTGAAGAGCCGCGACACCGGAGCCTCTTGGGATCGGAACATTGCCGCAGCCAGTCCGCCATCCTAGAGCTGGCTGCCTCAAGGCTCGAAGGTGCCCCCGAAAACCCAGCCAGCTATCCTGGGAAGGCCCACCTCTGGTTCGAGCAGAAGATCACCGGTGCATTGAGAGCGGACAGGAGACGGCTCGGCCCAAGGTGACTGAGAGCTCCACAGCCCGCTCCCCCCCCCGACAAGCAGGCAGTAGCTGTATTCACAGCCGCGGAGAAGACCCACCAAGTGGCAGGCCAGGCAACAGCATGGTTCCTCCTTGGATCCGCTGAAGATCAGTGAGACCTGCGGCCCCAGGTGATGGGCCCCAGGGGCCCGCCATCAAGAGCGAATCCACTCGAGCACCAGCCACTTCACTGGTTGACCCCTTCTTGGTCCTGCACTCTCCATGGCAGCTAATTCCCGGTTGATGCAGGCCCCCAGCATCACGCCAACAAACGCCCATAGGCATAAAAAAAGCACCCTCGGAGGATCCGAGGGTGCTGAGAAAACCCGGCAATAACCTACTTTCGCGCGTGAGCACTATCATCGGCGGTGGCTGCTTGACGACCGTGTTCGGGATGGGAACGGGTATGGCCAGACACCTATGGTCACCGGGAATACGTGGAGTGCGTCAGACCAGGAGTCCGACGTAGCACTCGCCTTATAAGAGGTGAGTAGAAAGAAGCAGAGCAGCAGCCATAAAGGCAACCTTTTCCCTTATGGACCGAGCTCAATGAGCAAGGACGCATATGGAGAAAGGTGGTTAAGCCGATCGTCCGATTAGTACCAGTAGGCTGAACACATTACTGCGCTTACACCGCTGGCCTATCAACCTGGTAGTCTTCCAGGGGACTGGTAGGGATGATTCGTTTTGAAGAAGGCTTCGCACTTAGATGCATTCAGCGCTTATCCGTTCCGACCTTAGCTACCCAGCTGTACCACTAGCGTGATAACTGGTGCACCAGAGGGTCGTACTCCCCAATCCTCTCGTACTAGGGGAATACCTCCTCAATCATCCTACACCCACACCAGATAGGGACCGACCTGTCTCACGACGGTCTAAACCCAGCTCACGTACCGCTTTAATTGGCGAACAGCCAAACCCTTGGGACCT
>JABACD010000027.1 GCA_014237855.1 Planctomycetota bacterium | reverse complement strand
CGTTGCTGTTGCAGTCCGTATCACACTCGTCGGGAACCGAGTTGCTGTTGCAGTCGTTTCCTACGAGCTGGCACTCGTCGGGTACGCCGTCTGTGTTGCAGTCCGTGATGGACTCACAGTTGTCGGGCGTGCCGTTGCTGTTGCAGTCCGTATCACACTCGTCGGGAACCGAGTTGCTGTTGCAGTCATTGCCGGCCAGTTCGCACTCGTCGGGGATCAGGTTGCTGTTGCAGTCGGTGATGACCTCGCAGTCATCGGGAGTTCCGTTGGAGTTGCAGTCCGTATCGCACTCGTCCGGGATGCTGTTTGAGTTGCAGTCGTTTCCGACCAGCTCACAGTCGTCAGGGATTGAGTTGGCGTTGCAGTCGTTACCCGTGAGCTCGCACTCATCGGGGATCGAGTTGTTGTTGCAGTCATTGCCGACCAGTTCGCACTCGTCGGGGATCGAGTTGCTGTTGCAGTCCGTGATGGTCTCGCAGTCATCGGGAGTGCCGTTGTTGTTGCAGTCCGTATCGCACTCGTCGGGGATGCTGTTGGAGTTGCAATCGTTTCCGCTGAGTTCGCACTCATCAGGAATCGAGTTGTTGTTGCAGTCCGTGATGGCCTCGCAGTTATCAGGGGTGCCGTTGCTGTTGCAGTCCGTATCGCACTCGTCGGGGATGCTGTTCGAGTTGCAGTCGTTTCCTGCTAGCTCGCACTCGTCCGGGACTGAGTTGCTGTTGCAGTCGGTGATGGTCTCGCAGTCATCGGGGGTTCCGTTGCTGTTGCAGTCCGTATCACACTCGTCCGGGATGCTGTTCGAGTTGCAGTCATTACCGACTAGCTCGCACTCATCGGGGATCGAGTTGCTGTTGCAGTCGGTGATGCTCTCGCAGTCATCGGGGGTCCCGTTGCTGTTGCAGTCCGTATCACACTCGTCCGGGATGCTGTTCGAGTTACAGTCGTTTGCTGCTAGCTCGCACTCGTCAGGGACCGAGTTGCTGTTGCAGTCGGTGATTGTCTCGCAGTCGTCCGGAGTTCCGTTGCTGTTGCAATCGGTCTCGCACTCGTCGGGGATCGAGTTGCTGTTGCAATCATTGCCGACCAGCTGGCACTCGTCCGGGATGCCGTCCGAGTTGCAGTCAGCGCCCGTCTCGCATTCATCGGGGGTGCCGTTGTTGTTGCAGTCGAGTTCACACTCGTCCGGGATGTTGTTCGAGTTGCAGTCGTTGCCTGTCAGCTCGCACTCGTCGGGGATGGAGTTGCTGTTGCAATCAGCGAAGGCCTCGCATTCATCAGGGGTGCCATTGCTGTTGCAGTCCAGGTCGCACTCGTCCGGGATGCTGTTCGAGTTGCAGTCGTTGCCTGTCAGCTCGCACTCGTCGGGGACGGAGTTGCTGTTGCAGTCAGCGAAGGCCTCACAATCATCCGGAGTGCCATTGTTGTTGCAGTCAGTCTCGCAGTCATCGGGGATTGAGTTGCTGTTGCAGTCGTTTCCGACCAACTGGCACTCGTCCGGGGTGCCGTCTGCGTTGCAGTCCGTGATGGCCTCGCAGTCATCAGGGGTGCCGTTGTTGTTGCAATCCGTGTCGCACTCGTCAGGAATGTTGTTGGTGTTGCAGTCGTTTCCGACTAGCTCGCATCCATCAGCGGTTCCGTTGTTGTTGCAGTCGGGGTCGCACTCGTCCGGGACTCCGTTGGAGTCACAGTCGTTGCCTGTCAGCTGACAGTCGTCCGGGATCGAGTCATTGTTGCAGTCGTTACCGGGGATCTGGCACTCGTCCGGAATGCCGTCCGAGTTGCAGTCCGTGATGCTCTCGCAGTTGTCGGGGGTGCCGTTGGAGTTGCAGTCCGTATCACACTCGTCGGGAACTGAGTTGCTGTTGCAATCGTTGCCGGTGAGCTCGCACTCGTCAGGGATCAGGTTGCTGTTGCAGTCCGTGATCGCCTCGCAATCGTCGGGCGAGCCGTTGGAATTACAGTCGGTGTCGCACTCGTCCGGGATGCTGTTCGAGTTGCAGTCGTTACCCACGAGTTCGCACTCGTCGGGGACCATGTTGCTGTTGCAGTCAGTAATGGTCTCGCAGTCGTCAGGCGTGCCGTTGTTGTTGCAGTCAGTGTCGCAATCGTCCGGGATGGAGTTGCTGTTGCAGTCATTGCTGCTTAGCTCGCACTCATCGGGGATCAGGTTGCTGTTGCAATCGGTGAAGGCTTCGCAGCTGTCGGGAGTTCCGTTGCTGTTGCAGTCAGGGTCGCACTCGTCCGGAACGGAGTTGCTGTTGCAGTCGTTACCGGCGAGTTCACAGTCGTCAGGAATGCTGTTGTTGTTGCAGTCATTTCCAACCAACTGGCACTCGTCCGGAATTCCGTCCGAGTTGCAGTCGAGGCTGGTTCCGCTGGAGATATCCGTGGCGTCGTCGATGCCGTTGTTGTTGCAATCGGGCGAGCCGCCAATGATCCCTCCGAGCGTGACCGCTCCGTAACGGTTCTGACCACCACTCACGCGGAAGCTTGCACTCCATGACCCCTCTCTGACGGGCCAGCCTTCGAGCCTGCCGTCTGCGGACAGCTTGAGGCCTTCAGGTAGCTGGGAGCCGCCCAGTGTGAAGAGTGTTGAGCTATTCGGGCGTGAGCTACCGAAGAGGTAGTTGCCACCTTCTCCTCGAGAGATACCAACAGTGGCGTTCGTATCAGCGGAGTTCTGGCCATTGTTGAAGAGGATCCTGCCGTCCTGGAAGAGGGTTGCCGAGAACCTCACTTCTTCCTCGTCGGCGAAGGTCTGCGCATTCCAGAGGATTGTCACCTGGCTGGCGATGCTGGTGTCCACGTAGATGTCCTGCTGGAGGGCGCCGTTCGTGGTTAGATCGGTCCAGAAGGGAGCGACGCGGCGGCTGGCGCGCAGGGCGTAGCCGGAGTCGTGGGGCTCGGATCCGGTCTCAGAGAACTCGATGAATCCGTTCGAGCTGACGTAGACGCGGTCGTAACTGGAGTCATAGAAGGGGAACTGGAAGGGAAGCTCGAGTTCCCAGATGGCGTCGTCTGCCTTCCAGCCTTGGGCTTCACCCTGCTGGGCTAGCTGGCTTTCGCCCTGGTCCTCATGTGTGTAGGTCGGAGTCTCGATCAGCTCGGAGAAGACGAGGGGATCGTCGCCTTGGGCCTCCAGCTGGAACGAAAAGAGCTGACCAACGTGTCCGTCGGGCAGCTGAGTCGTGATGATGATCGGAGCATTGGGGTTGCGGTAGGTGAGTGTCATCACCTCACCTGCGCGTCCGATCTCGATGATCTCGTTCTGATTACCGAGAACGCGGCCACCCTGGTAGGCGTCCGTCCCGGAACCTGTGAGGGAATTCACTCCACCGGAGTGGAAGAGGTCCTCAGCGTCGCCGAGGTTCGCGCCGCGCTCAAGATCGAAGTTGCCGTCCGCTTGGATCAGGGAGACACGGAAGTGCCTTCCGTTGTGAGGCCACGTGAGCTGTCCGGGCTGGCCCTCGTCATCATTGGAGGCCTTGGTCTCGTCGACATGCCAGATAGCGAGGCCTTCACCGGGGAGCTGCGAGTCGAAGCCAACAGCGCCGCGGTTCTCGATCAGCAGGTATTCGCCGGGGCGGTAGCCACTGTCAATCACAAAGACCTTCGGCGTGGTCTCAACGCGGGGTAGCTCATGAGTTCCGGGCAGCAGGCGCTCGGGCTGAAGCCAGCCAAGCTTGATCTTGCTCCAGGCGCTCAGGTGGGAGGGCTGCTGCTGGGATCCGTCGAAGCCCCAGGCTCCGCCGGCCATCAAGCACCAGTTACCGGCGCCCGAGCTCGAGCCATCAACGTCGTACATCTCCGGCAAGCCGAAGAAGTGGCCAAATTCATGGGCGATGACACCGATGCGGACGGGCGTATCTCCACTTGTGCCGAAGAGTGCGGGGGCCAGGACGTAGTCAGCCACGGAGGGGCCTTCGTCTGAGCACCAGTCTTCGATCGACCACTTGTGAGACCAGATGCGGTCTTCAATGGGCGCGCCGAATGCATCGTTTCCGCCCCACTCCGCTCCATAACCGGAGTGAAGGATGGTCACGGCATCAACCAGGCCGTCTCCGTTGTTGTCGAAGCGAGAGAAGTCGACGCTGTCTTCAGCCAGATTCAGTGCATCACTGACCAGTTCTGCTGAGCGGCTGGTAAGGCCGGAACCAGAGGCTGCATAGTAGGCCTCGGTTTGTGGGAGGGTGACCCAGGCGGTGACCGTCGAGTCGATGGTCAGCTGGCCATAGGAAGCTTCCAGGAAGTGATCACGAAGGCTGCCAGTGGGCGCCAGTTCGTCATCGCCACCAACGGCATTCAAGATCGTTGCGATCTCTTCGGAGCTGGGGAGGGCGCGCTCCTGTCGGCTGGTGTCATGATCCGCGAACCGGGCAAGCACCACGAGGTTCTCCACTCTTCCATTGCTCGGAATGAAGTTCCCATGCTCGTGTCCGGAAGCTTCTTTCGAAGACAGCGAGGAGGAAAGTTCTGAACGATCTGCTGTGCCAACGACAACGTCGGTGGGTATGGCGAAGCGTTCAGGGTCGCCTGTTCCCACGGCCAGTTCGCTAGGGACTAGCTCACCATCTCGACTTACTCGAGCATACTGGTAGCTGTCGCCAGCGCGGACGACGGGGTGACCATTGAGGTCCTCATACCAGTAGGAATGTCCGCTCCCCTTGAGCCGAAGGAGGATCGGAGAGCCATCAGGTTGCACGACGCGGATGGGCTCCGGCGTCGGAGGCATGACGCAATCCTGCGCGTTGGAATAGTGGACAAGGGTGCTCGAAAGCAGACACAGGCAGGCCACACGCGTGGCGCTGCTGGGGAAGATACAAGTTGTCATGACGGGGGGATGTCAGGGGGAGAACGGCTACCCGCCCAAGGGGCAGGTTGCAGAGACTTGCGCTCATGGAGGTCTCATTTAGAAACTATCCCCTCATGGCCAATGGGTGTGACTCGGACTCTGGATTTGCCAGACCTTGGCCGCATTCTGATTAATTGGTGCACGTAAGTCGTTTCCAGGAAGGTAGCTATGACGCCTTCATAATTCGGGAATGTGTGGAACTGGGCATGCACCTCAGTCGCTGGCGATGCTGTGGCTCAGGATTCTTGCCATTCGGAGATTGGCCAACCCCTGGTAGTGCCCGTCGTAAGGCAGGGTCGGCAGGCTACCCAGCTCTTCCACGAGGGATTGAAGCCCCCCATGGAGATCTATCACTTCTATCTCCTTCGAGGCGGCCAGCTCCTTGACTCGAGTCGCTCGCTGGCTTGCCTTGTTGTCTGCTACCAGGGTCGAGGCGACGGGAATAACAGCCAGAGCTGGTCGTGCCTCGATGGCCGCGCACATTTCCACGAATTCATCAAGCCGTAGGCCGAGAGTGGCAAACCCCTCTTCATAGAACTGTTCATCCTTGGGCTTCTCGAGTCCATCACGCAAGCGGTCGTGGGCAATCATGACCAGGGCACTCCGTCGAAGGACCTGCTTGATGCGCCACTCCACGAGCGTCCATCCTTCCAGGGTGTCACCCACATCAAAGGTGCGGGGGCCAGTCCTCTTCAGCTCCGCAAAGGTCTCTGCCAGGTCGTATTCCTCGAAGTCATTGTCATACCAGAATAGAATCACGATGTCTGGAGCCAGTTGTGAGCCCAGCTCACGCAAGAGTCCGAGTTCTTGGTTCGTGGCATAGGCGCGGTGTCCGCCGTTGATCACGGTCCATCTCGTCTGGTTCGCGAGCTCTTCTGACTCGTTCAGCTCTCTCTCGAGATGGGCGGGCAGCGTTGAGCCCTGGCCGACGCCCTGGCCGTAGATCATGCTGTCACCGAGAGCGAGGATGCGGCGCTCGCCTGGGCTCTTGTTCTCGGCGATCTCCGGTCCACGGAGTCCTAGCGAGTTCACCTCGACCAGGTGCTCGTAGGTGTAGTGATTCTCATCCGGGACCATTTGCCAGCCACGGAGAGAATTGGCCTCCACACGCCCGATGGGGAGCCGCTCTGGTAGGGGCGTTCCGTAGCGAGCACGAGCGAATAGCTCGGCCAGGAAGCATCCCACTGCTACAGAGAGGAGCAACGCTACGACCTTCCGACGGAGTCTGGCCGCTGAGCGTGGTCTATCCTCGGACGGTGCCATCCTGGGGTCCCGCTGATCCTAGATCAGGTCCTGGAACAGCTCGGGCTCGGGACGTGGGATGACCACCCGGCTCACGAGCAGCCCGCGCTTGCCTATCTGGCGGGCTCCCGCCTCGATGGCGGCTTCAACGTCCGCAACAGGGCCTCCCAGTAGCAGGAAGCCCTTGCCGCCAATGGCCATCGCCACGTGAATCTTGAAGAGATTGACGTCCGCCGCCTTCACGGCAGCATCGGCGCCTTCGATGATGGAGGTCACTGAGAAGGCCTCAAGGATCCCCATGGCGTCCTTGTCCTCATCGGCAATGTGGACGGCTCCAGAGATGGCTGGAAACAGGCGCTTGTCGACGTTGGGGATCACCAGGTGATCGATCAGGGCCTCGGCGGAGGCACTCTTACCCGCGTCGATGCTGGACTGCACCTCTGCGGTCTCGCCCCCGATCATGACCATGTACTTGCCCGAGCAGATCGTGCGAGCGATCAACAATTTCACATCGGCAGCCTTCAGCATCGCGTCTTCCACGGCGAGGGCTATCCCGATGGAGGAAAGCTCGACCATGCCGAGCGCTGTCATGTCCTGTCTCATGAGCGGGTCGAGATACTGATGTCCTCACCTACGTGAGTTACGGTCCCATCGATGGAGGCGTGAATGGCAACCCCGAGACCTTCGGGCGCTGCCCCAATCATCTGCCCCTTGGTTACCTGGTCGCCAACGGAGACCGTTGCAGTGGCGGGGGCACCGATGTGCTGGCGAAGCGGGATTCGTACGCTGGTGATCCGCCAGTCGATTTCGACCAAGGGACCGACGTTGCGATACTGGCTCAGACCCAGCTTCTGGATCAAGCTGCTGACGGGGATTCTCCTGTACTCCATCATGCTGTGAACAGGGAGGTCGCGGCGTCCGGTGACCGGATGGGTCAGACCCTCAGCCCGCATCTTCTGCTTGTTGTCCACGCACGCGAAGCTCGGGAAGAGGTCTTCGGGGCAAGCGTACATGGTGCACAGGTTGCACTCACAGCAGAATTGAGAGCCCAGGATAGCGTCCTCTCCCATTCTATTGAACTCGAGAGCTCGCATGGCGATGTGGGGCTCGACGGGGTGTCCAAGCAGGTAGCGTGGGCACATCTCCGTGCAAAACGAGCACTGATCGCAGGCTGACATGCCGATCACGTCTCGCTGGCGCGGAGTGGTGGTGTAGCGCCGGGCGACCACGTGGTCATTCGGGAAGCAGAGCAGGGCGCCTGTTGTTCGTGTCACGACCTCATCGAGGCTCTTCATCACCTGGCCCATCATCGTTCCACCGATCATCACATGCTCCAGACGTGATAGATCGACACCCACATGGCTCAAGACGTCCCCAAAGGATGTGCCCACGGGAGCGCAGATGGTCATCGGTTCAGGGACGTCCCCAACCACGCAGAGGTACTTGCTGGTCACCGGTTGATCCAGCTGGACGTTCAGAATGGTCTCGACATTTTGGACGAGACAGCCGACGTCTCCGGGGAGACCTCCGGGCGGGATGACCCGGCCAGTGGCCTCGTACACGGTGATGAACTCGTCGCCGGCAGGGTAGGAATCGGGAAGTCGGTGAATCTCGATTCCGCGTGCGGCGCAGGGAGTCTTGAGCTCCTGAATCAGGGCCTCGTACTTCTCCTTGATCGCCACGATTGTGCGTGAGGCGCCCACATGCTGACTGGTCAGGAGCAGACCGTCCAGGATGGCGTCGGTGTGGTGCGTCATCAGCTCCTTGTCCTTGTGGAGCAGGGGTTCGCACTCGGCGGCGTTGAGGATCACGATCTCCGCGCGCTTCTTGAGCTTCTCGTAGGTGGGGAACCCAGCGCCGCCTGCGCCAACCACGCCCAGGTCTCGCAGGCGCTCGATGGAGATTGAAGTGACCGTCATGCCGGGGATCCTAGGACGCTGGACGTTGCAAGTCGAGGGTGGCGGAAGCTGAACGCCCCTGCCGACTGACTTATCTGCGGAGTGTCTTCACCGGTAGTTCAGCTGGAACCCTACTGGGGCTCCCCTGAGAGGCCTCAGGCAGGGCAGGGGTCTTGCGTGAAGAGAGAGCGTCTCAATGTCCGGACTCGAGCTTTTCCAGCACCTGCTCCCCATGCGTCTTCATGAATTCTCCTGCGATGGGGAGTGATATCCGGTAGGCGCCCAGCGACAGGAGAGCGAAGAGGGTCAGGGGAATGAGGTGGCCGATGTTGAGGCCGATCATATAGGGGGCCAGGACAATGAAGACGACCGTCCCGCTGAGGCAGGCGACCGTCAGAATCGAGATGAGGATCGCGGCCTGGGAGGGCTGACTCTTCATCGCAGAGATGTCTCGCGCGATCGGAAATCTGATCGATGAGAAGTTCCCTGCGATGGTGAAGATGACCATGGCTCCAGTGAAGAGCATGGCTGTACTGAAGATGACCTCCAGCTTGGGGATGCCATGAAATATCGTCCAGAAAGAGATGACCTCCAGGTAGAGCAGGCTGGCGTAGAGCCAGACGCCAATGTTCTTGCCAAGCAGGACTCGAGAGTAGGAGACCGGCGCTAGCAAGTAGACCTTGAAGCCTTCACCCTCCCAGCCCGCTGAGTTGCTGATGAAGTTGTTGGTGAACAGGAGCGCGTACATGAGCAGGCCGTAGATGACCAGTTGATCATGCTCGAAACCTGGAAGTAGCTGCTCGGTCTGGTCGAACTTGAAGAGCTGCCCGAAGAGAACGCACAGGACGGGCAAGGCGAGCAGGTTGAACTTGCCGACGGTACTACGAAGCAGGTAGCGCAGCTCCTTGCTGATGACCGCCACGACCTCGGGAGGAAGCCAGGGGAGGAGCCGGGTCAGATCTCGCCCTGAGGCTTCATGATCGGCTGGGCCGCTGGTCTTGGTTCGGCTGCCAGTCCCGCCGCTATCGAGCCCGATCTGCATGATCATGTAGCCAACCAGGACACCCGTGAGGAGCCAGCAGAGCAGTGCCAGCAGCTTCAACCCAGCTAGCTGGAGGTTACCGTCCTCGAGGGCCAGGAACCCGTCGGCAGCAAGGTTGGGCGGGGTGAGATTGATGTACTCGAGAAGTGGGTGGAGGGGATGTCCAAGCTCAGCGCGTGAGCCCGGTGGGCGAGCCTTCAATGAACTGGCAAGCATCGAAGGAAGTATGCTGACGGCCAGCACCATCGAGATACCGAGCACGCCGGCTATCTCCTTGCCCCTCCTGTGCCGCAAGATGCTCTGGAGTAGAGAGACCAGGCCCGTTGACCAGGTGACGATGATCACCGGCACCATCAAGAAGAAGAGGGTCTGGCCTGGTCCTACAAGGCCGATCTCGATCCAACAGACGACGTAGGCCGCAACCAGGAAAGGGTAGTAGAAGATGTGGTCTGGGCCGAGAAAGGATGAGCCCCAGGAGATCAAGGCCAGGCGCCTACGGCTGATCGGGAAGTTCCTGAGACGCCCTGTATCGATGCTGCTGGCTCCGGTGGAGAGCAGCAGCGGGATGAGCACACCGAAGAAGGTGCAGCACCAGAAGCAGCCAATGAGGCCCACGCGAAGGGTCTCTGCTCCCTCTCCATTATCAACTCGCGCCGAAGACTCGATGGCAGCGCCAATCAGGACGGCAATGCCCAACGAGAGCAGGGTGCCCGCGATCATGGTTATGACCGAGGCCATTCGCTCCCATCCCGATGACTTCAGGCGGATGGTATTGATGAGCAGACGAGTACGTACCCAGACAATGGCGAGGATCTGATCCAAGGTTCTTAGCTCAACCAGGAGAGGGTAGGCAGGTTTGTCCGATCCGTTTCCACAAGCTCGAGGAACGTCTCCTCGAGCGAGCGCTGGCGGCCGGAGTTATCAGAGATTCCCTTCTGGAGTTCGTCAATTGAGCCATGGGCGACAAGCTCACCTTGATGGATGATGGCCACATGAGTGCAGAGCTTCTCCACGATCTCGAGGACATGGGATGTGAGGAAGATGGTCACGCCTCGCTCGAGCAGCTTGGCCAGGAGTTCGCGAATCAGCTTCGACGCGATGACATCGATGCCCTCAAAGGGCTCATCGAGGAAGAGCACCTGGGGGTCGTGGATCAGAGCCGCAGCCAGGGCTAGCTTCTTCTTCATCCCATGGCTGTAGTCAACAATCAGCTTCTTTGGGTCATGGTGCAATTCCATCCATTGCAGGAGTTCGCTCCTGCGCTGGAGAATAGTATCGCGACTCAGGCCATACATGCGTCCGATGAACATGAGGTACTCGGAGCCCGTCAGCCGATCGTGGATCGCGAGATCCTCGGGGACGACACCAATCGCTCGCTTGGCCTCGGTCGATCCTCTTCCGATGTCCTCGCCCAGGATGATTGCGCTCCCCGCGCTGGGGCTCAGTAGCCCTGTCAGCATCTTGATGGTTGTCGATTTGCCCGCACCATTGGCCCCCAGGAATCCAAGGAAGCAGGCGGGGGGGACCTGCAAGTCGAGCTGATTGACCGCGATCGAACTACCGAATCGGCGGGTCAGCCCGATGGCCTCGATGGCCCAGGTCGTCGGGGGTCTTGAGGAGCTAACCTGGGACGGTGCTTGATCTGTCATGACTGGGTGTTCTGGACTTCAACGTGTGATGAAGCTGAGGGGGATGTATTCAATGCCCTGTGGGGTGGCAATCCACGCACTGCTGGTTCTCCCAGACGTAGTTCCTGACACCCTTGTGTCGGAAGTCTTCATTGCCCTCGTCATGCCAGTGGCAGTGGGTGCAGCTGAAGGTCTGAAAGTTGCCAATCGATGTGTGGCACTGCTCGCAGGTGAAGAACTCGTGGATCAAGACGCGCGGATAGGGATGATCGAGCTCGGCTGGCTGCCAGGATTCATTGAAGTGGCACCACTGGCAGTCGATCGGGAATGAGTCTGGCGTGTGGAGAGGCCTGGATGCACTGCGGTAGTCGTCGAGGTGACAGTTCTGACAGCCGCTGGTCAGGGCGAAGTGCCTGAAGCCCGCTCCTCCCCAGGATGTGGTCAGGTGGCAGCGCTGACAGCTGTCCACCCAGCCCATGAGAGCGTGATCAGGATCCTGAGCTGCGGCCAGGTCTTCCTGGTGGCATGAAGCACAGCGCACGTCTTCGAGGGTGAAGATGCCGCTCTCAGAGCCCAGGTGGCAGCGCCAGCATGGAGTGGTGAGGTGCACTCCCGTCAGGGGGAAGCGCGTCAACCGATGTTCGGCAATCTGACCGCGAGGAACCCAGTCTGATTCCCAGTGGCAGCTGGAGCACTCGTTTCCAAGCAGTCCAAGGTGGATGTCCTCATGGCAGCCGCCGCAGCCCTGTCGCTCGAAGAGCTGCACCGGACCTCTATCGTTGTGGCAGCGCAGGCACTCGGCGCCCTCGTGAGCGCCGATCAATGCGTAGCCGGTCTCTGCCTCGTGGTCCCATTCGAAGTCCTCCACGAGTTCTGTCCAGGTGGACCCCTTGTGGCACAGGCTGCAGTCCTCGGGGAAGGTGTCGTGCCGGACGACGGGGCCGCGGTCGCTCCACCAGCCGTGAGTGGGAACGTCCCGCTCCGAGATGCAGGCGTACAGTCCAGAGAAGAAGAAGGCGACCAGGGCAAGCATCACCAGACGGCGCCCAGCGTGCTCCGCCTGGCTATCGCGCTGGCATTGGGGTGTACGATCTTGACTCTCCATGCGTGGCTAGAAGCTTCGCTGCAGGTACAGGCCCAAGCTTAGAGTATTGCCCTGGTCGCCCCAACCTCCGCCGAGATCGAGCGACAGGTTGAACTCCTCGAAGATCTGAGTGTCGTAGCTACCTCGAAGTGCGTTCTGCCACTCTGTGGGAGTGGGAGTGTTGTCACTGGTCTCATCGACTGCAGATAGTTCCCAGGAGAAAGACCAGAGATTTCCTTCCTGGTAGCCGAGGGCGGAGACTCGCAGTCCCGAGTTCTTGCTGAATTCTCCCTGGCTTCCGAAGAGAGTCACGCCTAGCTCGGCGTCTCCAGGCAGAAAGCGCGGTAGATCGCAGCCGAGCTCTGCTCCGTATCCATCCTCGCCTCCATCGTCCTCGTCGGCCCAGCGATCAGCTCGACCGTGGACCCGGACTCCACCGCTCATGGTTGCCCAACCGTCGAGCCCTAGTCGTGAATTGTGCTCCTCGAAGATCTCGTCATTGAGCCCCTCGTCGAACTCCTGGCGGAGGATCAGTGGATAGCGGAACTCGGAGTAGGATAGCCGTATACCATCGCCATCGAGGCTGTTGCGGCCAGCGGCCAGGTAGAGTCGGGTGAGTTCCAGGCGCTCATCCTTCTGTGTCTCGTCTTTCTCGTAGTAATCGATCCAGGCAGTGCCCGAAAGGAAGAACTGGTCACGGGTGCGCAGGTTGGAGTCGAGCAAGAAGAGGTCTCGGTCCTGGTGCCCGTCGTGCCAGGTCTTCTGATAGCCGACCCGCCAATCGATGGGGAGCTCAGAGGTTGAGCGGTGTCGGTAGAAGACGGCCGCCTGGTAGTCCTCGCTCACCTCGAGCTCGCCGCTGATTCTCGGCATGTGGCCAACGCTGGCCCCGACCTCATTTTGGACGTCGATGCGCTCCGCGAATTCGACACCATCAATGGGGCCGAACTCTGGAATGCTCTCCTGGTAGAAGCGCCCCAGTCGAAGAGCTCGAGATGAGTCACGACGTCCACCCAGTTCGTAGTAGAGGCGTGAGAGCCGCAGCTCGCTCTGCCTGTCACTCTGCCCCAGATCAGAGTCGTAGTAACGGGCGTACAGCTCGGCATCGAAGACGAGGGCACCCCCCCTGGCAAAGGGATTCTCCGCGCTCCAATAGGCGCCTCCACGAAGGTAGCCGCTCTCACGTCTGCCATTCAGCTCGGTGGTACGCCAGCGTGCTCCGGCCCAGACACGGCCATGGATGCTGGTCGCCCGATCTCTCATGGGAGATGAGACTGCGGGGGCCAGAAGGGGTCTGGAGTCGAGCCATTCTTCTGGAGGAGCCTGCCAGGGTGGATGGTCTGGAGGAGGGGGCTGTGTCGTCGGGGCGAGCTGTTGCTCGGTCTCCGCAGGTGGCGCCAGCTGGGGCTCCTCGACCTCCCCGGGAAGCTCGAGTTGAATCCAGACCTCACCGCGAGTTCCAACAGGAGTGGGAGTCCCCGGAGCCAGGAGCTCGATCCGTGCATGATGGGAAGTGACCGCTCGAACAATACCCTCGACAGGAGGACCGGATCCTGGACGTAGGCTGGCGCGGTCTCCAATTGCCAGGCCGCTGCTGCTTCCGGTGTCGACGAAGACCGACCGCTCGGTGCTGCCTGTCACGAGCAGTTCAACGCGAATGCGCTGTGCGACCGTGTCCTGGGCGCTGGGCGATGCCAGGGCGAGAACAGTCAGATGGAGTAGGCCGCTCACTGTCAGCCATCCCCACCTGTTCTCTCGAGCGTGTGACAGTCGATGCAATCGATGCCCAGGGGCTTGTATCTGACGAGAGGCGGTCGGCCTAGCTGTTCATACTCCACGTGGCATGCATCACAGTCAAGATCCACATGGACCTCGTCGAGCGGATAGCGAGAGTCACGATCGTGATCGAAGTCCAGCTCGCTCCAGGAGCTCTGGTCCTGGTGACACTCCGTACAGGTGTTACTTCCAGATTCGCTGAACTGGCCCGCATGAGGATCGACGTGACAGGCGTCACAGCTGCGCCCGCCCGCCTCGGCCCGGGCACGAGAGGCATACCCCGGATCCAACAGTCTCGGGTGGCAGTCGTCGCAGCCCTGGGCCGAGTGACCCGTGGCGAGATCCGTAGCCGTCCACGAGTCGTGATCGAATTCGGCGATCCGTAGTCGGGCAAAGCTGTCCTCGCCATGGCAGCGCGCACACTCTCTTCGGCCCTCGACCATCGGAGGCGCATGGTCGCCATCAAAGAGCCCCAGGTGCGGATCGAGGTGGCAGGTGTCGCACCTGTCGATCTCCTCCCCGAAGACCTGGCGTACGCGCCCGAAGCTCCGGCCAAGCTCGTCGGGCAGGCTTGTAGGTCGGTGGCAGTCCTGGCACTCGAGCTCCAGATGCGCGCCGCCCAGGTGGCGTTCAGTCCAGACCTCGTGATCGAACTGCTCAAAAGGTTGGGTGGCGAATGAGGAGGTGTCATGGCAGCGTGCACAGCCTCGGCGGCCGGCAATCACCTGAGGTTGATGTGCGGAATTGAAGTCCACCTCGTGTGGATCCGCATGGCAGCTGGCGCACGGTCTCGCAGCGCTGGGAACCTCACCCCAGACCTCCGCGATTCGACCGAAGGAGCGACCAAGTACATCAACCTCCGCGCTTGCCCGGTGACAGCTCACGCACTCCTCAGCTGCATGAGCCCCGTCGAGGGGGAAGTCGGTCCAGAGCTGATGAGCGCTCTCAAAGTCGAGTCCAGCTTCGGCAAAGCTGGACGGTTGGTGGCAGTCTGCGCAGGCGGCGGTGTTTTCTTCGCCGAGAGTGGCGAGGCGCTCCACGAAGTAACCCTCGTGCGCGTCCTGGTGGCAGGCCTCGCAGGCTTGATCGATCCTGTTCCAGTCCCTGTCGGTTGGGTCACCCTGGTGGGGGGGGTGGCAGGCGTAACATCCCACCGCCTGGTGGCTGTAGTCCAGGGGGAAGCTCGTTCTTGCGTGCTCGTTCTGGTCGAAGCTTGCGGGAAGGAAGTGCTCCTTGGCGTGGCAGTCCGCGCACTCTCTAAAGTCCGAATCTCGGCTGAACTGAGCCCTGTGAGGATCCTCATGACAGGCCGCACAATCTGACCTGGCTCGGCCGGGAAAGCGTTCGAGCCACTCGAGCTGGGGGGCGTGGCAGTCCGCGCATTCCTGCTCATCATGGGGGGCTGTCAGGGGATAGCCACTGGCTGCATGCTGTTCTGGTGTCAGCTCCTGGCGCGCATCGAGAAAGCTGGTGTGCTTGTCGAGGTGGCAGATGTTGCAGCTATTCGCAGGCGGCCCAGGCTCCAGTGCTGCCGCGACTGTGACAAAGCCTGGATCGTGGCTGGACTCATGGCAGTCCTCGCAGCCTCTGATCTCTGGCGGATGATTCAGACCGGCGAGAGTCTCGATCGAGTCAGGCTCGCCTGGCTGGCCGTGGCACTGCCGACAGTCCTCGAGCTGGTGGACTCCAGCGAGAGGAAAGCGCTCGTCGTGTCGGAAACCGTCAAGGCTGGCAAAGGGCTGGTCCTGCCCGTGGCAAGCCTCGCAAGCGCGCTGCATTTTCCCTTCATGCGAGGTGTCCTCGTGACAGTCAATGCAGTCGGTCCGAAGGCCTCCATATCTCCTGGAGCCAGGAGGGAGGAGGTCCAGCTCGGCGTTCAGGTGGCACTCGACACACTCGAGTGAATCGTGGGCACCGCGCAGGGCGTAGCCATCGAAGGGGTGATCGAAGGCAGCTCGAGAGTCAAAACCCGCACGTTGAAAGCTGAGTTCGCCAACCAGCGGGAACTCACGGCCGGAGTGTTCTATGTGGCACTCACCACACTTGAGCGCGTCGCCTTCAATGGCCTGACCGTGGAAGCCGGCGAGGGTTGAGATCTGTTGCCCGAGCTCCTCGTGGCACTCGAAGCAGGCCTCCGCGAGGCTGACCTCTGCATTTCCATGACAGCTCGTGCAATCGTCGGCTCCCAGGAGTTCGGGCTCCTGGGCGTGGACGGCGCTGATCGGCGTGGGGACAGTCCGCTGTTCTTCCCAGGAGAAGAGCAGGACCACAGCCACGAACGAGACCAGCCCGAGCCAAACTTGCGGACGGCGCCAGAAGCGGAGTGGGGCACCCGAGGGGGATGGGGCGAGCGTTTCGTGATGATCTACCAATTCATAATGTCCCCGTAGCGCAGTGCATCCCAGATGTGTGCGGCGACGATCAAGACCAGCAGTAGCGCCATCCAGCCATGGATGTGACGCCAGGTGGAGAGTATGCCTCGTAGATCCTCGAAGTGAGCTGCGGACTGAGCGCTTCGGTGGGCGCGAACCATGAGCAGTGCGAGCTCTTGCACCTGGGCCTCGTCGCGTCCGCTGGCCCGCGCCTGGTGCTTCAGGTCAGCGAGCGCATGTCGCAGCCGTCGACGGGAGACGAGCAGACCCCACAGTCGTCTGGCGTAGCCCCCATTCCAGTGCTCTCGAAGGCTCTCCTCGGCGGTGAACTCACGTATCCGCTGAGCGAAGTCACCGTCTGCTTCTTCGAGCTCGCCGGACATGCGCCGAAGCTCCTCCTGGACCTCCTCGCTGGCCAGGTTGCGCCCACTCGTGGCGCGTGGAACGAAGGCGTACAGATAGCGACCGATCGAGCCCGTGACCACGAGCGTGCAGAGCGCGAGCGTGGCGTGCCCCCCCGGTGTGTCGCCGATGTGCATTCCTCCGTGCAGCAGGGCCAGCAGGAGCGCCAGGATTCCTGTAGCCACGTGGATCGTCATCCAGTTGCGAAATCTGCCGAAGTGCAGGGGGATCCACGCTGTTCGCCTCAGGAGGTAGGCCAGGTTGACCAGGATCATGAGGGTCGCGACAACGCCAAAGGTGACTCCAATCCTGCCCGGGGGCCGCAGCGTGTCGTATCCAGGTGCGAGTGGCCGTTCGGCGATGGACAGCGTGTAGTAGTCGAGATTACTCGTCACCCAGACAATCATGAGAACGGCGGCGATCAGGGCAGTGGCGAGGCTGATGAGCAGCCGCTGTCGCTCGACGTGGGGGACATGGCTCCCAAGAGAACCCTCGGCCCGCCTTCGATCCTCAGGGTCGAAGGAGACCCCGCAGCTCTCGAGCAGAGGGATCGGGGTGCTCCCGCCGATGTGCACAAAGACGTCGTCATTTTCCAGCTCCCAGGCCTGGGGGTCGTGGGGTCCACCACGTGTGAGTCTCACGGAGTCGGTACAGATCTCGACGACCTGACTCCCGGCTTCGATGCGGACTCGGCCAGTGCGTGCGGCCTCTTCCAGGTGCTTGCGATTCCTGGTGCCGGGTCTGCTGAGCTCGCTTCCTCGATGGGCGAGGGTCACCTCGTTGTCTGGCTGCAAGGAGAGCGCGAGAGCTGTCTCGACGGCACTGTCGCCCCCGCCGACCACCAGGATCTTCCTTCCGCTGAGTGCACGTGAGTCGAGGAGCGCTGATTGGACCTTTGAGAGCTCTTCGCCTGGCACCTGCAGGCGGGTGGGCGAGCCTCGACGACCCAGGGCAAGGCAGACACAGGTCGCTGTCCACTCTCTCCGGTTGGACTTCACTTGCCAGACTCCTCCGGGCTCCTTCTGGAGCCCTTCGAAGCGGACTCCTGCCTGTACCGTGATCTCCTCTCTCCTGGCAACCTCCTGCCATATCTCGAGCAGCTCTTCACGGGTGTAGCTGGGCTCTGTGAGCAGGCCCCATCCGGGCAACTCAACCGGTTGAGTCAGGACCAGCTTCCGCCGGGGAAAGTGCGCGATCGTCCCGCCAAACGAGCCCTGCTCGAGCAGCAGGACCCGCAGACCGCGAGCCTGCGCATCCACAGCACAGGCAAGCCCCGCGGGGCCTGATCCGACGACGATCAGATCCCAGTCTGGAGACCCGTCTGGGGACTCGTCGAGAGAACAGGCGTCTTGGACCGCTCGGGCGACCGTGCGTCCCTGTTCAATCGCGCTGCGGATCAGCGAGTGACCGGTGATCTCACCGGCCAGGAAGAGACCCGGGACTCCGACGGCCTCGAAGGATCTGGTCAGCGCTGGCAGGTCCCGGCGTTCCTCCAGATCGGCCAGCTGGACCGTGATGGCCCCGGTGGGGCAGGCCTGCTGGCAGTGTCCATGACCAACGCAATGGGCTCCGTGCACCACCGCAGCCTGCCCGTGAATCAATGCCAGTACTCCCTCCTCGGGACAGGAGCTGATGCAGGCGGAGCAACCAAGGCAGCGCGTGAGATCTATGTGTGGGTGCTGAAGCCTTGCGGCATGGGTTCCCGCCTTACGTGCCCGAGCGCGCTCGTCGACCGCGCTGGCCATTCTGGCAAGCTCGGACCGGCGCAGGAGTAGCACCAGGTACGCAGTCAGCAGCGCTAGAATGAGGGCGGTGAGCAGGGTCCAAGACACGTCTGTCAGTTTAGCCCGGTGGAGATCTGATCGCTTGTAAGTAGTTGGGTGGAAGCGGGCTGCTACGGGACTGTCTTGAGGGAGTGAACCGCGCTTGTGCTCCAGGCTGGGCGCAGGTGATGTCTTCCCCTGCGTCTATACGGGCGGGGGGCTGGAGTGTGGCTCTGACCCGTGGTCCGTGGCCGTTCGAAGGAAGGCCCGCATCCAGGTCCCCAGTAGCAGGCTCGAGAGTCCGGCAGCTATCGAGGCGCCGATCATGAGTCCTTGAATCTCAGCATGGCCAAACCTCGGGGCGAGATGGAGGCCGAGGAGTACGAGGGGCACGACGAACAGCAGTGACCGCAGGGCACTTGCCAGGAGGCCGGGCCTCGGTTCTTGCATGCCCTCGAAGCTGGAACGAAGCATGAACATGGGGCCCCCCAGGAGAACTCCCAACGGCACGAGCAGCAAGCCGAGCCGAGCGGCTTCTCTTGCTGCGGCTCCGTCTGTCAGGCCCGAAGCCACTGGACTTGCGAGCAAGCTGGTCAGGGGCAACGCAAAGAAGATGCTGTACCCCAAGGCGAGGAGTAGGCCGGTGCTGAGCTCTCTCTTGATGCCGGAGAGATTCCTGGTTCCCCACATTCTTGCGCAGAGAGGGAGCAAGACAACGCCAATCGCCACGATCGGCATGAGCAGGAATCGTGAAGCGCGATCAATGATTGCCCAGGCGGCGAGCAAGGCCTCCGACTCGGGGCGTGATGCGAGGACTCCATTGACCGCCAGTCCCTCGACAGCGAGCAAGGCGAAGCTCAGCCCTGCAGGAATTGAAAGGCTCAAGATGGCCTTGAGAGGCTTCTTGAAGACGCCCGCGACCACGTCCAGTCCGGCCTTCACGCGTGCTGTCTCGTGATGTCGTGCAATTCGGGTGGCGTAGGCGAGTCCACCAAGACGTGCCAGGACTGTTGCGAGGGCAATACCGAGGATGCCCCAGTGGAAGACGAACACGAAGACCGTGTTGAGAGTGAAGTTGACCAGGGTTGAGATCACGCCCGCCCACATGGTCGATCGCATGTCGTTATGCGCCTTGACCAGGGAGTCGGGAATGATGGCCCAGAATGAAGTGAGGGCGGAGCCACCCAGGAGTGCAGGGCCATAGAGCTTGAACTGCTGGGCGACAACAGGGTCGAGCGGGAGGCGGTCGGCAAGGATCCACATCCCTGCTGCCAGCAGCAGAAAGGACAGCTGCAGCCAGCGCACGACGCCGCGCGTGGCTTGAATGAGTTGCTTGATCCGCTCGCCCTGGCGGGCTCCCATGGCTGCCGCCAGACGGCTGGTCAGTCCATTCGAGGTTCCAACCCAGCAGGCAATCAGCAGGAACTCGAAGGGGGCGGTCAGGCCGATGGCCGCGATGGAGGCATCTCCAAGCTCCCCGAGCGATGAGGCGTAGATCGTGTCGACCCACTGGAACGCTGCGCGAAACCAGAAGGAGAAGATGATCGGCAGCGCGAGCTGAAGGACTCCCGGATCCCTGGACGCTTTCATGCCACTCATCGGTGGGGAGCCTACGGTCTTCCGCTGTCCAGCGCTCCAGGCGAGATCTGATTCCGGGGCCTGCTGGTCACCCGACCGCCGTCGGGGTTCTGCGCTCCAGCTGATCCGAGCCAGCTGGTAGGGAGGAGGGGAGTCGAACCCCCACGACCTTGCGGCCTTCGGATTTTAAGTCCGATGCGTCTACCAATTTCGCCACCTCCCCGAACCCTTGCACTGTTGCGGGGCTGATTCTAGCGATGGGCCTCGACCGGTCTCCATTCCAGCCTGGAAAGCTCACCCGACTTCCCTTCTTTTTGCCAGGGCTTCGTGATAGTTCGGGCTCAGCCGCCAGGGGCGAATTGGGCAGGCCAGGGCCCTCGATGGGTCGCAAGAACACCTCGGACCGCGCTTGACCGGCCTCTCGACGGGGGTATCCTCTCACCCCCTGGTGGGGCGGCATGGCCAAGCGGCTAAGGCGACGGATTGCAAATCCGTTATCACCGGTTCGAGTCCGGTTGCCGCCTCCAATTCCTCGCCGGGCGCCCCCAAGGGGTCGAGCGCCCCTGACGAAGAGCTTGCAATAGAAGCTGGCAGGTCCTTGTCCTCAGCTGGAGGCCAGGAGGGTACAAGGTGCTCCCGCCTCAACCAGCCCGAGTCCGAAGCTCGCCTGATCAACCGCCAGTCATCATGATTCTCCGTTTCTTTAGCGTCCTTGGGCTGCTCACGTCTCTGGTGGCAGCTACACCACCAGCTGAAGAGTCCGCCTTTGAACTGAGCTTGCGAGCCGCAGAGCGAGCGCTGGAGAGCGGCAATCTCGAAAAGGCCCGAGAGCAAATAGAGCGACTGCTGGAGCGGGACCGGCGCTCCGTGCCCGCCTGGAAGCTGAGGGCTACATGGGCCGAAGAGTCGGAGCTGAAGGATGATCGCATCTACTCCCTGCACCAGGCTCTACGGCTTTCCACTCTTCAGGGCTGGTCGAAGGCCGAGCTGAAGGATCAGCGGGCCGCCCTCGAGGCGCTCGATCCCTTTGCTCGTGACCTGTTCAAGATGAAGAGCCGCTTCACGAAGAAGCTGCAGCCGCTCGCGGACCAGTACGAGAAGCAGGGGAGACCACACTCTGCGATCCGCGTGCTCAAGCAAATCCTGGCTCTCGATCCGGAGAACCCCGAGGCAGAGGCGGCCGTCGAGCGAATTGCTGCTTCTCCCGATCCCAGCCTGGCGGGGGACGCCAAGCCCAAGGACCTGTTCGAGGATGTCACCGATGAGTGGATCCGTGAGCACGACGACAAGCATCGCACTTGGGATGAGCGAGCGAAGCTCGAGCGCGAGAACTACATCACTTACACCGATGCCGGTTACGAAGTGCTGGTGCGTTCAGCCGAGGCCATGGAGCAGATGAATGCCTTCTACCGCGTCTTCTTCCGCTACGGCACGGAGGAGCATGGGGGCAGTGTTCCGCGCATCGGACTGAACATCTTCAAGAACCGCGAGGAGTATCTCGAGAAGGGGATCGGGCCGCCGGTCGAGTGGTCGGGTGGGCACTTCACTGGAAACTTTGTAGAGACCTACATTCCCGCCAGTGGTGGCTTCGAGGGCATGGTGGGCACCCTCTTCCACGAGGCAGCCCATCAGTTTGTGAGCCTGGCGACGCAGGCCGTTGGGTGGTTGAACGAGGGCCTGGCCTCCTTCTTCGAGGGCACCAGGATCCTGCCCAACGGGACGGTCATCATGAACATGCCGGCCACCCACAGGCTGATACCCCTGGCGGAGAGGATGGAGCAGGGCTGGATGTCCAGCCACGACGATGGTCTCTCCCCGGACGATCCTGGCCAGACGCCGACGACCGCTCCGACCTTTCGCATCGTGCTCGAGAACAAGTACCGGTGGGGCCCACCCTGGTACGCCCCAACCTGGGGAGTGGTTTACTTCCTCTACAACTACCAGGATCCGATAGATGGTCGCTTCGTCTATCGGGCCTCCTTCCAGGACTTCATCAACAAGTCAGGTGGTCGGCAGGGAGATGGAGCGGTGAGAAACTTCGAGGAGGTCGTGCTGGAGAACCCCTCGAAGCCGCTCGACATCGAGCGTCCCGAGGACGTGCTGGAGCTAGCCCTGCCCAGAACGGTCGAGGAGCTCGACGAGGTCTGGATGGAGTATTGCCTGGATCTACGGGATGAGCTGGCGGGCACCATCGAGGTCCGTCGGCCCTACCTTCAGTGGGGGCGCTACGCCTACGAGAACAAGCTGCCTGAGGTTGCCAAGGAGCACTTCGAGAAGGGGCTGGTCCAGACGCCGGATGACATCGAGCTCTTGATGGCGTTTGCCGATCTCCTGACCGAGGAGTTCAAGAACCCCGATCGAGCCAGCAAGCTCGTGCTCGAGGCCCTGCACTTCATGGAGCGTCAGGATCTGGTGGACGAGAAGGCGGTGAGAGACGCCGAGCGGTTGCTGGCGAAGCTGGACAAGAAGCAAAAAACCCTGATCAAGGTTCGAGCTGAGCTCGCCCAGGAAGCGCGCGCGCTTGTTGCTCGCTATCAAGCTGCAGGATTGGATTCGATGGTGATGGATATTTCCTGGCGCATGGCCAACAACCTGGACTTGCCGGATCTGTTCGTGGAGTACGAGGCAGCCGTGCGACGAAGTGGTAAGTCCCTGTCGATCTGGGATCTTGCCTACAACGAGCAAGACCTCGAGGGCTGGACGACCCAGGGGACAGATGGTTCCTTCAAGGCGGATGGCATCTTTCTCGACGTTGAGTTCGATGAGTTCGAAGAGGGGGTCTACGACTATCAGTTCCTGACCCTGGATCGCCTGACCGGCGGAGACTTCTCGATGGAGGCAAAGCTCTCCGTTGACGCGGGCCGCGTGGCTTTCGCTGGCTTCGTGTTTGGGCAAAAAGGCGCGTCCACCTTCCATGGCCTGCTCTACATGCCGCCAAGGATGAAGGCCCGGGAAGGGACGGCGAATTCAGCCTACGTGGATCTGATGAGCTCCTTTGGCTCGGGGGCTCCCAAGATCTGGAGGCACGTTCCAGTGGCCGAGCCGGCGCGAGCCTCCGACACCATTTCCGAGACCTGGCGGACCATGCGCCTCGATGTGAGTGGGCGGGTCGTCGACTTCTACATGGATGGTGAGCTGCTCTCCACCCACGAGTTCGCCAGTCGTGAGGTCCTCCGGGGTAGCTTTGGACTGATCACCGGAAAGGGGCACTGCCGCTTCCGGGACGTGCGCTATCTTGCTCGCGAACCGGCGGACCAGGCCGCTTCCATCGAGCGCTCCATACGCTTCGAAGAGATGCGTGAGAAGGGTGGCGGGGCGGTTGCCGGCTCCTTCCTGGGGATCGTGCCGCCCTTCCCAGAGGTTCAGGAGTGGGCCCAGGGGAACCGAGTGGCCTGGGACGAATTCGGCTCCGTACCCCAGCTGGTCATGTTCTTCAGCACCCGTCAGAACGAGCTCGTTCCTGTCGACAAGTGGCTGATGGCTCTCGACAAGAACATGGAGCCCTATGGCATGGCCATCACGGTGATCGCTTCACCCAACGACAGGGCCAAGATCGCCGAGTACATGGAGACGCATCCATTACCAGGTGACGTCGCCATCGACTTTCGCGATGGAGAGGGCATTGGTGAGAGCTTCGAGACCTTCTTCATTGACCGCTTCAATCTACCCCGTGCTCTCCTGCTCGATCTGGATCAGAAGGTCATCTGGGAGGGAGATCCAGGAGTCATCCTCGGCGGGGGAATCGTCCCTGGCTTCGAGACCTATCTTGACACGGCTCTGGAGGAGCTGATCGTGAGTCGAAGGCTGGAAGAGCTGGATGTCTGGCTCTCCGACTGGGAGGAACGGGGATCTGTCTTGCTCCACGAGGGAGACTTCTCTGCAGCCCTCAAGATCCTGGATGCGGCCACGATCTTCGAGCAGGGGTTGTTCCCGGAGGTGGACCTGGCTCTCAGTCAGCGAGCTGCGGTCGTGGCGAGTGTGATGGCTCTCGAATCAACTGCCGAGTCGATCCGTTTGTCGGGTGCCGACTCGGCCTTCTCGATCCTTCTCGAGTGGGCCTCTGCCCTTGACCAGTCGCCCAGCCAGAAGGAGCTCAAGTCCTTCAAGCAGATCTTGCAGAGCAAGACGAGCAAGAACTGGGACGAGGTGGGCAAGGCACTCAACCGCTTCGCCAAGCGATCCAAGCTACCCTTTGCCACCCGTCGTGATCAGCTGCTGGAGGAGATCCAGGTGCTCGAGGGCATGTTCTGCGAGGAGCTGAGAGCCGCGCTTCAGGCGTCGGCCGAGGATGAGGAGGCCTTCATGGACCTCCTCTCGGGGGCTCTCCAGAGGCCTCGGCTGTGGCTCGCTCGCGAGTATTTTGGCTGGTAGGGCCCCCGGGAGTCGGTTCTTGGGCATGGGAAGGCCCCCCAGGAGGCCCTCCAAGGGGGTCGAAAAGGCCGATTTCAGGACCTTATCAAGGAGCTCAAATTAGGGTCCTGGTGGCTGCCTACTCCAGCCGATCTCCACAAGGAGGTGGAACTTCGAGGAACCCCTTCCAAGCCGGGTTGTTTGGGGCGACACTTAGTAGTGCGCAATGGCGCCCGTAGAGCCCCTGGCAGGGCAAGTTTGTACGTCCGAGTCCGTGATCTTCTCCCTTCTTCATCCCCGACTGCTGGCCGCCGGCCTCTCCTTGCTTTGCCTTGGGGGGGCGCTGGGGGCTCAGCCAGTTGTACCGGAGAGGAGCCAGGATCCGGATCCCCCGAGACCGATCCCCGAGGCCTTCAAGCACTTTGACCTGGATCAGGACGGTGTGCTATCCGCTTCCGAGCAGAAGGCAGCCCGCGAGGCGATCCAGGGTGAGCGAGCGAGGCACTCCTCGAATGCGCCAGTGCCGAGACCTGTTGCCGATAGGAAGCGCGACAAGGGCAAGCAAGCGCAGGGATCCAAGGGCAAGAAGCCCACGTCGGACGAAGCACGACCGAAGGTCGTGGACACTCGCAGTGTCTTCCAGCGTGCCCGTGATGCGGCCAGGGGAGCGGGGCGACAGCCTGCTCAGAGTCCTGAGCCTGCCGTCGACCGGGGGGCTGGTCAGCAAGCCGGTGCCAAGCAGGCGCCCCGCCCCAAGGGTGAGGGACAACCGGCCAGGAAAGCTGGCGGGCAGAACCAGGCCCAGGGCAAGAATCGGCAGGAGCCCCGGGTTCAGGGGGCTGGTGAGGCCAAGGACAGGTCCGCCGCCAAGCGGGGAGCCAACAGCCAGAAGAATTCGAACGAGGCCGCTGCAGAAGCTAGCCGGCGCAAGGCTGAGCAGCCGGGCAATGGCAAGGGCAATTCCGGCTCGAACAAGCAGGCGAACGCGAACAAGCGCGCGGCGGCAGCCAGGGCTCAGCGCAAGAGGCAGGCTGAAGCGAAGGCGCGTGCCGAGGCGAAGCTCGAAGAGGAAGCGCGGCGGGCAAGTCGCCTCCAGCTCGTTCGTAGCGAGCTAGCACGCCGGCGAGGCGAGAACATCGAGCGCGCCAAGGCTCGAAAGTCACAGGAAGTCGACCGCCAGGCAAAGATCTCCGCCACGCAGGCCTGGAAGGAGGTCTCCAAGCGCAAGTCGAAGCCTGTCCAGGCTCCCACCAGGAACTTCCGACTTGATCGACCGGGTGGGGTCAAGCGCGGCAAGAAGCGTGGAAGCAAGTACTACTCGGCTCAGATCAAGCGTGCTGCAGGTAGCGGTCGAGGACGTGGTCGAGGCCGGGGCAATCGGAACAACCGCAACAACTACTAGTGGAAGCGGTGAGTCAGCCCCCGGGATCAAAAGTCTGGGTGGTCGGGCTGTGCATCTCCGGGCTGGTCGCCTTGGCCGGAAGCGCGCTGGACTCAGGGGAGCTCTCCGGATGGATCTGGCTGGCACTCTGGGCTGTACCGGGCGGCGCGTTGGCTGGAGCCCGACTGGCTCCGCGACTTCAAACGATTCCGCTCGTGGTCTGGCTGGCGGGAGCGTGGTGGCTGGCCGCGGACCTACCTGATCCAGGGAGCGCACTGCTCGCGATTGCGGCACTCTACGTGCTCGGCCTGGCGGTCCATGGCGGGCCTGGCGTGAGAGCATGGAGCCTGGCGGCCAGCGCCTTCATGGTGGTCGGCCTGCTGGTGGCTCTGCCCTCGGGAGGCGGTGCTCTCGCACAGCCCTTTTCGCCCGTTACAACGGCCCGCTTCCTCGATCTCTCACCGCTGGTCTGGGTGATGGAATGCGCGGGGATCGATTGGATGCGCCATCCATCGGTCTACGAGCTTGCTGGCGCTGCGGACATCGGCCCGGATCTAAGAATCTCGCGCTCAGGGAGCAAGGGGCCCCTGCTGGTCCTCAGTCTCGCCATCGGGCTGGTATTCTTGCGAGCCGTATTCGCCCAGCGTGCCATGACAAGGGCCTGAGTCTTGGCCTACCTGGCCACGGGAACTCACGGGAGGCTTGCGAGCCAAGGTGCGTGTGTGTTTCGATGACCAGGCTTCAGCGGTCCTTCAAAAGCCATTACCAATGGCACCCACGACTCACCTCACATGGCGAGAAAAAAATACTTCTGCACTTTCCCCCAGGCGTTGATCTCCGAACCGATCATCAGCCACACACTGGGAGAGAAGTTTCCCGTGATCCCGAATATCCGCGCAGCGAGCATCAGCGACACCATGGCGTTGATTGCGGTGGAGATCGAGGGCGAGGACGCTGCGATAGGCGAGTCTGTGGAGTACTTGCGTGAGCGCGGTGTGAAGGTAGAGGAGATGAGCGACTCCGAGGAGTTGCCAGGGACGTGATGCTGTCGATGACGGTGGCCGGCCACCAGGGGTCCAGGGTTCGCCGCCATGGAAGTCGCTCGTGGCTGAGCGCTTGCTCCGGTCTGTGGCTGGTCTGTGCTGCTGGCTGTCAGGTCCCCGAGCAAGCGACCTTCCAGGCTCCCGCTGTGCAGCGGGGAGCCGTGGTGAGCGAACACCCACTCGCCACCGCCGCTGGATTGCAGGTCCTGGAGCGCGGTGGAAATGCAGCTGACGCGGCGGTGGCCACGGCGCTGGCGCTTGCTGTGGTCTACCCTCAGGCAGGAAACCTGGGTGGGGGCGGCTTCGCCATTTGTGACCTGCCTGGCTCCGAGGCGTCCGCTCTGGACTTTCGAGAAATGGCGCCCTCGTCGACCCGTCCAGGGCTCTACCTCGACGAGGAGGGCAGCTTCGTCTCGCAGCGATCCTTGCGCGGCCCACTGGCGGTCGGGGTGCCTGGAACTCCACGAGGGCTGCACGAGCTGTACACCAGGTTCGGCTCGGGGCGACTCGACTGGTCGCAGCTGGTAGCTCCCGCCATTGCTCTGGCCCAGGAGGGCTTCGCGGTGGATCCCTGGCTGGCGCGTGATCTCACTCTAGCCTCCATCAGGAGTCGGATGAACCCGGCTGCGCTTGAGCTCTTCTATCCCGGTGGGCAGCCCCTGCCAGAGGGAGAGCTCCTCGTTCAGGCCGACCTGGCGAGGACCCTTCTGATCTACTCGCAGGAAGGGCCCGAGGGGTTCTATTCCGGTGAAGTCGCCAGGGCGCTGCTGGACTCGGTCCAGTCCGAGGAGGTGCCCGGGGTGGGGAAGGTCCGCGAGGGCATCATCACGGAGCGAGACCTCGAGAGCTATCGGAGTGTCTGGCGTCGTCCGCTGGTCGGGCGCTTCCAGGGCTATGAGCTCTTCACCATGCCTCCACCTAGTTCGGGGGGGCTGGTCATCCTGCAGGCCCTGGCCATGATCGAGGGCTTACCTGTCGCCGGGGCCATGGCTGAGAACGAGAGTGGGCCGCAGGGGCAGCGACTCGGCGAGCTGATGAGCCACTGGTGTATCGAGGCTCTCAGGCGTTCCTTTGCAGACCGGGCAGAGCACATGGGTGATCCCGACTATCACGCGGTGCCCGTGGAAGACCTGATCTCCATGGAGTGGGTGCAGGCCCGCCGGGCCTCGATTGGGAGCCGGGCAGACCTGGAGGTGGGGGCCTGGGTAGAGCCACCACCGGTGGAGTCCAAGGAGACCACGCATCTCTCCGTGGTGGACAGCACGGGCGGCGCTGTGTCACTCACCACGACGCTCAATGGCAGCTTTGGCTCGGGCATCCTGGTCCCCGGTGCAGGGTTTCTTCTCAACAACGAACTCGACGACTTTGCCATTCAAGCCGGTGTACCCAATCAGTTTGGGTTGATCGGCAACAGCGCCAACGCCATCGAACCCGGAAAACGCCCGCTCTCTTCCATGTCGCCGACCATCGTGCGTGACGAGGATGGGTCGGTGCGCCTGGTGCTTGGCAGTCCGGGGGGGCCCCGGATCATCACGGCGGTGTTCCAGGTTCTCCTGCGCGTGCTCTTGCTGGAGGAGTCGCTGCTGGAGGCTGTGGCCGCCAGTCGTCTGCATCAACAGTGGAGTCCGCAAGCAACCCGGTTCGAAGCGCTCGAGGGCGGTGGGCCCTCGGAGGCCGTGCTCGAAGCGCTGGAGGCGCGAGGGCATCCGCTCGAGGTGGTGCGGGGCCGATTCGGCAGCGTCCAGGCCATCTGGATCGATTACCTGGGTGAACCTACAGCCGTGTCCGACACGCGCCGTGGTGGAGCTGCGGGAGTGCAGGGCCGGGGTGTTCAGGCACCCGCACTACCCCAGAACTGAACTCGGGAGCCCGGGAGACTCTCTGCGCGAGAGAGGAATCGCCCGGGCTCATGGAGCGCCTGACTAGAGGTCGTCCAGAGCGTCGAGGGCGTCCTCGTTGTCCTCCTCCGGACTGGGCGCATCCTTGCCCTTGGCGCTCTCGATCTTGTCGAGCTTGGCCAGCTTGGCCCAGGCTCCATCGTTGTCCTTGGCCTGGTTCCATGCCTTTGACCAGGAGACGATGACCTTCTTGTCGAAGTAGTGGAACTTCTCCGGCTCCTGGCTGGGGTACTTCCAGCCGAAGTTGTTGCCATTGCAGAGCTCTTGCAGTGCCTTCTGGCAGACGTCTGCCGAGCGGAAGTCGTCGGTGTCGGTCAGGTCCAAGGACTTGAGAGCATTGAAGATCACAGGGAAGGACTCCTTGCCCGCTGCGACGAGCTTGTTGCGGGCCCGGTTGCCCGCAGCTCCCGCTTCAGGGTCGATCATGGTGCTGGCCAGCTCCTGGAGCTCCAGGAAGCGTTCTTCGCTACAGCCGGCGATGGGGCCGAAGTCCGAGATCGCGGTCAGGTCAACAGAGTTCGGGTCTCCGGCCGGAGCGGGCTTCTTCTTCGCTGGCTTGGTTGGGGTCTCCGTTGCAGCTGTCTCACTGGTCCCACCCTCTTCGATGGGCTCGAGGTCAGCATCACTCTGCTCCCCGGTCTCCTCCTCGGTCAGGGACTTACCATCCGATACTTCGTTGGCGAGGTCCGTGGCGTCGTTGGCAGCCGCCTGCTCGCTGTCAATAGCGGCCTCAACCACAGGCTCGGAACTGCCGTCGCTGCCGATGTACCACCAGGCCCCGCCCCCGAGGCCGAGCACCAGGACGGCGAGTCCGATGATGCCCGCCACCGGGGCCTTCTTCTCCGGCTTGGAGGAGGCGCGCCTTCGGCCTCCACTTGAGCGCTTCGATCCCTCTGCTTCCTGGTTCTCGGGGACATTGCGCCTGCTGGATGTACTCCGTGCTCCGGCCGTCCGGGACTTTCGTGCGGGCGTGGCCTTCTGCGGTGTCGAGGGCTTGGATGCCGGGGTGTTGGCCTTGGCCACCTGCTCGGGCTTGGCTGAGGCGGCCTTGGCTGCGGCAGCCTTGCGCTCGGCCATCAGGCGCTCCTTCATCGAGGGGCCTTCACGCTTCTTCTTGGGCTGTGGCGTCGCCTGGCTGCTGGTTGATGACGCGGGCTTCGTGGCGGGGACCGGAGGGGCGGCCTTGGTAGGAGCGGGCTCACCGACCTTCCCGATCTGGACAGTGCCGCCGCAGCTCTTGCAGCGTGCTTGGTTGGCCTCGAAGGTGGCGGGAAGCTTGTAGTTGGCTCCGCAGGAGGAGCATTCGCCGATACGGAAACTCATGGACGGGGATTGGCTGGGGATTGGTATAGGCCCGGAGGGGCCAGTTGGATCAGTCGTATGTGTCCGGCAGTTGGACTCAAGCCCTCTCAGGGCTTCCTGTGCGGATTCTTATTGGCCTCTTCCTGTTCGATCTGGCGCTTGGCCTTCTCGTACTCTCGGCGCTCGCGTTCGCTCTTGAACTCGATGACCTCCTCGAGGCCGTCGACTTCCTCAACGCGCCCTTCGAACTTCTTGAAGTGCTTGTTGTACCAGCCCCACCACTGTCGGACGCCGCTATCGCGTCGCTCCTTGGTTGCTCCGAGGGCATCGTGTGCCTTGAAGCTGGTGACGTAACCCGTGATGTCAGAGAGAGACTGGTGCACCAGCTGAGCCTGGATGGCGGAATCCATGTCTGCAAAGCCGACCTGGCTCATGTGATAGAACTTCGTGAGCAGGGGAGGGATTGCGTGTTTTCCTGCAAGCTCGAGCTCACCCTTGACCTGCGTCAGCTCCTTGGCCGGTAGTTCCAGATCAATCAGCTTCTCGATCAGCGCGTCGATCTCCTGGCGCTGCTCCATGGTCGTCTCGTCCATGTACGGCAGGGGCTTCGGCTCGCCCTCGATGACGATGGAGCCATCGCTGAGGGTGGTCTGCGCATAGCTCCTCTTGCGGGCGGTCCGCATGGAGCGCGCCTCTTCCGGAGAGATCCAGCGCTCCCAGTACCAGGCCTTCCACTTGTCGCCGACCTTGGTCAGGCGCCATTCGATGTTGCGCGTGCCGACACCGTACTTCTCGTCTCGAGGTTCGATCGCCAGGCGAACGACAGCATCCGTATCGCTCTGGGCGACGACCTCCCCATCAAATGGCATCCAGTTGCCAACGATGTTACCGGGTTCCTCGGAGTGCAGGAAGTTGATGACGTCACCCTTGATGATGTCGATCTCCGTAGAGATGAGCTCCTCGTAGCCAGTCGTATCGGGGTTGGCGGGAATCTCTTCATCCTCGCCGACCTGCAGCCGAGCCCAGACATGAGGAAAGGAGACCAGGTTGATGAGGGCAAAGTTCTCGCGCTCGTTGGCCATGTCGTGCAGCTTGCGCGTCTGAAGCACGAGCTCGGACTCCCAGCCGGTCTGGTCGACGGCTGCCTGGACCTCGACGGGCGGCTCCCCGGTGTCCTTGGGGGCGTCCTTGATGTCGTCACCACCCTGGGAGATCAAGACGATCATGATCACGATCAGGAGGCCGGCACCTATGCCGATGGGCAGGGCGGGATTGCTCTGCGAGCCCTTGCGCCCGCCAGAGCGCCGCGAGCTGGAATCTCGAGCCACGTAGATTCGCTCGCAATCCGCGCAGCGAACCTTGGCCCCCTCCTGACTATCGGGGAGCTTGGCGCGGGCACCGCAAGAGGGGCATTGGATAATCATGCGAGGGAAGCCGAGAGATTCTCTGGTGGGGGCCTGGGGCTCGCCACAGCGGGAGAGCGGAGGGCGGATGTGCTCCCCGCCCCCTGGTGCTTCCAGGTGCGCAGGAGGAGTCCTTCGAAGCCGAAAAAGATAAGCTCTGACCCGAAGCCACGCAAGCTGAGCCAGGACCCATGGAATACCCCCTGGAGGGGCCGCAACTACAGATTACGATCCCCCTGTGAGCCAGAAACCACGAATCCAGGACGCCGAGCCGGCGACTGAAGGCAGCCGTTTTGAGCTGGTCTGTCCCTTTGCACCCTCGGGAGATCAACCCCAGGCCATCAAGCAGCTGGTGGCGGGGGCCAGGGATGGGACTCGGAACCAGTGCCTCCTGGGGATCACCGGGTCAGGCAAGACCTTCACCATGGCCGCTGTGATCGAGCAGCTCGATCGTCCCACCCTGGTGCTCTCTCCCAACAAGACCCTGGCGGCTCAGCTCTATGCCGAGTTCAAGGAGCTCTTCCCCAACAATGCTGTCGAGTACTTCGTCAGCTACTACGACTACTATCAGCCCGAGGCCTACGTGGCTTCCACTGACACCTTCATCGAGAAGGACGCCAGCAGAAATGAGAACATCGAGCGCCTGAGAAACAGCGCTACCAGATCACTCCTGGAGCGAGAAGACGTCCTGATTGTCGCCTCGGTGTCCTGTATCTACGGCCTGGGGAGTCCGAGCAATTACCGTGATATGGCGTTCGACCTGCAGGCCGGGATGGAGATTGAACGCGATACCTTGCTGCGGCGACTGACCCAGATGCAGTATGCACGCAACAACTTTGACTTTCGCCGCGGGACCTTCCGGGCCCGGGGCGATGTGATCGAGATCTTTCCAGCCTACGAGGAAGACGAGGTCATCCGGGTCGAGATGTTCGGGGACGAGGTGGAGAGCCTGCTGGTCGTCAATCCCCTGCTGGGAACTGTTCTTGGCGAACGCAAGCAGGTGACGCTCTATCCCGCGAATCACTATGTGACTCCCCAGGAGCGCATAGAGCAGGCCATCGAGGGGATCTCCGATGAGCTGGACAAGCGACTCCTGGAGCTACGCCGTGGCGACAAGCTCCTGGAGGCCCAGCGCCTGGAGCAGCGGACCCGTCACGACATGGAGATGCTGCGCGAGACCGGGGTTTGCAACGGGATCGAGAATTACTCCGTCTACATGGATGGCCGCCGTCCCGGTGAGCCGCCGGCCACCCTGCTGGACTACTTTCCCGAGGACTGGCTGATGTTCATCGACGAGAGTCATGTCTCCGTGCCCCAGGTCGGGGCCATGTTCAAGGGTGACCGGTCTCGCAAGGAGAACCTCGTCGAGCACGGCTTTCGGCTGCCCAGTGCCCTCGATAATCGACCCCTGCGCTTCGAGGAGTGGGAGAAGACCCTCAATCAGGTGATCCACGTCTCGGCCACTCCCGGGGCTTACGAGCGTGAGAACAGCAAGGACTGGGTCGCCGAGCAGATTGTTCGTCCCACAGGCCTGCTCGACCCCGAGATCGAGGTGCGCCCAGCCCGGACCCAGGTGGACGATCTGCTGGGGGAGATCCGCAAGGTGACCAGTGCGGGTTGGCGAGTGCTGGTGACGACGCTGACCAAGCGCTCGGCGGAGGAGCTGACCACCTACTACGAGGAGCTCAACGTCAAGGTGCGCTATCTGCACTCGGAGATCGACGCCCTCGAGCGCTCGGCCATCCTGCGCGATCTGCGCCAGGGAGAATTCGATGTGCTGGTGGGGATCAACCTTCTCCGTGAGGGGCTCGACCTGCCGGAGGTGGCGTTGGTGGCGATCCTCGACGCGGACAAGGAGGGCTTCCTGCGCTCCACGACCTCGCTGATCCAGACCTGTGGCCGTGCTGCGAGGAATGTCGAGGGTCGGGTGATCATGTACGCGGACAAGGAGACTCGCTCCATGCGAGTCTGCATTGACGAGGTCTCCCGCCGTCGTGAGCTACAGGGCATCTACAACCGTGACAAGGGCATCGTTCCGCAGACCATCATCAAGCCGATCCGTGAGGGCATCGAGGCCATGTATGAGATGGATTATGCGGACGCGGCGGGGCCTGTTGCCGGCGGCGCCTCCCGGGTGGCTGAGGATCCCGCCATGGCCTGGAAGCTCCCCCGACTGCGAGCGGAGATCGCCAAGCTACGTGAGGACATGCTGCGAGCCGCAGGGGAGCTTGCCTTCGAGGAAGCGGCTCGAATTCGTGATCGCCTGCGGGAACTCGAGACCCTGGAACTGAAACGTTGACCGAGCCCAGGTGGTCCATCGACGGGGTGCCGCGTCGTCCGGGGGTGTACATCTTCCGGACCGGGGCGGGGAGGGTGCTCTACGTGGGCAAGGCCCGGGACCTGCGCGCGAGACTCTCGAGCTATCGACGACCTGGAGGGGATGGACGCCTCTCGATTCGGTTCCTGGAACGTGATGCGACTGACGTCGAGACGATTGTCACCCGAACGGAGGCCGAGGCCCTGCTGCTCGAGGATGCGCTGATCAAGCAGCACAAGCCGCCGCACAATGTTCGACTCAAGGACGACAAGTCCTTTCTGATGCTCCGACTGGATCGCGACGAGCGGTTTCCAAGGCTCAAGCTGGTGCGTGCCCATAGTCCCCGGGTGGACAAGCCCTCGGGGAGGTCGCGCTTCTTTGGACCCTACGCCTCCTCCAAGGCCCTGCGTCGTACCCTCTCTGATCTGCACCGAGTTGTCCCCCTCAGGGACTGTCCCGACTCGGTGCTCAACAATCGCAGTCGTCCCTGCCTCAAGTTTCAGCTGGGGCTCTGCAGTGCACCCTGCGTGGACGAGATCGACGAGGAGGGCTACGCCGGCCTGGTCGAGCGTGCCGTGCGGATTCTCTCGGGTGACACGGCTGAGCTGCAACGGGATCTCGAGCGGCGGATGGACGAGGCCTCCGAGCGTCAGGAGTACGAGCGGGCTGGGGCCTGGCGCGATCGACTGGAGGCCCTGCGCCGCACGGTGGAGGGGCAGGGTGTACGCCCCAAGGATCGCATCGACCGTGACGTGCTCGGCCTGGCTCGGGTGGGTGACGAGGCGGTCGTGCACCGCCTGGCATTTCGGGAGGGCCGCCTGTCCGAGAGTCGGTCACATCGCTTTCGCTCGGAGCTCTCCGACGAGGAACTCCTGCACAACGTTCTCACGGCCCTCTATGCCGCCGGACGGCGTACGGTCCCCCAGGAGATCCTGCTGCCCTTCGAGGCTGCAGATGGGCAGCTGCTCTCGGAAACTCTGGGCCAGGGGGTGAGGTTGATCGTGCCTGGGAGCGGCGAGCGGAGGCGCATGCAGGGGATCGCCGGGGAGAATGCTCGGACGAATCTGACGAAGTTGATGCGTGAGGAGGAGACCGGTGCCTCCCTGGTTCAGGAGGTGCAGCGTCTCCTGGACCTCCCGGACCTCCCGGAGGTGATCGATTGCTTCGACATCTCGAACCTTCAGGATTCCAATGTGGTGGCCAGTCGTGTGCGATTCCGCCGGGGAATCTCCGATCGCTCGGGCTACCGTCGGTTCAAGGTGCGAGACGTGGATGGTCAGGACGATTTTGCCTCCATGCGAGAGGTGGTTCGACGGAGCCTGCGACGTGGTGTGGATGAGGACGACCTGCCGGACCTGATCGTGATCGACGGTGGCAAGGCCCAGCTGGATTCTGCCCTCGAGGCGAGGGACGAGACCGGTGCCTGGGAGGTGCAGTGTGTGGGGCTGGCCAAGGCGCGGGCCGAGCGCCGGGTCAAGGGCAAGCAGAAGGAGGCCAGCCAGGAGCGAGTCTATCTCCCCGGCCTGGAGGCCCCGGTCGAGCTGGGTCAGCACACGGCCGTACGGCATCTCTTCGAGCGCATTCGCGACGAAGCTCACCGCTTCGCCATCACCTACCATCGCAAGGAGCGCGGCAAGCTCAAGTCCCAGCTGGACTCGATCCCGGGCGTGGGGGACGCCAAGCGCAAGGCACTCCTGCGGCAGTTCGGGAGCGTGGCGGGGGTCAAGCAGGCCAGCGTGGAGCAGCTGGCCGCCGTTTCCGGAATCGGTGAGCACCTTGCTCGAGTGGTGGTGGAGCATCTCAGGAGCGAGAAATCTCCCTGAGGCATCAGGCCAAGTGAGCCCTCATCCCCGGGGGTGATACATCCTGTGAAGTCCGCGTAGCTCCTCACCGTCGAGGTGCGTGTAGACCTCGGTGGTACGGATCGAGGCATGGCCGAGCATCTCCTGGACGGCCCGCAGGTCAGCTCCTCCGGCCAGCAAGTGCGTGGCAAAAGAGTGTCGCAGGGTGTGGGGCGAGATCGACCCGTCCAGGCCCGCGCGCAGGGCCGCGGCCTTCACCCGCCGCCAGGCGTTGGTGCGGTCGAGGGCATTGCCCCGTGCGGTCAGGAAGACCTCGGCCCTGGAGCGGACACCTAGAACTTCAGGGCGGCCGTTCTCGATCCAGTGAGTCAGTGCGGAGCGCGCTCGAGCCCCGATCGGAACGATGCGGGTCTTGGATCCCTTGCCTGTCAGTCTCAGGACGCGCAGCGAGGGTTCGAGGGAATCCGTGCGCAGGCCGATGGCCTCGGCCACCCGTGCGCCGCAGGCGTAGAGCACCTCGAGCAGTGCCCGGTCACGCTGATCCTGCCAGCCGTCGCCCCCTGGGGCTGCGAGCAGCCGTTCGACCTGATCGATGGTGAGGGCGTGCGGCAGCGCCTTGGCCAGAACCGGAGAGGGGAGCAGCTGGGTCGGGTTCCTGTCATTGAAGCGCTCGAGGACCAGGTGAGCCATGAGCAGCCGGATCGCCGTCAGGTCCTGGGCGAGGGTCGACTCCGCCAGTCCCTCGGCCCGGCGAGCCGACAGGTAGTCGACCACCACCTCCGCATCGATGGACTTCCAGGATCTGTGCCCGCTGCGAGTGGCCCAGCTCAGGAAGCGTTTCAGGACGGCTCCGTACGCGAGCAGGGTGTTGCGCGCCAGGCCAGCCTCGACCCGCAGGGCCTGGAGGAAGTCCTCGAGCCCCTCGTCGTAGGCTGAATCAAACTGGATTTCCTCGTCGGCCTGCACTCGTCGATTGAATGGGCCAGATGACCGCGCTGCAAGTCCTGGCTCCACTTGTGGAGGCCGCAGAGGCGCGCTAGACTCCCGCGCCATCACCTCTGAATACCCACGCCCGGCGGCCTTGAGGGCCCCTGCCGGGGTCCCTGGTCACCGCGAAACAGGAATATCCACCCAATGCCGGGCAAGAAGCTATCCGACGACGATTTGAAGCATTTTGACGGTCAGCTGCGGATCATGCTGACCGTCTTGCACGGAGATATGGAGCACCTGCAGGTCGATGCGCTCGGTGATGGGCAGCGCGTGGAGCTGCAGGGGGACGAGGGCGAGGGGTATGCCGCTGAGTTCAGCCTGGAGCTGCTGCAGCGTGATGAGAAGACGGCCCAGGACGTCATTGATGCGATAGCACGGCTCGAGACCGGTACCTTCGGCCGCTGCACTGACTGTGAGAACTGGCTGATGAAGGATAGGCTGCGGGCCATGCCCCATGCCCGACGTTGCATCTCCTGCCAGCGAGAAGCGGAGGCGAACCAGTTCTGAGGAGGGTCATCCCTCCCTGGACCACTAGAGCCCCGGTATGTCGATGACTGCAGAGCGCCCGAGTGCTTCCGTGTTGGTCAGGCGCTTCCTCTTCGTGGCGGTCTTGATCCTCCTCGATCTCTGGAGCAAGGCTTCGGTCTTTGCCTGGCTGGAGAGCATGCATGGGGATCTGGTACGCGATGTGTGTGGTCATCCGCGCCATCACATCCTGGGAGAAGGGGTGGGCTGGCTGACCTTCATGCGGATCGAGAACCCTGGGGCGGCCTTTGGCAAGTTTGCCAACTCTCCACACATTCTGATCGGCCTGCGGGTCATCGCCGTGATCGGCCTGACCTACATGGTTGCCCGCGCGAAGACTGGGAGCCCCTGGTTCACCACGGCCCTGCTCCTCGTGCTGGCCGGGGCCCTGGGCAATCTCTATGACAATCTCATGCTGCCGGCGACCGACGGCCATCCCTATGGGAAGGTGCGTGACTTCATCGACGTGTACTTCTCACGCTGGAACTGGCACTTTCCGACCTTCAACGTGGCCGATTCTTGTATCACCGTGGGAGCCTTCCTCTTGTTGATTGGATCCCTTCGGAAGGACAAGCAGGGCTCGCAGGACGAGGACTCAGGGGCGGATGAAGAGTCCACCGAGCCCGTCTCCTGAGGGCGTGACCCTCGGCTGAATCGAGAGCGATGCCTCACTCAATGCTCTCTCTCATTGCTCAGGGCTGGGTAGTAATCTAGTTTGGAGTGGTCTTGAAGCTCTCCACCTCCCTCGGAAGCCTCTCCCTTCAGAATCCGGTCATGTCGGCCTCGGGTACCTTTGGCCATGGTCTGGAGATGAGGCACTTCGTGCCTCCGGAGAAGCTGGGCGCCTGGGTGAGCAAGACGGTCACCATGAGGCCACGTCACGGCAACCCCGCTCCCCGGATTCAGGAGACCGAGGCGGGCTTTCTCAATTCGATCGGCCTGGAGAATCGAGGGGTCGAGTCCTACGTGAGCGACACGCTGCCCAGCCTGAGCGGTATCGCGAGCGTGATCGTGACGAACATCGGGGGGCACACTCCCGAATCCTTCGCCGAGATCGCTGCCTACCTCACGGGCCAGGAGGGGATCCATGCTTTCGAGGTCAACCTCTCCTGTCCAAACGTCGACCAGGGCCGCCTGCCTTTCTCGACAGATCCGCCCGTGGCGGAGGCCATCATGGCTGGCGTTCGAGAGGTGACCGACAAGCCGATCTTCGCCAAGCTCTCGCCAAACGTGACCCGGATAGGTGACATGGCCGTGGCCGTCGAGGCCGGTGGTGCGGATGGAATCACAGCCGTCAACACGCTGCTCGGGATGGGCGTTGACTGGCGCACAGGGGCTCCGGCTCTCGCCACGAAGATGGGGGGGTACTCAGGTGTGGGGATGAAGCCCGTCGCCCTGAGATGCGCCTACGAGTGTGTTCGTGCGGTCAAGATTCCGGTCATCGGGTGTGGTGGAGTGCGCACCGCGGGAGATGTTCTCGAGTTTCTCGCGGTTGGATGTCGTGCGGTTCAGGTGGGAACGGCCAACTTCTCTGATCCTGGCCTGATGGCGCGACTCCCCGAGGAGATTGCGGGGCTCTTGAGTGACGCGGGCTTCGAGTCGCTCGAGGAAGTCATCGGGCGCGTTGACCGGGTACCGGCTCACGCCTGAGGAGATCTGGGGACGTGCGCATCGAACAGCTGACCCCCGCTCACGTTCGTCTGGCCGTCTCCGTCTACATGAAGTTTGCCTGGCCCAACACCGAACGGGCCAACCCCTGGTTCGATCCGGTACGCCTCGAGGGGGTCAATCGGATGGAGGACCTCTTCGAATACTTCAGCTCCTCGAGTGACCGGAAGGACGCACCGGAGTGCCAGAGCTACACGCTGCGACTGGGAAACGAGAGCTACCCCTTCATGAAGTTCGTTCTCCAGGAGTACCTGGTCGATCACGAGTACTTCTTCTCGGTCGATACCCACGACGAGCTGGACATTCCTCCTGGCAGCCCCGACTACGACGAGTGGGTCCTCCTGCGTGACCACAACCGGGAGTTGAAGGAGCTGATCGAGGCCGAGTGGAACCGCCTGGGGCTGCCGACGAATGAGGAGCTGCGGGAGCTGGCCGAGGGGCTGGCCCTGGTGGAGGGCTCTGGTACGGAGAGGGGTCGGCTCCTGGTGGTGGACGACGAGCGTGGAGTGGCCCAGGGCCTGGAGGCCCTGCTGAGGGCTCGGGGCTACAGTGTGGAGTGTGCCTACGACGGTCAGCAGGTCCTGGACCGCCTGGCAGCCGATCCCTTGCCCAATCTGGTGCTGCTGGACTATTCCATGCCCGAACTGGACGGGGAGGAGGTCCTGGAGCGCATGCGAGGGTCTCAGCGCCTCGAGAATGTCCCTGTCCTGCTCGTGACCGCCTCCAATATCGATCTGAGCAGGATGAAAAGAGTCAGTGGCCTCTTACGCAAGCCCTACCCGAGGAAGCTGCTCTTCGCCATGATCGAGCAACTTCTGGGCCACGAGGAAGGTGCAGCAGGCCATTCGGAAGGGGCGAACGGAAAGTAGTCGCAAGAATCCGCTCTGATGGCTTTCCGTGCGCGCTTTCTAGGACGAGAATGCTCCGCTTCGAGCCGATGTGACTCGCACCCGAGACCCGGGGAAGGCTCCCCGTAGACGACGCAACGATGGACTGGGATTCAGTAACAGACAGGTTTGGTAGCTTCGGTGACAAGACCGGGCGCTTTCTCAAGGGGGTCTTTGGCTCGCGCAACGAGCGCGTGGTCAAGACGCTCAGTCCGCAGGTTGATGCGATCAACGGACTTGAGTCCTGGACGGAGGGCCTGACTCACGAGGAGTGTCTCGAGATGACCGAGAAGCTGCGCAGTGCCGTGCAGTCCGGCGAGAAGACGCTCGACGAGGTCCTCCCCGAGGCCTTCGCGCTGGTGCGCGAAGCCTCCAAGCGAACCCTCGGTCTGCGTCACTACGATGTGCAGCTGGTGGGGGGCATCGTCCTTCACAACGGCAGCATCGCAGAGATGATGACCGGCGAGGGCAAGACCCTGGTCGCGACCCTGGCGCTCTACCTCAATGCCCTGACGGGGAAGACCTGCTACCTGGTGACCGTCAATGACTATCTGGCTCGTCGGGATGCTGCCTGGATGGCACCGATCTTCGAGTTCCTGGGTCTGACCATCGGGGCGATTCAGTCGGACATGAGCCCCTGGGATCGAAAGCCCATCTACTCCTGCGACATCGTCTACGGCACGAACAACGAGTTTGGTTTCGATTACCTGCGCGACAACATGAAGACGCGCGTGGAGGACCAGGTTCAAACCCAGCTCTACTTTGCAATCGTCGACGAGGTCGACTCGATCCTGATTGACGAGGCGCGGACCCCGCTGATCATCTCGGGGCCGGCAGAGGAGGGCAGCGATAAGTACAAGCTGGCGGACAAGATTGCCCAGAGCCTGACTGCGGAAGAGCACTTCGAGGTCAAGGAGAAGGAGCGAGGTGCTCACCTGCTCGAGGCGGGCATCGTTGTTGCGCAGGAGATGGTTGGTGTGGAGTCCTTCTACACTCCGGGCAACGAGGAGTGGCCGCACTACATCGAGAACGCACTGCGAGCTCACAACCTCTATACCAAGGACAAGGAATACGTCGTCGAAGATGGCGAAGATGGCCCCGAGGTTGTGATCGTCGACGAGTTCACCGGACGCAAGATGGCCGGGCGGCGCTGGTCGGATGGTCTGCACCAGGCTGTGGAGGTGAAGGAGGGGCTGACCCCTCGTCAGGAGAATCAGACCCTGGCGACGATCACCTACCAGAACTACTTCCGGATGTTCGACAAGCTGTCAGGCATGACCGGAACGGCCCTCACTGAGGCCGGCGAGTTCCACAAGATTTACTCCCTCGACGTGGTGTCGATCCCGACCAATCTGCCGATTGCGCGGGACGATGAGAACGACCTCGTCTACCGCACCACCAGAGAGAAGTGGAACGCGATTGCGGACGAGATCCAGGAGATGAATGAGAGGGGCCAGCCGCTACTGGTGGGCACCACCTCGGTGGAGAAGTCCGAGCACCTCTCCGGCATCCTCAGTGAGCGCAAGATCGATCACTCCGTGCTCAACGCCAAGATTGGCCACTGGGAGAGAGAGGCGAACATCGTTGCCCGTGCGGGCGAGCGGAGGTCGGTGACCGTGGCAACGAACATGGCGGGTCGTGGAACCGACATCAAGCTGGGCGGGAACTTCGAGTTCAGGCTGGGCCTCGCCCTCGAGGAGAAAGGGCTCCACGAGGGGGACCCCGCGCACTTCAACGAGATCAACGAGATTCGAGAAGAGGTCCGAATTCGTTGCGAGGAGGACGAGCAGAAGGTCCTCGGCCTGGGAGGCCTCTACGTGCTGGGCACCGAGCGTCACGAATCGCGTCGGATTGACAACCAGTTGCGAGGCCGATCCGGTCGTCAGGGCAACTCCGGGGTCTCGCGGTTCTTCCTGTCGCTCGAGGACGATCTGATGAGGATCTTCTACGCCGATTGGGTCACTCGGGCGATGGAGAAGCTCGGGATGAGCGAGGGGCAGGAAATCGAGTCGGGCATGGTGACCCGGGCAATTGCCAAGGCTCAGAAGAAGGTCGAGGACCGTAACTTCGAGATTCGCAAGAGTCTGCTGGAGTACGACGAGGTCATGGACCAGCAGCGAAAGGAGGTCTACGGCACCCGTCAGGATGTTCTCGAGGGCGTTGAGCTCAAGGAGAAGATCCTGATCATGATCGAACGCGCCAGCGTGCGTGCGGCCGAGATGTACTCGGAGGACGCCTCCGGCTTTACGCACTGGATGGAGCGCACCTTTGGGATCGAGTTCCCCCAAGAGGCAGCCAGTAAGGTCGTCGAGCATGGCGGCACGCTTGATCCTGTTCTGGACGTGATCGAGAAGCAGTACACCGAGCGTGAGGGCGAAGCGGGCGAAGAGTTGATGCGTCGAATCGAGGAGTACGTGCTCCTCAACGCGATTGACACCCGCTGGAAGGATCACCTGAAGGCGGTCGATGCGCTCAAGGCTGGAATCGGTCTGCGGGGCTACGGGCAGGTCGACCCGAAGATGGAGTACAAGAAGGAGGGCTTCCAGCTCTTCGGCAAGCTCTACGAGGCCATCGAGGATGAGGTCAGCAGCTTGGTGCTGCGTATTCGCGCCAAGGGAGAGTCCGAGGGCGCGGCCCAGGCCCCGCAGGTGCAAGCCTCACCCGGGGCTGCGGCTGCCGCGGCGGCGGCAGCTCGCCAGCATCAGCAACGCTTGCAGCAATCAGGGCAGCCTGCAGGGCAGCAGCAGCAGCCGGCGGCCCGAGTGACCCCTGTTTCCAAGCGCATGGCCGAGCGCTTCCAGGCTGATTACGAGCGCACGGGCGAGCTCAACATCCCCGAGCCGCTCTCCGCGGAAGAGGTCAAGAAACGTCAGCAAGCCATGCGCAGCCTGCAGGCTCAGGAGCAGGCGCGACAGCGCAACGAGCAGCAGCGTCAGGCCCAGGAGCAGGCCCAGAAGGCGGCCGAGATGGCCACCATGACCAAGCAGATGTCCGGTGCCGGGCGCAATGATCCCTGTCCCTGCGGGAGCGGCAAGAAGTTCAAGAAGTGCCACGGCAAGCCCTCTTCCTGAGGGGCCAGCTCGGCTCCTCTGAAGGGCCGAGTGGCCGAGGCTAGGGCTCCATCCTGGTCGTTTCCACACCGATGATGAAGGCCACTCCACCGGCTCCAATTCTGGCGGACCCCAACCCGGGGGTGCTGCGCTCGGCGCTGCACGCTTTCTACAGCGGCTTGTGGTGGATAGCCATCAGTCTGGGGAGTGTCTGGTGGCTGGGTCGTTCGGTCTATGACCGGTCCTTCCGGCAAATGGTCCGGGGTCGCTTGGGCTTTGACCTCCCCCGGCCAGCGCTCAGCGGGGAGCGGAGGCGGGTCCTGATCCACGGAGTCTCGGTTGGAGAGATCAAGGCGGCGCAGTACCTGGTGACGCTGCTGGAGCAGGAGCGCCCTGACCTGGAAGTGGTCATCAGCACGGTCACGGACACGGGCTACAAGATTGCCAATGATCTCTACCAGGGTCGCAAGGTCGTCCGCTTTCCGGTTGAGCCTGGCTGGATCGTGAGGCGCTTCTTGCGGCGTGTCTCCCCGATGTGTGTCATTCTGATCGAGCTGGAGATCTGGCCGAACTTCCTACGCGCCTCGAACGAGCTGGGCATTCCGGTGGCTGTGGTCAATGGCCGTATCACCCAATCCAGCTTCGAGAGCTATCGCCACTTCCGAAACCTCCTGCCGCAGTTCAATCGAATCAGCCTCTACTGTGTGCAGGTCGAGGAGTACGGTCAGCGCTTCTCATTGCTCAGCGGTGGTCAGGAGCGAATCCTGGTCACTGGCAATGTCAAGTGGGACAGCCTTGGCAGTGGGCGCATCGACCCCGGTGACGAGCTTAGAGAGCTACTCGGCGGGACCTCGGGTCAGGTGGTGATCACCGCCGGAAGCACCCATGCCGATGAGGAGGTCAGGCTTGTGCAGGCCTGGCAGCAGGACTTTCCGGAGGCTCGACTCGTGCTTGTGCCGCGCCATCCGCCACGGGCAGCAGAGGTCATCGAGGAGCTGGGTCGTATTGGAGTAGGGGCTCAGCGTCTGTCGGGCCTGAGGCTGGGTGAGGCCCCCGATCCCGGGAGGCCCGTGATCGTGGACACGATCGGGGAGCTGGAGAAGGTCTACGGGCTCTCGGATCTGGTCTTCGTCGGAGGCAGCCTGATCGAGCATGGAGGCCAGAACATGCTCGAGCCCGCTTCCCAGGGCCTGCCCGTGATCTATGGTCCGCACGTTCAGAACTTCATCCTCGAGGCCAGCCTGCTCGAGGAAGCTGGAGCCGCTCTGCGACTCCAGGATCCCCAGCACCTTGGGCGTGAAATCGCAGGCCTGGTGGCGGATCCTGGACGCAGGGAGGTCATGTCGCGCTCCGGTCTGGCGGTCGTTACGCGCCAGCGCGGGGCAACCCAGCGCACTCTGGAAGCACTCCAGGCCCGCTGCCTGCCCCCGGCCTGACGTCCCCAAGCCAGGAAAAACGGAGATTGCCCCGAGAGATGTGCTCCGGGCTTGAGGGATCCCGGGGAAGGGAACTATCCTATGGCCCCCCTTTGGAGGGGCTTACGCTCCCCGCGCTGTCAGGTCGACAGTGGGGGAACGAGGGCGTAGCCCTCTTCTCATGGAAGCTCGAGCCATCCTCGCAGCGACCTCGCAACTCATCCCGCACCCCCCAGATAGCTTCTCATGGTCCGACGTTTCTTCACCTCCGAGTCCGTCTCGATGGGGCACCCCGACAAGGTGGCCGACCAGGTCTCGGACTCGATCCTCGACGCACTACTGGCCCAAGACCCCGAGAGCCGCGTTGCCTGTGAGACGATGGTCACCACCGGTATCGCTGTCGTTGCCGGCGAGATCACGACAAAGGCCCAGATTGACTACCAGACGATCGTACGGGATACGATCAATCGAATCGGCTACACCGATGATGCCTTTGGCATCAACGGCAAGACCTGCGCTGTGATGGTCTCGATCGATCGCCAATCGCCAGACATCAGCCAGGGTGTGACCGCTGGTGAGGGATTGCACGACGAGCAGGGAGCCGGTGACCAGGGCCTGATGTTCGGCTTCGCCTGCAACGAGACTCCCAGCCTGATGCCCTTCCCGATTCACTACTCTCATCGCCTGGTCGAGAAGCTGGCAGACCTGCGTCAGAGCGGCGAGCTCGGCTGGTTGCGCCCCGATAGCAAGAGCCAGGTGACCGTCGAGTACGAGGACGACAAGCCGGTCCGCGTCCACACTGTTGTGATCTCGACCCAGCATGATGAGAGCGTCAACGGCAAGAGCGACGAGGAGGGTGTGCTCGGCGAGATTCGCAAGGAGCTGGTCGAGAAGTGCGTCAAGAGTGTCATTCCCGCTGAATTCCTCGATGACGAGACCATCTATCACATCAACCCGACGGGGCGCTTTGTCCTGGGTGGGCCGCACGGTGACTGTGGCCTGACCGGACGCAAGATCATCGTCGACACGTATGGGGGCATGGGCCGCCATGGCGGAGGTGCATTCTCAGGCAAGGATCCCTCCAAGGTTGACAGGTCCGCCGCCTACGCTGCCCGCTGGGTGGCCAAGAACGTGGTGGCTGCCGGTCTCGCGGACAAGTGCGAGGTTCAGCTGTCCTACGCCATTGGCGTCGCCAAGCCGCTCTCGCTACGCGTGGACACCTTCGGCACCGGCAAGGTTGCCGACGAGATCCTCGACAGGGCAGTTGCAGAGGTCTTCGACCTGCGGCCTGCGCGCATCCTCGCAGACCTGGACCTCAAGCGCCCGATTTATGAGAAGACGGCCTACCACGGCCACTTCGGTCGGGATGAGTTCCCCTGGGAGAGCACCAACAAGACTGCTGAGCTGACGAGCGCCGTATCGGCGCACGCTGATTGAGCGAGGCAAGCCTCGATTCTGGGGCCCCAGGAGCGCCTTCGAGGGCGCGATTCTTCAACGCAGCAGGTACTTGGGTGACTCCGGGTGCCTGCTGCGGTAGAAAAGGCGCCCGGCATCTGTCTCATCAGCCGTGCCGGGGCGTCCATTGAGTAACCTCTCGACCGCTTCATGATCCAACCCAAGCACCCGCGCCGTCCTGGCCTCGTCAGGCGCGCTGTCCGCACCGCGGGCTTTACCCTGATCGAACTCCTGGCGGTCATCCTGATCATCGGGATCCTGGCCACCTTCCTGCTGCCGAAGATTCCCGAGGCCATTGACCAGGCCAGGTCGACGGCCTGCAGGCAAAACCTGACGGAGATCTACAAGGGCCTGCTCTCCTACCAGATCAAGTTCAAGCGTCTGCCGAAGAAGGAGAACTCCGGGGTGCGATTCTTCGCGATCCTGATAGCCAGCGAGACCTGGGAGAATACGGCTCAGAGTGCCGAGAAGCTGACCTGTCCCGGAGTGGATTACGGTGCCCTCTCGATCGGTGACCTCGATCCCGAAGAGTGGTACACGGACCTGGAGATGATCGATGGGAGCTACTCCAGCTATGCGGGTCGAGACACCATGAGCAACCCCCTGCGGAAGCTCAGCGGCAAGCAGGTGCTCGTGGCGGACGACAACGACGGTGGGATGAATCACGCCTCGACCACAAATGTGCTCTATGGTGACGGGGCCGTGCGCGGCATCGAGCTGTTCACCCTGCGAGAAGAGAGCGTGATCGACGAGGAGCAGGACATCCTCTACGTCGGTCCCGAGTCGCCCCTGGAGGAGCTGCAGGTGCTCAGCCTCGACTAGGCGGAAGCCCTTTCTGTCACCGATCAAGACTCTTGGAGAGGGGCCGGGGCGCAGCGCGTCTCAGGCCCCTTGGCTGTTTTTTCTGGCCTCAGGCCAGAGTCTTTCCCAAGCTCCGGGACATTCAGGCCGATAGAGAGCCCCGGCAGGGGCGACCAGCCCTCCAGCCCTCTCCATGAATCTCAGCGCCATCATTCGGGCCATGCGCCCGCACCAGTGGGTCAAGAACGTCTTCGTGCTGGCGGCGATACTCTTTGCCGGGGGCCAGGGAGTGACGATTGGCACCCCGCAGATCGTCGCCACCTTGCTGGCGATCGGTGCCTTCTGTCTGGGCTCGTCGACGATCTATCTGGTGAATGACATCATGGACGTGGAGAGTGACCGCAAGCACCCGGAGAAGTGCAAGCGGCCGATCGCAGCCGGCGAGCTCTCGATTGCTTCCGCCTGGATCCTCTCGGCCTTCACCCTCTGCGGCTCGGTTCTGCTCGCCTTGGCGGCCAAGGGCAGCCCCATCGGCGTGATCTGGATCGTGCTGGCCTACGTGGTGATGAACTTCTTCTACAGCATCAAGCTCAAGCATGTGGTGCTGGTGGATGCCTTCTGTATTGCCACGGGCTTCCTGTTCCGGGTTCAGGGCGGTGCGCTGGCCATCGGGGTGCCGGTGTCTCACTGGTTGTTCCTGTGCACGCTGTTCCTGTCGCTCTTCCTGGCCCTCTGCAAGCGAAAGGCGGAGACGGACCTCCTCGGAGAAGGCGCTGGCTCTCACCGCAAGATCCTGCGTGAGTACAACGGCGCATTCCTCGACCAGATGCAGACGCTCCTGGCCGCCTGCACCGTCGTTGCCTACACGATGTACACCGTCTCTGACGAGACCGAGGCGAAGTTTGGTGAGGACCACATTCTGGTCTGGACGGTGCCCTTCGTGGTCTTTGGCCTGGGGCGCTACCTCCTGCTGGTGCAAACCCAGAAGGGGGGCGGGAGCCCGACCAAGGTGCTGCTCGGAGGGGATCTGGCCTTCCTGCTCAACGGGCTGGGCTGGCTGGCAGTGGTTGTCCTGTCGCTCTACCGGCCTTTCGGCTGATTCGCTGGTATGTCCTGGCCCGCTTGTGCGGGTTCGGCGGCCCGTTGTTGACCGTTTCGGCAGGCCGCACGTAATCTGGTGGCCCGAATTCGTCCGGGGCCCCGGCCACCAGGGCGATCCCGTTCACCCTACAAGAGAAGGATCACCGTCTTGCATCTAGCCCAACGTATGTCCCAGCTCGGCACCGAGACCGCATTTGAGGTGCTGGCCAAGGCCAAGGCCCTCGAAGCCCAGGGCAAGAGCATCATTCACCTGCACATTGGGGCGCCGGATTTCCGCACGCCCGAGAACATCGTGGATGCGGGGCGCAAGGCCTTGAAGGATGGCTACCACTCCTACACTCCGGCCAAGGGAATCCCAGAGCTGCGCGAGGCTGTCTGCGCTGATATCGCGCGCTACCGAAAGGTGGAGGTCCATCCTGATCACGTGATGATCGTGCCGGGCGGCAAGCCGACCATGTTCTTCGCGATCATGATGTTTGGCGAGCCAGGCACCGAGATCCTCTACCCGAACCCGGGATTCCCGATCTATGAGTCGGTCATCAAGTACTCCGGGGCGACCGCGGTACCCATCGAACTCGAGGAGGAGAATGGTTTCTCGTTCAGTGCGGAGAAGGTCCTCGCCAAGATCAATGAGAGGACACGGCTGATCATCTTGAACACTCCGGCGAATCCAACCGGTGGAGTCGTCCAGCGCTCCGAGCTCGACGCGCTGGCCAAGGGGCTGGAGGAGCACCCGCATGTGGTTGTCCTTGCTGACGAGATCTACTCACGACTGCTCTACGATGGCGAAGAGCATGTCTCCTTCCTCGAGTACGAGGCCCTGCGTGACCGTACGATCCTGCTCGATGGCTGGAGCAAGACCTACGCGATGACCGGTTGGCGGCTGGGGTATGGGGTCTGGCCTGAGAGCTTGATCGCGCATGCAGAACGCCTGCAGATCAACACCAACTCCTGCACCAACGCTGCCACACAGGTCGCGGGTGTCGAGGCCCTCGAAGGGCCGCAAGATGCAGTTGACCGAATGCGCCAGGCCTTTGATGAACGCCGCGCCATCATTGTCGAGGAGCTGAATCAGATTCCTGGCTTTCGCTGCACCATGCCCAAGGGTGCCTTCTACGCTTTTCCCAACACGAGTGGGACTGGGATCTCCTCGCGCGAGCTCGAGACGCGCTTCCTGAACGACGCTGGCGTGGCCAGCATCTCAGGCACCAGCTTTGGACATCTGGGTGAGGGGTACATGCGCTTCAGCTATGCGAACAGTGCTGAGAACATCCGTGAGGGTCTACGCCGCGTCCGGGAGTGTCTTCAACCGGCCTGAGTAGCTCCACCCGCGAGCGTACGACTCCAGCCCCCCCATATGAGCGACTTCAGAAGTGATACGGTCACCAGGCCGAGTGCTGCGATGCGTGAGGTCATGTCCTCCGCTGAGGTAGGCGACGACGTCCTCGATGGCGACCCCACGGTAGAGGCACTCCAGGAGAGTGTGGCCCGATGGGTGGGGAAGGAGCGCGCTCTCTTCGTGCCCTCGGGGACGATGGCGAATCAGGTTGCCCTGGGAGCCTGGACGCGGGCTGGCGATGAGATCGTGGTGGAGGCTGCTGCTCACATCGCCAACTGGGAGGGTGGAGCTGCGGGTTACCTGCATGGCGTGCAGACTCGCACCCTCGTGGGGGCGGGCGGCGCGCTGGATCCAGAGGCTGTACGTGGAGCGATTCAACCGGCGTCCGTGCACTGTCCGCAGACGACTCTGGTCTGCATCGAACAGACACATATGGGATCGGGTGGAAGGGTTGTTCCCCTCGAGGCACTGCAGGCCGTTCATCGACAGGCCTACTCGGCCTCGATTCCCGTTCACATGGATGGTGCTCGGTTGGCGAATGCGGTGGCCGCCTCGGGAATTGCCGCGAGCGAGTGGGCGGCTACAGCGGATTCGGTATCGATCTGTCTCTCGAAGGGCCTGGGGGCTCCCGTCGGCTCGGTGATCTGTGGAGATGCCGACTTCATCGAGCGCGGCATGGTGGTTCGCAAGCGCCTTGGTGGTTGGATGCGCCAGGCCGGCATGATCGCCGCCGCTGGAAAGATGGCACTTGAGGAGAACGTGGAGCGGCTGACGGAAGACCACGATCTGGCCAGGTCTCTGGCGACGAAGCTGAACGCCTTCGACATCCTTCATTGCCCACCGGATGAGGTCGAAACGAACCTGGTCATGGTGGGAGTGAACAGTCCTCGGTTCGATGCTGACGATCTGGCTCAAGAGCTGGCGGCCCACGGTGTCAGGGTGCTTCCGCTGGGCAGGGAGATCCTGCGATTCGTGACACACATGGACGTGGGGCCGGAGGATGTCGAGAAGCTCGACGCGGCCCTGTTGGACATCCTCGGGTAGGCAACTCCAGCCTCCTCGCTCATCGCCCTCATACCAACTAGATTCAAGGATTCATGGGAGTCTTCAAGGCCTACGACATTCGCGGGCTCGTGCCCTCCGAGCTTGACGCTGATCTTGCACGCAGGATCGGGCACTCCTTCGTGCGGCTGCTCGATGCCCGGAGCCTGGTGGTGGGCCGCGATGCGCGAACCCACTCGCCCGAAATCTGTGGCGCAGTCATCGATGGGATTCGAGCTGCTGGTTGCAACGTCATCGACATCGGCCTGGCCTCGACGCCGATGAGTTACTTCGCCATTGGTTCTCGAGATTGCGATGGAGGGATGGTCGTGACCGCCAGCCACAATCCTGGGGAGTACAACGGAATGAAGCTGTGCGGGCGAGGTGCGACACCGATCTCTGCAGCGAACGGAATCCTGGACATCGAGAAGATGTGCGCAGAGCCCTCTCCCGGGGCTGGTAGCAGTCGTGGCCAGCTCGAGGAAATCGATCTCTTGGCTGACTATGCAAGTCATGTGGCGAGCTTCTCCAGCGTTGCAAGCGAGGTGAAGATCGCCATCGATGCTGCCAACGGGATGGCGGGCTACACGCTCCCTTCGATCCTGGAGAAGCTTCCCATGGTGAAAGCCAGCACCATGCTGATGGAGCCCGATGGGACCTTTCCGAATCACGAGGCCAATCCTCTCAAGGAGGAGAACCTGGACTACGTGCGAGAGTTGATCGCAAGTAGTGGAGCACGACTGGGCGTGAGCTTCGATGGCGATGCCGACCGCTGCTGCTTCGTGGACGAGACAGGCGTGACGATCCCCGCGGACCTGATGACCGCGCTCCTGGCGCAGATCTACTTGAAAGGTGGTACCGGGGTGCCGATCGTGTATGACCTGCGCTCCTCATGGGTCGTCAAGGAGGAGATCGCTCGCGGCGGCGGGATCCCGATTCGTGATCGAGTTGGGCACTCCTTCATCAAGGCCACCATGCGCGAGAGGGGGGCCGTCTTTGCCGGAGAGCTCTCGGGGCACTTCTACTTCGGAGACAACTTCACCACCGACTCCGGGGTGTTGGCCATGATCTCTGCCCTCAACGTGGTGACCGCTGCTGAGAACAGCGGCCTGCCGGTCTCTGAACTGGTGCGTGGCTTGCGGCGCTACCACGCCACGGGTGAGATCAACTTCCGCGTGCCCGACAAGGATGCGGCCATCGCTGAGTTGAAGGCCACCTTTGCAGATGGTCGCCAGGACGAGCTGGATGGCATAACGGTGGAGTATGGGGAGCTGGATTCCGCTCCCTGGTGGTGGTTCAACGTGCGAGCCTCCAACACCGAGCCCCTGCTGCGATTGAACCTCGAGGCCTCCAGCGAGGAATTGCGCGACCAGCGCCGGGACCAGCTGGTGGCCATCTTGGGAACTCCCGAATAGGGAAAATGTGGAGGAATGGGGCCTTCCAGGGCGCTGGCCTGACAGGTCGGGAACCGAGCATTCGGCTGGATGTCCCGTAACAACAGGCATATCGCCTGGTTGAGCCCCCAGGTCCTGGCTGTCCAGGAGTGATCGATCCTGGCTAGAGGAGTCCACCTCCGGGATCTATTCTCTTCGGGGCATTCAGGAGTGTCCCAGTGCCTTCCAGCTGACCCCGCTCCGCCGCCGATACTTCCAGCCCGTCCCATGCTCCGACTCCCCAAGACCCCACTGCTGGCATTCGCCGTCTGTTTTCTGGCCGGGAGTCTCGCTGCAGAGAGACAGACCGGCTCGCAGCTCGGTGGTGCTCAGGATCCGGAGGCTTCGGGAGCTTCGACCTCGAAGCCCCGCCTGCCCGTCTCGGAAGCTGCACCTAGCTGGAAGAGCGTCGTGGAGCGGGACGAGAGTATCAGCTTCACCCGGAGGTCGGGTCATGATGCTCGCTCGGCAATCTTCTCAGGAGATCTGGGCTCGAGCCAGCTGGGGGCAGCGCTGCTCGCCATCGGTTGCACCGAACCACAGATGGTCCGCGAGCGGCCCCTGCTCGAGTCCTATGCTGAAGTAGGAACCGATCAGGAGCGCCGGGCTGCGCTCCTTGCACTGGGTGAGTTCGGTGAGGGCTCAGAGGCTGCCTTGCAGAAGAGCCTGCAAGCAGACGATGCGACGACCCGAGGTTGCGCGATGCTCGGCCTGCTCCTGACCAGGAGACCCTCCGGGCGGCTCCAGATCGAGCGCCTTGCCTCGGGGACGAGTGCAGATGCACGACTCGCGAGTGAGCTTTTGGTGTTCCATGCAGATGCCCTGGCTTCTCGGCCGAATGCAGTGACCGAGCTCTACCTGGAGTTGCGCTGGCAGGCGGCTCGGGAGTACGGACTCGTCGACGGCTCCTCCTGGAGCATGCGCGCCATCAAGGCGCTGATCGAGGATCCCCGCTTCATCAAGAGTCTGGTCTTGAGGTCGATCTCCGATAGTGAGGTTCTGGGCGTCAAGGACCACCTGCTCTCGCTCTTGATAGCCAACGGCGGTAACGCCGAGCTCAAGGCGGCCGCGACGGCCATGCCGGACGAGCTGGCTGCCCTGATCGAATCGGGGCTCTGGAAGCCGCAGGGAGCTCGGTCCTGGAGATTGCTCCTGGACCACATCGATGAGGAGGGGATCGAGCACAGGAGCCTTGCCCTGCTCAGCCTGGCCCTGGAAGTTCCGGCGGTCGAGATTCACGCGCTCATGCTGCTCTCGCGAGTGGGCTTGCCGGAGCCGCTGGTGGACCTCGAACTCGACTGGGAGAACCTGGATGCCCGAGATCGGCGTCTCGCCTGCGAGGCCTGGGCACTGGCCGAGGATCCAGAGGCACTGCGCTTTCTGGCGGAGTTCGAGCAAGACCCCAATCCTGGTGTGCGCGCTGCGGTGATGCTGGCCGAGGCGAGACTCGGAGACATCGAGGCCCACTCCAGGATGAAGCTGACCCTCGAGGATCCGTCCCACGAGGAGTACGCCGCGACTCTCGAGGCGGCAATGGATCAGTCAGCGGCTCCGCTGATTCGCAATTATCTGGAGGAGCTGCTCCCGGATCTGGAAGGGCTCGAGCATACGCGCGTGGCAAGGGCGCTGGCGCACAGTGGTGTGGCCAAGGGGCGCCAGGCGCTGGCGATGGATCTGGTCAATGGCTTTCCTTCCGGTAAGGAAGGCGTGCTCTGCGTCCGTGCGCTGGTGGGGCGAGATGCTTCTGCCCACATAGACCTATTTCGCAAGCACTTCCCGGTCGAGAAGGACCTGGCGCTCAACATCGCGCTGGCCCGTGCAATCGTCGAGGCGCAGGATGATCTGGGCCTGCGCTTCTTGCGTCCCGCCCTGTGGGATAGCCCCTTCGATCTGAGCATGCTGGCTGCTCAGGTGATCGTCAGCTCTCACGGGCTCTACGGGCTCCGAGACGAGCTCCTACGGGCTCCGGTCGAGGCCAGCGAGAAGGACCTGAGGCGGGTTGGCTTTGCGCTGGGCGAGTGGGGGGGGATCCAGGAAGTGGAACTCTTGCGTCGCCAGCTGAGTCTGCAGCCCCGGAGCCCTGCCTTGCAGGGAGCCATCCTGGGAGCCCTGGGCCGAAGGACGCACTGAACCCTCAAGAATCATGCCTGAGCCCAAGACGACTCTCCCATCGGACCGCCTTGCTTGGTCCCCTTGTTGTTGCACTCTGGTAGGGTCTTGCGGCCTGGAAGGGAGCAGCGTGTCCAGTGGACTTGGAATTGCGGGGAGCGAACTTCAGATGGCGGGTATTCCCGAGCAGGTGGCACTGAAATGATAGAAAAGAATGTTGGGCTTATCGGGGTTCCCATGGACCTCGGCGGAGGTCGACGCGGTGTGGATATGGGGCCCAGTGCTCTGCGCATTGCGGGGATCGAGGCCGCTATCCGTGGTATGGGGTTGGGCTTTGAGGACCTGGGCAATGTTCATGTCGAGCAGCCCGAGTCGCACGCTCCAGAAAGGTCGGATGCCCGCTTTCTGGATGAGATCGTGACCTCCTGCGAGAAGCTGAGGGACTGCGTCACCGATAGCATGAATCGTGGGCTGTTCCCGATCGTTGTTGGTGGTGATCACTCGATTGCCTGCGGTACCGTGGCGGGCGTCAGCAATCACCTGGCCGACAAGGGAGGAAAGCTCGGACTGCTGTGGTTCGATGCCCATGGGGATATGAACACTCCTGAGACCAGCCCCAGTGGGAACATTCACGGGATGCCCCTGGCTTCCTGTCTCGGAGAGGGTCTCGACGGACTGACCCGACTGGGTGACGCCTATCCGATGGTCGACCTGTCGAATGCCTGTGCGGTTGGCGTCCGCAGCCTCGACAGGAGCGAGCGCCAGATGGTCAAGAAGACCGGCCTCCGAATCTTCACGATGCGAGAAATCGATATGCGTGGAATGCACGACGTGATGGTCGATGCTCTGGAGATCGTCATGGACGGTACCGCCGGCTTTCACGTCTCCTTCGACATGGACGGAACTGATCCAAGTGTGGCACCGGGAGTGGGAACACCAGTCTCTGGTGGGCTGAACCTTCGTGAGTGCCATCTCTTCATGGAGATGGTGGCAGAGACCGAGCAATTGGTGAGCTTGGAGCTGACAGAGATCAATCCCATCCTGGACATTCATAATCAGACCGCACAGGTTGCTGTCGACTTGACGCTTTCCGCTCTCGGCAAGCTCGTCCTCTGAGGGTCCCCTGTTGTTCGAGTTCATCAGAACCCTGATCGGTAACAAGCGCCTCGTAAAGGAGCTTGTGATTCGCGATTTGAAGGCGCGCTACGTGGGGTCGTCAATGGGCTTTTTCTGGTCTGTTGTCTTTCCGCTGCTGAATCTCGTGGTCTACACCTTCGTGTTCAGTGTTCTTCTCGGGCAACGCTTCGGGGACAAGGCTGGGATCACGGACGTTGCGATCTGGATGCTCGCTGGCATCGTTGTCTGGAGTGCCTTCGCGGAGACGCTCTCGAGGGCAACCAATTGCCTGGTGGAGAATGCCAACCTGATCCAAAAGGTGGTCTTTCCAGCAGGGGTGCTCCCGATCTACCTGACCATCTCCTCGATCGTGAACATGACGATCGGTATTCCAGTCGTCCTGCTAGGCGTCTTCTACTTCGGCTACGTGAAGGCCCCGGAGGAGGTTGCCCAGGTGCAGGAGCGGGTTGCGGTGGTCGGCGCCTTTGATCCCAGCGGAGGTGTGATCCAGGAGGGCGTGCGGGATCCCAGGCGTGCGGCATGCAACACCGAGGGCTGCACCTTTGAACACGTGCTCATTTGCCCCGATCACGGCGACAATATCCGCATCATCACGCCCAGGCGTGGTACGGGAAAGCAGCCCGTTCAGGAGCGTGACCCGAACGACCTGTCGCTAGGTGTGGCGCTCCTCTGCCTGCCGCTGTTGATGTTCCTGCAGGCGATCTTCACTGCAGGCCTTGGGCTGTTCCTCTCGGCCTTCAACCTGATCATCCGAGACACCTTCCATGTGATTGGGGTCCTGGTGATGGTGTGGATGTTCTCAACACCAATCTTCTACCCGCCGTACATGATCCTGGAGCCCAAGCACAATGGGCGCTATGACTTCATCTTGGAGTACAATCCAATGTACTGGCTGATCGAGTGCTACCGAGATGTGATGCTCTTCAACAAGTGGCCCAATGGTGAGATGCTGGGCACTTTTGCGGTGGTTGCTCTTATCGCATTCGGGCTCGGTTCCATGTTCTTCGATTCTCAGCGTAAGCGCTTCCCCGACTTGCTTTAGATGGGAGCTGGCGAGTCACAAGCAAAGGGTGGTATTGACCCTGGCAGCGCTATTGTTGCCGAGAACCTTGGCAAGGCCTACCAGATGTACCGCAAGCCGGCGCATCGCCTGTGGGACATGATCCTTCCGGGAAAGAAACGGTACCGGGAGTTCTGGGCCGTCAAGAATGTCTACCTGGACATTCCGAACGGCAGTACGGTCGGGATCATCGGCGAGAATGGAGCCGGCAAGAGCACGCTGCTCAAGTTACTTACGGGGATAACCCAGCCGACGACCGGCACCGTGCAGGTCATGGGGCGCGTCGCCTCCTTGCTGGAACTCGGGGCTGGGTTCCACCCGGAGTTCAGTGGTCGCGAGAACATCCACCTGAACTGCTCAATCCTTGGGATGTCGCCGGAGGAGATCGACGAGCGCCTGCAGTCGATCATCGACTTCTCCGAGCTGGGGGAGTTCATCGAGCGTCCGGTCAAGACCTACAGTTCAGGGATGTACGTACGGCTTGGCTTCTCGGTGGCCGCCAGCGTCAATCCGGACATCTTCATCATCGATGAGGCCCTCTCGGTTGGGGACGAGCACTTCAAGGGCAAGTGCACCAATCGGCTCAACGAGTTCCGTGAGCAGGGCAAGACCATCATCTTCGTGTCCCACGACATGGGGTCCGTGAAGAGCATGTGTCAGCGTGTGGTCTTGATGGATCAGGGGGAGGTGCTCAAGCAGGGTAGCGCGGAGAAGGTTGCTGACGAGTACCTCAAGCGGGCGCATGCCCGGGGAAATGAGCGTCTCTCCGTGTTGAACCGAGGAACCAGCGAGTATCCCCGCTGGGGCAGCGGGGAAATCGAGATCCACCGGGTTGTGATGAGCGACGGGGCCGGGGAGCAGGGGCACGTGTTCCGCACCGGCGAGCCGTTCCAGCTCAAGCTCGAGTACAGCTGTCACGAGGACGTGAAGAACCCTGTCTTCGGGATTGGCATCTACCGATCTGACGGTACCTACATCAACGGCTCGAACCATCAGTGGCGAGAGACCCCGATCGATCTGGGTACACTTTGCAAGGGGGACGAGGGCGATGTGGTGATGGAGTTCGAATCCATGCCGCTCTTGCAGGGACAGTACTACGTGACGACTTTCCTGTACGACCACAGCAAGGCGGCGCCGACCGCGATTGACCACCAGGAGCACGCCCTGACCTTCGAGGTCATCGATCCTCGGAGTCATCAGCACGGCATGCTCTATCTGCCCACACGCTGGACGGTCAATCGCAGCAGCGGAGAGGACTCTGTGTCGGAGGTCTCAAGGTCGTGAGTGATTCCACCCTTCGAATGCCCTTCGATCAGTACCAGCGTTATCGGCTGGTCGCTGACATCGTGGCTGGAATGCGTGGAGAGCAAGAGGCCCTGAGCATCCTTGACGTGGGGGGTAGAACCGCCCTCCTGCGCAAGTTCTTGCCTGATGATCAGGTCCATCTCGTGGATGTTGATCCATCTGAGGAGGAGGGTCTGGTCCTTGGTGATGGAAGTTGCCTGCCGTTTGGAGATGACTGTGTGGATGCGGTGGTCACCTTTGACACCCTGGAGCATGTTCCGCCGCCTCGCAGGGCCGCTTTCCTGGCCGAGTGCCGCAGGGTGGCTCGTAGGTGGGTGATCGTTGCAGGCCCCTACTCGACCGAGGGAGTGGAGCATGCGGAGAGTCTCCTCGAGTCGTTCCTCCACGAGAAGATGGGGGTCGAGCATCGCTACCTGGCGGAGCACAAGGAGAACGGGTTACCGTCACTGGCAGAGACCGAAGCTGCCTTGTCAGGGGACGGTGCGAGCGTCGCCAGTGTTGGGCACGCGAGCTTGAGCCGCTGGTTGGGCTTGATGTGTCTGGAGCTCTACATGGATCGTGACCCACAGCTGCGTGCTCTGGCTGACGACTACTACGAGTTCTACAACGGAGTGCTCTACTCCTCCGATCATTCTGCGCCGGTCTACCGACATGCTGTCGTGGCCACCTACGACGAGACTTCAATCCCCAGAGCCGATCAGCTGCTGGCCCCACCCGTGGCGCCCGCGGGCACCTTTGAGCCGTTCAGGGATCTGATACAGAAGCTCGTGGGCTTCGACATGGAGCGCGACGTGGTCAGCAAGGAGTGGGCACGTCTCGAGCAGGTCAATGCTGATCTGCACCTTGATCTGGAGGGCCACAAGTCGACGCTTGGCATCCTGCAGGACAACAATGAACAACAGGTCGAGGTCATCGAGGAGCTACGCCAGCGCGCGATTGACCTGGTCGGAAACGAGGACCTGCTGCAGGAGCGGATCGAAGACCTGACCGGTGAGGTGAGTGCTCATGAGGACCGGGCAGGGCATCTGGAGACTCGCATCGGGGCGCTGGAAGCCGACATGGAGCAGACTCGCAAGGAGCTCGTAGAGGTTCAGGGGCTCGCAGCTCAGAAGCAGGAGGAGGTTCTCGAGCGAGACCGTCAGATCGATGGACTCGAGTCGCACCGACAGGAGCTCGAACAGTCCCTGGATCAGGTCAACATCACCCTGGGCGAGAAGCAGGGCTCACTTGATCTCGTGCGAGGGGAGCTGACGGGGCAGCGCCTGATCAACGAGGCCCTCCAGGCCAGGCTGCGTGATCGGTGGGAGAATCTGTTGCGGGCCTTTGGGCTGAAGTAAGAGCTCCGTTCGCGAGCCAGTCAGGGCCCCTTGGTCAGCTGAAAGATCACGGCCTCTCCCGCTGGGAGATGGATCACTCCGTCCTTGGGCTGAGGATGGATCCATCGAACATGAACGTCCGCTGGAGCTAGCAGCTCCAGTTCCAGGTCCTTCAGCAGGGCGCGCTGCCCGGGGGTGGCTGCTCCAGGTAGCGCTGCACAGATCCAGCTACCGGGCTCCTCAGCCGGTTGAGTGAGGCGCAGCCAGGGGCCGTCGAAGCCATCGGATTTGAGGCTCCACCTGGGTTGGGAGCCTTGTGTCGCTCCACACAATTGCTTGATTGATCGCCGACAGCGGTCCACGTAGCTCCCCTCGGCTGCTTTCTCAAAGCGCTGCGCCAGGTAGCGGCTGGCATCGAGCTCGAGGTCCATGATCTGGCCCTCCCGTACGGCCGTGCCCCAGTCGGTGCCAAGCCATTCAGGCAGCCCGTCGCCGCGCTGTTGCCCTCTTCGAGAGTAGGTGCCCAGAGGACCGAGAACGATCAGTCGACCCCCTGCCTGAAGATAGCTCAGCAGTCCATCACGCTGATCTGCGCCCAAGAGCAGCAGGTGATTGGCGACCAGGAGGGGGAACCTGCTGACTGTATGGCTGCCAATGGAATCGATCGGCAGTGACCCGGGCAGGTAGCCGGAGTCCTCCAGCAGGCGCAGCAGGGCTCGGAGCGCGAGCTCACGTGTGCCGTTCTCGTTCTGATAGCTCGCAAAGCGGCGCATCCAGGTCGGCCCATCGTTGAGGGCATCACGAAGCCAGGAGAGTGCCAGTGAGTCGGGAGGGTGGATGACCGCCACTCCGCTGGGGCGAGGGCGCCAATCCGGGAGCTGGCCATCCAGTTCGCGAAGCGTCTTGATGGTCCGAGTCAGACTGGCCGCATACTGCGGGTGAGCCTGGAGGTCTGCGTCGGACCAGATCACGAAGCCGTCTCCACCGCGCAGCCAGTGTTCCCAGGCCAGCCATGATGTTCCGTGGGGAGCATCTGGTTCGCGGAAGAGCGTCAGCAGCGATCTCTGCTGTTCATCACGAAGTGTGTACAGCAGTTCTCGAGAGTCGAGAATGCGGTAGACCTCCAGGAAGTCGAGGAACCCGAGGACCTGCTCGACCCCCACATCGCCGAACGCCGTGCGCCCGCTCTGTCCGAAGAGCCCCACCGGAGTGCCTGGTGAGAGCTCCCTCGCACGGTCAGCGAGCTGTTCCAGGGCCTCGATCAAGACCCGGTGATGGAAGTCCCTGCGAGCCAACCAGGCCCCCACATGACGGGGGTCTCCCTCGATCCAGGCCAGACGTGTACGGTCAGTGTCTGGATAGTGCAGCGGTTCTCGCTGCACGAAGCTCCAGCGTTGCTGCCCTGCGAGAAAGTCAGCGAATGACGCTCGGCAGGCATCGGACTCGCAGAGATCCAGCGGAGCTCCCCAGGGGGTCAGGCTGACCTCGTCTCCGAGGGAAATCCCGAGGCCCACCTCTCCGTCGCGAGCCTTCAGAGAGGTCTGGAGGCGCAGCTTGAGCGACTCGATGCAGGACTCCTCGCTCAGGCAGGGACTTCGCACCAGGACCGATGGTTCCCGTTCTTCCCAGTAGCTCCGCCAGATCTCCTCGTACCAGGCTCGATCGCTGTCGATGTGCAGGTCGTCTCGACCCGGTGCATGGCCGATGTAGAAGTCCAGGCCAAGCTCTCGTGCCCAGTCATCCTCGGCGCTGCCCTCGACGTTGACCCCTCCGAAGGCCCGGGCCAGCTCCGTTGAGAGTGGCTCGCCCGGCTTGCCAGCTCTCCAGACAAGTGCTGGTAATGAGTCCCAGCCGACTCCAGCAGGGCTGGAGCTGGTGAGATCCTGGGGCAGGTTCGCCGCGAGCGACAGCAAGCCGAGGGCCCAGAGGTGGGCCAGCCAATGAGGCAGCATGCTGGCTACAAGGGGAACATGATCGGGATCAAGAACACCGACACTCCGAAGAGGATCACGACAAGGGGCGTGCCAACCTTCAGGAAGTCCTTGTACTTGTAGTCGCCCGGGCCGACCACCATGGCGTTGGCCTGGTGTGCCACGGGAGACATGAAGGCCATGCTGCAACCGGAGAGGACGGCCATGATGAGGCTCCTGTCGTTGATTCCCATCCGCTCCGCAAACGAGAGTGCCACGGGCGTCATGATGACAGCTGCGGCGATGTGGGTCGTGAGCTGAGTCAGCACGACGGAGCACAGCATGAGCAGCGCGATCATCATGTGCGGAGACCCGATCAGCCCCTGGAGCTGCTGAATCTGATCGACCAGCTCCTTGTCCAGGCGACTGATCCGGAAGGCCGTGCCCAGGGAGAGCATCCCGCCGATCAGGATCAGAGCCTGCCAGTCCATCTGGTTGTAGACGTCCTTTGCGGGAACACAGCGGGTCACGATCAGTAGCAAGGCGCCACTTACCGCGACGACCGAGAGGGGCATCCAACCAAAGAAGGCGACCACGAGCACAACCACAAGAGTCATGACACTGATCATCGCGCCCCGACCGATGCGCTCTGTCTCCAGCTCGCCAAGGGTCAGCAGCTCGCGGCTGCGACGTACGCGCTCGATGTCATGGTCGTGGCCTTGAATGAGCAGCGTGTCACCAACTTCGAGGATCGTGTCAGCAATTCGGCCTGGCTGCAGGGCACCATGCTTCGAGATGGCCAGGACGTTCAATCCGGTGCGGTCCTTGAAGTCGGAGTCCTTGACGGTTCTTCCGCAGAGTTCCGAGTTGGCCGGCACTACGGCCTCGATCAGCTGTACATCTCCGGAGACAATCTGGGTGTCCTCGATGGTTGCCTGGGGAACCCGGTCGAGCGAGAGCTCTCTTTGGAGCCGCAGGATGTCATCCGGCTCTCCCTGGAGGATCAGGGTGTCGTCCCTGCGGATTCGATTGTAGGGACCAGGTGCGAGGATGCTCGTCGAGTCCGGACGCACGATCCCGATCACGGTCACGTCGTACTTGCGGAAGAACTCGGAGTCTGCGACCGAGCGGTTGATCAAGGTGCTGTTGGGCTCGATCAAGACCTCCGTGACGAAGCGCCGCACCTGGTAGTGCTCGGTCAGGCTCCTGTCTACTCGCTTGGACGGTAGCAGCTGTCGTCCGGGGAAGATGAAGTAGACCAGGCCGACGGCGAGCAGTGCGAGGCCGAAGTGGGTGAACTCGAAGAGGGCGAGGGGCTCGTGGCCTGAGTCGGAGATGATGCCGTTGACCGCGAGGTTCTTGGAGGTCGCGATGACGGACAGCAGCCCGCCCAGCAAGCTGCCATAGGCCAGAGGCATGAGCAGCTTGGACGACGGGATTCCTCGTCGCCGCGCGACGCCGCTGAGCACGGGAATCAGGATGGCGACCACGCCGGCGTTCGAGAGCACTCCTGAGAGCAGCGCGGAGACCAGGACGATCTTGAGGATCAGGCTCGTTTCCGAGCCGGTGTCGCCGGTGCCGAGGGTCTTGCTGCCCAGGGCCTCTGCAATTCCCCAGCGCGTGAAGGCAGCTCCGAAGACATACATCGCCGCAATCAACATGACTGCCGGAGAGGAGAAGCCTCCGAAGGCCTCCTTCGGAGTGAGAACTCCGGTCCCGGCCAGAACGACGACGACCCCAACGGCTATCAGGTCATAGCGGACCGACTCCGTGACGAAGAGCAGCAGGCTCACCCCGATGGTGATCAGGACGATGGTTGAGGGCTCGAAGATGGGCAAGGCTGGATCAGGATGGCAGGCCCGAGGGGGGGCCGCAAGCATGTCCAGGCAAGGGACTTGGGGGGGGGCAGGGGGCCGGCCGCCGTGGGCTGTACGGTGGGAGCCCAGAACGGTGGCCCTGGGGGGTCAAAATTTGAGCAACGATCTGCAGCGCGGTCCAGGCTAGGCTATAGAGCCCTGTCCTCCGAATCGAATCCTCGCTGAAGCACGGGCCCTTGGACTCCACCCCGATCGATCCCCAGCAACTGGCCACCCAGATGAGCTCCTGGCTCACAGGTACCACGAGTTCTGACGATGTCGTCGTATCCTGCCGGATTCGATTGGCCAGGAATCTGCGCGACTATCCCTTTGCCTCGCGGCTGGTGGAGGACCGTGCGGATGAACTGGCTGCGTTGGTGCGCCCCGTTCTCGACGATGCTTCCCTGGATGGAGAGACGCGCTGGGTTCCCATGGAGGAGACCAGCCTGATCTTGCGGCTGGTCCTTCGCGAACGACATCTCATCAGTAGAGACCTGGCGCCGGTAGAAGAGGCCACGCCTGTGCCTCGTGGACGAGCGGTGGCGTTCGGCAAGTCCGAGGGAATCTCGGTCATGGTCAACGAAGAAGACCACCTGCGGATTCAGTCGATCGGTTCTGGATTCCAGCTTGACGACACCTTCGACGCTGCCGTGGAGCTGGACCGGTTTCTCGAATCGAGGCTGCCATTTGCCTTCAGTGAGCGGCTTGGTTATCTGACGGGCTGCCCCACGAACGTGGGCACGGGCCTGCGGGCTTCGGTGATGCTGCACTTGCCTGGCATCAGCCTGGTGCGCTCGGAACTCGAGAAGGTCTTCACCGCTGCGCAGCGCACCGGGCTCGCTGTCCGGGGGCTCTACGGTGAGGGGAGTCGTGCTGCAGGCGACTTCTTCCAGATCAGCAACCAGGTCACCCTGGGGCGTGACGAACAGAGCCTGATCGACGACCTTCGCGCCCTGGTGCCGGTCATCGCGAACTTCGAGCGCAAGGTCCGCGAAGCGCTCCTCGACGATCAGCGATCGGCCCTGACCGATCGCGTCTCGAAGTCGCTGGGCGTACTGCGCACGGCTCGCTCGATGGCGACGGATGTGGCGCTCGCTCACCTCTCCAACGTGCGGCTCGGGCATACCCTGGGACTGATCGATGGGACCCGGCTGGAGCTCCTCAATGCCCTGGGAGTGCAGGTGCAGAGGGGGCACATCCAGGCCCTGAATCCCGACAAGGACAAGGAGTCGCTGCTCGAGGCCTCGGAGAGGGATGTCCTCAGGGCAGGCCTCCTGCGCAAGCATCTGTCCTGAACCCAACCTGGGCGGGGACCAACGGAGTCCCGGCTTTCCTTGGATTCGGGCTGCTGGCGGGGTCGATAGGGGACCCATGAGGTCTCATATCCCCAGGACCATCCGTCAGGCTCTCCTCGTGGCAACTCTCGGCCTGCTCGGCGCCCTCCAGAGCCCGGCCTGGGCTGGCGGTGCGCGGGTGGAGATCAATCGTGGACGCGGCATTCTTCTCTCGGAGATGGGCGTTCTGCCCATGACTGTCAGCTCGCGTGGCCGGGATGTCCCTGGATCGGGTCAGTTCGAGCTGGCCCCAGGAAGCGTCGGAACCCTCCGTCTGGGAGGGCGCGGAAGTCTCCGTATCCAGGGGCCCAGCACGATCCACTGGTACCAGCGACAGGAGACGGGGGAGCTCATCCTCGGCATGAATGCTCTTCACAGTGTGGATGTGGAGGTACGCAATGGCAGCATGCGATTGGATCTGCCCGGTGGCTGGCGCCTGCAGCTGGGACTCGGGGCCGTCTCGATCCACTCTCTCCCTGGAGGTGGGACAGAGCTGACCAACCACGCCGGCCTGCCTGCCCGGGCCTCATGGACCGGAGGCGAGGGCCTGGGCGTTCCGCCGCGCCCCATCCACGCGGGGGAGAGGGCCCGCCTGCAAGGTGCGGCCCTCCTGGAAGATCGACCGGATCGATCCGGTGGAGCCCCGCGCTGGACGGCGACCGATTGGCCCTGGGGCAGTGGAGGAATTCCCAACGTTCCCGACTTCTCGGTGGGCCAGATGAAGGCCTGGGATGACGAGGACTGGCCGTGGAGCCCGGGGAAGACGGAAGCCGAAGCCTGGAAGCGCTGGGACTGGCCCTGGAGCCCGAGAGCGAGCTCCGAACCTGTCCTTGAGCCGCAGCCCGAGCCGCAGCCCGAACCCGAGCCGCAGCCCGAACCCGAGC